>JBEKWW010000004.1:0-379748 GCA_049512655.1 Candidatus Sulfotelmatobacter sp. | reverse complement strand
TTCATAGAGTTGTTTGTATTCTTTTAGTGAGAACCATGCACGGTGCGAAATTTTTGGCGATTTCCGGTATGGCTCAGAGAAGTCGGGAAGACGATCCAGCCATCCGTTGCACAATGCGTTTTTAAGGTTTGGCGGAGGGTCACGATCTCTTGGTGCATCGTACTATGGCCTGGTGGTTTGCCAAATTCCTTAAGAGCTTCTTGGTGTCTGTGAAGTCGGTATTCCTGGATCTTTCCAGCGGTTATCTCGGAGATGCCCAGGTTCCCGAAGAAAGGAATTAGACGTCCTTCACACCGCCAGTGCTGGCCTTCCACGTATTTTTGGTTGCGTTGTCCCTGCGTCATGATGTCGAACTCGTGCAGGTAGTGCTCAGACACTTCGCGAAAGGTCTTTTCGCTCTTGATCTCTCCGTCGCGGAGTTTTCCGCGGAGGCGGAGGTACCAATCCTCAGCGATTTCCTTGGCCCCTGGAGAGACTGTCTTCCTTCGTGCTGGTGCGGCGATTCCTGCCGGCAAAAAAGCTTGAGCATTGCCAGAGGCTGCTGTTCGGGCGTTTGTAGACGTGGACCTTGCCGCCCAGAATCGTGTGGTGTTCGGTCATTTTCGCTCCTCGCTCGAAGTGGCGCGGGAACTCGAAAATGTGTAATGAATGTGAAGCTATTCCGGCTTCGCAGTGATGTCAATAAAATTATTATTTACAAATAGATATGATGGGATGAGATTTTTTTAGAGGATTTTGAGTCCGCTGCGTCTGCCAGTTCCGCCATCCCGGCTCTACTTGCAAGTGCCTTATTTTACGACCTGTTTATGGCTCTGTTCCCTTTTCATCCAAAATAACGAATGTGCAACTGTATAAGAAAGTGTGTCAGTTTCCGCAGACTTCCACGGTTCATTGTCATTTTTCCCATGAAGCACTTGCCGGCGATTCTCTAGCTAAGAGTCCATTGCCAAGTCATAAGAAAGCACCCGCAGGAATTCTACCACTTTCATGACGACTTCCCGTTCGAGAGAACGGCACCACTCTCAACGAAGCCGGCGGACGAAGTGGAGTTCGAGGCCGGATAAAGGAGCGCCAACCTCGTGCATGGCACCGCCTGTGGCGAGTGACCCGAGATCAATCGCGACTAATCCAGTGCTGTTGACCAAATCAATTACTAGCTGTTTCGCTTCGGTGTCGTCGCCGGATGTAAAGATGACGGTGCGGGGCTTGTTCGGAGAGAAGTCCTGTATCCAGGCCATCGGCATGTTGCTGATCGATTTTACAAGCCGTGCGCCAACCGCCATCGCAGCGACTATCTCGCTCGATGTGCGTCCGGTCGACTTCAATGCAGCCCGTGATCTGGTGACTCCCGCCAGACTGACGTCAGGTTTAGGATCCACATGAGCGTTCGTCGCATCGATCAGAATTCGGCCACGCCAATCGATACCTTTCAGCGCTTCGCGCACTTTCACCCAATGTACAGCGAGAATAGCGACGTCGCACTCGGCCGCCTGTTCCTTGGTCCCCGCGATGGCGCCGGGACCAAGATCAGCGACAAAATCAGCCAGTGTCTCCGGGCCTCTTGAATTGGACACAACGATGGTGTGACCAGCGTTGATCAAGTGACGGCCGAATGTACGTGTTATGTTCCCGGCTCCCAGAAAACCAATTTTCATAACCCACCTCCTACTGACTGATTTCGCCACTTTCATCGGCGCTACAGTTTGTCAGATTCGTCTACATAGTGATACGGCGTGGTAGTTTGTTCATGTCACTCTGATAGGTGGGGATTATCAGCCATGGAACTCCGGCACGTGCGATACTTCGTTGCGGTCGCCGAAACCTTGAGCTTTCGGCAGGCAGGCAAACAGCTACATGTCTCCCAGCCTTCTCTAAGCGTCCAAATCAAACAACTTGAAGACGAACTGGGTGTTGCCCTTTTTCGACGATCAAAGCGGAAGGTTGAAATCACCCGTGCGGGCGAAGTCTTTCTGTCTGCGGCACGAGAAATCCTGTTAAGACTTCAGCAGGCATCAGCAGCAGCACTTCATGCAGAGAGCGGTGAGGTAGGAACCATCCGGCTCGGGTTCATTCCGACGGCGACCTTCCAGATTCTTCCCACGCTTCTCGAGAAGATCAGAAGCACTCTTCCTCTTGTGAACGTGGAGCTTAAAGAAGGACCTGAAGACCCGCAAATTACAGGACTACGTTCGGGAACCTTTGATATCTGCATTGGTCATTTGAGCCGTACCTACGACCAAATCGAGAACATGCTGCTGATTCGGGAGCGACTTGTTGTGGCTCTCCCAAAAGGGCATAGAGCAGCCCGCAAGAAGTACGTGAGCTCAAGAGACCTCAAAGGCGAACTCCTCATCATGCCCTCGAAAGACCTGTTGCCGAGTGTGCACCAAATGATCGCGACTGCCTTTCTGAAGAATCGCATGCCGCTGGACAGGTATCAAATGGCGGAACATTATCAGACCGGGGTCAACCTTACAAAGGCCCGCGTGGGATATATGTTCCTTCCGTCTTCTGCAAAAGACTTTGTTCCTGATGGGGTCGTGTTACGAACTCCAGGTTTTTCTATCGGACCGTTGGACACCTTTGCTCTATGGTCGAGCGGCAATGTAGACCCGCTTGTTCACCGCATTCTCAGTCTCCTCAAGGAAATCAAGAGGGAGTTATAAGGCAAAAGGGAAGAAGTGTGGAATCTACCAATGCGGCATCTCTTCGCAGTTCTGTCTGGTTCGTCGGCCAAGTTTGCCCGTAATCCGAGAGTAATCCAATCAGGGATACTTCAGTCGTAAAGCCCCACGTTCTGAATGGACTAATAGGTACTAACGGGGACACAGGCCCTTGTCCTTATTAATGAGAATCAATGACACCAACCTGAATCCTCACCTGCCGCTTCGCACCGACCTTTTACGCGCAGAGACCTTCTTGTTTGCCCTCTTTTTCGTAGGCTTGATTCGGAGTGCATCAAGTGCATCTATGGCCTCCCGACGCGTAGAAACAGCCATCAACCACGCCTCAAACCCAAATTCGAGACCGCTTGCCGGTTTGATCTCGCCTAACACTTGAGCGGCTTCCAGCGTCGCGGCTCCATGTAGGAACGCCCAAAGCGCGACGGATGCCTGCGCAGCTCGGTCGGACCCGGCAATTCGTTGCACCTGCTCGACAGTGAACGTCCAGAGGCTTAGGTGGGAGGTCGCATCGGGCCCTGGCGCGTGGAGACTCATCATCGCCTCGTAGAGGTGAGGATTGTCCCTTGCGAACTTCATGTAAGCAGATGACATCTCGCGGATTGCGGGAACTGGTTCGCACCCGTCGGCTGCCTTCCTCAGCGCCAGCTCCAGTTGCCGGGCAGCTTCGTCTGCCAGAGCAGCTTCGAGTGCCCTGCGATCTGAAAAGTAACGGTAGATCGCGTTGGGCGCGAGATCGAGGGAAGCAGCGATGTTCCGCAGCGATAAGTCGCGGATACCTCCGTGAATGAGTTCCTTAACCGCAGCAGAAAGGATGGTTTGACGGTCTGTCTTCGACGGATACGGCATACGGAACACTGTACACCTTGACATGCTTTGTACCAAGATGTACGCTGTCCATATTGAAGATGAACAGTGATCATCTTAGGAGAAATGCAATGGCGAACAGCAAAAGCAAAGATATCGTGGTCACGGGGGTCTCCACCGGAATCGGTTGGGGAACCACAAAGGTGCTTGTTTCAAAGGGATTTCGCGTGTTCGGTTCTGTACGCAAGCAGGCGGACGCCGATCGTCTGCAAAAGGAGTTCGGAAACGGCTTCGTGCCTCTCCTGATGGATATTACGGACGCCGATGCTGTCCATCAAGCCGCTCAGAAGGTCGCTGCCATGACAGGCGACAGGAATCTGGTTGGCCTGGTAAACAATGCAGGAATTGTAGTGAGTGGGCCGCTGCTTCATCTGAGGCCCAGCGAGTACAGGAGGCAGTTGGAGGTCAACATGGTCTCGCCGCTTGTCGTAATCCAAGCCTTCGCGCCTCTCTTGGGAACGGATAAGAAGAGGCAGGGGCGGCCCGGCCGCATCGTGAACATCACGTCTAGCGTGGCAAAAGTTGCGATCCCGCTTCTCGGCGCCTATAGCGCTTCCAAATTTGGTCTTGAAGGAATGTCGGACGCGCTGCGGCGAGAACTGATGTTATTTGGCATTGACGTCGTGATCATTGAACCGGGCACCGTGAACACGGCGATGTACGACAAGGGCGAACGGGAAGATCTGAGCGAGTTCAAGCACACCGAGTATTGGGAGGCGGTGCAGAACTTCCAGAAGTTCATCGTCACCGAAGCACGTACCCATGGCTTATCCCCTGAACGTCTGGGCGAGGCCGTCCACGTCGCACTCAGCAAGGCGAAACCGAAGGCACGCTACGCGGTCATTCCTCAACGCTTCAAGAACTGGACTCTGCCGAGACTTGTTCCTGCGAGGATGCTCGACGCCGAACTCGCGAAGCAGATGAAACTCACAAAGCTGTAATCAGCCTCAAACGGGTGGGTTCTCACTTCTCATGACAAGAACAACCAATGGCGAAAACAGTGTTCGTCAGCAACGGGTCGCTACCGAGAAGCCGACTTGTCGTTACCAATCGGCTGCGACTCTCAGAGGGCTTTGCGAAGCCAGTTCGTGCGCGCGCGATAAGAACAGCTCTAGTGTCGGCGAAGTGTTCGCACTTCGATATCCGATGGAGAGATCGATCTTCGGTCCAGCGCCCTCGAGTGGACGCGTGACGACAGCATCAGGCAGAAAGGTCTTCGCATAGACCAATTCGTCGGTCATGAATGGTGACTCGACCATTTGAAATTGGATGCTTCCGGCCAAAGATCCTTTCGATATGCTACTTCTCCGACACCGCTTGGTCGGGCATCAATCGAGCGGCGCCAAAATTGACGCTGAACCGTTTACACCACACTGAAACCGCGCGATATTTCGACAAGTCCACTTCGGGATTAAGGGTATAGTTTTGGTCGCCCATATTCCCTTTGATGGTCCCTAAATCGATGAAACCCGCGCGCAGCACGCTGGCGCTGTCTTTTGCATCGTCCGAGGCAACCATGTAGACATGCACATCCGGACCGTTTGATGTGGTGAAGTTCGTAAAGCGAAGAACACGACTGCCATCTCCCATGCGGTAGATGGTTGCCGTACCTGCCGTTGGGTGCAAGACGCTGTAGAACTGTCCGGAGGCAAGAGGCTGCGGCGACGAGCTACCTTGCGTGGATGGCATGGCTTCATCGACACGCCGATTCACCACAAGCCGTTCGGGCCGGAATGCATACCAAGCGAGAAACGCCGCGACCGCGGCGATAGGAATCACAAGTTTCCACTTTTTCATTTCCGCATCTCCTTTATTTCTTTAGTTTTTTCTCGATGCTGAATCCTAGTTTGCCAAGCACTCTTACGGCGCCGGCCTTCCCACCCTCGAAGTCACCAGAGCCAAGCTGTTCCCCGGTGGCGAACTCATAAGCTGCGCCCAATACCGCCTTCGGCGGGTAACGGCGTTTATCCCAGACCAACTCATAGGTCGTAGTAGGGGCGAAACCATGCTCAGAGAAGAAATGTTCTGGGCCCAGCCGGTCGTACTCCTGTATCGCGCGTAACACGTCACGACGGGTCACGCGATCCCATGCCACCATGTGTTTTTCCTCTCCTTTCGCGGGCGGCCTCAAGCAGAAAGGAACTGCTTGACGAGAACAGCGGTGTCGTCAGGATTCTCTTCCGGGAAAAAGTGCCCGCCCTTCATCGCCTGGCCTTGCGCGCGTGGTGCCCATTGCCGCCAAATGCCCAGCGGGCCGCCGTCCTTCGTATAGAAGGTGTCGAGGGGACCACCCTCCGCCCACAGATGGAGCATGGGACATTCAATTCGCCTGCCCGCTTCCTTGTCCACACGATCGTGTTCGACATCAATCGTCGCTGCCGCTCGATACTCCTCGCAGATTCCATGAACGCGGGCCGGGTCACGATAGGTTGAGACGTATTCTTTGAGAGTCTCTGGGCCGAACGAACCTTGGCCGAAGGGATTGTGGAAGACGGCTTCGGGCGCGCCGAGAAGATAGTTCTCGGGAAGAGGCTCCTTCTGCGACAACAAAATCCATGGCCAGTAGGTCTGAGCGAAGCGCGCATCAGTCCGACTCCATGCTTCGAGGATGGGAATCACGTCGAACACAGCGAGTCGCTCCACATTCTTCGGATGGTCCAAAGCCAGCCGGTAAGAGACGCGTCCTCCGCGGTCGTGGCCGATCAGCGTGAAGGTCGGAAAGCCGAGCTTGTCCATCACCTCCATCAGTTCCTTCGCCATTGCACGCTTTGAATAAGGAAAGTTATCGCCCGAAGATGCGGGTATTCCACTTCGACCGTAGGCCCGCAGATCTACGCAAATCACAGTGTGATTGTCGGCGAGCTTCGGCGCGAGGAATCGCCACATCAGGCTGGTGCGCGGGAAGCC
This sequence comes from Candidatus Sulfotelmatobacter sp., assembly GCA_049512655.1. GTDB lineage: Bacteria > Acidobacteriota > Terriglobia > Terriglobales > Acidobacteriaceae > Sulfotelmatobacter. The sequence continues at coordinate 373,293 of JBEKWW010000004.1, read as the reverse complement.
GTGCACCAGCAGAATGGCCGTTCCTTTTCCATAGTGGCGCACGAAAATCGTGTTTCCTGAAACTTCGACAATAGACGACTCGAAAGAATCCTGGCCAGCCATACTTCCCCCAGTTTTATTTGAGTTCGGTGGTCGTACCGGCTTGGCGAAAGAATTCTCCAGCATGGCGCCGAAAGATGCGGATGTGAGACCGCCGAGAAAAGTGCGACGCTCCATTGCTTGTCCTCCTAAATGCCCTTGATCTCGCCGCCGTCCATACGCACAGAAGAGCCTGTCATCCACTTCGCTGCCGGTGATACCAGATAAGCCATTAGATCGGCAACCTCTTCCGGCTTTCCCAAGCGGGTAATGCCGGCTTGCTCCGGAAATTTTTCGATTGCTTCTTCGACTGTGAGATTGTGCGCAGGCGCCCACTTTTCAAAGAAGGATTGCCGGCGTCCCGTCATAACCGCTCCAGGCGATATGCTGTTGATCTGCACGCCGTCTTTGATTCCTTGCTCAGCGAATGCCTTGGCCAGAGCGTTAATGGCTGCATTGATCGCCGCGACTGCGGCATATCCGGGCTTGGGGGCAAAGGCGGCGCTTCCGGACATGAACACGACCGATCCATGCGAGGCCTTCAAAGCGTTCCACGCCTCTGTGGTTAAGCGACGCGCGCCGTGGAACTTGAGCGCCATGCCGTCCTCCCACTGCGCGTCAGTCATCTGGAACAAGTCGATTTGCTGCACCGCGCCAGCGATGTTGAGCAGAGCATCGATTCTGTCAAACCGCTCGAGAGTTCCTTCGATGATGGTCTTCGCAGATTGTGGCTGACGCAGGTCGAGGGCAAAGGTGACAGCTTCAGTCCCAACGGACATTACTTCGGTCGCAGCTGCTTCCAGATTGTCCTTATCCCTTGCCACCAGCACAATGGCCGAGAAATCGCGAGCGAGCCGGATGGCTGTGGCTCGGCCTATGCCCTGACTTGCCCCGGTGATGATGGCAACAAATTTTGTATCGCCCATGTCCCCGCCTCTTCCAATAAGAAATTGCGTGTTCGTTTCAGCAAGAAGCTAAGACGAAAGGGTCTCACGCGCCGCTTCCAGGATTATGCTGATCACGAGATTTGGCTCGGTGTACATCGGGCTGTGGTCCACAGGATGCGCATGAACCTTCGCCCGCATACGATCGGCCATGAAATGCTGTGTCTTCGGATTGATCATCCGATCCTCCTCGGCGATCAGGAACCACGATGGTTTTGTTTTCCAACTCGGCGTTGGGGCGGCCTCTTGAATGCACTGAACCGCGATTGGCCGTTGCACGGCAGTTGCAATGCTTATTTGTTCGGCAGAGGCCTTGTGCGCAACGGCCTGGCGAAACCCACCGTCGGGAATCCATATAAAACCGTGAGAATCCGGCGCCAGCTTCGGCGATTCTGGAGGCTTTGGGTCAAGATAGAAAACCTTGGCTACGGTCTCGCCCTCATCCGGAGCGAGCGCCGCGATATAAACCAGAGACTTGACGCGGTCTTCTCGCACGGCCGCGATCACGGCGCCAGAGTAGGCGTGTCCGACAAGGACCACCGGGCCGCTGGTCCGCTCCAGTACCTGACTCAAAGCGTTAGCGTCGTTGGTTAAGGATGTCATCGGGATCGGCGCGCAGATGACTTGGAGACCGCGCCGTTCTAAGGGCAGAATGACGTTCCTCCAACACGAGCCATCGGCCCACGCCCCATGCACCAATACGATCGTTGAGTTCACGGGAAATCCACTTGTCTTGGAAGTCTGCGGGTTCGCGGCAGCCCGTGCGGTATTTTGCGCGCGGGCAAATCGAGTGAGAGAGCCATCGAGAGCCACGCCTAGAGATGCTGCCGTGAGCGCGCCAAGAAATCTTCGACGTTCCATATTCTCCTCGTTACTCGTCGTTAAGCCGTTCGTTCTGCTTTCAGCCGCCGAATGCCATTCGCGGCGAAAAAGTCTTTCATCGCCGCCGCGATTTCTACCACGTGTGTCTCAACCGCAAAGTGTCCGGTATCGAGGAATTGCACCTCCGCCTTCGGCAGGTCCTTTTGAAAGGCCTTGGCTCCGGCGGGAATGAAGAAAGGATCGTTCTTGCCCCAGATCGCAAGCAAAGGCGGTTTGGACCTGCGGAAATATTCCTGGAATTTCGGATAAAGCTGTACGTTCGACGCGTAATCCAGAAACAAATCGAGCTGGATCTCTTTGTTGCCTGGCCGTTCGAGCAGAGCCGTATCCAACGTGTAGGACTCAGGCGGAACAGCCTCCGGATTCGCCACGCCGTGGGTATACTGCCAGCGCGTTCCTCCCGCTGTCAGAACTGTTTGGCGAAGTATGTCCCTGTTTTCTGCTGTTGGCTCGGCCCAATACTTCCGGATCGGACCCCAGGCATCGCCGAGGCCTTCTTCGTAGGCGTTCCCGTTTTGTGAAATGATGGCTGTAACGCGCTCAGGGTGAGCCATCGCCAAACGGAAGCCGGTTGGCGCGCCATAGTCGAACACATAGATTGCGTAGCGGTCGATCTTGAGTGCCTGTGTGAAGGCGTCGATCGTGAGCGCGAGTCGATCGAACGTATATGAATACTGCCGCTCAGACGGAACTTCGGTGAATCCGAAACCCAGAAGGTCTGGTGCGATCACACGGTAGTCATCGGCCAGGCGCGGAATGAGTTCGCGGAACATGAAAGATGAGGCCGGGAATCCGTGCAGTAAAAGAACAACGGGCGCGGTTACGTCGCCAGCTTCCCGATAAAACACCTGCACGCCGTCGGCTTCGATCTTGTGGATGGATGTAGTAGGTACGTTGAATCGGGCATCGTCCTGACGCGGCATTTGGCGCTTTGTCGCGGTTCGTGTCGTCGCATCACTCATGGAAACCTCTCCTCACTTCTGTGGTGTTTAGCGCAGGTGGGATACCAAAAGAGGCACAGCTCGGTACAAGAGAGCACATTCACGCAAATCATTCTGGCAGTTGAAGTTCGTAAGGAAGGATCGCAGCGAATCCCGAACCGAAGCTGACAAATCTCTGACGGATGTCCGCCGCTGACGGATTTCCGTCGGAACCATTGCCACTGATAAGGGGTCGCTGCAAGCGCCAGGAAAGTTAGTTATCGCCTGCTGCGTCGCTGCTGCATTTCTATGGGACTGCTGTAGGCCGGCGAATGCGTAGCTTCTTGATCCTGTAGGCCAACGAGGTTCGCTTCATTCCTAAACGCGCGGCCGCGCCACTGATCACCCAGTCGCTCGCTTCCAGCGCACGAAGGATGTGATCGCGCTCAACCTCCGCGAGACCATTCATAGGGACATTCGATTCTTTGTTAGGCTGGAATGGCTCCAGTTCGGAGGTTGGCGCGCGTAGTGTCGACTGTGGCGAGAGAATCACCGCGCGTTCGATAAAATTCTGCAATTCACGAACGTTTCCGGGCCATGGGTAGCGCACCAACGCGTCCATCGTATCCGGAGGAATTACGTCAATTCGTTTATTCATTCGTTGAGCGTAGAGCTTCGTGAAATGCCGCACCAATCTCGGAATGTCCTGAGTGCGTTGCCGAAGGGCTGGGACCTGGATCGGGAATACTTTGAGACGATAGTAAAGGTCCTCGCGAAACGTTCCTTGCTTGACCATCGCCGGCAAATCCCGATGCGTGGCTGCGATCAGGCGGACGTCAACCTTATGCGTACGATTGCTGCCGAGCCTCTCGAATTCCTGCTCTTGTAGAACGCGGAGCAGCTTCGCCTGGAGTTCGAGAGGGATATCTCCGACTTCGTCAAGAAACAGCGTGCCTTTATCGGCGAGTTCGAACCGTCCCGTTTTTTGGGCTATCGCGCCGGTAAATGCTCCTTTTTCGTGGCCGAAAAGCTCACTCTCAAGAAGTCCAAGGGGAATCGCGGCACAGTTCAGTTTCACGAATGCCTTTTCACTGCGATTGCCCAGCTTATGTATCGCACGCGCAACCAGTTCTTTGCCGGTTCCCGTCTCGCCAAGGATCAACACGCCGGAATCCGTAGGGGCAACGACCGATACCATGCTCAACGCGGTCTTCAACGCCGGGCTCTCTCCGACGATTTCTCCTAACCCGGCACGAATTTCTTCCTCCAGATAGCGTCTTTGTTTCGTCTCCTTGTCTCGATCCTTTGTTGCCCGTTCGTACTCCAATGTGTTCTCAACGGCGATTGCTACCTGACAGGCCACCTGCTCGAGCAAGATGACGTCGTCTTTCGCGAAATGATTGTCCGAACGCCTGCAGAGCATCAGAACGCCAACCACGCGATCGCGGCCTATCAGCGGAAGATAGCACCCCGTTCTGAGGCCTTCCTCGATCACGCGCTCATAAAGAAGCCGGCCGTCAGGATTCCCAAAGATTTCAGGATCGTCGCGGACCTGTTCGAAGCTATCGATCCGGATGCTCTTGCCTTTCCGCAATACCTGACCCGAGATCGAACCATTCATCGGCACCAACGATCCCTCGCGGAAGGGTCCTTTCGCGTCCCGATTGTGGAGGATAGTCACACGCAATGCGCGACTCTCGGAGTCTGGTACCAACAACGCGGACACATCACATTGCATTACCCTGAACAGATTCGTCGACAGCGCCTCAACCATTTGTCGGAGATCCAACTTCGAGGTGACGCTGCTTGTGATTTCCAGAAGCAATCGCAGCCGGTCGCGTTCTCGCTGCAGTGCTTGTTCGTTCATGTGGCGCTCAATCGCGATCCCAGTGATGTGGCTGGCATTCTCGATCAACCGGAGCTCGTTGGCATTGGGCCTGCGTGGTTCACGATAGTTGATAGAAAATGTGCCGAGAGCTTTGCCTTCGCTCGTAAACAGCGGACGTGACCAAACGGAACGAATTCCATAAGGCAACATGCGGTTGCGATATTGCTCCCAGGTGGGATCGGTCAGGATGTCGGTTACATACACCGGTTCCTTCCGGTAAATGGCGGTGCCGCAAGATCCGCCTTTCGGACCAACAGCCATAGTCCCTACGTGAGCGATGAATCCAGGAAGGCTGGGCGCAGCGGCACAATGGAGTTCCTTTCCGTCTTCGTCGGGAAGCCAGATCGTGCAAGACATGCCCTCGGCTTGCGATTCAACCAACTGGGCAATGTTCTCTAAAACCTCGGGCAGAGGAGAGCCCGCAAAGATTAATTTTTGCAGGTTGAGGACAGACTCAGTCGAAAATAGCCCCAACTCGTGTTCCGACCGTGCCTCCCGCGATAGGACTTTCGCGGGAAACTGTATTGCTCTCTCCATGAATTGTCCTTCCCGGCGTTATTAGATTCGAGAAGTCGAGGTATGTCCTATCGCAGGCCGATTTCACAGCTCCGACTCCCGAGCCGCGTCAGACATTACTTTAAGCCGCAAAGGGGTGAAACTGCCACTGTTTAGAGAAGCGAGTGCGCAGTTGGAGGGCTTTGCTCCGAAGCGGGCCAGAGTCAGGTCAGACAAGTATATTTATTCTCTATATCCTCCCGGTCTGGTTTCGTACCGGTAGGCGGCTCCAGAGTTGCGATTTCAGAGACGGAAATTTGTGTAGTTATGATCGCCCAGTCTTCCGAAGGACTCAAGCTTCATAAATCCGCCAGGTCTGCGGTCGCGCAATTATCTTGCTTATTTACTTATACTTGAAAGATAAGTAGCATCCGCTCTTGAGTCCGCTGCGTCTGCCAGTTCCGCCATCCCGGCCGAGAGGCATGCACTAAAACTTAAGAGGAGACTAGCTTAATTGAGGGTCTGGGAGTTGCAAACACCGGCGGACCCGAGGCAGCGCGCACGCGGATCATGAGGGACTCGAAGGGGACTTGGAATTCAATATGGAGACAAGCTGGCCGGCGCAGGCAGGAACTCCCACTGCGCGATCAAGAATAATTCCCTTTGCGGTCAGTTTCTTCTTTCCATAAAGCTTCTGGTCCGCATTGGCATCGGAGCGCAGGGTCGAACCGGCGAGAGAGATGCCAGTGAACACTCCTCGATCACGCGAGTAGCAGAGAATTTCAGCATCGCCTGGTGCAGAGACTTTCTCCGGCGTGCTTGCGGCCGGGCCGGCGGCAGTGGATATTTGCCAGCCCAGCTTTACTCTGCCTGAGAGTAGCGAGCGGGCGGCTTCGGGATTCATGACCAGCAGAACGAAATCGACATTGCGGCCACCGGGAAATTTGACGCCACGGCCTTCGAGTGCATAAAGAGCGGGAGATCCCCAGGAATCCGTCTGATGCAGGCCGCTGCGACAAACCAAAACACCGCGTCCATACCTGCCGCCGACTCCGAATGTACCTTTTTCTACCGACGGAAAAATTAGAATGCAGGACGCTCGGTCGAGCAGGTTTTGCGGGATGCCATTGGCGGCATTGAGGATTTCGCTCAGTGCCTGGCCAGCCTGCCTGACGCGCTGATCTTCATTATTATTCACCGCATTATTATTCACCGCAAAAGCCGCGCAAGCGAATACAAGCGAAAGCGAGAGAGTTGCGGCGATCTTCTTAACGGCAGCGGCGTTCACAATGATAAGTGTAGGTTTCAAGCGATGAAGTTGCTTGCGTTAATGAGGGAAGAACCTTTTATTTCATCCACGACGTTGGGGCACTATGACCAATCGAGTGCTCCTTTTGTAACTTGGCGATCGGAGGGGGCGCCTCTAGAGTCAGTCTATAATCCCCAGCGGTGCGGAGAAATGTCGTTCGGCAATCGGCGTGCATCCAATGAATAGGAAGTACATGCGTACTCCCGTTTTGGACTGGGTTGGAGTGAAAAAATTGGACTTTTGTGGCACGAAGTACACGCCGCTGGGAGCTCTTTTGGCGCTGGCAGCAGGGTTTTTGCTGGCACCGGCGGTTTTTGCCCAAGCACCGCAGGGGGCCGCTTATGCCAGAAATGGAGCCACTCCGGCCGCTTACTCCGATGCTATTGCCGCGGACCCCACGAGAGTTGCTGACTCCTCCGCCGAGGAGCAACCAGTACTTACCATCCACAAGCGAGTGGATGAAGTAAATGTTTTATTCATCGCAACTGACAAGCATGGCAAGTTTGTTCGCGATCTGAACCAAAGTGATTTTTCGATTCTGGACGATCACAAGCCACCGCAATCCATTTTGAATTTCCGGCGGGAGACCGATCTGCCGCTGCATCTGGGGCTTCTAATCGATGTGAGCGGATCAGTGCACAGCCGCTTTGAATTTGAACAGGACGCGGCGACAGACTTCCTGCAGCACACGGTGCGGCTCGGATTCGATAAGGCGTTCATCGTAGGATTCAACCAGAAGAGCCAGTTGGCGCAGGATTTTACCGATAACGTGCAGCTTCTGTCGGATGGAATCCACCGGTTGCAGGATGGTGGAGGCACGGCGCTCTATGACGCTATTTATCGCGCATGCAAGGAAAAGTTTTTGAGCGACCGCCCGGATCACCCAACGCGCAAGGCGATTGTAGTGGTGAGCGACGGTGAAGATAACCAAAGTGAAGTATCACGGGCGCAGGCCATTGAAATGGCGCAACGCGCCGAGGTGATCATTTATGCCATCTCCACTGACGACAGCGGGTTGATTTTGCGAGGCGATAAAGTGCTGGTGCAGCTGGCAGAGGCCACGGGCGGACGCGCTTTTTTCCCCTTCAAGATGAAGGACATGACGCACTCGTTCGCGGCGATTGAGGATGAGTTGCGCAGCCAATATGTAGTCTCCTACAAGCCCGCCGATTTTGACGCCGATGGAAGATACCGGTCGATCGAGATTTCCGCGCTCAAAAAAGACCTGCAAGTCCGCGCCCGCAAAGGGTACTTCGCACCCCCGGCAATAGGTTCCTCACTCGTAAATCCTTAGGCTCAACAATTCCTATAGTCTCGTACCATACGACTCCGATAGCGGAGGCCCGCGGCGCCGAAATTGGGCTGTACGGGCACGATTTGCCGCGATTCTTTCTGACATGAAGAGACGCTTCGTTTTTCGCCAGGGGACTCAATGAGATCTCAACATCGATTGCTGATCATCTCGGCAATGATGGTGGGCTTAGCGGGATTGTGCTTCCTTGCGGAACGAAGGCCGGGGTATGCGTCAAATTCGACATACTTAGGCGCCATTCTGATCGTGGAAGTTGTGCTCGCCTGCATGTGGCGCTTCGAGACAGTCTTCTTTCCGGTAACCATGGGCTGCTTTCTTGTGGCTGGTACGGGGTTGCCTCTTTCAGAACAGAGTCTCACCTTGCGCTGGGTTTTTCTCGCGGTTGGAGCGGTGACTGGGTTCAATGCATGGGTACGAATCGGCCGCGAGCGGCATTTTGGGCCTTTCCATCTGATTGCCTTGTTCTGCGTTTGTGCGGCGGCGGCTTCGGCGAGCGCCTCGAGCACGCCGGGAACCGGAGTTCTGAAAGTAGTGAGCCTGTTCTTGTTGTTCTTGTATGCTTCCACCGGGGCGCGAGTAGCTTTGGCGGGGCGAGAAGAGTCGTTTGTTGGCGGCCTGGTAATTGGCTGCGAGGTGTTGATCTTCCTGGTTTCAGGCTCGTATCTCGCCGGTTTCAATATGTTTGGGAACCCTAATAACCTGGGAGCATTCGTAAGCGTAATCGCCATGCCAATTCTGCTTTGGGGAGCGTTGACCGCTCGGAACCGGGCGCAGCGAAGACATCGCTATATTGCTCTGGGACTCTGCGGGGTATTGCTTTATGTCAGCGTCTGCCGCGCGGCAATCGTTGCCGACGTGATCCTGGTTTTCGTGGTGACGATTGCGCTGCGCCGTCCGAAATTACTTGTACGAGCGGTTTTCGCGGGAGCTTTACTCCTTGAGGTTATGGCGATTGCGAGCCCTTCGCACGTAAGCGAGTTGATGGGTTCGTTGAGCGGAAAATTTGTTTATAAGGTCCAGCAAGATCCGGCGCGTACGGGGATTCTGGGATCGCGCCTGAGCCCGTGGGACGACACGGTTTCCGCAGTCAGAAGGCATCCGTGGTTCGGCACGGGATTCGGGACCAGCGACCTGGGAGATGTTCCCGTCAGTTTGCAGCAATCTTCGATTTATACATTAGTCGGTTCGAACCGCGAACATGGCAGCAGCTACCTAGCATTGGCCGAATATCTGGGGATTCTGGGGATCGTTCCTTTTGCGGCGCTGCTGTTGCTATTGGTTCGAGCGTCGGTTCGGGTCTGCCGCTGGATGCGGAACACGGCGAGTGCTTCGCACTACGCGGTGCCGTTTGCGTTGGTCACAATTGCGGGATTGATTCATGCAGGCTTTGAGGATTGGCTGGTTGCGCCCGGATCTTACCTTTGCGTGTTCTTCTGGGTGTGCGCATTCCTGCTGATCGATCTGGCTCCGGGCGAGAGCCGTCAGGTTCGTAGCTTTGTGCCACGGCCGGTGCCTGTGTTCATCCCCGGTGCAGGGGTTACGGCAGGCGATTAGCGGCGCGACTAACACGCCCACGGTCCCCGAACCCAAGACCTGCCGGCGCGTACCGCCATCGAAGTCCGCCGCCAAGGTGCATTCCCTGCCCTGTTTCCGATAAAGTAGTGGTTCCTCATGCTTGATCTGAATTTTGTCCGCGAGAATCTGCCCCGAGTCGAAGACATGCTGCGCCAGCGCGGCGCCGATCCGGCTGCTGTGCTAAAAGACTTCCGCGAGGTGGATACGCAGCGGCGTAAAGCCATCACCGAAGCGGAAACCATGAAGGCACGGCGCAACCAGGCCACGGAAGAAATTGCCAAACTGAAAAGGTCGGGGCAGGATGCCTCTACGGCCATCGCCGAGACGAAGGATTTGCGCGAGCAAATTCAGGAGCGCGAAAAGATTGCCGCCGATTTCGACTCGCGTTTGCAGGAGATTCTTTCCGGCATTCCCAATATGCCGCATGAAAGCGTTCCGGTTGGACACAGCGCGGAAGAAAATGTTGAAGTGCGCCGATGGGGCACACCGCCGAAATTTGACTTCACTCCAAAGCCGCACTGGGACCTGGGAGCTGAGCTTGGCGTGCTGGACCTGGAACGCGCGGTAAAGCTCACCGGAGCGCGCTTCGCGGTTTATTGGGATCTGGGCGCAAAGCTGGAACGCGCGCTGGCAAACTTTATGCTCGATCTTCACACCCGCGAGCACGGATATACGGAAGTACTTCCCCCGTATCTGGTCAATTCAGAATCCATGTATGGGACCGGGCAACTTCCGAAATTTGCCGACGATCTTTTTCGCGTGCCGCATGGAGAGAAAGACCTGTGGCTGATTTCGACGGCGGAAGTGCCGGTGACGAATCTGTATCGCGACGAAGTGCTGGATGCGGCGCGGTTGCCGATTTCGCTGACGGCGTACACGCCTTGCTTTCGCAGCGAGGCGGGATCCTATGGAAAAGATGTGCGTGGAATTATCCGGCAGCATCAGTTTCAAAAAGTTGAGCTGGTGAAATTTTCCCGGCCAGAAGATTCGTATGCTGAACATGAGAAGCTGACACGGAACGCCGAGACGGTTCTGCAAAAACTTGGCTTGCACTATCGGACAATGGCGTTATGCACCGGCGATATGAGTGCATCGTCGGCGAAGACCTATGACATTGAGGTTTGGCTGCCGGGGCAACAGCTTTTCCGCGAGATTTCGTCGTGCTCGAATTTCGAGTCCTATCAGGCGCGGCGGGCGAACATCCGGTACCGTCCGGAGGGCAAGAACAAGACGGAGTTTGTGCATACTCTGAATGGAAGTGGGCTGGCGGTAGGCCGAACCTGGGTTGCCATTCTGGAGAATTATCAGCAAGCCGATGGGAGCGTGGCGATTCCGGCGGTCCTGCGGCCCTATATTGGAGCAGAAAAAATCACGCCGAAGACGTTTTAACAGTGTCTGTTAGGCTCGTCCGGGCATCTAAACGCAAGCTGAGCAAGAGCCGGCCCTACAAGCTTTTCCGTTGCCAAGAGTAAGGAGTGACTACTAGACTTGCAAATTGTGGATATCAGCACGACCACGTCGACCACCGCGACCGCGCCGTCCCTGCCGATGAAGGGAGTCTGGCCCACAATTCGTAGTTATATCTTTTGGCAACATGAGCGTGGCACGCTGCACTACGACATCATGGTCACGCTGATCCTACTGTTTCTCTTTTCTTCGCCCTACTGGATCAACTTCAATGACAAGCCCGTGCCGCGAACCCTACTTCAGACGGATGTGTTCGTGACTCAGGATGGAAAAGGCGGGTTGCTTTACGAGATTGCCGGCAGCGCGGTCACCGGCGGCAATGACAGTTCAGTCCGCGAACAGTTGTCGCGTATTATCGAGCCGATTTCGGGCACGGTGTCGATTGTGAAGTACGAAGGCGTGCCGGACCGCGATGGCAAAGTGCAGAACTACCGAGTTTGGGTGACGAGAAAATAGTGCGCGTAGATTCTTCACGGAGCATAGGTGTGCTGACGCTTAGTGTTCTTTGCGTCATTCCGCTTTGGATCGTTCTGCCGCATTCATTCGCTGACGCCCAAGCCCCCTCTCTGGATAGTGTTCTGAAAAAAATGGATGCTGCGGCCGCGGATTTCAAGACGGCGCAGACTGATTTCGTTTTCGACGAATACCACAGGGTCGTGGACGAAACCGACACCGATAAAGGTACGGTCTACTACCGTCGCTCCGGCGACCAGATCGAGATGATGGCGGAGTTTACCCTTCCTGATAAGAAATTCGTGCTTTATAAGGATGGCAAGCTTCAGGTCTACCAGCCGAAAATCGACCAAGTGATGGAGTATACGACCGGCGCGAATCATCAGGAGTTCGAAAGTTTTCTGGTTCTAGGTTTCGGAGGCAGTGGAGAGGATTTGAAGAAAGCCTTTGATGTGACTTACCAGGGTGAAGAGACGATTGATAGCGTGGCCACCGCGAAGCTCCAACTGGTTCCGAAGAGCGAGAAAGTGCGCGGCAATTTTCCAGAGATTTTCCTGTGGATCGATCTAAGCCGCGGCATCTCCGTGCAACAGAAGCTGGTGCAAACTCAGGGCGATTACAGGCTCGCGAAGTACTCCGATATCAAGGTGAATGCCAAGATCAGCAATGAAGTATTTCACCTAAAAACTAACGGAAAGACAAAATTCGTTTCGCCCCAAGGCTAACTAGTTGCATCTAAACGAGAAGAATGTTGTTCTGAAAAATGCACCGAGGACGCTATACTGCCTAGGAAACCCTCATTTGAGTTGACGCATGGCTAAAGTGTTCACCATTCCAGTGGCGCCGAAGTTGGGTCGTTCCACCCAGAGAGAACGCAGCTCCGATCCTCGTTACGTGGATGGTCAGAAACTGCTGGTTGAAGCCATGAAGTATCTGGCGCAAACCGACCCGATCACCAATCGTCCTGCCATTGAACTCATTTCCGAACACGTGCGCACGCGCTTTCGCATGAGCGACTCGCCGCTGTCGTAGCACCACGCAGATCCCTTCAGCTAATTCTTCTTAAGCCGTCAGCGCGAAGTCTCACGATCTTTGCCCTCAGAACGAAAGTCGCCCAGCCAGTTGAATAATGCGCGGATCGTAGGTCGAGGTAATTTGACCGAACAGAGAACTGTTCGGGTTCGCGCCCCCGGCGCCCCCGGCATAGGTTCCATTGCCATTATTGATAATGCCCGGATTGGTGAAATTGGCGTGATTGAGCAGATTGAAGAATTCTGCTCGGAACTCAAACTTTACCTTCTCGGTAATCGATGTGGTTTTCGAAAACGCCAAGTCAAAATCGACATATCCCGGCCCGCGCAAGTAGTTGCGAGGCAAAGTGCCGTAGGTTGCAAGAGCGGGATCGGCCACGACCTGCGAATCCGCGGGTAGAATTCCCGGGCCCGGTACGCAGCCCGGCATGGGATCGTTTTGATCGCCGCATTGCGCAATGCTCAGGCTATTCGGATTGAAATAGTACTTGCCGGTGTTGCCGTTGAATGTCTGGGTAGTGTGCGGGTTCAGCGTGTTGAGCGGCCCGACTATGTTGGCATGAGTGTTGACCGGGTCACCTGCGCCAGACGGGCCCTCCGCGTTGTAGGTGAATTGCTCGCCGAGGTTGGCGAACACATCAAATGGGAGCCCGGTACGCCAGGTCACGATTGGAAACAGGCTCCAACCCTGGGTCAAGCGCTTGGGCGCGGAGCTGATCAAGCGGTCAAACGGCATATCCCATCCGCCGCTGAACGTAATACGATCGCGAATATCCTGATCGCTTGAGGCTCGGAACAAATTCGGCGCGTATGAGGGAACGGTACTATTTCTCTGCCGGAAGCCAGAAGCGTTGTCGATACTGTGTCCGTAGGTATAAGCCAAAGTGAAGTAAGTCCGGCCGAGGTAATGAGAATCGACGAGCTGCCGATTCAGGCTGGCCTGCATGCTGTTGTAGAAGGCATTGCTGATGTTCTTGAACTCCGGCGCGGAGCCAAAGCTGCAAGTGCCGTAAGAACCTGAGGTCGTGTTTCCAGAGGCATCCGGGCAGGAACTATCGCCTGCGCCAAGGTTGAGAACCCGATCGGTGGTGCCGCGAACGAACGGGTTGACGTCGATCAGCGAGGTGAGACCGTGCGAAAGATTGCCGACATAGCTCACTTCAAGCGCGGTGCTTCGGGCCAGTTCATGCTGTACGCTGAGGCTGTATTGATAGTTGATCGGCGTCTTCAAATGCGGGTCGACGAAGTAAACACTTCCGCCGCTGTTGATGGGCAGAAAGCCAGCCGCACTGAAATTAAGATTTGACGGCGGAGGAGTCGAGGGGAAGGGATCGGGAACGCCCGCGGCGCCAAACGGGTCGGAAAAGAAATTCGAAGCGCCTGTCCCGGCAAAGGTGGGAAAGGTCAATCCCACACTGGAGAAGAATGGCGGCTGGCCGTTGAACTGAAGATTGTCTTCCCCTTTTAAAATATCGTAAAACATTCCGAATCCGCCACGGATGCTGGTTTTCCCGTCTCCCCTAGGATCGAATGCAAACCCGACGCGCGGGGCCCAGTTGGTGTAATCAGGAAAATTTACGCCCCGAGGCGCGCCTCGATCTCCGGGAAAAACCATCCCTCTGGGAGCGCCGGAAAAGACCGTGGACTGCAGCCCTGGAACGAGTGAAAACGAGCGGCCCTTGGTGTCTTCTTTCGGTGAGTTGTATTCGTAGCGGGCACCCAAATCCAGCGTCAACCGTTTGGTCACGCGCCATTCATCCTGCGCGAAACCATAGTAGGACTTGCTTCGGATATTGGATGGAGCGTGGGGATACTGAAAGTACTGAGACGGGATGCCGAGGATAAAATCGGCCAACGAGTTATCGTCAGTTCCCGCTCCTCCGGCATAGAAATCAAATTCTCCGTTGACGTAGTAATCGTAGACAGTATTGTTACGAAATGCAGAAACTCCGCTGCCAAATTTCCAATTGTGTTTTCCGTGGACGTAAGTGAGGGCTTCGGCATATCCAAACGTAGTGTTCACCAACGTAGTTGGACCCTGTTCGCTAAATCCGACATAAAGATTGTTGTCGAACCAGAGGTTCGGCGGGCCTTGCGGATCGTCCTGGTGGATTCCGATGCCCATTTGGGAGGCGTCAGGCAGTTTTCTTCCGGGCTTATCTTGCAAAACGTTGTTTCGTTGCAAGAATAGGCGGAATTCACTCAAAAGATTTGACGAGAAAGTGTGAGTGTAAGCCGCGTTGGTGTAGTAGTTGTTGACCTGGCTTACGTTCGGGGTGCCCGGCACGCTGGCAAACACAAAGGGATTCAATTGCGGATTGCGTGCTCCTCCAACCGTGGCGCTCAGCTTATCTTTTTCGCTGAATATGAAATCGTATTTCGTCGTCAACTCGTTGTTGTTGTCGGTGTGGGCGCCCTGGTAGTCCGCTACTCCGGCGGGATTTGTAGGCATCAGGCCTAAAGCAATGTACTCCGCTGCGAATGGGCTGATCTTTGTCGGGTCGATGATGGCTTGCTGCGCCAGGGCGGCGTTCGACTGAAAGTATGGGTGAGGAGTGCCCTGTATCGCATTGCCATTGGCGTCAGTACTGCACCCGGTCCCATCCGGCGCATTCGGACTGTTGTAGAAATAACCAGTGAGGAAGCAGGCTACCCCCGGATCGGGCCCATTCGGGTTGACTCCATTTACTCCGGCAGCCTGCGAAAAATTTCCGGTCAGCTCCGCCGGCGTGAACACGGTGTTCGATCCTGTCGTTTCCTGCTGCGAGAGTCTCTGCCCTTGATATCCAACGAAAAAGAAAAAGCGGTCCTTGCCGTTCAGGACTCTGGGAATCGTGATGGGCCCTCCGAAAGTTGCGCCATATTGATTGCGCTTCAGAACATTGCGGGGAAGGTCGTTCGCGATGTTGAAGTAATCGTTGGCATTGAAGTCATCGTTGCGCAGAAATTCGAAGGCGCTGCCATGCCATTGGTTGGTGCCGGATTTGGTGACGACGCTGATCACGCCTCCGCCATTGCGCCCGTATTCAGCCGAATAATTGCTTTCGAGAATATGGAATTCGGCGATGGTGTCAGGGTTGGGGTTAAAAACAACACTATTATCGAGAAGGTTATTATTTAGACCTCCATCGAGCAGAAACGTGACCGAATCAGTTCGTCCGCCCGCGATGCTGTAGTTACCGGCGGCAGTGGAATCGCCATTGGTTTCGGTGACTCCAGGTTGCAGCAAGGCGAGATCCAGTACGTTTCTTCCATTCAAGGGCGCGCGCTGAATGGTTTCTCCGACCACGCTGTTGCCGATGGTGTCGCTGACGGTATCCACTTGTGTGACATCGGCGGTGACTTCGACTACCTGCGACTCCGTACCAACCTCCAGCTCGATATCGAGCCGGGCGTTCTGGTTGATCTCCAGCGTAATTCCCTTGCGTATTGATTTGTTGAAACCCTTCCGCTCGACCTCGAGTTCGTAGGGACCGATGGGAATTGAAGTGAATACATAGTCTCCGGCTTTGTTGGAGTTTGTCACACGGGCAACGTTGGTGGCGGAGTTCCTCAGCGTGACCTTGGCGTCGGCAATGACCGCGCCGCTCGCGTCCTTGATCGTCCCGCTTAACAATGCGGTTGCCTGCTGGGCCGCAACTTTATCGGCACAGAACACCACAAGGATGAGCGCAGACAACAGAATTGCAAGAATTCGGTAGACGCTGGCCGCAGCGCTGCGAATCGGCATTAAGATTCTCCTTTTTCAGCGGACCCGGATGAGCCAAGCAGAAAGATGAACGAGACCCTGGGGACCTAGTGGGCCTCGATTGTGCAACTTTCAGGCAGGATTGTGCAAGAACAATCTTTTGGCCTTAATGCGGATAAAACGTTTGAATGCTGGGCTTTCATGCCGCTTCGCGGCCATGCGCCCACGTTCTTAAAAATAAATCTTCAAGGCGAATTGGATAATACGCGGGCCGCGATAGTAAGGAGAAGTAGAAGGCGAAGTATCGGTTGAGACCTGACCGAACTGGCCGCTGCCGCCCACCGAGCCTGCGGTGGAAGTTGGTCCGAAGAACTGAACGTGGTTGAAGGCATTGAAGAAGTTGGACTGAAACTGCACCGACTTGCTCTCGGTGATCTTGAAGTTCTTCATGATCGAGATATCCCAGTCGTTGATTCCGGGGCCGCGCAGGACGTTTCTTCCCATATTGCCGTAGCTAAATAGCGGCACTCCTCCCTGAGTAAGGCCGAGGCCGGCGACGTACGGTTGTCCGGCGGGCGGACCTACGGAGCAGACGACGTTTGTCGGATCAAACACGAAGTACCCAGTAGTCGTGCCGGATAGGCAACTGCCGTGGAGTCCATCCGGGCTGGGGCTGAAGGTGCGCATTTGCCTGGGATTCTTGAAGACCTTAACGGGACCCACCACGTCAGGACGATCGAGTCCTTCTTCGGATTCGCTGGCTCCGTTGCTGGAAAACAGCGTGAATGGGTTCCCTGACTGGAAAGATGTTATCGAGGAAATCACCCACCCGCCAAGGAGATTCTTCCGCAGAGCGCTGCCGCCGTCGCCGCCGGGGATTTGCCATACGGGACTCAATACCAAACGCTGCGGCGCATCGAAATCCGCCAAGCCGCGGTCGAAGGCCGGATCGGTTGGATTGGTATAGGTGGACGAGCGGGCGCGGAAGCCCGAAGCAATATCGATGGTCTTGGCCAAGGTATAAGCGACTCGAAAGCCAAGGCCGTGATTCATTCTGCGGTCGACGGTGACTTGCATCTCGTTGCTGGAAGAGCTGCCGTTGCTCAGGTTTGTAATGATCTGAGTGGCGCCCGAGGGCAGACTACCTCCATTACAGGCCGCGAGCGGACGAGCGCAGTCGGGGGTAATGTAAGTGAGAGGATCGGAACCGGATGCTACGGCCGCCTGGTATTGCGCCATCAAATTTTGCGGATTGCTACCACTAATTTCAGGGTAGTTCAGGTTAATACTGCCGATGGCTCTGCGGCTGAGGCTACCCACATAAACGGCCTCGACCACCGTATCTTTCGAAAGCTGGTATTGGAAGCCGTAATTGAAGTTCTCCGCATAAGGAGTGCGGAAGTGAGGAGTGACTACATACGCATAAGGGATGGCCGGAGTGAAAAATTGGCCGAGATGGCCGCCTGCGATAAAGGGATACGGATTGGAAAATCCAGCGGTTGCTGTCTGGAATGGATCGGCCGTATAAGAGCCGTTGATGGGCAGGAGATAACCCGGGGCGGGCGCCGCGCCAGCCGGGAGAAAGCCGGGATAGTTGTTGGCTACGTATCCGAAGGGAGCCTGGCCGCCGAACTGCTCGTTGAGTGCGCCATCTTCGATATCCCAAAAAATTCCGGCGCCGCCGCGCATTACCAGCTTGGCGTTGCCCAACATATCCCAGGAGAAACCGAAGCGTGGCGCGAAGTTGGTCTTATCGGAATAAACCAGGCCGCGATTGGGTGTTCCGGGATCGCCCGCATATAGGAAATCTGGCGGGGAGGCGGGATAGAGAGTCGACTGTTGTCCGGGAAACCAGCCCTGAATCTGGTTGTGCGGATCGACTTGCGGCGAGTTGTATTCGTAGCGCAGACCGTAATCCAGGCTCAAGTTCTTGGTAATTTTCCACGCATCCTGGGCAAAGAAATCCAACTGGTGAGTTCGGATGCCGTAGATTGCGCTGGAGAACTGATAATAGTTATCGGTAAAACCGCCAACGAAATCGGCCAGAGCACTGCCCGTATTGGTGTAGTAGGATCCGTAGTCGAAGGATCCGTTGTTGTAAAAATCGTAGTGGAAGTTTTCCTCGATCCAGCGGATATCGGCTCCGAACTTCAGAGCGTGGCTGCCCTTGGTCCAGGAAAAAGTATCCTGATACTGAAAAGTGGTGTCGTGAATCTTGGTGGGCCCTTGAGGAGACGGGCCAAGATTGAACGCCCCGCTCACTGATATGGCGGGCGGCGCCGCGCCGTTAGGATCGTCTGGGGTTATCGTTAAGAACCCTAGCGCCGAAGGCGGCGTTCTATCTGTGGGCACGGCGGTGAAGGTGGCAACACGATTGGTGGAGAAGCGCAGCTCATTCAATTGAGTCGGCGAGAGGGTTCGAGTCCAGCTAAGCGAGCCGGTTTGATAACGCTGAGCGTTCGTAAAACCCGATCCTACGGGGACGTCTCCTCCCGTGGAACCTCCTTTTACAACCTGAAAGGGAAACACCTGGGGCTGGTCATCAAGCACATAGAACGCGGAGAGCGTGTCTTTGCTGGAAATGTTGTAGTCATAACGGAAAATAAACTGGTCTTCCTGCAAGCTGGCCACGGGGTCTTCGACAAACCCGTTGCTTCCGGTATTCGGCAACGGTAGAAAATCCTTGATGTAGTTTGCCATCACAGGATCAACCGGGACCTGGTTATTGGGGAAAGTGCTCACCCCGGTTGTTGGGTTGATCGGGCTCGCGCCGGTGGGATCAGTGAGCGGAAAACCCAGATCGCTAAAATCTCCGGTGCGTTCCTGCGGCGTCAAAACCGTCAGAATCCCTGGATTTTGCCCCTCCGCCCGCCGCGCTCCCTGATAGGAAGCAAAGAGAAACATCTTGTCTTTCCTGATAGGAAGGCCGATCGTTCCTCCGAAAATGTTGTATCTGAAGATGGGAACCTGTCGGAGGAAGTAATCCGAGGCATCCAGGGCGGTATTGCGAAAATAATCGAAGAGATCGCCGTGGATGGAATTTGTGCCGGACTTGATGACCTGATTCACGATACCGCCGGAGGTGCGGCCATACTCGGCTTCGTAATTGTTCGTGATGATCTTGAATTCGGCCACCGCATCGGGGTTGGGATCCACGACCATATTGTTCCCAAGGAAGTCGTTGTTGTCGGCGCCGTCGATAAGAAATGTTTCAGACTCGGAGCGCTGGCCGCTCACCGAGAAGGGATTTCCGGAGCCATCGTCCTGGTCGGGAGCGAATACGCCGGCCTGTAAAAGTCCTAATTGCATGGTATCGCGTGCTGCCAGCGGCAGGTCTTGAATGCGTTGCGTAGTTTCAACCATGCCCAGCGCGGCGCTGACAGTATCCACTTGCGTGACGTCGCCCTGCACTTCCACGACCTGACTGGTCTTCCCAATACGAAGAGAAACATCCAGGCGCCCATTCTGGTTGATCTGAAGCGTAATCCCCTTGCGTACATAGGTATCAAAACCTGGCTGCTCCACGGTCACTTCGTAAGCTCCGATGGGAATCAAATCAAATACGTAGCCACCGTCTCTGCCGCTAATCGCGGTGCGCTCGGAGTTGGTAGCGGCGTTCTTGAGCGTGACCTTGGCTCCTACAACCACCGCGCCACTGGCGTCTTTGATGGTGCCTGTCAGCAGAGCGGTAGCTTGCTGCGCGACCATGAAGGTTCCGCTGGAAAACGAAACGGCAAGGATAAGACCTACACTCAGGCTGAGGAGCGTGGAACGACGTTGCGAGCATGCTGGTGTAGCCGCATCTTGTCTTGAATTTCGAGGAACTCGATCGACCAGGACAGGACGATTACCAAAGCAAACGAAAGGCGCGATCCGAGCTACAGGCATGGGGAGAATCTCCTTGCACACGTGGCGATCACTTTTGAAATCATCCGTCCCAGGTAGATGAAAGGAGCCTTGAGCCTGGGGTTATTGGGCGCAATTGTGCAACTTCGAAGCACCGATGTTCAAGAAGATTCTTAGGCGTTGTGACAACTGAATCGTTTGAATGCTGGATATTTGTTCGGCGCGGGAGCTTCCGAGTACTTACGTAAGCTTTCGGTCCGAACGACTTCCCTTGGACGCGAACAGTGCGGAAGCTGCGAAAATAATGATTGGATAACATTCCAGGGTGTAGCGAGGCTCTGGATTTTCCAAACTGCCGAGGAAAACTGAGCGCAGTACGAGAAAAAAAATGAATAGACCTATGCTGAGAATTGCGCGGGTGCGCCACAGGCCTGTGACTCCGGCTGCCACATAACCCACGTTTATCAGGCCGAAAATAATGCTCACGGTCAGCCAGATGGGTTCATCGTTGAATTCCCACCAGCGGGGATCGCCAGGCAGCAATTCCGTGCGAGGGCGCAGCCACATGTCGGCGATGCGCAGGGCAGGAAGCCAAATGTAGTAGCGCAAGGGCGCGGCGTGAATGCGCGCGGCAGCGAGCGCGGCGAAACCAGCGTCGAGTTCAGGGGTGACGTCATGGTCCTGGTTGTACTCGCTAAAAAGCAGGGCGGTTTCCTGGCGCTGTTGGGGCGAGTCAAAGGCTCGGCTGGGCAGGCGATTGAGATCGATGGCGTCGCCGGGAACGTTCCAGTAGATTTCTTCGACGGATACGTATTCTACGATCCAGGTCTTGGTCCAACGATTGAATCCTGGCATGAGTGGTTCGTCGGCGTCGTTTGCATAGCGGGGCGCGAGCGGTGAGAAGCGCCGGAAAGTATGCAGATTCCGCATCGTCCACGGGATCAGCGGAGCCACAGCGCAGATGGCCAGGATAATTCCTGCGAATAGAATCTCTGGCGCGGCCGGCGAACTTCGTGTGCGGCCGAAAATCGGTTTCAGCAAGAGCCAAAACAGGTAACCGCCGACTGTGGCAAGAAGAATGCCTCCATCGGGCCGCAGAAGGATGCAGGCCCCGATGGAGAGTCCGCATCCGATCCAGCACGCGATTTTCAATTGCGGCGCGGACGCAGGACGAAGTTCCGCCAGTCCACACACCGCAAAGTCCAGTGCGAGTGCGGTAAAGAAAATCTCCAGAGTCTCAGTAAGGGCGGCCGCGGAGTAATTCGCCAGGAACGGACAGACTGCGGCCAGCATGAATGCAGCTTTGGCCGCGCGGTCGGAAAGTATACGGCGGGCGAGATCGGCGATAAGGAAGCAGGTGCCGAGATCCAGAATGACTTGAACCAGAAGAACAGCACGGAAGTTGTTCCAGCCAAAGATGGCGAAAATGGCGGCCAGGAACGCGGGATAGCCGGGCAGGCGCGAAAGGGTCGGCATAACCTGACCGGAGTTAGTAATGCCGTAAACTCCATGCCCCAGCCAGTTCATGGCGATATCGGCATAGAGGCGGGAATCATCGACGATGCCGGGAAAGTGGAAGACGAAAAGCAGCCGCAACGCCATGGCCGCCAAGGTCCCTGCGACAAAGAATCGTACGTTCTTGCGCAGAAGTTGGAGCACGGTTCAGAATATAGCGCGTAGAGTCAACTTAGCGGCGGGAAACCGCATCTTAATTTACTAGTTGATACCCGGCGGGCGCCTTGTGTGTATTCCCCAATAGATTGACCACCCGTAGCCTGCGGCATACGATAGTCGATTAACCCTACATGGCTGAACCTGTCTTTTATGATCCGGAACGCGCTCGCTGGAAGCGCCTGAGGCGACTGGTCGACGTTGCGGTCGCGTCTTTCTGCGTCCTCATCGTTTTGTTTGTTTACACCACCTTAAAAGACGAACGCCTGCCCGAACTGCTGTTTTCGCCGCAGAAGCGGGCTTTCCGGGCATTGAAGGAAAATGAAGGAGACCGGGCTCGCGATCGCCTGAAAAAGCTGGCGAACCGCTCGCATCGGAAGTCCAAGCTCCCCGCATCCGAAGTTAAATTGAACCAGGAAGAAGGAATTCGTGCGGGATTTTATGTCCCGTGGGATGCTGCCAGCTTCGCTTCGCTGCGCGATTTCTACCGGCAGATTGACCTGCTTTATCCCGACTGGCTGCACGTTCTGACTGCGGATGGGCGGTTACAAGGCGTCGACGATCAGACCAACAAGCTTTTTGACGTAGTGCAAAACAGTCACGTCCGACCGGTGGATGACCGCGTGATGCCTTTTCTGAAGGCGGAAGACAGCAGCATGGAAGTCTTCCCCATGGTCAACAATTTCGACGGCGCCAACTGGGTGGAAATCACGGATTTTCTGAACGATCCCGACGCCCGCGCGTCATTCCGCAAACAAGTTGGGGAATTTTTATCTTCCGATCATTTTCGCGGCCTGATGGTGGATTTTGAAGCGTTTCCCGCATCGGGGCAAAAGGGATACGTTGCGCTGTTGAACGAACTTTCGTCCGATCTGCACGCGCGTGGAATGAAGCTCTACGTCAGCGTACCACCGCACAATCCAGAATTCGATTATGCCGCCATCTCCGCGCCCGCGGATGGCGTGGTGGTGATGAATTACGACGAGCATTATCCCGGCGGACCCTCCGGTCCGGTGGCGTCACAAGACTGGTTCGTTGACAATCTTAAATTCGCGGTGAAAGAAATCCCCCGCGAGAAGCTCATCTGCGCCATTGCGAATTACGGATATGACTGGGTGCTCAAACCGAAGAAAGGAAAACTTCCACTCGGGGAGCACGACAGTCCGGCGAGCGCACAGGAGGCTTGGCTGGCCGCGCGTGACTCCGATGAAGATGTGAACTTCGATGACGATGCGTTGAATCCGCACTTCAGTTATCTCGATGAACACAGCGTTCAGCATGACGTTTGGTTTCTCGATGCGGTCACGGCGCTGAATCACATGCGTGCCGCGCAAACGCTGGGAATTCAAACTTTCGCTTTGTGGCGGCTGGGCGGTGAGGACCGTTCGCTATGGCGGGTGTGGGATATGCCTGGGGATCCGGGCGCTCCCGACAAACTCAAAGATGTGCCTCCCGGTCAGGACGTAGACATGGAGGGCCAGGGAGAAATTCTTCGCATCGAAGACCAGCCCACCCATGGCACCCGCGACCTGACCATTGATCAGGAAACCAAGCTGATCACCGATGAAAACTTTCAGAACATGCCTGAACCGTTTCGCGTAGGGCGCTATGGATATAGTCCCAACGAAGTTGCCCTGACGTTTGATGATGGACCAGACCCGGAGTGGACGCCCAAAATTCTCGACGTCCTGAAGCGCGAGAACGCTCCCGCTACGTTTTTCCTGATTGGCATTCAGACGGACAAATTTCCCAGCATCGCCAAGCGCATTTATAACGAAGGCCACACCATCGGCAACCATACTTTTACCCATCCCGACGTGAGCAATATTTCATCCACTTACATGAAAGTGGAATTGAATCTCACGGAGCGGCTGTTTGCGAGCTTGATGGGGATTCGGGCCACTCTTTTGCGGCCTCCTTACGCCATTGATGAAGAACCTGACACTGCCGATCAGGTGAAGCCGCTCGAATTCGCACAAGACATGGGTTACATTACGGTCGGCAACCGGATCGATCCGAACGACTGGAATGACAAACCGCGCCGGCACACGGCTGAAGAGATTTCAGCTTACGTTCTGGCGCACTTGCCACCGTGCGGGCCCAACGATCTGCGTTGCGGCAACATCGTTCTGCTGCACGACGGCGGCGGCAATCGTGCTGAGACTGTGCGCGCTCTGCCCATGATCATCGACGGCATTCGGGCGCGCGGATATTCCGTAGTACCGGTGTTCCAGTTGTTCGGCAAGACCCGCGCGGACGTGATGTCGCCTTTGAGCACCGAGCAACGCTGGGCGGCTCGCCTGGACGGCCTGGGATTCTGGCTATTCGAGGCCGGAATTGTTCTAATTACATGGATATTCTTCCTCGGCGATTTGCTCATGACCGGGCGTTTGCTTTTCATTGGCGCCGCGGCGGTCTATGACCGGCTGCGCGAAAAAATATTTGGGAAACCCGCCGAGATCGCTTCCTACAAGCCGAAAGTCGCGGTTCTGATACCCGCTTACAACGAAGAAAAAGTGATTGTGCGCACCATCCGGGCTGCCCTGAATTCCGACTATCCGAATTTGCGCGTGATCGTGATTGACGACGGATCCAAGGATCGCACGCTCGAAGTGGCGCGCGCTGCATTTCTCGCCGAGGCAAGGGCCGGCAAGGTTCTCGTTCTCACGAAAGAAAATGCCGGGAAGGCCGAGGCGCTGAACTACGGGATCGAACATATCGAGGACGCGGAGCTTTTTGTGGGGATCGACGCGGATACGATCATTGCGCATGACGCGATCTCACGGCTGGTACCGCATTTCATTAACCCTAGAGTTGGCGCAATTGCAGGTAATGCCAAGGTTGGGAACCGGGTGAATTTGTGGACGCGATGGCAGGCGCTGGAATACATTACGAGCCAGAATTTTGAACGGCGCGCGTTGGATGTTCTTGGCGCGGTCAGCGTGGTGCCGGGTGCGATTGGCGCGTGGCGGGTTTCGGCGGTGCGTGAAGCCGGGGGCTATCAAATCGATACGGTCGCCGAAGATGCGGATCTGACCATGGCACTGCTGCGTCGCGGATACCGTGTGGAATATGAAGACATGGCTTTGGCATATACAGAGGCACCGACCAATGCGAACGGCTTGATGCGTCAGCGCTTTCGGTGGTCGTTTGGAATTTTGCAGGCGGTTTACAAGCATAGCGGAGTGTTGGCGCGGAAGGGAGCGCTAGGATTTGTTGCTCTACCTAATATCGTAATTTTTCAGATTTTGCTGCCGTTGGTGTCGCCGTTGATCGACATCATGTTCGCGTTCGGCGCGATCTGGTACTTTATTCAGAAACATTTTCATCCGGATTCAACCGATCCAGCCAGCTTCCACAAATTGGTTGCGTTCTTTTTCGCTTTTCTTGTCATCGACTTTCTGGCATCTGCGCTCGCGTTTGCCCTTGAGCGGCGGCGTCCCGACGATAAAGAAGATGTCTGGCTACTCAGCCAAGTATGGTTGCAGCGGTTCGCCTATCGCCAATTATTTTCGGTGGTCTTGTTCAAGACGCTGAAGCGGGCGTTGGAAGGGCGGCGATTCGCGTGGGATAAGCTGGAGCGCACGGCGGCTGTGAAACATGTCGCATCCGAAGATCGGGAATCAGTGAATGTGCCGTGATCTATCTCGGGTTGGCTCAGCTATCGGAATAATAACGGCGCAAACTCCGCTAGATTTCTTCGCCACACCATCCAGGTATGCATTCCCGGCGTTTCGATCTCGGTAACATTTATTCCCTGAGTCTTGAGCCACGCCCGCAGGTTCCGGTTACTCTTGATCAAGGGGTCCTCCGTACCGCAGGCGATCCATAGGAGATGGAGCTGTTGATTCGCCTTGGCGTCGAGCGACGGAAAATCCTTCTTAAAGTCGTGGGGGATGCCGCCTGAACTAAAGGCTCCAACCCAGGAAAATTTATCGACGTTGTTCAGTCCTGTTAGCAGAGACTCCGAGCCGCCCATCGAGAGACCGGCGATGGCACGGGCATCGCGATGCTTGTTCACTCGGTATTCGCTTTCGACGCGCGGCATCACTTCAGTGAGCAGCGCGTCGCTGAATTTCTTGAAATTTTGGTCACGCAATTCGGCATGGCCCCACGCATCCCAGGCCATGCGCACAAATTCTATGGTGCCGTAGCCCAGAGGCATCACGACGATCATTGGTTTAGCTTTGCCTTGGGCGATCAGATTGTCCAGGATCACATTGGCGTAACCCACCGCGGTCCATCCGCTGGCATCGTCGCTAAATCCGTGTAGAAGATAAAGGACCGGATACTTTTTCTTGCCCGATCTCTCGTAATCTGGCGGAGTATACACGTAGTAGTCGCGAAAATCGGCCCCTACGGCTGAGGCATAAAAATGGTGGTGGATTTCTCCGTGCGGAATGTCGTTCACCTCCCAGGGCAGCGAAGAGGGGCCCGGCACATGCACCATATTTCCAGTGTCTACAAGGTTCGGCTGCAGCAGCGGATTGGAGGGATCGATCAGCCGCACGCCGTCGGCGACGAATGAGTAGCCATAATAGTCGGGAGCCAGGGCTGGCGTGGTAAGAGTCCACAGTCCCTCATCATCTTTATCTTTCCGCATCTGTACTGGCTCCGCCCCCTCGAGCGCGAGTTCCACTTGCCGCGCGTTCGGCGCACGGACGCGGAAAGTCACGCTACCGTTGGGGTGAACTTCAGGTGAAATTAGCGGAGCTGGCAGCTTGTGCGCCTGTGCGGCTTCGGCTTTATTTTGCTGGGCGGCCACGATGCAAACGCTTACCAGTAGAAAGGAAAACAGGCGAAGAGGATCTGATGCAAGCTGCATGGGGTTTAACCTCGGCTGGAGAGCGCAGAATTTGGACCTTGGTGCTCTGCCCGTTAATGGTCCTTCGCAGCTACATCGAGCCGCGTTTCAGCCTTGTGCAGAGCGTTTAAAGAACGTTCTACATCAACGTTTGTGTCACCGCTAGTAAGGCGTTGTTCGGCGCGTTCTTTCGATTTGCGGGCGCGCTCGACATCAATGTCGGAAGGACGTTCCGCAGTCTCGGCGAGGATGGTTACTTTATCGGGCAACACTTCCGCAAATCCCCAGGCAACTGCGAGATGTTCTTCGCTCGAATCGGAACGGTAAGAGATTTCTCCGAC
Organism: Candidatus Sulfotelmatobacter sp.; assembly: GCA_049512655.1. Classification (GTDB taxonomy): domain Bacteria; phylum Acidobacteriota; class Terriglobia; order Terriglobales; family Acidobacteriaceae; genus Sulfotelmatobacter. The sequence goes on along the minus strand of JBEKWW010000004.1, from coordinate 346,589 downwards.
GGATAATTCAGTAATCAACGGAGCGTGGCCGGGCAGAACGCCGAGATAGCCGTTCTTGCCTGGGATCTGGACTTCGGTTGCAGCCGTCTCTACCACTTTCTTTTCCGGCGTGACAATTTCGAGTTGGAAAGTATCTGGCATCTGTCGTTGGTCGTTGGTCGTTTAGCCCTCGCATCAGCGCTGCTACGCCAACCGCGAACAACTAACGACCGGCGGTGGTTCCTACGCAGCTTTTTTCATCTTCTCCGCGGCTTCCAACACTTCTTCGATCGGCCCCTTCATATAAAAGGCCTGCTCGGGAATGTCGTCGTATTTGCCCTCGACGATTGCCTTGAACCCTTTCACCGTATCAGCGATCTTGACGTAACGTCCCGCCGCGCCGGTAAACTGCTCGGCTACGTGGAACGGCTGCGACAAGAAGCGTTGAATCTTGCGGGCGCGCGCCACGGTCAGCTTCTGATCTTCGCTCAACTCGTCGATACCCAGGATCGCGATGATGTCCTGCAAGTCTTTGTAGGTTTGCAGAGTCTTCTTTACTGACTGCGCCACGTCATAATGCTCCTGCCCTACGATGCGGGCATCGAGAATGCGCGAGGTCGAAGCTAGCGGATCGACAGCCGGATAAATTCCAATCTCGGTCAGAGCACGCGACAAAACCGTGGTGGCATCCAAGTGAGCGAATGTGGTTGCCGGAGCCGGATCGGTCAAATCATCGGCAGGAACATAAATCGCCTGCACCGACGTGACAGAACCTTTCTTGGTGGAGGTGATGCGCTCCTGCAATTCGCCCATTTCGGTTGCGAGATTTGGCTGATAGCCTACCGCGCTGGGCATGCGACCCAGCAGCGCCGATACTTCCGACCCGGCTTGCGTGAAGCGGAAAATGTTGTCGATGAAGAGCAACGTGTCCGCGCCTTCGGCGTCACGAAAATATTCCGCGACCGTCAGGCCGGTCAACGCGACGCGCAGGCGCGCGCCGGGCGGCTCGGTCATCTGCCCATAAATCAATGCGGCTTTCGAGTGCGCCGGATCGCCGGGCTTGATTACGCCGGATTCGGTCATCTCCAGCCATAAATCATTGCCTTCACGAGTGCGCTCGCCCACTCCGGCGAACACGGAAAACCCGCCATGATTCTTGGCAACGTTGTTGATCAACTCCATGATGACAACGGTCTTGCCCACGCCCGCGCCGCCGAACAACCCGATCTTTCCACCCTTTAAGAACGGTTGGATGAGATCAATGACTTTCACGCCGGTCTCGAACATCTCCGCAGTGGTGGCTTGCTCATCGAAAGCAGGAGCTGGACGATGAATGGGAAGGCGTTCCTTATATTCGACGGGACCAAGCTGGTCGACTGGTTCGCCGATCACGTTCATCACGCGCCCCAGCGTGCCCCGGCCCACGGGAACAGTGATGGGTCCGCCGGTGTCGATCGCCTTCATGCCGCGCACCATGCCTTCGGTGGCTTCCATGGCGATGCAGCGCACACGACCTTCCCCGAGATGCTGTTGGACTTCAAGAATTACGTTGAGCGGGTTGGGCACGGTGAAACCGTCGCTCACCACTCTGACTGCTTCAAAAATCGGCGGCAAATGACCCTCGCGAAATTGCACGTCCACTGCGGGCCCGGAGATTTGAATTACATGTCCTACGTTTTCTGGCATAAGGTCAATTTCCTACATTGCGGCAGCGCCGCTTACGATTTCGATAATTTCTTTCGTAATCTTCGCCTGGCGGGCACGGTTCATTGCCAACGTGAGCGAATCGATCATGTCCGTGGCGTTGCTGGTGGCGGATTCCATTGCCGTCATGCGCGCGGCGTGCTCGGCCGCCACCGACTCCAGCAATGCGCGGAAAATCTGAATGCCGACATATTTTGGCAGCAACGACCGGAATAACTCTTCCGGCGATTGTTCATAGATGTAATCTACATTCGCCGTTCCAAACTTCTCCGCAGCTTTGTCGGCGGGAGTTTCGCCACGCATTGCAACTCCTGCGCTTATCGCCGCTTCTTTGGCTTTCTTCTTCTCTTCTTCGGTCATCTCTTCCGCCAAACGGATGGCTGGCTCTCCCACTTTTTCGATGGGAAGAATCTGCTCAACCACAAGGCGCTGCGCGATCACCGACTTGAATTCGTTGAATACGATATAAACCGAGTCAATCACTTCCTGGTCGTAGCGCTCAATAACGCTCTCAGCCAATCTGCGGGCCTGCGAAAAATCCAGTTTACCGAGAACTCCCACATGTTCGCCCGTAATTTGAATCTGTCCCGCGCGTTCTCCACGATCCGGTCGAGCTTCGGAATCTTCTTCATCTTCACTCTCGGACAAACTGCGCGTCTGAACGGGAGCGGAGGGGTAGCGGCGGCGTAAGAAATCGCGCCCTTTTCGTCCGATCGCTTCAATGTCTATGTTCTTCCCCGATTTCGATTCGATAAACCGGGTAGCGGCCTTGGTGATGTTGGCGCTAAAAGCCCCGGCCAGGCCCTTGTCGCCGGTAACGACAATCAGCAAAATATTTTTCTCTTCGCGCTGCGCGAGCAAGGGATGCTTCGGTTCGCCGGTTTCGGGATCGTAAATCTCCGCGCGCGCCACCAGCGACTTCAGCACATTCGTCAACATCGTGGCGTAGGGCCGCGCGGCCAGAGTGCGCTCCTGCGCACGGCGCAACTTGGCGGCCGAGACCACTTTCATAGCCTTGGTAATCTGCCGCGTGTTCACCACGCTGCGGATACGGCGCCGAATGTCGAGAATGTTTGCCATGCGTCGAGTTGCGAGTACCGAATTGCGAGTATCGAGTGAAATTCTCTTAGCTCGGTACTCGCAACTCGGTACTCAGTACTATTTCGCTACCGCTTCGCGCGACGATACGAACTGCTGCTTCGCCTGCTTAACAATGTCGGTCAGCTGCGCCTTCAGGCCGTCGTCGAGAACCTTTTTCTCCATGATCGTACGGAGCACTCCGGGATTGGTCGCGTCGACATACTTATAGAGTTCTTTTTCGAAGTCACGGACCTGATTCACCGGAAGATCGTCCAAAAAGCCTCCCGTACCGGCAAAAATGATTAGAATCTGCTTGGAGAATGGCAGCGGCGAGAATTGATTTTGTTTCAGCAGTTCGACCAGACGCTGGCCCCGGTTGAGCTGATTTTGCGTGGCCTTATCGAGGTCGCTTCCAAATTGCGCGAAAGCGGCCAGTTCGCGATACTGCGCCAATTCCAGTTTCAAAGTTCCAGCTACTTGCCGCATCGCTTTGATTTGCGCGCTGCCGCCCACACGGCTCACTGACAAGCCAACGTTTACCGCCGGGCGTACGCCTTGATTGAACAAATCCGTTTCCAGATAAATCTGGCCATCGGTAATCGAGATCACGTTGGTAGGAATGTAAGCGGAAACGTCGCCCGCCTGCGTCTCGATAATCGGTAGAGCAGTGAGCGAACCGCCGCCGTTTTTGTCGCTTAACTTGGCAGAGCGCTCGAGCAGGCGCGAGTGAAGATAGAACACGTCGCCGGGGTAGGCTTCACGTCCCGGAGGCCTGCGCAAAAGCAGAGAAATTTCGCGATAGGATGCGGCGTGCTTTGAAAGATCGTCGTAGATAACCAGCGCGTGCCGCTTGCTGTCGCGGAAGTATTCTCCGATGGCGGTGGCCGCATACGGCGAAATGTATTGCATAGGCGCGGGTTCGGATGCCGATGCCGCGACCACGATGGTGTACTCCATGGCGCCGTAGTCCTCAAGAATCTTGACCACTTGCGCAATGGACGAACGCTTTTGCCCGATTGCATTGTAGATGCAAATCAGATCATTACCCTTGCTATTGATGATGGTGTCGAGAGCAACCGCGGTCTTGCCCGTCTGGCGGTCGCCGATGATCAACTCGCGCTGTCCGCGGCCCACCGGGATCATGCTGTCGATGGCCTTTAATCCAGTCGCCATGGGCTCGCGCACTGGCTGGCGATCGATGACGCCGGGAGCGAGGCGCTCCAAGTTAATGTACTGGTCGGTCGCGATGGGCCCTTTATCGTCGATGGGCCTACCGAGAGAGTCTACGACTCGGCCGATCATCGCGTCGCCAACCGGCACACTCATGATGCGGCCCGTCCGCTTAACTTCGTCGCCCTCTTTGATCTCGGTGTAGTCGCCGAGCAGCACGACGCCGACCTGGTCTTCTTCCAGGTTCATGGCGATGCCCGCCACGTCGTGCGGGAAGGAAAGAAGCTCGCCGGCCATGACTTTGTCGAGGCCATACACACGCGCGATACCGTCGCCGAGTGTGATGACCGTGCCGGTCTCGTCCACGGAGATCTTCGCCTCATAGTTCTCGATCTTCTCGCGGATCAGTTTGGTGATTTCGTCTGCTTTGATCTGTGCCATAGAATCAGCCGTTAGCCTTTAGCTGTGAGCCCTTAGCTTTTCTCCGCCTAACCCGCGGTCAATCTTGATGAATCTTTTATCTGGTCTTCTTTATTGGAGAGCCTGCTCTCGATTTTAGTTCCGAGCTTAGAGCCGACAGCTAAGAGCTAATAGCTTCTCGAATTCTTTCCAACTGCCCTTTCACGGAACCGTCGTAAATCGTGCTGCCGATGCGGACTACGGCTCCCCCAAGCAGCGAAGGATCCTGCATGTAGTCGGCGCGGACTTTTTTGCCGGTCAGTTTCTGCACCTGCGCTTCGAACTCCCGCTTCTCCGCGTCGCCGAGCGGGTGGGCACTGGTGATATCCGCCTCGGCGAATCCCAAGCGGGCATCGAGTTCCTTTTGTAATTGCTGAACGATCGGTTCCAAAAAATGAGTCCGGCGGTGATCGATCAATACCGCAATGAGATTCCTTACTTGCTTTGAAATTCCATCCCGCGCTGCAATCGCGTCCAGCACGCCGCGTTTCTGGTCGGCGGGGATTGCGGGATTTTCAAATACTCGCCGCAAATCGGAACTCTCGGCCAGCAAGCCTGCGATGCTCTGCAACTCAGTAATCGCGCGATTGGCGTCGAAGTGCGTATTAAAAATCACATCCGCAAAAGCGCGGGCATACGTGCTGGCAACCGAAGCCATAAATTAGTTCCGGTCCTTTCCTGATGCTGGCCCTGGATCCGTTCGCTCCAGATCCGAAGAAGACGATCCCAATTGCCCCGCGAAATTTCGCAGCAACGCCTGGTCGGCGTTGGCATCGACGCGAATCTGTCTCGAAGCCAGCCCGACTGCCAAATCGGCCGCATATGCAGCCAATGCACGCCGCGCAGCTTTGGCTGTGGCCTCAATTTCCTGGCGCGCCGCTTCCGCGATTTTGCGCGCTTCTTCCTGTGTCGCGGCTTGAATGCGCGCTTCCTCCGCCGCGGCTTCCTTCTCGGCGTTATCCCGCATTGTCCCAATCTCCACATCCAACTTCTTTAGCCGCGACTCAATCTCCGCCAGCCTTCGCTGCGCTTCTTCGCTGGCCTTCTGCGCCTCCTGCATTGCCTTTTGAATGGACGCAGTGCGCGCCTTGAACGTTACCGGCAAATACTTGCCGCACGCCCAAAGAATCACTCCCGCTGTCACCAGAAAATTAAATAGAAAACAAATAAAAGAAGCAGTTTCGTTGCTGACATTCAGTTTCTTCGCGATAAAGCGCACCGAACCGGATAGCTTAAATCCGCTCTGGTCATCCTTTGGTGTTTTCTCTTCTCCCGCCGCTTCCCTCGTCTCGCGCGTTAGTTGCTGCGCGATGCCGGGATTGGATCGTTGATTTTGATTCTGCGATTGCTGCTGACTTGGCGACGCTGCTTGATCCTGGGCACGTAGTGTTCCGGTCCCGCCGGCAAAACACATCACCAACGAAAGAAATGCAATCCTGAAAATCATTTTTAGGGCGGTAATATTGGATGTCATCCGCGCGTCGCCCCCGCGGGCTCAAGCACCCGCTGCATAATCTCTGTTGCCAGGCTCTGCGTCTCACCTTGCAAGCCGACTTGCGCACTCTCGCGATCTTTCTCGATATCCATTTTTGCTGAGGTCACCTCAGACTGCGCCTTTGTGCGGACTTCGCTGATCGCGACGGCACGCGCGTCCAGTGCAGCCTTGCGCCTGGTCTCTTGTGCTCGAAATACCGCGGCGCGCGCTTCTCGCAGCCGCTGTTCATATTCCGCGGTGCGTGCTTCCGCGGCCGCTATATCGGCTCGCGACTTCTCGATGGCACCTTCCGTCTTGTTGCGCCGCTCATCCAGCACCCGACGCATGGGCTTGTGCACGATTACCGTGTAGAAAAAATAGAGCAGTGCCATCAGGATTATGGTTGGCACGGATCCAAGCAGTAATCCGCCTAGTTGTCGTAACGTCTCATCCATGGAACGCTGATATACCGAAAAAAGAGGGCTTTGAAAACTGTTAAGTCTAACGTCCGAAGGAGTTTATGTCAACGCAAAGGGCAGCGCTCCAAGCCCTGCTGTGAGGGCCAAGCGTATAGTGCAGAAGTCGAAAATTGGCCGGGCTCGTTGTCAAGGCCAGCCTTTTAGAACATGCAAAAACCTGCAAACTAAGGCTTGACTTCCCCGGCGGGAGGACTAGCATTGAAGTATCACCTCCGATCCAATTCAGGATCGAATGGGCCGATAGCCAAGGAATGTCACCGCTTCTTGGTTGCCGGCCCATTTAAATTCCGAGGCGCATCGACCACCCACTCCCTAACTTTTCGTACCACCGATTCTGGCGCGTCCGCTTCCAACTCCACTGCGCCATCCTTATAGGCTCGCGAATAAATACGCGCCTTGGCTTCCAGCAGGGCTAGCGTCTTGCCTTCTTTCTGCGGAACCCGCAAGCGCACGCGGCTGACACGGTCCTCGTCAATCATGGAATCGATTCGAGCCAGCAAGCGGTCGAGGCCGATGCCTTCGACAGCGGAAACATAAACTGTGTTCGAGTTGTCTCGTTGGGAGTCTGCGATTAGATTTTCCGCGACTTCCACATCCAGCAAATCCACTTTGTTCATCACGCGCAGGCGCGGCTTCTTCTCCACTTCCAATTCTTTCAGGACAAGTTCCACTTGCGCGTCCTGCTCCGCCGAGAGCCGGGAACTGGCGTCGGACACATGCAAAATCAGAGACGCGCGCTGCACTTCTTCCAGCGTAGCGCGAAACGCAGAAACCAGCGTGTGCGGCAGACTACGGATGAACCCTACCGTGTCGGACAACAAGATCTTGCGCTTCGAAGGCAGGACCACGGCGCGAATTGTAGGGTCAAGCGTGGCGAACATGCGCGGCGATGCCAAAACGTCGGCGTCGGTGAGCGCATTGAACAGTGTCGACTTTCCGGCGTTCGTATAGCCAACCAGCGCCACGGTCGCTACCGGCGCAGACTCCCGCCGCTGGCGCTGCTGGGCGCGAATGCGCCGCACGTTCTCCAGTTGCTGCTCTACGTGACGCACCCGCCGGTAAATCTTCCGGCGATCGGTCTCCAACTGGGTTTCGCCAGGACCGCGCGTGCCAATGCCGCCGCCGAGCTGGGACATCTCAATGCCGCGTCCGGCAAGCCGCGGCAGCATGTATTGCAACTGCGCCAACTCCACCTGCAACTGGCCCTCGCGGGTTCGTGCATGGCGGGCAAAAATATCGAGGATCAACTGGGTCCGATCGATCACCCGGCGCTTAACGATCTTTTCGATATTGCGTTGTTGGGAAGCGGTGAGGTCGTGATCGAACAGGATAAGATCGGCATCCACCGATGCGGCCGCCCCGGCGATTTCTTCCAGTTTGCCGGCTCCGATTAGTGTTGCCGGATCGGGCCGGTCGCGCCGTTGCAGAATTTCGCCGACAACCTTCGCACCCGCGCTTGCGGCCAGCGTGCGCAGCTCGGCCAAAGATTCGTCGGCGTCGAACTCAGGAATGCTCGGCTTATTTGACCCAGCTTTTGCGGAGGCATGCGATCCGGCTCTGCCGTTCTCGGGCGTCGACGATGCGGCATCCCGGGCGGCCTGCGCCTGCGCGGTCACTTTCGCGCCGTTGCGCCCGCGCGTACGGACCTCAAGGCCGATTAGAAATGCGCGCTCCCCTTCATCCTCGCGCGCCGCCGATTTGCTGAGAGCTGGCTCGCCGAGCGGCGGGCGTTCAGCCACTGGCGCGCGGACGCGAGTCTTCTTGGGATGGAACTTGCGCAACCGAAAATGCCTTATCCTTCACTGCCCGAAGCGCTGGCCGCCGAGGCCACCGGGGATGCAATGGGACGTCCATCGGCATGCGATCCATGCGGCACGGTGCGGCCCATCACCACCGTTGAAATGGCGTGTTTAAAGATCAGTTGCTCTTGCCCGTTGGCTTCGAGCACCACGGAATATTTGTCGAAGGAACGAATCCGCCCCGTCAACTTTACGCCGCTCATCAGATAAATAGTGATGCTCAACCTTTCCTTGCGGGCCGTGTTGAGGAAGGAATCCTGTATGTTTTGTGCCGGCTTGCCGTTATCCATTGCCGATCTCCTTATTCTTTAACTTCTTCCTTGCCAACTTGCGCTCCGCTGCGCAAGTAAACAAAACAGCGCTTCCTCGCGACCTTCCGCACAAGGAACACGGGGGGAGACACCCTTCTTGCCGCCTGATTTCTCAATCCGCGGCGATTGCAGGTCAATGCCGTTACAATAAGGCCAATCTTGCCTCTTTTCAACCGGGAAGTTGTTGGAAATCGCGATTCCCCCGTTGTGGTAAACCTATCCTAGGAAATGCCGTCAGCATGTACAATCCCGCCTGGGCTTATTCTTTCTTTGCATTGCTAACGGTTTTCCAGTCGTAATAGGCATGTCCCAGGAGGCATGATGGCAAGCGCCGCTCTCACCAGTCTCTTCACACCACTGATCAGTTTTCCTGAAGATTTCAATACCAACTTCCTGATGATGCTTCGCTGGATTCACTTCCTCGCCGGCATCATCTGGATCGGTCTGCTTTATTTCTTCAACCTGGTAAACGTTCCGCTGATGAAGGAACTCGATCCCGCGACCAAAGGCAAAGTGATGCCTCTGCTGATGACGCGCGCTTTATGGTGGTTTCGCATGTCGGCGGTCTTGACCGTCCTCGCCGGCATCACCTATTGGGGATTGATCGTCGCGACCGACGCGCGCAATGCCCTTGGCATGGGATTGCACGCCACCAGCGGTACGGCCATGGCCAGCTTCTTTGTGATCTGGACGGTGGTGTGGGGAATTCTCTACGCCGTGCTGATCCCAGGCAAAGGAATTTTCGATAATGGCGCGTTTATCGGCGTCTTCTATGCGATCGTTGTTTTCGCCGCAGCCTGGCTTTTCCTGAGCCTGAATAGCCACGGATGGGAGAGCAATCGCCTGCTCGCGATCGGCATCGGCGGAGGCATTGGCTGGGTGATGATGCTAAACGTTTGGGGAGTGATCTGGCGGATCCAAAAACGACTGATCCAATGGACGCGCGACAACACCAGCAACGGTACTGCCATGCCCGAGAAAGCTAAATACATGGCCCGCCAGGCGTTCCTTTGTTCGCGCGCCAATGCCTACTTGTCGATCCCGCTGTTGTTCTTTATGGGCGCGGCCAGCCATTACCCAATGTTCGGTAAGTGAAACAAAAATTATATTTTCGCCATCGCGAACGTTTCGTTCAGCGTATCCCGGGGCGGAAGCACGCAATATTTACTTTTGCGGCCCTTGCTGCTGAATGGCATTCATCTCCAGACGCGCCGCGGTAGCGCGATCTCCTGCAGGTTCTTCGGATAAGAAAAGTTTAAATTCGGCGATGGCATCGGCGAGCCGGTTCATCCGTTCACAAGCTCGGGCGGCTACGTAGTGGACGAGGGCATAAGACTCATGGGCCATAGAGTGGACTTTGCGGGCATTCGCGACGGAATCCGCGTAGTGGTGGTCGAGGAGCTGCACTTGAGCCAGCAGAGCCAGTGTGGGCACGTCGGTGGGATCGATCGCGGCGGCCTGCTTTAAGTGGGCCTCGGCGTCCGTGAAGTTGTGCTCTCTTATTTCCATGCGTGCCAGATTTACAAAGCCGGGAGCAAAGTGGTCATTGGCGACGATGGCTTTCTGAAGCGCTTCCCGTTCCTTGACCGGATCTCCCGTTTTGGCGTAGATCACGCCCAGGTTGGTGTAAGCCTCGGCGTAGGCGGGATAAATGGCAAGGGCTTTATTGAGCTGATCGATGGCTTTTGGCCATTGCTGCTTGGCCATGAGCTTGGTGGCTTTGTCGAACTCCTTGCTCGCCTGTTCGGGCACTTTGAGATCACCGGCGGAAACCGAGGCGCCGGAGCCGGCGCGGTTCGCGTCAGTACTGATGGGCTTTACTCTCAGCGAAATGGATTGCGTAGTTTTGCGTTCATCCACCTGAAAGGGATCGCTGACAGTGGCTTCGATAGTTTGGCCGCTGATCGATATCGTGTAGCTACCCACGCCGACTCTATCAAACTGTGCCCGGCCACGATTGTCGGTGTACGTCTCCGCGACCTGAACTCCTGAATCGCCGCTGATGAGTTGGACTCTCAATTGTTCACCCGAGGGATGGTCGTCCGGGAGAGTTACGAAAACCTGGAGATTGCCGCCAGGACGCTGGGCAACTAGCGGGCAAACAACCAAGCACAGGAAAGGCAGGAGAAGGAGAGCTACAGGCCGAGGGTGAAGCATAATGCCCCTCCCAATGCGCCACGTTTGGCGGGACAAGACTTTGATGAATGTTACACCGCGGCAGAACAAAGGAAAATAAAAAAAGCGGCCTCAAATGAGGCCGCTTTTGATTGTGGGAAAGATTCCCCTAGAAGGTGAGCTTTCCGTGAAGCTGGACTAGTCTGCCTTCCACTCCGGCGCCCTGGAAGGAGCCATATGGGGTTGCAGGTTGAGTTGCAAGCGCATTGCATCCGAGATTCGTACTGGCGGAGCACATTTGTCCAAATGCCGACGTAAAGGCGTATGGATCAGGCAATCCAAAGTTTGGATGGTTGAGAATATTGAAGAAGCTCGCGCCCACTTCGAACTTTACGCGCTCGGTGACGTCGAACCTCTTGTTGACATTCAGGTCCGTATCGAAGTAGCCGAGCCCGCGGAATTGGTTGCGGCGGCCTCCAAAGTCGGTCTGAGTGGCTGCGAATTGGGACGCCTGGACGCACGGTGTTGGATCGGCAATAGATCCCGGTCCGTTGGACTGACAACTGGAAGGCACGTTGGCATTGGGTTCCAGATTGAGTGCGGGAAGGAATCCGAGGGTTAGCGACCCGTCAGACCAAGGACCAAAGGTCTCAGGTGTCCAAGGCAGGCCGCTGTGGGCAAAGAACGTGCCCGCGACGGTCCACCCGCCGATAGTCTCGTTCAGGAGCCTGTTTGCAGACTTAAACGGAATATCCCAAACGTAGTTGGCGGTCAGATTATGTCGCGCATCACCGTCTCCATTGCCGTAGTTCTGGCATTGCAAGCAGTTCGGATTGCTCTGGTACACCTGCGCGTCGAACAGATTGAAGGGCGTTCCGGGGTTAGTTGTAGTCAGATCGTCTAATGCGTGGGACCAAGTGTAGTTCACACTACCCTGGAAGCCATGACTAAACCTGCGAGTAAAGGTGGTCACCAAGCCATCATAGTTTGAGATACCGTTGCTATTCAGCTGTCGCACCGCGCCGAAGCGCTGATCCGTACCTGCCAGACCGCTTGCAGTGCACGCAGGCAGTCCCGAAAAACCTCCACCGGGTACGCAAGCGTTCAGGTTGCCGTTCTGAATCAGGGTGTCGTATCCATGGGTCCCTACGTAATCAATGTTCAAGGACATTTTGGCGCCAAGGGCCTGCTGAACTTCAAAATTCCATTCGACGTACTTGGGATTGTTGACCTCATTGGCGATCGAGGTATAGTTCGGCGGCGTAAAGAAAGGATTAACCGCCGCGATCTGTGCTTCAGTGAGACCGGCCTTAAATCCTGCCAAGAGCGAAGCATTTGAATTCGCCCCCAACTGCTGTACGCCGCCAGCAGTGCCTGGTGCTAAAGGCGCGCCGCCCGTATAGCAGGTCGGAGTGGTAGTGGGGCAAATGGCTGGGTTGACAGCGGGAGTGATGGTGAAGCCGTTGGTAAGAGGTGAGTTCCCGATCAACTCGTCCATCAGGATGCCCTGATAAAGATCGGAGAAGATACCGACACCGCCGCGAAGCACGGTAGTGCTGCGTCCACCCGGACTCCAGGTAAACCCGACGCGGGGCTGCCATGCGACCTTCTCCACCGAGGGGAATGCGCTGTGCGTTCCAGCATTGATAGCCTGGTTATAGGGAATGTTCGGATCGTGCGAAATCTCCGTAAACGGGGAGGCCAAGCGCGAGAAGCAATTGCTTGAGCAAACCGGGTTCGAATTCCGGTCGCCGCGAATAGCGAGGGTCAATTTCAGGTTAGGCTTGACCCGGTATTCATCCTGGAAATACAGCCCCAGGCTGTAGAAACCAAAGCGGACATCGCCGTTGGTCGTATAAGCCTGGCTAAGGTTATCGCCGTTAGCGCCAATTACGTTGCCATTTACGAAGTCCTGGAACGTATTGAACGTCACGCCGCCGCCGGTGCCGCTTTGGGCGTCGTAGTCGATGAGGACATCCCGCCGCGCGTTCACTCCCATCTTGAAAGTGTGATTGCCACGAGTGATCGATAGATCGTCAGTCAACTGCGCCATAGACGAATTCCGACCCTGGGGAAAGTCATTATCGGAGGTGCTGGTGCCGCCGAGATTGCTCAACTCCGAGTCAGCGAATCCCACGTTACTAAACCCGAGCGTGGAAAGCACTGCTTCCTGGCCGCTATCCGGCAGGAAGATCGCGCTGTACCACAGGCCAGAGAGAATGAAATTGTTGACTATGTTCGCCGAGAAGACGTGAGTTTCATTGATCTGACCCTCATATTCGGGCTGGTTGCTATCGGTGCTAAATACTTTGGGAAGAATCAGGTCCGTGCTGGTTGGCTGCTCACCGTGATCCGCTTTGAAGCGGCCAAAGAGTTTGTCCGAATTGCTGATGTTGTAGTCAATACGCTCAGTCAGCAACCACTCTTTGTTGTGGTTCACGCCAGAGGCTGTAACAAGTCCGGCACAAGGCAGGCCGCCAGTGCCAAACGTGGTACCGGCAGCTACTATCGTGTCGCCGGAGCAAAACCCAGTCTGATTAGTCATTGCCGCAGCGTAGTAAGGCGAACCCTGATAGAGACCGAACATCTTCTGATAGTAGGGCAATTCCGCGGCGGTGTTAGGGTTGCCGGAGATGTTGCTCTCGACTGCCGTAATGAACGTCGGAGTGGGCAGCGTGACGGTTTGGACGCTAGGCAGAGCGTAGTACAGGCCCTCCTGATCCACAAAGAAGAACAGTTTATTCTTTACGATGGGGCCGCTGACAGAACCCGCCCACATGTGGTTGACGGCAAACGGCTGTTGGTTTGGCGTCCCGCCGGCGATCTCAGCTTGTTTCTGGAACCAATCATTGGCGTTGAAGCCGCTGCTGTTGTACCAAAACGCCGCATCTCCGTGGAACGCATTTCCACCTGACTTGGTCGTGTAATCGACCTGCACCCCGGCCTGACGGCCATATTGGGCGGTATAACCATTGCTGACCACGGCGACTTCCTGCACTTCATTCTGGCCCAGCAACAGGTTGCTGGAGCCGGAGTTGTTCAGGTTTAGGAACGGGTCGTTTTCATCGTTGCCGTTCAGGGTGAACAGGTTCGAGGTTGCCGGCAATCCAAAAGCGCTAAAGTTGCCATAAGTCCCACCGGTATTCATCAGCACGCCGGGAGCAGTCTGGGCGTAGCTGGTGATGTCACCACCGGGAGCAGGGAGGTCTTTGATCTGAGTCTCAGAAAATGTCGTACTAATGTTGGCGTCTTCGGTTTGAAGCAGGGGCGCCGCGCCCGTTACTTCAACCGTTTCTGACGCGTTGCCCACGGAGAGCCTCAGATTCGCTTCAGTGATCTGGGCAAGTTGCACGTCAACGCTTTCATCTACCGAGCGAAACCCGCTCTGGCTGATGGTCACAGAGTAGGGCCCCGGCTTCAATAGCGAGAAACTGTATACACCGCTGGCATTCGAAGTGGTTTTCTGGGTTTCGCCGCTGTTCTTGTTCTTCAGGTTAACCTTAGCGCCGGGCACCACAGCACCGCTGGGATCGGTGACGGTACCGGATATTCCGCCAGTCACGATATTCTGGGCCATGGACACGCCGGCAAGCAAAAAGGCGAACGCGAACAGCAATCCCGCCAACAGGGTGAAAGACTTAAATCGCATAATTTATTCTCCGCTGATTGATCTCGAAAATACTTCGCTACATCTCTTAGGACCGAAACTTGAAATCATCGCCTAGAGTGAGCGCACTGCAAAAATCCAGAAGGTCTCGTTCGGTGCCGGCGCGCCAAGAGCGCGCTATGCGGCTCGTCACACAATAGGCATCACACAACTGCCCCTCGACCATAGTGCAACTCAAGAACCAGCTTCCGCAATGATGTAACCCCCTGTGTTTTCAATAAATCAATTGGTAAAAGTTACTGGAAAATATCAAAATACATACAGTCAGGCGACGTTTGATATGAATTTCAATAGGACTAAAGTTGTGGTCGCGCTAAGACATTGTAGACAAGGAAGCACAAATTCCACTGCTACAATGTATGGTCTGATGACTGGATCTCCCGCAAAGTTTAAGCCGGACTTAACCCTGCAGGAGGAGCCTGCGTCGCCAGGTCCATCCGTCCCTATCCTCGACTTGCGGCGGCAATACGTTCAATTGCGGGAAGAAGTGTTGGCCGCAATCGAGCGAGTCTGTACGTCTCAGCATTACGTTCTGGGGCCGGAAGTGGAGGCCTTTGAGCGCGAGATGGCGGTTTTTTGCGGCACCAGTGATGCCGTGGGCTGTGCTTCGGGCACGGACGCACTATGGCTTGCCTTGCTAGCGGCCGGAGTGCAGCCCGGAGATCAGGTTCTCACTACCCCGTTCAGTTTTTTCGCTTCGGCCAGCGCCATTGTGCGGGCGGGAGCTCGTCCGGTATTTGCCGATATCGATCCGCAAACCTTTAATCTCGATCCCGAGAAAGTTGGAAGCTTCCTGCGCAGCCGCAAGCGCGACAAGCTTCGCGCGCTGCTTCCGGTTCATCTTTATGGCCAGTGCGGCGATATGGACCGCTTTCGACAATGCGCGGAAGAATTTCAACTCTCGCTGATCGAAGATGCCGCGCAGGCGGTGGGCGCGCGCTGGGGCGAGAAGCAGGCAGGGTCGATGGGTGGATACGCCGCCTTCAGCTTTTATCCTACAAAAAATCTCAGCGCATATGGCGAGGCAGGATTAGTTACCACGAATAGTCCCGAGATCGCGGCGCATGTCCGGCGTCTGCGCAACCATGGGAGCCCGCAGCGCTACGTTCATGAAGAGTTTGGCTGGAACTGCCGTCTGGACGCGATTCAGGCGGCGATCTTGCGAGTGAAACTGAAATATGTCGGACAATGGAACGAGGCTCGGCGTCAGCGCGCGGCAACCTATGACCGCTTGTTCGCAGAGAATGGACTGGCAAGCGCGCGGTCTCAATCGAAAACCGCCGACCGGCAGTCAATAACCCCCGACGATTTCCCCATAGATCTGCCGCGAACCGCGCCCCCGGCTCATCATGTTTTCCATCAGTATGTGGTCCGCGCCTACCGCCGGGACGAATTGCGGGAGTTCCTCAGCGCGCGAAAAATCGGAACGGAAGTCTACTACCCGATTCCGCTGCACCTGCAACCTTGTTTTGTTTACCTCGGATATCGCGAAGGCGACTTCCCCGAGTCCGAACGGGCTGCGAAAGAAGTGCTCGCTCTGCCGATGTTTCCGGAACTCACCGAGGAAGAGCAGCGCTGGGTGGTAAAAAGCATCGCGGACTTCTATTGCTGAGCGCAAGTACTGACCGGAATTTCCGCTTTACCGCCTCTTGCGATTTTTAGATACCGCCTTCGGCGTCTCCTTTGTCTCTCCCGGAGCCAGCACCCGGCGCACAATGGGCGTGTTCAGCTTATATTTGCGTTCGATGACGCTGCCCCTGTCGTCCTTTACATGCAGGATGAAGACTGGCAACATGCCTTCTTTATCGAAGTTTTCCTTGCTCACGGCAATCGGCAGGAACCCGTTCAGGCCGTGCTCGCGGTAAGCGGTTTCATAGCGATGTTTTCTGATGTTCCAGGTGAATACCCGAATCTGATCGTAGTCGTAAGGTAATCCATCGTGCGGTTCGGTCAGCGCGCACAGATACTGCGAAACATTTTTGTCGGGTCCGTCTTTGCCTGGATCCTGGACTTGACCCAGCGCAAAGAAAGCGACAAAACGCTGCCCCTCGGCGTACTGCGCAACCTCGAGCGGAACATCCAAGTCCACCATGCGTGCCAGAACCCAACCCACGCGGCCCTCCGCATCGCGCACCAGCCACCAATCTTCGAGCGCAGGTCCGGACGGAGCCTTCGCGCCGGCAGATTTAATTTGAGCTTTGGCGGGAACCACAATGGCGCCAGGCTGCTTCTCTGCCGTGGCTCTTTTCAACAAGGAAACCTTCGCACCCGCCGATAACTGATAAAGGTGTTCGGTCTCGCGCCCCGGCGTCACGTGCATGTTGACTTCATTGCGCAGTACGCCTGGCGCTTGCACCGGGTCGCCCAGATTGTCTTTGGTCAACTTCTGCAGGCCATCGTAGGTTTGCTGGTTGACCAGGTAGCGATCTTCGATCCATCCCTCGAGTCCGCTGGGCGTGCGCACGCGCGAGAACCGTTTTTCATGCTCCAGCACTTCGACCCGCTCTCCATTCTTCACGACGCCTACGCGGTTGTAGATGGTAGCCACCTGATCGCGCAGCATGGCCTGGGGCGCGGAAACATAGTTGATCTCAAGCGCGCGGTGTCCCCTGCGGTTGCATCCCGGCAAAGCCAACAGAACAATCACGCCAAGGCCGAGCGGCAGAGCGCGCTGATAAAGTCTTGACGATGACAAATAAGATGAACGGAAAAAATTCACGATGCTCACAACGTCTGCCTGGGCACAATTCCACTATAGCGCGTCCCAAGAGCGGTCTTGACCCGTCCGGATTTACCTACCTTGCACCTGCAAAGAATTTCCGGGACGATCTTCCAGCCGAACACCGCTTCAGTTAACATAAAGACAGCCGGCAGCCACCGTACGCTGCTCGCGTCTGACTTCCAGCAAAACAAATTTTCATGAGCAATCGAGCCATCAACAATATTTCCGTGAACTTGTTCCCTGCCAGGGTGCTGCTGGCAGGACTGATTTTTTTCTTTGCCGGCAGCGCCTCTGCTCAGGAGACGGTGAATCCAGTGCTGCGTCCGCCGAAGGGCTCCCAGGTGGCCATCGTCGTATTTGAGGACTTGCAGTGCCCCGATTGCCGCCGCGCCGCTCCGCTCGAGGAAGAGGCCTCGAAAACTTACAAGATTCCTCTCGTGATCCACGACTTCCCTCTGCCTTTTCACAGTTGGTCTTTCCAGGCGGCGGTAATGGCGCGTTATTTCGACGCCCACTCGAAAGCGCTGGGTAACGAGTTCCGCGATTACATTTTCGCCAATCAACTGGAAATCACTCCGCAGAACCTGCGCGGGTACGCGGAGAAGTTTGCGACTGACCATAAAGTCGATTTGCCCTTCGTCGTCGATCCCGATGGCAAACTTGCCGCCCTGGTAAATGCCGACAAAGAACTGGGAAAAGAGATCAACATTCAGCACACGCCGACTCTGTATGTGGTGAGCAACCGCCACTCCGGCAAACCCTTTGTCGAGGTCGTGGATCGCAGCCAGTTGTATGCGCTGATTGACGCTATGATGAAGGAGTAGTGGTCGGTGGTCAGTAGTCAGTTGACCGCTTTTTCCTCAATCTCCAAACCCAATGCCAATCGCCCGAGCCGTGCGAACGATCTCTCCATTCGGATTTACCGACTTCAAATGACCGATCGCGTGCGCCACATCCACGGAGACAATCGAGTCACCGCGCAGCGCGACCATCATGCCGAAACCTCCCGCATCGATTAGATCCACAGCGGCCACGCCAAAGCGCGTGCCCAGAATGCGATCGAAAGGCGTCGGTGTCCCTCCGCGTTGAATGTGGCCTAGAACGCTGACCCGCACCTCTTTTCCAGAGGCCTGTCCAATCGCCCCGCCGATTAAATTTCCCACAGCGCTCATGCGGCGATTCTCTTTCAACTCGGGCGGTAGCTTCACGCCTTCCGCCATAACCACAATGGTGAACTCCTTACCTTGTTTGGCGCGTTCTTTGATGATCCGGCAAATGTGCTGAATGGTGAATGGAATTTCAGGAATCAGGATGACGTGAGCTCCGCCCGCGATGCCCGCCTCGAGCGCAATCCAGCCACAGTCGCGGCCCATCACCTCCACCACCATCACGCGATGATGCGACTCGGCCGTGGTATGGATCTTGTCGACGGCGTCGGTCACGGTGTGCAGGGCGGTATCGAAGCCGAAAGTGACATCGGTCGCGGAAAGATCGTTGTCAATCGTCTTGGGAACGCCGACGACCTTCATCCCTTTTTTAAAGAGTTCGTAAGCAATCTTCTGCGACCCATCGCCGCCAATGCTGATGATGGCGTCGATGCCCAGCTTGGCCGCATTGGCGATCACCTTTGCGGAAATGTCGCGATGAACCTCTTTCCCGTTTTCGACTTTTTTATAGTGGAATGGATCGCCCCGGTTTGTGGTGCCGAGAATCGTTCCCCCGCGCGGCAGAATCCCGCTGACTGCCTTCAACGTAAGTTCGAACGATTTCTCCGGCCAAATGAGTCCATCAAAACCGTCGGGAATGCCGATAACCTTCCAACCATACTTAAGAATGGCTGCCTTGGTCGCAGCGCGAATAACAGCGTTCAGGCCGGGTGCGTCCCCGCCTCCAGTGGCGATACCGATGCAGCGAATTTCAGGCATAGAAATCTTGCGGTCTTTTCGTGTGTATTTCTAAGCTATTTTTAATCTACGGAAGGCGGGACGAAAGCAGCGCGACCGCTCCTGTGGCTAATATCATCTGCGCTTTGATGAGAAGCAACTTACGAGTGGCCGTAGCCAGGAAGGACTTCGGTTACCCCATAGAGTTCGCCCAGGATTTGATCGAGCAAGAAACTATCGAACCCAGTCTTCCCGGAAGTTACTCGAGCCAGACAGTCTCGAAGGTCGGATTGAGGTGAATATCGATTTGGCGAAGCGGACCGTCACCAATGTTAACGAACTTATGAGGTTCGCCAGCATGAACGATCAACACATCGCCGGCTGTGGCGTCCTTCACATCTCCATCGACAGTCCATTGGGAGCGGCCCTCGATGACATAAACGATCTCATCATAATCATGCTTGTGCAGCCTGACCGCACGGCCTGCAGGGGCGTTCACCAGGAAGAAAGAGACTGGCTCATTCTGCTGCTCGCCTATGAACTCGTACGACATTCCAACAAACGGCAGCTTTGACTGATGGATATGCTCCATATTAGGTCTCCTTGGGCAATTGGATTCCGAGTTATTAGGATGCAATTCTCGCCCGGCGACAACTATTCGCCCTTCACTTTGCTCTTAACTCTCTCGCATACCCTCTCCCTGCATCCCCTGAGACGGCGTAACATCTAATGAGGCGGATAGAAAAGCTATGGGAAATGCATTTAAAACCGCGTTTTTACTGACGGCATTAACCCTGCTGCTGATGTTGATAGGCCGTGCCTTTGGCGGACAGAATGGGATGCTGCTGGCGCTGGCGTTCGCGGCCGTGATGAATTTCGTCTCATATTTTTATTCGGACAAGATTGCATTGGCGGCCTACCGGGCGCAACCTGTAACGCGCGAAGAACTGCCGCGAGCCTATGCGGCGGTCGAGCGGCTAACTCAGAAAACCGGCTTGCCGATGCCGAAAATTTATGTGATCCCGACCGAATCCCCGAATGCGTTTGCCACGGGAAGAAATCCCAAGCACGCCTCGGTTGCGGTAACCCACGGAATTTTGGGTTTGCTGAATGACGAAGAACTGGAAGGCGTACTCGCCCATGAACTCGGCCACGTCGGCAATCGCGATATTTTGATCAGCTCAGTCACGGCAACGATTGCCGGCGCGATCACCATGCTGGCCAGCATGGGCCGCTTTGCCATGATTTTTGGCGGCATGGGCGGTGGCGACCGGGAAGAGCGTGGTGGCGGAGGTCTTGCCGCGCTATTCATGCTGATTGTGGCTCCCATTGCGGCGGCGCTGATTCAAATGGCAGTGTCGCGGTCGCGCGAATATCAAGCTGATGCGACGGGCGCGCACACCACGGGAAATCCGTACGCACTGGCGAGCGCCCTGCAAAAACTGGACGCCTACTCCCGCCGCGTCCCCATGGCGGCATCCCCGTCTACGGCGCACTTATTCATCATCCAACCCCTCTTGGGAGTGAACTTTGGAAATCTGTTTTCAACCCACCCTCCGATCGCTAAGCGAATCGAACGCCTGACCGGACGCCCGGCGGAGTTTATGCAGTAACAAGCTGTTAGCTCACAGCCGTCAGCTTTCGGCTCTATGCTAAACATTCGCAAGATTTGGCATGTCTCCACGTTCTCTTTAATGTGTTTCGCATCTCTTGGGCTGAACCTCGGATGAGAGTTGATGGCTATGAGCTAAGACCTAAGGGCTGAAATCCTGTGACATAGGTAACTCTGCTCCAAGCGCACCCGATAGTAGAATCCATTCAATGTCTCCTGAGACCGCCATCGCCGTATCCTACAAAGCTGCCGAGCTGGAAAAAACTCTTCGCCGCGTCATTCGTGGCAAGGACGAGGTCGTGCGTCTGGCGCTGGTCAGCATTTTTGCGCGCGGGCATCTATTGATTGAGGGTGTACCGGGTGTTGGGAAAACTACGCTTGGCCAGGCGCTCGCCCGCGCCATCGATTGCACTTTTCAGCGGGTGCAGTTCACCAGCGACATGCTGCCTTCCGACGTGGTCGGAATTTCGATTTATTCGGCGCTCGAGCAGGAGTTTGAGTTCAAGCGCGGCCCGGTATTTACCAATGTTCTGCTGGCGGATGAAATCAACCGCACCACGCCGAAGACGCAATCCGCGCTGCTCGAAGCCATGAACGAAGGCCAGGTCACGGTAGACGCGCACTCCTACCCCTTGCCACTGCCGTTTCTGGTGATCGCGACGCAGAATCCGGTGGAACATCACGGCACGTATCCTCTGCCGGAGTCGCAACTGGATCGATTTTTGATGCGGGTACGCATGGGCTATCCCGATGCCGCAGCCGAGCGCGTAATTTTGCGCTCCGAGGCGGGCGCGGCGCATTTGCAGGAGATGCGCCCCGTGTTGACTGGTGCTGATGTGCTCGAAATGCAGGAAGCGGTGAAGTTGATCCGCGTCGAGGAATCGCTGGTGACCTATGCGCTTGAAATCGTTCGGCGCACGCGGGAGTCGGAATACTTGTCGCTGGGAGTATCGCCCCGCGGGGCGCAGGCGCTCTACCGCGCGGCACAGGCTATGGCATTTTTAGATGGCCGCAGCTTCTGCACTCCAGAAGATTTCAAACCCTTGGCTGTTCCTGTTTTCGCGCACCGCGTCGTGGTGAATGGAAACTACGCCTCCACGTCGAAGAAATCCGAGCAAGCCGATCAGGTGATGAAAGAAATTGTGGAGAGTGTTGCCGTGCCGGTGTGAGGCGTGTTGTCATCCCGAGCGGAGCGAGGGACCATGGTTTTTGCCGCGTCGCGAAAATAATTGTCAATGACAACATATAATTCTCCGTCATGTCATTCCTCCGTTTTCTCATGCTTCTGTCGCTCATCGTCTGGATTGGCGGCCTGATCTTTTTTGCGTTCGTCCTCGCGCCTACGGCGTTTTCTATTCCAGAGGTCCTGCCAAACACTCATTTAGCGGGCAATGTCGTCGGGCGGGCGGTTGGCAAGCTGCATTGGGTTGGCCTTTTTTCCGGAGTGGTTTTTCTGGCGAGTTCTCTGCTGCATAGCCGCCTTACTAATGGGACGACGCATGTGTTCGCAGGGCGGCACGTGCTGCTCTGTCTGATGCTGGCGCTCACGTTGATCTCGCAGTTCGGCATCATCCCTCGCATGGATGTGTTGCGGGCTTCGTTGGGCGATGTGCGAGCCGCGCCACTCGATAACCCCGAGCGGGTGCAATTCGACGCCCTGCATATATGGTCGACGCGCGTGGAAGGCGCAGTGCT
The DNA here is from genome assembly GCA_049512655.1 of Candidatus Sulfotelmatobacter sp. GTDB lineage: Bacteria > Acidobacteriota > Terriglobia > Terriglobales > Acidobacteriaceae > Sulfotelmatobacter. The sequence continues at coordinate 324,440 of JBEKWW010000004.1, read as the reverse complement.
TCTGCTGGGACTAGTAGTGGTGTACTTAACAGCTACTGGCTTCTAGCCTGAGGCTCGCCGCGCGCACTCGGCATTCTCTGCCCAGATCATTTATCCTAAAAGGTTGTCCGACGATTGCTGGAACACCTTGTGCAGTTCCACTCAGATTCGAACCAGCGTCGCATCCGCTAAACGCTAGGAGCTGGAAGCTAGAAGCTTTCTCTTATGAAAACCGGCATTATTGGCCTGCCGCAGGTGGGCAAGACATCGTTGTTTCGCATTCTGACCAAGGCGCATCTTTCCGATTCGGCGCGGGCTAATCCGCGCGAGGCGCACATTGGCGTGGCCAAGGTTCCCGATGACCGACTCGACCGGCTGGCCGCGCTCTATAACCCGAAGAAGCTGACGCATACTTCGGTCGAGTATGTGGACGTTGGAGCGATTGGGCAGGAAGCGCTGAAGGACAGCGCCTACGCGGCGCATCTGCGCAACGTGGATGCGTTGGCACATGTGGTGCGGGTGTTTGACGATCCTTCGGTGCCGCATGCGGGCGAGATCGATCCGTTAAGAGACATCAAGAATGTTGAATTCGATTTACTGGTCAGCGATCTTGGACAGATCGAGAAGCGGCTCGAGCGCCTGGAAAAAGATCTGAAGAAGATGAAAACGCCGGAGCTCGAGAAGGAATTCGAGCTGCTGAAGCGGGCGAAAATTCAGGTGGAATCCGACAAGCCGCTGCGCGAGATGGAGATGTCTGCCGAAGACAAGAAACGCATCAAGGGCTTCATGTTCCTTAGTGAGAAGCCGATTTTTTACGTGCTGAACATCGGCGAGTCAACGGAACTGGGAAAAGAGTTGGAAGAAGCGGTGAGTAAGTATGGACTCACTGAAATTGCTTCCCGCACGAACGCTGCGGCCACCGCCATCTGCGGCAAGGTGGAAGCCGAGCTTGCCGAGATGACCGACGCGGACGCAGCCGAATTTTTGTCGAGCTACGGACTGACCGAAAGCGGTCTGTCGCGGCTGATTCGCACGACTTATAAACTGCTCGGCCTGATTTCATTCTTCACCGCCGGCGAGGATGAATGCCGTGCCTGGCAGGTGCCGGCAAAGTCTCGCGCGCAGGAAGCCGCGGGTGCGATTCATTCCGATCTGGAAAAACATTTCATCCGCGCCGAGACGATTCGCTGGGACCAGCTACTGGAGGCCGGCTCCGAAGCCAACGCGCGCGCGAAGGGAACGCTGCGACTGGAAGGCAAAGACTACATCGTGCAGGATGGCGACGTGATGCACATTCGGCACAGCGGTTAAGCCTAAGACCTCACACAGAGTACCGAGGAAAACGAAGAATAGTTCTCTCCGTGACTCTGTGCCTCTGCATTGAATCGTTCTGCTATCATCCTCGCCTACTGAACATGAGTGCCATTCTCATCAGCATCCTGCTCGGCCTAACCGCCGCCGCTGCCAATGTGTTTGGCGGCGCCATCATTGTGCAGCGCAACTGGGAGCGCCGCTATCTGAGCTATTTCGTCGCGCTGGGCGCCGGGTTTATGCTGGCCACCGCCCTGGTTGAAATGGTGCCCGAGAGTCTCGAACTGGGAGGCAAAAATGCGGCCGTCTTGATTTTGCTGGGTTACCTGATCACCCATTTCTTTGAGCACACTCTCACCCCGCACTTCCATTTCGGCGAAGAGACGCATCATCACGAATTCATGCATGCCCACAAGGGGTACTCCGTGCTGCTGGGTTTGATCATCCACACATTCTTTGACGGGATTGCGATTGCTGCGGGATTTCTAGTTTCCAACGCTCTCGGCTGGATCATCTTTTTAGCAATCTTCCTGCACAAGATTCCGGAAGGCTTCACGGTAAGTTCCGTAATGCTGGCCAGTGGCCGCAGCCGCGGAACGGCTTGGGGAGCGTCAGGGCTGTTGGGCGGAGCGACGTTGGCGGGAGTTTTGACGATGGCCGTATTCCGTCATCACGTCAGCTCAGGCCTGCCGCTGGCGGCAGGAGTCACGATTTACGTCGCTGCTTCGGACTTGATTCCGGAGGTAAATCGCGAGCCCGGAGTGCGGATGGCCTTACTGGTGTTCGTGGGAGCGGGAGTGGTGTTCTTGTTGGGAGCTTTGTTTCACATGTAGTGAAGCTGACGGGCTCGACATAGGGATCGAAAAAACAAAAGGCGCAGGCGAAACTGCCTGCGCCCGGGAGATGAAAATGAGAAGATCTATGCGTTGGCCAAAACCGGCTCGACTCCATAGATCGAGTACCATGAAGTTGCGGCCTTGAGCTTGCTGTTCACGTTGTTGATATTCTTCACGCCTTCGGTCTCAAGCCATTTGCGGAATGCGCCTGCGCCTTGTTTGGCGTAGATTGGGATGCCATCTTTCCAGGTAGCGCGTCCGCAGAGCACTCCGTTGAACTTCACTCCGGATTCGCCCGCGAGCTCAAGGGTTTCGCTGAACTCTGCGTTGCTGACTCCGGCGGAAAGATAAATGAACGGCTTGGTCGCAACGTTCGCGGCTTTGTGGAAGAAGTCGATGGCTTCCTGCTTCGAATACGCCTTCTGTCCGGCGAAGCACTGGACGCCTTCAACGAACTTCATGTTCACCGGAACTTCCACCTTGAGCACATCTACGCCGTAGCGGTCCTTGGTGAACTCGCGCATGCTTTCGGTAACGATCTGTGGCTTTTTCTTAGCATAATCCAAGCCTTTTTCGTCCACGCCTTCGTCGTATCCCACGAACTCCAAGAAATAAGGGATGTCGTTGGCGCGGCATTCATCGCCGATGCGCTCGACCCAGGCGTGCTTCTTGTCGTTTACTTCCTTGGGGTCGAAAGGGGTGTAATAAAGAAGGATCTTGACACAGTCCGCCCCGGCCTCTTTCAAACGCCGAGCCGACCAGTGATCGAGCAGATCGCCCAACCGGCCGGGGCCGGTTTTGTCATAGCCGGTTTTTTCATAGGCGAGCAGCAGCCCCGCGTTCTTTGCGCGTCGCTTGGACGCGGGCAGACCCCACTCAGGGTCAAGCAAAATCGCGCTGGCATGCGGAGTGAGAACTTCCGTGACCAGGATCTTAAACTCTTCCATCATGGCATCGCTGACTTCCCCGCCTTTTTCCTTGGCTAGCGATTTTTGTAAAGAGCCGCGCTGATCCATGGCGGCAGCCGCGATTACACCGTGATCGTTCGAAACCTTTCGAAGACCTGCAAGTTTCCCCGGGGTAAGCTTCATAGAATCCTCCAGAATTGCACAAAGGAATGAGTGCCTGAGACAAGTAAATTGTAAACCAAACCGACCCGCCAGAATTCGCAATCTGGCACAGGATTTCGCAGATCGCCTAGGCTGCCCAGTTTTGAATCTTCAGCCCTCGCACTCTACGAAATTCCCTCTCATTGTTTGTGACCAGCACCAAGCCTGCGGCGAGAGCGTGGGCAGCGATCCACAAATCGTGGTTGCCGATCAAGTCGCCTTTCGACTCCAGTTCGGCCCGCACCGTGCCATAATTCTCGGCCGCAGCTTCAGGCAATGCCATCGCCGGCAGCAAACGGACTAATTCTCTCAACCGTTCGAGTGCCATGGCTCGATGTGCGCTTTTGGCCGCGCCATAAAGTAGTTCTCCATACGTAATAACCGAGAGCACAGCTTCACCGGGGTGTAGCCTGCGAAATCGCCGCAAAACCTGTTCTGGGTTCTTCTGGCGGATATAAATGCAGATATTCGTATCGAGCAGATAGCGCGGTTCCATCACAGGCCCTTGCGTTTCTGAGGCCTATCTTTGTTACGATCTCGGAGGTCGATATCGTCAGATAGACCAGCCAGCAAATCGAAGGCGCGGGCCATATCTCCTTCTTTTTCCCGCAGCACAATCTCATCCCCACGCCGGAAGATTTCAACTTCTTCGCTTTTGAGCCGGAATTCTTTTGGCAGACGTACCGCTTGACTGTTCCCTGACTGGAAGACCCGCGCCGTTCCCATGAAACCACCGCCTCCGCGTATATACACTAAGTATATACATCTGGCGATTCAACTTCAAATGCGCGTTGAATGACTATTTTATTAGGGAACGAAGCGGGCTGGCTCATTCGGATCGTCGGAGGCTTCGACTGATTTATCAATTAGCTCCTGGAATTTCTCGGCCGCCTTTCGCCTTTGCTCAGCGCTCCTACGCCCGAAATAGATTAAGCCCGCAGCCGACAGAAGAAGCCAACTACAAGCTGCTGCAGCAATAACGATTTCGAGAGTCTTATCATTCATGCCGGAGTTCGCGGCCACACTTTTCAATCCACTGAATGCCGCGCAGTATACCCGTCGCGCGAAACCACATCGATTTTCTGTTCTTTGCCCTTTTGGTCTTTTACTTTCAGAGCTCCGCCATCGGGAGCGACGACCTGCACCTTCAATTTGCGGTAGGTCCCATCTAATTTGTCATTCGTCGGGCGATAAGTGATCGAGTACTGGTTGCGAATGTCGTTAGCAATATCCTGAAAATCTTCCCCGTATTCCGCCTGGAAGCGCGGGAAGTAGGCGCGGCCTCCGGTGATGGCGGCGAAGTTGCGCATCTCGTTGTCGGCCTGCAGGTAATCCATATTGCTCACCGGAATGCCCATGCCATGCGGCGCGGCGCGGCCCTGGGCTTCGTACATTTCGCGGATGATCCAACCCACGCTCATGGGGAAGATGGTCACATCCTTCGTATCCTTAATCTTCTTGGTGATTTTATCCAGCGTCAGTTTGCTGAACGTATCCACTCCGGTGGTCACAAGTATTATGTATTTCTTTCCTTGCACGCGGTCGAGCCGGTCGAGCGTGTCGTATAGCGCGTCGAAAAGATTGGTCTCGGCGAATCCGGGAATCCGCAATTCATTCAAGGCGCCATAAATGGCTTTCTTATCCTGAGTGAAGTCGACCAGGATATGCGGCTGCATGTCGTAATAGGCGACGGCAACCCAGTCCTCTTTTTGCAGAGTATTGGCGAAGGCATAGGAGGCGCGCAGGGCATCGATCATGAAGCCATAGTTGGTCGATGCATATTCCACCAGCAGGACCGCAGTGATGGGCGCTTTCGAAACGCTGAAAGTGGAAATGGCTTGCGGAGCGCCATCTTCGAAGATGCGGAAATTATCCTGCTTGAGACCGGGAACGAACTGCCCGGTCTTGGTGGTGACGAGTACATCCACATTTACCAGTGGGGCATTCACGCGGATGGAGTAATCGGGCATCCCCTCAACTTTTTTCGGAGCGGGCGGCGGAGGAGGGGGAGGCGCATCCTCGGGATTCTTCTTCGGAATGGAGTAGGGCCCAACGTCGCCCCCGGGGCCGCCTGCCTCGGGAGGCGCGTCCTGCTTGGGTTTGTCGTTGTCGCTGGGTTGGGTGGATGGACTCTGCGTTTGGTCCTGAGTCGGACTCTGCTCCTGAGCAGACGCGGGAACCGTCACGAAGGCAGCAACCAAAATGATAGCAAACATCGCCGCCGCAAACCGCCGGACGCGCGTGGCACTAACTGCAATCGCTGCACCAACTACGATAAAAAGAGCAACAAACATAAGTACCCCGGAAGCTTAATCGGCTATTGGGAGTGCAAATTCCCTGTGCTAGTATAGACGCAGTGATTCGCGATTGGGATGTTTGCCCGGCTCGCGTTCTCCCCTCGAGGCAACGACTTACAATCTGGCGAAATCTAATCTATAACGGGGACCGTTCCGGTCCCGTAGGGCGTCGTACATGAAGAAATTAGCTGTCGCAGTCTCCGTCATTTTCCTGTTTTTCCCCCTGGTAACTTTCGCGCAAAAGTCTGATTCTGCTCCATCTGTTGCCGCGCCAAACCATCCAACCATTCCGGTGAGCCAAATCCACGCAGGGATGCGCGGCGTGGCTTATACCGTGTTCGAGGGAGTGAAGCCGGAGTCGATGGACGTGGAAGTTCTTGGCGTGCTGCACAACGTGAACGGCCCTAAGGGCGACGTTATTCTGGTGCGGCTCCACGGGCAAAAAGTGGAGTACACGGGCGTGGTCGCGGGCATGAGCGGCAGCCCAGTTTATCTGGATGGCAAGTTGGCGGGTGCGCTGGCGTTTCGCATCGGAGAATTTTCCAAAGAGCCGATCGCCGGAGTTACGCCGATCGCCGACATGCTAGAAATCAATGCTTTGGATCAGTCCCCGGCGGAGGAAAGTGTAGCCGTTAAGCCCGCGCTTAATAATGTTGCCGGGAAAACCAGCACACCCGGCGATTCGGCGCTGCCGGCTGTGATGCAACCTGATTCGATGCAATCTGATTCGGCGGCGGCATCCGTCAGCGGTTTTGCAAATTACCTCAAGCCGATCGAAACCCCGCTGGTCTTCAACGGATTCTCCCAGGAAGCGATTCAGTTGTTTTCCGGACAGCTGGGTGCGGCCGGGATTGTCCCTGTGATGGGCGCGGGTTCCGTGAGCGACGACAAACAGCCGGAGCCTTTAGAGGCAGGATCAGCGGTGAGCGCGGTTCTGGTGCGCGGCGACATGAACATCGAGGCCACGTGCAGCGTTACTTATGTCGATTCCCAACGATTGCTGGCCTGCGGCCATCCCCTGTTGCAATTTGGATCGGTCGATCTCCCCATGAATAAGGCGCAGGTTTTGGCCACGCTGGCCTCGCCGCTGAACGCCTTCAAAATTGTGAATACCACCGAGCCGGTGGGAACGTTTGTACAAGATCGCCACACCGGCATCATGGGAGTGTTCGATAAAAAGCCGGACATGATTCCGGTGACCTTAAGCATTCATAGCAGCACAGGGGTAAAGCAGTTTCATTATGAAGTGCTGAACAATGCCAAGCTGACTCCGGTGGCGCTGATGGTGACGGTGTTCAACGCGCTGCACGGCGTAAACGAATTCGGCGAGGAAATCACTTACCGCTTGAACGGGAATATCGGCGTGAAGGGCTTTCCCGACGTCACCATGAAGAACATGTTCTCGCCATCCGAAGGCGCGCAGCCCGCGGCCATGCAAGCCGCCATGTCTTTGGGAGAACGTTTCGGCAGCATCTACGACAATCCTTACACGGCTGCCGCCGTGCAAGGTGTGAACCTTGATTTCGATTTGGTTCGCGAGCGCCGATGGGCGCGCCTGGAAAGCGCCCGCACCGATGTAACCGAAGCTCGTCCGGGCCAGGAAATTACGCTTGAAACTGTACTGGCGCCCTATCGCGGGGAACGCATCGTCCAGCAGATCCCCGTCAAGATTCCCACTTCCGCCAGCAAGGGAACTCTGCGCATTTTAGTCTGTGACGGCGATACTCTCGACCATGTTGGCCGCGCCAACGCCGCCTTCGGACGCAAGCTGGATCTGGCGTCCACGATTGCGCTATTGAATAAAGAGCATTCCAACAATCGCGTCTATGTCTCGCTGCTCGAAGCCGACCCCGAAGCTCGCGTTGGCGACAAAGTCATGCCGACCTTGCCACTTTCAATCATGAATGTGATGGACGGCATGCGAGGAAATCAGGAGATGATCGTGAGCGGCGAATCAAACGTGGACGAAACCTCGACGCCGCCATTGGACTACGTGGTATCAGGTGCACAGGTGCTCACGGTTACGGTCAAGTAAAGCCCTCACAGCTTTAGAACAACCACACACCCGCTTTTTCCATGTGCCGGAACCCATCCGTCGCGATAGCGGCAAGGGTCATCAAGGCTGCGTTATAGCCCACATGTGCCAAAAAGCTTGAGGCTACCGATTTGGTCACGGCGCGGATTGTAGTGAGTACGATTCCTACCAGAACAATAATCAGCACGGCCCCCCATGATCTGTACTGTGAATAGTGCATGGCCCCGAAAGGCAGCGCGGTCAAAATAATTCCCCAAAATGCGCCCAGCCGTCGCGAAATTACCGGATAGAGAAATCCGCGAAAAAAAAGTTCTTCCATCAGCGGCCCCAAAGTGACCGCAAAAGCCGCAGTGAGATAGGCATCCATCGGCCGCTCGAAGAATTGGTCGAAGGGCGTCGTCTTTGGCATGGGAAGATACCGGCCCAGCGCATCAAATGCGATCATCAGAACGCCAATCCCGAGCAGGCTGAGCGCGGCCTTGCCGGGCCATTTCCAGCGGATGGCCGACCAGAAGCGCGTACGATACTTGCCCTCGATCAGCAGGTACATGTAAAGCAGCACCGGGATGTAAGCCAAAAATTCTGAGAGCAGCGCGAGCGCAGGCTTCTGCGCCACCTCGATCCAGCTCTCATGCGGATAGACAAGCCGGTGCGCGACGACCACGATGAGGACCTGCGCCAAAAAGATCACGCCCAGCGTGAGAATAGTGATAACCAGAACATCCCACCCACTCCAAACGGGGTTCTCGCCCGCCTGCGGCGCAAGATAAGCTGGAGGAGGTTCAGGCTGCATGGACTGGTCCGCCGCAAGCGGATCCAACGGCTGTAGCTCCTCATGCAGGGGCTGGGGATCGGAACTCATCGGCTGTGGATCGAACTGCGAGTTGTCAGGTGAGGACAGAAAAGGCTTTCCTTTATGCCTTGACTACACAACATTAGACTAACATTGCAGTCGGAGACTGTCTCCCAAACGGCTTGGAAAGACGCTGCTGCGGTCGCTATGAAAAGCGGGGCCGCAACTGTTTTATCGGTCTTTCCGCTTGTTCCCGGTTTCTAATTTGCGTCGAACCTGGATGAGTTCTGTTTTCTTACACGAATGGCTTTGGAATCCTTTCCGGCAAAATCCCTCTCTGCGGATCAGTTAGCCGAGATCGAAGAATTCCTCGACAGCCAAGAGGCAGGGCATCCCTTTCAGTTTCCTCAATGGCAGGGCGTGCGGTCGATTGCCATGATTCTTCGCATGGGGGGGAGAATTTGCTGGTATGGGAGCTTTGGCGTGCAGTCTCCGCTGGGACGGAGTGTGCCGTGGATACGAGGACTGATTGCGAATCGCGGCCCGGTTTGTGACGATGGCGAACTTTGGAACGCAGCCGCAGAAGAGTTGGCCGAGAAGATGCGGCGCGAGCGGTTGACCTTTCTGGACGTATCCCCGGAATGGATCTGCGAATCAGAGCAGGACCGAGCGCAGTTGGAGAACAATTCTGTTTGGGACCGCGTGGGGCTGCCGCGGATATCGTTACGGCTCGATCTGCGGAAGAGCGACGATGAGATTTTAGCGGGCTTTCGGAAGAATTCGCGTTATGAAGTGCGAAGGGCGGAGCGAGCCGGCACGCAAGTAAGTGCGGCGGCAACTGAGACAGAGGTGGAGGACTTTTTGCGTCTGTACCGAAGCACCGCGGAGCGAAAGGGATTTCGTGCCAATAGCAGCAAGGAGGTACGGCGGATTGTGCGCTGGCTGACGAGCGAGCCATCAAGGGGTGCTCTGCTGGTCGCGCGAGCGGACGGCACTATCTGCGGAGGAGCGGTCATCGCAAGAGCGGGCCGAAGATGCTGGTACGTCTGGGGCGCGAGCGGCAAGCAGCAGCATTCGGCTCCCGGACATATCTTGCAGTGGAAAGCGCTGCAATGGGCGAAGGCGCATGGCTGCACGGAGTACGATTTCGGGGGCTACACTCAAGGGGCAATTTCCGGGCCGGCGTGGTTCAAAGAGGGCTTCGGAGGCTCGGTCGTACATCTGACTCCGGTTCATCGCAGAGTGACCGAAATACGGCGGTATCGGGTGCTGCAAGCGCTCTCGAGAATCAGAGCGTTTATGATCGGTCGGATATCGAAGGAATAAGCACTAGCCACTTGCCACTTTTTTCCCATTGGAAAAATATCCCGCCAGCGCCTGCCCGGTGAAAGACTTCTTCACCCGCGCCACTTGCTCGGGCGTGCCCTGCGCCACAATGCGGCCGCCTTCTTCGCCGCCTTCGGGGCCAAGGTCGATGATCCAATCGGCATTGCGGATCACATCCATATTGTGCTCAATGATAATGATCGAATTACCCAGGTCCGTCAGCCGGTGAAGTACGTCCAGCAATTTCCTGACATCGTCGAAGTGCAGGCCGGTGGTGGGCTCGTCCAATAAATAAAGAGTTTTGCCAGTTTGCCGCTTGCTCAACTCACGCGCCAGTTTGATACGCTGCGCCTCACCGCCAGAAAGCGTGACCGCGGACTGGCCCAGATGAATGTAACCCAGGCCCACGTCGACCAGCGTTTGCAGCTTTTGCCGCACCTGCGGAATGTTTTCGAGAATGGGCAGCGCGTCCGCAACCGGCATCTCCAGCAAGTCAGCGATGGAGTTGCCGTTGTACTTTACGGCGAGAGTTTCGCGGTTGTAGCGGCGCCCCCCGCAGACCTCGCATAGCACATACACATCGGGCAAAAAGTTCATCTCGATACGCCGCTGGCCTTCGCCCAGGCAGGCCTCGCAGCGTCCGCCGGTTACGTTGAAGGAGAAGCGTCCAGCCTTATAGCCGCGCTCGCGTGACTCGGGCAGCATGGCGTAGATCTCGCGAATCGCAGTAAACACTCCGGTGTACGTCGCGGGATTCGAGCGCGGAGTACGGCCGATAGGCGATTGATCGATGCGGATGACCTTGTCGATGTTCTCCGCCCCTACGATGGATCTGTGTTCGCCGGCTCGCTCGCGTGAACGATAGAGCTGGCGGGCCAGGGCGCGATAGAGAATGTCATTCACCAGCGTTGACTTGCCCGAGCCGGACACGCCGGTCACGACAGTCATCACCCCGAGGGGAAAAGCGACGTCCAGATTTTTTAAGTTATTTTCTTTTGCGCCCAAGATGCTCAGGGCCGCGCCATTCTTTTCACGACGCGCCGGACGCATCTCAATCTGCACTTTGCCCGAAATGTAGGCGCCGGTGAGCGAGTCTGGATCGCTCATAATGTCTTCCGGAGTCCCGTGAGCGACCAGAGTTCCTCCGTGGCGTCCCGCGCCGGGCCCGAGGTCGATGACATAATCGGCGCGGCGAATGGTTTCTTCGTCATGCTCTACCACCAGCACGGTGTTGCCGAGATCGCGCAGATTTTCCAGCGCAGTGAGCAGACGGCTGTTGTCGCGATGGTGCAGTCCGATGGAAGGCTCGTCGAGAACATAGAGCACACCGCGGAGTTTCGAGCCGATCTGCGTGGCCAGGCGAATGCGCTGGCCTTCGCCTCCAGATAAAGTTGCGGCGGAACGATCGAGAGAAATGTAATTCAATCCAACGGCATTTAGGAATTGCAGCCGCTCGGTGATTTCATGCATTACCCGTCCGGCAATTTTTTCTTCGCGTCCCGCGAGTTTGATGCTGCGTGCGACTTCGAGCGCGCGCGAGATGGGCAGCGCGGTAAAGTCGGCGATCGACATCGCGTTCACTTTCACCGCCAGGCTTTCCGGCCGCAGGCGCTTGCCGTGGCACACCGGGCATTCGCTGGCCGACATGTGATCCATGAGCCATTCGCGGTAGCCTTCCGAAGTTGACTCTTCGAGATTCTGTTTGAGATAGCCGAAGATACCGCGGAAGCCGGTCTTACCACGTCCGGATTCGCCATTCAGCAGCAGGTCTTGAATCTTCTCGGGAAACTTCTCGAAGGGCGTGGAGAGGTCGATGCCGTGAGCAGCGGCAGCGATTTGCAAGGCGTGAATGAGTCCTTGCGACGCGGAGCCCGGACCAAGGCCCCCGTCCAGCAAGGGCTTTGACCAGTCGGTGATGACTTTCGCGGGATCGAAGTCGTAGCGGCTACCCAAGCCGTGGCACTCCGGGCAAGCGCCATACATGCTATTAAAGGAAAAAGATCGCGGCTCGAGTTGCGGCACGCTGATGCCGCAGTCGGGGCAAGCGAGTTTTTCGGAATAGAGCGTTTCATCGCCGCCCACCACGGACACTTGCACCAGACCTCCGGCAAGCTTCATCGCGAGGCCCACCGACATTTCCAGGCGATGTTCGATGCCCGGCTTGACTAGCAGGCGGTCGACCATCACTTCGATGGTGTGGTTCTTGCGCTTGTCCAGATTGAGATCGTCTTCCAGATTGACGAGTTCGCCATCAATCCGCGCACGGGTGTAGCCGTGCTTGAGCAGCGTCTCCATTTCCTTCTTGAACTCGCCCTTGCGGCCGCGAACGATGGGCGCGAGGACCATGACGCGATCTTCGGGCGTCAACAACATCACACGCTGAACAATCTGTTCGGCGGACTGGCGGCTGATGGGGCGTCCGCATTTGGGGCAATGCGGCACTCCAATGGATGCGAATAAAAGACGAAGGTAGTCGTAGATTTCAGTGATGGTTCCAACCGTTGAACGCGGACTCCGGCTGGTGGTTTTCTGCTCGATCGAGATGGCCGGGCTAAGCCCATCGATGGCATCGACATCTGGCCGCTCCATTTGATCGAGGAACTGGCGAGCGTAGGTGGAAAGCGTCTCGACGTAACGGCGCTGGCCCTCAGCATAGATGGTATCGAATGCCAGCGACGATTTGCCGGAGCCGCTCAGGCCGGTGACGACGGTGAGAGCGTTGCGGGGGATCTCTACGTCGATGTTCTTGAGGTTATGCTGGCGCGCTCCGCGCACTGAGATTTTGGTAATAGCCATTTGGTGCTTTGCCTGAAAACCTGGGCTGGATAGGCCTTCCGTAACGTCGACAGGTCCGCTTATATGTTCGACATTAGGAGTGCACAGCTCTACTCCGTATTTTACTACGCCTGGAGCCGTGCACGCGGCATCCGAGTGGTCACTTGCGGAGCGCACAGACGCAGATAGATTTAAAGGTGCCGCATAGACGAAATTTGCGGTTGCGGCATCTGAGTTATGCGAAATTTTGCGGCGCTTTTGGGCCGGTCGCTCTTAATCTCGAGATTGCTTTAACAAGATTTGCTTTTATACATTACACGAACCTGAAAAGGGTGGTTGACCGTGATTTCGCTCTTCATGCCTCTGATTCTCTGCTTTACCGTGGTCGCCTCGGTTGGAATTGGCGTAGTCGCCGCCTACGCGGCGGTGATTGGGATCCTGGAGGCTTGCGGGCGTAGCTCACGTCCGAAACCCCTGGAAACCAGACCGCAACTGGTTCTGGTACCCACGCAAAACCACGCCAGCGGCGATTAAGATCTTACTCCCAGATCCAGAAGAGGGCCGGCAATATCCCCGGCTTTCAAGCCCGCAGCCGGGCACGCTACCTCCCTAGACACCTGACGCCGCATTGTTCGACATCGAACATACACACTTCCTGGAAGTTGTAATACTCCGTCTTCGCCCATGAACAAAGCGGAAAATGACCGCGTTCGAGAACTGTGCGCGCTCATTGCCGAGGAAAAGGACCGCACCAGATTCATGGAGCTCGTGAATGAGTTAAATCTTCTCCTGGACGCAAAGCAGCAGCGGCTGGACCATGAAGCGCCGCACGACAAGAAAACTAAATCTAGTTAATGAAGTAGATCGCAAGGTTCATGCTAGAAAGCCAATGGCGTAACGCCATATTTCACATATTCCGTGGAGAACTGAAAGAGCTTATTCTCCGTAAATTCGCCCTCAGTTTTTCCCCGAAAATACAGCAGATATCAGCCATGAATACAGGCTTAGGGTAGGAGTGCGCCTCTGGCTCTCCGCATCCAACTGATTGTATGTGGCCCTCCGCAGAGGAAGAAGAAGTCTTATTCGAAGGAAACGCTATCATTCGAAAGACCACAAAACGGATCAAATTGACTACCTTGCAGCCGGGTGCCCGGTCCGATGGCGAAGGCAAGGCGGTAAGCAACGTGATTCTGCTGTCGTTAACGGATGAGGAGTATCACCTGCTGCGCCCTCATCTGGAGCCAGTGGATCTTCCGCAGCACCTGATCCTGCACGAGCCCGGCGAGAAACTTGAATACACATATTTCCTGAACGAAGGCATGACTTCGCTGGTCGCCCTGAGCGGAGACGGGCGGAGCGTTGAAGTCGGCATCGTAGGCCGAGAAGGCATGGTCGGGATGTCGTTGACCGTGGGGCTGCGGAGGGAAATGTTTCGCGCCATCATGCAAATGTCGGGCAATGGAGTGCGCGTACGCTCGGAGTTGTTTCAGAGCGTGCTGTTGCAGGCGCCAGTATTGCGGGCGGAGTTGAGCCGATTTGCTCTTGTGCAAGGAATGCAGGTGGCGCAACTGGCCGCCTGCAACCGTCTGCATGAGACCGAACAGCGCCTGGTGCGATGGCTGCTGATGTGCCAGGATCGCGTGGATTCCAAGCTGCTTCCTTTGACGCACGAATTTCTGGCGCAGATGCTGGGCACTGGCAGACCCAGTGTGAGCTTAGCGGCGGCGGTGTTGGAACATGCCGGGCTGATTGAGAACTTACGAGGAACGGTAAAGATACTAAACCGTAAGAGCCTGGAAGCCGCCGCCTGCGAATGTTACGGAGTGATCCAGCATTTTAATGGCGGGCTGGGATTGAAGTAGCGGGCCGATGTCACTCAAAACCTCGTCGCTCCGGTCGACGAGTGTAACGGGCGATGTTACAACATCGATCTCTTGAATATCTCCTGCCTCTATCATGTGTAGGTTCGCGGAGAGGCATACCTGGTGTGAGGCGAAAAGTCTGGGTACATCAAGTCTGAGTGCCCCAAGTCTCGCCGGGGTGGCGAGACCTGGGGTGGCGAAACCTGAGAACAATTCAGACCAAATCTCGCCAGCCGATCGCGACGCCGCCGGCGTCCGCGCACTCGCCGCCTACAAAGACTTCCTTACTCTCTGGAAAGACGCCGACCCTGAGATTCCCATCCTGAAAGAAGCCAGGGCGGAGTGCGCCAAACTGCAATAGCCCGAAAAAAGTCTTGTCGCGTCCTTTATGGTTTCCCATGGTTTATTGGCCGGTCCCACGCCCTGGCCCGTTAATTCTTCGATTTGTTTGTGGGAGACTTTCTGTTGAGCGTAGCCAGCAATAAATTTGCGGACGGAGGAGCTGGCACTGCATGTTTGAACACGATGTCCTTCGCGCTCACCTCTTTTCCGTACAAGTTCTTGTTAGCATCATTATCCGGACGAAGGGTCGATCCCGCGAGAGAGATTCCGGCAAACAGCCCCCGAGCGCGAGAGTATGAAAGGATCTCGGCCCGCATGGTTGCGTCGGTTTCGGCCGAAGCGTTCCGTCCCACTGGACCTGCCGCGGCCGAGGCATCGCCTCCCAGCTTGACCTTGCTGATGAGGATATTAGCGGCCGATCGAGGGTTCATCAGCAGCAACACGAAGTCGGTTGCCTGGCCGCCCAACTGCAAGCCAAAGCTCCCGCCTTCCAGCGCCATCATAGTCGGCGGGCCCCACTTACCCTGGAAATCCTGCCCGCCCCGACAAGTCATCACTCCCCGGCCGTAGCTTCCTCCGATGCCGATTGCGAACTTCAGGACCGAAGGTAGTACGACGACGCAATCAGCCTTGTCAATCACGCTCTGGGGAATATCATCGGGAATGTCCATAATCTCCTTGATCACTTTCCCAGCATTCTCGACTCGATCCTGTTCCTTACCTTGCCCAAAAGCGGGCGATGCAACCACAGCAAGCAAAACCACGTTCAACCAAAATCTTTTCATATGGTCTCCTCCGACGAATGTTTAAAGATTCCGTTGCTACGTTGTGCAGACCAGCAAGAATGAATCGAGTGCCTGATCAACTCCACCCGAAAACAGGCCAAAACGAAACTTTACGCCGAATCCGTCCCGACTTCTATCAATCTTGAGGAATGTTACGAAAACGGCGTTTTCCGCCTTCGTTTAACTTCGTGACCTTGGTGGTCAACGGTTTTTGCCAATTGTACTTGGAGCTCCATCACTTACCCCAGATTCGTTGACTCCCCACGTTACCCTCCGTAAGATGGATCGACCTATGATTCCGGCATTTCTTCTCTGTTGACAACAATAAAACAGTGATTGACCAGACCATTTCGCACTACCGCATTGTTGAAAAACTGGGCGGCGGCGGCATGGGCGTGGTCTATAAAGCGGAAGACATCAAGCTTGGACGCTTTGTTGCTCTGAAGTTTCTGCCGGAAGAAGTTGCCTCGAATGCGCAGGCTCTGGAGCGCTTTCAGCGCGAAGCCCGCGCGGCCTCGGCGCTGAACCATCCCAACATCTGCACCATCCACGAGGTTGACGAGCAGAACGGGCAGGCATTCCTGGTCATGGAATATCTGGACGGCGTGACGCTGAAGCATCGCATTGCCGGCCAGCCGATGGAAACCGACCTGCTGCTTCAACTGGCCATCGAAATGGCGGACGCGCTGGACGCCGCCCACGCCGAAGGCATCATCCATCGCGACATCAAGCCCGCCAATATTTTCGTGACCAAGCGCGGCCACGCGAAGATCCTCGATTTCGGTCTCGCAAAAGTGGTTCCCACGCGCGATGGTGCGGCTGCCGATCCTGATGGGGCCATGAACCGGCCCACGGCAATGAGCGACGATTTTCTTACCAGCCCCGGGACCGCCATCGGCACCATCGCCTATATGTCACCCGAACAGGCGCGGGGCAAGCCGCTCGATATCCGTACGGATTTATTCTCCTTCGGTGCCGTGCTCTATGAAATGGCAACCGGTGCCGTTCCGTTCCGAGGAGATACGTCGGCGATCATCTTCGAAGGTATTCTGAACCGTGCGCCCATTCCAGCGGTTCGGCTCAATCCACAAGTTCCCGCGCGGCTGGAGGAGATCATTGGCAAGGCTTTAGAAAAAGATCGTGATCTGCGTTATCAGCACGCCTCCGAAATGCGCAGCGATCTGAAGCGCTTGCAGCGTGACAGCGGTTCCGGGCGAACCGCTGCCGCTTCAGACGCCGTTGCAGTCGGCGATGGTCAGACGATTCCGGCACCCGGTTCTGGCGGAACAAGTGCTTCGAGCGCGCCAGCCCTTCCCGTGGCTACGGCGAGTGCCGGTAGTTCCAGCGTGACCGCAGTCGTACGCGAGCATCGCGCGGGAACGATTATTGGCGGCGTTGTTGCGTTATTACTGATCTTAGCCGGAGGCTTTGGCGTATACACGTTCTTCAATCGTTCCGGCCCGGTACCGTTCCAGAATTTCACCATGACGCAGGTCACGAACACCGGGAAAGCGGAGTTGGCGGCAATCTCGCCCGACGGCAAATACATCCTCCACGTGCAGAACGATAGAGGGATGCAGAGCTTGTGGCTGCGCAACATACCCACGGGCAGCGATACCCAGACGGTTCTGCCCTCGGCTGCGGTCTACCGCCATCTCTGCTTCGCTCCCGACGGAAATTACGTCTACTTCGAAAAGGCGGTGAACAACTCGCGCACGGAGTGGGATTTTTACCGTGCCCCGGTTCTGGGCGGCGATCCGAAGATTGTGGCTCGCGATGTGGATACCAATCTTACGTTTTCTCCCGACGGAAAGCGCATCGCCTATATTCGTGCCAACGACCCGGAGCCGGGCAAGTACCGCGTGCTCACCGCTAACGTCGATGGCGGCGATGAAACTGTCCTGTTGATCACCCATTCGACGCGGGGAGCGGATCCTCAGCGTATCAGCTGGTCTCCTGATGGCAAGCAGATCACGTACGCTTTTGATTCCGGAGGGGAGGCGCTCAGCTACGTGGAGAGCCTCGATGTGGGGAGCAAGAAGGTTTCCACCCTGGCAAAACTCAAGGATCACGATGTGACCGCCTTGAGCTGGCTGCCGGGCGGGCACTGGCTATTAACCACGTTTTCCCCGAAGGGCTCGAATTATGAACGGGTGCAAATCGGGCTGCTTTCGGAAAAGGGCGCGATGCGGCCGATTACTCGCGATACTAATCGCTACACCACTCTCACAGTTTCCGCCGACGGCAAAAGTGCCTCCAGCGTGCAACTGAAGACCAGCCACACGCTTGCCACGCTTGGCGGCGAGGTTTCTTCGCCAGCCAAGAATGCGCCTGAGCCCCAGCTCCTTTCGCAAATCGCCGATCCACGACTGCTCGATTGGACGCCGGATGGAAAATTACTGGTTGGCGATAGTCCCAGCATCACGCGGATGGATGCGGATGGGCGCAATTCTTCCGTCCTGGCTTCCGATGCGAACGCCTCAATGTGGGGCTTTTCAGCCTGCGGAGATCGTTATGTCCTGATCACCTGGTGGTTCCACGCCGGGATCTCAACCTTCAACATTTGGCGGGCTCGGGCCGACGGTGCCCCCCAGCAATTAACTTTTGGAGGGTTCGATTCCAACCCAGTGTGTTCCCCCGACGGAAAGTGGGTGTACTACGTCGATCGCCCGGGCGTGGGTACACTGAAGCGGATTCCGATCGAGGGCGGCACTGCCGAAGCCGTGCCCCGCACCGCCATCCCCAACCAGTTTGGCATCGAATCCATCAGTTTCGTTTCTGCCGATGGCAAGTCAATCGGTTACGTGGTGGACGTTGCCGACCCGGTCACGCATGACGCAACCTCCGAATTCGCCATCGCAAGCCTGGACGGCAGTTCGCAGCCCCGCATCCTGGAGCTTGATCCGCGCTTCGTGGGAAGTCAAAACCTTATACCATCCGTTCAACTCGTCCCTGATACGAACGTCCTGGCGTACAGCATCCGCGAGAACGGGGCGGAGAATCTTTGGCTCCAACCGCTCGACGGCTCTCCCGGACGCCAGTTGACCCACTTCAACTTCGAAAAGATTACTGACTTTCGCTGGTCGCCCGATGGAAAGACGCTGGCTGTGATCCGTGAGCACGATATTGCCGACGTCGTCCTGCTCCGCGAAGGCAATTCGGATTCCGGCAATGCAGGTTCGGGCAGTCAGTAGTCCGGCGATACGTAATTAAGCAAGCGTAATTACCAAACGTTGAACCAAACATGATCGACCAGACCATCTCGCACTACCGCATTGTCGAAAAGCTGGGCGGCGGCGGCATGGGCGTGGTCTATAAAGCCGAAGACACCGAGCTTGGCCGTTTCGTCGCGCTGAAATTTCTGCCGGATGAATTGTCCCGCGATCCGCAGGCGCTGGAACGTTTCCGGCGCGAGGCGCGAGCGGCTTCGGCGCTCAATCATCCCAATATCTGCACCATTTATGAAATCGGCAAACACGGCGAGCAGTCCTTCATCGCCATGGAGTTTCTGGATGGCGTGACACTCAAGCATCTGATTTCGGGCAAACCCCTGGATAACGAAACTGTTCTCTCACTGGCAATCGAAATTGCCGACGGCCTGGACGCGGCGCACGCGCAGGGAATTGTTCATCGCGACATTAAGCCGGCCAACCTCTTCGTGACCAAGCGCGGCCACGCCAAGATTCTGGATTTCGGTCTGGCCAAGATTGCGACAACCGGCGCATCCTCCGCTCAGGTCGCATCGGCGAACACCATGACGTCGGTAGAACCGCATCTGACCAGCCCCGGATCCACTCTCGGCACCATCGCCTACATGTCGCCGGAGCAGGCGCGGGCCAAGGAACTCGACCCCCGTAGCGACCTGTTTTCCTTCGGCGCCGTGCTCTACGAGATGACCACGGGCACGCTGCCCTTTCGCGGCGGCAGTTCGGCGGAGATTTTTAAATCCATTCTGGATTCGGCGCCAGCCTCCGCCTTGCGGCTGAATCCTGACTTGCCGGTTGATTTCGAAAGAATCCTCAACAAGGCATTGGAAAAAGACCGCAATCTGCGGTACCAGTCGGCTGCCGACCTGCGCACCGACCTGGCTCGGCTGAAACGGGATTTCGATTCCGGCAGATCGGGCAGCGGCGTGGCCGTGGATGCAAGCGCCGTCTCTTCTTCGTCGATTCCTGCGGCGGCAGCGCCAGCCCGTTCTTCCCGGAAATTGATCGCAAGCATCTCGGCTGTCTTTACTGTCGTTTTGATTGCGGCCACAGTGTACTTTGTACGTGGAAAGTCGCAGACGCAGCAGATCAATTCGATCGCAGTCCTGCCCTTTGTCAATGCAACCGCCGATCCCAACAACGAGTATCTAAGCGACGGCTTGACCGAGAGCTTGATCGGCACGCTCTCCCAACTGCCCGATCTCAAAGTAATGGCGCGCAGCACCGTATTCAAATTCAAAGGCAAGGAAGATGACCCCCAGAAGATCGGGCAAACTTTGCAGGTCGGTGCCGTGCTCATGGGCAGGGTTACGCAACACGGCGATGAGATGGCAGTGCAGACTGACCTGGTCAACACTGCCGACGGCAGCGAACTCTGGGGTTCGCATTATGAAACCAAAGCGGCGGAGATTACCCAGTTGCAAGGTGAGATCACTCACGACCTCTCGACCCGCCTGCGGCGTGGAGACTCTGCTAAGCTGCCGCAAAATCTGGGCAATGCAGGTACGAACAGCCCCGAAGCCTATCGGCTCTACCTGGAGGGGCGGCAGGCCTGGTACGGGCGCACTCCTGAGGGGATTAAGAAAAGCATCGAACTGTTCCACGAAGCGATCACCGCCGACCCAAACTATGCGCTCGCCTACGCGGGACTTGCGGACACCTATAACGTCGCTCCAAGCTACGTTCCCATTACCTCAAGACAGGCATCATCGCTGGCCGACGAGGCCGGACGAAAAGCCCTAGCACTGGACGACAGTTTGGCTGAAGCGCATGCCGCGCGGGCATTCACCCTGGCGAACTTCTGGAAATGGAGCGAATCGGAAGCGGAATTTCGCCGCTCCCTGGAGTTGAACCCCAACAGCGCCCGTACCCATTATTTTTACGCAGTCGGCTGCCTGGCTCCTCAAAACCGGACCGAAGAGGCGCTGGAACAGTACCGCGTCGCATTATCGCTCGATCCGCTGTCCTCGATCGTGAATTCCAATTACGCTTTGATGCTGACGCAGGCCCGGCGCTACCCGGAGGCGCTGGCCGAATTTCAGAAGGTGCTGGCCCGCGATCCTAATTTTACTCCGGCGCATTACAAACTTTCCCAGCTTTACGCCATCATGGGCCGCTTCGGCGACGCGGTATCCGAAATGCGGCAGATACTTACAAAACCGGTCACCGCCACTCCCGATGCCAAGGGCTACCTGGCAATGGCAATGGCGATGGATGATGCGGACCGCACGGCCTCTATAGCCATTGCCTCAGCGCTTGCCGGCAACAAAGAGCAGGCGTTCCAGTATCTGGAGAAAGCCTATGCGGATGGAGACAGCGAGCTGCTGTTCGCCGTTCGGCTGCCAGCGCTCGACTCTCTGCACTCCGATCCGCGCTTCGCGGAGTTTCTGCGGAAGATGGGACTATCGCAGTAAGCAGACGCCTCGAATCCTCTCCGTGTTAGCATTTTGTGTGTGGCGTTCTTTGGCGGCATGCGCATGGCCCGCGGCAGTTCCATCCCGATTTCCGCGCTGGCTTTGATCCTCAGCTTATCTTCACCTTCCTCATCTTCCTTCGCCGCTACCGAAGAAAAGTCTCCCTGGCTGGAAATCCGCTCCACGCACTTCGTCGTGATCACCGACGCCGGCGAGAAAAAAGGCAGGGAAGTGGCGCTGCGCTTTGAGCAGATGCGGGCGGTCTTCGCCACTCTACTCATGAAGGATCGGCTGAATGATTCCGAGCCGTTGACCATCCTCGCCTTTAAGAATGACCGGGACTATTACCAGAGCGCGCCTTTGCAGAAAGATGCGTTCGGCCAACTTCAGCCGATCACCGCCCCGGGATTTTTCGTTTCCGGGACAGATCAGAACTTTATTGTGCTGAACTTGTTTGAAGCTGAATCCTGGCGCGCCGTCGCTCACGACTTTGCCCACCTGATGCTGAACTACAACTATCCCCCGGTCGAAGGATGGTTCGACGAAGGGCTGGCGGAATATTTCAGTTCGATCCGCGTCGATGACAAGCAATATGAAATCGGCGGCGATCCGGAATTGACCAATCTCTTTACCACCGATCTGATCGGCAATCAGTCTGAGGCCCACAATCCGCCGAAGTCGTTGACCGAGTTGCTGAGCGGTCAGGTTTGGCTGGCGCTGCCCGACCTGCTTACCATCAAGCACGACACTTCCGATTACAACGAAGGCACGCACCACACGCTGTTCTATGCGCAATCCTGGATCACCATCCATTACCTGCTGCACGAGAAAAAGCTTCCCGAAACCGGGACCTATTTCGGTCTGGTAGAGAACCAGCACGTTCCAGTGCCGGAGGCGGTGCAGAAAGCTTACGGCATGACTCCGGAACAATTCGACAAGGCGGTGAAGGATTATTTCCGTTCACTTACGCCCCTGTTTACCGCGCTCGATGCTTCGAAGCAGGCGAATGCTCCCGCCTACACACCACAGGTGTATCAGTTCCCCGTTCCGGTAGAGCCGAATGACAATACAATCACTGCCAAGACGGTTCTGGCCGACGATGCCCGCGCCACGGTGGACGAGATGAAGATCAGAATTCCCGAGCGGCGCGATGCGGCGTTAAGGGACTTGCTGCCACTGGCGAACCCTCCGGGAACAACAACTACCGCCGACAAGAATTCTCCCAGGAATCCTGCCAAGACAGAAAAGAAACAGAAAGACGATAAGGACAGCGACGATTCGACTCCGCTGGTGGCGGGCGGGAATGAGATTGCGCATCGCACCCTGGCCTGGGACCACCTGCAACGCGGCGAGTTCGACGCCACCACCGAAGAATTGAGCGATGCGGCCAGCCTGAGCCAGCGCGATATGTGGATTCGCTATTACCTTTCGGTGCTGAAATATCGCGTCTCCAGGGCAAACCATACCGACATGCAGGGCCTGCCCAACATGATGCAAGATCTGCGGGCCGTGGTTGAGTGGTATCCGCAGTTTGCCGATGCTTATGATTTGCTGGCCATGGCTCGACTGGTTGGTGGCGGATCGACGGCGGCCATGCAAGCCGAGCGCGCGGCCATCAATCTGAGTCCGCGAAACCAGGAATACACTTATCACCTGGCCCAGATTTACGTTGGCGACAAGCGATGGACCGCCGCGACTGAACTGCTGAGCCGATTAAAGACCAGCAGCAATCCCCAGGTTGCGGCAGAGGCCAAAGAAGAACTGAGCAAGCTGGCCAGCGAGCAAAAATATGGACTCTCGGCCACGCTGGGCAACGCTCCGAAGCTCTCTGCGCAGCCGTCTCCGTTCGACGTTCTGGAGCAGGATGCCGCCAAGCGTGCGGCGGAGGCGCAAGCGAAACAGAATTCAACAGCAGACCGGCGCGTGTCGAAGTTCGTCGAAGGCAAACTGGTCGGCGTGGATTGCTCTCAGTCGCCGGTCGCGGTGCTCACCGTGGCCTCGGGCGAAGCCGTGCTGAAGTTTCGCACGGCGGACTACAAATCCCTGCTGGTCATCGGCGCCGATACCTTCTCCTGCCAGTGGAGCGACCGCAGGGTATCAGTCAACTACAAGCCCGGCGGAATTGCGGATGGGGATTTGGTGTCGGTGGAAGTGCGGTAGCGTTTCGGCGCTTCGTACGCGCAAACACATTGCTCTTCGTCAACGGCCGCGCAACTCCCGGATCGCCCGTACCACAGCCTTCCTGCCAGGAACCCGCCCTGCCGTTACCGATGCCGCGAAACTTTTCGAATGGGCTGCTGCTTTTTACGGGCCGGACCTGAGTCCGGGTGCCGTCGCCTTCAAAGACCAGACCGTCTCCCGGCTTCACTCCGAGCAGCTTGCGAATTCTCGTGTGGGACCGTGATCTGTCCGTTGCTGGCAATGTGCGCGTGTCGTTCCATGGGTCAGTCTCCCTGCCCAGCATATACCCCTCACTAGCGCTTTCCATAAACGTTTGGTAAAGTCCGTTCCCGCTGTGGATTTCCTCCGGAAATAATTTTGGGTGCGGTCCGTTGAAGCGGGTGGCGGCGGCTCGATTCTCGGTGATTCGCGTTCATTTTGGGGTATCCCCACCCCTCCCCCTTTTGCTTAAGTATTTAGGATCACTGCTTTAGCGGAAAATTATCCGCAAGGTGCCTCTTTCAAAGAAGTTAGATATCAAGTTCCTTGGAATCAACGCTCTTGTTGCGATGGGTTGCTGGGGAGCGGACCGTCACGGCCTCGACCATGATTGCTGATTTAGATTGTGCGGGCAAGGTTGGATGTCACAAGGTGGTGTGGAAAAGTGAAGGATAAAGGTTCTTCGCCCGTGCGACGATCGCTGTGACCGACAAACATCCCAAGGAAAGTTCGCGGCACCCCGCCCGTGAAACTGCACGGGTGGGGCATCCAGCCTATCTGAGAGATGGGCGTGGCCAACGTTCATCCGTCACACACGTGACCTCGCACTGGTGGGTACAGTTTCTTCATGCCATGGATTAAAGTGCTATCACGGCACGGGCAGCCTTCATTTCATCACCTGGAGAATTCAATCCTCTTCTAAACGATCACGCGGCGGTGCCAAGGTCAAAATCCCCACCCTAGCCGCAAAGGACGCGGCTAAGGATGGGTCACCCGCAGGGCCTTCGGGGGCTGGGGATTTCTTACTAAAATCATTTTTGAGTGCGAATAAAGTTTGAAACCGTTGCGGGGGAAGGTCCGTCTTATCAGCGTGGGTGCGCAATCTATTGGAATCACGGGGGAGGCTTATGACTCGCGAGGCGAGACTGATGTCCGGGATCATTCTCATTACCGTTCCTACGATTCAGTATGGTGGGTATTTTCTTTTGACGTCGCTGGTGGATAAGAGCAGCGGATATATGGACAATCCTCTGCGGCAAAATTTCTTTCGCGCGGGGCACGCGCATGCCGGGGTGATTGTGATTCTGTCGTTGGTTTGCCAGGTGCTTGCGGACGCGGCGATTCTCCCCGCGCCGCTGGTGTGGATGGTTCGGATCGGGGTGCCGCTGGCGGCGATTTTGATTTCGGCGGGATTTTTCTTCCCCGTGCTGCCGGCGACGGCTACGCAGCCGGGTGGGGCGATCGCGCTGATCTACATGGGAGCGGTGGTGCTGGCGGCGGCGGTGCGGTGAACCGCTGCGCCACCCAAAAGCCGAAGGCATTCGAAGCCACCTTAATAATGAAGCGAAAGAAGTGCGCCGGCGTCTTCCTCTCAGGGGCTGAAGCCAGCTTCATTTATTGGCGAGAGCGGCACGACTTGAAGTTCGTGCCCTTCCCGAGCCATTTATGAGATAGGTAGCAGAACAACATCGAGATCAAAAGCGAGGGACAGGAGTTTCCGCCCCAGAGTCCAGATTCCCACTTC
This sequence comes from Candidatus Sulfotelmatobacter sp., assembly GCA_049512655.1. Lineage (GTDB taxonomy): Bacteria > Acidobacteriota > Terriglobia > Terriglobales > Acidobacteriaceae > Sulfotelmatobacter. Next base: position 299,466 of record JBEKWW010000004.1, on the reverse strand, counting down.
TCGCAAAGGCGGCGAGAAGTGGGGCACCCCCAGGGTCTTTTTACCCCGAGGGTTTTCCATCCCAGGGTTTTTCCATCGCCAAGGTTTTTTTCGCCCCGAGGGTTTTCCACCCCGATTTTCTAAAGAGGCCTGAATAGGAAAACCCTCCCGTTGGGAACGGGAGGGGAGAAATCGACACTGAGGCGTTATCCGCGGACGACGTTGCCGGCTTGAAAGCCTTTCGGGCCTTTGAGCAGATCGAACTCGACGGTCTCGCCCTCATTGAGCGACCGGTAGCCGTTCTCCTGGATAGCGGAGAAATGCACGAAAACGTCTTCGCCCGTGGAGCGCTGGATGAAACCGTATCCCTTCGCCCCGTTGAACCACTTGACTGTTCCCTTCTCTCTCACTGATTACTCCTTTCGCTAATCGCTTAGAATGTTCCCCCGGATATCCCGCATGTTGCCCCGGCTGCCCGAGACGCCCCCTTGAGAAAATTCGGTGGAGTTGGCTGCGCTTCCAAGTTCCGTAGAACTTGCCCCAACGCAAAAGACTCCTCGGCTAACGCCACGCAGAGAAATTGCGGCGCAAACTTGCGGAGCCCCGTACCGATGCTGGATTCTACGGCACTACTCAAGACGTCAACCCTGGTTTAATAACTCACGCCGGCATGCACCGGTAAATGAGCACTCGCGATAATAAGCACTACTAAATCGTTTGACAAGCAGAATTAGAGAAGTGGGAAAGGAAAAATTGGGTTTAGGGGGTGGCGAGGGCAGCCTGGGCTGGCGGACCCGGAGGCACAGGCCTGCTGACTGGGAACTTTGGTTTACGGCGGGATACCGACAGGAAGGGCGAGTCTTGGTAGGATTGTGCCACCAGTGAGCGATCCAAAAACAGCTGCGGGGAGCGGGCCGGAAAGCGCTTCCGGCGAACCGGGACAGGGGGCAGCCTCGTCTGGATTGTTGTCTCGATCCTCTTCTCGATCTTCTTCCCGATCTTCCCAGGAACCCCCGCCTCGGCCTCCCTCTGGGGGAGTGGTATCGACGGCGAAGTATTTGATGCGAACCGAGGTGCATACTTTTGCATTTTCGGTGGCGGCGAACGCCATCCTGTCGTTTTTCCCGTTTCTCGTGCTGCTGATGACGCTCATCCGGTGGGTATTTCACTCGCGGGTGATGTACGACGTGGTGGTGGAGCTATTGCGGGATTACCTGCCGGCGGGGCAGGAATTCGTGATCCGGAACCTGAATGCCATGGTGGATACGCGGCACCGGGTGCAAGTGTTGTCGCTGCTGATACTGTTGGTGACTTCTTCCGGCATATTTCTGCCGCTGGAGGTTGCGTTGAACCGAATTTGGCAGTTTCCGAATAATCGCTCTTATTTGGCAAACCAGGCGGTTTCGTTGGGGCTGGCATTTGGGTGCGGAGTGCTCGCTCTGCTTTCGGTGGCGCTGACGGCGCGAGATGTGCCTTTGCTGCAGTTCCTGCTGCGCGGGCATGGGAGTGAAACGGTCCGGCTGGCAGGATTTTTGATGATGAAACTATTCGCCATTGGCGCGAGCATTGCCATCTTCTTTTTGATTTACTGGCTGCTACCCAACGGGAAAGTGCCGGCACGGGCGGTACTGCCGACGGCCATTATTACGGGATTGCTTTCCGAGGCATTGAAATATGGATACATACTGGCCCTGCCCTGGCTAAACTTTGCGGAAATCTATGGCCCGTTCGCAATTTCCGTAAGCATGATGTTTTGGGCATTTCTTACGGGGCTGCTGCTGCTGGCAGGGGCGAACCTGAGTGCGCGAGAGTATGTGCGACGCAGGGCGTAAGAGACGTTTAATGAGTTTTGGCTTCCGCAGACCGGAAGGTACAGGAAGAATCCACAGGCCGGTTGTGACATCCGTCACCGTCTGATTTCGTGAACAAGATCTAGGATGTCCTCGGTTTCCCAAAAAACCCTCTGAGCAGACATTCGTTCGCTGGTGGTTGCCATGACCGGGAGTATGTGCCGGCGTCTGCTCGCCGCAGTCTTGCTTATCTTCGTTGTACAGCTACTCTCACGGGCGCAGAGCACCGTGAATCGCCTCACCGTTGCGGCACCAGCTTTGTGGGAGTCTCCTAGTCTTGGGTTCGACGAAGGCTGGCGACTGCCTGAGATGCCCAGGGCGCCAGGTTTTAATCCTGTTTTTAGTCCAGTTTTGCCGCACCGGGGTCCTTTAACGCAAATCGCCAGGCCAGCCGGAGTTATTTTTTCCGGCAGGGTGATTGCGGTGAGACGCTCGGATTCCTCGGGGAGTCGAGATGCGGCCTCCACTGCGATCACTTTTCAGATTGAGCGAGCCATTCGCGGCGTCTCGGCGGGGCAAAAATTGACAATCCATGAGTGGGCGGGGCTTTGGGCAAGGGGCGAGCGCTATCGAGTGGGGCAGCGAGTGATGCTGTTTTTATTTCCACCGAGCAAGTTGGGGTTTACGAGTCCTGTGGCCGGACCCTGGGGGAGATTCGATATTGATCCGGCGGGGAGGGTAGTTCTGAACCCCTTCAACGCTGGAGTTGTAGAGAGGAATTGGTCCGCGGGCGGTAGAAATTTTATTTCTTATCCGGAGTTTGTCCTTGCGTTGCGGAAAGCGGTTGTAGAGGAATGAGGTGAAGGTGAGTGAGCGGCAATATCAGAGAACAGCTATGATTCGCTTTTTGTTGCGCCTGGCGATGGTGATCGGCATAGTGTCTTGCTGCGTCCGGTTGACGCACGCTGGCGGACCGGAATATGTAGCGGGATCGAGCTATTTCAACGCATTGACGATGGGCCAACCGTTGATCTGGGCAGGAGGACAGATCAACTACTACACGGATCAGGGTAACTTGAGCCCGATTCTTTCAAACTCGGCGGCGAATGCCTTGGTCGCGAACTCTTTTCTGCAATGGACCTCTGTCTCGACGGCAGCGGTAGTAGCGAACGCAGCAGGAGAGCTGGCTGAAGATGTAAACGGAAGCAATATTGAGGTGAATTCGAGCGGAATAGTGACTGCTCCGGCTGACATCACTCCTTCTGCCACGAATACCCCAGTAGGGATTGTCTATGACTATGACGGGTCGGTAACGAACGCCCTGCTTGGGGAAGGCGCGGGCGACGCCACCCAATGCTTCTGGAACGCGGTTTATGGAGGTGTAGACAACTTCGTTGTGACGGCTAATTTTGCACATGCTTTAGTGGTGATCAATGGTCAGTGTGCGTTGCAGACTTCCCAGCTTACCGACGTGGAATACCGGCTAGTTCGCGTGTTGGGAAGCGTGCTGGGAATGGGATGGTCGCAACTCAACTTGAATGTGATTACGGGCGACCCTACTCCCACGGGAGACGACTTCGCTGGGTTTCCGGTAATGCACTACATGGATTCTGTGAATTGCGTGCCGATCACCGTCTGTTATACCAACCCCTACCAACTGGCAGCGGATGACATGGCGGCACTGTCGCGGCTGTATCCCTTGAGTACGCCTCCTTCGAGCACGGCGCGCGTCTACGGGTCGGTCTACTTTTCCAATCATCTGGGAGGTCCAGGACAGCCCATGCAGGGAGTGAATGTTTTCGCGCGATGGATTGATCCGTCGACGAACCTTCCCTCGCACGAGTATGCGGCTTCGTCGGTTTCTGGATTTCTATTTAGCGGAAACGCAGGAAATCCGGTAACGGGCTGGACCGATCCTCTCGGCAATGCCTACAGCGAATTCGGGGCAAACATTCAAACGGTGGAAGGATTTTTTGACTTGGGCGGGTTGCCAGTTCCGAATGGGGCAAGCACTGCGCAATACCAGCTTTCGATCGAAGCGCTCAACGAGGCGTGGTCGGCGGGAGTAAACCCTTATAGCGGCGCTCAGGTGACACCCTCTGGGACATTCGAGCCGATTACTGTCACGGTATCGGCGGGGGGTGAGTTCGAACAAGATATTCAGATGTCTGGCAGCGGACAGGCCGTGGTACCCTGGGCTGCATCCGAGACATGGAGCGCTCCTGCGGTTATTCCAGAGGCAGGAGATTGGGTTGGATCTTTAAGTGGCTATGGTGACGCGCCTTATTTCCTGCTGTCCGCCCAGGCCAACCGCACTTTCTCGGTGGCGGTGACGGCGCTCGACGAAGCTGGCGTGGCGAGTGAATCCAAAGCCGAGCCGGTGGTGGGCATCTGGGCGCAAGGTGATCGGCAAGGTACGCCTCCGCCGGCGTTTACATCCCTGCCCTTCAACTCGGAAACGTTTGCCATGAACCTTTTGAGCGCGCAGGTTCTTCGCTCAAATAGCTTCATTCTCGGTATTTCCGATCTGCGAGGTGACGGGCGTCCCGATTATCAATACCACGCGCATGTACTCTATGGCGATTCGGTGATTCCGCAACGCGTTCCGGTGAGCGGAGGGGCGGTTGTGGTGCAAGGAATAGGGCTTGCGCCGGGGTTGAGTGTGGATGTAGGCGACACGAACGTTCCAGCAATCGCCACTGATTCGGGCCACATTCTGCTAACGGCTTCAGCCCAAACTGATGGGCCACAGACGATCACGATAACCGATCCCGTGAGCAGCGCGTTCACCACGATGACGGGTGCTCTCACCTACGGGGCTGCGGCGAGCGACGAAATGCTCTTGTTGCAAGGCTCAAATCCTCCCGCAGCGCTTGGAACCCAAGCGATAAATCCCGTAAGCGTGCGAGTGGTCACTTCGGACGGAATTACTCCGGTATGGGGCGCGACGATCGGATGGAGCAGTACAAATGCCGCGACGTTGTCTGCCTGCGGTGGCGTTTCGAGTTGCTCGGCCACCACCGACGAGGGCGGGAACGCTTCCACGTGGGTTACGCCGACGGCAGCCGGAGTCGCAACCATAACGGCGATGCTTGCGCCCGGCGTTTATAACCCAACGCAGTCAGTATCCGGCACATTGAATGGAACTTCTTCGTCGCAGAGCATCGGAGTCACCGCGCCCTATCTTTGGATTGCTCAGGGAGCATCAGTGAGCGTGCCATTGACGGCCCGGGTGGTGAGCCTCGGATCTCCGCAGAGCGGCGTAACGGTAAACTTTATCGTGGATCAGGGCACAGCTTCACTGAGTTCCTCGACCGCAGTGACCAACAGCGCGGGATATGCAACGGTGACTCTCAGCCTGACAAATTTTTCTTCCAACGCCCAGCTGAGCGCCTGCGTTTTACCCGGACCCGGGCCTTGCCAAACCATCTACGCGAACGCGGTTGCCGCGGGATTGATGAATTTGCAGCCGGTAGCCGGCGGCGTGCAAGTTGTCACCGGACAGACGTTTCAGCCCCTGACCGTACGCGTGACCGATTCCTCTACGCCGCCGAATCCGGTGCTGGGTGCAAGTGTTCTTTTTCAGTCGACGGTGATGCGGCCGTCGGGAGATGGGTTCACAATCGTCACGGGCGACTCGACGACCACTCAAACAGGGATGCCTTCGATCCTGAGCGCTACGCAGAGCCTGGTTCCAAGCAACGTTAACGGCCTAGCCGGCATTGTTCCGAGCGTGGGATCATTCAACGGCCTATTGGAGATCGAGATCCAAGTTTCGGCCGGAACCGCGGCTTTTATTCAGGATGTTTTAGAAACTTTTCCGTAAAGCGCTCAGTTATCCCGATTCGACGTTGATAGAAGAAGATTGTCACAAAGCGATCTCGTGCTCTGGTGTAGTCTGTTGCTCTACGAATGAGCACTTTCCGAGCGACTTTGCTGCTGGCGATGGCCACCTCGTTCTGGACCGGTTGCGCCTCGATCGGGCCGCCCGAACCGCCTTCGCTTGAATTGCCCAAGCCGCCCTCCGATCTGCGCGCAGCGCGCAAGGGCGACAACGTGGTGCTGACCTGGACCATCCCTTCGCGAACAACGGTTCGCCAAAAGTTGCGGTATTTGGGAAAAACCGAGATATGCCGGAGTTTTGACGCGTCTATCAAAGAAAAAGAATGTACCCCAGTCGTTGGATCGGTCGCGCCGCCTGCGGATTTTGAAAACACGATGAAGACAAGTACCAAAAAACTCGCAGCAACTTTCACCGATGTTCCTCCCTCCGCAATTAAACAGGAGAATCCCATGGGATTTGCCGTTTATGCAGTGGAGGTGCAGAATGCGGCTGGCCGGGCAGCGGGGATTTCGAATCAAGTAAGAGTTCCGCTCGTGCCGACTCTACCGCCCTTCGAGGATTTCGCGGCCCGCCCAGAGGCATCAGGAGTGCTGGTCTCATGGCGATGTCCTCACAATGCAGTCAGCCTGAAAGACCTTCAGTTTCTGTTTCGCATCTACCGGAGGCTCGAATCGGAGGTGCGGTACACGAAAATCGCCGACGTTGCTGCCACCGAGTGCGCGGAGGCGATACCTCCAAACGAAGAGGCCGCCGCTGGTTCCTTTCTGGATCAAACCTTCGAGTGGCAGCAAACATATTTCTACCGTGGCACTGTAGTGAGCGCGATTGAGGTTCCGGGCACGAGTGCGATCGAAATAGAAGGCGAAGACACGCCCGAAGTAAAAGTATTCGCCAATGACATCTTTCCGCCGGCAGTTCCCTCGGGATTGCAAGCTGTGTTCTCGGGGCCGGGGCAGTCGCCGTTTATCGATTTGATTTGGTCGCCGGGAAAAGATGTGGACATTGCAGGCTACAACGTATACAGGCATGAAATTAGCACGCCGCTCGAAAAATTAACCGCCGAGCCCGTGCAAACCCCGGCATTCCGGGACACACGGGTTGAGCCTGGAAAGACCTATTTTTATTCAGTATCCGCCGTCGATCGACGCGGCAATGAAAGTGCACGGTCGGAAGAAGCGAGCGAGAACGCGCCTTGATTCGCCCTGTAGCGGGTTGACGAATAATTCTAAGGGAAAAACGTCGCCGAATCGGAAATCTCGTGGTTAGATAGTTTGATGAGATATTGCCGTTTTGAATGGAATGGCCAAGCCCAGTATGGAATGGTTGAGTCTGCGGGCGGTCACGATGCGATCCTTAGAGTACTGCTAACCGCCCCGGAAGAGTCGAACGGAGATGTGGAAGGGCTGCGAACACGCCGAATCGATCCGATTCCGCTCGAAGAGGCCACGCTCTTGCCGCCAGTGCGGCCTTCCAAGATTGTTTGCGTGGGGCGCAATTACCGGGAGCACGCGGCGGAACTGGGACATGATGTTCCCAAGGAACCGCTACTGTTCTTGAAAGCGCCGTCGGCATTGCTGTCGCGCGGAGGAGTAGTGAAGCGGCCTAAGATTTCGCAGCGAGTGGATTATGAAGGGGAATTGGGCGTTGTAATTGGGAAAAAGTGTCATCAGCCGGGCGAGGATGAGGACCTCCGAGCTTATATTCTCGGCTACACCTGCGTGAACGATGTGACGGCGCGCGATTTGCAGAATAAAGACGGACAATGGAGCCGGGCCAAAGGGTTTGATACGTTCTGCCCGGTGGGACCGCTGGTGGTGGACGGACTGGATCCGTGGACGGGAGTAGGCGTCGAGACTCGCGTCAACGGCGAGGTTCGGCAGCAGGGCAATACGCGGGATTTCATCTTCCCGCTGGATACGATGATCCGGCACATCGCGCAGGCGATGACGCTTTATCCGGGAGATCTGATCGCAACCGGCACTCCGGCTGGCGTGGGACCTGTAGTGGCGGGCGATGTGATGGAGGTGAGTGTCGAGGGCGTGGGGACGCTGCGGAATTCCGTTGCAGACGAATAGACTGTGATCGGCAGGTTATTGCAGGCGGAAACGTTCGCGCATCAGCCGCTGCAGGCGTGGTTTATAAAGAAGGTCGTAGGCAAGTTCTTTATCGGGAAACATGGCGAGGGCGGCGCGCTTGGCGCCTGCGGCCAACTCTGAGGCTTCCTCGATGGTGAGCGTGGGATCCTGACTGATGACAGAAGAAACCATGCTGATCATCAATTGCAGGCGGCGAATTTTTCGAGCCTCGTCTTCGGAGCCGCTGAGTTCGCTGTTACTCCCAAGTTCTGACCCGCAGAGGGGATCGTTCTCACGGTTTGATTGTTCCCCAGAAGTCATCGTGCAACCTACCTGGTGTTTTGGCGATGCGAGTAGGGCAGACGTCGCGACGCTCTTTTGAGTCCGGGCGAGCTGCCAAGTTTGACTTTCTCTCGCATTCATCTGCATTATCACATCGGAGAATCCCATGCGCGACATTATTTCTACCGACGATGCTCCTAAAGCCATTGGACCGTACTCGCAGGCCATTCGGGCGAATGGGTTCGTCTTCGTTTCGGGGCAGGTGGCGATCGATCCTTCTACGCAACAGGTGATCACGGGAGATGTGGCGGCCCAAACGGAGCAAGTTCTGCGCAACTTGTCGGAGATTCTGGAGGCGGCCGAGAGCGGATTGGGCAAAGTTGTGCGCTCCACTGTGTTCCTTAAGAACATGAGCGATTTCGCCGCCATGAACGAGGTGTATGGCAAGTTTTTCAGCGTCGCACCGCCAGCCCGCTCCACCGTGGAAGTGGCGCGTTTGCCGAAGGATGTGCTGGTGGAGATTGATGTGATTGCGCTGGCCTAGCGAAATCAGCTCCAGTGAGCACGAGAGATGGCTAGGCATAAAACCTTACATATACCTTTAACCATCTATCGTTGTTAGTGGATCGTTTTTAGTGGGGTTGCAAGAGGAGCCTGGAATGAGTAAGTACGCCACAGTATTCATCTTTTTTGCGCTCACGACGGGGCTGGTGACGGCGCAAAATACTACAAGAAAAACTCCGAATACAACTGCGCCGACCAAGGTGACCGGGACGGGGGTCAAGACGGAGTCCGGCTTGCAATACTGGAATATTCGAGTGGGAAATGGCGAGGAGGCTAAAGAAGGCAGCCACGTTCGCGTGCACTATACGGGCTGGCTCGCAAGTGGAAAGAAGTTCGATAGCTCGGTCGATGCGGGGAAGCCCTTTGATTTCACGATCGGCAACGGCGAAGTGATCCGAGGATGGGAAGAAGGAGTCACCGGAATGAGGGTTGGCGGCAAGCGGCAGCTGCGAATTCCACCGGCTCTCGGCTACGGAGCCGACGGGACGCCAGACGGATCGATCCCGCCGAATGCGACGCTTATCTTCGACATTCAACTGCTGGGTGTGCAGTAGAGACGGTCCTAGGTGTTAGTCTTCAGGCCTCGGGAAGAACGGGGAAAAGGGATTGCTGGGCTTATAACCCAAAACCCAGAACCTAAGACCTGTTTTACGCTTTAACTACTTTGCCGCTGCGGATGCACGAGGTGCAAACGCGCATGCGTTTGGTAGTGGCACCCACGCGGGCGTGTACCGGACGCAAGTTTACGTTCCAGCGGCGCTTGGTAACGTTGTGGGCGTGGCTGATGCGGTTTCCCGATTGCGGCTTCTTGCCGCAGATTTCACATTCCTGGGCCATGACTGCTAGATCCTCTCAAAGCTTGTGGTAGAAACCACTATTGTACCGGATTTGGGCTGCGCCCGACAATTCGCCTTTAACCCGGGGGCAAGGTAAACTAGCATCGGAGACGAGGGGTTATGAGAAAACGCGGCAATTCGACGTTGATGGAGAGCACTCTGCTGCTGGCGTTGATGGGTATTCTGGCAGGAGCGGTTGGAGGATTAGCGGTCGGAGTGGCGACCGGTCCTAAGGCTACTTCGGCAGTATCTGCAACCAAGTAGCCTGGCGCAGACGCCTGGCTACGTTCGCTATGCGATACTGAAGCCATGCAGACGCCGCTTCAGACGCCCACTGCGGCCACGGACCCCAAGTCCGTGAAAGTGAATCTAACCACCGGAAGCGGTTTGGACATTGAGTGGAAAGATGGCCACATTTCCCACTACGCCTTTGTCTATCTGCGCGACGCTTGCCCATGCGCCATGTGTAATGAAGAGCGCGAGAAGGCTGGCCGTGAGCCGGGTGAACCGGAAAAATTAGCGCCGGGCATGCTGCCGATGTTCAAGGCCGCCGCGCGGCCTCTCTCTGCCGAAGGGATCGGCAAGTATGCGATCCGGTTTGCGTGGAACGATGAACATGATCTGGGCATTTATTCCTGGAAATTGTTGCGGGAGATTTGCCCGTGTGAAGAGTGCAAGGCACCGCGGGTGCAGGGTTGAGCTGGGCTGATGCAAGAGGGTAAATTCAGCAGCACGGCACAACGGGTCGCGGTGCGAAGGGCCGCGCATCAGCTGCTGGACCATCCCAAGGTTCTCGACGACCCGCTGGCTCTGCGAATTATTGGGCACGAAGCCGCTGAGCAGCTCCGAACTAATCCCAAAGAACATCATTTATTTTCGAGGGCATTTCGCGCCTTCATGGTGGCGCGAAGCCGCTACGCGGAGGACGAACTGGCGCGAGCCGTGGCTGAAGGGGTTAGCCAGTATGTTGTGCTCGGAGCGGGGCTCGATACTTTCGCCTACCGCAATTCGCATCCCCAGTTGCGGGTGTTTGAGGTGGACCATCCTGCTACCCAGGAGTGGAAGCGGGCGCGGTTGCAAGCGGCGGTGATTCCAGCGCCGCCTTGGTTGACTTTTGTGCCGATGGATTTCGAGCGGCGATCCCTAGATGCGGGGCTTAAAGACGGCGGATTTGACCCGAAGGCTCCGGCATTTTTTTCCTGGCTGGGAGTTACTCCCTACCTGACGCATGAAGCTTGCATGGCGACGCTGAGTTTTATTGCCAGGATGCCGGCAAGAAGCGGCGTGGTGTTTGATTTCGCGATGGATCGGTCGTTGCTCAATTTCGGGCAGAAGATGGCGCTGGATGCGCTAGCGAGACGCGTAGCGGCGGCGGGAGAGCCGTTTCAGTTGTTCTTTCATCCGGTAAAGTTGCAGGAAGAGTTGAAGAGACTGGGATTTCACCGAACCGAGTTCCTGCAAGGCGAGCAAATCAATGCACGCTATTTTCATGATCGTAGGGATGGGCTGAAGGTGCGTGGAGGGTTGGGGCATTTGATGGGGGCATGGGTATAGGCGGAGCGAGATGGAAAAAGCGATGGCCCCGATTGCTCGGGGGCCATCTAATTTGGGTAACAAAGCACCCTGCGATAATTTCAGTACAGTCAGCGCTGATTCTCACGCAAGTTACTTTTGTAGATATCGAATCGCCGACACTCACTTGCAGCACCGCTCCTGTAAAATTAAATTATCGGCTCCGGAGCCACTTCCGCATTGTCTTTTCTTGATCAATTAAATCCGCAGCAGCGTGAGGCCGTCGAAACTGTCGATGGGCCGGTGCTGATCCTCGCCGGCGCGGGGAGCGGGAAGACGCGCGTTATCACTTACCGGATTGCTTATTTGATCGAGCACGCGGGAGTGATGCCGGAATCCATTTTGGCGATGACGTTCACCAACAAGGCCGCCGCCGAGATGGGCGAACGGGTCGAGAAACTGGTGGGCGGGTTGAGCATTGCGAAGCCAGTCATTTCCACTTTTCATTCTTTCTGCGTGCGGGTTTTGCGGCGCGATATTGAAGCTTTGCAGATTCCTTCGGCTACGCCGGGACAGCTGCCGATTGGGCATACGAAGAAATTCGTCATCTATGACGAGAGCGATATGCAGTCGGTGGTGAAGGGCATCATGCGCAGGCTGGGGCTGGACGATAAGCAGCTCACGCCGCGCACCGTGCTATCGCGGATTTCATGGGCGAAGAATCACATGCTCGATCCGCAGGAGCTTTACCTGCAATCGGCCGATCCCAAGACCGAGAAGATCGCGCATTTATTTGAGGAATATCGCAAAGAACTGCGTAAGGCCAACGCTTTGGATTTCGACGATCTGCTGCTTGAGGCCACGCGGCTGCTCAAGACTTCAGCACAGGTGCGCGAGTATTACAACCGAAGATTTCAGTATTTGTTGATCGATGAATATCAGGATACGAATCGTCCGCAATATGAGTTGATGCGCATGCTGGCGGGTGAGCGGCATAACGTGTGCGCGGTGGGGGATGAAGATCAATCGATTTATTCCTGGCGCGGGGCGGACATTCGCAACATTCTGGAGTTCGAGAAGGATTTTCCCGAGGCAAAGATTATCCGGCTGGAACAAAACTACCGCTCTACGCAGAACATTTTGCAGGCTGCGTCGTCGGTAGTTGCGAATAATTTGCGGCGCAAGGGGAAAAATCTTTGGACGTCGCGCCAGGGCGGGACGAAGATCGGCTACTATGAAGCCCCGGATGGAGAAAACGAGGCGCTTTTTGCCGCGGACCACGTGACGAAGTATATGCGCGAGGCGGGACAGCGCGGGGAGACGCCGCGGGCGGCAGTGCTTTATCGCACCAACTCACAGTCGCGGCTGTTCGAAGAGGCGATGCGGCGGTACGGCTTGAAATACAAAGTGGTGGGAGGATTTTCTTTTTACGAGCGATCCGAGATCAAGGACATGATCTCGTACCTGAAGGTGATTCAGAATCCAGATGACTCGATCTCGCTGCTGCGCGTGATCAATACGCCCACGCGGGGAATTGGGAAAGGCACGATTGAAATCATCGAGAGGCTGGCGCTGGAAACTGGGCTGTCGTTGTGGGGAGCGACTGGAGAGGCGATTCGGCGGCAGTTGTTGCCGCAGCGCGCGCTGGCGGCGTTGAAAAGTTTCCAACAACTGATTGCGGATGGCCAGGCAATTTTGGCGGGCAATTTTGGCGAGAAGCTGGAGGATAGTGCCGGAGAGAATGCGGTCGCAGAGCTAGCGCCTGAGACTGCGGAGATTGAAGGCGAGCCCACAAACGAGGATGAGGCGGCGGCTTTCGATCCTGACGAGTTCGAGAATGCTGCGTTTGATTTCGGCGGAGCGTATGAAGGCGAGGACGCATCGGGCATGAGCGCATCGCGGGTTGATGGTGACTCGAGCGCAAGCTTCCCGTCATCCGTAGTCAACGAACAGGGCAACGTGGCTGCGCTTGAAGCTGCGAGTGTTGCCTCTGATGCATCTCCGGCACCGGTAGTCAGCACAGCCGATATTCTCAAGTTCCTTATCGACCGAACCGGGTATATCAAGCTTCTCGAAGCCGAAGACACGCCGGAAGCGTTCTCAAGGATTGAAAATTTACGTGAGTTGGTGAATGCCGCCATGGATTCGCGCGACCGGGGCGAATCACTCGATCAGTTTCTGGATCATGCGGCACTGATCAGCGACGTGGATGACTATGACGAGCGCTCGCAGATTACGCTGATGAGCCTGCATGCGGCTAAGGGACTGGAGTTTCCGCTGGTCTTCTTGAGTGGACTGGAAGAGGGATTGTTTCCGCACTCGCGCACGATGCTGCAGCCGGACGACATCGAAGAAGAGCGACGGCTCTGTTATGTAGGCATGACGCGCGCAATGGATCAGCTTATTCTGTCGCGAGCCGTGTACCGAAGAAGATACGGCACGGATCTGCCGGAGGCGAGCGTTCCGTCGCGATTTCTGGAGGAAGTTCCGGCCGGGCTGATTGAAGAGTTGGGAACGCGGCGTACGGCAAACGTTGGTAAAGCTTATGCGGGAACCGGCAACTATTCGCGACCCGGGGGGCGTGAGCCGGTTCACGACGATGCCGCAGGATCGCACTACTCCTACGAAGACGAGGATCAAAGTGCGAGTTGGAAGGGCGGCGGCACTCCGGCAAGCCGCCAAAAAACTACGGCACCGGCCAAGCCCTACAATTCGATCGAGAACATTGCGGAGTTTTTTGCCAGCCGCGGTAAAAAATTTACGATACCGAAAGTTCCGCTTGAAGAGCCCGCGGGCAAGCGCGGATTCCGGCCTGGGCAGAAGGTTCGTCATCCGAAATATGGCGAAGGAACGGTCTACCAGCGAGAAGGAGAAGGCGAAGAAGCCAAGATTACTGTACAATTTCCTCGCTTCGGATTGAAAAAGCTGGTAGAGAAATACGCGCAGCTGGAACGCGGCTGAGCGGCAGTTTGTTACTAAACACAATAAGGATCAAAGAAAGCATTCATGGCAAATACAGCAGAGTTGAGCAAGGAAGAACGCAAGAAATCGAAGCGCACCGCCCGCAAGAAGGCGAAAGCGGAGAAGCCCAAGAAGCCGCGGGATTATGCGCGCGGATCGAAGAAGCGCAAAGTGAAGAAGTTGGCTCGCGGCCAGTCGAAGCGGTAAGGCTGGGTTCAGCAGTGCGGGCGTGGATCGCCGGTTGGTCAAGATTCGCTTGTCAGTTGTTACCGATTGACGGCAATGATCGAACGGCGCTCCACGCCCGACTTCGCGGTGAGGAGACCACTACCACTTGGCACAATCATCCACGGAACCGACCGGCACCGTGCGCACCTCCGACAGTCAGCTGTTCTGCTGCAAGTCGATTGACAAGCTGATCGCCGAATCGGAAGCTCCAGGACAGAGGCTGCAAAAAACCCTGGGGCCATGGTCGCTTACTGCACTGGGGATTGGCGCGATTATTGGTTCGGGGATTTTCATCCTTACCGGCACCGCGGCCGCAGGAGAATATTTCCAGGCCCCATCCATCCTGCATGCGCAGGCGCTCGACGTAATCGTGAATTTGCTGCGCACCGGCAGCATGGCGGGGGCGCTCATGCACGGGCGCCCGCCCGCCGGGCCATCGATTGCGATTTCATTCCTACTGGTCGCAGTGGCCTGTAGTTTCGCCGGCTTGTGCTACGCCGAACTGGCCTCGATGATACCCATCGCGGGCAGCGCTTACACTTACTCCTACGCCACGCTCGGCGAAATTTTTGCCTGGATCATCGGCTGGGATCTCATCCTCGAATATGTAGTCTCGAATGTCGCAGTCGCGGTGGGTTTTGCCGGCTATACGAAAGCGCAACTGGCAGTCTTTGGCCTCAACTTGCCCGACAAGTGGGCGAGTCCGGTGTGGGCCGGCGGACAATGGACGGGCGCCTACTTCAATCTTCCCGGTTTCCTTATCGTTTTTATCCTCACGCTGCTACTGGTACGCGGGGTAAAAGAGTCGGCGGAGACTAATAACATCATGGTGACGGTGAAAATCGGCGCCATCCTGACCTTCCTGGTTGTGGGTGGAATGCTGGTGAAGCCGGCGAACTGGGTGCCGTTCGCGCCCTCGGGCTTCGCTGGAGTCGTCACCGGAGGGGCGATTGTTTTCTTTACGTATATTGGATTCGATTCCGTTTCCACCGCCGCCGAGGAATCGCGCAATCCGCAAAAAGATTTGCCCTTCGGCATCATCATGTCGCTGGTGGTCTGCACCGTGCTTTATATCGGCGTGGCCGTCGTCCTGCTCGGCATGATGAAGTACACCACCTTCGTGTCCGGTGCAGCTGCGGAAGCGCCCGTGGCCTACGCGATGAAATATCTGGGCGTACACCCGATCTTCCGCTCGGTCATCGTGATCGGGGCGCTGACGGGCATGATCTCATCGTTGCTCGTGTTTCAATACGGGCAGGCGCGCATCTGGTACGCCATGTCCCGCGACGGATTGCTGCCAAAGCTGTTCTCAGCGGTACATCCGAAATATAAGACGCCGCATTGGTCTACCTGGATCGCCTGTTTTGCCGTCGGAATTCCGGCCGGCCTAGTGGATATCGGAGATGCAGCCGACCTGGCCAACATCGGGACGTTGTTTGCTTTCGTTCTGGTTTCGCTGGGGGTGATTATCCTGCGCCGCAGGCAGCCCGATCGCAAACGCGCGTTCAGGGTGCCGTTCGTCCCGTGGTTTCCACTGCTCTCCGTGGTCTTTTGCGGCGGCCTGATGTTCGGGCTGACGATCATCACCTGGTTGCGCTTCGTAATCTGGCTGGGACTCGGTCTGCTGATTTACATTTTCTATAGTCGACACCGGAGCGAGTTCGCCAAGAAATAGGCGGCCTCCCGGCTGCTCCTCGCAAATCTTTCGCTTAGAATCTACAATCAAAGGCGATGTCTTCCGCGCTGGATCGAGTACCGAGCAGTTTCGTGCGGCTTTTGCCGAAGGCGGAGTTGCACCTGCATCTGGAGGGATCGATTGAACCGGCGACGCTGCTGGAGATTCGCCAGCGTAGGGGCGAACATCCGATGCGCTCGGAGATCGACCAGCTTTACAAGTATTCCGACTTTCCCGGCTTCCTGCTCTCCTTTAAAAATATTACGGAGCACCTGCGCACGCCGGAGGATTATGAGCTCATCACGTACCGGCTGATGCAGCGGTTGAAAGAAGAGCACGTGCTCCATGCCGAGGTTTATGTTTCAGTGGGGGTATGCCTATGGCGCAAGCAGGATTTTGATGCCATCTTCGAAGGGTTGGACCGCGGACGGGCGCGGGGGGCGCGCGATTTTGGAGTCTCGCTGCTATGGATCTTCGATGCGGTTCGTCAGTTCAGCATCGATGACGCACGCAAAGTTTTTGAGCTGGCGGTTCGCTACCATGATCGCGAAGTGGTAGGAGTTGGAATTGGCGGCGATGAGCAGAAGGCTCCGCCGGAGCTTTTTCGAGAGGCTTATGCGTGGGCTGAGGGTCATGGCATGCGGCTTACGGCGCACGCGGGCGAGACGGGACCTCCGGAATCGGTGTGGGGCGCGCTGAATTTGCATGCAGAGCGGATCGGCCATGGGCTGACGGCGTTTCATGATCCCGATCTGGTGGAAGAGTTGGCACAGCGGCAGATTCCGGTCGAGATTTGCCTGACTAGTAATTTGCGCACGGGACTGTGCCCCAACCTGAACGACCATCCAGCGAAAAATTACTTTGATCACGGAGTAATGATTACGCTGAACAGCGACGATCCGGCGATGTTCGGAACCTCGCTGGCGCGTGAGTATCAGCTGGCGCAACAGGTTTTTGGATTTACGGACGAGCACTTGCGGGAGTTGGCGCGTAATTCATTTGAAGCGTCGTTCCTGCCGGCGGAGAAGAAATTGGAATTTTTGAACTTGTTTGATGCGGCTGCGGCCAGGTGACGGTTGAACATTACAAACTTCGCTTGGGATTAAAGGGCGCGCTCATGTGCAATGAAGTGCCATTCGCCCCCTTAAATGCTCCGCCCGCTGTTCCCGCGCCTGACACTACTGACCCATCCATGCTGTAATGGTTGGTAGGTATGGCTTCTACCCTGACAAATCTGCGCCGGCGAGCTAAGGCGCTGCGCCGCGACCTACGCGGGGCAGCGATGGCAACGCGCGCGCTGGCCTCGACGGATCATCCTATTCTGGCGCACATTATTCCGGTGCGGCGGTGCAACCTGGCTTGCACTTATTGCAATGAGTTTGACGACTTCTCGAAGCCGGTGGAGACGGAAGAGATGTTTCGCCGCATCGATAAGCTGGGTGCACTCGGAACATCTATCGTAACGATTTCCGGCGGTGAGCCGTTGCTGCATCCCGATCTCGACGAAGTCATCCGTCGCATCCGGGCAAATGGGATGATTGCGGGGCTGATCACGAATGGCTACCTGCTCGTGGCCGATCGAATTCGGCGGCTGAATCGGGCGGGGCTGGAGTGGCTGCAGATTTCGATCGACAACGTGAATCCGGATGAAGTTTCGAAGAAGAGCCTGAAGGTTCTCGACAAAAAGCTGCAATGGCTGGCCGAGTATGCAGACTTTCATGTGAACATAAACTCGGTGGTGGGCGGTGGTGTCGCGAATCCACAGGATGCGCTGGCCATCGGCAAGCGCGCCGTTGCATTGGGATTCAGCTCGACTATCGGTATTATTCACGACGGAAGCGGCCAGGTGCAGCCGCTGAATGCCGAAGAGCGCCGCATTTACGACGAAATGAAATCGTGGGAGAAGCGCAGCTTTACGCGCATCAATGCGTTTCAAGACAACATTGCGCAAGGTCTGCCGAACGATTGGCGCTGCCGGGCGGGGGCACGATACCTCTATATTTGCGAAGACGGACTAGTCCACTACTGCTCGCAGCAGCGTGGTTATCCGGGAGTTCCGCTCGCGACTTATACGCGTGACGATTTGCGCCGAGAATATTTGACCGAAAAAGGATGCGCGCCACACTGCACAGTGTCGTGCGTGCATCAGGTTTCGATCTTCGATTCGTGGCGCGCACCGCAACACCCCGCGCAACCAATACCAGAGGCATCGGCTGCGGGAGAACTGGTGCAGATTAAGTAAGCACTACTCCTTTACTTCTACTTCTTGGGCTGCGCTGAAGGCGGCAAAATTCCATTCAAACGCAGATATTGCGCGGCAGCAGCGTAGTGGTCGGCCCATCCGCTGGCCAAGCCAAGCGCGGCCATGGCGCGGGGAAATTTGTGCCCGCCAAACAACTCTACTTCGTCGCCGAGTTTGGAGTCGTCCATTTTGGTCAGCGCTTCCGAGCAGAAATCGAAGGAAGCGGTTGCAGCGGCCAGCAGCTTGTCTTTGGGATCGGTGTCTTTGAGTTCATCGATCTTGGGCGGCGCAATATCGGCGGCGTGGGCGCAGCCTCCGTTGTTCGACTCCGTGATGTGGACTACGAGATGGCCAAAGGTAATTTGCTCCGGCGTTGGCTTGTAGCTGAATTTGTCGGCAGGCATGGCACTGATGGCGCCGAGGATATTATTTCGTGAGCGCGGCAAAAGCATGCGCAGCGACGTAGTGACCGGATCTTTGATTGGTGCCGAGGCTTGTGCCGCGGGAGCCATAGCGGAAGAACCAGCCTGAGACCAGCCGGGGCTGGCGCAGGCACAAGCGAAGATAAACGTGACCAGAATGCGATTCATAAGTCTCCTTACGACTTGGTTAACGATCGGATTAGCATTTTGCAAAAGCCATGCTGATCGGCAGCTACCTAAATTCTAATGTTCGCGGGCCGAACCGCGAACTGTTTAGGAGCGGGCAGCCAATGCCGCTGCGCCCAGTTTCCAGAAAAGATACCATGCAGCAACGATGATGATCGCGGTGGAACGTTTCACTTTGCTGTTGGTAGAGAATCCGATCCCCAGTAGCACGATGGTCCAGATGGAGATGACGTCAAGCGCGGAAGCCATCCCGTAGAGAAATTTGCTGGTTGTCGGATCCATGAAGTACGCGGGATTGGTGGCGACCGGATTGTTCACGTTGAAACCTTCCGGATTCACTCCTGCGAACATCGCGATTGCCCCTAACAGTGACCCGATCACACCTGGCAATGCCGCATAAAAAACAATCGCATACGCGGTCTTGAAGGCGACAGTCGCGCCGGCAATTTTGAAAGTCACCCACAGCGCCAGGCTAGTGATCGCAAAGTAAAACAGAATGGTCACCGGAATTCCGTAGGACAAGTAACGAATAAGGTTAGTAGTGAAGCGGACCTGCTTGGCCTGCTGCTCGGCGGGCAGTTTATCGAACTGATCAGCGCGTGGAGAACGGGCTATTTCGTTCCGGGTAATCTGATCGAAGGTGACTTGGCGGTCCATGGCATAGACGAAGAGCAGCGCGAATATGGAGATTAGAAGCCACGGAGCCCACCAGTTCGCATTGCGGTGAAGGTCGCTAAAGGTTTTCGAGGGAGCGATAAAGGTATTGATGACGCGAGCGCCTTCGGAAAGCGGAGCGGAATCGGGGGCAGGAATGGATGCGGCGACGGGTGGCAGAGGAGCGGCGGCCATTGGTATCTCCTGGGCAGTAGTGTGGAATTTTAGACTGGAGCAAGCAGCGATACAAGCGAATTGGAAACGAAGATCAAGAGCAGCGCAAGTTTAAGATAAGGCGATGCAGAATGTGACTTTAGTTGCGATCGCGGCGATGGCGGTTGAAGTCATTCCAGCGGTTGCGTTCGCCTTTGCTGCGGAGCGCATTGCGCGGGTCGTTGGCAAATGGCCTATGGTCTTGCGCGTGAGTTTTCCCGCGCTGTTCGTCTTGCCTTACTTAATCGTGTCACTCTCGGCTCATATATTCCAGTGGAGCTGGTTTGCTCTTTACGCGGTACTGCCGGTGGCCATTGCCGGGCTGCTGATGCGGGCGGCGAGGGTTGATCCAGAGCAGCGCGGCGATTGGCGCGATGCTTTCATTCTACTGGTGGTGGGGTTGGCGGTCGACCTGCGCTGGTTTGAAGGCGCATGGCCGAGTGGACTACGAGCTTTGAACGACTTGTTTCTGGTGGACGCAGGGTTGTATGGATTTCTAGCGATCCGGCAACTGACAGGAACGGGATTTGATTTTCATTTGCAATGGAGCGATTGGAAAACCGGGCTGCGGGAACTGGTTTTTTTCGCACCGGTGGTGATCGTATTGGGGATCGCTCTGGGATTTATCCATCCGCACCGGAACTTGCCGGCGATTGGCGGCGCGGTGTTGCGCTGGATACTTATATTTCTCTTTACGGCTCTGCCAGAAGAATTATTCTTTCGCGGATGGGTGCAGAATTTGCTGGAGCGGCGAGTGGGACGGCACGCAGCGTTGGTGATTGCATCGATTCTGTTTGGGCTATCGCACTTCAATAAGCGGTCGGCCCATTTCAACTGGCGTTATGTTGTGCTGGCGACTATTGCCGGCATTTTCTACGGACGGGGATGGCGTAAGGACCGGCGCGTGCCGGCCTCGACAATCACTCATACAAGCGTGGATTGGTTGTGGGGACTTTGGTTTTAGGGTTGGAATTGCGACCTTGAACGGTTCGTGAAATCGGCGAGTATTTATTGACCAGCCACGATCCTAGAGATAGGATTTTGTCCCAGCCTGGCTGGTTCACACGCCGGTCGAAGCCGAATTCTGCAAACCTTCTTCGACTCCCCACCCGATGGCGGCAACGGTACGAGATGGGATGGGCCCCCGGGTAATGATTCTCAAAGGAGGAGCTATGACAAAGTTTGCTTCGGCAAAATTGTTTGCGAGTTTGATTTTACTAGCGGCATTGGCTATTCCGGTTATGGCGAATGGCGCCACGGTACAGCCCGTGGCCGGCATTTACAGCGTTTCAAGCTATGTGGTTTCCGCCACAGCGACTAACGGAGGGTCGTGTGGTGCTCCACAAGGGGCATACCTATCGAGTTATTTCTATTATCCGGGACCGGCGAAGAGCGGAGCAGTGGAGCGGCATTCGATCAACGGTGCGAACGGCAATGAGATTCAGGAATTGGATTTTCCGACCACTCCTGCGACCGGCATTGATACATGGTCAGGAGATTACACGTCGACGATTTATCCCAGTGGGAGGAAAGGCAAGTGGACCTTCTCAACGGATTGGACTTTTGTCGACGCGGATTCCTTCCTGGCAACGACGACTTACGTGTACTCGGGAGGCACGGATAGTGTTTGTACAACGGTATTCCAGAATAGTTATATTCGCACCGGGAAGTAGCGTGAACCCGGCGCCGGGATTCGCGTCCAGGATTACCTCATGTTCAATGACATCATGTTCAGTGAGCTGTAGATTGATATCGCAAAAAACCCAGGCCAACGCGCATGTGATGAATAAGGCTGTCCGGAACACATATCGCAATGCATAGGCCGAGCAGGCCCTGCGCCAGGCCGAGCATCCAGAGATTGCGATAGCGGCGGAAGAGAGCGCAAGAGACGATGCCCCACACCAGCGTGGCGACGGTCAGCACGAGATTGGGGAGATGAGCTGCTGCGAATAACGCGCCGGCGAGGGTGATCGCAGCCGGTTCGCTCGACACCAAACGCAGCACGCGGTCCATAAAAAAATCCTGCAACAAAAATTGCTGGTAAATGGTCCAGAGCACGTAGCCGGTAATGTGCTGGAGATCGCCTTTGTAGAGTGGATGCAACGTGCCAACTTTTGCCGCGAGAAACATACTTGCGGCGGAGAGCGCGAAGGCCGCGGGCATGATCCAGAGCGAGGAAACGAAGCCGCGCCAGCCCAGGCCTAATTCGTTGTGACTCTTGCCGCGAACCAACACCACCAGCAGCGTGAGTACAAACGCGATGGGAGACAAAATGCGTTGCAAGTGCTCCGGACTCCAAATAATGCCGACGATTAAGGCGTAGCCAAGAACAAGTTCGGTGAGGTCGCGTGTACGGCTGGGCCGATTTAAGCACATGGGGCAAGTATAGGGGGTCGGTTTAATTCCGGGGTGCGCCTCGCTTTCGCTCGTTGGACAGCCGAGGCGGCTGTCGCTCCATGGTTGTTTATACGGTTGCTTATACTGCCAATTGCGGAGTAGCTGCGAGAAGGCTCTTGGTATAAGGATGCTGCGGGTCTTCGGTGATTTGTTCGGTTGATCCTATCTCGACAATTTTGCCGCGGTACATTACGGCAATGCGAGTCGAGAGATAACGTACCACCGGCATGGAGTGCGAGATAAAAAGATAAGTCAGGCCAAAGTCACGCTGAAGTTGAGCGAGGAGGTTTACGATTTGGGCGCCCACGCTGACGTCGAGAGCGGAGACCGGTTCGTCGGCGACGATGAATTTGGGGTGCAGGGCCAGAGCGCGGGCAATGCCGATACGCTGGCGTTGGCCTCCGCTAAATTCGTGGGGGAAACGGCGAAGGATGGATTCGTCGAGGCCGACGGCTCGGAGCAGTTCGATGACGCGGCGACGGCGAGAGCTTCCCGTCTCTGTTGCGCTTCCACGTCCATGAATAATCAGCGGCTCGGAAATGATGTCCTCGACGCGGAAACGGGGATCGAGCGAAGCGAAGGGGTCCTGAAAGATGATCTGCATGTCGCGGCGCAGGCGGCGCATCTCTCGAGAACCGGCGGCAAGCAGATCACAATCTTCGAAGCGGATGGTGCCGGAGGTCGGCTCAACCAGGCGCAAGATCAAGCGGCCGAGCGTGCTCTTCCCCGAACCGGACTCGCCAACCAGGCCGAGGGTTTCGCCGGGGAAAATATCGAGCGAGACGCCGTCGACGGCGCGGACTTCGTTCTTTCCCTGCGAGTAAATTTTAGTTAGGTTTCGAATTTCAATTAGCGGCATCTTCGTGTTCCAGATTCCAGGAAATGGAATGAGTCCCGCCTAGCCTGACGCAATCATCGGCACGGCCGCCAAGGCAGCCAGCAACCCAACAAATCTCCAACGGGTGAAATGTTCTTGCAGAAACACACGAGCCAGCAACACGGTGACTGCCGGATAGAGAGAGGAAATTACAACAGCTTCATCGAGACGGCCGGTTTGGCTGGCTCGGACGAAGAGGATGGTGCCGAGAGAATCGACGCAACCGGTGAATAGGCCCCAGCGCACGCCAGCGGAGGTGATGTCGCTGAATTTTCTTTGTGCCAAAACGATCATTCCAGTCACGATCAATCCGCCGGTTCGGGTGAAAGTTGCGATCCACCAGGCAGAGCAGTCGCCTGCCTGCCGCACGCAGAGATAGAATCCGGCAAAACCAACGCCAGCTAGTAAAGCCAGACCGATGCCGTCCGGGGAAGTGCCTTCTTCGGCGCGTGTGATCAGCCAGAGCCCGACCGCGGCGAAGAAAAAACCCATCAAGGGAATTCGCCCAGGAATTCCTTCGGTGAACATAGAGAAGACGGTTGGAATAGCGGCGCCAACCACGGCTGCGACCGGAGCGGTGAGTCCCATTCTTCCCGACGAGAGTGCGCGATAGAAAATGCCCAGCGCCGCACCTCCTGAAATGCCACCGGCCAGCACCCATGCTGCGCTTCTTGGAGACGGAAAAATGGCATGGCTTGCCGAGGCGAGCGTGCCAACTAAGACAAGGCCGCCGATATTGACGAACACCGTCAACAAAAAGGCATTGGCACGGCGGGTTGCGTATCCCCCGAGAAAATCACTCGTGCCCCAGGCGAAGACGGCAGCGACGCCGTAGGCAGCGGATGTGAATTGAGCGGGGGACATGTTTGACGAGGGTAACATGCGCGATTCTGGGGGATTGAATCGACTAGAACCGAATTGATTAAGCCGGGTTACTGGGATACGCTGAGGCGGTTACTGGAGGTCAGCATGAGAGCATTTCTGATCGCTGTGCTGTGTGTCGGCTTGGGCGCCACGGTTGTAGCACAAACTACAGATAACGAGCCGGCCAGCAGGGACGACGTGATTCTTTACCTGCGCACGATGCACTCCCATGACATGATGCAAAAAATGATGGAGATGCAGTCCCAGGCTATGCAACGGATGATGAAGGACCAGGTACGCAAGGACGGAACCACGCTCCCTTCTGACTTCGACGCGCGCATGAATAAGAAGATGGACGAACTGGTGAAGAATATGCCGATGGACGAAATCACTCAGGCGATGATTCCCGCCTACCAACAGCATTTCACCAAGGGCGACATTCAGGCCATGAATACGTTCTATTCCTCGCCAGTAGGCCAGAAGGTTCTCGAGGAGTTGCCGGCGGTTATGCAGCAAGGCATGAAGGCTGCGACACCGATTATCAGCAAGTATGTGAGTGATTGGCAGGAGCGCATGCAGCAGGAATTGAAGAAAACCGAAGGCGATGCGGCGCCCGCATCAAAAGCTTCACCATCCCAGAAATGAAGCGGTAGTTGGAAGGCGACGAGAGCGCACGCTCAAGCAGCCAGCGTGTTAGAATTTCCCGAAGCCGCTTCCTTGGAAATCCCAGGTTCCGAGACAACGTGATTGAACTGGCACCCTCGATTCTTTCGGCAGACTTTGCCCGTCTGGGTGAACAGGTGCGCGCGGCGTGCGAGGGCGGGGCAAGTGTCATCCATGTAGATATTATGGATGGGCATTTCGTCCCCAACCTGACGATTGGGCCGCCGGTGGTGAAGTCGCTGCGGAAGGTTACAAAGCTGCCGCTGGACTGCCACTTGATGATCGAGAATCCGGACGAATTCATTCCGGCGTTTGCCGATGCGGGCGCGGATTGGATGTCGGTACATCAGGAAGTCTGCCGACACTTGAACCGCACGCTGCACTTGATCAAGAGCCATAACTGTCTGGCTGGGGTGGTGATCAACCCGGCTACTCCAGTTGATACGCTGGCCGAAGTGCTCGATATTGTGGATTATGTGTTGGTGATGTCGGTAAATCCGGGTTTTGGCGGACAGAAGTTCATTCCTAGCGTGCTGCACAAAATGCGACGGTTAGCGGAGATTCGCAGCCAACGGGACCTGAGTTACCGCATCGAAGTAGATGGCGGCGTGGCCCATGACACTGTGGCGGATGTGGTGAGGGCCGGGGCAGAAATTTTAGTGGCGGGCAACGCCGTGTTCGGCAGCGGCGATCCAACCAAGAACGTGCAAGCGCTTCTAAAGGCAGCGACGGAAGCGGTGCTTCTGAAGGTCTAACCGCCTGTCAGATGTGCCGAGACGAATTGCCGGGCTTCGCTCGGCGGACAGCCGAGGGCGACTGTCCCAGATGAGAAATACTTCGAGGTCTTATGTCACGCAGAGCTTCATTCGTTGTAGCGCTGTCCGTTTTGCTGATGCTTACGGCGGCATGCACCAATAAGAAGTCCGTCAATCCATTGGCTAATGTTGGTTCGAAACAGCCGGACAAAGTTCTGTTCGACAAAGCCATGGATGCGATGAAGCACAACCGCTTCGACGTGGCTCGCATCACGCTGCAGACCTTGATCAATACTTATCCGGACTCGGAATATATTGCGCGAGCCAAGCTGGCGGTCGGCGACTCCTGGTATGCGGAGGGCGGTACGGCGTCACTGGCGCAGGCGGAGCAGGAATACCGCGACTTCGAAACATTTTTTCCGAATATGCCGGAGGCGGCTGAAGCGCAGCTGAAGATCGCCAATATTCAGTACGAGCAGATGGAAAAAGCGGATCGGGACTTCACGCACGCGCAACGGGCGGAGGAAGAATACCGGAATCTGATCATGCAGTATCCGGATAATCCCAAGCTGGTCAAAGAAGGCAAGGAGCGCCTTCTGGAAGTTCAGGAAGTGCTGGCGGAGCGCGAGTTCGACATTGCGAAGTTCTATTATTTGCGGCAATCCTACCCGGCGTCGATTGCACGGTTCAAGACGCTGATGGAGAAATATCCGCTTTACAGCAAGGCTGATGAAGCTCTGTTTTTGCTGGGGCAGGATTACGAAGGCCAGATCCTACAAATGCACACGCGGCCCACTTGCGTAAAAACCAGTCCGCAGCCGGGGTGCGTGGGGGAAGAGATCAAAGCGAAGATGGTGGAGGAACTCACCAAGGAAGCGTCCGCGGCTTATTCGCAGATCATTACGCGGTATCCGCTGATGGACCGTGAAGAGGATGCCAAGAGGCGGTTGGCTGCGTTGCATCAACCGATCCCGCGGCCAACCAGAGCGGCCGTGGCGCAGAACAAGAAAGAAGAAGATAGCCGCCGCGAGGCGGACACGCTTGATCGTTTGATAAGTGTGGTAAAGAAGGGACCAGACACAGCGCAATCCGCGAAGGTAGGCGAACCATCTTTGGTCGACCCGACGCCGGTGGCAGCGAATCAGGAGGCTGGAGAAACGGCGCGGCGCGCGATGGGTCTTTCGAATGGGGACCATAGCGTGAGCGTGGAAGCGTTGAAGACTGGAACTCCTGGTGAGAATGAACCTGCGCCGCGCTCGGATGCGCCGCAGCCTGCGAGTGCCGATCCATTTGCCCGGCCAAATTCCACCGCAGCCGACGCGAACGAACTAAAGCCCGCCGCGGAGGCAACGGCCACAAAGCCAAACGGAGCACCGGACCCCAATGAATTGACTCCCACTGCGGACGCACAAACTGCCGATGCAAGTTCGCAGCCGCTACCGCCTCCGGTGCAGGTGAATGAAATCCAACAGGGCCAAGCAGCTTCCAGCAACAGTGCTGCGGCTGAAACTTCCAGCTCCACGCTGGCGAGTGACAAGGATATTTCGAGCAGCAAGAAGAAGAAAAAGAAGGGGTTGAAGAAAATTCTATCGCTCTAATTTATGATTTCCGCCGGGTGGATTGGGCGGAGCCGGATCGAACTGGACGAGATCGGACCAGAAACTGCCCCGCGCAGTAGACGCTGAACGGCGGTAACCAGGTAACCTCCCGTCGGATCATTGACTTACCTTCGCTCTCAGGTTACCTTCGCGTTATCTCCCCTCATCAGAGGAAAATCTTGGCCCGTAAAATACTGCTCGCCGACGACAGCGTGACCGCCCAGAACATGGGGCGCAAGATCCTCGCGGATGCGGGTTACGAGGTAGTGACCGTGAATAACGGGTCCGCCGCCTTAAAGAAGATCGCGGAACTAAAGCCGGACCTGGTTATTCTCGACGTTTACATGCCCGGCTACAGCGGGCTGGAAGTTTGCCAACGGCTGAAAGAATCGCAGGATTCGGCGCGCATTCCGGTTCTGCTGACCGTCGGTAAGTTGGAGCCGTTCAAGCCCGAGGAAGCGCAGCGAGTGCGGGCAGAAGGTTATATCGTCAAGCCGTTCGAAGCCAGCGAACTGCTCAGCGCTCTTTCCAAACTGGAAGACAAAGTTGTGCCCCGATCGGAGCCTGCCAAGACCGGGCGTTTTGCCCGCACAATTGCCGCCGTGGAGGAGAACACACGCGGCAGCCGGAGCGAGAAACCCAGCGAAGAGAATGGATGGAAGAGCCGCATTGGTTTTCCTGCCGAAAAGAAAGAAGCGGAAGAAAAGGTTGCGGATGAGGCCTCCATCTACAATCCGATGAACCGCGACCTTCGCACTGTGGTGGAAACTCCGGCCGAAAAGGCTGCGGAGAAACAGGAGCAGCATGCAGCAGAGGTTGACACGAATGTAGATGTTGCGGCTCTGGTGCCGCCAGGGCTTCCAAGCGATGTTACGGCGGAGGAAGTTGCCGCCATTGCGGCGGCCTCCGCGCAAATACAACTGGCAGCGGATGTGGCCAGGGAACAGGCGGAAGCTTCTGCGGCGGAGTTAGCCTCTTCTCCACAGTCACAAATCTCGAGCGAGCCTGTTCCGGTAAATGCCGAGATGCAGGCGGAAGCAAATTCTCAGGCGCAAAGCCCGGCGGTTGCCGTCGCGCTCCCAGAGACAAACATTTCTGAGGATGCGAACAAGACAGAAGATGCGCACGACTTGCCCATGACGATGGCTGCGGCCGTTGGTGCGGCCTATTCGCGCTGGGTAGCCGTGGGAGTGGCTCTCGATGGCGACGAGGCAAACATTTCACTCGAGCAGGAGATGCAGAAGGTTTACGCGGCATTCACGCCGGAAGGATTGAGAGAGCTGATTGCCGTGGAACCGGACGAAAGTGTAACGCCGCAGAGTTCTTCCATGAGCGAAGCGAGCGAGAAAGCACCGGAGTCTGCTGCGGTTACTGGCGCGACTGACCAAGCGGTTCAGGCAGAGGCTGCGCCGGCGCTTCCATCGGAGAACATTCGCCCAACTGAGTCTGTGAGTATTCCGGAGGCTTCGGCCGAAGTGCATCAAGAAGTGCCACAAGTCGAGCCCGCACGGCTCGAACCTGCGCCGTTGGAAGCGCCACAAACCGAGTTGGCGGAGCAATCGGGCGATTCGGTTTCGCAGTCTGCGGAAGAGAAACCTCAAGTGGAAACCGCGGTTGCGGAAGCCGTGGTGGCGGAGAGCGTAGTGGCCGAAACAGCAGCGGCGGAAAGCGTAGTGGCGGAAGCCGCGGCATCGAATGGCACTCCGATTAGCAATCTGACTGCCCCCGAAATAGAAAATCCGCCGCACACTGAGCCGGTGCCAGAGACTGAAACGGTAAAAACCGCGGCTGCGGCCTGGGCAAGCTGGCGACAGATCCGCGATGCGAATGAAACAAGATTGGAAACGCCGCCGCCGGCACCTCAGGATTTTGATATGGCTTCGCCGCAAAATGCCGAGCCTGCGGCGATGGCAGTGGCTGCTGGGGCGGAGCAATCTCCGCAGGACGCGACGATCTCATCTTCGGCAATCTCTTCGGAGACCTTTTCTTCGGAAGCTGCGACCCACGCTGACAATGCCGCTGACGTGGCCAGCATTGTGGACAGTGTGCTGGCCGATCTCCGGCCCAAGCTGATGGCGGAGATTTCGCGAAAGATGGCGGAGAAGAAGTAAGGTCCGCGACCCGCCGTCCGTTTAGGCTGGGCCAGCCCCTAATCCAACTCGATCCCAGCCCTGGAACTCATTCCGCTGCAGTCGGCGTGATCGAAACCCGGCGGCGGAATAGCACGCGATTCTGGGAGTTGTTGTTATCCAGGCGCACATAGTACAGGTACGGATGATCGCCGATGGTTGAGAAGTTGAGATCGGGGGCGTCCGGATCAAGCAACGAAAAGTACGCATAGAGCCAGCTCCCCTCAGGGTCTTCAGAAAGCAGCTCGCTCACCGTGACCACCAGCGCCGGCTTGGTCCAGTGGACTAGATCGGTCGAGGTCGTAAGGTACATGCCGGGTGGCCCTAACGTGTTGTCCCAATAATCCCACAGCGTGGCGACCACCACATTCAAAGGCTGATAGATATTGATCGCATTCACATATTCCATGTACAGAACCGGGGTATAGACGTGCTCTTCCGGCTTCTGCACCGAGCCCGCATAGGGATCGACGAACGTCACCGAAAAATCCTTGCCGCTCCAGCCGCGCCACGATCTCGGATCGAAAACGTCTTTGGTCCGAAGCGGCGCGCCGCCGTAGGGCACCAGACATGCGTTCGGCCCGGTTGTGCCCGAACAGTTTGGAGGCCAGTTATCGTCCGTGGCCACGGCATAAAACCAGTCGCCATATTTCACAATGTTACTGTCGACGCTGTAGCCCATGGGACCATCGTCGATCTCATACTTATAGGGGAAGCCGGCTAAGAAATTTTCCGGCACCTTGGGCGTGTAGAAGTGATAGCCGCCATCCCGCGAGTAGTGAAAAGTGTCCGAGTCGTATTCGCACGCGCTGTACTGATTGTTGCCCTGGATGTTGCACTCGCCCTTGATCGCCCAGCCGTGATACTCCGTGTGTGCCAGCACAGCGATGTTTTTGCCGTCCAAGGTATAGAAAGAATCAAGCCAGACCTGATCGTTGAACTCCGCCGGATTGGTATCGTTCTGTGAGCTGTAGGCAACCTGGCAACCGTGCTTGACCGTCTCGAGAGTCGGGCCGAGATTTTGGAACAGTTGCGAACTCGCGCTTGAGAGGTGAACCGTCCCGGTATAGTCACGAAACGCGCGGGCCATGGCGTCAGGAACATCGTTCGGGTTGCAGGAGTCCCGGGGCGTAACGAAAATACTGGTGCGGGGACCATCGAGCGAGCCTTTGACCGAGGGAGTCGTGAAGGCCAGATCGTCTCCAGGCATAGTCTGCGCTTGCGAAACCGCAATCAGGGCCGCAGTCAGAGCAAAGACGCACCCAATGGGGAGCATGCGTTTCATGGAAGTGCACCGTTCCTTTCAAAGTCTTCGTCCCACGTACATAACCCCACGTTTCGCCGTTCCACTCGGTGCTGGAAATGATTGTAGTCGTGGGTAGATTGTGGCAGAACCGGCCACCTCTGGGCCCTTGTCTCGTTTGACCCTTCTTTTCCTCGGCCTGTAAGATCGAAGTTCATCAGTCTTTCGACATAGTCTCTGCGAAAAACGAGCGCGCCCTAACCGGGATCGCTGTGGCCCTCTGTTAGAGCTTTCGGAAGAGCTGACCGCGAATTAATTCCAGATGCCGCACGAACTGCCGAAATCTTATGAGCCGGGCGCGATTGAAACGCGCTGGGCGGAGTATTGGGTGAGAGAAAGACTTTTCTCCGTCCTCACGCCGCCCGAGGGCGAGACGCGGCCGGTGTTCACGCTGCTGTTGCCGCCTCCGAATGTAACCGGGCGGCTGCACATGGGGCACATGCTCAACCAGACGCAGATGGACATTATTGTGCGCTGGCATCGCATGCGGGGATTCATCACACTGTGGCTGCCGGGGACTGACCATGCGGGGATCGCGACGCAGATGATGGTGGAGCGGGATCTCGCGAAAGAAGGCAAGAAGCGCCGCGACCTGGGGCGCGAGAAATTTATTGAGCGCGTGTGGGAATGGAAAAAGCTTTATGGCGGTGCGATTCTCGATCAGATGAAGCGGCTGGGTGCGTCCGTGGATTGGGACCGCGAGTACTTCACGATGGACGAAAATCTTTCGCGCGCGGTGCGCGAAGTGTTTGTCCGGTTGTATGAAGAAGGGCTGATCTACCGCGGGAAATACATTGTGAACTGGTGCCCGCGCTGCGAGACGGCGATCTCCGATTTGGAAGTGAAGCATGAGGAGGTTGCGGGGAAGTTGTGGGAGATTCGTTATCCTGTAGTTGGAGAGCCGGGGGCGGCGGTCCCTACAGAATTTATTACGGTGGCGACGACGCGGCCGGAGACGATGCTGGGCGATACCGCGATTGCGGTGAATGCGAGAGATGAGCGTTATACGCACCTGCACGGCAAGAAAGTATTGTTGCCGCTGATGGGGCGCGAGATTCCAATCATCACCGATGAACTAGCGCAGCCGGAGTTCGGCACAGGAGCGGTGAAGGTGACGCCGGCGCACGATGCCAACGATTTTGAAGCGGGCAAGCGCCACAACCTTCCGCAGATCGATGTGATGGATGAGCACGCACACATGAATGCGAACGCCGGCGCGTATGCAGGATTGGACCGGTATGAAGCTCGCAAGCGCCTGCTGGCCGATCTGCAAGAGCAGGGATTTCTGGTTGCGGAAAAGGATTATTCGCTCGCGCTGGGGAAGTGCGAGCGTTGCGGGACGGTGGTTGAGCCGCGGCTTTCGGAGCAATGGTTCATTAAAATCCAGCCGCTGGCGCAGAAAGCAATTAAGGCGGTCGAGAGCGGCGAGATTACGATTGCTCCTGAGAATTACAAGCAGATTTATCTGAACTGGATGAACAACATCCACGACTGGTGCATTTCGCGGCAGTTGTGGTGGGGGCATCGTATTCCGGCGTGGCGTTGCGATTGCGGGGAAATCATCGTGGCTCGCGAGGAGCCGCTGGAATGTCCGAAATGCGCGGGATCGAAGCTTGAACAGGATACGGACGTGCTCGACACCTGGTTTTCCTCGGGACTGCTTCCCTTCACAACTCTCGGCTGGCCGGAGAAGACGCGCGATCTGGCAGTTTTTTATCCCAACACGCTGCTGATTACCGGCTTCGACATTCTTTTTTACTGGCTGGCTCGCATGATCATGTTTGGCTGCCACTTTATGGATGGTCACCAACAGGATCGTTTGATCAAACATGCGAGCGGCGATGACGGGAAAAATGACAGCGTTCCCTTTCGCCAGGTTTATATTCATGCGCTGGTTCGCGACGCGGACCGGCAGAAGATGTCGAAGACCAAGGGAAATGTGATCGATCCGCTGGAGATTATTGGGCGGTTTGGAACGGATGCAACTCGTTTTACTTTAGCCGCGATGGCTGCGCCAGGGACGGACATTGCTTTTAGTGAAAGTCGCACGGAGGGGTATCGCGCCTTCGCCAATAAAATCTGGAATGCGGCGCGGTTCATGTTCATGAATGTGGACAGGGTTGAGCCGGGGATGCGTCCCAGTCGCGCAGGCGGCGGGGGCACTCGCCAGATAGGCATTTCTGGATTCATGGTTGACGCTTTGGAAGACCGCTGGATTCTCTCTCGTTTTAATCGCGTGGCGGCTGAGGTAAACGAAGCGCTCGAAACTTACCGCTTTCATGAAGCCGCGAATCGCATTTACGATTTTTTCTGGGGAGAATTCTGCGACTGGTATATAGAACTGATTAAGCCACGGCTGAGCTTCGAAGAAGGTGCCGACAAAACGCAGGCTCGTATCGCGTGCTCCAACCTGGTGAATTTGTTCGATGCAGCTTTAAGGCTGCTGCACCCGGTGATGCCGTTTATCACGGAAGAAATCTGGCAGGCGATTTATGAAGGTCAGCCGCCATTGAAATCGATTGCGTTGGCGGGATATCCGCAGGCCGAGGAGCGGCAGTTTGATCTGGCCGCCGAAACGGAGATGGCAATCCTGCAGGATCTGATTGTGAACGTGAGAAATCTTCGCGCCGAGTTAAAGGTTGAGCCGAAGGTGAAGGTGCCGGTGGAAATCTTTGCGTTCGAAGCGGGAATCCGCAGCATGATCGAAGAGAATCGCGGCTCGGTCGAACGACTGGCAAATGCGGATAAAATCACGTTCGCGGGCGCTTCGCTGGCGAACCATGCGGGCACGCGCAGCACGGCAAGATTCGATGTGCAGGTTGTATACGAGAGAAAGATCGATGTGGCCGCCGAATGCGATCGCCTGAAAAAAGAGTTGGAGAAGATGGATAAGGAGTTCGTGAATAATCAACGGCAACTCAGCAATGAACAATTCCTGGCGAAGGCTCCGGAGAAGGTTGTGGAAGGATTGCGCAGCCGGGCGCAGGAGCTTGTCGTGTTGATTGAGAAGTCAAGAAACAAAGTTAAAGAATTTGGCTGTACGTAAAACGTGGCGGGTTGTCTTATAAAGTTTGGGAAGTGTTTCGAGAGTATGGAATTTAACAACCGACGCATTACAGCGATTATCGAGAATGCGCTGCTTGAAGACCGAGCGACGCGGGATGCGACGAGCTATGCCTGCATTGATGCCAACCAGCGCGCCTCGGCGACCATCCTGGCCAAGCAGGATTGCGTTTTGGCTGGGATTGGATGCGTGGCCCGGATTCTGGACGTTTACGCCGCGCTCGATGGGGCGGTTACTTCGCACTACGAAGTGACCACGCATCCGGAAATTTTCGATGGCGTACGGTTGCGCAAGGGGCAGTCAGTGGCGGTGATCCGGCACAATGCGCGGGTACTACTCTCCTGTGAGCGGGTGATTCTTAATTTTGTGCAGCGCATGAGTGGCATTGCCACGACTACACGCAAGTTTGTGGAGGCAGTTTCCGGTACCAAGGCGCGGATTCTCGATACCCGTAAGACCGCTCCGGGATTGCGCGTGCTCGATAAGTACGCGGTGCGATGCGGAGGCGGCGAGAATCATCGGCTGGATCTTTCCGACGGCGTGCTGATCAAGAACAACCACATTGCGCTGGCTGGAGGCATCGTGCCGGCGCTGGAGAGCGCGGTTCGCAACCGGCGCGGTTCGCAGCCCATTGAGATAGAAGTGCGTTCGATGGAAGAACTGGAGGCCGCGATTACACACGGTGCGGAAGCGATATTGCTGGACAACATGCCTCCGGAGGAAGTGCGGCGAGCGGTTGAGCGCTGTGCCAAGCTGGGGCGCCCTATGCCGATCGAGTGCTCGGGAGGGATCCGGCTGGAAAACGTTCGCGCTTACGCGGAGACGGGCGTGGATTTCATCTCCGTCGGCCTGTTGACGCACTCGCCACAGGCAGTCGACATGAGCATGCGCGTAGCGCCGGTTTAAGGCCGGCGTTGGTTGTGCTTTTCTGTTCCCTCCCGCATAATTCCGGAATTAAGAATACTGAGACAAGTCGATCAGGTGGGTCGAGCGGGGCTTCCGCACCCTCGGAACCCGCAGCCGATGTGCGTTTAGGGCGCATCCTGCGACTGATGATGGAACACGCTACGGTAGTGGTGAGCGGGACCAAGATTGCGGAGGAAATTCATTCCAACCGCTCTGAGGTCTGGCGATTGGTTCAACAACTGCGCGGACTCGGCGTGGAGGTTGCTGGACATCCGGCGACAGGGTATCAACTGAAGTCGGTTCCGGATTTGCTGTTGCCTGAGATTCTTGGGCCGCTGCTTCGCGGGACGATTTTTGACCATCGGATTCATCACTTTTACAAGATTGGATCGACAAATACGGCGGCCATGGCGGCTGCGGCAAAAGGTGCACCGGAGGGCAGCGTTTTTCTCGCCGAGGAACAAACTGCCGGACGCGGACGCGGGGCGCATACCTGGAACTCGGCGCAGTCCATGGGGATTTATTGCTCGGTGGTGCTCCGCCCGGCGTTGCCGCCTGGGGATGTTCTGGTAATGGCGTTAGCGGCGGGACTGGCGGTGCGTGCCGCGATCGAACAAGTCGATTCCCGCGCGCAGGTGGATTTGAAGTGGCCAAACGATGGGATCGTCCAGGGAAGAAAAGTGTGCGGCATACTGACCGAGATGAATGCGGAAGCGACGCGCGTGCGGTACATTGTGGTAGGAATCGGGATCAATGTGAACCACACACATTTTCCGGAAGAATTGCAGGAGCAGGCGACGTCGCTGCGAATGATTACGGGGAATGAGTGGTCGCGGGTGGAGCTGACAGCGGCTTTGTTAAAATCGCTCGAACGGGAATATCGTCAGCTCACGGACGATGGGGATGCGCGGCAATCCATTCTCCGGCGGTTTTCTGAGCAGTCGTCATGGGTGCGAGGGAAACAGGTTCGCGTTGACGAGAACGGATCGAGCGTTAACGGATCGAGCATTGAAGGGACAACCGAAGGGCTGGATGAACGTGGGTTCTTGCAGGTTCGCACGGCGCAGGGATTGCAGAAAGTTTTGAGTGGAACGGTGAGGGGGAAGTAGTAGGTCGTTTTGCCGGCTCTGAAATGATTGCTTGAGATTGCTATGCTTTTTGTGCTCGATGTTGGTAATACGAATACGGTGCTGGGGGTTTTCGCGCGGGCTGCGAAAGCGCATCCGGCAGGGGATTCGGATGGCGCTCCGCGTTATGAGCGACTGGTGGCCAACTGGCGCGTGGCGACACGGCAAGGGAGCACCGTCGACGAATATGGAGTTTTGTTCCGGAATTTATTCTCGATGGCCAGCCTTGAGGCTGCAGGGATTCATGGGATTGTGATTTCATCCGTGGTCCCGCCACTCGATCCAGTGCTGCGGCAGGTATGCGAACGGTACTTCAATTCCAAGCCGCTATTTATCGAGCCCGGTGTGAAGACCGGGATGCCGGTGCAGTATGACAATCCGGCGGAAGTGGGCGCGGACAGGATTGTGAACGGGGTAGCGGCATTCGATAAATATGGCGGGCCGTGCATTGTGGTCGACTTCGGTACGGCAACAACGTTTGATTGCGTTTCCGCGAAGGGTGAATATCTCGGCGGAGTGATCTCTCCGGGAATTGGCATTTCTGCTGATGCATTATTTCAGCGCACGGCGCGACTGCCGCGGGTCGAGATCCGGAAGCCGGCGAGAGTTATTGGGACGAATACGGTGGGCAGTTTACAGTCTGGGCTTTATTACGGTTACCTGGGGCTGGTGGATGGCATTCTGGAGCGACTGCTCGAGGAGATGGGAAAGCAGACGAAGGTGATTGCCACCGGCGGACTCGGCTCGATGATTGGCACGGGATCGAGGTACATTGAGAAGGTTGACGATCTTCTGACGCTCGATGGGCTGCGTATTATTTGGGAGCGCAATATTATGACGAAGATACCTGCTCAGGCCTCCTCGAAGGCTTCTCCAAAAAGCGGGAATGAAGCCGCATCGCATTCGCCGAAGCCGCGTCCCACTCGCTAAGCCGCCGTGGAAGAACAATCCAATTACTTCCATTACTTTACCGAAATCGAGGAGCAGTACTTGCACCGGCGCGGCGGAGGGCTGTTGCTGACCACGCTGGATTGGGCGTTGATTGAAACCTGGAAAGATGCAGGCATTCCTCTGGAAGCTGCCTTGCGCGGGATCGACGCGGCATTTGATCGTTACGATCAGCGAAAATCCAAAACGAAGAAAGTGAATAGCCTGGCTTATTGCTCGCAGGAAGTATTAGCGGCGGCTGAAGATATGAAAGAAGCAACTGTGGGCGCCGCATGTGGGGAAGCTCCGTTGAGCAAGGCGAGCGCGGGTCGAGGCTTCGAACCGGAGGTGATCGCTGGGTTTTTGCGGCGTAATGCGGACCTGCTTGAAGGCGCTAATCTTCCGCAAGAGAAGAATATTTCAATTGAGGCGATTGCCCGAGATTGTGCCGCTACGCTGCGCCGGTTGGCGCAGGAAGCTGAGAAAAACTCTGCGCTAAGGCTGGAGGATCTGGAACGCCACCTGACTGTCTTAGAAGAGAAGCTTTTTGCCGCGCTGCTTACGGCTACTCCCGATGAAGAAGTTGTTGGTGTGCGAGCGCAAGCCGATCGAGAACTTTTGCCTTACCGCCGGAACATGGCTGCGGCGCAAATCGAGCAACTGCACAAACAATATGTTCACAAGCGGCTCCTGGAAAGATATGGCCTGCCGCGGCTGAGCTTGTTCTACATGTAACGAACCAACAGCCAACCATGATCCATCGCTTCGATGCACTCATTGTCGGCGGCGGCGCGGCCGGACTGATGTGCGCCATGGAAGCCGGCAAGCGAGGCCGCCGGGTTGCGGTGCTGGACCATGCCGAGCGACTGGGAAAGAAAATCCTGATTTCCGGCGGCGGCCGGTGCAATTTTACCAACCTGCATTGCGGGCCAGGGAATTTCCTTTCGTCGAATCCTCATTTCGCCAAGTCCGCATTGGCTCGATATACTCCGGCGGATTTTATTGCGCTTGTAGAAAAGCATGGCATTCCGTACCACGAGAAAACTTTGGGACAGCTTTTCTGCGACCGCTCCGCTCACGACATTCTCGGGATGCTCGAATCTGAATGCCGCGACGCCGGGGTTAGCGTCTTTCTCAATACAAATATTCAGCGTGTGGAGCGGACGAATGAGTTTGTCCTGCGTGCGGCAAACACGGAGTTTCGCGCTGCCGCGCTCGTGGTCGCCACCGGAGGCCTTTCCATTCCAAAGTTGGGGGCAAGCTCTTTTGGTTACGATGTGGCGCGGCAGTTCGGGGTTGGCGTTCAGGAACCGCGTCCGGCGCTCGTTCCGTTAACGCTCGGGCAGGAAGATTGTTCCCGCTACTGCGACCTGGCGGGGGTTTCGGCGGAGGTGATTGCTTCCTGTGCGGGACAATCTTTCCGCGAGAAGATGCTGATCACGCATCGCGGACTGAGCGGTCCAGCCATCTTGCAGATTTCTTCCTACTGGAAAAATCCAGAAGCCATCCTGATCGATCTTGCCCCAGGACAAAAAATCACCGGAGTATTTCGCGATGCCACGGTTGCGAGGAATTTAAGTTCTGTTCGGGCAGAGCTGCGGAAGTTCTTGGCTCATCGGCTGTCCGACCGCTGGCTTGATTTTTACGCACCCACTGGCTTTTCAAACGCCGCACTCGCCAACCTGGAAAACCACTTGCATGGCTGGGCTCTTGTCCCGACGGGTACGGAGGGCTTGGCAAAAGCTGAAGTCACGGCGGGCGGGGTCGACACAGACGAGCTTTCGGCCAAGACGATGGAAAGCCGCAGAGTTCCGGGCTTGTACTTTATTGGGGAGGTAGTGGATGTGACTGGCCACCTGGGCGGCTTTAATTTTCAGTGGGCCTGGGCCTCGGGAGCAGCGGCGGGCAGGGCACTATAGTTCCGCGCCAGCGGAATTCGCTGGTAGGCGAATTCAGACGCGCCGGCGCCTACGTTTTAGCAGTAGATTTGCAAGTTGGCATACTGTCATATAAGACAGCGCTCGATTGATGGCTCCTGTTTCCCAAAACGGGAATACCCACTACAAGATCAGCTGTATTGTGAGCCGCAACCGTGGGGGATTATTTATTATTTTCCCGAAGGAGGATGACCACAATGGGATTGCTTAACGAACCCAAAGGTTGGAAATGCCTGCAACATATGGCGCAACAGGAAACCGACCCAAAGAGACTTTCGGCGATACTTGGCGAAATGAATCGCCTTCTGGACCGCCATGAAAAGACCGCGGGCGAAGACAGCTTGGAAGCTCCAGATAGTGCAGCTAACTCGAATTACTCAATTTATTCGGAAGCATAACGCAGCGGAAGCATAACGCAGCGAGGGTGCTCCGCATCCGTGCGAGAGATCCGTGCCAGACCGTTCTATGCCGTAGAATCAAGTCTTGCTCCTCGCAATCGAAAAGCTCATCTATGGTGGAGACGGACTGGCTCGCCTTCCTGCCGATAGCCGCGGACGCGGCAAGGCCGTATTTATTCCGTTCGTGCTCGCCGGGGAAAAAATTGAAGCGACGTTAACCGAAAATAAGCCAAGCTTCGCTCGCGCTCATGCCGCTGCCGTGGTGGAACCCTCGCCGGAACGCATTTCGCCGCCTTGCCCTTATTTCGGCCGCTGCGGGGGATGCCACTACCAGCACGCTTCCTACGAACATCAACTGGAAATCAAGAAGGAGATTTTGCGCGAGAACCTGCGGCGGATCGCGAAGATTGAACTCGAAAGCGAGATTCGGACTCACCCTTCGCCTCCCTGGAACTAT
This sequence comes from Candidatus Sulfotelmatobacter sp., assembly GCA_049512655.1. Lineage (GTDB taxonomy): Bacteria > Acidobacteriota > Terriglobia > Terriglobales > Acidobacteriaceae > Sulfotelmatobacter. The sequence goes on along the minus strand of JBEKWW010000004.1, from coordinate 260,601 downwards.
AGAAATCGATCACGGCTGCAGGTACGGACGAGGCCGGAATTCGCCCTGGGATACTTCAAGTTTGGGTCTCACGAGTTGCTTCCGGTGGAGGAATGCCTGATTAGTTCGCCCCTTATCAATCGCGCGCTCGCGGCTCTGTGGCAGGCCGGCCGGGCAGGAAAGGTTGTGGAGGGTGTGAACGAGGTTGAGTTCTTCGCCGACGCTGAAGATCGCGAGCTGTTGGTGGAGTTATTGTGTGCTCCGGAGGCCAGACGCGCCGCGGTTCGGCGCTGGGCGGAAGAATTGTGCGCCGCCATGACGGAGATCGCGGGAGTTGTGGCGTTTCGCGAGCGGCAGAAGGGCGTGCGAGAGCTGATGGTCACGGTGGGCGCTTCTGCATTGACCTACCGCACACGTAACAGCTCCTACCGGGTGAGCGCCGGCGCATTCTTCCAGACCAACCGCTTTCTGACTGACGAACTCATTGATGTTGTAGCCAGCGGAGCGTCAGGAGAATTCGCGCTCGATCTATATGCGGGGGTGGGATTATTTTCCACAGCCCTGGCACGTGACATCCGTCACTTAGTGTCGGTAGAGATGTCACCGACGGCTGCGGAAGATCTCAAATACAATCTGCCTGTAAATAGCCAAGCAGTGCAGGCTGAGACTGACCAATACTTGACGGGAACCCCAGGCGAGAGCCGGGTCGAGAGTGGAGCATCCCTCCCCCAACTGCTTCATAAACCCGACCTCGTGGTAGTGGATCCGCCTCGTGGCGGCCTGGGCGAGCGCGTGGCGCATCTGCTCGCGGGTGTAGGTGCGCCGCGCGTAACTTATGTATCGTGCGATCCGGCGACGCTGGCTCGCGATTTAGTGCCGTTGCAGGCGGCGGGATATCACCTGGAAGAGGTCCATCTGGTTGATCAGTTCCCGCAGACTTACCACCTGGAAAGCGTGGTGAAGTTGGCGCGTTGAGGCGCGGGTGGCAGGCAGGCAGTTTGGTTGTTTAGCTCGGAGTCTGCACGGTGCGGCGAGGTCACTTCAGGTCTAAACTCGTCCACTTCACGGCTTTACAGTCTGCTCAAAAACTCGGCTTTCATTGCCAGGCCCTAAAGGGCGTCTGGATCAGAGAACCTACGGCATCGCTAAAAGCGATGCCCTGATACGAAGCTGATGCCCTGTCGATTTCGGCCTATCAATGCCGCCCTTCCCATCGATCACGCCTCATCCTGCTCCTCAATCTCCCTTTGAGTTTCGTCTGAGGTCAACTAGGCAGCCGATGCTTTGGGCTGCGGTTGCCTATTCCTTGGGGATAATCTATGGCGCTCGCGCCGCGCGTCCGAGTGAGTGGTGGATCGGGTCGGCGGTCGCATTTCTCGCGTTCGGCGTGTTTTTTCTCGGTCGGCGGCGATGGCTTGGAATGGCATTAGCACTGGGAGCCATCTTCTTTGCGGCTGCTCTTAACATTCAGCTCAGAGGTTTGTGGAATATTTCCAATTACGGACTGCGTGCCTTTGCCTACGGCCCGGAAGTGACGATGACCGCTCACGTGATCCGGGAAGGCAGACTGCTGGAGACAACTGGCGGGGAGCTCGAGCAGAGGCTCGATGTGGAGAGCGAGCAAATTGTCGCTGAAGATGGCACTCGCACTCTCGCGCGTTCGGGAGTGCGGCTCAGCCTCTACAGCCGGGATGCTTCAGGGGATGTTGGACGCTCCGCTTCGACCTCGGCCCGAATTTTTCGCTATGGCGAACGAATTCAGCTCCCAGTCAAGCTCAAGATGCCGCGTAACTTCCGCAATCCCGGAGCATTCGATTATGAAAGTTATCTTGCCTCGAACGGCATTGGCACTCTGGCATCGGGCAAGGCCGAAGATGTGGAAGTGCTGCCGGGATTCGTCGGGAGCCGGGTAGAGCTTTTACGAACGCGGATCCACTCCAGCATCATCGGCAAGGTGAATGAGCTTTGGCCGCCGCCACAAGCGGCGTTGATTAACGCCATGGTCATCGGTGAGGAAGCATTCATCGATCGTGACACGCGGGTTGATTTTCAGCGCTCCGGGACTTATCACGTTCTCGTAGTCTCCGGAATGAACGTGACTATTCTAGCCTTCGTTACATTCTGGGCGCTGCGGCGGGCTCGGGTGGGCGAAATTCCTGCGACTTTTCTTACGATCTTTGGCTGCATCGCATATGCCTTTCTCACGGAGGTGGGCGCTCCGGTGTGGCGCGCTACGCTGATGTGCGCCATCTTTCTTGGAACCCGCCTGCTTTATCGCGAGCGCGGCATGGTGAACGCGCTGGGCGCGGCCGCTCTGGGCTTGCTGGTGTTCGACCCAGGGCAATTGCTCACGGCAAGTTTTCAGATGACGTTTTTGTGCGTGTTGATTGTCGCCGCAATCGGGCTACCGCTGGTGGAGAGAACCTCTGGTTTTTACCGCCGCGCGCTCGCCCATTGGGAAGCAGACAACTATGGCGCTTCCCTGCCTCCTCACGCCGCACAATTTCGCACTGATCTTCGATTCATTGCGGGGCGGCTCGCGCGCTTTCTGGGAAAACCTTGCGCGCTTCGGTTGGTTCGCGGTGCAACGCTGTTTTCACTGCATGCATTTGAATTGTTTCTGGTGTCGGGAGTTATGCAGATGGGACTGGCATTGCCGATGGCATATTACTTTCACCGCGCCACAACCATCGGATTGCCGGCCAATATTGCAGTGGTTCCGTTGACGCAATTGCTGATGCCGCTGGTAATTCTTACGGTGGCGCTGGGGTATATTTCCGTTTGGCTGGCCAAAATTCCGGCGATGCTGACTGCATTCGTGTTGCAAGCCATGACGGGCACAGTACGCGGATTGGGGAGCCTGCGGCTGGCTGACTTGCGCGTGGCGACTCCGTCTCTCGTGATGATTGCGGCGGCCTCCGCCGCGCTGATCTTTGCCATGATGCTTGTGCGGAGACGCGCGGGGTTCGCCTGGATTGGAATTACTGGAATTCTCGCGGCAGCTCTGGCGCTCGCGTTTTTCTCTCCGGAGCCGCTCACTCGTTCAGGTGCGCTTGAAGTGACTTCCATCGACGTGGGCGAGGGCGATTCCATTTTGCTCGTGACTCCCAAAGGCCGCACTCTACTGATCGATGCCGGCGGACCGACATGGGGTGCTTCGTCACAGTTGGATTTTGGTGAGGACGTGGTCGCACCTTATTTGTGGACGCGCCGCATCACTCACCTGGACGCGGTAGCAATCTCGCATGGGCACTCAGACCACATTGGCGGCATGCCTGCCATTCTCAAAGATTTTCATCCCAAAGAATTGTGGGTAGGGTTGCTCCCACCCAGCCGGGCGCTGGATAGTTTAATCGCAGAAGCGCATGCGCTCGAAATTACCGTGGTGCGCCACTGGGAGGGAGACCACTTCGAATTGGGCGGGGCCGAAATGGAGGTGCTTTTTCCTCCGCGCGACTGGCCGGTTGGTCTAGAACCGAAGAACAATGATTCAATGGTCCTGCACGTAAGTTACGGCGCAACTTCCGTTTTATTGGAGGGCGACGCGGAGAAGGCAGTCGAGCGAAGAATTGCAATACTGCATCATCCGCATGCAGAACTGTTGAAGGTAGGCCATCACGGCAGCAATACATCCACGACTCCGGAAATTCTGGCATCGGCGAAACCGAGTTTCGCCGTGATATCGGTTGGATTTCACACTTCCTACGGCTTGCCCAAAGAAGATGTCCTGGCGCGGCTTCAGGACGCAGGCGCACGCACTTACCGGACCGATGTGAACGGAGCTGTAACGTTTTATCTGGATGGCCGTTCAGTTACCCCGTACTTGCCGGCTATCCCCTAGTCTCATCTTCATCGGCTGCATCGGCCGGATCGGACCGGAGCGACTCGGCGATCAAATCGCGGGCCCGGTCGGAGTCTTCTTCCCGCACCAGAATAATCATTCCACCGAGACCGGGAAACGCATCCTGCACGAAACTGCCGGATTTAAGATCGCTCTCAATTCCCGCCGATTCCAGCAGGCCCTTGACGATCAGGGCCTCCGACTCCTGCTCAGTGTCAAAAACCTTGACCAGCATTTCATTGGGATCGGGATTTTCATTGTTTGCTTCTGTCGTCGCACGCGACCGCTCAGCCATGTGATCTCCAGTTTCCGGGCGTGGCCCATAGATGGGCTCAAAGCCGCATGTGTCTGATTCTAACTCTTCATGCGAAGTTGCATTGGGGAGCCTGCCAAAGGACTACTCACTTAAGGGGCGGGAGCTTTGGGCAGGAAACCGCGTAGTGGTGCAGTTTGGCTTGCGCATTATGACCGTGAAGGGGGAGATCCTTCGCTACGCCTGAAAAACGGCTACGCTCAGGATGACAAAGTCGCGTATAGGTCAAATTGCACTACTACCCGACCTTAGATTTTTTGCAGTCTCTGTACTTCATGCACGCCGGGAATCTTGCGCAGTCCTCCCATGATTTGCTCCAGGTGCTTCATATCGGAGATATCGAGGACGATTTCCACGCTGGCCTGGCTGTTGGAGGTGTGTGCACCGATGTTGCGGATGTTGCTTTGCGCGTCGCCGATCACGCTGGTGATATTTTTCAGCATTCCAAAACGATCGTCACAATAGACAGTCAGCTTGACCGGGTAAGCGGTGGGCATGGTTTCGTCACGAGCCCATTCGACGTCGATGCGGCGCTCGGGTTCGTACATCAGATTGGTGACGTTGGGGCAGTTCACGGAGTGCACGGCGACCCCCTTGCCGCGCGTGATGTAGCCGACGATGCTCTCGCCTTTGATGGGATTGCAACAGCGGGCGCGATAGACCAGCATATCGCCCTGGCCTTTGACCATGATCGCATTGTGGTCGCCAAAAACCCGGCGCACGACGTTGGCGATGGCGCCAGGCGTGTTAGAGAGACCTTCGGCTGCGATGTCTCCGGCCAGGGACGGAGTTGTACCAGCGGGAAGCAAACGCGCGAGCACCTGGCGGGCGGAATATTTTCCGTACCCGATGCCGGACATGAGATCGTCGACCTTGCCGAATCCGTAACTTCCGGCAACTCTGAGCAAGTCGTCGTCTTTGATTTCTTTCAGCGCAATGCGATATTTGCGCGCTTCTTTTTCGATCACCTTGCGGCCGATCTCGATGGAACGCTCGCGCTGGTGAATGTTGAGCCAGTGCTTGATTTTATTGCGCGAGCGGGAGGACTTGACGACTGCAAGCCAGTCGCGGCTGGGCTTGTGGCCGGCCTGGGTGAGGATCTCGACAATGTCGCCGGAATGCAGTTTATGACGCAGCGGGACCATGCGTCCGTTGACCTTTGCGCCCACGCAGGTGTGCCCGACTTCGGTATGAATGGTGTAGGCGAAATCGATGGGCGTAGCCTCCCGCGGAAGCACCACAACCTTGCCTTTCGGAGTGAAGGTATAAACTTCTTCGGGATAAAGATCGACCTTCAGCGCCGACAGGAATTCATTGGGGTCGCTGACGTCGCGCTGCCATTCGACTACCTGCCGCAACCACGCCAAGCGCTGCTCATCCTGTGCGGAGACGGGGCCGTCCTTATATTTCCAGTGGGCGGCGATGCCTTCTTCGGCGACCTTGTGCATCTCATCGGTGCGAATCTGGATTTCGAAAGGAGTTCCGTCTTCGGTGATGACTGAGGTATGCAGAGACTGGTAGAAGTTGGGCCGCGGCATGGCGATAAAATCTTTAATACGTCCCGGGACCGGCCGCCAGATGTTGTGAATGATTCCCAGAACAGCGTAGCAATCCTGCAACGAGTGGGTAATCACGCGCATGGCGAACAAGTCGTAGACCTGATCGACGGAAATACGCTGCCGCTGGAGTTTCTTGTGAATGCTGTAAAGCCGCTTGATCCGGCTCTCCACTTGCGCCTGAATGCCAGCTTCTTTGAGCTTGTCGTTGATAATCGACTGCATTTTTGCGAGGAAGGCTTCGCCCTTTTTCCGGCGGGCGTTGACGGCCTTCTCCACCTGCTCGTAGCCGGCGGGATCGAGGAATAGAAAGCCCAAGTCTTCCAGTTCGCCGCGAATTTTTCCCATGCCCAGGCGGTGGGCGATGGGTGCGTAGATCTCAAGCGTCTCCTCGGCGATCTTATGCTGGCGGTCAGGCTGGAGATGCTCGAGGGTGCGCATATTGTGGAGCCGGTCGGCCAGTTTAATGAGAACGACGCGGATGTCATCCACCATGGCCAGCATCATCTTCCGGAGGTTTTCGGCTTGAGCTTCTTCGCGGGTTGCAAAATCGATTTTGCTGATCTTGGTGACGCCCTCGACAATATGCGCGACTTGCTCGCCGAATTCCTTGCGGATATCGTCGATGGTGACCGAGGTATCTTCCACCGAATCGTGAAGCAATCCGGCGGAGATGGCCACCGGATCCATCTTCATTTCAGCCAGCACAAGTGCGACTTCCAAAGGGTGAACCAGGTAAGGTTCGCCGGAGGCGCGGGTTTGGCCGTCATGATGCTTCAGGGAATATTCGTAGGCTTTCTTGACGATCGAGAGATCGTCCTGAGGACGGTTTTCCTGAATCCGCCGTAATAAGTCGCGGAACTTGGTGAGGGTAAGAGCGGTAGTCGCGATCTGTTGGCGCAAGCTCGCCATGTAGGATTATAGCCCGCGAGCGGCGCAATTGATGCTGGGAGCGCCGCGTTCAGACCTCGGAACAAGCCGCCCGGTTGAGACTGGCTTCGTTCGAAGCGGGCCTTCATGCTTCTTGCTTTGATCGGAATGGTTGGAACGGACGACTACCGGTGCTTCCTCTGCTTCGCCGCGCGCTTCTGCGCTTTTTGGGCTCGTTTCGCAGCCTTGCGCTGCTTCTTCGCCTGCTTCTTTCCATACTTCTGATACTGCTTCGAGGCCCTCTTAGCCTCGGCGGCATTTTCCCCGATGCTTCTATTTTCCCTCTGCGCGGCCATGGAGCCAGAAAAACCCAGACCTACCAGCAGCAATAAGGCCGCAATTCGTTTCATTCGCCTCTCCGACGGGAAAATGCTGAAGCCATATTACACTGGAACGCGCAAAAGGCAGCAGGTTGCAGGGAACCTAAAAGGTCATGTCCGGTCATTTTTGGACCGGCCTGTATCGGAGCACTGGGGCGGGGTTTGTCCAAGCCAATTGGCCTGTTACAGTTACAGTCTGCCTCGCCGTTCGTTTGAGATCAGTCGTTCGCGATCAGTCGTTCGAGGCCAGTCATTCGATAATCGTTCGTTTTAAGGTCATTCGTTCGAGAAACCATGAATTCCAGAATCCTGGTGAGCGGAGTTTCGGGGACCATCGGCACGGCACTGCTTCCTTCGCTTCGTTCCAACGGAACATCGATTGTGAGGCTGGTCCGGGGCAAAGCCATGGGCGGCGAGCAAATCTCATGGGATCCCGACGTAGGCCTATCGCCGGAGGCTGTCTCCGGCTTTGACGCGGTGATTCACCTGGCCGGCGAGAGTATTTTCGGGCGCTGGACTGAGAAGAAGAAAGAAAAGATTCGCGATAGCCGGGTAGTAGGGACTTTCAACCTATCCTCGGCTTTATCGCAGGCGGAGGAAAAGCCCGGAGTTTTCATTTGCGGCTCCGCCATCGGCTACTACGGAGACCGTGGCGATGAAACTTTGCGCGAGGGGAGCGCTCCCGGCACTGGATTCTTGTCCGAAGTTTGCCAAGACTGGGAGGAAGCTACGACCCCTGCTGTGCAGGCCGATATTCGCACCGTCCATATCCGCACCGGAGTCGTGCTGAGTTCACAAGGGGGTGCGCTGGCGGCGATGCTCACACCGTTTAAAATTGGCCTCGGCGGCCGCATTGGAAGCGGGCGCCAGTGGACAAGCTGGATCGATGTGAGGGATCTGGTGGGAGCCATTCACCACATTTTGAAGAACGATCTGATTCAGGGACCGGTCAATCTGGTCGCGCCTAAGCCGGTCAGGAACGCCGAGTTCGCCGATACGTTGGCATCGGTGTTATCGCGTCCGGCAATTTTTCCGCTGCCGGAGTTCGCCGTAAAGTTGGTCTTCGGAGAAATGGGGCAAGAGATGCTGCTGGGAAGTCAGAAGGTGGAAGCCAGCAGGCTAATCTCAAGTGGATATCCGTTTCGTTACCGCGAATTGAGGCAGTCTCTGGAAGGCTTGCTGAAGAAGTAACGGTTTACGCGAAGAAATTAAATCTCAATCGGACAGACTCGAACTGTCGCAGGAGCGTTTTATTTCTTCCTGTAGCTTCTCTAAGAGCGCGGTGCGCTGTTCAGTGCTGAGTTCGCGCTTTAATTCTTCCAATGCCAGCGCCACAATGTGATAGTGGTGCGCTCCCGCGAACTTGGGATCGGCAGTAATGTTGAGCCACAATTGATGCATGAGGTCGACATCCTGCGGGCGCAAGCGCGGGTTGTGCGGGCCGATGGCATATTCGCGCACGATCGCATCAGGAGCGGCAACCTCCAGAGTCAAGCGCGGGCGAGGCTCGGGCAGGCGCTCCCAGGCATCGCCCAGGAACTTGGCTTGTTCATCGGCGGTGAGTTTGTTCGAAAGCCCGCAGACGATCCGGGAGGAAGCGAGGCGCTGCGCCGTCACCATGATGGCCTCGAACACGTCTGTCGCCGGGACGACCAGCAACGAGATCGGCTTGCCTTCTTTTTCCGCGACGGCCACTGCGGCGGTAAACAGTTCCTGCTCGTAGTGGTCAAAAACCTGGGTAGCATCGAGGACGGCGCTGCCACTGAAGCTGTGCTCGCGATGATACATGCGCCCACTCATGACCACGACATCCTGCTTGCCGGTATGGGTGTGTTGCAATACCTGGCGCAAGTAATAGAGGTTGCGGGGGTCGCGAACTGCGACCAGAATGTTCCCTTCCCGGACGCCCATGGCGCCGCTGCCCAGTTCCTGGTTGCCATAAACCCGAAACTGATCCAACTGCTCCGGCTTGCCGTGACGCTCTCTGGCGACGTGGCGCTCCGAGAGGGTGAAGATGGTGAAGAATACGGCGCTGAAGATCACGCCGGCGATGGTGGCCTGATATTTGGTAAACAGATTGACCACCGCCGTAATCAGCAACACCGCCGAAATCAGGATCAATCCCACCGGCAATTCGGTCTTGCCAATGTGCAGGTTCCCCGGGACTTTCCACGCGCGGTTGCCCGGCTCGGTGAAGCGCAGCACGAGCACGGCAATCGACTTCATGGCAAAGCTCCAGATCACGCCAAAAGCATAGAGCGCCGCCAGCACATACACATTGCCGAGACTTAGAAAAATCACGAGCAACTGCATTCCGACGATCAAATTGATGATCCGATAGCTCGTGCCAAAACGATGATGGGGCTTTTGAAACCAACTGGTGAGCACGCCGTCTTCCGCTACGCGATTCAGAACTCCGTTCGCCCCCACGATCGAGGTATTTTGCGCGCCGGCAAGGATCAACACGCCGACCAGCACGACAAACGCATGGAAGAGGAGTTTCAGGCTGGTAGGCCCGGCAAGATACATCGCGATTCCGCCAATTAAATTGGCGAAGTAATCGGGACGGACCTTATCCGGAATGATCATGACCGCGAAGAATGAAACCAGCGAAGTAAAGAGCAGGCTGTAAATAAAAATCACCAGCCCGGTTTTCTCCAAATTCTTCAGCTTGGGGTGTTCGATCTCACGGTTGACCTGGGCGAGGGTCTCTTCGCCGCTCATGGCGAGCACGGAGTGCCCGAAGCCGACAAATACAATGATCCAGGTGAGATGGGAGAACCAGGAGCCGTAGAGCCAACCCAGCGACTCCTTGTTGAGCGGGACTACTCCGGCATGAAGCGGGTTGGGCGGCAGCACAATGGGTGCCCGCAAAACCGTGATCGTGCACCAAATCAGCAGGATTACGACCATGACGGTGGTGATGATCATGATCTGCAAGGCCTTTTGACTGGATTCGTGCATGCCCTGCGTATTCTTCCACCAGAAATAAAACACTACGAGGACGGCAAGTCCAGCGGCGAAATGATCATCGGAAAAGTGCAATGGGCGATGGAAGTAGTCACCCATATCCTTAATAAACCCGGCCAGATATTGCCCGGCGGATACGGCGCTGATGGGACCGGTCAGAACATAATCGAAGAGAAGCGCGGAAACGGAAAACTTTGCCAAAGTTCCGCCCATGGCTTCTTTTACGACGCGGTAGACCCCTCCGCGAACGAACATGCTGCTGGATTCGATATAAAGGGCCCGCACCGCGTAGCTGAAGAGCATTACGGCCAGGATGAACCAGGGGGCACTTTTGCCGATGACCTTTTCGGCGTCACCGCCGGCATAGTAGGCGGAAGAGGCGAGATCGGAAAGAACAATGGCGGAGGCGCGCCAGAAGGAGATGAAGGTCAACATCACCGTGGTGGCGACGAAAACCTTTATTCCCGGTTTTGAACCTTCAGCAGATGTGGCCATGCCCCAGAAAGAACTTCAGCGCAGGGATTAACGGAGACTCACTAGAAGATAGCACAGCTGCTACGGTCGGCGGTTTGCAAGGGACTTGGATTGCAGGCTGAGAGCCAGTTCCCCACTATTTAGATGTTTATGCGGAAGAGTTTTGGGACCGCGCTAAATTCCTCCTGCCCAGATCAGGAATTTTCACGGAAAGAAAGTACGGGACCGTGCTTCCTGTCACCGAGATCGCGCCATCTGCATGTTAGGCTGCGCCCAGTTATGAATCGAATCCCCTCCCTCGACGGCCTGAGGGCTTTTTCAATCCTTTTGGTGGTGATCGGCCATCTGGCGGAGTCGCACGCCACGTCTGAAGTGGGCCGAGACGTAGCGGGTGCCTTCGCTAATCTGGGAGTTCAAATATTTTTCGTTATCTCCGGCTATCTGATTACGAAGTTGCTGTTGCAAGAGAGCTGCAAGACGGGAACCATCAGCCTGCGGCAGTTTTACATTCGGCGTGCCTATCGCATTCTGCCTGCGGCCACGTTTTACATGCTGCCCGTCTTCTTTATTTTTCGTCACGAGTTGCGCTGGTATCACGCGGCCGCGGCTATGCTTTACCTGGCAAACTTCGATTTTAGCCACCCCTGGTTCCTGGGACATTTGTGGTCGTTAAGCGTGGAAGAGCAGTTTTATCTGCTTTGGCCCAGTGTGCTTAAGAAATGGATCTCTGCGCGAACCAGGGTATGGATACTCCTCGGCGTCATCGCATTCGCCCCTTTCTACCGCATTGCGTGCCACTTCCTGGGGCTACATGGACAAGCGGACGGGACTTTCCCCGCAGTAGCGGATGCTCTTGCCACCGGTTGCCTGCTCTCGGTTCTGGAGCCCCGTGTGTTGCCACTCCTGCTCAAACTCAAGAATTGGCGGTTGCCGTTGATTTTCCTGATGATCCTGCCATTGCTCGCCGTGCCGCATTATTGGGGCGCCCGCGAGTTCCATTTGACCCTTACCCTTCTGTTCGTACTGTGGCCGGCGATGCACTTTACAATCGCGGGATTGCTTCTGTGCGCCGTGCAATCGCATACCTGGATTTTGAATGCGAGGCCCATCGGGTGGCTGGGGAAAGTCAGCTATAGCCTCTATTTGTGGCAGCAATTATTCGTATACGGCAAACATCCGCGAGCATGGTATGGGCCGCTGCTAGCCTTGGGGATGGCCAGCGTTTCCTATTATTTGATCGAACGCCCGGCGCTTTGGTTGAGGAAAAAACGGCCTTCCATAAAAACAAACCACGAGAAAACTGCCGGATTATTTTCGCTGGCCACGCGCACGGAATCTTAGCGTACCTTACTATTTCTTCTCTTCGAGGTAGGTGTGGGTGATGCGGTCATGCCAGCAGAGCGAATCCTCGTCCAGAAAGACCCAGGCGTAGCCCATCCCTAAAGAAAATGCCGACAAGAACGATGCCAGCACGCGCCAGCGCCGGAGCTTTCGTCCGGCCTTATTACCATCGAAGCGGACAAGTTTCAGCCTAGCCAGGCGCAGCCCAGGAGTGCTTCCCGTATAGACCACAAGAAGATACTGATAGGCCGACCAGAGCACGACCCAAAGACCAGCGATGACGCCGGCGATCTGGGCTGGCGGGGGCTGGAGCGCGGTCATCTTCCAGAAAATAAAACTGAACAGCGCGCAGCTCGACGCTATGATCACGGCGTCTATCGATGCGGATAGCAGTCGCCGGCTCAGCGGACCGCTTTGCAGCGGCAAGTCGATGCCGGGGCGCTTCTCCAAGTCCGGCTGCTCGACGGGCTCGATTGTGATTCCACCCAATGCAGGCGGAGGTGGAACCACCTCCGGCACTTCCAGGATGCGCGGACGCTCCATGACCGATTCGGCCAGCTCATCACGCGCGGGAACGGGTGGAGTCCAGGATCGCGGGAATTCAAGCACTCTTGCCGTGGTTGCCGCAGGCGGGCTGGAGACGTCATTCATGGAAGGCCGCAATTCGAAAGATGGCGCTTCGCAGGTTTCAGGTACAGCGGCCTCTTCGAATTCCTGCCAGGCCAAGGCATGGTTTGCTACGACGGGCATCACTTGTGGAATCGAAGGAGACTCTGCCGGAGAACGATCCGGACTATTGGAAGGCTCTTCCTCGAAACGCAGGCGTAGTGACGGATAGCGAGGGGGGCGCGGTTTGCGTCGGGAGTGGTATCGATTCAGGCGAGCGGCGAGTTCTTCCCGCCAGGCTCCAGAATTCTCCTCCCCGACCTCTACCTCCTGCTGTCCTGCGGGCGCACCGGCCTCGGCGCCAGGTTGAGTATTCGATCTGGGACTTTCAGCTGCTAATTGCTCTTCTCGCACCATAGCTGCGTCAACCACTATGGCAGGGACATCCTCATCAGGCAGCCAGCGGGGCAGCGGATTAGAATCTGCCTTCGAGGAACACCGGCAAACCTCACCACAAATCGCACAAAGCATAAATCCCAATTTCTAAGGTCACTTATAAAGTTCAGTTCTTGTCACATCCCGGATAATCATTGCGGTTAACCCGTGTGGATAACCTGAAGAAGCCAGCAGGAATCCAAAAAACATCGAACTACTTTGCCTCTCAAGCCATAGCCGTGCTAAGTTCACCACGGCTGCTGGCAAAAGAGGCTTGCCGCACTTCTGTTGTCGTGTCTAGTTTAATGATCTTTCCAACGATCCCGAGCCGATGACTCTTCGCAACAGATTCCTTATCACGGCTGCAATGCTTTGTCACCTGCTTCTGGTGCCACCATTAGTTACCAGCCAGTTGCCACCTGAACATTCTTCGCCTGAACAATCTTCCGAGTCTTCGCAGACGAATCCGCCTAAAGAAAAAACTGCTGACGCGAAAACCACGCCGTGCGGGCGCGCTTTTGCCGAAGAATCCAATAACCATCCCACGCTTTGTGCCATCGAGCAGGAAAGGGATGGCGACATTTATAAAATGCGAGGCGCAGTCGAAATCTATTATGAAAATTATGTGCTGAAAGCGGATGAGGCCACATTCGATTCGGACACCAACGAAGCGACAGCCAATGGGCACTTTGCCCTCGACGGTGGGCCGAACGATGATCACATCCGCGCCTCTCACGGCACTTATAATTTCACGCTCGAAACCGGAAAGTTCTACGACGTAACAGGAACCACGGGCTTGCGCTTCCGTTCCAACCGCCCGATCCTGACCTCGAGTTCGCCGTTTGCGTTCACCGGGAAGTTCGTCGACAAAGTCAGCCCGGATCATTACCTGGTCTACGATGGCACCATAACAACCTGCGAGTTGCCCCAACCGAAGTGGATGTTTGAAGCCCGCAAAGTTGACGTAGATGTAGGTGGCAATGCCAAGATATACCGCAGCGCGTTTGATTTGCATGGATTCCCGATCCTCTGGTTCCCCTACGCTACCCATCCGGTCGAAAAGGAATCCCGGCAATCGGGATTTCTGGTGCCCACCGCGGGCCATTCTTCGACGAATGGATACATGGTCGGGGATGCCTACTACTGGGTCATCAATCGAATGATGGACGCCACCATCGGCGGGGAATATTTTTCGCTGCGCGGAGGATCGCAGCGCGGCGAACTTCGCATACGCCCCAGCGAGACTTCCTATGTCGACCTCAACTACTTTGGAGTGATTGACCGCGGCATCGGTACGCCACCGGTGAAAGAGGGCGGAGAAAACGTGCGCCTGAATACCGCCGGAAACCTTGACGGTTTTCGTGGAGTCACGAATATCGATTACTTGAGTTCGTTCATCTTCCGCCTGGCTTTCAACGAAGTGTTCACCCAGGCGGTTTATTCGGAAGTAAAGTCGCAGGCTTTTTTGTCTAAGATGAGCGATGGCTACAGCCTGAATGGCTTCGCCGAGCGGTATCAAAACTTCCTGAGCACCACGCCCGGGCAGGTGATCACGATTCTGCACACCCCAAGCTTTGACTTTTCCGGAGTGGACCACGCAATCGGGCACAGTCCGCTGTACTGGTCTTTCGACGCCTCCACGACCGGCCTTTCGCGCAGCGAACCTTCGCAGTGCTCAACCGTCAGCGCGGTTCCAGCGTGCATTCCGGCTTTCCGGACTGCGAGCCTGGTGGGCCGCTTCGATTTGAATCCTGAGATTTCGTTGCCGCTATTGTTTCAGGGATGGTCGCTGCGTCCGGATCTGACGCTTCACGAGACTTATTACACGCAGCGGCTGGTTGGAGAAAGCGGGGCCGACCCGGGGCAGGCGATAAGCAATCCGGTTAATCGCCAGGCCCTGGACGCTTCCGTGGAATTGCGGCCGCCTGCACTGGAGCGAGTCTTCGAGAAGCCATTTTTAGGAAGAAAATGGAAGCATGTGATCGAACCCCGCGTGGTTTATCGCTACGTGAATGGGGTCAACGATTTCAGCAACATTCTCAAATTCGATGAGCGCGACATCCTCAGCGACACCAACGAAGTGCAATATGGCTTTGTGACCCGCCTATACGCCAAGCGCACCTCGGGCAAGCCGGAGGATTGCGGCGCCATCATGTCCGCGCTAACAGTTGGGGCTCCGGCGCCCGAATCCACCATCCCGTGGCAGCGTACCAACCCTCTGGCCAATCGCCCTTGCCAGACGGGGGCGCAGGCGCGCGAGGTGTTGTCTTGGGAACTGGATCAGAAATATTTTCTCGATCCCACTTTTGGCGGAGCGCTGGTTCCGGGCGAGCGCAACGTTTTTACCAGCACCATCGATCTGACCGGAATCGCATTCCTCACTGAGCCGCGCCATCTCTCGCCCTTGGTTTCAAGATTGCGCGTGGAAACCAGCGCCCGCACGGACGCCGAGTGGGACCTGGATTACGACTTCAAGAACAGCCGGGTAAATGCCAGCACGCTGCTGGTGAATTATCACTTTGGTAAAGTAACCGTCGGCGGCGGAGACGCCATCCTGGAGATACCCAGCCAAAATGTGGCGTTGAGCTCATCCCCATCTTTCAGCTCGGCTGAGCCCGTACATTTCAATCAATTCCGAGCGGCTCTCGGCTATGGAGCCATCAACAAGCGCGGATTTAGCGCCGCGGGTAGTTTCGGCTTCGACGCCGATGCCCACCAACTGCAATTTGTCAGCACTCAAGCCACCTATAATTGGGATTGTTGCGGCGTAACGCTGGAGTACCGCACCTATGCTGTGGCCAATGTTCGCAATGAAAACCTGTTCCTTTTAAACTTCAATTTGGCGAATGTTGGAGGCTTTGGGAGTTTGCGCCCGCAAGGACGGCTCTACTAATTTTTGGCGCGTCCGACGAAGCGCGCCGACGCATCTAAGGCTGCTAAGATGACTCTCACGCCAATGCCCGCTCTAACTCATGATTCGGAGAAAAATAACCTGGAGAACAAGAATCGGGCAAGCGAAGATCTGGGGCGCAAGAAGGCACAGTTGGAGCAAAACCTGGGACAACTGGGCCGGATTCTGGTCGCTTATTCCGGAGGGGTAGATTCGGCTTACCTTGCGTGGGCGGCGCATCAAGCGCTGGGCAACAAAATGCTGGCCGTGATTGCGGACTCTCCCAGCCTGGCGCGCACGCAACTTGCGGACGCAATCGCCTTTGCCGCGGAGCAGGAGATCCCATTGGAAGTGGTTGCTACCGGCGAACTTGATCGCCCGGAATACGTTCGCAACGATTCGCAGCGCTGTTTTTTTTGCAAAGACGAACTTTTCACTTTGATGGAAACGCTTCGTGAGAGGCGTGGCTTCGATGCGATCGCCTACGGCGTGAACTTGGACGATCAGGGAGACTTCCGCCCCGGTCAGAAGGCTGCTGCCAACCATCGTGTGTTCGCGCCTCTGCTTGATGCTCAACTCACTAAGGAAGATATACGCGCCCTGGCGCGCGCAGCCGGCTTACGCATCTGGGATAAGCCCGCATCCGCCTGCCTCTCCTCCCGCATCGAGTACGGCCGGCCCGTTACGCGCGAAGCACTGGCGGTCGTGGAAAAGGGCGAGGACGCCATTCGTGCTCTCGGCTTCCGCCAGTTCCGGGTGCGCCATCATGGAGAGATTGTTCGCATTGAGATTTCGCGCGACGAACTTTCGCGCGCGCTCGACCCGGCCATGGCCGCACAGTTCAGCATCATCTTCAAGGCGCTGGGTTTTAAGTTCGTCACTCTCGATCTTGAGGGCTTCCGTTCCGGCTCGATGAATGCGTTGCTGCCTGCCGGAGATTTACTTCGCAACAAAGATCTGCTTCGCAACACGGGTTGAAGCGGCGCATCGCTTTACAGTCTCCGTCTCGAAATCTGCAATCATCCCAATTTTATTGGCTTTCGCTGCTCCTCCCGGTACTGCGCCGCCCGTCGCTGTGAGATAATCGACGTTTACTCTCAATGTTTAGGCGGTTCTTAGTGACTCTTTTTCGACGCTCGTTGCTCTTACTGTTGACGATTTGCCTGGGCTGCGCCGCCCAAACGGTTGCGCCAGACTTAGCGCAAAAAATCGAGCGGCAGGTTCGGTCTTACTACAAAGTTCCTCCCGATCTTAAAATTCTGGTTGGCCCGGCAGCTCCGAACACGGATTTCCCCAACTTCGAAACCGTCACGGTAACCATCGACAATGGCGAACGAAAACAGGATCTCAATTTTCTGCTTTCTAAAGATCACAACACTTTGATTCGCATCAACAAGTTCGACTTGAAGAAAGACCCCTACGCCGAGACCATGAGCAAGATCGACACCACCGGCAGGCCTACGCGTGGAGCGAAGGCATCGAAGGTGGTGGTGGTGAATTTTGACGATTTCGAGTGTCCCTATTGCTCCCGCATGCACCAGACTTTATTTCCCGAGATTCTCAAGGAATACGGCGACCGCATAACTTTCATCTATAAGGATTTTCCGTTGGTGGAAATCCATCCCTGGGCCATGCATGCCGCTGTGGACGCGAATTGCCTGGCAGCGCAAAACAACGATGCCTACTGGGATTTCGCCGACTACATTCATTCCAACCAGCAGGAAATCAGCAAGGAAACTACACCGCAGGCCCGGTTCGACGCGCTCGACCGGCTGACCTTGTCGCAGGGCCAAAAGCACAATCTTGACGCTACGAAGTTGCAAGCGTGCGTGAAAGCTCAGGATCAAACCGCCGTGAAAGCATCCATGAAAGAGGCCGAAGGAGTTGGGGCGGAAGCTACTCCTACTTTGTTCATCAATGGCGAAAGGATCGACGGCGCGGTCTCTCCCACTGAACTGCGTGCCGCTCTTGACCGGGCACTTAAAGATGCTAACCTTCCTGTGCCCGCCCACGCGGCCGCACCGCCGGTTCCGGTCGCCCGGTGAACCGTCTGACGACATATGCTTTGGCACGACACGAATTGAAAGCTTAGGAGAACAATTATTTTGAAACAAAATCCGGAATCTGCCCGGCCCCTGGCGCCGCTCTCAGCCCTGCTTGCGGCAACCCCGCTCGCAGCAACGATGATTGCCGCGGTTTTGCTGGCGAGTCTGCTGGGCTGCAACACCAAGGTAAGCGGAGACGTGATGGCTACAGTGGACGGCCGCAAGATCTTCCGCTCCGACCTCGATAAGTATTACGACAACTATGTGGCCAGCGCGCAGCAGTCGCCGGCCGGAGAACAAGCCACCATTCTCCGCCTGAATATGCTGCGGCAGATGATCGATGACGAGATGGTCATGCGGCGCGCCGAAAAGCTTGGGCTGCTGGCCACCGAAGAAGAAGTGGACCGCAAGCTCAATGAAATCAAATCACCCTATACGGCGCAGGAGTTCGACCAGCGGCTGAAAGAGAAGAAAATTTCGCTCGACGACTTTAAACGCGACATCCGCCGCTCCATCACCGTCGATAAGGTGATGAACAAAGAAGTTTCCTCCAAGATCAACGTCACCGATCAGGACATCAACGATTATTTCGCAGCCCACAAAGCTGAGTTCAACCTGATCGAACCGCAATATCATCTGGCACAGATCTTCGTGACGCCTACTCCGAATCCTCAGGTGCACAACCAGAACAACAAGGCGCAGAACGAGGCCGACGCCCGTAAAAAAATTCAGATGATTTCAAACCGCCTAGATAGCGGCGATGATTTCGGCACACTGGCCATGAATTATTCCGAGGATCCGGAGACCTCCGGAAATGGCGGCGATTTGGGCACGGTACCGGAATCTTCCCTGCGCAACACCGACCCTAGCACAAGAGATGCAGTGATTAAATTGAAACCAGGGCAGTACAGCCCAATCGTGATCGTTGTGAATCCGGCGAATAAAGAACCTGTGGGATTCCGGATCATTAAGCTAGTTTCAAAAGAACCGGCCGGACAGCGGGACTTGTCCGATCCCCGCGTGCAGCAGGCGATTCGCTCGCAACTTCACGACCGTCGGGAGCAATTGCTGAAGGCTGCGTACTACGAGGTGTTGCGGGACTCCGCGAAAGTGGACAATTATTACGCAAAGCAAATCCTGGAGAGTAACGGCCTGCTGAAGTAACGGGTCTGAGCTGAGCGGAGAAGCTCTCAAGTCTTAGTTCATGTCATTGCCATTGTCATTCTACAATTCCAAGCACATCGCCAGGATTCACGGGTGCGCCTTCACTAACCAGAATCTTTCGCATAGTTCCCTTTTTCGGTGATTTGATTTCGTTCTGCATCTTCATCGCCTCCATGACGATGACTCCGGCGCCCAGCGCGACTTCGTCTCCTTCACGCACCAGCAGTCGCACGATCTTGCCTGGCATGGGCGCGACAATTTTTCTTGCCCCTTGATCGTCACCGCTCCGAGTGCGTCCGCGCAACGACCGCGGATCGCGAACTTCGGTCATAAACCGTGTGCTGCCAACCGACAGATACCAATCGTTTCCCACGCGCTCGGACTTAACCTCATATGCTTTGTTCCCGATGCGGAGCGAAAGCACATCAGGCTGGGTGAGAACGGCGTCCACTTCCAGTTCCCGTCCGTCCAAGCGGCACGACCAGCGCCCCTCGGCGCGGTTGAGTTCGAGCCGGTGGTTTTTGCCGTCAATGTTTACGTCGTAGAGCATAAGAAAATGAGATCTGGTGTTGTTATTCCGATCTGAGCGCTTCGCGGCGACTGGCGGTCTTCCAATTCGAAATGGCCTCATTCGTGACTGTGCTGGTTGCATGCGAGGGCGTAGTGCTTAACGCCGCGAAGACCCCGGCTGCGACTGCCGCAACGTTTACAGCATTGGAGTCGACTGCTTTGTCTTCCGACTGCTTCAGCATGCGATCGAGGAATCCAGTGTCGAGCTTCGCCGCAATAAAATCCTTATCGCGCAAAATTCGCCGGAATAAGGAAATATTGGTCTTGATGCCTCCGACGAAATATTCGTTCAGCGCTCTGGCCAGCCGCGAAATTGCCTGCTCGCGGTCGGCGCCATATCCAATCAGTTTTGCCAGCAGAGGATCGTAATCGATGGGAACGTTCCATCCTTCGTACATGCCACTGTCAAGGCGAATGCCCGGTCCCGAGGGCTCGAGCAGCAGCGCGATTTTGCCGGGGCTGGGAAAATAGTTGTTATCCGGATCCTCCGCATAAATCCGGCACTCGATGGCACGCCCGCGAATCTGGACGTCTTCTTGCGTAAAAGGCAATCTCTCGCCCGCGGCAATACGAATTTGCAAATGAACGAGGTCCAATCCGGTGATCAGTTCGGTCACAGGATGCTCCACTTGCAGGCGAGTATTCATTTCGAGGAAATAGAAATTCTTGTGCTGATCGACCAGAAATTCCACGGTCCCGGCATTGGTATAGCCGGCCGCCCGCGCCACCCTTACCGCCACCTCGCCCATCCTGCGCCGCATTTCAGCATCAACGATGGGGGAGGGGGCTTCCTCTAAAACTTTTTG
The DNA here is from genome assembly GCA_049512655.1 of Candidatus Sulfotelmatobacter sp. GTDB lineage: Bacteria > Acidobacteriota > Terriglobia > Terriglobales > Acidobacteriaceae > Sulfotelmatobacter. The sequence continues at coordinate 240,361 of JBEKWW010000004.1, read as the reverse complement.
ATGGCGCCGCTGTAGGGAACATTCGCGCTCTCCCAGATAAACAGTGTGCCCATGCTCATCCGCCAGGACCTGCATTTCGATATGTCGCGGATTGATGATTGCTTTCTCAATGTAGACTTCACTATCGCCAAACGACCGCTGCGCCTCACTACGCGCCGACTCCAGCGCGCCTTTCAAATCGTTGGCAACCTGTACGAGACGCATCCCTTTTCCGCCGCCTCCCGCCGCAGCTTTCAGCATCACGGGATAGCCGATTCTCGCCGCAACCTGCTCAGCTTCTTCCAGAGATTCCACTCCGCGCGAGGTTCCGGGCACAAACGGAACCCCTGCTTTTTCCATGGCCTGCCGCGCACGGGTTTTTGAGCCCATTGCGTCCATCGCGGCGGCGGTAGGTCCAATAAACTTCACTCCCGCGTCTGCGCAGGCCTGCGCGAACCTTGCATTTTCCGATAAAAACCCATAGCCGGGATGGATGGCATCGGCTCCCGAGCGACGCGCCACATCAAGAATCTTCGGGATGTTGAGATACGATTCAGAAGATGCGGCAGGCCCGATGGGATAACTTTCGTCTGCTTTGCGGACATGCAGTGAGGCACGGTCCACATCAGAGTAGACTGCCACGGCGGAAATGCCCAGCTCGTGGCAGGCTCGCAGCACGCGCAGTGCAATCTCGCCTCGGTTTGCGATGAGGATTTTCTTAAACATTGTCGGCGTAATACGAACCGAGAATTCTACAGGAGATCTCGCAGCCCCGCAGTCCGCAAAGGTAGCGACATCGGCCTGGAACTGGCGGCATGATCACCTACCTTTCGGTGTACCGGGTTGAATTGCGGGTTTTGTCTCGATTTGTAATAACAAGAATGCCGCCAGGATCACCAATTCCGGCTCGATTGGATGCCGGTAGCGCGCATGAGGAAAAACGAAATAATAAGTTGTGGGATAGGTTAAAAGAAGTCCGGCGAAGAGCCAGGCCCCCGGCACCTTCTGCCGCACTGCGCGAACTGCTCCCCAGATCGCCAGCACGGACCATGCTAGAAAAAGAGAGTTGCGAAAATCCAGGGGAACGCGACTGTCGTTGGGCTTGGGCACCCCATTCCAGTAGTAGAAAAATCTTTTCAAACTGATCACGGCAAACCGGCTGGGATGTTCTCGAACCCATTCGAAGGCCAACCTCTTGCAATCGGCCGAATAAGCCAGTTCTCCCATTCGCTGAAACTTTGCGAATTCCAGCTTGTTCAAGTTAGGTTGAAGAGTAGCCACGAGCATGCCCTCAGCTATTTTGTTATTGCCGAGACGGAATTGAAGTCCAAAATCGTCGCGCAGAAAAACAAAACGCCCAAAAACTTCGTAGTTCCGGATGATCCAGGGTGAGAGCACAAGAAAGAAAATAACGGAAGAAAGGACGACGCCGGCGAATGACGGCAGTTGGTTCTTGTGTCTCCGCCACCATATCCAAATTCCGCAAAATGGTAGAAACGCCAGCATCGAGGGATTCGCCAAGGCGCCAATCCCCCATAGGATGGCGAAAGCGATCCACCCCCAAAAGCCGCGCCACTCCTGCAGTTCGAGCGAGACGAGGAAGATGAGACAAAGCACAAGCGGGGTAAAAGTCGTGTCCCAGATCCAGTGAACCGACCAATACCAGATGTAGGGATTCAGCGCCCAGCCCCACGCCGACCAGCGCGCCACCCTCTCGCCAAAAGTTCTTCGAGCAATGAGGGAAATCGGAATCGTTGTCAATGCGGAGAACAGGCTGTTGATCGTCAGCAGAATCCACGCCGATGAATACGTGTAGATGCCGAAGAGTTTGAATACTCCGGCCATCAAATACGGATAAAGCGGAGGCTCCCATGCTGTAGGCCCAGTATCGCCTCCGTAAGGGTTGCTGAATCCTTGTCCCAGCGCGATCGAACGCGCCACGCGCCCCATTTCCCAACCGAAACCAAAATGATCCTCGCCCGGCCGTGTGCGATATTCGCGGAATACGCCAATCATCGCCACCTGGAGAATGAAAGACAGGAGCACGAGATGCAGGAGAGATCCGGGAAAAGCGAGCAGTGTTTTTTTCTGCATTGAGCAGAAGTGTATCAGGGCGAGAAATTAGCAAATGTTGCAATGCCCGTTTGCCGCGGGAGTTTCAGCGCCGAAGGGAGCGAAAAGCAAAATATCGCGTATCCCGAGCCGGGTGCCAGCGGCATCTAATCTTTTGGGGAGGTTGTTATGCGAACATTCACCGTGTTGTCGTCGGTTCTTCTGTTCTCCGCACTCACTTTCGGCCAGGAGCCTTCCGGCCATAACTGGCGCGGGATTGCGGGGTATTGCCCTTATGGCTGCGCACCTTACATTCCATTGCTCACTACTCCGAGTTTATCGTTCGCAACGGTTTCGCCCGACCCGGTCGGCGCCACGGATGCTACGGGAGAGCTAACGGCGGGCGCAACTGATTCGACCTTATCGGAGCCTTCCGGCGATACCAGCGCGGTGTTCACGAGGCCGGTATGGTACTCCGGTGGCCAAGCGCCATTGATCGCGCCGTTGCTCTCCGGTTTGGCGCCGATGAAAGCCTTTGCCCACGAGCGATGGGCGCGATCGCAGCGAAACGTTGCACCTCTCGAAGCGGAGTTTCAGCCGGAGCGGAGGACGATGGGTGAACGAACTCTTGAACCGGCCTGGATTTATTTCAGTAGCGCGCAGCAAACCGGAGGGGAGCCGGCGGCTGCAATCCCAGGCAACAAGGCTGTCCGAGCCTTTTCGAATGCGGATGTCGATCGCCAAAACCAGCAAAATGGGCTGGTGAAATACGACAGCAAGACCGAGAAGATTCAGTAAGCGCTAAAAAGCCACGGCAGCAGTCTGAACCGTGGCTTTTTCGTAGATCGCTTATTTCGGCCAACCCTTTTATTTTATTTTGGCTGGTCTTATTTTGGCTGGTCCATGGTGATGCCCTGAGCGCCAGGCTGCTTCTCGGCTTTTGCCTTCTTGGTGCTCAAGGTTTCGTCAACCCAGTGGTCGGCGGTTTTGAGATCTTCCTGCCGAGCAGAAAGGTCATCGCATTCGACATCAGCCTTTTCCCGATACATCAGGTTGAGGTAAGCCATGGCGTCGTCGTAATCGGGGCGAAGCTGAATCGCTTTATTCAAGCTGTCAATGCCCTCGCTGATCAGCGGCATGTTTTTCGTCTTCAGTTCGTCGCAGGTTTTCTTCTGATCTTTGTTTTTGGGATTCAGATTCTCATCTGGCTTCATGCCAAGCTTGGCGCGCTCTTCCATGCGGGGCTGGTAGCAGGCCGTCCAATCGATCACACCGACGGAGTAATAGGGCTCGGGATCGTTGGGATCGAAGTCGCTCGCCATACGGTAATACTTTTTGGCGTCGTCGAACTTCTTCATGTTGAGGTAGAGATAGGCAATGCCCTTGGCGGCGTTCACTTTTTGATCACGGACGGCATTGGTGTCGAGCACGGACTGATATTGCTTAATTGCTTCATCCGCCATCTTGGTGTTATCGGGAGTGTCTACGCCGGGAATATATTGCTGGGCGTATGCGGTCGCCAAATACATTTTGGCATTGATCAGAGTGGAATCAAGAGCGACCGCTTGCTGGAAGTGATCAATCGCCTCTTCGTATTTTGCATTCTTATAGGCAGTGACGCCTTTGTTGAGCTGGTCGCGGGCGCGCAGCTTGCTGCAGCCCACAGAGGATAAAATCGCCAGCATCGCGGCCGCCAGCGTAAGCAGTCGAATCGGTTTATTCATTGCGATATAACTCTCCCTTGCCACAGCATCGTAGGCCCAGAGACAGCAAATTGACAAGCGCAGGCCGAAACAATCTTTGGCACACGTCTTCAGAAGACATGGCACGGTACCGATTGAAGAAGATGAACTCGATCCACAGCCAGCAGCCAAGGGTTGCTTCTACCCGTGCCCACGCTGAATAGACGTGGGCTACTCTGGACGCTACAGCTTAAACCAACGTGGGACGAAGCGGTCTTACTTTAGCCACTCGCCTTTAGCCACTCGCCTTTAGCCGCCCGCTTCGATCTTGGCCGTGATCAGGCCAACCTTGTCGACTCCGGCGGCGTGAGCGATGTCGATCACGCTGGCCACATCGGCGAACGGAATGGCGTCATCGCCTTTCACAAACATGACTTTCTCTGCGCGAGTTTTGAAGATGTCATTCAAGCGGCCTTGCAAATTATCCCAAGTGGCGTCTTCCTGATTGATCTTCAAGCCAGGCTCGTTGCCGGCTCCGCGGTCGATTAACTGCACCACGATCGTCCGGTCGGGCGTATTGTTCTTGGGCGCGTTGGGCGGAGGCGGCTGGGGCACCAGCGCGTCCAGACCCTTCGGCGTCAACGGCGTGATCACCATGAAGATGATGAGCAACACCAGCAAAACGTCAATCAGCGGAGTGACGTTAATGTTGGCGCTTTGCCCTCCGCCACTTCCCATTGCCATACTCATGGTCAGTCTCCTCTAATCCCTAGTCCTGCTTTATTGCCCCGGCGCAGCTGCAGGCGCAGCCGGCTGGCCAGTGGGCGGCTTGGGCGCCTCTTTGGTCTGCTCAGTCAGCAAGCCTAAATCATCCACACCCGCGGAGCGCACTGCATCCACTACTTGCACGACCGCCCCATAGTGGGCGCGGGCGTCAGCCTTGACATAGACCATTTTATTGGTCCGGTTGGTCAGGCGATCTTTCACTTTGCTCCCCAAGCTGTCTGGCGCAACTTTATCCGCGCCAAAATAAACCGTGCCGTCCCGCATGATGGAGACGAGAAGGGCGTCTTCTTTATCGGCGTCCTGCATGGGCGTGGGATTATTGACCTTCGCCATGTCAACGCTAATGCCCTTCTGCAACATGGGCGTGATCACCATGAAAATGATCAGCAGCACCAGCATCACGTCCACCATGGGAGTGACGTTGATGTCTGAGTTAACGTTGGCGCCTACATTTCTCTTTGCCAGTGCCATAGATGAATCTCCTGAGCAGTGGCCAGTTGCCAGTGGCCGTAAAACCTTGAGGAAGCCCGGCGCTGAAGTTTAATTCAGCGCCGGGCAGCAACTCGTGCGAACCAACCAGCAACTAGGACCGGCGAACGTCGCGACGCTTCAAGAAGTAGTCGATCAGTTCGCTTGAAGAATTGTCCATCTCCACATCGAACGCTTCTACGCGTCCAGTGAGGTAGTTGAACATCATCACGGCCGGGATGGCGACCAGCAGACCGAAAGCGGTGGTGACCAGGGCTTCGGAAATACCGCCTGCGACCGCGCCCAGACCGGTAGCCTTCTGCTCTGAAATACCTTTGAAGGCATTCAGAATGCCCATCACCGTGCCGAACAGCCCTACGAACGGCGCCGTCGAACCGATGGTGGCCAGACCGCCAAGTCCACGCTTCAATTCAGCGTGAACAATGGCCTCCGTGCGCTCGAGAGCGCGCTTCGAAGCTTCGATGGTCTCGCCCGGGATAGCGCCGGGAGAATCCTGGTGAGCCTTAAATTCCATCAAACCAGCCGTGACGACCTTGGCCAGGTGGCTCTTCTTGTTGCGCTCGGCAACCTTGATCGCTTCATCAATGCGGCCATCGCGCAAAGCTCCGGCAACCGCGGGAGCAAAAGCACGAGACTGCTTGCGGGCTGCGCTATATGCCATGGCGCGATCGATCATGACACCAATCGACCAACCCGACATGATGAAAAGGATAATGACCACGATCTTCGCAATGATACCCATCTGCTTCCAGAGCGAAATCGGATCCCACCCCACTGCGCCACCCTCTTGCACAATCCAAGTGGCCACCCGGGGAACATGATTCACGGCTGCTACGGCAAAGTGAGCTAACATGAGTTGCTTTTCCTCCTCGGAACTTCCTTTAGGCTTTGATGCGTAATCCTGAAACCATGCCAAACTCCAGCACTACAAATATTGCAATGCAGTTAGATCCGGCTGAGATCTGCAACTGATAAGCGCCGGTCGAACCCGGCTCTCCCGGCCAGGGATGAAAGGTAGGCAGGGAGGGCCCTCACGGACAATCTCTAAAACGACTGCACTTACTCTATACAGCTTGCACTAATCGCCGAGTTTATCCGGCGAGCGTGAAGTTGACCTGGATCTCGGTATCTACTTCAACCGGTTCGCCATTCAGCAAATAAGGCTTGTACTTCCACTGCTTTACGGCGTCGATAGCTGCCGGAGCCAGCATTGGATGCCCACTGACCAGCGAAAGGTTTTGGATGGAACCGTCTTTTCCGATCACGGCACGTAACACAACCGTTCCCGAAATGCGGGCCTGCCGCGCGAGTGGCGGATAGACCGGGTTCACCTTGCGGACCAAAAGGCCCGAGGTTACACCAGCGGAAACCCGTACGCGCTGCGGGGTCGCAACTTTTGGCACAGCAACTGGGGTGGAACTGATGATGCCGCCAATCACGCCGCCCATCTGGCCACCCGGAATCCCACCCGGGACGCCGCCGACCACTCCGGCAGATGCCATCGATGGCGGGGCTTCGTCTTCTTTAATCATCTGAATCTTTTGAGGAATCTTGGTAGGAGTGCGCAGAGCGCCGTTCACAATGTCGGTCTGAATCTGCTTCACGACTTTGACGGGTGCTGCGGCGGGAGGCGGTGGAGGCGGGGGGGGCGGCGGAGCTACCAGGAACGTCATTAATTGCTGCTTAGGAAGGGCCTCGGTAAAGATGAGTGGCATCAATACCATGACTCCAATCAGTGCAATCTCAAGGATAATCGCGAAAGTCGTCGTGCGGCCCCGCTTGGTCTTCAGCCTGCCACCGGATTCCAGAAGGCTATCTTCAAACATGGTCGATTCTCCTACTACGGCCTATGAACTCTTAGACACCAACCGACTCCTATTTGCTCCCACAATCAAGCTCGTTAAATCAATTTAATGGCTATCACAAAATCAAGCGCTTCGCCATCAGGAAACTTACCTTTTTCCGACCGGCATGGCGGCGGGTCTTTTCCCTTTGCTGATCCGCCAGTCCTGATAAGCCACCAAAATCGGTGCAGCGATGGCGATCGAGGAATAAGTCCCGATCAGAATGCCTATAACCAAGGCGAGACTAAAGCCGCGTAGCACTTCGCCTCCGAACAAATAGAGTGCAAGCACTGTAAGGAACGTTAACCCGGCTGTCAAGATGGTTCGGCTTAAGGTTTGGTTGATACTGCGATTGACGATCTCCGAGAGCTTCTCACGCCGCATGAGTTTAATGTTTTCCCGGATGCGGTCAAATACCACGATTGTGTCGTTATTAGAGTAACCAATCAGCGTCAGAATGGCCGCGATGACGGTGAGAGAAATATCTTTATTGAGGAGCGAGAATGCGCCTACAGTGATTAAGGTATCGTGGAAAACCGTGACCACGGCGGCCACGCCATAGATCCACTCAAAACGGAAAGCCAAGTAAATCAGCATCCCGGCGAGCGAATAGACGGTCGCCAGCAAGGCCTGCCGCCGCAACTGCGCCCCTACCTGCGGACCTACAATCTCGACATTGCGGACGCTGAAGTCCGAAACGAAATAACCGTCCTGCAGGGATGCAATCACTGCCGGATCAACCGAGCCCCTCAGATCGTCCAGAGAATTCAGCACCCCGCCGTGCCCCTTGTCCCTGGCATCGACGACCGCCTGGGCCTGCTGGGTGTACTTCTGGTCGGCGTCGGAGCCGAGGTGGAGCGGATCTTTGTCCATCAGATAATTCTTGACGCCAAGCGAACTGGCATTGTTCAGATCCTGCTTCCCCGCGGGAGCGTTGGTTTCAAGCGCGTTGATAATCTGCGTTTTCCCGCGGTCGAGTGCCTGTTCGCTGGTCTCCTGCACATCCAGGTCAATCAGCACTTCATTGAGGGAAGGCTGGTCGTAGCGCTGGATTTTTGCATTGAGCAGCCCCGAATGGTCCATGGCCGCGCGAAGGGCATTGTCGTTTGGCGTGTGCGAGAACTTCACATACACGAGGGTCCCACCGCGGAAATCCACGCCATAAGGAATGCCGTGCCAGAACAGCATGGAGAAGACCCCAGCCACGCTGAAGACGAGCGAAAAGGCAAGGAAGTACCACTTCTTGCCGAGAAAATCGATATTCGTATTGCGAAAGAACTCCAAGCTGAACTCCCATGTTTCAAGGTTTCCGAGGTCTCAAAGTTTCAGGGTTTCCATGTACGTCAGCGATGTTTTGAAACCATGCAACTTTTGAAACTTTGAAACCTGGTCTATTTAAACCTGGTCTATTTAAAGCTGGCTAATGTAAACCTGGTTAATTTAAATGCTTAACGCCTCGCCGCGCTGCTTGCGACTCAAAACCCAGTCGAAGATGGTGCGGGAAACGAATACCGCCGTGAACAAATTGGCCAGCAAACCGAAGGTGAGCGTAACTGCAAAGCCCTTCACCGGCCCGGTTCCAAACAAGAACAAGATCGCGGCCGAAACGATGGTGGTCACGTGCGTATCCACAATGGTGACCCAGGCGTGACTGAAGCCTTGATCCACCGCCGAGGCCGCCGTCTTGCCATTTCGCACCTCTTCGCGGATGCGCTCAAAAATCAGCACATTCGAATCCACGCCCATACCGACGGTCAGAATTACCCCGGCAATCCCCGGCAAGGTCAAAACGGCTTCGAAGTAACCCATAAAACCAAGCAGGATGATCAGGTTTAGGAGCAGCGCGATATCCGCGTTGATGCCTGCCGCGCGGTAGTAGATCAGCATGAAAATGAGCACTGCTAACATGCCGACGACTGCGGCGCGAATTCCAGCACGAATCGAATCGGTACCGAGCGATGGCCCTACGGTTCGCTCTTCAAGATATTTAATGCCCGCAGGAAGCGCACCCGAGCGCAGGATCATCGACAGATCCTTGGCCTGTTGCTGGCTCATGCTGCCGCCACTGATCTGCCCGGTATCGCGAATGGCTTCTTTAATGTTGGCCACTTCCTGAACTTTATTGTCGAGAACGACCCCCAGGCTGTCGCCCACATGGCTGGAGGTGAAGTTATAGAATCGCTGGCCGCCTTCGTTCGTCAGCTGGAAATTAACATTCGGTTGGCCGTTCTGGTCAGTGCTGGCTTGCGCATCCCGCAGATCTTTTCCGCGTACAGCGGAAACCTTCGAAACCAAATACCAGGCCTGTTCACCAGCCGGGGCTCCCGGCGCCCCGTGCCCGGCCAGCAACATGGCATCCGGCGGCAATAGGCCGCCCTTGTCCTGCAATGCCGCTTGTTCGCTGGGATACGGGCCGCCCAACACCTGCTTAATTTCCAGCATGGCGGTGGACTGCATGATGTCCTTCACGCGCCCCGGATCGTCCACGCCCGGCAACTGCACTAATATCTGATACTGCCCGAGGCCATGCTCCTGAATGGTCGGCTCGCTTACGCCCAGCGAGTCGATCCGGTTGCGGATGGTTTCGATCGCCTGGGTCACCGCCTTGTTCTTGAGGTCGGTAAGGATCTGCGGCTTCATCTCGAGCGACCAGGTATTGTCTGAGCCGGACGTCAGGTTGTATTCGGGAAGGCTGTCGTTCGCGATTTCCAACAAGTCTTTGCGCGAATCGGCGGAAACCCCCTTCAGGACGATCTTGTCGGGGTTATTTTGAGCATCCGGCTGCGAAATATCGGCAAAGGCGACCTTGCGCTTATTGAGCTGCTCTTTCAGCGTCTCAACCGCATTTTGCGCATCCACATTAATCGCATCGTTCACCTGTACCTGCAGGATCAAATGCGTGCCACCGCGCAAATCCAAGCCCAGGTGAATGCGATTGGTCATGGCGGTGAGCAACCCGTCGCCGGAAAAGCTTTGAGGTACGCCGAATATGCCGTAGAGGCAAACCAGCATAGCCGCCAGGATGGTTATCAACTTCCAAAGAAGATTCTTGTTCATAAAAAAACGGAACTCACAAATTAAGCTGTGCCCAGATTACTTGCTCTTTGTTGTTTCTTCCTCTGTCGTGACCTGCGTCACCGAGGCCTTCGTCACTTCCACCACCAAATTGTTCGGAGGAACGCGTAGATGAATCGAATCGTCCTTGATCGCCATGATCGTTCCCCGCAGCCCGCCGCTGGTAGTCACCTTGTCGCCGGTCTTCAGCGAGTCGAGCATCGCAGTCCACTTCTTCTGGCGCCGCTGCTGAGGGAGGATTAATAGAAAATAGAAAATGGCGAAAATAAATATGAGCGGGGCGACGCTCAACCATCCCATACCGCCCGCTGCCTGCACTGCCAATAGAAGTTGCATGTTTAGTTAAGGTCACACCACTTAGTCGCCGCTTACTTGAAAGTCGGCCGCCGAATGCCGCGCCCGCCTTCCCATCGCGAACAGCCGCCCACACAGGCGCGTCAAACAGCCCTGTCATTTCACAACCGGAGTGCTGATCGATTTCGTCCGAATCGTTCACTTGGCAAAGCCACGACTCGTCAAAACGGACCGCGCAGGGTTACATCCAGGGAGGTTTCTCCAGGAAGGTCTACGCTTTTCGATCGAGACCAGGCGCTAGATAAAACGGGACTACTCCCCAAGTCGAATAGAATGACGCACCCGCCTCATAGTGTCAAGGTAGAAACTCAGGTTGTGGATAGAATTTAAGACCTGCGCCAGAACTTCATTAGAAGCATAAAGATGCCGTAAGTAGGCTCGCGAGTAGCGCCGGCAGACACGGCAGCTGCAATTGGGATCGAGCGGCCCCGCATCCTGCGCATAGCGCGCCTGCTTGATCGAAACCTTCCCCTCTGAGGTAAACAGTAATCCGTGCCGCGCCGCACGCGTGGGCAGCACGCAATCCATCATGTCAACTCCCAGCCGTGCGTACTCAGCAATCTCTTCCGGAGTCCCTACGCCCATGACATAACGCGGCTTATCCTTCGGTAGATATTCGAGCGTCGCCTCGATCACTTCCCGCGTCCGCTCCCGCGGCTCACCCACGCTCAACCCTCCGATGGCATACCCCGGAAACCCTATCTCCACGGTCCGCTCTGCCGATTCCTTTCGCAAAGCTAAATCCATCCCTCCCTGCACAATCCCAAAAAGCGCCTGCGTTGGATCAAGCCCTGTAGGGACAGCCGCCCTCGGCTGTCCGTCGAGCCGAAGGCCGGATTTCTTTCCCTGGGAATGTACGCTGCAATCAAAACCAATCGAGCTTCGCTCGACAGGACAGCCGGGAGCGGATCTTCCTACACTTGCATCACTCCTCCACGGCACTTCATGCTTGTGCTCCTCAAAATACCGCCTACTGCGCTCCGCCCACCGCAAAGTCAGCTCCATCGATGATTGCGTCCGGGCCCGGTCCGCCGGATATTCGGTACATTCATCAAATGCCATCACGATATCGGCCCCCAGCCCAATCTGAGCCGCCATGGAGCTTTCCGGGGTAAAGAAATGAGAAGACCCATCCAGATGCGAGCGAAATGTCACTCCTTCCTCGCTCACCTTGCGCAACTCATTCAAGCTGAAAACCTGGAACCCTCCAGAATCGGTCAGGATCGCGCGCGGCCAAGCCATAAACTCGTGCAGCCCGCCAAACTGCCGCACCGTCTCCACTCCCGGACGCAAATAGAGGTGATACGTATTCCCCAGAAGAATCTGCACGTCGAGTTCTTCCAGCACATCCTGCGGCACAGCCTTGACGGTCGCGGCCGTACCTACCGGCATGAACACGGGGGTCTCGACAACGCCATGCGGCGTGATCAATCGCCCTGCGCGCGCCGTTCCCGCGCGAGCATCAACCTGAAATCCGATGGACATTTATTTAGAAGTGATCGATTGTTTGGAACTGATCGATCAGAGATTACGCTCTGCGATTGTAGCAACCAGGCAGTAAAATCCTGGTCCGCTTGAAAGTGCAGCGCGCTAATTTCAGCCGTCGAGCCGCTAATCGCTGATAACGGCTTCGACAATCCTTTCACCGCGCACTCTGCCTTCTTCGACAATCAGTTTGCCCGCGCTCACCGGCAATTTGAATCGCCGCGGCCCGGCGCTGCCGGGATTAAAGTAGAGCACTCCGTTTCGGATCTCGTGTTTGGGCACATGAGTGTGCCCGCTGACCACCGCTCCAAATCCCGCGGCTTCTGGCTTCAGATCCAGTTTCGCCAGGTCGTGCAGCACATAGATGGAGACTCCACTGATCTCAAGCACATCGGTTTCGGGCAGCTTATTAGCCCATGCGCTTTTGTCGACGTTTCCCCTCACCGCCGTAACCGGCGCAATTTCTTTGAGCTTTTCCAGAATCCCGGGATCACCAACGTCGCCAGCGTGAATGATGTGCCGGACCCCGCGCAGCGACTCGACTATCTCATTGCGAAGCAAGCCATGCGTGTCGGAGATTACGCCAATCACAGTGGTAGCCATTGTTTTGGTGCTACGGATGTAGCGGGCTGGGATGTTTCGGCTCGTAGATACCGATTCGACCGCCGCCAGGCAGTGTGAACGTAGCCAGGTCTCCCCAACGTTCCCTGGTTATGCTGGAAACCCCGACGTGTTTCGCCTTCAGATCTTCGATCGTGGCCGCGAGATCGTCGCACATGAGATAGAGTTCGTGCTTGTCGTCCTTGCCCTCGTGAAAGGCGGCTTCCGTGGGAGGCATGGCGAATATTAGCCAGCCGTGACCTGCGTCAACGCAGGGAAATTTGAGTACGTCGCGAAAAAATTTCCGGTCCGCCTCGGAATCTTTGCTGAAGATCAGCAAGTGCGCGCCGTTGATCATGAGAATGCTCCGCCAGTGAGATGCTGCCGCCTATAGCTTACGCTGCACTCCACACATTGTTAGCCTTGCCGCAGCGGAACTTATTTCTTCATCCGCTCCATAAACTTCCCAATACTCACGACGGCGCGGCCCACGGTGCCGTTGCCAATCTCTTTCGTTTCATCCCAGGCTTTCACGCGCATGGTGTAGAAGCGGCCGTCGAAAGACTCGAGCACCGCTTCCGCCCGGATGGTTGATCCCAGCCCGCTGGGGGCAAGGTGACGAATATTTATCGCGGTTCCCACCGTGATCTCGTCACCCTCACAAAAAGGACGCAGCGCGTGAAAAGCCGCGGTTTCCATCAGCCGGACCATATCCGGAGTGGAATACACTGGAGGCAGTTGGTGGTGATGCGCGCTCAGAATGTGTTTGAACTCGACGGTTTCCTCCGCTGCACCGCGCGTGCCAATAGGCGCTTGCTTAGCCATGTGCCGGATCCTCTTACGCTCTCGATAGTCGATAAACGGAATTAAAACAAAAAGCCAATGAGCGGGAATAGTATCCCGTAAATCATTGGCTCCGGTATGCTTGAGATTTACTTCTGAAAATTTCGGCCCTTTAAAGGTAGGCCGATATTCGCTTTGCTTACAGACCTTGATCTTTACCGTCCGATCAAACCTTTCCGTTCAGGCGGCATAGGACATGCGCGCTGCGTCAATTCCGTCGAGCGCGCGCCACAACATCTTTGCCGTGCTCTCGGCCGCATCCAGCGCACCCTGCGCCGCTTCTGGATTGGCCTCCAGCCGCTTTTCCAGTTGCGCACGCCACACCTTCGAATGGAAAACATCGGCGGTAGTATGCAGTTCGAAGTAGCCGCAGGTTTTGTCGTCGGCGCTGTACATTTCGCGCAAGCCGCGTTCTTTCTCCCTGGCCACGCGCGGCACCTGAGATTCGTAAACATAAAATGCCGCCAACGCTTCTTCCGGCGTTCCTTCGCTGGCCACGCGATGGAAATGCTTCATCAACTCCCGCACTTCCGCCACTGGACGGTGCCAGTGCATATCCCGCGCCGCGCCCATGCCTTCGGCAAAATCAAGCCACAGCTCGGAGTGGGGAACCCCTTGCTTGCCCGTTCCGCTGGCCACGCCGTCGGCGTTGCAACCTTTCTCGTCACACATATTCGCCAGCACCGCGCGCCGCAACTCGCCTTCATCCAGGCGCAGAGCCAACTCCGCAAGATAGGAAGGGAATGCTTCCACGTGATGGTAGTAATGACGCGCATACTCGCGCAGATCATTCCGCGTCAACTCGCCCGCCGCCCACGCCTTGTAATAAGGATGGCAGAGCAAATCATATTTCGCGATCGATGCTTCCAATTTTTCGAAGAACTGAGTGCTGTTCATAAATGTCCTCATATGCAGATATGACCCACTACTATACGGACGAGTCCCCTATCGGGCAAGTGAGTCGGATTGTGGATGTGGGTCGATGCCCGCTCACTTTCCCCACCCCCCCTGTCACGGGAAGAAATCGTCATCTTTCCAGGCTTGCATGCCGCAACTTCAACACGCTTTCCGCATTCTCGTGGCTGAGCTTCGCAAGTTCCTCCGTACTGAGAGATCCCGCAAGGCTATTGAGAAACGCTCGTCCATTCGTATTCGGGCTAAAAGGGTAATCCACGGAAAGCAATATGCGATCGATTCCGAGCACCTCCAGCGCGCAGCGCAACGGCGGCTGTGTGAAATACCCGCTAGTCGTGATTTGGATGTTCGTTCGAAAATAATCTGCAACTGGCTGGCGGAGTTGAGGCATAGCCCGCGAGAGAATTCCGCTGGATCGCGCCATCGCATACGGCAGCCCTTCGCCCATGTGTCCAATGATGAGCTGTAAATCCGGGAACCGGTCAAAAAGCCCGGAAACAATCAGACGCAATGTGTGTAAGCCAGTTTCGGCGTGCCATCCCCATCCCGCAATGGAGAGCAGCATGCCAACTTCTCCGGGCAGCCCGGAATAATAGACCTCGCGAACCTTCTCCGGCGGAGGGGCAGGGTGCAAATACACCGGAATTCTCAGCGAGGCCGCGGCCTCCCATACCGGCAGAAAACTCGGATCGTCAAGAAACAGGCCGGCAGTCGTGCCATCCAGCAAAACCCCGCAGAAACCGAGCCGTGTAATGCTACGCTTCAACTCTTTCGCCGCTGCCTTCGGATCCCGCAACGCCAGCGCAGCGAAGCCGCCTAGACGCGTGGGATTCGCCTTGATAGCCGCGGCCAATTCATCATTCACATCACGGATCAAATCCGTGGCCACGTCCGCCGCCAGCGCGTCCAGCCCCATCGAAGCCAGCGAGAGCACTTGGAAATCGATCCCCGCTTCATCCATCGCCGCAATCCGTCCTGCCCCTAAATCGAGCAGCTTGGGACGAAGTTGCGCAATCGGCGCAGGAACGCTGTGGCCAGGCGTCTCCGTTGCCTTAACAAAAGATTCAGTGACGAAGTGCTCTTCCAGCGTGATGGTGCGCATTGGTCTTAGATGCGCGAAACTACGATGCGCTTCGTGCAGGAACATCTTGCTAGAATGGATATCGAGTCAAAGTCTTTATCCTGCATGCAGTTCACGGAACAATTCGATGTAGTCGTAGTCGGTGCAGGGCACGCGGGCTGTGAAGCCGCCAGGGCGGCCGCGCGCATGGGGTTAAACACCGCGCTCTACACACTGAACGTCGACCTCATCGCGCAGATGTCCTGCAATCCAGCCATTGGCGGTATCGCCAAGGGACACCTGGTTCGCGAAGTCGACGCCCTGGGCGGCATCATGGGCGAGATCACTGACGCAGTCGGCATTCAATTTCGTTTACTGAATACCTCTCGCGGGCCTGCGGTGTGGTCGCCTCGCGCGCAGTGCGACAAGCAGGCCTATCGCCTGAAGATGCGCGAGGTGCTTGAGTCGCAGACAAACCTGAAAATCAAGCAGGCAGAAGTGGCGGAGCTGATTGTGGAAGCACCGAGTACTGAGTACCGAGCGCCGAGCGAGACCGATGACTCGGTACTCGGCACTCGGTACTTGCTGCGCGGCGTCAAGCTGCGCGACGGGCGCACAGTTGGCGCGCAGGCTGTCGTCATTACTACCGGAACTTTTCTGAATGGGCTGATTCATTGCGGCGAGCAGCAGTATCCGGCGGGGCGTTCGGGCGAGCCCAATGCGGTTTTGCTGGGAGAGTCGCTAAAGAAGCTGGGGCTGCGCGGGTGTCGATTGAAGACGGGCACGCCACCTCGTCTCGATGGGCGCAGTATTGACTGGTCGCGATTCACGGTTCAGCCGGGCGATGACGATCCCACTCCTTTTAGCTTTCGCACCCGGCGCGTGGCTCATCACGATTCGCAGGTTCCTTGCTACATCGCGTGGACCTCGGCGGAAACGCATCGCATTATTCGCGAGAACGTGCACCGCTCGCCGATGTATAGCGGACAGATTCAATCGATCGGCCCACGATATTGTCCCTCGATTGAAGACAAGATCGTGAAGTTTCCCGACAAGGAGATGCACCAGCTCTATCTCGAGCCCGAGGGATTGAATACACATGAGATTTATGTGAACGGCATGAGTACATCCCTGCCGGTGGAAGTGCAGCTGGAAATTTTGAAATCGATTCCCGGCCTTGAGAATGCGGAGATGCTGCGGCCCGGATACGCGATTGAATATGATTCCATTGATCCCACGGAATTGCAGCGCACGCTGGAGACGAAGAAGATCTCGCATTTATTTCTGGCGGGGCAGATCAATGGGACGTCCGGATATGAGGAAGCAGCCTGCCAGGGACTGATGGCTGGGATCAACGCAGCCTTGCAGGTGAAGCAGCAGCCTCCGCTGATTCTTGACCGTACTGAGGCGTATACCGCCATTCTGATCGATGATCTGATTTCGAAAGGGACGAACGAGCCTTACCGCATGTTCACCTCGCGGGCGGAGTTCCGCTTGCACCTGCGCATCGATAACGCGGACCGGCGGCTGACCCCGCATGGACAGCGGGTAGGACTGATCTCGGATTCCGCATGGGAGGACTTTCAGGCAAAGCAGTTGCGGCTGGAAAAAGTGAAGCAACTTCTGGGGCGAACCAGGCTAACTCAGGCCATGCTGGAAGGTTCCTTGGTTGAGAATCTCGCGGAAAATGGCTGGAGTTCGGCGGTGGGGCAGACGTTCGCGCAATTGCTCAAGCGTCCTGAAATTACAGTGGAGAAACTCGCGCCGCTGCTTCGTGAGTTGGATCCGAGTTTTTTCGAGCGTGAAGAAGTTCATGCCGGTCCGGCTGGATCAGTTGGATTGCTTTCGTCGCAACTTCGCAACGAACTGAAGTCCGTGGAGACGGAAATCAAGTACGAAGGCTACTTGTTGCAGCAGCAGCGGGCAATGGATCGCATGAAAAAGTCCGAGCAGCGAGCGATTCCGGGGTGGTTCGATTACCACTCGGTAAGCGGACTTTCGCGCGAGGTGCAGGAAAAGCTCAGCCATGTGCAGCCGCGGACACTGGCGCAGGCCTCGCGCATTCCGGGAGTGACGCCGGCGGCGGTGTCTCTAGTGAATGTCTACATTGAAATTCAGGCGAAGCGGCGGGAACAGGTTGCGGCGATATAAAAGTCGGCTCTTGGTGTTGGGTCCTGGGCGCTTGCTCTGGGCGCGGGATCTGCGGCAAGCGTCGAGCCCCTCCACAATCCAAGGTTCGTAAATTAACGCGGCGTTAACAATTCGAGATTGTGCGGGCGTTAATATCGGGCGATGCCTCAAGACTTTCTGCGTATGGAAGACAGGCCCGGAACGCAGGCGGGACAGCGCATTCTGAGCCTGTCGGGAGCGCTGGTCATCTCCACCATGTTTCAATTCCAATCCACGGTTCGCGCCGACGATTCGCAGTCGCTGATTATCGATTTCACGAACGTTGCGTACGTGGATTCGGCGGGAATTGGCGCGCTGGTCGGCGCTCACGTGACGCGGCAACATAGCAAGCGGAACCTGGCGCTGGTGGGCGTAAGCGAGCGCATTCATAATGCGCTCAAAGTCACGCATGTGCAGCAGTTTTTTCGCTTCTTCGATACGGTCGAGGCGGCGGAAACAGCCGTGGCAGAATAGCTTGAACGGATTTCGCGCAGATGCTGTCTATCCGTGTTTCGGGATCCCGGCTCAGAATAGCCGACGCGAACACGTATTCGCTGAAGTCCTGAGAGAAGACGAACGCGATTTTATATCTGTCCGTGCGCCCACGAGACGGAAAAGCAATTGGGCAATTCGCTTTTCATTTGAATTACTCGATCACTCGATCACAAAGAAAAAGGCAGCCATCCCTGGCTGCCTTTGTGCGGATTGTTAGCGAAGCGGTTTAGGCTTGACCACGTCAAACTGCACTTGCTGGCCTTCCTGAAGGCTGCGGAAGCCGCTGGCCTGAATGGCCGAAAAGTGCACGAATACATCTTCACCATTCTGGCGGCTGATGAAACCGTAGCCCTTGGCATCGTTAAACCACTTCACTGTTCCTGTTTCCATGTGTTGCAATGTTCCTTTGTGTGATATAGCGCTGAAACTTGGAAGGGTTCTTCAGCAGGCAGGTCACGCGCCGATAAGCGGAGAAACGTACTGCGAGGAACTCTAAAGTCAAAACGCAGAAGAATTGTAAGAGAAGCGCTCTGAAATAGCTAGAAAATAAATCCCCCCTGCCGAAACCCCAAAGACACCGGTTTATAAGGCTTTCGGACGATTCTGAAAGCCTGGATTCGAGCTTGAAATGAGCCAAGTGCACGGGATTCCGCGGAGTAATGTTTGCAAGCCACACCTCCCGAGATAAACTATTGAGCATGCACTTGCGAAGGCTCCTACTTCTTATCCTATTCGTTGCGCCAGCCTGGGCCGGCATTGTCGAGGATGTTCGCGGCGCGTTGGCCGACAACAGTACGGTTGCGGCGAACATGTTCCTCAAATCTTACCTGGCGAAAAACGGGGCTGATGGGGAATACATTGAGGCCTATTCCTGGATGGCGCGGTCTGCTTTGAGTAATGGCGATTACGATCAGGCGACGGCTTATGCCAAGCAGACCGAGGCGCTGGCCACCGAGCAACTGAAGAAACGGGCTCTGGATGCGGAGCCGCATTTGCCGATCGGGCTAGGAGCGGCGATCGAAGTAGAGTCGCAGGCTTTGGCGGCTCGCGGAGAACATGAAAAGGCGGTTGCGGTTCTGCAAGCCGCAATCAAGACCTATGGCAATACTTCGATGCGCTGAACCTGATTTCGTTCCAGGGACGGCCTGCACCGGCGCTGCACGCGGACCAGTTTTTAGGATCGAAGCCGCCGACACTGGCGTCGCTGAAGGGATCTCCGGTGCTGCTTTTTTTCTGGGCACACTGGTGCGGGGATTGCAAGGCCGAAGCCCCGATCATTACCCAGTTGCGGTCGGAATATTCTGCGAAGGGATTGACGGTTGTGGGGCCGACGCGGCTCTATGGGTACACCGCGCAGGAGGAGCACGCTTCGCCTAAAGACGAGTTGGCCTACATCGACGTGGTGCGCCAGCACTTTTATGGCGGGCTGCTGGATATGCCGGTGCCGATCAGCACCTACAACTTTGATGAGTATGGGGCGTCGACTACGCCGACGCTGGTGTTGCTCGACCGGAGCGGCAAGGTGGCGCTGTATCATCCGGGGGCGTTGCCTTACGATCAGTTGAAGGCGGAGATTGAGAAGGTGGTGGCGCGCTGATTTGTGCGACAGGATGATCTTGGTCTTGAAAGGGCGCGGCTTCGGCCGCGCCGCAAGCGCCGAAGAAGAGACGAACTAGATTCGAGGGAATATGTTCGAAATACTCGAAAAAACTCGAAGGGCGGCTGTGCCCAGATCGCTATCAGTTGCCGGAGCCATGCTAGGAGCGTTCTCGCTGGGGCTTTCAGCCGGTAAGCTGCTCATGGGGGCCAAGCCCGTAATTGATTGGTTCACGACCATATCACAATTGGTCATGATTACCTTTTACACCGTCGTCTGCGCCTTCTACGCTTTCAAGCGTGACTCCAGCGCAAGGCAATAGGCGATCCTTTGGGTATCCAAGAGTGAATGAGTTCTTCGGCGATTACAGCGGATGAGCGGGTGCTCGACGTGGCCTTCAGCGACGACGCTCTCACCGTCTCGCTGCGCGATGGGCGAGTCATTAGCGTACTGCTCGTCTGGTATCCGCGCTTACTGAACGCCACGCCCAACCAGCGAAAGAATTGGTAAATTGCCGGCGGGGGGTATGGGATCCATTGGCCTGATATTGACGAAGACCTCAGCACTGACGGTCTATTACGTGGCGCAAGGGCGCCGAGGGCCAGCGCGCCTTCGAAGCGGTAGCGCGACATTCTGCATCTGCTCACAATGAGCACAGTGTGTGCCGAGCTTCGCTCGGCTGGACAGCCGAGGGCGGGTGTCCCTACATTTTCATTTCACTTTACTTCCGACAAGCTTCCGGTTTTAACGTCGTAGATAAATCCGCGCACCGGAATGTGTTTGGGAATCCACGGGTGGGTTTTTACCCGATCGATCTGCTGGCGGACGTTTTCTTCTAGATTGTCGAAGGCATGGAAGTGCGCGGGGGCGCCGAAAGGAGTGCCCATCTTTTCGGTGAGTTTTTTCTTCAGCTCTTCTTCCCGCACTTTTAACAGGCCGCAATCGGTGTGGTTGATGATGATGATCTCCTGCGTGTCGAGGAGATGGTGGGAGACGATCAGGGAGCGGATGGCATCTTCGGTGGCGATGCCGCCGGCATTGCGGATCATGTGGGCGTCGCCGGGGTGCAGGCCGAGACAGCGCTCGAAGAGGATGCGGGAATCCATGCAGGCGAGGACGGCCAGGTGCCTGCGGGGGCGTACTGCCAAGTCGCCCAGGTTGAAGCTTCTTACAAATTCCTCGTTGGCTTTTAATAATTCGTCGGCGACTGACATTTGACCTCGTCTTAATCTGTCTGATTTCAGTGTGGGTGGTTGCGCTTTAGTTTAAACGTTAGGATCGTGGTCGAAAACCTGCACGCTAAGCGGCAAGCCCAATCTACGCGTGAAAACCTCGGACGCAAAGATTCGGGTCTCCCCTGCCGTCGTCGCCGCTCTTGTAATGTTCGATCGTGACGCTGGCTTGAATAGTGTTTCTGAGCCCTGATGTTCCTCAATCCGAATGTCCGGATGTTGTAGAAGTTAGAAGGTCGAGCTTGGCTTTTGCGCTATTCCCAGTCCGCCGGCAACTATTAGGAATTATCGCTACAGGGTTTCTTGTGTTGCTCCCCCTGGAGGGGTTCCGAAGCGAAATCCCTGGCCGCTCTGACGGCGAAATACGCCAACATCTGCGCGCAGTTGGCGGATGTGGCGTTGGTTCACCTTCCGGGGCGCGAGGGCGTGGATACTATCTTCACGGTGGACGGGCGGGACTTCACGATCTATCGAAGCGGCCGCGGTCGCTCCTTTCGCATTCTTCCACGACTGTAGTATTTTGGAACGCGGCGATTCAATTTGACAAAGAGGCTTCCTATGTCATTCGCGCGCATTGGTTTGATCGCGGCTATTTTTGCGATTCTGATTTCTCTGGCGGCTGCCCAACAATCCCAGCCTGCGGCCTCTACCCATGAACCTGCACTGGACGTGACCTCAATGGATCGAAGCGTGGATCCTTGCGTGGATTTCTTTCAATATTCGTGTGGAGGCTGGATCAAGCAAAATCCAATTCCGGCCGACCAGTCTTCGTGGGATACGTACTCGAAGATGCAGGATGAGAACCGCGAGCGACTGCGCGGAATTTTGGAGGCGGCGGCGAACCCGGACGCCAAGCGCGACGCTTCCGAGCAAAAGATCGGCGATTATTACGCCTCCTGCATGGACGAGAAGGCGATCGATGCAAAAGGGGTAACGCCGCTGAACACTGAGCTGGAGAGAATTGCGGAGATGAAGTCGAAATCCGGCCTGGCGGACGTGGTGGCCGGGATGACCGGCGACGACGTGCTGTTTGAATTTGGCTCGACGCAGGATTATAGAGACGCGAGTCAGGAGATTGCAGAGGCGGATCAGGGCGGGTTGGGGTTGCCGGACCGCGACTATTACTTCAAAGAAGATGCCAAGTCGGTTGAACTGCGCAAGGCCTACGTGGAACATGTGCAAAAAATGTTTGAATTGCTCGGCGACCGTCCTCAGGCAGCGGCAAAGGAAGCCCAAACTGTGATGAATATTGAAACAGCTTTGGCGAAGGGGTCGATGACGCGGGTGGAGCGGCGCGATCCAAAGAACCTGGATCATAAGATGACCGGCGCGGAGCTGGAGAAAGTTAGTCCGGATTTCGAGTGGAAGGTTTATTTCACCAAGGTAGGGCTTCCGGCGTTGAACTCACTGAATGTGACTTCGCCTAATTTCTTCAAGACTCTGAATGGGGAGCTCGCGAAAGCAAGCCTGGCAGACTGGAAGGTTTATCTGCGATGGCATCTGGTGCATTCGTATGCGCCATACCTTTCAGAAGCGTTTGTGAATGAGAATTTCGCCTTCTACGGCAAGACACTGCGCGGGCAGAAAGAGCTGCAGCCGCGATGGAAACGATGCACGCAGAATGTGGACAACGAGCTGGGAGAGGCCCTGGGGAAGGTATACGTGGAGAAATACTTCACTCCCGAAGCCAAGCAGCAGGCTTTGAAGATGGTGAAAGAAATCGATGCGGCGATGGCGCAGGATATCGATTCACTGACCTGGATGTCGGCGACGACCAAGCAGCAGGCACTAGTAAAGCTGCGGGGGATGGCAAATAAAATCGGCTATCCGGACAAGTGGCGGGATTATAGCAAGCTGGAAATTGTGCGGGGAGATGAAGCAGGAAATGTGGAGCGGGCCCGGCAGTTTGAGATGAACCGGGAGCTGGCGAAGATCGGCAAGCCGGTGGACCGCGGCGAGTGGGGGATGACTCCGCCGACGGTGAATGCTTACTACGATCCGCAGATGAACGATATTAATTTTCCGGCGGGAGTGTTGCAGCCTCCGGCGTTCGATCCGACATCGGATGCGGCTCCGAATTATGGCGATACCGGTGGGACGATCGGGCACGAGCTGACCCACGGGTTCGACGATGAGGGGCGGCAGTTCGATGCCCAAGGCAATCTGCGCGACTGGTGGACGCCGGAAGATGCCAAGGAGTTTGTGAAGCGGGCAAGCTGCATCTCCGATCAGTATTCGACTTACACAATTATCGACGACATAAAGATCAACGGGAAACTGACGCTGGGAGAAGATGTGGCCGATCTTGGCGGGTTGATTCTGGCTTATGCGGCCTGGAAGCAGGATACGAAGGGACAGGATCTGCAGCCGATTGACGGGCTCACGCCCGACGAGCGATTTTTTGTCGGCTACGGGCAGAGCTGGTGCGGCGAGACTCGCGATGAGACGAAGCGCATGCGGGCGACGGTCGATCCGCACTCGCCGGAGAAATATCGTACCAATGGGGTGGTCTCAAACATGCCGGAATTCCAGGAAGCATTTCATTGCAAGGCGGGGGCTCCGATGGTGAAGGAGAACCGGTGCCGGGTGTGGTGAGCGTTGCACTCCCGATGTGTCGCAGGTCCGATGTCTCGCAAAACCAGCGAGACTTGGGGCACCCCTTTGTCTTTTTCTACTGGTCCATTTCGTCTTTGGTGGGATTGTAGAAGAAGCGGAAGCGCAGGGCTAGATATTGGCCGCCGAAGTCGCTGGGTAGCGGCGGGAACGGATCGGAAGCGGTGATGCCTGCCCAGGCGGCGCGATCGAGCGGAACATCTCCGGAGCCGTTGACGAGCTTCATGCCGGCTACTTTGCCGTCCTTGGTGATGGCGAATTCAATGATTAAATTCCCGTGCTTCATCTGCGCGGATTCAGGGATAGCGTTGTACCAGTTCTGGCGCACGTCATGCAGCACGCGCTGCAAGTAAGGGCCGAAGTCCACGCCCATGGTATCGCTGAGAACTTCCAGATTGCCCAGTTGGCGGCCATGCGCGCCGGTACCTAAACCGAAGTCTCCGCCCTGCCCTTGCTGGCCGGCGCCACGGCGTTCCGCAGCGGCGCGGGTAGCTTCCTCGATTGCCGACCCGGCGGACATCGAACCGCCATATTTGCTGAACTCGTTCTGGATGTTCGGGGTGTCCGAAGGCTGCATCTGCGCCACTTGCTGATTCTGATCCTGCTGCTGTTGTTGTTGGCGAGGTTGCGGCGGGGCTTGCTGGGGGCTGGCGGCCTGTTGCGCCGGTTGCTGCGGAATTTGCTGGCCGCGCGCGCCGGATGCACCCGGAGGCGGCGTAGCCAGGCTCTTGCGTAGTTCCTTGACGTCGAGTTCAGGATGGCGCGTCATCGCAACGCGATTTTTGTCGCTGGCGATGTTCGTCTTGGGCGGCTGTTTGATGTGCTGCAAATCCGGCGGGAGTTCGAGAAAAGTGAGGTCCTTGCCGGTAGACAGATTTTTGCGCACAACGGCGGTGTGCCAAGGCAGATACTTTTCGAAGAAGTCAATCTTCGCGAGGAAGACGATCAACAGCAAGTGAACGATGATGGAAATCCACGCGGCCTCGCGGCGGCGGGAGCGCGTGAGATCGTCCTGCAACTGGATGAGAAGATGTGGAACGTTGTCTTCATCGCCTTTGCGGTAGGCGGTTTCCCATCCCTCCTTGTCATAGAGCCCAAGCTGTTCCGGCTGCTTTTCGGGCGGGGCCACCGGATCTTGGAATGGGATTTGCGTGATCGGCATGAACGAATTAAGTCCGGTTAGGCCTGTCCGTTAGACACAAATTAACTCCCCCACGTTGCATCTGTTCGTGCACATGACGCGAGCAAAGGAGAGTTGTCGGAAGCTTTCCTTATTTTCGCATCTTTCTATCGATTTCGCCCACCCACAAGTAACTGGGGGCCTGCGGGCTGTACAAGGATTGTAAAACAGGACCGTAAAACAGCGCCCTCCCGTCTTCCGGCGAGGTCCGCGATTCGGGCGGAAGGCACCTAAGAGCATAGCTTTGAAGGAAGCCAGAGGAAATCTGCATGACGGTAGTCTTCGAAGGAGTTCACCCATTTGCGGGTAATGGCGGACTGGCATCGATAGCCCAGTTCGCAAAGCAGCTGCCAAGCCACTTCGCGGCCGATTTCCGAACACTCTACAAATAGAATCGGCTGCGAAGCAGCGATGGTTCCGCGCATTCCACGAAGCACATAACTTTCTGCACCTTCCACGTCGATCTTTACGAATTTTGGATAGGCAATTTCCTGCTTCATCATAAGGTCGTCAATGGCCACGGTTCGGACGACGATCTCGGTAGCGGAAGGACTGTTGCGATGCCAAATCATACTGGCAGTCGCATGGCTCCCGGCGATTCGAATGACCGCTTCGCCGCAGGCATCCGAAGCGGCTACATCGAGCAGCTTAATATTTTCCAGCTGGTTCACTTGAATATTCCTTCGAAGTAGATCGACATTTCGCGGAACCGGTTCAAATGCAATGACGCTGCCCGTGGGGCCAACCCGCTTTGCCAGCGACAAAGAGACATATCCGATGTTCGCACCGATGTCATACACGGTATCGCCGGCTGAAACGTAGTCTTTGATCGCCCGTTGCAGATGAGGCTCATTGGTTCCCACGAGGTATCCGAGATTTTCGGCAGGGGAGACGCAAATCCGGTAGCCCGACGCAAGTCCTCGAACGATCCTCCGCGGTTTCGAATCACGTCCCAGAATTAGGACGATGCACGATTTGGCGAGCGTTCGAATGGCAGACATGACGTACGGCTTTTACAGTTTGCTGAAAAACTTGGTGTTAGCACTCAGCCCTTAAAAGGAATCTCGATCCAACGAAACTTACAGCATCGCGAAAGCGATGCCCTGATTCGAACCCTGTGTTTTTTGAGCAAGCTGTTTAGCCCTTGGCATTGGCGAGATCTGCAAGGCCGACTTTATTTCCATGCTGGCGGATCGCGTCGACAATTTCCAGCGCAAGCGCGAGAGCGCGGCGGCCGTGATCCAAGGGAACTAATGGAGTAGATCGCTGCCGAACCGCGTGGAGGAACGACCGCAGCTCGGCCTGCAAAGGCTCTTCTGACGCGACCGCCGGCTTGCCGACGCTAATTTGAGGGTTCACACTGGGGGTGCTGGAGGGCATTCCGTCTGCGCCAACGCTGAAGACGAGAACTTCCTGGCGGCCGTAGTCGAGGGAGATGTATTGGCCGGGCTGGAAGAATCGCAGCTTGCGGACACGCTCGGTAGAGACGCGGCTGGCGGTGAAGTTGGCAACGCAGCCGGATTCGAATTCCAGACGCACGTTGGCGATATCGACTTTGCCGGAAAGAATGGGGAGGCCGACGGCGCGAACTTCCTTTACCGGGGAATTCACGAACGAGAGAACGATATCGAGATCGTGGATCATTAAGTCGAGCACCACATCTACGTCGAGGGAGCGCGGAGTGAACATGCTGAGGCGGTGGACTTCGAAAAACATGGGCTGAGTGAGCAGGGGAACAGTGGCGCGGACGGCGGGATTGAAGCGTTCGAGATGTCCGGCTTGGGCGATGCGCTTGTAAGTGGCGGCGAGTTGGACCAGTTCATCGGCTTCCGCCAGAGAAGCGCCCAGCGGCTTTTCGATAAGAACGTCCACGCCACATTCCATGAGCGTGCGGGCAACATTCAGATGGTGCACGGTTGGCGCGGCCACCGAAGCGGCGCGGATCTCGCTGTGGGTGGTGAGCATTTGGTCGATGGAGCCGAAGGCGCGGCAGCCGAACTCGCGGGCAACCGCATCGGCGCGGTCGAGATTCGGATCAATCACGCCAACCAGCCGCACCGGTTCGCCTTGTTGCTCGAGTTCCCGGTAAACGCGGGCATGGTTGCGCCCGAAGACGCCCACGCCTACTACTGCGACAGATATGGGGTTCTCAGTTTGCAGGAAAGAATCTCGGCTGGCTGGTTGCCACGGAGCACAGGAGATTGTAACGGAAAGGTGGAGGGATTGAGTAGTTTTGTGGTTGGTTGGTAGTGCTACTTTGGCATAGCCTTTGGGATAATCTTCGGCTCAGTCAAACGGAATCAAGATTCAAAGTAGCCCATTGCCTGGTTGTGTGATTTGGCGATTGAAATGCTTCTTTGCGCAAACCAGCTTTCGTTCGACTGTCGTGCGCCAACTTATGGAGCCTCCTTTTCGGCTTTCTTCAAGATTGCGATCTGGCCGGCATGATAGAGCTCATGCTGAACGACTCCGTGCAGCAGGAAATAAAAGTCATAATCTTTCCCCGGACAACGATCGCGAAGGTGCGACTCGGGCAGGGCGGCGACCGTTTTCACGAGCGAGTCATGCGTGAGCTTTACTTGCGCAATGGCTTCACGCCAGGCGGCATCGGAAGGTTGGGGCACGATGGGGAAATTGGCGGTGCCAGTGAGTTGAACGGTTTCGCCCTTCAGGCGGCGGAGGGCTGCACCGTCCCACGCGGCGATGTGCAGCACCAGTTCCCAGATGCTGTGAACCCCGGGCCATGGCGTGGCTGCCGCTGTGGCGGCATCGACATCCTCAAGCAACTCAAGCAGAGCGGGGCCATGCCAGGCTTCGCCTTCAAAGGCGCGGTGAAGTTGATCGGCGATAAGGGCGGATTCGGATACGGAGGTGTTCATCTCTCACCTTAACAAGCCATGGGAATTACTTTTCCAGCTTAGATGAATCCGCCTCGATTGCGATTCCTGCAGCGTTCGCAGCGTCAATCGTTTTTTCGCCATCGAGCAGCAGGCACTTGCCCGCGTCGAGCGCGAGGCAGGTTGCGCCGGCGGCATGCATCACTTCAATAGTCTTCACTCCGATGACTGGCACATCGAAGCGCATATCCTGATGGGGCTTTGAGATCTTTACCACGGTGAGGGCTCGGTCGAGCGTGGAGGCTTCGCCGTGCAGGGATAACATAATTTGCCCAGCACGCTCGATTGTGGCATCGGTTCCCTCCATGGCTTCGACCGTCACGCAGGCGGATTCAGCGATTACAACGGTTTGGCCAATATCGTGTTGCGCGAGCTGGCGCGCGACGGCGCGGCCATATGCAATGTTCTTCTGTTCCTGGTCTGTGGGTGCGCGGCGAGTGAGTACTCCGGATTTCACGAGCAGAGGCTCGAGCAGCCAAGTGGAGTTCTCCAGTGTGATGCCTTCATCGGCCAGAACCTTTGCAATTGCGCCGAGAAGACTATCCGTGTTGCGTGCGCCGAGAGAGAGCAAAAGCTTGGCCAGTCGCCAGTCCGGACGGATGGCGGAGAAAATCTGTTTGTGCCTGACTTGGCCGGCCATGATGGCGCGGGTCACGCCTTCGCGCTGAAAAGTTTCGATCAGTTTCGAAAGCTCGCCAAGGGATAGCCAGTGAACGGACGCCGCGCCGCGCGAATCCATCTCGGGAGATGTTTCCTCTTTGATTGCAATCACGATTACTTCGTGTCCGGCGGCGCGCGCAGCGTCGAGCACGAGAAAGGGAAACTTGCCGTTGCCGGCGATGAGGCCGAGGCGCATAAGAAAGTGGCCAATGGTCAGTGGTCCGTGATCAGATGGCGGTTCTTGCCGGCCACTGACCACCGTTCACTGACCACTATTTGATCACTCCTCTTTCCGAGGTTTCGATGAAGCGAATCAGCAAGTCCACGTCTGCGCTGCGGTCGGTCTCCGCTTTCAGTTTCTCCAAGGCTTGAGAGGTATTTAGTTTGGAGGCCAGCAGCGTCTTATAGGCATGGTGAATTTTGCGGATGCGATCCTGAGAAAATCCGCGGCGCTCGAGGCCGACTTTGTTCATGCCATAGGCGTTGGTGTTACGGGCCGCCGAGGTCATCGAAAAGGGCAGCACATCCTGGGTGATCGTGGTACCGCCGCCAATGTAGGAATGAGCGCCGATGCGGACGTATTGGTGCACCGGGCAAAGCGCTCCGACCACCGCCCACTCTTCCACGGTGACATGTCCGGCCAGGGTTGCGCCATTCACCAGCATGCAGTGATCGCCGATTCCGCTGTCGTGGCCGATGTGGGCGTAGGCCATGATTAGCGTGTGGCTGCCAACCTTGGTTAATCCGCCACCCTTCCTGGTGCCGCGAGTAATGGTGACATACTCGCGAATCTCATTGTGGTCACCGATTTCCAGGCGTGTTGGTTCGCCGCGATAGGAAATATCCTGGGGCGCCATGCCGATTGCACAAAATGGAAAGAAGGCATTGTCAGAACCGATCCTGGTTGGCCCTTGAATCGCGACATGCGAAACCAGGCGGCATCTTTCGCCGAGTTCAACATCGGGGCCGATCACGCAGTAAGGGCCAACGCTGCACGAATCCGGAACTTTCGCTCTGGCATCGATGATCGCGGTTGGATGGATTGCCTGCGATGGGATCGTCGTTCCGGGAACCGCTGCGTCAATCGCTGGCGCTGGTGCATTCATGGTTTTGGCCGAAGGCCGCTTCGAACTATTGCTCATTCCCCATCAATCCCCGCCGCTCATTTCCCCGCCAATCAATCCTGCCAATCATTCCGCGGTTGCGCTCTCAAGACCGTCGCCGCGACCGCGTGAGCTATCGATTAGCTGACAGGATACGGTTGCTTCCGCGACGCGCTTGCCGGCAACGTAGGCCGCGCCATACATTTTGGCGGCAATCATTCGCGGGACGGCACGCCAGTTCTTTACTTCGACTTCAATGCGAACCTGATCGCCGGGACTTACAGGACGGCGAAACTTGGCGCGTTCGATGCCGGTGAAGACCATCACTTTATTCTCGCGATCTTCCACCTCGGTGAGCAGCAACGCTCCGCCAGCCTGTGCGATGGCTTCGATAATCAAGACGCCGGGCATGATCGGCAGTCCGGGGAAGTGTCCGTTGAAGAAAGGTTCGTTGATGGTGACGTTCTTGATTGCCACGATACGTTCTTTGCGCTGCAATTCCAGCACGCGGTCGATCAGCAGCAGAGGATAACGGTGCGGCAAAATCTTCAGGATGTCATGAATGTCGAGCGAAGTCTTCGGCGCGGGATGAGGTGCGCCGGCTTCGCGTGGAGTAGTCTCAGTCATGAATTCGTCTCAAACAGCTTGAAGATTATACTGTACCGCGTTGCTTCACAATGCCAAGGTGGCGCGGCACGAGGAGATCGTGACCAAGAATAAAGCTGGAACCCAGAGTAGTCCGCTTTCTTCATGGGGCGAGAGGCTGCGGTTTTTCGAGGAGCGCCGAGACCGGATGGTCGAGACGATTCGCGAACTGGTGGAAATCGAATCACCCAGCGACGATAAGCAGGCGGTGGATCACATTGCCAGCTGTCTTGCGGCGAAGTTTGAGCAGCTTGGCGGACGAGTTCTGTACCACCGCTGCAACGAATTTGGGGACAGCTTGCAGGTTGACTTCGCCGCGCAAGACGCGAGCTCGGCGAAGCGCAAGCCGGTGTTGCTGCTTGGTCATTACGACACGGTTTATCCGCTCGGCACGCTGGCCGCCATGCCTTGCAAGATCGAGAAGGGCCGGCTGCGTGGGCCGGGGGTTCTCGATATGAAGTCGGGCATTGCGCTTATGCTATATGCCATTGAGGCCGTACAAGCATGGCACGGAGAATTGCCGCGCCCGGTGAGAGTCTTTCTGGTTTCGGACGAGGAAGTCGGAAGCCGGTCTTCGCGGAAGATTACGGAGAGATTGGCGAAGCATTCTGCGGGAGTGCTGGTGCTGGAGCCCGCCGCCGGAGTTGGTGGCGCAGTTAAAACGGCACGCAAGGGAGTGGGCGAATATAAGCTGCGAGTGAAGGGCGTAGCCGCGCATGCGGGGCTCGATCCGGGCAAGGGGCACAGCGCAATTCTGGAACTGGCGCGGCAAATCGCGGTGATTGCAAAGCTGAATAACTTGCGTGAGGGAATAACCGTGAATGCCGGGGTGATCGAGGGAGGAACGCGCACCAATGTGATCGCAGCCGAGGCATCGGCGGAGATTGACGCGCGTATCAAGAGCGCGACGCAAGCATCCAGCATAGACCGCAAACTGCGTTCTCTCAAGCCGTTCGATAGACATTGCAAGCTTGAGATAACGGGCGGAATCAACCGCCTTCCGATGGAAAGGACCAGCGGCGTGGCCGCGCTGTACCAGAGCGCGAAGTCGATTGCCGCGCAGGTTGGGTGGGAATTAGACGAAGCTGCGGTGGGCGGTGGTTCGGATGGAAATTTTACGGCCGGTATGGGCATTCCAACGCTCGATGGCATGGGTGGAGTGGGAGATGGGGCGCATGCGGAGCACGAATACATTGTGATCTCTGAATTGCCGAGGCGGGCCCTGCTGTTGGCGGGGATGATCGAGAGTGTTTAGAGTGGCTTCGTCTTTGACTCCAACTGGGGCGTAGCCTAGAATTTTGGTAGCGGCCGCTAGGGCTTGCGCGGGTTCGTCCGGAGCGCCGGGGATGGAGGAGTTATGGGTGAGTTTTCGCCATTGCACTGGTTGTTGGTCATAGCAATCGCCCTGTTGCTCTTCGGAACTACCAAGTTCGCTGCGCTGGGCAAGGGCCTAGGCGAGGGCATCCGTAACTTCAAGTCTTCGATGAAAGAGCCGGAAGAGGAAGATAAAAAATTGAAAGAGACGAAGGAAGAAGAAAAGAAATCCTAGCGAGCATGCTTGCTTTCTTCCGGTGAGCGCCCAAGCACTGGCCAATCAGCCGCGATGAAATTCTGAATTGCCGCCTATCTGGAGAGTGCCCCACTTTCTCGCAGCATCCTGTAAACCAGAGCTATCGGCAACCCGACAACATTGCTGTAGTCACCTTCAATATGTGGAATCCAGCGGGATGCGATGCCCTGGATTGCGTAGGCGCCGGCCTTATCCATGGGTTCGCCGGTGGCGACGTATTCACGGATTTCATCGTCGCTCAGGGGGCGCATGGTGACGAGCGTGGTTTCGGAGGCGGTTCGCAGTTTCCGGTTTTCAGCTTCCAGTGGTTGAGCATTATCGGCAGAGGTCGGAGATAACAGGCAAACGCCCGTAATTACTTTGTGCTTGCGTCCAGACAACAGGCGCAGCATGCACGCGGCGTCATCTGGGTCGCGGGGCTTGCCGAGAATGGCATCTTCCGCTACCACGATGGTATCTGCCCCGAGCACGAAGTCCTGCGGGCAAGTTTTAGAGACCACGATCGCTTTTTCTTGCGCCAGTCGTTCCGCACAATTTACTGGAGACTCACCCAAGCGAATGGTTTCATCAATGTTCGACGGCTGCACTCGGAACGGAATGCCTGCGTGGCGCAGCAACTCCTGGCGGCGCGGCGATGCAGAGGCGAGGATGAGCATGCATCTCGATTCTACTAGGCCAGGTGATCGAGCATGAAGCAGCATTCGGTCCACAGGAGTGCGAGAGAAGGGCTTCCCGGGCCACGCCTGCTAAAATCAAGGTTCGCGTCTCATCATGGATTCCCAAGACATCCGCAACTTTGCCATCATCGCGCATATCGATCACGGTAAATCCACGCTGGCAGACCGCCTGCTGGAACTGACTGGATCGCTGACGGCGCGCGAGATGCAGGCGCAGGTGCTCGACTCCATGGATCTGGAGCGCGAGCGGGGCATCACCATCAAAGCGCATGCGGTGCGGATGATGTATGTGGCGCAGGACGGGCGGACTTACCAGCTCAATTTGATTGATACGCCCGGCCATGTGGATTTTTCTTACGAAGTCTCTCGCTCGCTTGCTTCGTGCGAAGGAGCGCTGCTGGTGGTCGATGCGTCGCAGGGAGTGGAGGCACAGACGCTCGCCAATTCTTATCTGGCGATCAATCACGGTCTCGAGATTATTCCCGTGATCAATAAGATTGATCTGCAAAGCGCGGATATTGCGCGCACCAAGGAAATGATCGAAAGCGCGGTAGGGCTCGATGCCAGCGATGCGGTGCTGATCAGCGCGAAGACCGGACAAGGAGTTCCTGACGTTCTGGAAGCGATTGTGAAGCGCGTGCCGCCGCCCAAGGGAAATGCTGACGGCCGGCTGCAGGCGCTGGTTTTCGACTCATGGTTCGATGCTTATCGCGGCGTGATCATCCTGACGCGTGTCTTCCAGGGAACCCTGCGCAAGGGTCAGAGAATTCGGCTGTGGTCGAATGGGACAACGTTCGACGCCGAAACTCTCGGCGTGCTTACCCCCAAGCCTGTGGAGATTGGCGAGTTGAAAGCCGGCGAAGTGGGATTCCTGATCGCGAATATCAAGAACGTGGCCGACACTAAAATCGGCGACACTATCACCGATGACGCCAATCCCGCGTTCGAAGCGCTTCCCGGCTTTGAAGAAATCAAGCCCATGGTGTTCGCCGGACTTTATACGGTGGATGCGCACGAGCACACGCGGCTGCGCGAAGCTCTGGAAAAGCTTCGCCTGAATGACTCGTCATTTTTCTTTGAGCCGGAAAGTTCGGTGGCGCTGGGATTCGGCTTCCGCTGCGGATTTCTTGGCCTGCTGCATATGGAAATTATTCAGGAACGTCTGGAGCGTGAGTTTGAGCTGGAACTCATCACCACCGCGCCCGGAGTGCGCTATAAGATTTACAAAACCGACGGCGTAATGATCGAGGTCGATAATCCTTCACGCTGGCCCGATCCCAGCGAGATCGCAAAAATTGAAGAGCCCGTGATCCTGGCCACGATTCTTACCAATGAAGAATACGTCGGCGGAATTCTTAAGCTGGTCGAAGACAAGCGCGGCAAGCAGAAGACCTTCGAATACGTCAGCTCGTCGCGGGTGATGTTGCACTATGAGTTACCACTGAACGAGATCGTGCTGGATTTCTACGACCGGCTGAAATCAGTCTCGCGCGGCTATGCATCGCTCGACTATCACCTCGCGGATTATTGGGAATCGCCAATGGTGAAGCTCGACATTCTGGTGGCGGGCGAGCCGGTGGATGCGCTCTCGATTATCGTGCACCGGGATTTTGCCTATGACCGAGGCAAGGCGCTGGTTGCAAAAATGAGGCAGCTGATTCCGCGGCAGATGTTTGAGGTAGCGATCCAGGCCTCGATTGGGGCGAAAATTATCGCTCGCGAGACGGTTTCGGCGATCCGCAAAAACGTGATTGCCAAATGCTATGGGGGCGATATCTCGCGGAAACGCAAGCTGCTGGAGAAGCAAAAAGAAGGCAAAAAACGAATGAAACGGATCGGTCGCGTCGATATACCGCAGGAGGCATTTCTAGCAGTTTTGAAGGTCGGAGAAGACAGCGACTAACTACGGCGATACCCAAAAGATCGGCTTGGCTCTTTGACCGATGCCCTCACCGGCGGGCTGATAATCGGAACGCCAAAATGGCAAAATGTGCAAATCTCGATATAGGAAGTTAGTTGCCTGTGGCGCGGCGCTGGCGATGTTAATGACGGATTAATTGCCTAACTGGTTACTACTCAGGAGCTTAAGGGCAGGAAAATAGAAGCTCGCAGTTTCCCCAATTGGATTTGCGGGTAATCATTGTGAGGGCGTCCCACCATTCCACAAGCTTTTCCACAGCTTGCCAAGTCTCGATAAGTCTTGCCTCATAAGGGACTTACCGGGGAACTCTACAGAAAATCCTGTAGCCGCTCGGTCACTCTTCTGGGGCCAAACCGCCTTCGACGAGTGTCTCGAATCTGGTGCAGCTTTTCAGGAAAGCCAGGTTGATGCGGCCGATGGGACCGTTGCGCTGTTTCGAAATAATGATCTCCGCCCGGCCCTGCAAGTCAGGGTCGTCGTGGTTATAAACCTCTTCGCGGAAGATGAACATGACCAGGTCAGCATCCTGTTCAATCGATCCAGATTCGCGCAAGTCGGACAGTTGGGGGCGATGATCGCCGCTCCGGCTCTCCGGCGCGCGGCTCAACTGCGAGAGTGCAATCACTGGCACCTGCATCTCCTTAGCCAGCGCTTTCAGCCCGCGCGAAATCGCCGAGACTTCCTGCGTGCGGTTTTCGTAACGCTTGCTGCCGCCTGACATCAGCTGAAGATAATCGACGATGATCAAGTCGAGACTTCCCTGGGACTGCTTGAGTCGCCGCGCCTTCGCCCGCATCTCGCTCAGCGAAATGCCGGGCGTATCGTCGATAAAAATCGGCGCATGCGCCAACTGCTCCAACGCCCGTGAGAGCTTCCGCGTATCATCCTGAAAAAACGTTCCAGTCCGCATCTTGTGGGCGTCCACCCTCGCCGTCGAGGAGAGCAGTCGTAGAAGGAGCGCCTCGCGAGACATCTCGAGCGAGAACACGCCGACCACTTTCTTATCTTCGATCGCCGCGTTCTCCGCAATGTTCATCACGAAGGCAGTTTTGCCCATGGAGGGGCGCGCCGCGATGATCACGAGATCGGATCGCTGCAGCCCGCTAGTCATCTCATCCAGATCGTGGTAATGCGTCGCCAGGCCAGTAATGCGTTGGCCGCGTTGCAGCAGGGCATCGACCGAGCCGAAGGATTCGCGCACAATTTCCTGCACGCCCATGAATCCGCGGCCAATGCGCTTTTCCGAAAGCTGGAAGATTGCGGCTTCGGCGTCGCTGAGCACCTCCTCCGCGGCATCGGATTGGTCGGATGCACGTGCGATCGCGGTATTGGCGGCATGAATCAATCCGCGGAGCAGGGCTTTGTCGCGAACGATCTTGACGTAGTGCTCAATGCTGGGCCGGTCAGGAACACCGTGCAGGAGGCTGGACACGTAGCCGACATCGCCGATGGGCTGAAGGTCTTTGTGCCGATCCAGCTCTTCGATCAGCGTGATCATGTCGATGGGGCGCGAGGACTCGGCCAGATCGACCATGCGGGAATAAATGCGGCGGTGCGAATCGAGGGAAAAATCTTCGATGCGCAAGTGCTCCGCAGCCTGGTTGTAGGCAAAGTTATCGAGCAGGATCGCGCCCAGGATGGAGCGTTCGGCTTCTACGTTTGCGGGAAGAGTGCTGATGCTGTAATCAGTGGTAGCCATGTTCCGTAAAGAACTCTGCCCTATCCTCGCCTCCCAGCATAAGCGAATATAAAGCGAATATCAAAATGAATTGTGCAGAAGCTGTGGAGCGAGAAGATATCTTGTGGAAGCGTCGCGAAAACAAGCCCTAAATTCCCCAGCTCATTTTTCTTCGGCTCAATAAAAATAAATGCGAAAAATAAATGCGGCCCGGGGCCAGCCACCCCGAGCCGCATGCTTGAAGACTTGAGAAGACCGCCTTCCCGCCGCTTGAGGGCAGCGGGATGATGGCACCGATCCGCCAGCACTCTCCGGAGAGAGAGCGCCAGATTTACCGGTGCAGCCGCAAGCTTTGATTCTTAGAATCTGATTCTTAGAATCTGATTCGTAGAACCCCGCTGTGCGGTCTATGCGGTGTAAAACAGCCCATTCAGTTCCCAATAGAAACTGGAAGTGGGGGAGGCCGCAGCGCCCAAGAAAGCTACAACGCACTCACGCGCGTCTTTGATTTCCGGTGGCAATTCACCCTCGAGAATTACCCGTCACCGCTAGCTCACCGCAATCATCGATCGGCAAACCTTGTCAGGTCTTACGTTTCGATGCACCCACTTTGCGGCAGATCATTTCGCGCCGCAACAATAAATCGGTGCCCGCTTGTGCAGAAACTGTGGAGGATGAGACTTGCTTGTGGAGAGCTGAGGAAAAACCAGGCTCATCTCATTTTTTTGATGAACAATTTGCGCTTCACAACGTGCGCTTGAACAGCGGGATTGCAATTCCGAGGGTGACGGCCGCGAAGATAGAGAGGAACAGCATGTCGCCCGTTACCGCGGACAGCGAGGTTTCTTTCAGCAGAAGGCATTTGAAGCCATCCACCGCGTAACTGAAGGGATCGACGTACGCAATGGCGCGCAACCACCGGGGAAATGCCTGGATGGGATAAATCGCGCCGCTGGGAAAGAAGAGCAGCGTATTCAGAATGCCGAACATGGCGCGCGGCACCAGTGGATCTTCGATACGCACCATTAGCAAAAACATCATGGTGTTGAAGGCGAGCGAGGTCAGGATGATCATTACCAGCAACCCGAGAATCGTGGCCGGATTGAAGATAGTATTTACGCCCGCGATCAGAGACCCGATTACGCAAATGATGACGCCGGTCATTACGGCTTTGATGGCACCCGCGGCATTGAGGCCGAGAACGAGTTCCAGCTTAGTGATGGGCGTGACTAAGTAACCTTCATGCACACCGCGGGCTTTGTCATCGATGTAGAGCATGCCGCCGCCGATCATGACCGAAACGAACATTGCCAGCGAAAGCGAGCCCGGCAGAAGATATTTCATGTATTCGACGTAGGGATAGAGTTCGACAATTTCAAGCGCGGTCTGCTGGAGGATGCGCGGTTCGACCATGGGCTGGTTCAGAGACGTGACCAGATCGTTCAGTTCCGACTCCAGCGCGGAGCTCATGAAGTTGTCACTGTTGTCGACTACCAGCGCGATCTGCGGGTGATTTTGCTCGTAAACGCGGCGGGAATACTGCGGCGGAATGATGACTGCGCCATCGAGTTTGCCGTCGCGAACATCATGCATGGCCTTTTTTTCGTCGGTATAGTAGACCGGCACGAAAGTGCGAATATTGGCACGCACCGAGTCAAAGGCCTCGCGAATTTTTAAGGCCTGAGTTCCTCCGTCTTCATCGACAATGGCGAGACGCGCGTCGCGGATTTTTCCGCCGAAGGCGTTGCCCAGGATGATCAATTGCACCAGCGGCATGATCATCGACGCCATCATCAGCGCCGGCGAACGGAAAAACTTGCGCATCTCACGTTCGACGATGGCCATGATTCGATTCATAGATTTGATCTCATTCCTAATGACGGCGTGTTCACGGCTGCAATCCGGGCCGCGGCGGCATAACGAAGGCATAGGATTTTTGCAGTTCGTCACGCAGTTGCCTGCCGGTGTAGTGGACGAATACGTCATCGAGCGTGGTGTTCTGCACGGAGAGGGACTTTACTCCAACCCCGGCGGCAACAGCCATCTCAACCAGTTCCGTGGTAGTGCGCGATCCATTGGCGGTGAGGACGCGATACATTCCTGCGCCTTCATGCTGCACGGACGTGACTTCGTCGAGCGTGTGCAGGCGCTGTTCCCAATCGGCCGGCGGATTTTCAAATTGCGCCTCAATTACGTTCGATCCGGGCACGCTGGCCTTGAGCGCCATAGGAGCATCAAGAGCCACAAGTTTGCCGTGATCCACAATGGCGATGCGGTCACACAGGCGGTCGGCTTCGTCCATGTAATGAGTGGTGATCAGAATCGTGAGCTGACGCTCGGCTTTGATGTTACCCAGCATTTCCCAGACGGCGACACGCGAAACCGGATCGAGGCCGGTGGTGGGTTCGTCCAGGAAAAATATTTTTGGGTGATGGACCAGACCGCGGGCAATCTCCAGGCGGCGCCGCATGCCACCGGAAAGTGTTTTGGTCTGCGCATCACGCCACTTGGTTAGGTCTACCAGTTCGAGTAACTCGTCGATCGAACGTCTCCGTTCTTTCGCGGGAACGTCGTAGAGCTTAGCGTAGATGTTCAGATTCTCATCGACAGTAAGATCGAGATCGCTGGTGAGGGCCTGCGGAATGACGCCGATGGTGCGCCGCACGGAATCGGGGTCCTTCGTGACATCGTATCCGGCAATGCGAGCGATTCCGCCGGTG
The DNA here is from genome assembly GCA_049512655.1 of Candidatus Sulfotelmatobacter sp. Lineage (GTDB taxonomy): Bacteria > Acidobacteriota > Terriglobia > Terriglobales > Acidobacteriaceae > Sulfotelmatobacter. The sequence goes on along the minus strand of JBEKWW010000004.1, from coordinate 202,040 downwards.
ATGGGAATGAGCGTGGTCATCATGCGAATCAGCGTAGACTTGCCTGCTCCGTTCGGGCCGAGCAGGCCGAAAATCTCGCCCTCTTCAACGTTGAAGGAGACATCGTTAACCGCGGTGAAGTCGCCGTATTTCTTGACGATGTTCTGGACCTGAATCGCGTAAGATCGCTCGGCGGAAATAACTGCACTATTTCCATTCGCTTTAACCTTTGCCTCAGCGGTCATTGGCGCTCCGCTGCGGCCGCGGTTTGAGGATTGGCTTCACCTTTTAACTGAGCGGGAGTCACCAGAACTTCCGCGGTCATTCCGGGGACGAATGCTCCCTTGGGATTGTCCAGACGAACTTTCAGAATGATGGTACGGATATCGCGCTTGCGGCGGCCTACATCGCGCTGCGTGGCGAAATCGCCTTCGACACCTTTGAAAAAAACCTTACCGGTGGTAATCATGCCGCCGGGCAAGCGGACCTTCATTACGTCGCCATAGCCAATGTGGTCGGCATTGGTTTCAGGGATCGCCGCGCGGACCCAGGTGTCGGTCAGATCGATGATAGTGACAATGGGCGCGCCGATGTTGACAACTTCCCCCTGACGCGCCGCGCGAACCGAAACCGTGCCGGAAACCGGCGCATAAACATTGGTGTATCCCAGCCGTACCGCGGCCTGATTCTGTTGCGCGATGGCGTTCTTCAGGTCGGCTTCGGTGGATTCCACCGTGCTCTGGGCGGCGTTGGCCTGCTGTGTACGCGCGACCGCAGAGTTCAAGTCCGCTTCCGCAGCCTTCACCAACTCTTGCTGAGCCTGAAGGCTGGCCTGGGCGGCTTGCAGATTGGTTTCAGCCTGCACGCGATCCTGATCGGAAGCGACTCCGGCTTTCGCCAAGGAGACCATGCGGCGACTGTCGCTCTCGGTGCGGTCAAGAGTAGCCTTGGCCTGCAAGAGTTGCGCCTCCGCCGAAGCCAGCTTGGCGCGCGCATTGGCGACGTCACTTGAGGTGGAACCGGTGGTCGATCGCTCGGTGTGCTGCATCTGCTCGACTTTGTTCTGCAGACTTGCAATGTTGGCTGCCGCGGCCGCCTCCTGCGTCTGCAACTCGGATGGGTCGAGGACGGCGATCAGGTCTCCGGCTTTCACCGGAGTGCCTTCATCGACGAGCAGCTTCTGAATACGGCCTTCTACTTGCGCGCTGACGATCACCTGATTGGCATCGACGGTTCCAATCAACGCCAGATCTCTGGAATGGTCGGACGAAAAGGTGTAATAAATTGCGGCCATCACGAAGATGATGCCTATGAGAATGAAGAAACGGTTGCGAGCGCTCATGAGCGTGCCCCTTTATGTGTGGCTTTAGGAATAAACAGCGCGGCTGAAATAAAATCCAGAACAGCGGCGCGGCGCTCGACGATCCGCTGCGGAGCAAGCGGGTTGAAGTGCACGATTTTTTGCATGACCCGAGCGCTGCTGAAATAGAAAACGATCACGGCCAGCATGGAGGGGATGAAGTGCACCGGATCTACCTTGCGGAATTCGCCTTGAGCGATTCCCTGCGTGAGCAAATCTCCGAGCCGCCGATAGACCGGTTTGAAGTAGGTTTCGACCAGCCGGTCGATGTGAGTCGAATTTCCCTCCTTCACGCGCATCATCTCCCGCTGCATCAGTTTGGGATAGATCTGGTTGGAGGCGATGAAATCGAAGTAAGCGCCAATGTATGCCGTCAGCTTCTGCTGCGGTGGCAAGTCGCTGTCGAGCGCCTGAAAAACGATCGCCCTCATTCCTAAAAATGCGTGATCGAGCACCGCGCCGTAGAGCGTCTCTTTGTCTTTGAAGTAGTAATAGATGAGGGCTTTGTTAACACGGGCTTCGCGGGCAATAGCGTCGGTGCGGGCCCCGGCAATGCCGTTCGCGGCGAATTCCCTGCCAGCAGCGCGCAGGATGGCGGCGCGACTTTGTTCTGGGCGGCCGCGAGAACCCATGCGCACAGTGTTGCCATTCTTTTGAGGCGGATGAGACATTATTAATTAACCAGTTAGTTAGATTATAGCATTGACACCGCATTAAGTTAAGCCCAATCTTTTCTGAATCTCGACTGCGATCTCTTCCGGGGGGAGGTCGCCATCCACTTGTATCGCATCGCCCGGCTCCTCCAGAGTCGCCAATTGGCTATCGAGCATGGCTGCGGTCATGAAGTGCCCGGTACGCAAGCGTAATCTTTCCCGCAGTTCGGGGACGCTTACTCTCAAGTAAACGATGCGAACTTCCGGTCCGATACGTAAACGATCCCGGTACGATTGTTTCAAGGCGGAACAGGCCAGGACAGCTGTTTTGCCGGCAGCAACCCAGCGTGCGATCAGAGCATGTAAAGTCTCCAGCCAGGGCTCACGATCCGCGTCGGTTAAAGGAATGCCAGCTCGCATTTTTGCGATATTCGCGGGGGAATGGTAATCGTCTCCGTCCGCAAAGTCGCAAGCTAGTTGCGACGCGAGCAGTTCTCCGACAGTGGTTTTACCGGCACCCGAGACCCCCATTAGCAGGATTACCAAATTCACATCCTCGATGTATTCGCTGTTCTTAATCAGTGAAATTTTAATTTGTCACATCCCTAAACTTTGTCTCCCGTCATATACTCGCATCTCGGTGGCAAGAATATCGAGCGTTAGTCTGGATTGAATAAACGCATGGAAAATCCATTTATGGCACGTGCCATTGAATTGTCAATTCAAAACGTCCGTAACGGAGGCGGTCCATTCGGAGCGGTGGTGGTCAAGGCCCGCTCGATTGTGGGCGAAGGCGCCAATCAGGTTACTGCCACGAATGATCCTACCGGTCATGCAGAGATGCTCGCGATTCGGAATGCTTGCAGCAAACTGAAGGCATTCGACCTGGAAGGTTGTGAAATTTATAGCTCGTGCGAACCATGTCCCATGTGCATGGGAGCAATTTATTGGGCGCGAGTCGCATCGGTTTTTTTTGCGAACGCTGCGGAGGACGCTGCTGTCGCAGGGTTTGACGATGCTCTGATCTATCGAGAGCTCGCTCTGCCATTCCAACAGCGAAAGATTCCCATGGTTCAGATGATGCGCGAGCAAGCGACCGCGGCCTTCCGCGCATGGAAGGATAAGACCGACAAGATTGTTTATTGAGGCGTACACGCCAGCCGATGCAGACTACAGCTCAATCCAAAAAAACATGGCTTGATCGATACTTCAAGCTTGCGGAGAATCATACGTCGATCAAGCGGGAGATGCTTGGCGGCATCACCACTTTTGTGACCATGGCCTATATCGTGGTGGTGAATCCGCAGATTCTGGCGCAAGCGGGGATGCCGCCGGAGGGGGTTGTTTTCGCGACGTGTATCTCAGCCGCTGTGGCGACGCTGGTGATGGGCTTGTATGCAAACTATCCCATTGCGTTGGCGCCGGGAATGTCGTTGAACGCGTATTTCACGTACTCCGTATGCATCGGGATGCATGTGCCGTGGCGGACGGCTCTGGCGGTGGTTTTTTGTTCGGGCGTTCTATTCCTTCTGCTTACAGTGACGCGGGTTCGAGAGCAGATTGTGAATGGCTTTCCAGATTGCCTGAAGCATGCAACGGCTGCGGGAATTGGCATGTTCATTGCGTTCGTTGGATTGCGGAATGCGAAACTTGTGGTGGCGAATTCGGCTACGTTTGTCGGCCTCGGCAGCTTTGCCGACAAAGAGGTGCAAACTGCCTGCTTCGGGTTGGCCCTGACGATGATTTTGATGGCGCGAAAAATACCCGGCGGTATTCTGATTGGCATTTTCGGAACTACGCTGCTTGGAATCGCACGCGGAATCACTAGCTGGCCGGCGACGATCTTCTCCATGCCGCATCCCGGGTCGACTTTCCTGCAACTCGATTTTCACGGGGTCAGCCATCTTGGGCTGCTGGAGATTCTCTTTGCCTTTTTGTTCGTGGATCTCTTCGACAACGTTGGAACGTTGATGGGAGTGTGCGAACAAGGGGGCTTTGTTAAAGACGGTAAGATTCCTCGGGTCGGCAAAGTACTGGTGGCCGATGCGGTGGGAACAATTGCTGGGTCGCTGACCGGGACTTCGACGGTGACAAGTTACATTGAGAGTGCGGCGGGCGTGGCCGCCGGAGCGCGCACCGGGTTGAGTAATATTCCGGTCGCGGCGCTCTTCGTGCTGGCCGCGTTTTGCTCGCCACTGGCTACGGCGATCCCGGTTTACGCGACCGCTCCCCCACTGATCCTGGTTGGAGTTCTCATGACGCAGTCGATCGCGCAAATTGCCTGGGATGAATTCAGCGATGCGGTGCCGGCGTTCGTGACCATGCTGGCCACACCTCTTACTTTCAGCATCGCCACAGGCCTCAGCCTCGGTCTGATTTCCTACACCGTGGTGAAGCTTGCGGCCGGCAAACTTCGGGAAGTGAATGCGCTGGTGTGGATTCTTACCATCTTATTCATCTTGCGCTATCTCTATCTTTCCGCGGCGTGAAGTGTCAAACATTATTTCTCCCGAGGTGAGTCCGCAGGGTAAGTTCGGTGTTCGAAAAGCACGCATCGAATGGTGTAGGTTAGATATATGCCGCAGAGCACTCATGGCCGCGCGCCACGATGGTACGCGATACCGGTGCGGGTTTTCTTGGTAACGTTCATCGGAACTCTGCTGGTGTTTGCAGTCAGTCTGCTCATGGGAATCATTGGAACCGCTGTTGTTGCGATGAGGCGAGGCGTCCATCCAAATATGACCGTCGCGTACCGGCGGGTCGCGCTTCCGGCTGCCCTGGTGACGGGAAGCATCATCTTTGTTCTGGCGTTGATTATGGAGATCCGCCACTACCGGCAATCGCGGGCCCTGGCTGCGATTGCGAGGGTGAGCTGATATGTCCGCCGGAATTCCGCCGCGTATTGCGATCCCGATGCCACATTCCACCGATCGCGAGTATGCCGAGCGGTCGATCCCGCAATACGAAAATGCGGTACGGCTCGCCGGCGGTGATCCGGTTCGGATACCGCTCGATTTGACCGTGGCCGAGGCGATGAAGATCGTTGAGCGCTGCGACGGAGTGCTGCTGCCCGGCAGCAAGGCCGACGTGGATCCGGGGAAGTTTGGCGAGACCCGGTCTTCGCACACTGCGAATGCCGACCCAGCCCGCGATAACATCGATCAGCTCATGCTGGAAGATGCGTACCGATTGCGCAAACCTGTTCTCGGGATTTGCTATGGGTTGCAGAGCCTGAACGTATATCGCAAGGGATCGTTGATTCAGCACATCCCGGATTTTCTGCCAGCGGAATTGCGCGCGCGGGTAGACCACGAGGCGGGAAGGAATGTTGCCGTGGCGCACCAGGTTGAACTTACACCGGGTTCGAAGCTGTCAGGCCTCGCCGCTCCTAACGACGGCAAAGCGGTTTTCGGGGTGAACTCATCGCATCACCAGTCTGCGGAAAAAATCGGCGACGGGCTGCGGATCGTAGGGCGCAGCGTGGAGGACGGAATTGTCGAGGCGTTGGAAGGAACGGCTTCCGATCACTTTGTGATTGCGGTGCAGTGGCATCCGGAGCGGTCCGTTGATAACGACGAACCGTCTCGTGCGATTTTTCTGGGACTGGTACAGGCTGCAGCGCGACGCACTAAGTCGCGAAACTAAATTATTTTTGTTTTTTTTGTTTCTTGCGAGCGAGCTTTGAATTCCTTCGCTTCTGCAGCAACACAACGACATGGGCGACGACGGTGTTTTCCAGATTGAGCCCCTCGGGAGTCTTGGCTTTTAGGCCGATGCAGTCACTGGGCACTCCCAGGATCTGCGCGATATGATCGCGAATTCTAGCGGCATGGGGTCCGATCTTGGGAGCAGCGAGGATCAGACTGGAATCGACGTTTGCCACGGCATATCCGGCATCATTCGCCCGCTTGAGCGCTTCGCGCAGAAAGACGGATGAGTCCGCGCCCTTCCACTTCGGATCGGACGGTGGGAACAGCGCTCCGATATCCGGTGCGGCGACCGCGCCGAGCAGCGCATCCGTGAGGGCGTGCAGCAAGACATCGCCATCCGAGTGGCCGCCAAGTCCTTTGTCGTGCGGCAGCACGACGCCGCCCATCTTTAATGGAATCCCGCTGCGGAATTCGTGCGAATCGAATCCATAGCCGATTCTGGTGGGAGGCTGCGCGGTTCGTTGTGTTTTGATTTGCGGCATCCGGCTTAGTGGCTTGTATTCAAGTAAAACTCCGCGAGTTCCATATCACCCGGAGCGGTGATTTTAATATTTCGCGGCGAACCCATGACTACGGCAACTTCGTGGCCGAATCGCTCGACAAGAGAAGATTCATCGGTGCCAACAAATCCATCCGCAGAAGCTTCATCGAAGGCTTTCTTGAGTACGTCGTAGCGAAAGCCCTGCGGGGTCTGCGCCATGACTATTCCAACCCGCGGAATTGTGGCTTTGATCAGCGCGCCTTCAGATGTGCGCTCGACTTGCTTTACCGTGTCCACCGCGGGAAGGCCGGCGATTGCGGCGCCGTATTTCTTCGCTCCATCGATCACCTCTTCGATAATTTCAGGAGTCACGAATGGACGCACCGCGTCATGCACCAGAACTATATCGTCCGCGGCGGCACGGATGGCATTGAGCGCGCTTTGCACGGATTGCTGCCGATGTTCTCCACCCACGACTAACTCGATTTTTTTACCCAAAACATTCTTAAGCTCTGATTCCAGGCGGACCCTAAAGCCTGCGATTTCACTCTCCCGCAGCGCGATCCAGATTTCCCCAATCGCATCCACGGCGGCGAATTTGCGCAGCGTGTGGACGAGAATTGGCGTACCGGCCAACTCGGTAAATTGCTTCGAGGGCTGGGTTTTGTGTTGGGGGCGTTGAGCGCTGGTCTTTGAGGCCATACGGGTTCCAAGCCCGGCTGCCGGAATTATTACGATTACTTTCATCGCGGGTTGTAAGTATACGAGCGCGAGAGTAGGAGATCAATCCAGTGGTGGGTATGGGTAGTGGCTGAATTTGAATTCGCGGGGCTTTTTCAGTTTCCGCATGTATCATGCCAATCAAATGTGGAGGCTGATATGAAGCGCCCTTTGTCTCTTGTAATCGCCGTACCACTGCTTCTTTCTTTTGCCCTGGCCGCCAAGGTTCCCGTAGACGCGTGGCAAACCGGGACTCTCATCGGCTCCGATGAAAGCTGGCACTCCCGCACCGTGGGCACGATCAACAGTGGTAGCGGCGTGCTAGTTGGCCGCGAGTATCCAATTGTCCACTACGTCATAGACACGGTGACATACACCTACGACGCTGATCTCGTTCTCAGGCATCGCCGCGACAAGCAACCTGCCGTTACCGTCAACGGCCCGATCAAATACACCTTCGTTAAAGCTGACATGTATATTCAGGACGAGGGCGGTAGGGAGATCAAGTTAAGATTAACGAAGAAAACGCTCAAGCAAGGCAATTAGCGTGCTATGCCAACGGCGCGGCGAAAGCGGATTCAGCCACTACGTGAGTGTGCGGGGCCGCGCTCTGTTAAAGAACCGGACCTCCGCGCACCCTCGCATCTTAAATTGGGTTTGGTTTTGTTTCGATCAGCGAACTCGGAACCGTCACCGGGCCTGATGCGCTGGGAATTGTCGGCATGACCGGCTGAGTAACCGGAGCGGTCCGGGAAAAGGCACGCTCATCCCATTTACCGAAGATCATTTTCCCAGCAGTTGTTTGCAAGACCGAGGTGACCGACACGTCGATTGTCTTGCCAATCATCTTGCGGGCATTGTCGACCACCACCATGGTCCCATCGTCGAGATAAGCCACGCCCTGGTTGTATTCCTTGCCTTCCTTCAGGATGAAGACTTTCATGATTTCGCCCGGCAGAACAATCGGCTTGAGCGAATTTGCCAGCTCGTTGATGTTCAGCACCTCGACTCCCTGCAACTGCGCAACTTTATTCAGGTTGAAGTCGTTCGTGATGATTTTGCCTTCGTAGACTTTCGCCAACTCGATCAGTTTCAGGTCGACCTCACGCACGGCCGGGAAATCATCCTCAACGATCTGAATCTGGAGCGTGGCCATTTTCTGGAGGCGCTGGAGAACATCCAGCCCGCGGCGACCGCGGTTGCGCTTCAGCGAGTCGGCGGAATCGGCCACCAGTTGAAGCTCGCGCAGCACAAACTGCGGCGTAACAATGATGCCATCGAGGAATCCGGTCTCGGCAATGTCGGCAATCCGGCCGTCGATGATGACGCTGGTGTCGAGAATCTTGTAGCTTTTCTTGCCCTGCTTCTCGCCGCCGAAAATTCCGCCCAAAGCAGCCAGGTTCAACAGATCTCCTTTGCTCGCGCCGACGATCAAGCCAACGTAGGCCATCAGCAGCATCACAAGAATCTGGAGAAAGCTCTGGGTATTGCCCGCAGGTAGGCTGGCGCGAATGACCAGGGCAAACAGGTAAGCGCCGCAGATGCCGAGGATGCTCCCGATACCCGCACCAATGAGGCGCTTCAGGCTTACGCTGCGCAGCTTCCATTCGAACAGGACTATCCCAGCGCCAACCAGAGCGCCTACTCCTGCATCCTGGGGCTGGGATAAATGAAAGGGCTCAATGAAGTAACAAGCCACGGAAACTACAGCAATAAAAAGAAGACGTACGAGAATTAAATCCACAGTATGACCTCCTCCGGATACAGCTTCGCCTACAAAGCTGGCGAGCGATGCACCGGTGCCCATTCCTCATCGCCTCGCTGTGGAATCAGCCTTTCGTTTATGCGGAGCGCTTGTAAATAAGGGGATGAATGTGCGCCCCGTCCCGGCCCGTGGAGGCGCGACCAGGAAGACTTCAGTAAGTCGACGCCAAGAGTATATACCCGAGAGCAAGGCCGGGCGCAGAAACCTGACGGCGGTACCGTAAGGTTCGGGCTGCTAGACTTTTGCCATGAAAGCCTTGGTGATTACCCGTCCTTCGGGGCTCGATGCCCTTGCCATAGAAGAAGCTGCCGAGCCCACCTTGAAACCGGAGCAAAAGCTGGTTCGGGTCGCGGCGGGCGGCCTGAACTTTGCAGACTTGATGACCACGCGTGGAGGATATCCGGGAACTCCGCTGCCTCCGCTGATTGCGGGACGGGAGTTCGCAGGCACCGAGGAGGATACGGGGCGCCGCGTTATGGGATATCTCCAGTGGGGAGCCTTCGCGCAGAAAGTTGCGGCATATCCGAATCTGCTTTGGCCGGTTCCGGAGCACTGGACGGACGAGCAGGCTGCGGCTTTCCCGGTAAACTTCTTTACTGCATACCTGGGTTATTGGCAGGCGGGCATGACCGAAGCTATGGAGAAAGGCCGCACCCATCGCGTTCTGATCCATGCCGTTGCCGGTGGGGTGGGCACGGCTGCGGTTCAAATAGGAAAGCTTCTTGGCGTGGAAATGTATGGCACATCATCTTCCGACGAGAAACTGGCGCGGGTGCGGGAACTCGGCCTGCAGCATGGGATCAACTACAAGCAGCAGGATTATGAAGCGGCTATCAAGGATCTTACCCGCGGCGAAGGGGTCGGCGCTGTTTTCGAGATGCTCGGCGGGGAGCATACGGCGAAGAGCCTACGCTGCCTGGGCGATTTCGGACGTGTGATTCAGTACGGGACGGCAACGGGTAAACAGCCGCAACTCGATGTTCGCGCTATGTACGCCAGATCTGCGAGTCTGCAAGGGCTGTGGCTTACTTATCTTTCGCAGAAGAGTGAAATCATGCAGCCAGCCTGGGAGCGGCTCTCGGCTTGGATTGCGGAGCGCAAGCTGGCGCCTGTTATTGGTCAGGTGCTGCCTCTCGATCGCGCGGTGGAGGGTTACGAGCTCCTGCAGGAGGGTAAGAACTACGGCAAAGTCGTGTTTAAGATCTCGCCAGAGTGAGTGCGATCTCGTGTACACTTGTGCCGCGACGCGGCCTGCGCGAATGACCTCTCCGTCGCCCTCCTCGTCTTTGAGGATGCACATTGCAAGAGCAAAGGTCTTCTATGTTGAAGCTTCTGCGATTTTTCTCTGGTCTCCTCCTCACTCTCACCCCTCTTGGTTCAGGCATCGTACTCGCTCAGGCTCCAGTTCCAACCAATCCTGACATCGACCGGCGGGTGGATGCCTTGCTGAAGAAGATGACCCTTGATCAGAAAATCGATTACATCGGCGGCACCGGGTTCGCCGTTCGCGCCATGCCCGGCCTCAACCTTCCGGCACTGGAAATGTCCGATGGACCGCTGGGTGTGCGCAGCAACCAAAAGTTTCCTTCGACCGTTTACGCTGCCGGCATTGGGCTTGCCGCTGCGTGGGATCCTGAGTTGGCGGAACGAGTTGGTGCAGGCATTGGCAGAGATGCCCGCGCCCGCGGTATCCACTTTATGCTGGGACCCGGCGTAAATATCTACCGCGCACCCATGAATGGCCGCAATTTCGAATATTTTGGGGAAGATCCTTTTCTCGCCGGGGTGACCGCCACGGGCTACATCACCGGAATGCAAAAGCAGGGTGTGAGCCCGACGGTGAAGCATTTTCTCGCCAACAATTCGGAGTTCCTGCGGCATGACAGCGATTCCATCGTCGAGGAGCGCACCGCGCGCGAGATTTACCTGCCGGCATTCGAGGCTGCGGTCAAGGATGGCCATGTTGGGGCGGTCATGGATTCCTATAATCTGGTGAATGGCGTTCACTCGACGCAAAACGGATATTTCAATATCGACGTAGCGCGGAAGCAGTGGGGCTTTCAGGGCATCATGATGTCGGATTGGGTTGCGACCTATGACGCAGTGGGTGCGGCCAATGGCGGGCTTGACCTGGAAATGCCGAACGGCAAGTACATGAATAAGGAGAACCTGCTCCCGGCAATTCGCGATGGCCGGGTGAAGGAATCGACCATCGACGAGAAAGTTCGCCGCATTCTGACGACGGCGGCGCGCTTCGGCTGGCTCGATCGCGATCAGAAAGATCCTGCGATTTCAAAGTACGACGAAGCGAATCATCTGGTCGCACTCCAGGGGGCACGTGAGGGGATCGTGCTGCTCAAGAACGAAGGCTCTCTGCTCCCGCTGGATAAGCAAAAAATCAAGAGCATTCTGGTTGTGGGCCCGGATGCGTGGCCGGCACAACCTGTGGCTGGCGGCAGCGGCAAAGCTGTTCCGTTTTCCGCGGTCAGTATTTTAGAGGGTATTGCAACCTACATGGGCTCCTCCGGCAAGGTTTATTACGAGCGGGGGTTGCCCAACATGCATGATCTCGCCGGCTCTACAGAATTCATTACAGCCGCGCAGAATGGCAAGCCCGGACTCAGGCTGGAAACCTTTGAGAATGCCGATTTGTCGGGTAAACCATCCTCTACACAGATCGTGAGCCACCTTAATTATGCAGGAGTGAGCTGGCAGGACTTCTCCGATCTGGACGAAGTGATCGCGTTGTTTACTTCGGCGAAGCCATCGTCCCGGCGCTGGACCGGGTTCTACATTGCGCCCGAAACTTCTTCCTACGAGATCGCGGCGGAATATTTGGGCGAGGGCAATGGCTATCGTCTCCTGGTGGATGGCAAACCGGTTTTCGATGAATGGAAATTGGCGACCGCTCTACAGAACCACGCAACTCTGACTCTTTCCGCAGGGGCGCATAAAATTGTTGCCGAGGCGTATCAAACTTCTCCAATCGGCGGACGAATGTTAGTCGGCATTTTCGACCAGCACAAGATTGTCTCTGCGGCCGCGAAAGCTGCGGCGGCCAAAGCCGAGGTCGTCGTGGTTGCGGCCGGATTCGATGCGGATAGTGAATCGGAGGGTGCGGACCGAACCTTTAGTCTTCCCTTCGGGCAGGAAGAGTTGATCCGGGAATTGGCTGCGGTGAACAAAAATACAATCGTGACCGTTACCTCAGGGGGAAATGTCGATCCCGGCGGATGGCTCGATCAGGTTCCGGCAGACCTGGAGCTTTGGTATCCGGGCGAACGCGGGGGCACGGCGCTGGCGGAAATTTTATTCGGCGAAGTCAATCCTTCCGGCCATCTGCCTGCGACATTCGAGCGGCGCTGGGAGGACAATCCAGTGCACGACAGCTATTATCCGGAAGCGGACACAAAGCGCGTGGTTTACAAGGAAGGTGTCTTCGTGGGCTATCGGGGCTACGAACACAATCACGTTCAGCCGCTTTTTCCTTTTGGCTACGGTTTGTCCTATACCACTTTCCAGTACAGCAATATCGCAGTCAAGCCAGTGAGTGGAATATCAACCGGCGCGAATTACGAAATAACGTTCGATGTGACTAACACCGGATCGCGGGCGGGTGCGGATGTGGCACAGGTGTATGTATCTGAGACCGATCCCAAGGTGCCACGGCCTCCAAAAGAGCTGAAAGGCTTCTCTCGCGTCGACCTGACTGCGGGTGAGACCAAGCACGTTTCCGTGGCGCTTGGTCCGCGAGCCTTTACTTATTACGATACGCAGGCGAAAGACTGGCACGCAGACGCCGGCCAGTATTCCGTGGAAGTCGGGCGATCATCGGCTGAAACGCCGCTTCACGCTGACATCACACTTTCTGCTGCCTACGATATTGCGAATGATAAGTAGGGGCAAGCGAGAGGATGGATCTCCGGTGCTGCTGTTTCGAGCGGCGGAGTATCAATAGAGGAACCGCCGTGCCCGTGATCGTGCGATAAGCCCCGCAAGTGACGCAAGCCTCTGGTAGGCTTTGTTAGAAATCTGCTGATCTTAATTATCTTACGATTCTACGATCCGTCGGCATGAGACTTCGGCGTCGCGCAAGCATCTTCTCCCATGAATAAAGCCCTTCGCTTTCTTCGTCCCTCGCACCAGCACACGGCTTTCTCGGCCACGCTGCTGCTGATGGGAACGGTGATGCTATCGCGCGTGATCGGCTATGTACGCGAGGCATATATCGCATATGCTTTCGGCGCCGGAGGACAGACCGACGCCTACGTCGCGGCCTTTACGCTACCGGACTGGCTGAACTATATCGTGGCTGGCGGCGCGGCCTCGATCACGTTCATCTCGATCTATACGCGGTTTCTCGCGGAAAAGCGCGACGCCGACGCGAACAAAACTTTTTCCGTCGTCATCACCGTGATGAGTACGGTGATGATTGTTGGAACCGTGCTGGCAGAAATCTTTACGCCGCCGTTCGTGCGCTGGATGTTTCAGGGTTTCTCTCCGGAGCAGTTGGAGTTGACGGTGCACCTCACGCGCATTCTGCTGCCGGCGCAGATTTTCTTTTACGTGGGAGGAGTTGTCTCCGCCGTCTTGCTCTCGCATCGTCTTTTTCTTTTTCCCGCATTTGGTCCGCTGCTTTATAACCTGTTCATTATTCTCGGAGGCGTGGTCGCTGGCCGCCATTTTGGCATTGGCGCTTTGGCTTATGGCGCACTGGCGGGAAGCATTGCCGGACCGTTCCTGGCGAGCGTTATCGGCGCGGTGCGCATCGGCACCGGATACAAGCCTTCGTTCGATGTAACAAATCCGGCGTTTCGCGAGTGGATCAGGTTGTCGGTCCCACTGATGCTCGGCGTATCTCTTGTGACGGCTGACGATTGGATTTTGCGCCATTACGCGGCCGGCGGAGTTGGCGATATTGCTCGTCTTAATTATGCGAAACGTTTATTCGCCGTTCCCATCGCCGTGCTCGGGCAAGCCACGGGGCAAGCCTCGTTGCCGTTCTTCGCTCGACTATTCAACGAGAAGCGCTTGAAAGAATTCGCAACTACCGTGAACGATTCCGTCTATCGGGTCGCAGCCGCATCGTTTCTGGCCACGGGATGGATGATGGCTGGCGCTTTTCCGCTGATTGACCTGGTCTATCGCCGCGGGCGATTCACCGTTTCCGATACCCAAACCACGGCCGTGTATTTTTTCTGGTTCTCGCTGTCACTGGCGCTGTGGTCGGCGCAGGGACTTTACGCGCGCGCTTTCTACGCGGCCGGCGATACGCTTACGCCGATGATTGCAGTCACCGTGATCACGGGAGCTTCTCTGCCAATCTATTCTTTACTCTTCCATCGCTGTGGCGTGGTCGGCCTGGCGTATGCGTCGGACATTGGTATTGGGGCGAATTTGGTGGCGATAGCCGGGTTGCTTCATTATCGAAAAATGGTTTCACTGCGGACGCTGCGATGGGATGAGCTGGGAAAATCCGCACTCACAGCATTGGTCGCCGGAGGGATCAGTCTGGAAGTGGCGAGAATTGTGCCGATGCCGGCTTTCGGACATGCGAGCCGCTTAACCGACATCCTGCAATTGGTTCTGGTGTCGGTAACCTGGGGCGCCGCTGCCGCACTGGGTTTATGGCTGTTGAAGTCGCAGTTGCCCGGCGATCTGCGCCGACGAAAGCAAGTGGCTTATCCGGCAGTCGCGCAAAATGAAACCAAGGAAATTATGGGAGCGGGCACGCAACCTTAGAGGCTGCTCAACTCGCCGAGTGAGCGGCGGCGACATCCTGCAATAGATCGGAGGCCTGCCAATCGGCGCCGTGATACCACTTGAAGATTTTCCCGTCGGGAGAAATGACGGCCGTGCTTAGGGAATGCGAAATCAGACCGCCGTCTTCCTGATAAGTGAGTGCGAAATACTGGGTGAAGTCCGGCAACTCGGATTGCGGAATCGAAGCGAACTCCCAATGCTTGAAGAGCGCAGGATCTTTGGTTGCGGCGGAAGAAAACCCATAAGCTCGTAGAACTCTCGGCGTGTCATGAACGGGATCGAAGCTGATGCTCAATAGATGAGCCTTGCCGTAGCGCACGGGGTCGGCGCGAACTTGGCTATCTATGGAAGCGAACTCGTGACTGATGCGGGGACAAAAATCCGGGAACGGACAGCGGGTGTAGATCAGCGTCAGCAGCAGGGTCTCTCCGCGATACTGCTGCAATGAGATTTGCTTGCCGCTTTGGTTCACGAGCTTGAAATCCGGAACCTGATCGCCCGGCTGTGGAATATGAATGCTTGCAGTAGGCTTGGCGTCCGCAGGCTTCGAGTGTCCGGTGACCTTGACGTTCTCCAGCCAGTACTTTCCTGGCTCCTCGACCACGACGTCGGCGGTGATCGAATCGCCGGGCTGTAGTTGATCGATTTGGCTGGGTGGTTTAAACGTGTAGGGCATGACCATGGCGTCCATGAAACCATCGACCGGTTCATTGTCGATGTTTGCCGTGCCAGCGTTTTTGTCGATCGAAACAACTTTGCCTTTCAGTTGGTATCGCTTGGCGGAGGATTGAGAACTCGCGCCGTCCACCCCTGATTTGCCGCGGTTGCATGCAACGGAGAATGGAAGAACGGCACACAGACAGCAAAGTGCAAGGCGAGGCAAGGATGAATGCAATGTCATGGTCATTCTTTGTCTATTATCTCCGAATTGTTCATTGGATGATGATCCCGGCGTCGTTATCTTCGATTTCCGATGTCTTTGGCCTCAGTAATGGAAACGATAACGAAACTCGACATAAATCTGCCGTGGATCGTTCCAATGAAACCCGCCGAACGTCAGGCTATTGTCCAACTGGACGCGGCGATTAGCTGCATTCAGCGCGGTTAGGGAAATAGTGTACTTTTCGGCGAAGTCTTTCCCAATAGCCGCATCAAAACTGGTGTGTTCGGGAAGATAGCTCCCGGGGTACTGCACGCCGGGCAATCCGTTGGTGAAACCTGAACCGTAATAAACATTCGTCGAGGCGTACGCGTGGCGCGGCAGCTTCGCGTTGAAACCCACGTTCAAGGTATTTCTCTGATCATGGTCGACAGGCGCATAGCCGGGTGGTATGTCGAGAGCACACGCCGAAGTTACCGGCGCGGGGCAGATCAAGCCTCCTGTGATCGGCGAAGTTGCCTGCGCAATCTGATTTGCATAGGCAAGGTGAAATTCTCCGCGATGCCACACGCTGGGGGATCGTAACGTGAGTTCCCAGCCTTGAATCAAAGCCGCATCCCACGTGATCGGCCAGAAGAGATTTGATTCTCCGATGTTGTTATGATCCAGCCAATTGCGAGCTTTGGTTTGGTAATTGTCGGCGTTGAGCGTCCAGCCGTGATACGGAATCATGACGCCAAACTGCCATTCGATGTCACGTTCTCCACGCAGTGGCGAGAAGGTGAAATTCTGACTGTTCGCCAAATCAAGAAGCGCCCCGGTGGCCGTAACCAGGGGTGGGGATTGGTAGAAATAGCCGTAGTAGCCGCGGAAGACCCAATTCAGGCGGGGAACTTTCAAAGCGATGCCAAATCGGGGGTCGGTCGCGTTCTCCGCAATAGAGGACCTAAATTCCGTTTGCCGAAGTCCGGCAATCAAGGTCAGCCACGGCGTCACGCGGAATTTGTCGTTGATGAATTGGGCGGCGACGCCTCCATTTACGCCGATGGAAGATGCGGGGAAGTTTGGCTGGCCGTTCGTGAATACGTTATCGAAGTAGTTGTACTGGTGCTGACCGAATCCGTAGACTCCGGCCTGCAGGTCGTTGTTCCACAGAGTTGCGTTAAAGGCCGCCTGCGCCCCTCCGTAATTGGCATTTTCGGTGACGGTTGAGATGACGGGAAAGTCATTCGCGCCGCCTTTGTAATCGGCTCCGTTGTAGTGATAAAAGGGAGAGACCGTGAGCAGCATATTTGCATTGAACGTATGAACCCAGGACATGGTGGCGTACCCATCGGGCTCATGCTCCGCGTCGCGCAGGCCATAGCTGGGATAGACCTGATTTCCAATTGAGTTGGGATTGGGGTCGATCGGGATCTGGTAATAGTCCTGCCGCAAGGAACCTACCCACCGGAACTGATTCTTCGGGTCGGGATTGAATATGAACGAAGCAAAGCCTCCGTAGCCGTTTTCGGCGTCATGGATGACTTGCGGTACCGGAGTCTGCAGGCCGTAATTGCTCCGATTTCCGTTTAAGCTGGCGTAATACGCGAATCGTTGTGTGTGTCCTCCGCAACTAATCTGGTCGTTCGTCTGATAAAAATTTCCAAAGGTGGTGACGAGATCGCATTCATTGTCGCGCTCAAAACCGGTGCGCGGCGCGATGTTGAAGATGCCATAGGTGCGGTCGCCGTAATCAGCGTCGTAGCTGCCTCTCATCACTTCGAGATAGTCGATATCCTTGGGATCAATCTGCGGACCAAGATTGGTGGCAATATTTGTGTTCGGGATGGGAACGCCGTCGATCAGCCATTCGACCTGATGGCCTCCTCGCATGTGCAGCATGTCGTGGGTTACATAGGCGGCGGGCACGAAATCCGTGATCATTGCCAGGCTATTGGTTCGGTCCGCTCCAGGGGTTTGGCGGATGTCTTCACGGCTCACCATGGTGGTCGGGGTAACGCTGTCGGTCGTGGCTTCCACCGGGGTTCCGGAGACGGCAACGGTTTCTTTTGTGCCGGAAACGTTCAGCCTGACATGCAGTACGGGATGAGTGTCCGACAGAACAATCAGGTTCTGTTGCGTCGCCTGGAAACCCGGAGAGGTTACCGTGGCCGTGTAACTTCCGATGGGCACGGAAGTGAATTCAAATTCCCCCTTGTCGTTCGAGTCCTGGGATTGAGTCCAGTCCGAGTTCTGAGCTTTCAACGTAACGTGCGCGCCTTGTATAGGACGATGCTGCGGATCATGAACGATGCCACGGGCGGAACCGAAGATCGTGGCAAATGCGGCGGTGCACAGAAAAAAAATGATGGCCGTGAAGCAGACAACTCGCTTCATAAGAATGTCTCCAATCTCTGGGGAACTGCGGAAAAATTCCAGCGATAAACGCCCATATGCGTTAACCGGAGGGAATTGAATCAGGCTGGAGAGCTTAGGAGCGAGGCGGGGCGCGCGATGATTGAAATCTTGCGTAAATCGAAGCCAGGAATTCCGC
The DNA here is from genome assembly GCA_049512655.1 of Candidatus Sulfotelmatobacter sp. Lineage (GTDB taxonomy): Bacteria > Acidobacteriota > Terriglobia > Terriglobales > Acidobacteriaceae > Sulfotelmatobacter. The sequence continues at coordinate 184,193 of JBEKWW010000004.1, read as the reverse complement.
TTGTGAAACGGTCAGAAGCGACGTGTGGACCTGCAAAGAAAATGACGAAAGCTTTGGCTGCGGGTGAGCCCATTGCGCGGTAGTGACCGCCCGACCGGAATTGCCACGGCAACAACTGGCATCCCGGATTACGGGGTGTTCGTTCACTGAACCGGCCGAATCCTGGCAATGGTGGACTCCCTTGCGAAGGCAGCAGGCATGTAGGGGAGCAGGGTTTGCCGCCAGTGCTATGGGGACAAGATTCCCCACAAGCGCGAAGAGCAACAGCAATCTGGCGATTAGACGATGCATGCTTCCGTTTGAATACGAACTTGCGGCTAGCATAGAACAGAAAATAAGCATGTGCAAGCAGGCGGGAAAAAGCCGGCAAGCGGGTGCCGGAACCGGCGGCACACGATACCGATACTGCAAATGAGAGGCGGACAAGCGTGTCCGCCCCACACGTACGATTATGCGGCTTGCTGATGTTGATAAGCGGGAACGAACGATTCAGCGACAAAGGTCTCGAAAGAAGTTGGGGTCGTGCTTCGGGCATCGCGCGGCTCGATCGATTGCATGTGCCCGGAATTCAACGCGTCAGCCATCTCAAGAACGAGTTTTACAAAGTTCTCAGACATTCCCATTTGAACCATGGCGCTGCGAAGCTGATCGTGGGGCGCCTGAATGTATTTAAGATCGGGCTTGCCGATCGCTTTTCCAATAATGCCGGCGATTTCGGTGTAGTCGAGATCGCGCTGGCCATGAAGCTCCCGAGTTTGCTTGCCGTGAAAAGAAAGTTGCAGAAGTTCTTCCGCAGCTACGGTTCCGATATCTCGCGTCGCAATCATGGGCAGCTTCAAGTCAGGACGGACCGGACCGATCGCAGACCCCGTCGCGCGAATCACGCCAGCTTGGGGAAGAGTATTTTCCTTGAAATATCCGGGGCGCAGGAACAGGACGTTAAGGTTATTGATTTGGCTCAGCTTTTGCTCGAGTTCGTAAAGCCCTACAACGGGCCCGGTACCGGAAGATTTATCAGCCCCGAAACTACTTAGCGCGACAACATTTTTTATTCCGCTTTTCTTCACCGCGGTCGTAATCGCGTCACTGGCCCGGTTTTGATATCCGCGATAATCGTTGCTGGTAGGGTTCGGCGGAATCATGACATAAGCGGAATCAGCACGCTGGAAAGCTTTCATGACAGCTGAAGCGTCGCTGACGTCCCCGGTAGACACCTCCGCGCCTTGCGCCGCGAATGGTTGCAGGTGAGTGGCATTTCTGCCGAAGACTCGCACTTTCTTACCTTCGGCCAGAAGCGTGTTGGCTACAATGTGCCCGGTATTACCGCTTGCTCCAAGAACCACGTATATCATCTTGACCTCCATCTGTAACTTGGATGCGACGCTGATGGGTTTGGGCTCATAGGAAGTAATCAGTGATTAGGTGTTGAGTGGTTGGTCTTGAACCACTGACCCCTGATCACTGACGACTGGCCACGGTTTCCCGTCGGTTACTTGCGCGGAAGCTGGGTGGACTGATTGACTCTAGTTAGTCCAACGATTTGTGGAGGTGGCTATGGGCGGCAATGTGATTCAAGCCGCGGCGCTCTTGCTGTTTGTGGCAGGCGTGCTGGCTTACGGGGTGATTCTTTACAACGAACTGGTGCGACTGCGCAACGATAATGATCGCGCGTGGGCCAATATCGACGTACTGCTGAAGCAGCGTCATGATGAGATTCCGAATCTGGTGGAAACGGTGAAGGGATACATGCAGCACGAGCAGCAGACGCTGCTGGCAGTCACCCAGGCGCGCGCCGCGTCCATGAATGCGGCAAGCATTGGACAAAAAGCGCAGGCCGAGGCAATGATGACCGGCGCGCTGCGCGGACTGTTTGCCGTCGCGGAGAATTATCCGCAACTGAAGGCCAACGGAAATTTTCTTAAGTTACAGACCCGCATCAGCGAACTGGAAGACCGCATCGCGGACCGCCGGGAGTTTTTTAACGACGACGTAAACACTTACAACACGCGTATCGGGCAAATTCCCGAAGTGTTTGTTGCGAGCTTCATGAATCTGAAGCCGCGCTCCATGTTCAAGGTTTCCGAAGAGGACCGTAGAGTGGTCGAGGTAAAGTTCCAGAGCCAGGGCGCAAATGGAGCATAAACATGGGACTTCGCCGCCCGTTTAGTCCTGTGCGGCAGACCTTCGATAACCAATCACCGGTCTGGCGATCAAGCTGGAACTTTGATTTCGATTCGGCGAATCGTATCCAGAGTGAGCAAGGCGTCGGTAAGCCGCTCTCGTTCGGTGGCATGCTCGGGCGCCGCACCGATTTCCAGCAACCGTTGGATCAATAGCATGCTTGCCGCATCCAGCTTGCCTGCCAGCTTGTGTTTATCCGGTTCCAAAACTGCCGCACGGTAAACTTCTTCCCAAGTTTGAGACGTTTCGGTATTCATTAATTCTGCTCCTTGAATAAATTGGCTAACCGCGTTTTCTAATAAGAGCAGATCGCTCGGGTGCCTGGGGTAAAGAGTGAGTCAATGAAGGTTAATTTTTGTGGACCGGGAGGCCTTTGGAAATATGCTAATTGACCCAGTGGCACAGGGATGTAGTAGACGCCGGAGCGCCATATGAGCGCTCCGGCGCAATCACGTTGCTCGGTTGATTATGCTGACATTGCCCGCCGTTGCGGACGCGTCTCGCGAATGGAGGCAACGCCGCGGCGGATATTCAGCCAGTTGTTTTCCTGGAAAAGATGGAACAGATCGTAGGTGTAGGGCACCTCGCCGGTGATGATCTCTTCTTTGCCTTGATCATCGGTCACGGCAAACGCAACCTGCACCGCTTCATCAGGTGAGCTTTGTTTTGTGAAGTAGACGAGTTTTACGTTGAGGGCTGGCTGCTCTTGCGATTGCATAGGCATAGTTGTTCCTCCACTTATGTATGTGCTCGTTTGGTTTTATTTGGTCGTACTTCTTAAGAATGATTGTGGATGGAATTTATGCGGGGATTTTGCAGGAAATATTTATTTTCACAAGAAACAATAATTTTGCAATCGCTCAAGTATTAATTCTGCTTCACGGTAAAAGAATAGTCGTGTGTTTGCGATTTCTTTCAAGCACACAAAGAACAACGGTTTCTGGCTAAGTCTCTCCGATATACCAGGGGGCACTCACGGTATGAATTCTTTCGTTGCCCCTGGCCAGGAGAGCCCACTCCAAAAGCCTGCCGCGCTGATTGTGGAGAAAATATTCGTACCATTTGTCTTCGACCACCTCCGGAATCACCACGACAATCTCGCGATCCGGATTTTTCTTCGAAAGTTCGAGAACAAACTGGACAAATGGAACGATGACGAAGCGGTAAGGCGAAGGCAGGAAGTGAAGCTCCGGTGGCTGCTGGCCGCATTCCCGAAAAGGCTTGTCCACGTAATGTTCCCATTCGCTGCGAAGCAATTCGGAGTGGGGGTTGGGTTCGACGTGTACGGCGATTATCTCTGGAGAAATCCGGGCCGCGAACTCAATGCCCTGCCGCGTGACCGTGCTCCAACGGTCGATTGCGATAACTGCAATCGGATTCTTCTTCAGCCCGGCTGTATCCACAGGAACTTTGCAAATAGTCATCATCTTCACGGCATGGTAGTGGCGGCGAACAACGGCAAAACAAAAAATCGTCGCCGGGATGAAAAGCAAAGTAATCCACGCGCCTTGCGCAAATTTCGCGACCAGCACGACGGCGGTGGTGATGCCTGTCACGAAACCACCAAGGCCATTTACGAAGGCACTTCTCAACCAGTGCGGCCCGCGCTTTTTGCGCCAATGCATCACCATGCCGGCTTGGGAAAGCGTAAATGCGGTAAACGCGCCGACTGCGTACAAAGGAATCAGCCGGTCGGTGACGCCGCCAAAAAGGATCAGCACACCGCCGCATAACAGCGCCAGAACTACGATTCCGTAGGTGTAGACCAATCGCCGACCGCGATAAGCGAACACGCGAGGGAGATAGTTGTTGAGCGCAACGGCCCGGCAAAGCCGGGGAAAATCCGCGAATGCAGTGTTGGCGGAAAGAGAGAGAACCACAAGGATGGAGCCGATCGTCAGATAGTAAAAAAATCCTTTACCAAACACCGCGGCCGTGAGCATCGACAGGACACTCTGATAGCCTGGCGCGCCGGGATCGGTAGCGGCGATCCCATAAGTCTTTACCAGAAGTGAAATCCCCGCCAGCAACACTGCGAGAAGAAAGATGATGATGGTAAGCGTTCGCTGCGCGTTCTTTACGGTTGGTTCGCGGAAGGCCTTGACGCCATTGCTTACGGCTTCAACGCCGGTGAGAGCGGTGCAGCCACTGGCAAATACCTTCAAGAGTAGCCAGTAAGTGACCGTCTGGGTCATCGGCGGCGGTGGGGGCGGCGGAACGAGCGGCGAAGGATGTCCTCCGCTAAACAATGCATGAATGCCACCCACTAGGATGGTAAACAGAAGAGTGCCTACGAACAGGTAGGTAGGCACAGCGAACGCCATGCCAGCTTCGCGCACGCCGCGCAGATTCAGAATCGTGATGACAATCAGAATTCCTATGCACAGTGAAACAGTGTGCGGCAATAGAGGAGGAACAGCGGAGATGAGCGCTCCGACCCCCGCTGAAATCCCCACCGCCGCAGTCAGAATATAATCGGCCAGCAATGCGGCCGCTGCAAGCAGGCTCGCAGGCGCTCCCAGATTAAATCGCGCCACCGTGTAGGATCCGCCGCCGGAGGGATACGCCGCAATCGTCTGGCGATAGGAGAAATAAACGATCACCAGCAAGGTGATGATCGCCGCACTGATCGGAACAATATAGCGAACACCCAGAAGGCCCAGTGGAATCAGAAGACTCAGCGCGGCTTCTGGTCCATATGCGGCTGAGCTAAGCCCATCTAATCCAAAAATGGGGACGCCCTGCGCTGGGCCGACTTGCTCGGCACGTTCGTCGTCCGTCCTGATAGGCTTGCCAACAATCAGGTCAAGAATGTTCATGCGGATAGAAAGGCGGGAACGCTTACACCAGCGGACGCGCAGGAACAGTGTAGCTCAGATGGCGGTAGCAATGACCAAGGGAGATCCGGTCGGTTGAATCTCTCCATTTGTGCTTGTTGCCAAAGTACAAATTTCAATACGAAGCAGTGACCGCGTCTTCGGGATACCCGAGCATGCCAAACTCCGGCACGTCCAATCCTTCTTCTTCACATTCCGGAACGACTCTCATGCTTTTCACTTTATTAACCACCCAAAAAACGGCATACGTGGCTCCGAATGCCCAGAACGCATAGATGCTGGCGCCCATCAGTTGACAAACAAACTGCCGAGTATCTCCGTGTAACAAGCCGGTAACACCCATGCCTGCGTGACCTAAATATGTCGCGGCTCCAATACCATTCCATCCGGTGCCGTACGTTCCGTCAGCGAAAATGCCGACGCACACAGCCCCCAGCCAGCCGCAATAGCCATGGACTGAGATCGCTCCGCAGGGATCGTCGATTTTTAGAACGCGGTCATTCAATAAGACGCCGAAGCACACCACGCATCCCGCTAAAATACCAATCGCGACCGCGGAAGTAGGCGAGACGAAGGCACACGGAGCGGTGATAGCGACCAATCCCGCCAGCATCCCATTGCACGCCATGGTGATATCAGCCTTGCCAAACATGAAATACCATAGCAGCATCGCAACCGCCGATCCTGCCACAGCAGCCAAATTTGTGTTGACTGCGACCACCGAAATGCGCAAATCGGTTGCGCCCAGCGTCGAGCCAGGATTGAATCCCATCCAGCCAAACAAGAGGATGAACGTACCCGTCACTACGTAGACGATGTTGTGAGCCGGAAAAACATTCACCTTCCCTCCGGGGCCGTACTTGCCTAATCTGGGACCGAGAATCATAGCCAGCGCCATCGCGCAAAAACCGCCGACCGCGTGGACTACGGTCGAACCGGCAAAGTCCACATATCCGTGACCAAGGTTCAAAGTTGAACCCACTTGCGACAACCACCCGCCGCCCCACGTCCAGCATCCAGCAATGGGATAAAGCAGCGCACCGATAAATAACTCACAGAGGAGAAATGCCCAGAAAGTAATCCGCTCACAAACCGCGCCGACAATTATGTACCCGGCGGTCTCCATGAAAACTACTTCGAACAGCGCAAAGCAGTTGCTGCCGGCGTCGTAAGCGGGGCCGGAGAGGAAAAATCCTTTTCCGCCTATGAATCCCCATTGCCCGCTTCCGACCAGGAATTTATTGAGCGTGGGAATTCCGCCCAGGTTCGCAGGCGCAGCGTTGATGGCAACGGCTCCGAACTGAAATGCATATCCGACCGCATAGTAGGCTAGGAAGGCAAAGACATAGGCCGCAAAATTCAGCATCATCAAATGCGCGGCATTTTTTTTCCGCACCAGCCCGCACGTGAGCAGGGCAAACCCCGCCTGCATGAAAAGAACGAGATACCCAGTATTCAGCGTCCACGCGAAATTTGTGGCAACGCGAACGTGGCCTACACTATCCGCCAGTTTGACGGCGAGCGGTTCTTTCGCCGCCTGGGACTGATAGTCGTCATATGCCTTTTTCTGGGCCGCATAATCCGGCGCAGTTTTATCTGTTGGTTCCGCCACGACGAACGAGTTCCCAGCGGCGTCCACGGCGGCATTTCTATCCCCCGTTGCCGTACCGGCCGGGTCCGCCTTCGGACCATCATCCGCAAAACACTGCACAGGTAGTCCGGCAAACAACGTGGCGAAAAGAACAACTAGCAACCACCTGGCATTCATCGCAGTCTTCTCCTTGACCGCAGACGATAAAGCCCTACACCGCGACGAGTCCAATTCAAATTTCGTATGGGATGGATCGGACTTCTAAAGATCAGGATTACTTGGCGGGGCCGAATGCGCGGGAATGAAACTCAATCACTTCATCAAAATGCGAAGTGAAATACTCCGCGCTGTGGTCACCGGGATATGACCGGTACTCGTGCTTGACCTTCTCTTTCTTCAACTCATCTTGCAGCACTTCCGCGCCTTTTTCGAAGCCGTAATTGTCTTCCTGCCCGCAATTGAAATAAATGGCAAGTCCACGCAGGTTGGTGGCGTTCTGCCGTGCCAGTACAAGAGGATCGTTCTCCCGCCAGTGTGCCAGGTTAATCGGATCTCCGAAGACATCAATCATCAATTTCGCTCGTGAAGGGTCCGATTGCATGGAGGTGTCGATTTCTTTAGGCGATTCCGTGGTCAGCGCGGGACTCTGCGCACTCACCGCTGCAAATAATTCAGGGTGGCTGAATGCAAAGCGCAGCGCCCCATACCCACCCATGGAAATACCAGTTATCGCTCGGCCGCTGCGCGCCTTTGAAACATGATATTTCCCTTCGATATAGGGAATAAATTCCTGAAGGAAAAAATCGCTGTATCGCGTTTTTCCATCTGCCGAGTTGATGTAAAAAGTTTTCCCTCCGTCCGGAGCGACGATAAGGAAATCGCTGATCTTGTGCTTGCGCCGCAACCCGTCCAGCAGCGTCCAGCCCCCATCATTAAAGAGCTGCTGCTCATTTCCGCCGAGGCCGTGCAGATAGTAGAGAACGGGATAATCCTGCCGCGGAGTTTTCGAAGCATCCGCATCGTAGCTGTCAGGCACATAAACGCAGTAGCGCACAGGATGCTTCAGGATTTTGCTGTTCATGGCGCCGCAATCAATGCGGCTTTGCGCGGCAACTGGAAGGGGCGCGAATAGCGCGACGGAAACCGTGGCATAGAGAAAAATCGTCAGGGCTCGCAGGGAGGGATAAGTCATTCTTTTATTCGTAACGCAAGGCCTGCACGGGATCGAGCCGGGCCGCGCGTCCCGCCGGGTACAGCCCCGCCGCCAGACTCACCAGGAAAGAGAATAAAATCGCGAACGCCACCAGCCACCAGGGCACCGCCCAAAAATGTTCGGGAGGAAACGACTGCGACTTGAGGTAAACGTTGGTTCCGAGATTGATTACCTGTCCGATTGCCCACCCTAGCGCGACGCCCACAATGCCGCCGAGAATTCCCATCGCCCCCGCTTCGGCAAAGAAAAGCTTTTTTACATCACTATCGCTCGCGCCAATCGCCTTCATGATTCCGATCTCGCGGCGACGCTCAAGAATCGCCATCACCAACGTATTCACAATGCCAATAAAAGCGACGGCCAAAGCTAGACTGCCGAAGATTCCGAGAAATACGTCGAGCACCTTGAAAAACTGTTGTATGCTCCGGCTGGCGTCAAGGATGGAGAAGGTATTAAAGCCCATCTTTTTGATGGCGTCTTCCACCGGCTGCACATGGCTGGGATTCTTAACTCGCACGCTCACCGAGGAATACACCGGCTGGTCGCCCGCAGCGTGAGAAAGTTCACGCAGATCCGTCGGCTGCATCACGTGCAGGCTTTCGGCCAGTTTGAGGGGAAGAAACACACGCGCGCGGGTTGGTCCGCGCATGCTCTCCGGATCAAGATCGGCCACGCCGACAATCTTCAGTTCTAGTTCGCGCGAGACCACGGAATAACTCGCTCCCGGAACACCTTCGTCCTCAGATGAACCGGCGTCCGGATTCGAAGACGCCGAAGGCTTCGGTTCTGGTGTCGCACTCGCCGCTGCACGCTGCGCATACCGCATGGTCAACTCTTTGCCGAGTAGCTGTGCAGCGAGTTGCGCAACATTCGTCTCGTCAACCCCCGGCTGCGGCCTTTTACCAAGCAGTTCCTCGGCGAAAGTTTTCTGCAAAATGACTTCTGGCGCCGTATCAGAAGAGAAAAAGCGCCCCTGCATCGAATCGAAAGCATCATTCGATTTCGCCGACTCCGGCAGCGCTGAAATCATCGTCAGGTGCGGCTTATCTTCAAAACGCAACTCATTGATGAATCGGATGTCCGGATAGGCCTCCAGCACATTCGGCAGCCGCTCAATCTGTTGCCGCTTCGCCTCATCAAGAACCTGGCTTTCTCCAGGAGTTGGACCGCTGCGTTCCTCCTGCCGATCAAAATTTCGCAGATCGCGCCGGGAGGTAACCACAACTGTATCGAACAGTCCAGACTTCATCAGCCGACGCGAGGCTAATTGCTGAAGTCCAATCCCGAGAGAAAGCATCGCAACCAACGACGCCACGCCAACCGAAATGCCAATCGTGGTCAGGGAATTCCGCAATAGCGATTCGCGCAGATTACGCACCGCAAGCTCGGTCAGGTCAGGCAACTTCATTGGCGCTCTCCTTCCGAGGCCACGGCGACGACAGCCGAGTTCGTTTCATCACTTACCAGCTTGCCATCGGCGAGGAAGATCATTCGCTGCGCATAGCGCTCAGCCAAAGCACGCTCGTGCGTAACCATCACTACCGTCATTCCTAGCTGCTGATTAAACTCACGGATCATATCCATGATCTCGGTTCCGGTGCGGCTGTCGAGATTGCCCGTGGGTTCATCCGCCAGCAAGAGCTGAGGACGGTTAATCAGCGCCCGCGCCAGAGCGGCTCTTTGCTGTTCGCCGCCGGACAGTTCACTGGGCCGATGATTCACACGGTTCTGTAGTCCAACGCGCGACAGCGCTTCCCGAGCCAACGTGTCGCGCTTCCCGCGTTCAACCTCCGCGAAGCGCATTGGCAGTTCCACATTTTCTGCCAGCGTCATGTTGGGGATCAGATTGAATGATTGAAAGACCATCCCAACGGTATGCAGGCGATAGCGCGCCAGTTCCTCGCGAGAGAGCTTCGCAAGATTTTTTTCTTGAACGATAACATTCCCAGAGGTTGGCCGGTCGAGGCCGGCAATCAGATTCAATACCGAAGATTTTCCCGACCCTGAGGCACCTAGCAGGGCGACAAATTCTCCCGTGGGAATCGTAAGATCCACACCATCTACAGCGCGAATCAGTGCTTCGCCCATGCGGTAATGGCGGCAAAGCTGCTCCACTCGAATCGCCGGTGCGCCTGACTGTGTTCGTTCACCGATCGCCATGTCCTAGCGCACCTCACCCTTCAGCACGCTAATCGCATCCGCCGGCTTCACCCCTCGGGCGCTAGGAGAATTTCCGTTTCCGGGCGCTTCTAGTTCAACGGAATCTCCCTCGCCCGGCGCCAGAAAAAGATTTCCTTCCACCCCGTGCTGCCTCGTATAGAGATCGTGGTAACGGCCGCGCAAAGCGTAGAGTTCCTCGTGCGTCCCGCGCTCAACGATTCGTCCCTGCTCCATGACCAGGATTTGGTCGGCCTTTCGGATGGTCGATAAACGGTGCGCAATTACAAAGGTTGTGCGGCCGTGCATCAGATAGGAAAGACCTTGCTGGATCATCTGTTCGGATTCGGAGTCCAGACTCGAGGTTGCCTCATCCAAAATCAGAATGCGCGGTTCGGCCAGGATGGCGCGGGCAATCGAAATCCTTTGCTTCTGACCTCCGGACAATTTCACTCCACGCTCACCGACGACGGTTTCGTACTTGTCCGCAAACGCCTCGGCGAACTCATCCACTCGCGCGATTCGGCACGCCCGCATAACCTGCTCTTCCGTCGCATCGGGACGCGAGAAGGAGACATTCTCACGAATTGTTCCGTCGAACAAAAAAGATTCCTGCAGAACAACTCCCAACCGAGTCCGGTAAGAATCGAGAAGGACGGTCGAGAGATCGATTCCGTCCACCCGAATTACACCCTGGGTCGCCGTATAGAAAGCTGAGATGAGTCCTATGGTTGTCGATTTTCCCGACCCGGACGATCCCACCAATGCCGTGACCGTTCCAGGGTCGGCGGTAAAAGAAATGTTGTGAAGAACCTCGTGAATTCCATCGTACGTAAAACTCACGTTCTCGAACTCAATCGTCCCCACAATGTCGCCAAGCGCCGTGGACCGCTGCGGGTCCTGATCTTCCGGCCGCTCGCGCATAATTTCCTGTGTCCGTTCCAAGCCTGCCATCGCTTCGGTGAGCTGAGTTCCAATCGAAACAATCTGCATGATTGGCGCAACCAGAAAACCTAACAACAATGTATACGAAACGAATCCGCCGACGGTCAGCGTTCCCGACTGAATCTGGTGCGCGCCCACATACATGGTGACCGCTCCCACCAATCCCAGCAGTACGCTCGCCGAAAGGCTCATCACTGAAGTCGCGGTCAGCGTACGCATGACATTCTCCAGCAGTCGATGCACTCCGGTCGCGAAGACACTTTCTTCACGTGCTTCCGCGTGGTATCCCTTGATCACGCGCACGCCGCCCAACGATTCTGTAAGGCGGCCGGTGACCTCTGCATTTATTTTGCCGCGCTCGCGAAAAATCGGCCTAATCGTCGCAAACGCCTTATTGAGCGTGACCGCAAAACATAACAGCGATCCCACGGCAATCAATGTCATTTGCGGGCTGGTGCGCAGTAGTAAAACCAGGGCGATCCCGGAAGTGATCAGGCCACCGACGAAATCGACCAATCCTGTGCCGAGCAGATTGCGTACGCCCTCCACATCGGTCATGATGCGCGAGACTAAAGCCCCGGTCTTGTTCACGTCATAGAAGGCAACGGGCAGGCGCGAGATGTGCGCCTGCACCTGCTGGCGTAACTCCGTAATCAACCGTTGCGCTGCCTTCGAGAGCGATTGCGTCAGCGAGAAAGAAGTGACGCCCTGGACCAAAGTCGCCCCCAGCACCACCAGCACCAGGGGCTCCAATTTATCCATGTGGTGCTTAGCGATGACGGTATCGATGAGGAATTTTGTTGAGTACGGCAGCACCAGTGCCGCAACCCGATTGATCACCATCAACGCGAAACCTAAAGCCAGCAGGCCGCGCCGCGGCCGCATCAACTTCCAGACTTCCGGCAATATGGCACGGAGTCTCTCGACTTTGGGTACTTTTTGCTCTGCTTTAGAAGCTTGATTCAATCTTTAATTGGACTCCTTTGTGCTCCCATTCGCTTCATTATTAATGCCAGTCATGATATGACGCGGGGCGGACTCCCGTTGTATCCTCGTGGCGTGCCTCGCCCTTTGTCGCAGGAGCGCTCTCCGACGCTTGGCTTGCTGCTCGGCTTAGTTATCACGCTGGGAGCGGTCGTTGCCTACTCGGCTTATATCACCCGGCAAGTCGCGGGCCTGCGCAAAGTGCAATCCGAATTAATCGACCGCAACCGCAAAGATTCGCTTCAACTGCTCCGCATCCAGAACGACTTGAACTTGCTGGCCGTTGCCATGCGAGACATGAGCGATAACGACGAGCCCTATCCGCTGAGCGCATGGTCAGCCCAGTTCCAACGCATCCGCGCGGATTTGAACGACGCCATGCATCTTGAAGCCGAATTTGCCCCCAGCAACCGGACCCAGGAACAAAGTACCGCGCTTGGCAGTTCGTTAGCTCAATTCTGGGACGCGGTGGATCGCGTCTTCGTTCTCGCATCCTCCGGCGACGAAAAAGATGCAAGAACGCAAATTCAGCTCTCGCTTCAGGCTCGGCAAGCCGCCCTCAGCACCACTGTTTCCCGTTTTCTGGTACAGGACAGCGAAGCGGAGGAAGAAGCAGCCAGGCACATTGTCCAGATCTACGATCGGGTTCAGCGCCAAGTATATCTTTTCTTGGCCGCCACTCTGGCTGCGGTTCTGCTCACCGGACTTTCGCTGATCCGTTGGAACCGCCGCCTGTTCACACGTATGGCCGAACTGTCCGAGCGCCGCAGTGAACTGGCTCAGAAGCTTATCGCAACCCAGGAATCCACGCTGCGATATATCTCCCGCGAACTTCACGATGAATTCGGTCAGATCCTGACCGCCATGGGAGCCATGCTAGGGCGCTCCGGCACTCACGCCCCCGAGGGTTCATCTCTGCGCGCCGACTTACAAGAGGTTCGCCTGATCGCGCAGGATACGCTCGACCGTGTCCGCACTCTCTCGCAGGCACTGCATCCCGTTATGCTGGAGGAAGCTGGCCTCGAGCCCACTTTGGATTGGTACATCCCCACGGTGGAAAGGCAAAGTGGAATTACCATATCCTATGAAAAACATGGTGCTCCGTTTGAACTCGATAACAACGCAGCCGTGCAGATCTACCGTATCCTGCAAGAAGCATTGAATAATGTAGCGAGGCACTCCGGGGCAAAGAAGGCGTGGGTAAGGCTTCGCTTTCTCACGGTCGCCCTGGAATTGGAAGTGGAAGATTGCGGGGTGGGTTTCAACCGCTCGTCCGACGCACAGCCGGCCAGGAAGGGCATTGGATTGGTCGCCATGCGCGAGCGCGCCGAATTAATGGGCGGAGCAATCGTCTTCTCGACTCCCCCTTCCGGTGGCACGCTGTTGCAATTGACGGTTCCACGCGAACGAATTGAAGTTTTGCAATCTGAAACGGATTCCGCGACAAAACAGAATGAGCAAACCCATCACAATCTTGCTGGTCGATGATCATAGCCTGGTGCGGCGCGGTTTCCGCCGCATGCTCGAAGACGAACTCGATATGATAGTCGTCGGCGAAGCCGGAGACGGCGAGCAAGCAATCAAAATGGCATGGGACTTGCACCCGCAAGTCGTCTTGATGGATTGTGCTCTGCCCAACATGAATGGCCTGGACGCGACCCGGCGCATTGTTCAAGACCGCCCGGAAACGGCTGTCCTCATGCTCAGCATGCATTCCGAAAGCACCTGGGTGCGGCAGGCAATCGACGCTGGAGCGAAGGGCTACATTCTAAAAAATGCCGACAATCTTGAACTTGGTCCTGCGGTGCGCCGCGTGGCCGCGGGCGAAACCTTCTTCGATCCTCAAGTCGATCAATCTTCCCCCCTTAAGGGCGAGCGCAATCCCAGCCTTACCCCTCGTGAGCTCGAGGTTTTGCAATTCATTTGCAACGGCAAGTCGAATAAAGAAATTGCCTCGGCCCTCGATCTCAGCGCCAACACAGTTGCAGTGCATCGCGCTAATATCATGAACGCTCTGAATATTCATAAGACGGCCGAACTCGTCGTCTACGCCATCCGTGCCGGCTTGGTAAACGTTCCGTGATGGAATCTTCTCTTGATCGCAGAGCATTTCTGCGCACCTTGCGTAACCTGTCAGGCGCTGCTGCCATGCTCTCTCATCCTTTGTTGCGGGCTCTGGAGCCTGGCGAGACTGCCCAGCCCGGTTTCCGTTTTGTCGATGTAACCTCCAGCGCGGGAATCCATTTCCATCACAATAGCGGGGCCTTTGGAGGCAAGTTGCTTCCCGAAACTCTGGGGTCCGGATGCGCTTTTGTCGACTATGATCGTGACGGTTGGGCAGATGTTCTTCTGATGAATGGCATGAACTGGCCCGGGAAAGAGCGGCCCGGCGACAAGCAACATCGCACAACTCTCCGCCTTTATCACAACAATCGCAACGGCACTTTCACTGACGTCACATCGCGTGCCGGACTGGATATCGAGATGTATGGCATGGGCGTGGCCGTCGGCGATTACGACAACGATGGCTTTCCCGATCTCCTCATCACTTGTGTCGGGCAGAATCGCCTGTTTCATAACACCGGCAAGGGGACTTTTGTCGATGTGACGAACTCGAGCGGCTTGGGCAAGCGCATGGCATTTAGCACTTCCGCGCTCTGGTTCGATTACGACCGCGACGGCTTGCTCGATCTTTTCGTTTGCAACTACGTGAAGTGGTCGCCGGAGCACGACATATTCTGCAGTCTTGACGGAAAGCACAAATCTTATTGCACTCCCGAAGCCTATCGCGGTGAAACCTGCTGGCTCTTTCACAACCGCGGCAACGGCACATTCGAGGACGTAACTGCATCCAGCGGCATTTTCGACAGCAGTTCCAAATCGCTCGGCGTCGCCATGCTCGATGACGAAATTTTTGACCACAAGGGCGCCGGTTGGCCCGATCTTCTGGTTGCCAATGATACCCAACCCAATAAGCTTTATCGCAACCAGCGCAATGGGACTTTCAAAGATGCTGCCGTGGAGGCCGGACTCGCCTTTAGCAGCGAGGGCAAAGCTCGCGCCGGCATGGGGGTGGACGTTGCCGATTTCAGCAATACCGGTCATCCCGGCGCAGCCATCACAAACTTCGATAACGAAATGACGGGCCTGTACGAACTCTCAGGCAACACTTATGAGGATGTGGCTCCCAGGTCAGGCGTGGGGATGGCTTCGAAGGACACGCTGGGATTCGGGTGCGCTTTTTTCGATGCCGATCTCGATGGCTGGCTGGACCTCGCGATCGCCAACGGCCATATCGATGAAACCGTGCGCAACATAAAAGGAAACGTTGGCTACGCTCAGCCGCCGCTGCTGTTTCTTAACAATGGCAAGGGAGGGTTTCGAGACGTGGCTGCGGAAATCGGAGGCGGTTTTGCGCAGCCCAAAGTGGCGCGGGGCCTCGCCTACGCCGATTTCGATCGCGACGGCGATCTCGACCTGCTGCTCTCAACCAACAATGGTCCAGCGTATCTTTACCGCAACGACCAGCTAGCGGGAAATCGAAGCGTCCGCTTTCGACTGATCGGCACCAAGTCCAACCGCGATGGCATCGGCGCGACCGTCCGCATCACCAGCGGCGGCCTGCCACAATCGCGCCTGGTAAAAAGCGGTTCCAGTTATCTTTCGCAGTCCGAATTTCCCCTCACGTTTGGTATGGGAAAACACGATCGGATCGAGAGCGTGATCGTCACGTGGCCAAGTGGCCGAACTGAAGATTACAAAAATCTCACTCCCGGACGATGCTATGAATGCACCGAAGGCAAGGGAATCATTTCTCTGGATGGTTTCTGATTTTAAGAAATAACGACTCAGTGCCGCACTATGCTGCCAGAGGCGGCAATTTCAATCTCCACCATGTTGCTCACCCGCAGGAAGAGCGTGCTCGGATTCTTGATCCCCCATTTTTCATAAGGCAGTTCGAAGTGCACCGTCGCGCCCCAATGATCCGCCGACATATCAACTTCAGCCGGGAGGGTGAATTCGCGTTCATTTCCGTGAAGCACAAAAGTCCCATGCACCTGCACTAACGATCTCCCTTGCAAGCTCACCGGTCCATCGATACGGTCGGGGCGAAACACGATCTGGGGATAGCGGTCACTCTCCAGCACTTCGCGATGCATTTTCCGGTCGCGCATCGCGTTACCGCTCTCGCCGCTCTTGGCGTCAACAATAATTTCTCCATCAAGCTTGTTGGTAGCCGGATCGAATTGCAGCGTAGCATGCTCCAGGTGGAACGTTCCCTTTATCGTATGCAACACGTCCTGCAGGGTGAATTTAATGGAGGTGTGTTGAGGATCGGCTGGAAGAGTAATCGTCTGCGCCGTCGCCGTTCCAACTCCGGCAATCGCCAAATAAAGCAGGAGCAATACTATCCGCGCGGATCGGCATAATCCTTCTGGCATTTTCGTCAATGACCACCTTCACCATCGCAGCAGCAGCAGTTCGGAACAAAAACCCGGCCCCATCGCGGCCAGGAGCCCCAGCGTCCCCGGCTCCGGCCGACGATTTTTCATCACGTCTTCCAGCACGCAGAGCACAGAAGCCGAGGAAAGATTTCCCACTTTCTTCAAACAGGCCCAGGAAGCATCAAGCTCGCCATTATGCAATCCCAAGGCGTCCGCTGAAGCGTCGAGCACCTTGGGGCCTCCGGTGTGCAGCACCCAGCTTTTCAAATCACTTCTCTGATGTCCGTTGTCGGCGAGGAATGCGTCAACGTCGCGTCCCAGATTTTCTCGAATCAACTTGGGCACGTCGGTTGAGAGGATGATTCGGAATCCTTTCTCCGAAATATTCCATCCCATCATGTCTTCAGTTTCGGGGTAGAAAACCGAGCGAGTGGCAACGATTTCAGGCCCTTGAAGCCCGTTCCCGTTAACCTGCTTATCCAGCGACTCGAATTCTTCTCCGGTCACGATCACTGCGGCGGCGCCGTCGGCAAACAATCCGGAAGAAATCAGATTCGCCACGGACAAATCTTCGCGCTGCAGCGTAAGGGAGCACAACTCGACCGAAACCAGCGCTGCGGCCTGCTTCGGATATGCGCGCACGTAATCGGAAGCGCGCGCAATCCCTGCCGCGCCCGCAACGCATCCCAGCCCAAAAATAGGCGTGCGCCGAATCCTTGCCGGAAGTTTCATCCGGTTAATCAGCATCCCGTCAATCGAAGGGCTGGCGACACCCGTCACCGTGGTAAACAATAAAGCTCCCAGATCCTGCGGGCTCAATCCAGCCTTGTGTAGCGCAAGGCACAAAGCCTGTTCTCCCAATTCCTGCGCCACTCTGATCCAGATGTCGTTGGCTTGCCCCCAGGTTTTTATGCCGGCATACTCTTCGGCGGGAATCGCAAGATAGCGCCCATCCACGGTCACATTGCGGTGCAATCGTGCGAGCAACAAAGGATTTTTGAGTTCGGCTCCCCAATAATCCTGCAGACGCTGAAGGAGCTCTCTTTGAGAGTAGTAATGTTTCGGGAACGCGCTCGCGGCACTTGCAATCTTCATGCGTGCGGAATCCTGACCTTGGTTTCGGCGCGGAACTGCAATCAGCCGATAGAGCTACCAAGCCTCTCTTTGATCAGATGGCCGGCCTTGGCATCCCGTCACATCTGGATGCCGACTTATGTATTGTCTCAGAGATGGCGATTTTTGTTTATCGGTATTGGCGTGTTTCCCGACACCCGCGCAACGGTTCACGGTATTGTTCCCTATTCCCGTACCGCAATTGAGGTCACACCGTTCCCCACCTTATAAGTAGCAATCGAGTTCAAACTGCCGCTGGCTGCGCCGAAGGCTTGCACGCCCGCGGTAGTGCCTTGATTTCCCACATATATATATCTTCCGTTGGAATCAGCCGCCACAAAACTCGGTTGAGTCTCGGATGCAAACGGCGCGTCAGTTATCGCCACTGGAAACCCCGTCCCGCTGGTGATGGAATATGTCCCAATGTTGTTCGATCCTTCATTCGCTACATACAAATAGCTCCCTGTAGGGTCCATCGTGAGGGCGACAGGAGTTTTATCGTTGTCCGCAAGCGGCGATCCCGCAACCTCGGCCAGAGTACCGTTTGTAGCGATAGAGTACACCGAAATCGTGCTGCTAGTCGTATTGGCTACGTAGAGATAAGTGCCTTTCGGATCGATTGTCATACCGGTCGGACTGTTGTCATTGGTAGAGGTTGGATTGGGGAGCGGCGTGAGCACGCCTGCGTTGATGCTGAGAGCCTCAATAAAACCGGTGATCTGTCCGGGAGCGGTTACGTAAAGAAAATTCCCGGATGGCGAGATCACAATGTTATTGGGTGGTAAGCCAATACCGAAAGGCGATCCAACCACCGGTGTCAGTACCCCGGTACTGCTGTCGATCGAGAAAACCGAAATATTATTCGAGAGCACATTGGCCACATAGAGATACTTGCCTGCCGGATCCATTGCCAGAACCGAGGGGTCACTACCGGTGACAGTCCTGGGCGTGACTTCAGTGACGGTTCCGTCGCTGTTAATGTCGAAAAGCGATATGTCGTTTTCATTTTGGCCGGGATTCGCCACATACAAAAACTGGCCGGAAGGATGAACCACCACGAAGCGCGCGCCGCTGCCCACGGTATAAGGGCTTTGAGCAATCTGCGTAAGTACTCCGGAGTAAGGATCTTCCCGGAACACCACCAGTTGACTTGCCTCTGGAACCGTGGCGTAAACGAAGTGGTTTCCGCTCTTCTCGCATCCCGTGCACCCGGCAATGCTTGCGCAAACAAACATCGCGGCTAATACCTTATGAAGCATCCGAAACTCCTGAGAAAGTTTTAGTGAAGAACTATCATACGCGGCACGCATGAAATCGGCATTCGCATTGCCTTCTACGCTCACTCATTCGCCGCAGGGATCATCTCTGCGATGCGGCTCGAATCGTATCAGGTTGTACGCAGTAGCCCCCGTTGTTTGGTCGCTGAGAATCAGGCGGCCCAGCCCCGAACGATCAAATAAACATACACTAGCCGCAGAGCGACAAAGAAAAATGGCTCACAGCCGATGCGTCCAAAAAATCGAAAAGGTTGTTCGCGCGGGCATCAATCAAATCGTCTGATGCGACGCCTCATAAGCGGCAATCGCCTGCTCATGCTGAAGCGTCAATCCAATGTCGTCCAATCCATTCAGCAAACAGTGCCGCACAAAGTCGTCGACGGCAAATTTTGCGCGGAAATCCTTGTTGTCATGCACCTCGCAATTTTCCAGGTCGACGGTGAGTTCGTATCCATCAGCGTTCGTAGTTCTCCGCATTAACTCTGCCGTCTCCTCTTCGGTCAGGCGCACGGTCAAGAAACCGTTCTTGGTGCTGTTGTTGGCGAAAATATCGGCGAATGAAGAAGAGATGACGGCGCGAAATCCAAAGTCTGCCAGAGCCCATACCGCATGTTCGCGGGAAGAGCCGCAGCCAAAATTTCTCCCCGCCAGTAGAATGCTCGCCCCCTTGTAACGAGGCTGGTCAAGAACAAAATCGGAGTTCTTCTTTCCATCCGCGGCAAATCGCCAGTCGTAGAACAAGAAATGTCCGAATCCGGTGCGCTCAATCCGCTTCAAGAACTGCTTGGGGATGATTTGATCGGTGTCCACATTAACGCGATCCAACGGCGCAACCCGGCCAGTGTGCACACGGAAAGACTTCATCGACCGAACCTTATCATTTTTATTTTGGTCTTTGTGGGTCTTAATCTCGCATGAAATGAAAACATAGAAAATGTCATCGGAATTTCCACTCCCGTATGTCCGTGAAGTGCCCGGTAATCGCCGCCGCTGCGGCCATCATCGGGCTCACCAGATGGGTGCGGCCCCCGCGACCCTGGCGTCCTTCAAAATTCCGGTTGCTGGTGGAGGCGCAACGCTCGCCGGGTTGCAGAATATCGGGATTCATTCCCAGACACATCGAGCATCCGGACTCGCGCCACTCGAAACCCGCGTCCAGAAAAACCTGATGCAGTCCTTCTTGTTCGGCCGCGCGCTTCACCGCCTGCGATCCCGGCACCACCATGGCTCGGACCCTCGAACTCACATGATTACCCTTGGCGACACGCGCCGCGGCGCGCAAATCCTCGAGCCGGGAATTCGTGCACGACCCGATAAATACGCGATCAATGTGAATGTCTTCAATGCGTTTTCCCGGCTCAAGTCCCATGTACTGCAAAGCCAGTTCAGTAGCATGCCGGTCCGCTTCCGCCAAGTTGCCGATCTCCGGTACTCGTCCGTTGACTGGCGCAACCATCCCAGGATTCGTTCCCCAGGTAACAAATGGCGATAGTTGTGCCGCATCCATCTCAATCACTTTGTCAAAACCGGCACCGTCGTCCGTCGGCAAGCCGCGCCAATATTCCACGGAGCGTTCCCATTCGCCCTCTCGCGGAGCAAACCGCCTGCCCTTCACAAAGGCAAATGTGGTTTCATCAGGCGCAATCATCCCCGCCCGCGCACCCGCCTCGATGCTCATATTGCAAAGCGTCATGCGACCTTCCATCGACAAGCCGCGCACCGCTCCGCCCGCATATTCAATTACGTGCCCTGTCGCGCCGTCGGTACCAATTTGCCCGATAATCCCCAGCGCCAAATCCTTGGCTGTAACCCCTTCCGCCAATGATCCGTGAACCTCGATCTTCATGGTCTTCGGCTTCTGCTGGGCCAGGCATTGCGTGGCCAGCACGTGCTCCACTTCCGATGTTCCAATGCCGAATGCCAGTGCACCGAATGCGCCATGGGTGCTGGTATGGCTGTCGCCGCACACAATCGTTATACCCGGCCGGGTCAGCCCGAGATCAGGACCGATCACATGCACGATGCCCTGATCGGGGGAATCCATATCGAACAGCCGTACGCCAAACTCTTTGCAATTGGCCTGCAACGCCGCAATCTGCTTGGCCGCGATCAGATCAGTAATTGGAGTTCCGCGCGGCTCGGTCGGAATGTTGTGATCGACAGTTGCGACCGTGCGCCTGGGCTGGCGCACTTTCCTTGCGGCCGCTCGCAAGCCATCGAATGCCTGCGGTGAAGTAACCTCGTGGACGAGATGCAAGTCGATATAAAGAATCGGCGACCGGCCCTCCGGCTGCGCGACAATGTGTGCATCCCAGATCTTTTCAAAAAGCGTCCGCTTCACCGACATAGTTTTTCACAGCCGCCCGGCATGAGCAAGCGACGCAGCCTTGAATTGGTTCATTAAGCTCATGCAAGGGCGCACCCTGCAGATAGTCAGGTATTATTTATCTTTCATACGCATACGCATACGCATACGCATACACTCCCATGATTAACGGCAAACGCATCGCGGTGGTGATGCCCGCCTACAATGCGGAGAAAACCCTTCAGGCCACCGTGGGAGAACTACCCGCGCTCGTCGATATCCGCATCCTGGTCGACGACAGCAGTTCCGATCACACTGTCGATCTTGCCCGCCGGCTCGGCTTGCAGGTTTTTCAGCACGACCGCAACTACGGTTACGGCCGCAATCAGCAGACCTGTTACCGTGAGGCTCTAGCTGCGGGCGCTGATGTGGTCATTATGCTGCATCCTGACTATCAATACACGCCACTACTCATCACCGCCATGGCCAGCATGGTCGCCTATGGCGTGTATGACGCCGTACTCGGTTCGCGCATCATTGGCGGAACCGCTCTGCGGGGCGGCATGCCGTTTTATAAATATGTTTTCAACCGCTTTCTGACCGCTTTTGAGAATCTTTTCCTGCGTGTGAAACTATCCGAATACCACACCGGCTATCGCGCTTTCAGCCGCGAGGTGCTTGCCCAATTGCCGTTGCTCGAAAACTCCGACGATTTCGTATTCGATAATCAGATGCTCGCGCAGTGCGTGTACTTCGGATTTCGCATTGGAGAAGTTTCCTGTCCAACCAAGTATTTCGCCGAAGGCTCTTCCATCAATTTCCGCCGCAGCGTCAAATACGGCCTTGAAGTTGTCGGCACAACTTTGCAATTCGCCCTGCAAAAAATGGGATTTATCCACCTGCCGCGCTTTAGCGATAAAGGCCGCAAGCTGGAAGCCGAATCTCCCAACTACTACGTCAGCCGAACTACTCACCCAGCCTAGAAACCGGTCTGATGTGGATGCCAGGCTTTCCCGAAGCTCGCGTTTCGCCAGCGGGACGAGGGCCTTGGCAGGCTTTTTCGAGTCTGGAGCGCGGAAATTTCCTCTTATTTCTTCCTCGATAAGAATCCCAGCACCTTACTGGCAAATTCGTCCGAGAATCCAAATTTCGCCTTCGCCCGCGAGTAAACATCAACCGCTTTTTTGTCCAGCCAAATCGCCGCGGCTTTAGCCCAACTGTCCTGAGGCCTGGGAAAATAATCGGTCGAATGCGCGACGGCTTTTCTGTCGTGCTCAACCGTGTAGTAATAAAGAGCCAGACTCTTTCGTGACACGCCAGCCGGACAAGTGAGCGGTTCAGGAAAGCCGTGCAGCGACCGTTCGTCGGTCGTAAAAATCAGCGCATGGTTCAACAGCGGAGGATATTTCGCCGCGCGCCGTATCATCTTTCGCTCCCACAGTTCCAGCGCACCACCCCACTCCTCATTCCATCCCGAATTCAAATACAGAATGAGATTCACCCGCCGTCGCCAATTTGTATGAAAGTGGTGCATGGAAAAATCGGTGTGCACATTGAGATAGCCGCCGGTCCCCGACTGATGCAGGCCGCCGCCTTCCAGCATCGGATCGGCCATCAAGTTCGGAATTCCGGTCAACTCAGAAATCCACGCCACAAATCGCGGAGAATTCAACTCATCCGTGACTGCCGCAATCGCCGGCGGAAAGAGTTGCCGCTTCGCCATCCCCAGCTTGTTTTCGTTGGCGTGCTTATATTGTGTCCACGCATCGCTGCTAGGCTGGGGAAATTGCTCCGCCATCGCCCCCGCTATTTCGTGATCGATAAAATCCGCCAGAAAGACGTGCGGGCAGGGATGATTCTCGCGATACCCCGCGGCTAGCGCTCGTAATCGCGGCTCCCACTTTCCATAAGGAAACAGTTCTCCGTCGCCCCGGAATCTATTCCTTCGAACTCCATCGAAGTCATCGTCGTGAAGCACTCGCGCATTGGACGACAAACGAAGCGGCTCCTAAACCTACGATTGTAGCGAACACCGACCCTTCGTCAGTAATCGCCTACACTCCCTACCATATTATTAAGGACCGGGCACCCAAAGAACCTACGGGATGCGACAAACCCTCAACAGAGTATTTGGATAAGCGCAGTCAAATCCATTCACCGCTGCCTGCCGCTGCACGACAACCCATCCCACGCCATACTTGCTTTTCAACCGCAAGAAATCCTGAGGCTGAAAATTTTCCCACGGCGTTTGATCCTTCACCTGCGCCCACCATTCTTCCGCCAACGAAGGAAACATGCTGACCACTCCATTATCTTTCCCGTCATCCGCGAGCCTGCTTCTCTCCGCCATGCAACGAAATCCAACATGGCCTTCGCCCGCGATCCTCATATATTCCGGGTCCAGCGCAAACACCGCGTCTACCGGCGTATTCCTCCGAATCCAGACGAAGGCTTGCTCCCACGGATTCCGCGGAGCTATCCCCGGCAATTCCACATGCGCCTCGGCGGGAAACAGCGCCCTTTGCGCCAGGAACATTCCCAGGCTCAGCGGCAGGAACAACACCAACCAGCGCCAAAGTCTGTTTCGAAGCACATACTCACCCAGAAACCCTCCCATCATGACAAACATCACGATGTAGAGAAAATGCAAACTGCGCAGCGGCTGCACCCGTGCCAGGGCTTCAAAGCTGGCGGGCAGATCGAAGGTCAGCGCCATTGCAAAATAGATTAGCCCATAGATCACAAGTGCCCGGCTTACGCGCTCCATATCATTCCACCCTCGCGCGCGTGCAAGCCGCCCAAACCACCAAAATAAAATCAGCGGCGCAAAGATTCCGAGGACCTCATACCATGTCCAGTTCTGTATATAGTGATACGCGTGCTTGATCGCGGCCTCGTGATAGGCCTCCGAAGTAGCCGGAATCAGACCTATACCGAGCACGAGGGCCGTCAGCGCCGGAACCTTCTCCGTGGTCCGGCTCCGCCCGATTTCCAACCAGTCCATCACCACAAATAAAAGGCAGAAGGAAGCGGGAAAGACCCACATCAGCGGATGCATGCTTGCTGCAAATACCAACCATAAGAGCGCCCGCACATACTTTTTCTCAAGCATCCGCGCGGCCGCGAAGATTCCCGCAAATGCAGCCAGATTTCTCGGGTTCAGGTACTGGTCCATGATGTAAAGCGCCGTACCCGCCACGGGGATAGTCAATAGCGCCGCCACCAGGCAAACTCCGCCCCACCGCGCTCGCGGGCTCGGGAAAAACCGTCCCGATAGCTGCCAGCAAGCCAGCAGTAGCAAGTAAATGGAAGCCAATTGCCATAGAAATAATCCCACTTCCATCGGCAGATGGGTCACGCGCAGAAATAAGGCCAGCAGGTTCGGGAACAGCGTCATATGCGCGTGGGACAGGAAGAATTCCTGTCCCACTGGAAACAGCCTGGGATTCAGGATCTTCTCCACGCCCGGCAGATAAATTTCCGCATCTTCCGCGAAAGGATGATATCCCTGCACCAGCAGCGCTCCGGCTGTCAGCCCCAACAACATCAGCTGTGTTCTGTATTTGTCTTTGTCTTTGTCTGTGGGAGTATTCAATCGATGGTTATCCGGCCGCCGCAGGTAGTTTAGGTGCACCTAATAGCTTACCGGAACCGCATCAGCCGCTTGCGAGTAATTCCGCCGCTGCGTAGCATCTAATAACAATGGCCGCTGCTCTCATGCCGGATCGCCCTGCTCCTACGTTGGCCTTTGGCGAGATCATCACCTTTGCCTACGACACTTTCTGCGGCAACAAGGTACGTTTCATCCTCACCGCATTAGGCATGGTTATCGGCACCGCGTCTCTCATCCTCGTCGTCACCATCGGCATGACTGGCCGTCAGTTCGTTCTCGCCCAGATCCAGGCGATCGGCACCAACGAAATCTGGGCCGAATATCTTGGGGGCGCTCCCCACATCAGCAACGCCAATCCGGATCCTCTTACCCTTGAAGACCTGTACGCCGTCCGCCAGGATGTACCCGGCATCGTCGCTTCTTCCCCTGTCACCCAATTCTCCGAACGCATCCCCACGGGCAATGGCCGTGAAAAAGACGTAACCATTCTCGGCGTAAGCCCGGAATACCTCCACGTCCGCAATTTGGTGGTTCCATCCGGAAGATTTTTCGACCTGGAAGACTCGCAGGCTCACAATAAGGTTGGGGTCATCACCGAAAAGATGGCTGACGAAATCTACGGATCACCGCAAGCTGCCGTCGGCAAAGTCATCAAGCTTACCGGCCTGCCCTTCACTATTATCGGCACCTTTAAAGAGCGAGTCGAAACCTTCGGCCAATCTGAGATCGTCGATGACACCTTGCTCATTCCCTTCTCCGTTAGCCGCTATTTCATGGAAATCCCCAACATCAAAATGATTTATTTTTCCATGGAAGATCCCTCCATGGTGATTCCCGCCACGGCTCAGATCAAACGAGTCTTGCAGTCGCGCCACCACTCCGAATCCGCCTACGATGTTTCTAATCTCACGGCGCTTCTCTCCATGGCCGACCGCATCGCCACCGGACTCACCTGGGGCCTGCTCCTGATCTCCATGGTTACACTGCTCGTGAGCGGCATTGGAATTATGAATATCATGCTGGCTACCGTTACCTCGCGCATTCGCGAAATAGGGATCCGCAAAGCCGTCGGCGCCACGAACCGTGAAATCCGTTTCCAGTTTCTCGCCGAAGCTATCTTGATCTCGCTCATCGGAGGATTTGCGGGAATCGCCATCGGTTACGCCATTCCCTATTCGGTCCGTTTCCTGACCGAATATCGAGTTCCCATTTCAGGTCTCTCCGGCATTATTGCGATACTCGTCTCTTCCATCGTGGGAGTAATCTTCGGAACACTCCCCGCCTCCAGGGCTGCGGATCTCGATCCTGTGGAAAGTTTGCGTTACGAGTAAGGCTGCTTAGTTTCACCAGCTTGCGAGAAACTGCGCCGATTGTTGCGCGGGCGAGATGCGGTCTCTCAGGAAAAAGTTGCATTTTTCCCTAAAACGGAAGTAGTATGAACGTACAGGGTTTCCTGTAGCTTTCCCGGTTCGGGCCCTGTGCCGCTAATACACTGCCAGTCGCTTTTCAGGTTGTGCAAGAAAACTTAACGAAGTGGTTGGCCCACTTCTGTCCCGGTTCGGAGCGTTCATTATGGCGTGGTACGCATATTGCCTTACCGAGCATCAGACCCTTCCAAATGGCACCCGTTCCCGACGCCCTTTCGTTATCGAGAATGTCCAAGGCGTGAACGGAGCCCCCGTCCTCAGCTATCCCAGCGGCGAGTTTGCTGTGATTGTGAGCGAATATGACCCCAGTGCTGGAGAACTTGATCACTCTGCAGCCATCGACCACGCGCGCGTGGTCAGCGGCTGCTTCCGAAATTCAACCGTCCTTCCCTTCCGCTTCGGAACCGTTTTCGAGAGCGATGACGCTCTCCGGCAGGCTGTCCGGGTAAACCGGCGAGCCTTCGGCCAAAGCGTCGAAAAACTCCGCGGCAAGTCCGAGATGCACATCAAACTTACCGTCACCGACGGTTCTCTTCGCGAAGCCATGATCGACGTCATCTTGCCCGATACTGTCGGCGGCGATTATCTTTCCAAACTCCGCGTCAAAGCCTCCCGCGACCGCGAGCGCCAGACCAAAGCCCGCGCACTCTCAGTCCAGGTTCACAAACTGTTTAATCCTCTGGAAGAAGAGGTAAGCTGTAAAAAAGTCGCGCCGCAGGGCATGCTCATCGACATTGCCCATCTCATCGATTCCAAGTCGGTTGAGAAATACCAGAACCGCTACACCGCCGCTGCCAAGCAGCTCAAAAACTGCCAGGTAGCTATTAGCGGTCCCTGGCCTCCCTACCACTTCCTCCCCGGCAAACTCCGCACTGTAGCCGGCAATAGCTAATTGGATTAAGACCTTTGGTACCCCACTCTCGTCGCGCGGCCGCGACAGGGTGGGGCCTTCGACTCGGCGAGGAGTTGCTCTGACTGAGCTGCCTAGGGAACTGATTCACCGTCTGCGTTAGCGCTCGTGAACTTCCGCGGAAGCCACGCTTGCTGCTCCCCATGCGTTCCCGGATGCAAATTATGTGCAGTGTTATGCACTTCCCGGCAGCACCTTTTTGCCATTACTGTTCGAAACCCGTGCCCAGATTGAATCTAAGCCTCACCCCATCAATCTCTTACGCATTTACAAAATCTCAATCTGGCTAGCCCCTCTTTTGGCTCGGCAAGTGCTTGTTTCCTATGTAACGCAAGAGGCCGCAACCACAATGACCCTCACTCTCTTTTCTTCGTTCCATTTCCCAAAGCCCCGCCCTGCCCGGCAGAGTGGACGCTTTTTTCGCCTATCCTGAAAATTCCAACCATCTTGCCTCTTCAAACGTGGCCCCAGAAATGGGGCCACACTTTTTTGCTGCTTGCATTTCGCGATCTTGGGTCGGCTAGAAAAGCCTCCACACAAAGTGGGCCAAAAACGTGAACAGAGCCAGCATGAACACCCCGCCTACCCAGATCAGAAAGTTCAAAGTCATCTTGGGATCGTTAATCTGTTTCTTGTCCATACACTCAACCTAGAGACGCGCCTCTCGGGGAGACATAGGGTCCTTACGGTAGATGGTTGTTTGGTTCCACGGCTCCGGTCAGATAAACTGCTGCATCTATGGCCACGCTCTCGCGTTTTGCCCTCGTCGCTGCTGTGCTGATTACAACCGCTTTTTCACCGGCTCAAAATTCAAGCCAGACGCCGTCCACGGCGGTATCCAGGATGGCCGCGCCGCAAGCCTCTCCGGCCGATCGGCAGAATTTTCCTCCGCTTTTGATACAAAGACTTTCTGACATCAGGGACGCAGCGCTGCATGACGCTTACGCCTACCATCAACTCGAACGCCTCACCGAGAACATTGGCCCGCGCCAGACGGGGTCGCCGCAGGCTACGGCCGCTGCTGAATACGTGGCGGGCGAGCTCCGCAAGCTGGGAATGGACGTGCATCTCCAGCCAGTGAGCGTGCCTCATTGGGTGCGAGGAGCTGAAACCGCGGCGCTGGTTGAGTATTTCGGCATGGTTCCCAACACTACGCAGAAAATCGTGCTTACAGCTTTGGGTGGTAGCACGTCTACTCCTGCGGATGGCCTTACCGCGGAAGTTGTAACGGTCAATAACTTCGAGGAACTTTCCGCGCTGGGGCGCGATAAAGTCGCGGGCAAGATCGTGCTCTTTAACGAACTCTTCGACAAGCAGAAAGCTGCTGCGGGCATGGCTTTCGCGGCCTACGGCGAGGCGGTGCGCTATCGTGCATCGGGACCGAAAGCCGCGGCCGATCTGGGCGCTGTTGCGGCGCTGGTGCGCTCCGTGGGCGGTGCGGACTACCGTTTACCGCATACCGGTTTCAGTGTTCCCGCCGGAATCCCTGCGGCGGCGGTGACTGCGGAGGATGCCGACCTTATTGCTCACCTCGGCTCGCAAGGCAAGGTGCGCATGCACCTCACGCTCACTCCGCGGCAACTGCCGAACGAAACCAGTTACAACGTTATAGCGGATTTGAAAGGTTCGGAACATCCTGAGCAGGTCGTAGTGGTCTCGGGACATCTGGATTCGTGGGACTTGGGCACAGGTGCGATCGACGATGGGGCGGGGGTGGTGATGGCGATGGAAACTGCCGAAATCCTGCAGCGGCTAAACCTGCGGCCAGCACGGACTTTGCGCGTGATTGCGTGGATGGATGAAGAAACCGGAGGGTCGGGGAGCAGAGCCTATACCGCGCAGTACTCCGGCGAATTTGCAAATTGCCTGGCGGCGATCGAGAGTGATTCGGGAGCGGCGCATCCGCTGGGGTTTGAAGTGAAGGCACCGCCGGCGGCGGTTGAGATGCTTCGCCCAATGCAAGCGGTTCTTCAGAGCATTGGCGCGACGATGTTCCAGCCAAGCTCGTACGCTCCGGGGGCGGACATCACTCCCATGTCAGAGGCGGGTGTTCCCGCCTTCGGCATCATGCAGGATGGCCGCAACTATTTCAATTACCATCACAGCGCCGCCGACACGCTCGACAAAGTTGTTCCAGTTGAACTCAGTGAGAATGCCGCGGCGATGGCGGTGCTGGCGTATGCGTTAGCCGACATGAAGGATGCTTTGCCGAGATAGCTTATAGAATGTGCGTTGGCGGTATAACTTTGCACAGTGCTTATGGTGTGGACATTCAATTGCTTTTTGGGGTAGAGAGCGCAGGGGAGAATCGGTCGCCCCTTACGGGACGCCGCGTTAGTTGGAATCAGCCGCGAACGCCAGCAGAACGTTTCCCGCGATGGCGTTGGTGTAGCCGGTGTTGACGTAGACCATGCCGCTAACAATGGCGGGACCGGCGCCATTGAGGGAGCCGCCGTGGCCGCGGATGCCGTTGGTGGTTTGGAACGGTTGAGCGGTGTCGAAATCCCAAAGTACAGCTCCGTCGCGAGTATCGTAGGCGCGGAGATGGCCATCGAGCGACCCGGCGAAGATTACGCCGGGGATGGAAGTTGGCGGGGCCATTTGCGCCGAGCTGCAGCCGAACTGGCCGGCACAAGCAGGCTTTGGGGGATCGGCGTGCCATGCTGGCTTTCCGGTGCGGAGATTCAGCGCGAACAGACCTCCCCCGCCGATTGGTTTATCGAAATCGTAATCGGAGAGCGGAAAGTAGGCGTAGCGGTTATCGGCTGCGCCTCCCCATTCGATGCCGCCGAGCGGGCCGCCATGTCCGATGCGGGTTTTCCAGAGCAGCTTGCCGTGATGCGCGGGATCGACGGCGTAGACCACTCCGGATTTCTGCGCCAGCAGTAAAACATCCTGACCTCCGCCGGCTGATTTGAGCAGTGGAGGAGCGCCGAAGTCGAAGTCGTTGCCGCGTTGTTCAGGACAGTTATCTTTCTTCTCCGCCACGCACCCGCTGTTCCATACATCGTTTGTTGTGAATTGACGGGACCACAACTTCTTGCCCGACTTCAGGTCGAAGGCGATCACGGCATCGGAAGTATTGGTGGGCGGACCGGAATAATTATTTCCCGTGGTCACATAGATTGCGCGCCGTTTGAGATCGGCGGTAGGCGATGACCAGACCGGCACACCCGAGGGTCCCGAGTACTGCACTCCCTGAGCATTCTTGCGAATGGGCTTGGGTTCCTCAGCCAGCGTGTACGCCCTCCATATCTGTTTCCCTGAGGTTGTATCGAGCGCAATTAGGCTGCCGCGAAATGTGCAGCAAGGGTAGCTGGGATCGGCTGCGGCACCCTCCTCGCCGGAAGCGATGGGAACATATAATCGTTCACTCACCAGCAGCGGAGAACCGGTGATGCGTGCGGCGGGATGCGCATCCGGGTGGACTTTCCAAATCGGCGAGCCATCGGAAACCTTGACCGCGTACACATATCCGTTCGTATCGCCGAAAAAGGCAGCAGTCCCGTGGTTGCCGATGGAAATCGCCGTCTTGACGGTGGCCGAGGCTTTGAAGCTCCACCACAGGCACCCGGTCGCGGAATCGAGCGCATAGACTGTGCCGTCCTCGCTGCCGACGAAAAGCTTTCCCGCATACGCTGTCGGTTGTCCGTAGGTCGCTGCAGCTCCTGGAAAGCCGAACGCCCATTTGAATCTTAGATTCTTAACCTGGGTGCGATTCAAGCCCGCGGCCAGGAACGGCTGAAAACGGCTGTTGCCCGGACCGCTCCCCCATCCGCTCCAGCCCGGCGGATTCGGTGGCGGATCAAGATCGCGGGCGCAGTAACCTGTCATGACTGCAGCAACGGGAACGTCCGGTATGCCCAAATAATTGGCGATGGCGATTTTTTTTGGCTTTAGAGAGAAGCTTACCCTGCCATCTCATCCTTCCTGAATCGAGCGCAGCGAGAATTGTAGAGCGGGACATCTCACGCAGAGCCTGGGGTTCCGGAGCGCGCATGTCATTATTCGGACTGTGGCAACTGGCGCACTTCTGGGTGAAGAGCGCAGAGCCATCCGGCGGCGCGACAGCCGCTTGTTTTCTGGAGCAGCCCGCTAGCAGAAGGCTTAGTCCGAACACAACCAACAAACCGCAGCAGCGCAGTCGAAGGTGTGGCGCAGGGAGATTGTTATTAGTCAAGGAAGGATCTCGCGGAGTCACTTTATCTTTCTGAAGTTCGCTCCAATGCCCTCGGCATGGAGTTTTTATCTCAGTCGAATTTCAGCCTGCCTCTCGTTGGATGACAAGTTAGGCGCCAGCGAAGGTCCCTGTGCGTAGAGAAGGGTAAAGATTCCTAGAGGATTCACCTTTGGGCCGGCGATACATGATGAACAGTATCGAATACCTGCCCGCAAACGCCGTAGAATCCAAACGGTTTAACTTTGATATTTAACTTTGATAGAGGAGAAAACCTTGAAACTAAAACTAGGAAAAAATGCATTGTCAGCGGTGGTTGCAGCGGCGCTGGTGTTCTTTGTCGCGGCTCCGCATGCGCATGCCGAAGACCGATCAAAGTGCCAACACGCGGTCGAGAAGGCGGAGGCAAACCTCGATAAAGCCATCCATGATCATGGCGACCACAGCCCCCAGGCTGACAGCAGACGGCGCGATCTCAACGCCGAGCGCCAGCATTGCTGGGACCAGTACCATCAGTGGTGGAACGGGAAGGAACATCGCTGGGAGACTGAGCAGACCTGGGGCAACAATCCTCACTGAGTGCCTTTTCTCGAAGAACCCCACCCTTCCCGTTTTACCCGGGGGGTGGGATTTTTTGGGATGCAGGTTCTGGAAACTTTCCAGCCCATAAACGCCGTTCTGGGAAAGGGTGCAGACGTTTGCAGCCGCTGGGCAGGTTGACGCATCTTATTTCAGGCGCTTATGATTTTTGTTTGGTCTTTACATCACGGGCGGCTCCGTACAACCGCAGGACGTTTGAAGTGACATTATGGACAAGAAGAAGTTAGATACATTCAAAAAGAGGCTGGAGACACGGCAGCAGGAGTTGCGCCGCACAGTCTCGCGGACACAGGCCGATGGCCGCTCCGCAGATGAAGATACGGCCCAGGATATTGCCGACCGCGCGGCCAGTTCCTACACGAAGGAATTTCTGTTCAGCCAGAGCAACAATGAACGGCAACTCTTGCAGATGGTGGATGGCGCGCTTGCGCGAATCCGCGAAGGCAGCTTTGGAGAGTGCAGCCATTGTGGAAAAGAGATCAACGCGAAGCGGCTCGAGGCTGTGCCGTGGACGCGGCATTGTATTGAGTGCCAGGAAAAACTGGAACAAGGGTTACTCGAAGAGACGCCACAATAGTTACTGATAGCCCGCCGAATATTTTCACGTCTCTTGCCGGAAATGAGGTGCGCAGATGAATCCACGCCTGGTGATTCTGTCGGCATTCGGCATTGGGGTGGTGGGGGGGTTGCGCTCCATGACGGCTCCGGCGGTTGTGGCGTGGGCGGCGCACTTGGGCTGGATGAGTCTTTCCGGTTCGCCACTAGCGTTCATGGGGTCGCGCTGGGCCGTGCTTATCTTTACGCTGGCGGCATTCGGGGAGTTTGTCGCCGACCTTCTGCCGGGGGTTCCGGCAAGAACTTCTGCATTTCCGCTGACGGCTCGAATTGTAGTGGGCTTTTTGACCGGCGCGTCTATGGCTGTGGCGGGAGAAGTTTCGCTGTGGCTTGGGGGACTTGTTGGGGCAGCCGGAGCGATTGCGGGAGCGGTAGGCGGTTATCAGTCCCGGGCCGGGTTGGTTCGCACTCTATGTGTGGCGGACGCCCTGATTGCGATTCCGGAAGATCTGGTTGCCATAGGACTGGGACTTGCGCTGGTCAGCAGATTGAGCTTGTCTTGAGCTTGCCTGAGCTTTGACTGCCCTGTTTTCCTCCTGTTAAACTGTTGATTCGTAATAAAAGCTCGTCATAGTCCGGCAATATAGTCGGTCAATCCAGCCAGCCTCCATCGCTGCCATTAGAAGGGATCTTCGTGCGCGCACAAACACGCCATCAACTTAAACAGGACGCATTCAGCCGGGTTACGATTGAGGCTGCCGAAAAAACCGCCCACTGGAGCGTGGAACACAGGAACACGCTGGCCATTGCTATTGCCACGGTGGTGGTGATTGCAGGCGCAGTCGCAGGCGGATGGTATTACCTAAACGCACAGAACGAAAAGGCGAGTCTCGATATGACTGAGGCTGTACGAACCCTGCAAGCGCAGCTACGTCCCGCGGGAACACCCGCGCAGCCTGGGGTTCCAAGCTTTACTTCTTCAAAAGAACGTGCCGAGGCGGCGAAAAAGCAGTTCCAGGCCATCGAGAATAAGTATCCTCACACGCGATCGGCCGATATGGCCCGCTATTTTCTGGGAGTAACTTCAGCCACCGAGGGCGACAACGCGGCCGCCGAAAGTAATTTTAAAGAGGTGGCATCGTCGGGCGGCAAAGAAGTGGCTTCCATTGCGAACCTGGCGCTTGCCGACCTGTATGGCAATACTAACCGCGTGAAAGACGCGGAGGCTATTTACCAGGAACTCATCAACAAGCCGACTACCGCGGTGAGCAAAGTTACGGCGCAGTTGCAACTGGCCGACCTATACCAAAATAACAATCGTCCGCTCGATGCCAAGCGTCTTTATGAGCAGATCAAGAAAGACAATCCGGGCAACGAAGCGGGCCAGATGGCGACGCAGAAGTTGGCGGAACTGAAGTAGTTGGTGTTGAGTAGAGAAGTCAGCGGAGGCTAGCCCGCGCCAGCCGCCTATTCCAGCGATTGCTCGATCGCCAGGCTGCGGCAGGTTTTCTGGATGGCTTCGTGCTTCGATTGAGACTCCACGAATTGAAAGCCATAGCGAAAGGCTCTTCTCTCGCGTACCGTTGCCTGAACTGCTACTGGACCGAAGGGAACCGTGAACTCCAACTGCACGATTTCGCCCATCGGGATTTCTATCTTGAGCAGGGCCGCGATGCCAGATTCACTGATGTCGACGGTTTGACCGGTGAAATAGCCAGAGCTACGGGTAAAGATGTTAACTTCGACTTCTAACTTGAAGCGCGACTTACCGCGGTCGTCGGTAATTCCCGGCCGCCATTCTCCCGCGATTTGATTACGACATTCCAATGTTGATTTTCCGAAGCGATCCATTCCTATTTCTAAGCGTTGACCGGCGGCAGAAAAGGCCTGCTGAGCCTTACAGGAAGGAGAGCATGCTTCTTTATCGGCACATGAGTGCGTGAACTTTAGGCAGGGAGTTTCGGGCGACATTTTACTTTTTTCGCAGGTTGAGTAGGATGATTGTCCAAGCGGGTTTTTAGGATTTACCCTATGGCCGAAATCACACTGCGCGTGAACGGGAACGAAAGAAAAATCAGCGTGCCACCAGAAATGCCGCTGCTCTGGGCGTTACGGGATACCCTGGAATTAACCGGGACAAAGTTTGGATGCGGCGCGGGGTTGTGCGGGGCTTGCACCGTGCATGTGGACGGAGCCGCAGTGCGCTCCTGCTCGATACAGGTGTCGCAGGTTTCAGGAAAGAACATCACCACGATCGAAGGGTTGGGCGCGAACGGCGTGCACGTTCTGCAGCAGGCGTGGATCGCGGAAGAGGTTCCGCAGTGCGGCTACTGCCAGACCGGCCAGATCATGACGGCGGCCGCGTTGCTCGCGAAGAATCCGAATCCTACGGATGAGCAGATCACGTCGGTGATGAATGGAAACTTATGCCGCTGCGGAACCTATGAGCGGATTCGCAAGGCGATTCGCCGGGCTACGGGTGGGGGTGGTATGGCGGAACGAGGCGGGTTATGACCACCACGACTTCAACGAAAGTGTCTGGGCTGAGCCGGCGCGAGTTCGTAGCGGCGGGGATCGCCGCGGGCGCGGGATTGGTAGTTGGTTTCTACTTGCCGCATGGCGGACGCGGGAAGCACCAAACTTTCTCGCCGAATGCTTATCTGCGGATTACTCCGGATAACAAAATCACAATTGTGGTGGCACGCTCCGAGATGGGACAGGGCGTGCGTACGGCGTTGCCCATGATTCTGGCGGAGGAACTGGAAGCAGACTGGAAGCACATCGAGATTGAGCAGGCGGGGGCGAGCACGCTTTATGGTGACCAGACTACAGGCGGCAGCGCCAGCGTGCGGACGACCTGGGATCCGATGCGCAAAGCGGGAGCGGCGGCGCGCGAGATGTTGATTTCAGCGGCGGCGCTGACCTGGGGCGTTGCGCGGTCACAGTGTGTGGCGCAGCTGGGGAATATAGTGCATTCGGCATCCAAGCGGCAACTTAGCTATGGAGAGCTCTCCGAAAGGGCTTCAACCCTGCCCATTCCAACAGATGTGACCTTGAAGCAAAGCAAGGATTACAAGATTGTTGGGCAGCGGCTGGCGCGGGTGGATACGCCATCGAAGGTTCGCGGCGCGGCAGTGTTTGGCATTGACTTCAGAATGCCGGGAATGAAGTATGCAGTGCTGGAGCGATGTCCTGTGATCGGCGGCCAACTGGCGAGTTTTGATGACAAGGAGTCGAGGAAGATTTCTGATGTGCGGTATGTGGGGAAAATCGGAGAAGCGGCCGTCGGTGTGGTAGCGGACAGTGTTTGGGGCGCGATGGAAGGACGGCGGCTGCTGGACGTGAAGTGGGATGCAGGTCCGAATAAAGATTTGAATACCGCGGTCGTAAAAGAATCGCTGAAACAAGGTGCGGCGAAAAAGGGCGTGAGTTTGTGGTCGGTGGGAGATGTATCAAAGGTTCAAGGGCGCAGAATTTCCGCGGAATATCATCTTCCCTTCATGGCGCATGCGCCCATGGAGCCGGGAAACTGTACTGCGAAGTATTCAGCAAATGCCTGCGAATTATGGGCTCCGACACAGGTTCCGCAGGATTGCCGCGACTCAGTGGCGCAGGCAGTGGGGCTGGATCCGGACCAGGTGAAGGTGAACGTCACGCTGATGGGCGGAGGTTTTGGGCGGCGACTCGAGCACGATTACGCGGTGGAAGCGGCGCTGGTGTCAAAGGCGTTGGGCGATGCAAAAATCGGCGACTCAAAAGACGGAACGCCGGTGAAGGTTTTGTGGACGCGGGAAGATGACATGCGGCACTCAACGTATCGTCCCGCGAGTCTGCATCAGTTAAGCGC
Source organism: Candidatus Sulfotelmatobacter sp. (assembly GCA_049512655.1). Lineage (GTDB taxonomy): Bacteria > Acidobacteriota > Terriglobia > Terriglobales > Acidobacteriaceae > Sulfotelmatobacter. The sequence continues at coordinate 148,016 of JBEKWW010000004.1, read as the reverse complement.
GGTGTTGGATGGCGCGGGTTGGCCGGTTGCATTTACACACAGAGTTATTGCGCCTTCGATCAGCGGGCAAAAGGGCCAGCCGGGGCCGAATGGAGTGGATCCTGATCTGCCGGATGAAGCGGCGTTCGTGTATGGCGTGCCCAACGTTTCCCTGGAATACGTGACGACGGAAACGCCGGTGCCGCTGGGATGGATGCGGTCGGTGTATGCGTTGCAGGTCGGATTCGCCAGCGAGAGTTTTATCGATGAGTTGGCGGCAGCGGCGAAGAAAGATCCCCTGGAATACCGACTGTACATGCTGGCGCAAAATAAAGATCAAGATATCTCATACTTCACGCAGACCTGGCATACGGCGCGGATGCGCGGCGTTCTACAACTTGCGGCCGATAAGGCAGAGTGGACAAAACCCTTGCCGGCCGGGCGTTTTCGCGGGATTGCCTGCTTTGGATGTTTTTCTTCATACGTGGCCGAGGTGGTCGAGATCAGCATAGCGGATGACGTGCCGCGAGTTCACCGCGTGGTGGCGGCGGTGGATTGCGGGCAGGTAGTGAATCCCGGCATCGTCGAGCAGCAAATTCCCGGCGGCGTGGTTTATGGCCTGGGCAATGCTTTGCGGGCGAAGATCACGATCGATAAAGGCCGCGTGGAGCAGGGCAACTTTGACGATTATGCGCCGCTAAGAATGGAAGAAGCTCCGGTGGTGGAAGTTTATATGGTGCCAAGCACCGAGGCTCCAACCGGCATTGGTGAACCGTCGGTACCGCCGCTGGCGCCGGCGCTGTGCAACGCGATCTACGCGGCCACGAAAAAGAGAATTCGGGCGCTTCCGATTTTGAGTTAAGGACAGAATGCATTTTCGTTTTCTTCGTTGCACCTCGGCGCTGATTGTTATTCTTTGCTTTGTTACAGCATTCTTGCGAGGTCAGACTCTTGCAGCCGTTCCCCCATTGCTGACGAATTCTGTGCCTGCATCCCGGCTGGCGCATTTGCGGCACGGGATTAATATCAGCGCGTGGTTCGCGCAGGTTTACGATACACGCGGCTACACCAAGGAGCATTTCCAGAACTGGACGACCGCGGAGGACGTTGCCCTGATCAAGTCGATGGGGTTCGATCACGTCCGACTGAGCGTAAATCCGCAACCCTTGATGGTGAGCCATAAGCCGGATGAAATTCCGGCGGAATATTTGAGCTATCTGGATGCAGCCGTAAAGCTGATTCTGGATCACGGGTTGGCGGTGGTCATCGATATTCATCCCGAGAGCGACTTCAAGGCGCAGCTGGCGAAAGACGACACTTCTGTGCAGGAGTTCTCCGATTTCTGGCGAGCGCTGGCGTTGCATTATTCGACGTGGGATGCGGATCGGGTGTTTTTTGAAATTCTGAACGAACCAGAGTTTTCCGATCGGTACCGCTGGTATGGAGTGCAGGCGAAAGTTGCAACGGCGATTCGCGAAGGCGCACCGCGGAACACAATCATCGCGGCGGGAGGGCGCTGGTCGGATGATGATGAACTGGTTTTTCTGGAGCCACTGCGCGATCCCAATGTGATTTACAATTTTCATTTTTACGATCCGCATATTTTTACCCATCAGGGAGCAAATTGGGGTGAGTATTCCTGGCATTGGGTAAAAGGATTACGCTATCCCTCTTCGCCGGAATCTGCCGCAAAAGTTGCCGCGGGAGTGCCGGATACCGTAGATCGCATGGCGGTGATTCGGTATGGGCAGGATCACTGGAACGCAGAGCGCGTCGACGCGGAAATTACCCAAGTAGCGGAATGGAGCAGCCAGCGCGGAGTTCCGGTGGTATGCAACGAGTTCGGAGTATACCGCGAATATTCTGACCCAAAAGACCGTGCGGCCTGGATTCACGACGTGCGCATGTCGCTTGAAAAGCACGGCATGGGATGGGCGATGTGGGATTACTCCGGGAGTTTTGGGGTTGTCACCAAGAAAGGCGGGCGGAGCATTCCCGACGAAGAAATCCTGCGGGCGCTGGAATTGAGCAGCTCATCCGGAAAATGAAGCACTGATTGATGGCACGGCGGCCGGCATCGGCTGGCCGACGGTGAGTTTGAAGATCTTGATGTTGGCGCCGAAGGATTCGAACTGCAAATTGTGGAATTCGGCGTAGCTCTTGCGCAGATCTTCCGGCAGACCAATTCCCCACCCTGTTTGAAAAACCCAGACGGTGGCGCCGGGCTTCAGATTGTAAGCTCCGATCAACTGCCGCCAATGTTCTGGAAAGTTGTCCGCCCAGAACATCCATTCGGTTTTGTAGTCATCCGAGACCACGCGATAACCGTCGCAAGTGAATTGTTCGAAATTATCGGGAGAAGCGTCGATCGTAATCGGCCGCTGCTGGCAGAGATAGTGGCCGAGAATAAGGTCAGTCTGATAGTCGGTAAAGATGAGATCGGAGCGATTCAGATTCTGGTGAATAAATTGAATTGCGTCGGCCATGTTGGCGTGGCTTTGGTCGGCACGGTCCATTCGGGGTGGACGAGTTTTTCCAAAAACAATACAGGCGAGAAGAATCACCGCGGCAATGCTGAGGCTGCGGTTTACTTTGTCTTTGGCTAGGCACACGATGGCGAGGCTCACTCCGGCAAAGCCGGGAATGATCAGGAAGGCCACATGCCGCGTCCCGCCGAAGGGATAGACATGGGCGAGGCTAACGGCTCCGATGATCACGAAGGGCAGAAGCAAAAGTACTCCCAACCGGCGCGCGGCGCCTGAATTCTGCTGGAGACCCTTTCCCCGGAACAAAAAAACTATTCCGATGATAAACAAAAGCCCCATGACATCACCGGCGGCGAGCTGACCGAAGAAATATTGGAATACTCCGAAGGCGTGACCCAGAAGGAAAAGCGCGGGATTATCGCGGGTTGAATCGAAGTAGGAGCGCTGAAGATAAACGTCGCTCATCCAGCCCTGAAGGACCGTTCGAGTCTGGCCTAGTCCGAGTTTCGAGATGTGATTCTTGTAGAAAAAAATTGCCAGCGCGATTCCGCCGATTTGCCCCGCGGCCCAGACCGCGAACAGGCGGGATGAACAGTTGAAAAAAAAACTTATGAGTGCGTAGATCCCGAGAGCGGCTGCGAAAAAAAAGGCGGAGTAATGGGAAAACATCGCGCCATAGAGACAGAGAGTGAACGCCGCGATTTTGGCGGCGGAATCTCTCGCGAAGGCGTCGTCGAGAAAGTAGAGAGCGCTGGCCAGGAAGGCCAGCATCAGTGGATATTGACGAATCTCTACCGAGAGTAGAACGATAGGGGGAAGAAATGCTCCGAAGAGGAGTCCGATGAAGCCCGCAATCGGACCTGCGGCGCTGGCGAGCCATTTGTAGAACATCCAGCAAAAAACCACGCTGGCGACCACGGAAGGCATGCGCAGCCAGAGCTCCGATGTTCCAAGCGCCCGCCAATAGTAAAGCACCACCGTCAATAGCGGAGGGTGAGAAGCGGTGAGGCTGGCTTTATAGGCCAGGAGTAGCGACGGTTGATTCGCCAAGCGGAAGTGCAAGGCCTCGTCGGGATTGAGGAAGATACCGTGGGCTGCCCAGAGGCGGGCGAGAAATCCAAGAAACGTAACCACGACTGCGATACGAGTGTCGTAAGTTTTGAACCAGTGGTCCTTATCTTCTTCTGAAATCGCCGTCATCCTCAACCATTTTACGGTGAGCTGACAGTCGGTGCGTTGCGCTGATCCAGCCTTGACACTGCTTTCTCCTTACACTTATTCTTATGTATTGCTCCTTGCGGTACTGGCGTCTCTAGACGCGCTCCGCGGGCTAGGCGGCCAAGTACGTCGCGGAGGTTTCCCATGTTCTTCGAAATCAAAGACTTGGAACTTCATCCGATTGAGTTTGCGGAGAGGTTCGAGCCCGGCATGATCGATCTGGGTTCGGACTATCGCCAGATCACTCCGATTGAGAGCAGCGGACGCGCCGATCTGGTGGAAGAGCATTACGGGAAGCGCAAGACTATTCAGGACATAAGGATTCAGGGCCGCTTGACCACCAGCCTAGAATCTTTTTGTGCACGCTGTCTGGAGCCGCTGACGCAGGATGTGAAGCGCGAGTTTGACCTGTTGTACCGGCCGCAAGGGGCGGATGCAGGCCGCGACGAAATGTCGGTGACCGACGCCGAGGCGGAGATCAGTTATTATGAAGGGGACGGGATTCTGCTGGATGATGTAGTCCGGGAGCAGATCCTGCTGTCTGTTCCGTTGAAACTGACCTGCCGGGAAGATTGCAAGGGGCTTTGTCCGCAATGCGGCAAAAATCGGAATGTGGAAGAGTGTTCCTGCGTGACCACCTTGGAAGAACCACGATGGGCTGCGCTTAAGGATATCCGCGGCAAACTGGCGAACTAGAATCCAGTCGCGAAATTCGAAGCTCGGGATTTTAAGAATCAGGATTTTTCAAGAATCAAGATCGGAAAAAAAGTTGATTCATGCAGGCCGACGGGCCTTAGCGAGAGGAAGTTAGACCATGCCTAATCCAAAACGACGACATTCTCAGAAGCGCACTTCTACGCGGCGTGCGCATGATGCTTTGAAGGGCCATTCGCTCTCCGAATGTCCGAATTGCCACGAGAAGAAGATGCCGCACCGCGCCTGCAGTAAGTGCGGCTACTACAAAGGCCGCGACGTGTTGCAAGTTGAAGAAGCCAGCTAACTCCCTGCCACCATGCCTAGCGTGATTGCGCTGGATGCGATGGGTTCGGATCGAGCGCCGAAGCCAGAAGTCGAGGGCGCGATCCATGCTGCGCGCAATTACAACGTGCGCGTGCTTCTGGTCGGTCCCAAAGACATTGTTCAAGCTGAAACGGATCGGCACCCATCGTTTGCGCGCTTGCCGATTGAGGTCGTCCATGCCAGCGAGGTAATCACCATGGAAGACAAGGCGGTTCAAGCCGTCCGATCCAAGCGCGATTCGACCATGCGCGTGGGAGTGCGCTTGGTGCGCGATGGGCATGCCGCGGGATTCGTTACCGCCGGAAATACCGGCGCCGCCATGGCGACCGCAAAAATGGTGCTGGGAGCGCTGCCTGGCGTGGATCGCCCAGCGCTGGCGGCGGTGTTTCCCACGGCTCCTGGTACAGCGGCGATCCTGCTTGACGTGGGCGCGAATGTCGATTGCAAGCCCCATAATCTTGAACAGTTCGCGGTAATGGGCGAGATCTATTCTCGCTCCATGTTTGGAAATATGTTTGGAAACACATCGGGAAGGACTGCCCGCTCATCTTTCGGATCTGGCCGATCTCCGCGCGTGGGCCTGCTTTCGATTGGTGAGGAAGAAAGCAAGGGAAACGAATTGACCCGTGAGGCGTTTCCTTTGTTGAAGCGCCTGCCGTTGAACTTCGTGGGTAATGTCGAAGGCCGCGACTTGTTCAACGGTCGCGTCGACGTGATTGTCGCGGACGGATTTGTCGGTAATGTGGCGCTCAAAATTTCCGAAGGCGTGGCGAACCTTGTGCGCACGGTATTGAAAGAATCATTGCGCTCGACGATTACACGGCAGGTTGGCTATATGCTTTCGCGCAGCGCGTTTTCCGATTTTAAAAAGCGCATCGATCACACGGAGTATGGCGGAGCGCCGTTGCTGGGGGTGAAGGGCGTGTGCATCATCACGCATGGCTCGTCGAACGCCAACGCCATCAAGAATGCGATCCGAGTAGCCGCCGAGTTTTCCGAGCGGAACATTAATCAATCGATTGAGCAGGGCCTGGCCGCGATTCATCCGGTGATCGCCGAAGTTTCAACGGCACCGGCTCTCTGACCTTTCAGTCGCAAGATTTTCGCAAGATGAAAATAATGAACAATCGCACCGAAGCTCCAAAATCTTCTGAATTGCATGCCGAGCCCGGCGGCAGCGAACCTGTCACTGCATTTATATTTCCCGGCCAGGGATCCCAAGCCGTTGGCATGGGCAAAGATCTTGCCGAAAAGTATCCGGTTGCGCGGCAGACGTTTGAAGAGGCGGATGACGCGCTCGGCTACAAGCTTTCACAACTATGTTTTGAAGGGCCGGAAGAGCAGTTGCGGTTGACGGAGATCACCCAACCCGCAATTCTGACCGTGTCGGTGGCTGCGCTAAGAGTTCTTGAGGAGCGCATTCCCAGACCCCATTTTGTGGCCGGCCACAGCCTGGGAGAGTATTCCGCGCACGTGGCTTCCGGCACGATAACTTTTGCCGATGCGGTTCGCACTGTCCGAAACCGCGGAAAATATATGCAGGAAGCTGTGCCGGTTGGGGTAGGAGCGATGGCGGCGATTCTCGGCATGGACCTTGGAAAAGTTTCTGAAATTTGCCAAGAGGCGGCGCAAGGCGAAGTTTGCTCTGCGGCAAACATTAATTCGCCGGAGCAGATTGTGATCTCCGGGAACACCGCGGCGGTAGAACGTGCGGCCAAGCTTGCGGATGAGCGTGGCGCCAAGCGCGCCAAATTGCTGCCGGTGAGCGCACCCTTCCATTGCGCCCTGATGAAGCCGGCGCAAGACCGGCTGGCGGCGGACCTGAACGCTCTAAGAACGCAGAAGCCGGTTTATCCAGTGGTATGCAACGTGGAAGCTGCCTTCGTCACCGACGAACTGCGGGCGCGTTCCACTCTTGTTGCACAGGTCACCGGTTCGGTGAAGTGGCTGCAAAGTATGCAACTGCTGATTGAGAACGGCGTGCAGACTTTCATCGAGATTGGTCCCGGAAAGGTTCTCTGCGGACTCATGCGGCAGATCGACCGCTCAAAAACGTGCCTCAATGTAGGGGACGAGGCTTCGCTGAATAAGACGCTGGAGGCCTTCGGAAGCTCGGAGCCTAGTGAAATTCCAAGTCGCACGGAGGCGTGCTGATCGTCTTATCGTGCTTGTCGACGTAGACTTGCGCATGTTGCGCGCGATCATTCACCACCAGATCAACCACCACTCCAGTGCCGCTGCTGGGACAATTGCTGGTTCCATATACCTTAAAGCTCTTGATCAGTCCCCACTGCCCGCCCGGTCCCCAATCCTGCCAGAATTCATTGAACGGATACTGCGCGTGATTTTGCGGATGCTGCTTCCAGTTGGGATCGTTGTAGTAAATCCCGTAGGCAGCTGCGAAGTCTTGCTTTTGCAGTGCCGAAAAGAATTTATCGGCAATATGCTTCTCCGGCCAGAAGCGGTTGAACCAGGCTATGAGTGCGATCACGAGAATGATAATAACGATAGAAATAATGCGAATTCTTCGTTTGCGCTCTTTTTCCGGGTTATAAGCTTTGGCGTCCAGGAGGGTCATAGCTACTAGCATAATGGACGCCGGCGCTAAGTCAAAAGTTCCCGTGGAAATGAGGCATCGAATCAAGAAAGGGCACAGTTCAACCCCTCCCTCAAAGCTCAACCCACCGCAAAAAACTTATCCAAAGCAAAAGTCCCGACACCACCCTCCAAACGACCGTGCTGCGTGATCGATTGTATTTGGCCCTTGAATGCATTCAGCGGCTAAAGAGGAAATATTTCAAGCCACCACGCCAATCTCGCAAAGAAAAAAGCACGACCGGAGCCGTGCTTTTCGAGAATTTCTCTGCGGGACTCTGTGTCTCCGTGGTGAAGGCTCTCAGTCCCTAACCCCATCCATAAATGCCCGCAACTTCCGGGAGCGAGAGGGATGCCGTAGTTTCCGTAACGCTTTGGCTTCGATCTGGCGGATGCGTTCGCGGGTAACTGCGAAGCTCTGCCCGACTTCTTCGAGCGTGTGCTCGCTGCCGTCTTCGAGTCCGAAGCGCATCTTGATGACTTTTTCTTCGCGTGGGGTCAATGTGCGCAGAACCTGACCAGTCTGGTCCTTGAGGTTCACGTTGATCACGGCTTCGGCCGGCGAAACTACGGCTCGATCTTCGATGAAATCGCCGAGATGCGAATCTTCCTCTTCCCCGATCGGAGTTTCGAGCGAGATTGGCTCCTGCGCGATCTTCAGCACCTTGCGAACTTTCGCCACAGGGATATCCATGCGCTTGGCGATTTCTTCGCTGGTAGGTTCGCGACCAAGTTCCTGCACCAGCTGCCGCGAAGTACGGATCAGCTTATTGATGGTCTCGATCATGTGCACCGGAATACGAATCGTGCGGGCCTGATCGGCGATGGCGCGGGTGATCGCCTGACGAATCCACCACGTGGCGTAAGTCGAGAATTTATAGCCCCGGCGGTACTCAAATTTATCCACTGCTTTCATCAAGCCAATGTTGCCTTCCTGAATCAGATCAAGGAACTGCAAGCCGCGGTTGGTGTACTTTTTCGCAATGGAAACTACCAGGCGAAGGTTGGCCTCGATCAGCTCACGCTTGGCCTGCTCCGCGTCCATGTCACCCTGGATGATCTCGCGCTGTGTACGCTTGAGTTCCTGGAACAGCACGCCAGCTTCGGTCTCCAGCTTTTCAATCTCGCTGCGCACAGCGCGCGCCTGACGCTTGTATTCCTTCTTTACATCCTCGCTGCGTGTCGCGTCGGCTTTGCGTTCCAGATTTCCCGCTTGGCGGTCCAGAGACCGCATGCTGTCCACGGTTTTGTTGAGACGGTCAATCAGCCGCTTGCGCTCGGCATTCGTGAATCCCAGCTTCCGAACCGCGCGCGAAACCCGCACGATGGCGCGAGCCAGGTTGCGCCGGGCGCGGCGATGGTCCTTCGGCCGCTTGGTCTTCGACATCTCCACGAACTTCTCTTGCAGCAGGCCAGCCTTTTTGTAGAGCTTGGCCATGGCGTCAATCTTGCCGGTAAATTCGTTCAACCGGTTCTGCAGGATCTCGTCGGTAATTTCCTCTTCATCGAAGGTGACAACTTCCTTGATGGAGCGGACGCCCTTTTTCAAGTCCTCGCCCATCGCTAGCAACTCGTGAATCACGATGGGAGATCGCGAGAGTGCCTTGAGAACGCGCACCTGGCCGCACTCGATGCGCTTAGCGATTTCCACTTCGCCCTCGCGCGTGAGCAACGGCACCGTTCCCATTTCCCGCAGATACATGCGGACGGGATCGTTGGTTTTCTCCATAGCACCGGGAGTGAGGTCGAGTTCAACATCCTCGCCCTCTTCCATTTCGTCTTTATCCAGCGCGGAAGAAGGCGGTTTAGGGCCTTCCAGCACGTCAATGCCTTGCGTGCCGATCGTGGTGAGCAGGTCGTCCAGGTCTTCCGGACTGTGCACATCGTGCGGGATGAGATCGTTCACCTGGTCATAGGTGAGATATCCCTTTTCCTTGCCGGCATCGACCAGCTTCTTTATGTCGTCAAACTTATCTTCGAGAGCCAAGAGGTGTTCCTCAAATTCTTCAATTCGCCCGCAGGGAGCGTGTCATAATGTTTTTACTGGTGGGAATTCTGGGGTCGTGCGGAGTTGTGCACCTAGCACAAACTTATAGAGTTTAGCACATAAGTACTGACTAGTCTATTAGTTGCGCCGCTGCCCGCTGAAACCCTTCGTCCGCCGCTATCTCCAACTACCCTAAATGCTTAGATGGCTTTATTCGTCATTTTGTTTCAAGCTGTTTTCCGGGGATGAGAGCTCTTTTCACCCAGCTTCCGCTAAACCTGGATCGCGCAACGCCCGGCTTATTCGTTCAACTTCCCGCAGCAGTTCGTTCATTCGTTCCCGGTCGTTGCCAATGCCGGGCTTCTTTAACTCGCGCTGAACCTGCTCTTGCTGACGCCGCAAGTGAATGCGCCGAAGCGCGCGCACCGCGCCTTCCAGTCGCTCGGCGGTAAGCTCTTCGTCTTCCTCCTTCAACAGAATCGCCGCCAGCATGCGGCGCTCGGCGTCGGTGCAGGACACCTCCATAACATCGGCAACCTCCGACCCGGCATTGAGCAGGGCTTCCACCAGCGATTCTGTGGCTAGGCCGCGGTGAAGGCTCTCATGGCGAAAAGCATATTGCGCCTGGCGCGCGGGATCGAATTCCTCCTCGGCGCCATCGCGAGCGGAAATGTGTTCGTCGACCGCTTGTATTTGGCGAGACGAGGCCAGCGCACGGATCAGAATCCGCTCCGCGTCGGTCGCCTGCGCTTCCACTGGCGCCTTCACCACTGTGGCCGATCGTTGTGCCGCGACGTGACGCAATTCCTGGCGGAGGACTGCCGAATCAATCCCCAGCTTTTGCGCGATCTCCTGGCCCAACTCATCGCGCACGATGCGACTGGGCACGCGCTGGATGTGGGGCAGCAAATAATTCACCGCCTTCACTTTGCCCTCGGCGGTGCGCACCGGAAAACTGCTACGCGCCCGGTCAATCAGGTAGTCAAAATATTTTTGCGATCCGCGCATCGCCTCGCCGTATGCCTCTTTGCCCTTGCGGCGAATGTAAAGGTCGGGATCGAAACCCTGCTCGAGGGTCAGCACTTTGATCTGAAATTCTTCTTCCACCAACAGGCTCAGAGTGCGCTCGGTGGCCTTGGCGCCTGCGGTATCGGGGTCAAAGTTGACGACAACATTTTTGCTGAATCGCCCCAGAAGCTTGGCCTGCATCTCAGTGAATGCGGTACCGGAACTGGCGATTACGTTGTGATATCCCGCCGCGTCGACGGAAATGCAATCCATTTGGCCTTCAACCAGAATTGCGTAATCGAGCTTGCGGATGGCTTCTTTGGCGTGATCGAGATTGAAAAGTACGCGGCCCTTGGAATAGATTCCGGTCTCGGGCGAGTTCAAATACTTTGGACCGGCCTTCTCGTCAGCCGCGAGAGTGCGGCCGGTGAATGCGATAATCTTGCCCGCATCGTTCGCTATGGGGAACATGACGCGGTTGCGAAATTTGGAGTAGATGGTTGCGGCGGTTGGTCGTGGGCCGTTGGTCGTTGGCGCGGCGTTTCCGGTCTCCGGTTTGTCGTCTCCTTCCTTCCAGGAAAATAATCCGCTCTCGCGCAGGACTTCTTCATTGAATTCTGACGCCAATCGGTCGCGTAGCGAGAAGCCGGAATCCGGGGCGTAGCCGATGCGGAAGCGCGCAATCGTTGCTTCATCCACGCCACGGTTCTGCAAATACTCTCTGGCCCGCGCGCCTTCGGGACGCCGCAAACATTCCTGGAAAAATGTCGCTGCGCGCTCTTGTATATCGAGCAACTGCCCGCGCATCCGTGCTTCCTTGGCTTCTGCTGGACTGGAATACGTGGCCTTGGGCAGCGGGATACCCAGCTTCTGCGCTACGAAGCGAATGGCTTCCGGAAAGGTGATGTTTTCGATCTTCTGCACGAAGCTGAAGACGTCCCCCGAGACGCCGCAGCCGAAGCAGTGATAGAACTGCCGCGTGGCATGGACCGAGAATGAAGGCGTCTTCTCGCCGTGAAACGGACACAGCCCGGAATAGTTCGAAGCTCCGGCCTTCTTCAGCTTGATATATTCGCCGACGATGCGAACAATATCGGCCTGCTGCTTCACCGTTTCTTTGAAATCTTCGGTCGTAGGCATGGAAGAGTTGCGGCTACAATACTCCCTTTTGATTGTGCGCCAGGAAGCCCGGTAGATGAAATATAGCTGAGGCGGATTACTGTGGAGAAGCTGTGGATAGGCGGGTTATTCCGTTAATGCTTCAGGAAAAAGCGGGTTCAATGACGATTAGCCGGGGAAATTGGGATGCTCCACCGCGCCGCAGACAGCTTCTCGGAAACTACGATTCTCGCTTCATTTTGCGGGGCAGATGGCGATTCCCTGAGCAAAGGAACCCGGGGCAACCGCGATGGGGGAGCCAGAGATCTCATCGAATCCGTTGTTGGCGACCGAGTAGACGGAAACGGCGTTGTCACTGCCGTGCTCAACTGCGAGGTAGTTGCTATCACAGCTGAACGTGAGCGCCCCCGGCATTTGGGACAGAGTGATCTGAGCCTCTTGACTCAGGGTCGCCGTCTCGGGATTGAACCTGAGAAGGGTGACCATAGAATTGTTTCCGACAACTGCGACCAGAGTTCCTGAAGGGTCTACGACGGCGATTCCTCCATCCACCGACACGCTACTGAGCGGCTCAATTTTGTGAGTAGATAGCTTGTTGAGAACGGCAATTCCGGTGGCGGAATAGCTGTTGTCGGACGAATCGTAGCTCAGAATGTTGGCGAGCAGATAACTCCCCTTCACAAACGGCCCGCCTCCCTGATATCCCCCACCGCCGCCGTAGACCTGATTCTTGGAACCGGTGAAAATCGTGCCGGTTGATGGATTGCGCTTCGCACAGGAAATTTCGCCGGGGGTGCCGGGACCGTAGAATGTAGGGCCGCAGATCCAGGCGCCATTCGGGGAAATCTGCGCGGGCGGTCCGACGCTCGGATTCGGCGAATAGGGTGAGCCAGACAATGCGGTTAACAGGCCGTTGCCTTGGTCGATGGAAAAACCATACAGGGGTAAGCCAACCCCGTAAAGAAACTGATGAGTGGGATCGGTGACTAAGGTGAACGAGGTCGGCTCCGATGTCGAGGATTTTTGCGTCAGAGCTCCAGTTTTAGAATCGACCGCCCATGCCACGATCGCGTATGGAGAGCAGTAGCAATCGGTGAAGAGAAGGCCCTTGCCGGCAGCCATGTTGAAGGATTGGCCTTCGGGAACGACGGTGAACGGTGATCCCGGGATGGTAGTAACGACATTGTCGGCGACTGACAATCCCGAGATGGCGGCGCCGGTTCCACCGAAATAAAAAAACTGCGCGGCCGGGGTGGCTGATGGAAGCGCGCCGACGCTGGCTGAACCGGTAGGTACGACTGGTTTGGATGCGCCGCACAATATCAGGCAAGCGACCAGCGAAAGTGGGATAAAGACAGCCCATACGGCTCTGTGCATGACAACACCTCCGGCCGAGCGGGGCGGAAGATCAGATGCCATTCAAGAATTGTGAGTTGCCGTGGAGGGCGGGGCGTTATACCCGCAACTCCACCACCGTTGCGCCGCCTCCGCCTTCATTCTGCGCGGGCTCAGCCACCGATTCAACATGAGGATGCGCTTGCAGGGCCTGGCGCAGGGCTTTGCGGAGGATACCCATGCCGCTGCCGTGGACGACGCGGACACGCGGCAGGCCGGCGAGAAAAGCGCGGTCGACGAACTTTTCGACTTCGCGGGTGGCGTCGTCCACGTTGTAGCCAATGACGTTGATCTCTGAAGCCGGGTTGGCGCCTTCGTTTTCGTTGTTCAGTGAAACGGAGATGCCGCGCGCCCGCGCCGCCTTCACCGGAGAATCCGCTGCCTGAGCGGCACTAATAATCACTTCTGCGATATCGTCGCGCGTGATTTTCATTTTCATCGCGCCGATCTGCACTTCGAAGTGATTGTTATCGATCTGGCGGGAGATCGTCGCCGAGCGGCCGGTTGATTTCAACTTCACGGTATCGCCCTGGCCCACCTGCTTGACGACCTTGGGTTGCGCGTGCGGATCGTCGCGGTCGGCGCCGCTGGCATGAGCGACGACAGTAGAATCGAACTCATCGCGAAACTCGCGGCGCAGTTTGGCGATCTGGCGCTCAGCCGCCTTGGCCACTTTCTGTGCCGCAGCTTTGTCCTGGATTGCGTTTACAGCCTCACGCGCGTGATATTCGAAGTCGCGCAGAACGCTCTCCAACTTCTTTTCCATCTCACGAATCTTCGCTTGTTGCTCGCGTTTTCCTTCCGCCGCCAAAAAAGTCTTTTCTCGAATTAATTCATCTTCACGCGTCTTTAGCCGCAGACGTTCGCTGTCGAGATCGCGCAATCCGGCGTGCAGCCTTTCCAGGAATTCGCCTACGTCACGTGCCTGCGTACCCAAACGTGATCGGGCGCTATCGATGATCTCCGGATTCAAACCCAGCCGCTGCGCGATATTGATTCCCGCTGACGCCCCGGGCACACCAATTTTCAGTTGATAAGTTGGCTGCAAAGTGGCCTCATCAAACCCTACTGAGGCGTTAATTACGCCAGCGGTATTCGCGCCGTAAACCTTGAGAGAAGTGTGGTGAGTGGAAATGATGCTCATGCAGCCGATTTGGCCGAAGTACCCCGCAATGGCGACCGCCAGTGCCGCGCCTTCTTCCGGGTCAGTGGCCGAGCCAAGTTCGTCCAGCAGAACGAGCGAGTGGTCAGTCGCCGTCCGCGAAATGAAATCGATGTTGGTAACATGCGCGGAGAAGGTGGAAAGATTTTGTTCGATCGATTGATAGTCGCCAATGTCTGCCAGGACGGCGTCGAACACCGGCATTTCCGCGCGGTCGGCAGGAACTGGCATGCCGGATTGCGCCATCAGCGCGAGCAAACCAACGGTTTTCAGCGTGACCGTTTTCCCGCCCGTGTTTGGGCCGGTGATCACGAGCTGTCGACGGCTGCCCTCGAGTTCCACGCTGACCGGAACCACAGCGGCGCCTTTGAGCTTTAGATTTCGCTCCAGCAACGGATGACGCGCATTATTAAGCGACAGGCGAGCTTCGCTCGCGGACAGCGGAGGGCGGCTGTTCCCACGTGAACCTTCCTGGCCTTGACTCAGCTTCACGGCGACGCAGTTGTAATCTTCCGCGAAGCGCGCTTTGGCAAACTGCAACTCCAACTCGCCGAGCACTTCCACGGATTCCAGAATTACTTCCGCATTCTCGCCGATGCGCCGCGTCATCTCGAGCAGAATGCGATGGATCTCTGCCAGTTCTTCGTCGAGCAGGCGAACCAGTTCGTTGTTCTGTTCGATCGTCTCCAGTGGTTCAACGAATACGGTCTGTCCACTGGAGCTCGCGCCATGGACCACTCCCTGCACGCGGCGCTTCTGTTCGATCTTGACCGGAATGACAAAACGCTCTCCGCGAATCGTGATCAGTTCATCCTGCGCGGCGCCGCCCTCGGCGAGCTTTCGCAAATATCCCCGCAGCGATTCCTGAATCGCCCGTCTTTGTTTTTCAGTTTCGCGCCGGATCCGCGAAAGTTGCGGTGAGGCCCCATCTTCCAGAGTTCCATCCGGTTGAATCTTGTTGCGAAATGAGCGTAGGAATTCCACAAAATCAGGAACCTTTTGCGAAAGCGCCCGTACCCGTGGCCACTCTGTTCGCATGCTGGCTGGGGGATGATGCGCAATCTCGCGCCATCCCGCCGCGCGATCCACCACCAGCAACACGTCACGAATCTCCGCAGTCTCGAGCGCCGCTCCGGCGATGCGCGCTTCCTGGACCAAGATTGCTACATCCAGCAATCCTGAAAAGTCGAAGCGTCCGCCCGCCCGCCGGAACTCGCGCACTTCTTCGGTCAGCTCTTGTTGCTCGCCAATCCATGCCGCATCCACCGACGGAGCGATCGACGCAATCCTCGATTGGCCGAGCGGCGATGACGCGTATCCGCGCAGCAATTCGCGCAGGGATTCGAACTCGAGTACTCGCGCGGAGCTGTGATTGAGAACCTCAGACATCGCAATTAATGTTACAGGAAGGAAGTCAGGCGGCGGCCAGGGCTGGCAAACGGCTTAATTCTCCAGGCTGAAATATGTTTACGGGTGGACGAACTTTCTTATTTCTGCATCTCTTTACCGTCGCGCCTAGGATTTAGCGGCGGCGGTGAGCCATTGCGCGGCAGGCTCGCTAACCGTGGGCAGGCGCAATGTAAACGAAGCTCCGCCTTCGGGATTGTTGTGACACGTTATTTGTCCGCGATGATCCTGAATCACGCCGTATACCGCGCTGAGCCCCAGACCGGTGCCCTTGCCAATCGGCTTGGTTGTGTAAAAAGGATCGAACACCCGATGCGGTTCTTTAATGCCGGGGCCGTTATCGGAAAACTGCACCACCACTTCCAAGCCCTCCGAGCGAGCGCTCACCCGCAACCATCCTCCGCCCGTCTCTTCGAGTGCATCCAGCCCATTTTCGGTGATCTGGACGAAGGCATGGAACAGCTGATGGCCGTCGCCCCAAACTTTCGGCAAGTTCGGTTCCACCAAAGTTTCAATGCGGATCTTCTGATCGCGACGCTGTAATTCCTTCATCTGCACGCTGCGCTGGAGAAGCGTACAAACGTCGACCATCTTCTTCTCTCCGGAACTTTGTTGGGCAAAGCTTAGAAGACTGGAGACGAGATCGCGCGTCCTTTGTGAGTGGTGCACAATCTTGCGTACCAACGTATCCTGTTCGCCGGTGAGTCGCTCGTTTGACCACAGCTTCTCCGAAAACTCCATGATTTCGTTGAGCGGATGATCAATCTCGTGAGCGGCCCCTGCCACTAATTGGCCGAGGGACGCCAGTTTCTCGCGCTGTACAAGATGGCTTTGCAATCGCTGTTCGTTTTCGAAGCTGCGCTGCGATTCGTCGAGCAATCGAATCAAGGTCTGGTCCTGAAGATATTGGCGCAAGAACATGAACGATCCGAGCACAAGCATCGCTACCAGCACCGTGAACAGACGAAAAGTCTTCGTCTCCGCTGGAGCACTATCCCAAAGAAAACTCCGCAGGCCGAGCAATGGTAAAGAGAGGATGGCGAGCATGGAAAAGCGCGCGGAGATTGCGCTCCAGCGGTCGCGCGCTGGAACCGGCACGGCATCCATGTTCCATTTGCGCGCGCTAAGAGCCGTCGCTGCCATCCAGCTCACCGCGCCGACTAGCGGTACATCGTAAAGACTGCCCGAGTAATAGGTTCCACGTGCGAGGGCAAGATCGATGGCTTCCGAAGCTACCGCATAAAAGGCGCTCGCCGCCATCAGGTTGAGATAAAACTTCTTCCACCCGTCAGTGGCTCCGCGGGCGACAGCTCCCAGGAAACAAACAAATACTCCGCTTTGTACCAGATAAAGGGAGCCGAAATTCCTTTCGTAGGCTACCGAATCGAGGTTTACGTACTGTGCAGGAAAAACTACGAATGCGTACAGAAACACCCACCAGATCAGCAGCAATAAAAAATCAAGGGTTCCGACCCGAAACTTGTGTTCTCCCTCCGCGCGATGCGGACGCAGCCCGATGGCCGCGATGATCGGTATCAGGTGCAGAAAAAGAAACATGTCCATAAACCACGGGTCCGGCATCGCCTTTCGGAGCACGATGTCGTAGTAAGTCCAGCTCAGCGCGTTGCTCGCCCAAAGCAGATATCCCGAACCCATCAGCACCCAAAAGCGCTGCTGCACGCCCTGAGTTGCCCACGCATTGAAGAGCATGGTGATCCCAATGGTGAGCAGCAGAAACAAGTAAGTAAAATCGGAGATCGCCCCCTGGGCACGACCGTGCGGCAACGCAACCGAGAGGCCCGCGAATACAAACGTAACTGCGCCAGCCCGATGAAACCATCGATTTTTGGCAGGCACACTCATGCGCCTCCATTTTATGGAGAGTATGGATTATTCCCAGATTCCTTTTGGATTCCGGGATATTACTTTAGTCACCTTCCGACCGGGCCCTCCTGCTAAAATTGAAGCGGTTTAGACCGCCGTAAGGCAGTAGAAACACTGAAATTTATGGCTTTCCCCGCCACTCGTCTTCGCCGCCTCCGCCGCACCGAGCAGCTACGCAGTCTGGTGCGTGAGACTCGGCTCACTCCAGCTTCATTCGTGTATCCAATGTTTATTTGTCCCGGCGAGGGTGTGCGCAAGGAAGTTAAATCGATGCCGGGGGTCTTCAACCTGTCGGTGGACGAAGCGGTAAAAGAGGCTCGGGAAGTGCACGCCCTGGGAGTGCCCTCGGTGATCCTTTTTGGTCTTCCCGACAAAAAAGATGAAGTCGCCACGGGAGCCTGGGCTGACCAGGGCATTGTGCAGCAAGCCGCGCGCGAGTTGAAGCGCGAAGTCCCGCAGTTAATTCTCATGGGGGACGTTTGCCTTTGCGAATACATGTCCCATGGACATTGCGGAATCGTGCGCCAGATGCCTGGGCCGCTTTCCCTGGGCGCGGCGGCCACGCGGGCGGTTGCAATGGAATCGCCGCAGGAAAAGCAGAAGCCGATTCAGGCGATTGATGCCGGCGCAGCCGAAGTTACGGGTCGTCTGGTTCAAACTCAACCGGTTCAGCCGCAATTTGAAATCGATAACGACGCCAGCCTCGAGCTTCTGGCGCGCACATCGGTTTCTCTAGCGCGCGCAGGCGTTGATGTGATTGCTCCGTCGGACATGATGGACGGACGGGTTGCAGCGATTCGGCGTGCGCTTGACGAAGCCCACCTCCAGAACACGCCGATCCTCTCCTATGCCGCGAAGTTCGCTTCAGGTTTCTATGGACCTTTCCGCGAAGCTGCTGATTCGGCTCCGCAGTTCGGCGACCGGCGTTCTTACCAGATGGATGGTGCTAACCTGCGCGAAGCCATGCGCGAGATCGAGCAGGACATTAAAGAAGGCGCCGATATGATCATGGTCAAACCGGCGATGCCGTATCTCGATGTGATCGCCGCGGCCCGTGAGCGCTTTGACTTGCCGCTGGCTGCCTACCAGGTTTCCGGCGAGTACGCCATGATCGAGGCCGCGGCCCGCAATGGCTGGATCGAACGCGACCGCGTGATGATTGAATCCCTCCTTAGTATTCGCCGGGCTGGAGCCAGCATTATTCTGACCTACTACGCCAAAGATGCGGCGCGTTTACTCGCGTAAGCCTTCTATAAACCGGCCGCCAAATAATTACGGAGTCTTTGCACAATCCCTGCAAAGACTCCGTAATGTTTAGTACTTAGATCTAAACGACCGTCCCGAAACTTAGTGCCCTTCCGTCCCGGTTGCGTTCCGCGCGTCTGAAAACTTGCTGCGTACGCGGTCGCCAATATCTTGGACCTTCTCGCCGATTTGTTCACGGAATTCTTCGCCGCTGGCGGGAGCAAACAACATGGCTGCTCCAATACCCACGCCTACGCCAGCCGCAAAGGTCAAAATATTTCGTAGCGTGTGATCCTCATGGCCATAGAGATCCGAGGCTCGGTCGCGCAAATCGGAAACCCGGTCGCCGGCTTCGTCAATCGAATCGGAAACGCGGTCCTTCACGCTGCTGGTAAAACTATTGGTCTGGTCAAGGAAATAGACTGCGGTTTTGAGAATTGATTTCACTAGATCATTCATGTCATCCACCTTTTCATCGTAATCTCGAGATTTACCTATGTTCTTTTAGTTGCCGAAAGGGTGCAAGGGGCTTGCTTCCGGCGCAAATAAACTTGCCCAGACAGTCTGGCGGGTCTCGGATACTACTTTGGCAAACAGGAAACGATTGTAGAATTGGGGTCTGCGTGTTGATGCCCGTGGGAGAGAAGTCTTGTTGATGGTAAGGTAAGAGTTTCAACTTGTAGCTGCATCAACATTGAAGAAAACCTGGGATAAGGAATCGATGAAGCCGGAGAGCTTGGGCGTGGAAGAGAGTCGGAGCGAACTGCAGGAATTGGAATCGAACGGCGGCCCGCGGGATGTTGCGGATGTTCTCACGCTGGAGGAAATAACTAATCTCGCGGCCAAAGAAGGTCAGCCGGCGGAAACTCTGATGAACGTGGTGGCCTTGATTGCCAAGCGATTCAGAACTGAGGTTTGCTCCGCTTATTTGCTCGAGCCCGACCGCGCCAACCTAGTGCTGGCGGCGACCGTGGGCTTGCGCAGGGAATGCATTGGTAACTTGCGAATGGCCATTCACGAGGGGCTGGCCGGCCTGGTAGCCGAACAAGTTCGTCCTGTCGCTGCCAAGGATGCGCAAAACCATCCCCGCTTCAAATATTTTCGCGAGGCCGGTGAAGATTCCTATCACTCGTTTCTTGGAGTTCCGCTTATCGAACGTGGAGTGCTTCAGGGTGTGCTGGTGGTTCAGACGACAGAACTTAGGGAATTTCGGGAATCTGAGATTCAAATGTTAACCGAAGCGGCGGCGCAGGTGGCTCCAGTCGTGAGTGAAGCGCGAACCCTTGATCGTTTCATCGCCCCGGCGCAGGAGCGGCTTTGGGCGTTGGCTCGCAATTTATGGTGGAGCTGGGATCACGACGCCGGCAGCTTGTTTCGCGATCTCGATCCAGTACGCTGGAGGGAGCTGAACCAGAATCCGATTTCACTGCTGTTGGAACTTCCGCTCGCGAAACTGGAGAGCCGCGCTGGGGAACTTGTGTTGCATGGCCGCATCAACTATGCCTACCGCCGCTTACAGGAATATCTTCACGCGGATCGCACTTGGGGAACGCGGCACGCTGGCGTTTTGCGGCCCTGTCCGGTGGCTTACTTCTCGGCGGAATTTGGCATTCACGAGTCGCTCCCAGTCTATTCCGGCGGCCTTGGAGTCCTGGCCGGCGACCACATCAAGAGCGCGTCTGATCTAGCCATTCCGCTGGTCGGCATTGGACTCTTCTATGGTCAGGGATATTTTCGTCAGCGTTTGGACAAGAATGGATGGCAGCAGGAAGAGTATCTCGAGACCGATGTGTCTCAGCTACCCATGGAAGTCGCCATCGGGAAGAACGGTCGCCCGGTAACGGTGCAAATTGAAACCCGTGGCGGACCGATTCATGCCAAAGTGTGGCGAGTGGCAGTGGGGCGTTGCGATCTTTTTCTCCTGGACTCCGATGTAGAGGAGAATTCGCCGGATGATCGCAAGCTGACTTCAAGGCTGTATGGCGGAGACGCGCGAACCCGCATTCGTCAGGAGTTGTTGCTAGGGGTGGGAGGCTTCCGTGCGCTGACGGCAATGGGGATCACGCCGGGAGTTCTTCACTTGAATGAAGGGCACAGCGGATTTGCCGTGCTGGAAGCGATTCGCTCGCGGATGGTGGATGAAGGCATCCCCTACGATAGCGCCGTACCGCGCGTCTCGCGAGAAGTCATTTTTACGACCCACACGCCCGTTCCCGCCGGACATGATCGATTTAACGGTGATCTGATCGAAGAACATCTGGGCCCCATCCGCGATGCTCTTGGTCTTTCCCGAGAGAGCCTCATGGACCTGGGACGCGAGAAGCAGGGAGACCATCAGGAAACATTCTGCATGACGGTTCTCGGTCTCAAACTTTCCGGCCGCGCCAACGCAGTTTCGGCGCTCCACGGAGAAGTATCGCGAGCCATGTGGACCGGCCTTTGCCCCGGAAAGCCGGAAGACGAAGTTCCGATTGGACACATTACCAATGGCGTGCATGTGCCATCGTGGCTATCGCCGCAAATGTTCCGCTTGTACGATCGCCATCTAGGCACGAACTGGCACCAGCGCAGCAGCGACGCTCGTACCTGGGAAGGCATTGAGAATGTAGACGACGGGGAACTCTGGGAGACGCATCTTAGCTTAAAGTCGCGGCTTCTCGGTTTTGTACGCCGTCGCGCTTTGGAACAGGCAGAGCGCCGCGGCGAATCGATTGAGACTTTGCAAAGACTGGCTACGGTGCTGAGTCCAGACGCCTTAACCATCGGATTCGCCCGCCGTTTCGCAACCTACAAACGCGCCAACCTGATTCTCAGTGACATTGAAAATCTGGCGTCGATGGTGAACGACCCGAAACGTCCGGTGCAGTTCGTCTTTGCCGGCAAAGCGCATCCTAATGACGAACCTGGAAAACGGCTACTGCAACAGATCGCCGAATTGATGCGCAACCCGCGCTTCGGCGACAGATTTGTTTTTGTCGAAGACTATGACATCAATGTGGGACGTTATTTAGTGCAGGGGGTGGATGTGTGGCTGAACAATCCCCGGCGCCCGCTGGAAGCTTCCGGCACCAGCGGCCAGAAGGTCGTGTTGAACGGCGGGCTGAATCTGTCTGTCCTCGATGGCTGGTGGGCTGAAGCTTACGACGGGAGAAATGGATTTGCTATCGGTACGGGGCGGACGCACACTGATATAAACGTCCACGACACGCGGGACGCCGCGGATTTACATCGCGCACTTCAGGATGAAGTGATTCCTCTTTTTTACCAGCGAGATCGAGACGGCCTGCCCCGTGGCTGGATCAAGCGCATGAAGCGAACCATTCGGACGCTGGGCTGGCGCTTCAACGCCGATCGCATGGTGATGGACTACACGCAGAAATGTTACGTTCCTGCCGCTGGAGGAACGTCGAGCGATATGCGATCCTTCTGATTGTGCAGTGGTGTGCCGTTGATTGCACGTTGTTGACCCGCTGTATACTCCTTAGCGTGGATACTAGGATGAATGCTCGATTCTTCTTTTGTATTGTCGCGCCATTATTCCTCTGTGCGTCTCTTCTTGCGCAGGAACCGGCCCCCTCCTCTCGCGCTGCGGCTGTTCTCGACTCAATGCCTAAAGCTAAAAGGATCAGCGAGGTTGCGATCTCCCCAGATGGCGCTCTCGTTGCCTACATTGTCGATGGCAAGTTGACGGTGTGTGGCGCCGATGGCAGCGCTTCTCATCCCATCGATATCGAGGGAGGACCGCAACTCAGAGCTCCATCGTGGTCGGCGGATAGCAAGCAGCTTGCATTCATCGCCGATCTGCCAGGTAACGCTCCTGCCGCTCAGATTTGGACCGCTTCGGCCGATGGCAGCGCCCCTGCGAAGCATGCGGAGCTAAAGGGTTATGTGCAGACGCCGCGTTTCTCTCCGGATGGAGCGAGGCTTGCCATTCTGTTTATCGAAGGTATGCCGCGCAGCGCGGGACCTCTGCAACCAATGACTCCGCTTGCTGGAGTGGTCAACGAAAAAATATTTGAGCAGCGGATCGCGGCTGTTGACCTTAGCAACGACCATCTCGCACAGGTCACGCCCGCTGACGTGTACGTCTACGAGTACGACTGGACGCCGGACGGAAAATCCTGGGTCGTATCTGCGGCTCACGGATCGGGCGACGCCAACTGGTGGATTGCGCGGCTTTATTCGGCAGATTCGCAGTCCGGCGAAATGCGGGAGATTAATAAACCGAAACTTCAAATCGCGAATCCGCGCGTCTCTCCGGATGGTAAAAATGTCGCATTCATTGAGGGGTTGATGAGCGACGAAGGTTCGACGGGCGGCGATGTTTTTGTGGTTCCGATTGCCGGCGGCGCTGCGCGCAACGTTACGCCCAACATTAAGGCATCCCCGTTCGCGCTGGCATGGACAGGTTCCGGCCGCATTACCTTCGGCGAAAACGTGGATGGTAATTCCGGCTTTGCCAGCGTAAGCGCCAAAGGCGGAGCAATGCAAACCATCTGGACTGGTGAGGAAACGGCCCGCCCGGCCAGCGATTTCTGGGTATCGACAGCGACAACGACAAGTTCTGCCAGCGATAAGGTCACGGTGGCTATCGTGCGCCAATCGGCGAATGTTCCGTCTGAGATCTGGGCGGGACCAATCGGACAATGGAAACAACTAACCACTCTGAACGCCGCGATAAAACCGGCGTGGGGTGAGATGCGCAATATCCATTGGATGAACGGAACCACGCGGGTGCAGGGCTGGCTGATGTTGCCTAAGGATTTTGATCCGCAGAAGAAATATCCGCTTATCGTAAATGTGCACGGCGGGCCATCCGCTGCTTGCGGCTCACGCTGGGATCCGGGGACCATGGGCCCTCAGTCAGCCCTGGGCTACTTTGCCCTTTGCCCGAACCCGCGCGGCAGTTATGGACAGGGCGAAGCGTTTACGCAAGGCAATGTGAAAGATTTTGGCGGCGGCGATTTTCGCGACATCATGGCTGGCGTGGATGCCATTGCGAAGCAGTATCCCATCGACACCAACCGCCTCGGCATCCGCGGCCACAGTTACGGCGGGTACATGACGATGTGGGCGGAAACTCAGACACACCGGTTCGCCGCCGCAGTTGCGGGTGCAGGTCTTTCCGATTGGTTGAGCTACTACGGATTGAACGATATCGATGAATGGATGATTCCGTTCTTCGGCGCATCGGTGTATGACGATCCCGCTGTCTATGCCAAGAGCGATCCCATGCATTTTGTGAAGGCAGTAAAAACTCCAACCTTGATTCTGGTCGGCGACCGGGACGGCGAGGTGCCGATGGAACAATCGGTCGAGTGGTGGCATGCGCTCTCAACTTTTAGCGTGCCGAACAAGCTGGTGGTTTATCCCAACGAAGGGCACGCGTTCATCAAGCCTGCCGACGCTCGCGATTATTCGCAGCGCTCTCTCGAATGGTTCGAGGAATGGTTCGCCAAGGCGCAGTAGTTTGACTTCAGTCTGAAATGCTATTGCACGGTTAATGAAATCGTTGCCGTCTGCGTCTGCACCTCATCGCTCGTTCCGGTAACAGTTACCGTGTATGCGCCGGCTGGAGTTCCGGAGCTTCCCGTACTTCTTGAAGTATTTGTCGCTTGCCCCGCACTGCTGCAAGCCACTTCAAAGAAACAGGCGCCCAGAACCATGAACATCAGGCAGAAGCTGAGGAGTTTTGTGGCACTCGGTTTTCTGAATCCGGCTCCGCCCAGCAAGATCGCGGGAATAATCAGACCTAAGGCCAAGAAACCCTTCGAATCAGCAGGCGAATCCAGCTTTGCCTGGGACCCTGCGGCGGTCACGGTGAGAGTGGATGATCCCGCATTGTTTGCCACCGTGATTGACCCAAGCGAGCACGTGGGGGCAGGCGCGGTTGCGGGAGAGATGCTGCAAGTGAGCGCTACTTGGGATGGATTCAACCCGCCCGACGGGGTGATTTTGATGGTCGAAGTTGCCGACGCACCCGGAGCAACTGACAAGGACACCGACGAGGGCGAAAGAGTGAATCCCGGAGCGGCCACTGCCAGGCTCAATATGGCTGAAGTACTGGCAAGGTAGTTGCCGCCTCCACTATAGGCCGCCGTGAGGTTGTGGGTTCCCACCGTGAGGGCCGACGTTGAGAACGTAGCGATTCCGCTTCCACTCAGAGTAGCCGTGCCAAGTTGAGCGGTCCCATCCATAAAGGTCACGGAACCGGTGGGCGCGTTCGGAACTATGGAGGTTACAGTCGCGGTTAAGGTCACATTCTGATTTAGACCTGCCGGGGAAGGACTCGCGGTTAGCGCAACCATCGTGGTCGCCTGGCCAACCACTTGGTTTAACGCCATCGAATTGCTGGCCGTGAAGTTGCCGTTACCGCTATAGTCGGCAGTGATGGTGTGCGTTCCTACACTGAGTGTCCCGATCGTCAGAGCCGCTTGGCCGCCACTTACCGGCGAAGAACCGATCTTCGTGGTTCCGTCGAAGAAGGTGATGGTGCCGGTCGGCGATCCGCTCGTGCTCGGTTGCACGCTTGCCGTGAACGTTACCGACTGATTCGGTTGAGAAGGATTTGGCGAAGAGATCACGCCCGTGGTTGTTGCCGCCTGCTGCACGATTTGAGTTAAAGAAATGGTATGCGGCTGATAGTTGCTGTCACCCGAGTAGACCGCCGAAATCGAATTGCTGCCCACCGGCAGAGTGCTCGTGCTGAGCGAGAATGTTCCGTTTGCCAGAGATCCGGAACCAATGATCGAACTTCCATTTTCTATAGTTACAGTCCCGGTTGGGGCGGTTCCGGTGGAAGCGCCAGCCGCTACCGAGGTTGTAAAAGTAACCGATTGCCCATAGGATGACGGGCTGCCGGAAGATACCGTGCTCATGACTGTGCTCGGCGCGTTCAGCAGCACGCTCACGGTGTTGCTGCCCGAATTGGCGACAGCCAGGTCGTTCGCTCCGTCTCCGTTGAAGTCTCCAACTACCGCGGAGTAAGGCAGGAATCCAACTCCGAACAGTGTCGGCGGAGCTCCAGTGGTTCCGAATGTACCGTCTCCCTTCCCCAGCAGCAGACTCACTACGTTGCCGGGATAGCTTGCCGAAGGCGTACCGGTCACGGCGAGATCCGGTTTGCCATCCCCGTTGAAATCGGCGGAAAGGATGGAGGAAGCAAATGTGCCTACTGGATAGCTAACCGCCGTGCCGAATGTTCCGTCACCATTTCCGATAAGCACGCTAATAGATGGGCTCTGAGAGAAAGCGACAGCCAGATCGGGAATGCCGTTCCCGGTGAAATTTCCCGCGACCACTGATATGGCATTGGCTCCGACGGTTGGTTGAGTTGGCGGTTGGGTGAAAGTGCCATCCCCGTTTCCCTTCAGAACCGTGAGGAAGGGCGAATTCTCATTGGCAACGATCAGATCGAGGTTGCCGCTCCCGGCCAAATAGACCGCTGCCAGGGATACGGGGCCGCTCCCGACGGTGATCGGTGAACCTGTTGCTGGAGTGAAGGTGCCATTGCCGTTGCCATTACTTCCGTTGCCCAACAGCACACTGACCGTACCGCTGCCGAAGTTAGCCACAGCGAGATCAGGAATGCCGTCTCCATTGAAGTCTCCGGCGACAATGGCGTCTGGGTCGCTCCCGACAGTGATCGGCGAATCCAGAGCTGGCGAGAATGAACCATTTGGCTCCCCTATCAAGATGGTTACGGTGCCGCTGCTGTAGTCCGCGATCGCCAGATCGGGAATGTTGCCACCGTTGAAGTTGCCAACGGCGATAGCACGAGGGCTTCCGACCGAATACGTAGTGGTGGAAAGCTGAAATGTCCCGTCGCCATTGCCGAATTCAATGGAAATGGTTCCTGCGCTGTAATCTCCCACCGCGAGATCGGGAATCCCGTCGCCGTTGAAATCTGCGCTGGCGATGGAATAAGGATCTACGCCGGCAGCATAGTCCGCGCGCGCCTGAAAAGTATTGCTCCTACCATTGCTCAAGATCACGCTTATGGAATTCGACCCGTTATTGGTGGCCACAATGTCGGCCATCCCATTGCTGGTAAAATTGCCGACGGCGATGGAATTCGGAACGTCGCCTGTTCCCAGATTGACTTGACTTTGGAATGTCCCGTTGCCCACACCCCACAGCACGGTAACGGTATTCCCATCGCCATTCGACACGGCAATATCCGGGATTCCGTCGCCATTGAAATCCCCCGTTGCAACCGAGGTTGGGGACAGCCCAACCGGATATTCGGTGGGCGCGGAAAAAGTTCCGGTTCCGTTGCCGAAAAGGATGCTGACGGTATTGCCTTGATAGTCGGCGGTGACAATATCCAGATTGCCATCCCCTTTAAGGTCCGCGAGAGCAACGGAAATCGGGGTATTTCCGGTCGGGTCTTGGTCTTGGGTTTGAAACGTGCCGTTTCCCACTCCGAGGAATACGCTTACCAAATTGTTACCGTTGTCGTTCGCTACGACAAGGTCTTGGATTCCATCGTTATTCACATCTCCCACAGCCACCGAGGATGCATTCAACCCGGCTTGGTAGAGAACTTGGGGGGCGAGGGTCCAGCTTGCTCCTGTGCCTTGGCCTATCAACACCGATAACGTGTAACGATTATCGCCTGGGTCGGTCACAGCTATGTCCGGGATGCCATCACCGTTAAAGTCGCCAACCGCAATTCCCCAGGGTGCTGTGCCCGTTGGAAAGTCTACCTTGGGTTGAAAGGTGCCATCGCCGTTGCCGAGGAGCACGCTTATGTAGTGACTGCCTGAATCAGTGACGGCGATATCCAAATGTCCGTCGCCATTGAAATCTGCGACGACGATCCCTTTGGGAGCGCTGCCAGTGACGCAATTGATGGTGGTCGCGGAGCAATTCGGCGCCGGACTGAAAGTTCCAGCTCCATTCCCCAGAAAAATGCTGACCGTGTTACTCCCCAAGTTGGCGACTGCAATATCTGGGATACCATCTCCGTTGAAATCGCCGACGGCTACTGCTGAAGGGCTGGCGCCAACCGGATACAGAGAGGCTTGCAGGAACTGTCCAGCCTGAGCCAAAAGCGCTCCGGGCAAGATGCAAAACAAAAGTCCCAGAAGTGTGCGTCGTACCATGAAGCCTCCCCAATTCGGCGGTTTCGTATTATGAAAATTTCTGAGAGGCAGTTGTGGATACCAATTGCTCTAAAGACTCAGAAATAGGACGCAACCGCGAAAAACGATGACTGCGAAACAATGCTCAGTGGAAACACTGATTCTGCAAGGGGAGGTGTAGGGGAGGAAATGCCCTGTCGCTAGGAACTACTGCGATTTCAGAGCATCGGGCAATATATGTCGATAGGTATGCATAAACAATCCCCCATTTGGACTAACCAAATGGGTGAAGCCTAAAGTATTTAAGCCGAAAGACCCATAGCAGCTCGCGGCGAGGGCTCTACAGATCAAAAATTAAGGTCCAGGTGTGAACACCTGGACCTCATAAACATTCAGAGTAGAAAGGGGGATTTCTACTACTATTTGCTGCCGGCGTTTCCGCCGCTATGAGTTTGAGCCTGTGCCGCCAACTGCTGTTCGACGATCTCACGCAGAGCAGCATAGTCAACCGCGCCGCTCAGGAAATGGCCGTTGATGAAGAAAGCGGGCGTTCCGTTGATACCCAGACGGGTGCCCTCTTTGCGATCGCTTTCCACCACCGCGGCTTCTTCGCCTGAATCCAGGCATTTATCGAATTGGGCGGGGTCCAGTTTCAAAGCCCTGGCCTGAGCCTTCAGCTGGTCAATATCCAGTTCCTTGCTGCGAAAGATCTCGTCGTGGAATTCCCAGAATTTCCCTTGTTTACTGGCGCAGCGGCTGGCTTCGGCAGCCTTTTCCGCACGCGAGTGCATGGGCAGCGGGAAGTCCTTGTACGTGAGGGTGAGCTTATCGCCAAAATCAGCCTTGAGCTTCTTGACGTCGGCCGCGACCTTCTGGCAATAGGGGCACTCGTAGTCGGCAAACTCTACCAGCGTCACCGCCGCCTTGTCCGAACCGAGCGACTGCGCGTTTTGTGTGTCCACATTCACATGAGGCGGTGCCAGCAACACTGCAACATTGGTCTCGGCGTGCAGAGCTTTGATATAGGCGGCGCGAGCCTTCTGGGTGCGGACGTCGCGAATTTTTTCCAGGATTTTTTCGCGAACTGTATCGTAAGGCTGTTCGGTTTCCAGTCCCTCGTAATAGACCTTCATCTGATCTTCGGTGGGATCTTTCACCTGAGAAGCGATATCCCGCTGCAACAACTGGTCTACAGTCAGGTTCTCGCTCTTGGCCTTCTGTTCGATCAATTTCTTGTCGATAAGATCATTCAGCGCTTTGGCCTCCGCTTGGTAATACTGGTAATGTGCGGATAAGAGCCTGGCGGACTCTTCCTGTTCGAGTTCGCCCATGGTGACCTTCACCCCACCAACTTCTGCCACCACTGCGCTTGCGTCATTCTGGGCAGTCATAATTCCCGCGCTTAACAACCCAAGCGCGGAACCCAGGACAAACTTAATCATTTTTCCGGAAACAAACATGAGATCCCCCATCTCATTCAAGATTTGCAGAATTTGAATCGCAGTTAAAGCGGGTACCGATTACCGATTTATTCTTGAACCCAGATGGGGCCCAGTAAAAGACCCCATCTGGAATCCAAGCAAAGCAAAAAACTAGTCGCCTGTTCCGCAGCTGCAAACGCCCCTGCCGCTGCCGACCAGAGACGCTGCATAGCAATCGCCCTGAAGCAGGTTCTGCTCTGCCGCGCTGAAAGTAGCATCTTGCGATGCGGTTTCAGTGATCACTCCACCGGCTTGAATGTGTGTTGCCCAAGCGCGAACTGAAGGCGTGGGAACGACATAGTCCGGAAGAGCCGGGCAAACACCGTTGGCGGGAACCTTGCTTGCCACGATGCGGATAGAGCCCGTGGTCAAGGTAACGCCCGTCAGCGGATTGCTGGTCAGGTTGGTGTCCACCGAGAGGGTCAGAAGACCGTTCGGGGTAACCTTGCAGCTGCAGCATTCGGACAGTTCCTGGAATGAATCATAGACGTAGATAGCGGCGCACAGATTGCCGCCCGACGTTCCAGGGTTGGTGATCCGGACTGTTCCATCGGGATTGCCAGATGTATTGGCGCCCGAGAAATAATCGACCTTCAACGTGTCAGCCGGTGGTGTGGTTGTGGCTGCCGCGGCGTATCCAGCGCAAAGAGCCAGAGCCAGCGTACAGACTACGAACATAGTGGTTCGACGCATTTTTTCCTCCTTGAGATTACGCCGCCAAGCTGGGGAGGGGATGGCTCGGCTTTCGTGGCGCAGCGGCTACACTACCCCAGTAAGGGAGCGAGTGTAAGTCTCCAAGAGCACTAATCCATTCTCACTAACCCGGTCGAAGATCCGTTACTGGAGCCAGTTTCAAGGCCAAGACCGGCTTTCCATCCTACGATTTTTCCGATGATTCCGGAACGGGTCGAGACGTTCATTTTGACCATTACCAGACGGATGAAAGCTTTGACCGTATTGGGGCTGATGCTCATCCGGTCGGCGATTTCCTTGCTGGTCAAACCTTCCAACAGGAACTTCACCGTTTCCTGCTCGCGGGCGGTCAGACCGAAGCGCAGTGAAAGCTCAGCGATTGTAACCGCCTCGTTGGTTTTCCTCTCCAACATAACAATCAGCAACCCCCGGGATGTTGTTCCATTATTCGTATGGTTTCCATTCTGGCCTCCCGGGAAACCAATCGGGAACGAGCGGCAAAGGTAGGTTCGCTTCGCGGAACGGTATTCTCCAACTACCCGAAACGGAGGCCGCCTTTCCACGAGATTCGACCGGACCTTGTTAGATAGCCAAGTGTCCAGACGATGAATCTTTTCCGGGCGCTCCGGGAATGCAAGAATTTGCAGTGCCTCGGAATTAGATCCGACGACACTGAGGGAGTCATCCACCACGATCAGACCCGGCCGAGCAGAAGCAGTATGCACCAAATTTTCCCCTTTGAAAGAGACGGCGTTTAAGATCACCCGGCTCTACTCATCGAACGGGGCCCCTACCACGGTTGCGTGGTCACCACGATAAAACCGTCGCGAGGACACCTCAGCGTACGGCTACTTTAAATAGACTAGCCACTCGATCGTATTCGACGCAGACAATCACTTCCCCGGGGGTAGGAAGCTGTGCCCGGCTCCCGCCTCAGGAGGATGAGGTGAAAGCCGGGCCTATTGTGACAACAGAGGATGTTGATGTCAAGCTACAATCGTCGTTTCGCAGCCTATTTGTGCAATTATCTTTAAAACTACTCCGGGTTAATTAGCCCAAATAGACTAATTCTTCATCTATAGTCCGAATTTCTACACTTTCCTACGTATTGGAGGCCCGCGATGACTTGGAACGCGAGGGAAGTCTATCGACTCCCTGTGCAGACTTTTTGCCGGAAGTGATCGAATGCCTGAGCTTCTTAGATCCGGTTCGCACGGATCTCGCCGTAGACGTTGCCGCAATTTGAGTCTTCTTCGTTTTCGGTGCCGGTACTTCAGTCTTAGGCTGAGTCACACGCGCAACAATTTTGTTATAGATGCCAGTTAGGAACTCCCGAACTCTCAGGTAGCGTGAAGCTTCAGGCGGCGATAGGTCAAGCGCCGCTCGATACTTTTCAATCCAAATATCTTCGGAAGCCTTCGAAGCATTTTGCTCGAGCTTCATAATTCTGCGTCCCTTTAAATCTGTAGCTTCGCTTGTTGGTTCTTATACGCCATCATCGGCGCGGACGCATCGCTCCGAAGGAACTACTTCATTGGTTGATCAAGAAGTTGCCTCCTCACGCTCTCGAGAACGTACGCCGCATATAATGACCGTGACATATTTCAACTAGACGCGGTATCTACGTTCCGCTGTTGAAATTTCTGGTTGGCCACAATAAACGGGGGAACTCGGACGCAGATGAAATATTTAAAGTACGCAGGTGGCGTTGCCGTATTGGCTTATCTGTCTATGGTCGCGCAGGTTACAAGTGGCTCTTATTTAAGGCAAGCGCAAGTGACCGAATCCGAGGGGAAGATACACATTATGGCGAATAGCCCTCGCCCTCTCGAACAAATGCTGAACGCTCTTGACCAGAAATACAAATGGGGCGTGAATTACGAAGATCCACGGTTCACTTCTAAGTTCGATCTGGTTGAGGACAAAGACGCGCAAGTGAAAGTACTTCCTGGAGGCGGACAATTTAGCGTCGAGTTTCCTACCGACATGCAAGAAGAGAATATTTTGAAATTAATAGTAGATTCTTACAACGCGAGTAATAACCCTGGACGATTTGAGCTGAAAAAAAATGAACAGGGAGACTTCTCCGTCGTTGGCTCACAAGCCAGAAACCTCCATGGTCAGTTGGCCCGCCAGAGCGCTCTTTTCGATGCTCGAATTACAATACCGGCTCAACAGAGGAGCGTCTCCGACACTCTGAACCTGATTTGCCGGAAGGTAGCGGCCCAACAACATGTCGCAATCACTATGGGAGTGTCTCCGAGAAACTTATTGAATAACACCGACGTGACAGTGCACGGGACTCAGACTTCGGCCCGTGACCTTCTGCTCCAGGCCTTGGCTTCAACTCACCGGCGTTTGTATTGGCGTCTGCTGTACGACCCGGGCACCAAGGGATATTCATTCAATGTCCATCTGATCCCCGCGTAGCCAGATCACGGTTTCGCAGGTGAATGGGTTTGACAGCCGAATCGCATTCCGATTCAATAAAACCAGTGGCTCGAAGCATGCCGGTCGCTTTATGTCGCGCTCCAGTTTGCGAATTCCAGAGAAAACCATCGCCCGATGATCGTCAATTTCGCTGAGCGGGCGCATAACCACAACTGGGAACTGGACCCGGTGACGCGGTCGTTGCTCGACACCGACTTTTACAAGCTGTTAATGCTGCAGTTTATCTGGAAGCACTTTCCCAAACTCCATGTCTCGTTCTCGCTGGTAAACCGCTCGGCTACCGAGCGTCTTGGGGATCTCTTCTCCATCCACGATTTCACCGCGCAAATGGACCACGTTAGAAAACTGCGCTTTCGAAAATCCGAACTGGTTTGGCTGGCAGGGAACACGTTCTACGGCAAGCGGGGGATTTTTGAACCCGCGTTCCTGGAATGGATGGAACGCGACTTCCGATTATCGGATTATGAGGTCTCCGTAAAAGACGGCCAGTTCAATCTGACGTTCGATGGATTGTGGACAGAGACCACCATGTGGGAGCTCTATACGTTATCTATTCTTGACGAATTGAAAACGAGGGCCAACTTAAAGAGACTCAGCGAATTTAGTTTGGACATCCTTTATGCCAGGGCCAAGACCAAGCTGTGGAACAAGATTGAAAGCCTGCGCGACGTTCCCGGCTTGAACGTGGCGGACTTTGGAACTCGCCGGCGTCACAGCTTCTTGTGGCAGGAATATGTGGTAAACGCTATGGCCTCAAATCTTGGGCCTGGGTTCATCGGAACCTCCAACGCATTTCTGGCTCACAAGCACGATCTGGAAGCGATTGGAACAAATGCGCACGAGATCCCAATGGCCGTTGCAGCCCTGGCGCCGGATGATCAAACCCTAAGAGCTTCTCAATATCGGGTTTTGGAGCTGTGGCAGAGCACCTACGAAGGGGCCTTGAAAATCATGCTTCCCGATACCTTCGGCACCACCCAATTCCTCGAAGGGGCTCCGACTTGGGCGGCCGACTGGACCGGCCAGCGCATGGATAGCAAGAACCCATATATTGCTGGCGATGAATATATCGCATGGCTGAAGGCTCATCACCGCGATCCCAAGGAAAAACTTCTAATCGCATCCGACGCCCTCGACTTTGACGAGATACTCGGGCTGCATGCCTATTTCGGCGGAACCATTCAGCCGGGAACGTCAGCCCGAGATTTCCGCATGGCCGATGATTTTCGCGACAAACGGAAGTGGATCGCGGAACGCCGCATCCGCTTTAGCGCAGGCTGGGGAACCTTGCTGACCAATGATTTCAGAGGGTGTGATCCGACCGGCGGGAGCGGTTTCGATCCCATCAGCCTTATTTGCAAAGTCTCTACGGTGGAGGGTCGGCCAGCGGTGAAGCTTTCCGACAACTATGCCAAGGCGCTGGGGCCGCCTGAAGAAATCGAACGCTATCGAAAAGTGTTTGGTACGGCTGGGGTTTCGAACATTCCTGTCATCACATAACTCGCAGAAGCGAGCACTCTCTTCATGCCAACAGGTAAGAGGATTTAAGTTTGACAGCGCATATTTTTGTCGCCCTCATCGTTGGAGTCAGCATCCTCCTCATGTTGATCCGTCCCCGCAATATTCCAGAGTTTTATTGGGTGGGCGGAGGAGCGATTTTGCTTTTGGTTTTCCGCCTGATGCCTCTGAAACTCGCGGGGCACGCGATCACGAAATCGCTGGATGTTTGTTTTTTCCTGACCGGAAT
The DNA here is from genome assembly GCA_049512655.1 of Candidatus Sulfotelmatobacter sp. Taxonomy (GTDB): domain Bacteria; phylum Acidobacteriota; class Terriglobia; order Terriglobales; family Acidobacteriaceae; genus Sulfotelmatobacter. The sequence continues at coordinate 114,053 of JBEKWW010000004.1, read as the reverse complement.
GATGTTGGTGTCGGAACTTGCTCGTGAGACCGGGATTTTCGATTGGCTTTCATCAATGGCGGTTCGGGGTGCGAAAGGTTCCTGCTCCCGGCTTTTTCTGTTGGTCTATGGCATCGGGACAATAGTCACCATCTTCATGTCGAATGACGCAACCGCGGTAGTTTTAACCCCGGCAATTCTAGCTATAGTGCGCAAGGCAAAGGTCGGGCCTTTACCTTATCTCTTCGCCTGCGCCTTCATTGCGAACGCAGCATCATTCGTTCTGCCGATTTCTAATCCCGCCAATCTGGTGGTTTTCGGGAACCAGGTCCCTCCGTTGGGAAAGTGGCTGCTCTCATTTGCCATCCCGTCCGTATTTTCCATTCTGGCAACTTTCCTATCAATCCGCTGGATGTTCCGCAAGGAGATGGATTCGAAGTTCGAGACAAAGATCGAAGGCGACGACACAGCGATCCTCCTGACTTCCGATGGCCGATTAGTCCTGTCGGGCCTGACACTCATGACGGCAGTCCTCCTGACGGCCTCGGCGCTTGGGAAAGATTTAGGCTTGCCCACTTGCTTAGCTGCTTTAGCAGTTAGTGCAACCGTTTGGTTCAAGGGCGGAAGCGATCCTGCCCGACTCGCCCGCGAAGTCAGCTGGGGAACGCTGGCGCTTGTAGCTGCCCTCTTCGTAATGGTAGATGCAGTCCAAAGCATCGGAGGAGTGGAGAAGGCAAGACAGTGGTTGGTCTGGGCCCAGAACCTGGGATCTCACGCGGCGACCTTTGTTGTGGGATTTGCGGTTGGCGTAGCAAATAATCTAGTCAATAATCTGCCGCTTGGGCTGATCGCAGGCGATGCTCTCCGATCCGCACATACAACGGGTTCAATCGTCGATGCCGTGCTGATTGGCGTCGACCTCGGACCAAACCTCTCCATCACCGGTTCGCTGGCGACGATCTTATGGCTGATCGCTTTGAGGAAAGAAAAGTTACATGTGACCTTCTGGGATTTTTTGAAGGTGGGAATTCTTGCCATGCCGGTGGCGTTGTTCGCATCGCTCTGCGGAGAAATCCTGATGCGAATATGGTTACCCGCATCCTAAGCTTTTGACGCTGCAGAAATTTCCCACTCGCATCCTCATTAGATTTTCCTTCGCTGTCTTTCATGGTCGGTCTTTCTTTTCGGTCACTTAGGACGAGCGTCTTAGAAATTTGCCTGTTCTTGATTGGAAGAACACGTGCTTCTCCCGCCGTGGAGTATCGACCATGGACAGCGGATATTATGCAGCCTGCGCAGGCCTGGCAGCGCAAACGCAAGCCCTTGATTTAGTGGCACACAACCTGGCGAATCTCGGCACCACCGGATATCGCGGCCAACAGGCTACCTTTCGTTCGCTGGTGGCAGGTGAGTCGCGGCTCACTGGTAACCCGATAAACGCGGCCATCAATGACTACGGGGTTTTAAGCGGAAGCCGATTTGACCCCACGCCAGGCAGCCTGACGTCAACCGGCAATCCGCTCGATGCGGCCGTCTCTGGCAACGGCTTCTTTACGCTGCAATCCGCGCAAGGGGTTCTCTACACGCGCGATGGAAGGTTCCACCTCACGTCCAAGGGACAGTTGGTGTCTAGCGCGGGAGACGCGGTGCTGGGCGAGCAAGGGCCGGTGATTTTGCCGAACGGCAACCTGGCCATCAGCGCGGATGGCACGATCTCTGTAAATGGCTCGGTCGTGGACAAATTGCGGCTGGCAGAATTCTCCCCGGCTACCATTATGACCGCGGTCGGGAACGCGACTTACACTGCGCCCGCCGGCAGCGCGCTGGCCGCAGCCCAGTCTTCGGTGCGCCAAGGCATGCTTGAAAGCTCCAATGTGAACACCACCGAGGGAGTCGTGCAGTTGATTACCGTGCAGCGCAATGCGGAGATGCTTTCGCGCGCGCTCAGCGCCATCGATGGGCAGATGAATCAGGTTGCGGTGCAGGATTTGCCCAAGGTTTGAAGGTCCAAAAGGCTGAATCGAGGGACGCACTAAATCGGGGGACGAACATATGATGCGCGCGCTTTACACCGCTGCCAGCGGGATGACGGCACAAGAACTGAACCTGGACAACATCGCCAATAACCTTTCGAACTCAAGCACCGCCGGCTTTCGCAGCCGGCGGTTGCAGTTTGAAGATCTCATGTATCAGAACCTGATCATGCCGGGAGCGGCCGCCACGCAGCAGACCACCGTGGTAGCGGGGCTGCAGGTGGGACTGGGAACGCGCTCGGCGGCGTCGGAAGTGATTCAAACCCAGGGCGACTTCAGCCAAACAGGTAATCCTCTCGATCTCACCATTCAGGGACAAGGTTTTTTTCAGGTGCTGCTCCCCGACGGGCAGACGGCCTACACCCGGGCGGGAAGCTTTCATACCGACGGGCAAGGCAATCTGGTCGATCAGGATGGCGATGCAGTGCAACCCGCGATCGCGATTCCAGCCGGCTCGACTTCAATCACCGTTGGCTCCGATGGGACGGTCAGCGTGACCCTGGCGGGGCAGACGGCCGCGCAGCAGGTGGGTGCGCTGCAACTGGCCGAGTTCAACAATCCCGGTGGGCTCAACAGCACCGGCAGCAACTTATTCCTCCAGACCACAGCCTCGGGCGACCCCATTGTGGGAGCGCCCGGCGGCAGCGAGGGCTTGGGGACGATCGTGCAGGGAATGCTCGAGCAATCGAATGTGAGCGTGGTGAATGAGTTTGTGAATATGATTGTGGCGCAGCGTTCCTACGAGGCCAGTTCGCGGGTGGTCAACGCCGCGGATCAGATGCTGCAGACCATCAACAACCTTGGAAGGTAGCGCCTGGGAGCCCTGGTTTCATGATTTGTTTCATGCAGCGTTTCATGCAGTGTTCCATGCAGCGGATGGCGATTCTGGGGATCGCCGGAGTCTTCCTGACGGTGATGATCGCAGGTGCAATCGACTGCGCTGCGCTGGTTTGCAAAGAAGTGGCGTTCAGGCCTCGCGCCGAAGTTCCGTCCGGCGATCTCCGGCTGGCGGACTTGCTTGCGCCGGGCGCTTGCCCGCTATTGCGGGCAGAGGCTGCGAAGATCAGGTTTGGTGCGGCACCCCGGGCCGGCGCGGTTCGCGTATTGGATGGAAACACAATTCGCGGCGTAATGCGAGAACTTAGAAACGAAGTGGCGGCACCCGAAGAAGCACACTGGCGGATTCCCGAACGAGTGGAGATCCGGCTGGCGGGAGCAAGGCAAGCCTGTGCCAAGATTGCGCAATTCATCGAGAGCTTAGAAACTTTTGCGCCTGCCGGCCTCGAAGGCAGCAACTGGCGCGATGCACTCAATTGTGCCGCCGCTCACGAGATTCCGGAGAGTTCTTCGCTTGAGCTTGCTAGGACTAGCTGGAATGCAAGCTTGCAGCGCTGGGAGTTTGCCCTGCGCTGCACTCGGACCAACGAGTGTGTGCCGTTTACGGTTTGGGCGAATGTCAAACCACCCGCAGAGGAGGTTCTTCGAAATTCAGCTTCCTATTCGCAGACCTTGGAACACCGCCGTGCATCTGCGGGGATCGCCGGACTGATCCGGCCAGGAGAGACCGCGACGCTTACCTGGGAGCATGCGGGAATTCGGCTGGTGCTGCCGGTCACGTGCCTCGATGCGGGACAGGTTGGCCAGTCCATACGGGTGCGAGTCAGGAACGGCAATCGCACACTTCGCGCCCAAGTCGTGGATGCACGAAATGTTCGAGTGGGGCTGTGATGTGTCGGCAGACGAAGTTTCCGGTTTCGAAGCTTTGTAAATCGGTTCGTCCTAAATCGAATCTGTCTCCATTCATTTCCACAAGCAAAAGAATTTGGAACGCGACGGCGGGGCTTGGGGTGTTGATGCTGCTTGTATCCGGGGCCTATGCCCAGGACAAAAACAAAACTGCTTCCCCGAAACGTGACCCGCTCGCCGACTATATAAAACGCGTCACCAGTGTTGCGCCAGTCTCCGCCCCCACCACTCTGGGCAGTCTGTGGATCGATAACGGAAGGCTGGCAAATATGGTCGCGGACTACGCTTCTGCGCAGGTCGATCAAAGAAAAGTTGGCAAACTTGCCCTGGCCATTCAAGTGGCATTTCAAGAGATGGGAGTCTTCCAGGCATCCACCACTGAGATCCCGCTCAGCGCGGATGATCCCATGCCCTTCAGCACGGTGCAGGCAATTGAGAACGTGGAACGAACCTCGCAACTGGGAGACGTTGCGTCGGCTCCGACCGATACGCTGGCAGATTCCTCCGAGGAAACGGACATCTCGACTTTGCAAAACGAGTTGGAGGAGAGCCTTCAAAAAGAAATCGCTCTGCATCAAGTATCGCTCCACCGTGAATCCGACGGCTTGGTGGTGAGTCTTCGCGAATTTGGTTTCTTCGACGCGGGTTCGGCAACTATAAAATCGCAGTCCCTGCCCGCGCTCGATCGCATTGCATCCGTCCTTGCCCTTCGGACCTATAAACTGCGCATCGAGGGCCATACCGACAACATCCCGATTCATACTGCGCAAGTCGCCTCCAATTGGGAGCTTTCGACGAACCGCGCCACGGAATTGGTCCGGCTCTTGATTTTGCGGCATGGGTTCGCGCCGGAAAGGCTTTCGGCCGCCGGCTACGCCCAATATCACCCCATCGCCAGCAACCTCATCGCCCAGGGACGCGCGCAGAACCGTCGTGTGGATATTGTGATTCTGACCTCGCAAGTTCTGCCGTCGGCCGCCTCGACAGGAAATGCAAAACCATCGCCCTCTCGTTAAAGTACCAAGCCGCGTTGCCGATGAGCTTAATGAGATGCGTGGCTTCGCGTCTGCACCAACTTGGCGAACTTCAAAACCGCGTCCTCATATTTCTGGAAGGCCTCTGCGTGACCACTGTGCCGTTGATCCGTGCTGGCTTCGCGGAGCTGCTGCCTAAGCCTGAACTGGTCCATATTCGTGATGTTATTTACCAAGCTGCGGGAATTTTTCACCCTGATAACAAACTTCGTTTGCTGCTGGATGGTTGCGGACGCCGCATGAGTGAACTGCGGATAGCTAGCCTTCAGGAATACTGCGATTGCCTCACGGTTAAATCCAACCGGCAGGAGGAACTGGTGGCGCTCCTAAATGAAATCACAATTGGTGAGACTTCCTTCTTCCGAAACCAGCAGCAGCTTGATGCCTTCAAGAGCATAGTTCTGCCGAGAATTATCCAGGCGAAATCGCCCCTCCCCATCCGCCAGCTTCGCATCTGGAGTGCCGGATGCTCAACCGGAGAGGAGCCCTATACCCTGCGCATGCTGTTGCTCGAGGAAGCTGGGCCGCAACTTGGCGGCTGGAATACGGAAATCCTGGCGACGGATCTCAACCAGCGGTCGCTGGCGCACGCACACGAGGGAATCTACGGAAGTCACAGCACACGCAACCTTGCTGCCATTTACCGAAGCAAATATTTCACGCCGCTGGGGGATAAGCTCCAGGTGAATGCTCAGGCGCGGTCCAACGTGAACTTTGGCAGGCTCAACCTGTCGGACGATTCGCGCATGACATTTATGAAGAACATGGACGCCATCTTTTGTTGCAACGTCCTGATCTATTTTGATCTGGCTTCCAAGCGGCGCGTTATTCAGCACTTCTTCAACACCCTCTTGCCTCATGGATATCTTTTTCTCGGCCGCTCGGAATCTTTGTATGGAGTGAATGATGAATTTCGTCTGGTCCACCTGCCCGGAGCTACTGCCTATGTGAGAGGAGATCGCCCGCTAACTGGCGGAAAATTACGATGACAACGACAACCATAACCAGAACATCAACCGAAAAGACTCTGCTGCAGCGGCTCGACGGCTTGCAGCAAATCCCAACTATCCCGGCCGTGCTTGCGCCACTCCTTCGCTATTTGCAGCAACCAGTCGAGCAGATCGACGTGCGGAAGGTCACCGATCTGCTTTCTCAAGACGAGTCGCTGGCGGCGCAATGCCTCCGAATGGCGAACTCTCCGCTTTTCGGACGCGGCAAAGATGTGCAGTCTCTTCGCGCGGCGGTCGTGAGCCTCGGATTTCATCACGTTAGCGATATCGCCATGTCATGTGGAATGTTGAAGATTCTTCCAGGCGAGAACTGCACTCTGGATCCTGTGGTTTTTTGGGAGCATTCCTTGGGATGCGCGCTTATTTGCCGGCATCTCGCCACCCAGATCGATTTCGGTGATCCTGGGAAGGCCTATCTTGCAGGGCTCCTGCATGATCTTGGAATCATCGTGAACTTATGGATTCTTCCAAAAGAATTTGAGGAAGCCTGGGATGTTGCTAAAGCCGAGGGCATTCCACTGCACGAGGCCGAACAACGTTGCCTAGGGTTTACCCACTGTGAGAGCGGGCGTCTTCTTGCCGAGCATTGGAATCTCGCTCCGGAGATGATCGATGTCGTGAACTGTCATCATTCTCCGGAGAAATCAAAAGATTCCAGCGGGCTGGCCGCGCTGGTACAACTGTCCGATTTGCTGTGCCGTATGAGCGAGCTGAATTATGGCTACGTGGAACGGCGGCAGGTGAATCTGTTGGAGGAGGCCGGTTTTGCTCAATTGGCTCAATATTCGAAGAATCTCGGCCACTTTGATTGGGCGCGGCTTACCTTCGAACTGGAATCTTATAGGGAAGAAGTCCACAGTCTGGTGCGCGCCATTTATCGGACGTGAGTTGGATCTCGTAATGATGTTAGAGGCCTCAGGTTCAACGCGTGCTCCCGAAGCTCCAGCGGGTCATTCAAAATTTGGCTGACCTTGCGCAACAGCATCGAAGCAGAAAAGGGCTTTTCAATATAAGGTCCGCGGTACCGCTCACCATGATAACGATGATGATCAGCCAGGCAGCCTGAACCTGGTTCCCGAATGTACCCGCTCATCAGCAAAACCCGGAGTTCGGGAGACAAATTCACCAAGTCGCCGGCGAGTTCACGTCCATTCGTTCCCGGCAACACAACATCGGTAAGCAGAAGATCCACGGACTCGGGATACCGCTTATAGACTTGCTTAGCTCCAACCGCACAGGCGGCGGCCAATACGTTATAGCCAGCAGATTCCAGGGCTTCGCAAATGGCTTTTTGAATAAACACGTCATCTTCCACCACCAGAACGGTTTGTTTCAGTTCACCGGTAAAGTTATGAACCCAGCCCGCACTAATGTCCGCTGGTGAAAATCCCGTCTCTCCGATCGTTTCGTTGCCCGCGTCGCTCTCACGAATTCTGGAATCTCGATTCATTTATGCTCTCCGCGTTGAGTTTCTTTTCTACAGCAGGTGTATCGCCACTCTAGCGAAGAATAGAATTGCGTGAGGCAATGAATCCCCTCTGTGTTTCCCCTGTGTCCTCTGCGGTTCAGCCTTTGACTTGTATTGGGCTCTGATGTGACCGACAATACCTCTTCACGCCGCGGCTGGATTACTTTGAGCTGGTGAGCACTGTGTCGTTGGGGTCCAGCAGAAGCCTGTGCGTTCCCAATGGCGCAGAAAAATGAAACGATGTTTCGGGACCATCGGCGAAGACGCGGCCAAGCAGTACCGGCAACTTACCCGGGATCGCTGCGTAGATGGGCACTGACGTCACCAAAGTGTCCGCCTCATCTTTTTGCCGTATGACTCCGCTTACAAACACACCGTTCTCCCTGGGTGAAAACTTGACACTCTGCAACTCCAGTTTGGGCAGCGAAATGCCGTTCACCCAGCCATCGAGAAACCAATCCAGGGATGCTTTGCCTTCATAGCGCAAAGACGGCGGCAAGTCCTCGGCGAAGACATTGAGCAATTCTCGGGTGGTGATGGTCTTCCCTTGGTAGCGCTCCCGAAGTTTTCGCAAAGACCGCACGAAAGGCTCCTCGCCGGTAGCGCCACCGTGATTTTTTCGCGCGCTCTCCGTCTCTCCATCCTGCAACATCGATCGCAGCATGTGGAACAGCCATGTCGCCCGTCCATAGCTAATGGCTTCGTAGCCTTGCGGAAAACGCGACGACAGAAGGCGGCTTCCCAAAGTTACAGGCCCAGCGTCCTTTGGCGCATCGCCGTTCTTGTCTCTTGCCAGCAAGTCATTCCGGTATTTCTCCATCACTATTCTGAAACTTGCCGGATCCTTCTGCTGAAGAATCATCATCGCTGAATAATTCGCCAGCCCCTCGGAGAACCACTGATCACGGTAGGTGCTCCAGGTGACCAAATCTCCCCACCATTGATGTGCAGTCTCGTGAGCTGGAATCAGCTGCTCGATGATTTCCTGGAAAGGATCTATGTGGAGTTGCTGCCGCTCCTCATTAGTTAAGAAAGCATAAGACGAAAGAAAGATGAGTCCCGGCCAACCCTGGCTTTCCCTGCCCGGCAGTTGAGTCAGGGCGAGTTGGCTATAAGGATAGGGGCCGAATCGCTCGGAATAAAAACGAACAGCTTCAGCGGTAGTCTCCGCTACTGCCATTGCCTGTCGCGCTGGAGAGGGCGTAATCGCAGCGATCAGCGGTGCTGGTACAGGGCGTTGAGTGGGCAACAGTCCCGGGGGGGATGCAGGCTGTGAAGGAGTTGGTATTTGCGGCACCGGGAAATCGCGCTCCACGCCCGTGGTGGCGTAGACTTCGATCATAACGTTCCCCGCCTGAGCCGCCGCTTGCACATACTTGCCAAGGTCAAATCCTGCCACTGGAATGGGACGATCCGAAGTCCAGCGCGTTACTTGCTCCTCGTCGATACCCTGCTGCGCTCCCGTGTGCGTCTGCGGAATTACCTGCGGCCTGCCTGTGGCCAGCAACGTCCAATCTTGTGGATAGTGAAAAGTAAGATCGAAATTCGAAATGAACTCGCCGTGATTCGGATACCAGTTTCCACGCGCACCAACATAGAGCAAGCCTTTCCCTGCTTCGGCTAAAACCTCGCCACCATATTTAAACTCCAGCCTGACGTCTTGTCCCTTTTTTGCCGCGGTCGGAAGGACCACGCCCAGCACATCATTTCCGCTGCGCGCCAGTTGCGTCCCTTCCATGGAAGGATTTTGAATAAACTCCACTGGAGTTCCATCCCATTCAACCGACTGGACCTTCAAGTAGCGGGATAATTCGAATGCCAGAAAGCGCGTCGGATGCCCCTTTACGTGCAGATGTAGAGTCACCTTTGCATCGAGTTCCTTCGGAGGTTTCACATGGGCATCGATCACATAATCGGTTGCCACAAAAGAGCCTTCGTGAGGCATATCTTCAGGGGCAGGAGCGTTAGACTCGCGAGAAACTGAACGCGCATGCGGACGCTCAGCCTCCGTTGAGGATGAGGAGAATGAGGTCCAAACGTCGTAGTAGTCGGCACCATTCGCGGCAGCCTTCACCTGCCCAGCTTCGACCTGTTCCCCCGCCGTTGAATCGAATACAACGTCAAAGGCTCCGAGGGTATTTCCCTGCAATCGACCATGCAGCATGCGATCATTCTCGTGAGCGCTAACCGGAACTGTGTTAACCGCAACTGGGTTAATCGGGATCTGACTCGTGCCGTCGCTTCGGACAACTGGGAGCAGGTCGCTGAAAGTGGCCAGAAGTCTCATGGCGTCAGCCTTTGCCATATTGCTGGCCGCTTCGTTCCAGCGGGTAACGAATGCCTGCGCGTCCTCCGGGTCCCGAAGCGCGGGCTGCAATTCAGTCGCGGTATTGTCGTTGAAGCGAAGATACGCGGTACTAAACCGCTCTTCCAGGATTGCCATTCCAGTGAACAACGTCATCGATCTTCGTTCCACTTCATTAGGAGGTGGCAGCAGAACTTCCCCGTCTCCCTCAAAAAAGGCGCCAGTGATTCTGCCCAGCACATCCTTAGTGAAGGCGATCGTGCCATCCTCGAAAGTAATGTGTATGGAAGCCCTATCTACGGAACCGCCCCGAACGCGGAACACCCGCGCCGGATCAAGTCCTACATTGCTGAGCTGCAAATACAACGATTCGGCAGTTTCTGGCCGCATCGTCTCTGCTGGCGCAATTTGGGCGGGATAGCAGGGAATCACCTGGATGCAGATTGCAAGCACAATCCCTAATTTTGAAGATGTCGGCAACACTTTAGTGATGTAGGCCCTTATTCTGCCAGTTGTTAGAATGCGCTTCAATGGGCCTTCGTGTCACTATCGCTGCGCTTTTCTTGATGACGGTCGCCCCTTTGTACGCCCCTGCCGATACCATCCATCTAAAGAACGGACGCACCATTCTCGCCGACCATGTGCGGGAGAATGGCACCCACTATGAATACGAAATTGGCGACGATAGTTATGCCATCCCTAAGAGTTCGGTAGAGCGAGTGGATGCGGGCGGTTCGCCGGCGAGCACGTCATCGGGCGGCGGTAGTAGAAATAACCTCCCCGCCTTCACGCCGGTCGATAGTCTGGCGGGCACAGCGGATCTTCCTCAAACCATTATTAAAGATGGCAAGGTAGACTCAGACGCACTCTCGAAGCTGGAGGGCAAAGGTAATGCCGAGCTGAGCGCTACCGCTGATTTTATTGCAGGCAAGTTTGAATTCGATCATGGAAACATGGATCAGGCGCGCCGCTATTTCGATAGCGGACTTCGCTTCCAGCCGGAGAATTCCACAATTCTGATTTACTACGCCGCCGCGCTTGTGCGAACCGGCAGCGCATCGCAAGCCATGTCCTATGCCCAGCGTGCCGTGAGCGCGGCGCCTACATCGCCCGATGCTTACACCGTTCTGGGATACGCTCAACAAGCTGCCGACCGCACAAAAGATGCCATCGCATCATGGAAACGTTCTCTTGAACTGCGCCCAGATCCCGCCGTAGAACAGTACCTGGCAAAAGCCCAGCGCGAACAGACTGCCGAAGCGGATTTCGCGCAGCGGGAGAGCAGCCATTTCGTCATGCACTACGAGGGCAAACAAACCTCGGAGTCATTCCGGGCGCAAATTCTTGCGGCCCTGGAAAGCGACTACGACGATCTGGCTCGCGATCTTGGCACCCCGCCGCACGATGACATTCTTGTGACCCTTTACACCGAACAGACTTTTTTTGACGTTACGCGCGCGCCTTCATGGTCGGGAGCGCTTAACGACGGCAAACTCCGTGTTCCCATCAGCGGCCTTAATTCGATGACGCCGGAATTAGCACGGGTGCTCAAGCATGAACTCGCACATACATTTATTAATCAGCTTTCGTCTGGACGTTGTCCGATTTGGCTGCATGAAGGAATTGCCCAGTTTCTTGAACCGAAGTCCCTGGGCAGCGATGGTCGCCAGTTGGCGCAACTGTTCAAGGCCCAACGCAATCTTCCTTTGAATGCGCTGGAAGGCAGCTTCATGCGCTTCTCTGGCGCGGAGGCCTACGTCGCCTACGCGGAATCGCTGGCTGCTGTCTCTTATATCAACGATACCTACGGCATGAGCGATATTCAGCGAATCTTACAACGCCTCGGTGAGGGAAGTTCTACCGAAGCCGCTATGCGGACAACCATCCGCTCAGATTACGGACAACTCGAGTCTGACCTCGCGAAATATCTCGCCGACAAATACGGCAACTAGCCTCGTTACCTACCCTCGATCGATTTCCTTCATCCACCATCGGCATCGATCATTACGGCTCTGTCATCCCCTTGCTGGGCTCGTCATGACGGAGGTCGTCTGATCGATAGACCGCAGCCGGGCGAAATTAGAACCCTACAATCTCGGGCGGAGTTTGCCGACCGTTGCCGCTTGTGCTACTTTCGCTGTCTGGCCCTTCGCGTCGAATGTGCTCTTTATTCCATCCCCGTGAGCCCGTGCCCCCGCCCGCGCCGGAAGCCGCCACTAATGATTTTCCCAAGATCCAAGGCGCCGAGATTGCCGCCGCGACCTACGGACCACGGATTGCCGGGGATTTCTACGAGTGTTTGCGCGTAGGGCCGCAGCGGATTTTATTCGGGCTGCTGGACGTCGCCGGACGCCGTGAAAAAAATCAGACAGTCCTGACGGCGGCACAAAACATGTTCCGAACCCTGGGCGTCGAACTCTTCTCCGGGGGGGACTTCAACGAGGCGGAGTCCATGACCCAGCTATCCCTTCGGCTCAACCGTGGCTTGATGGAGGTTGCCGGGGGCGTGATCTCCTGCCCTGCATTCATGGGCTGTTACCACGAGAAGTTCGGAACTCTCTGCTACACCAACGCAGGCCACACGCCCGGCCTGTTGAGAGATCACACAGGCGTCACCGAACTGCGCTCCACTGGTCTGCCGCTCGGCCTCTTCTCCCATGCCACCAGCGATGCTCCTACTGTAGCCCTGCAATCCGGGGCAGCCTTGCTCCTGGTCTCGCGTGGGGTCGTTGAAGCCAAATGCAAGGGCAACAAAGAAGACGACCTAGAATATGGGTTGGCGCGCGTAAAGCCACGTTTTGGCGAAGAACCTTCCCACGGTGCCCAGGTAATTGCCTCTTCAATCCTCAACTCTGTGGTGGAGTTTACTTGTGGGCGTTTGGTTCCAGACGATATGACCGCTCTGGCCTTTATTCGGGCTCAGTAGAATTTCCGCAAACCGCGCCGGGTGGGGGCAACTTGCGAGAATGTTTATATGGAGAGTGGCACTCTCGGGTGTCCATCAAGCGAAGCTCGATTCCGTATTTCTAACGACGGCAAATTGCACTACCAGGACCACCCCATACCGGTACAGCGTGAAATTGCGGCTTTGCATCAGATATAATCGTGCAACGCCATTCGAGTTCGCCCTGGAGCTCGGAAACACTGGAGTAAAACACGAAACGGCCATGGCCGCCCTCACGCTTCGGGAAGTGGTGGCTCTCCTAAAGCTCGCATGAAAAATAATCTTATGAAAAGAATCGCTCTCCTGCTGGTCAGTTTCTCTTGTCTCTCTGTAATTGCATCGTCTCAAGTGGTCGAGGAAATCGTCGCCCGCGTCAATGGGCAGATCATCACCCGCTCCGAATTTCTCCGCAGCAAAGATCAACTCAAGGACGACGTCAAGCAGCAGGATCCAAACAACGCGGACAAGCTGCTCAGCGAGCGCGAGAAGGATGTCCTGCGCGACTTGATCGACCAGCAGCTTCTTCTCGAAAAAGGTAAAGACCTGGGAATTACCGGTGATACCGAACTAATCAAGCGACTTGACCAGATGCGGAAGGATATGAAGCTCGACACGATGGAGGAACTGGAAAAAGCCGCCACCGCGCAGGGCATCTCGTATGAAGATTTCAAGCAGAACATGCGTAATCAAATTATTACGCAGAAGGTGATCGGCGAAGAGGTCGGCTCCCACCTCAATATCACCAAAGACGAAGAACAGAAGTTCTACGACGAGCACAAGAGCGAGATGGAGCAGCCTGAATCCATCCGCCTCAGCGAGATACTGGTTGCTCCCGAAAAGCCGGTGGCACCTAAGCCGCAAAACGGCGCGATTGGAGATGCACAAGCTGGAGATGCACCGAAAGATGACGCTGCCAAACAGGAAGCCTCAAAAGAAGAAGAGGCAAAAGCTTTAGCGGCGGCGGAAGCGAAGGCTAACGACCTTCTCAAGCAAATCCAGGGTGGAGCCAGTTTCGACGATATCGCCAAGAAAAATTCCAATGGCCCTTCGGCTGCTCAGGGCGGAGATTTGGGCAATTTCAAGCGCGGCACTCTCGCGAAAGAACTCGAAGACAGAACTTTTGCCATGAAGGCGGGGCAGGTCACCGACGTAATTCGCACCAAGCAGGGTTATGTCATATTGAAAGTTACCGATCACACCATGGCCGGCATTCCGCCAATGAAGGACATCGAACAGAAAATCCAGGATGCCTTGTATTACGAGAAGCTACAGCCCGCGTTGCGGGCCTATCTCACCAAGTTGCGGGAAGATGCCTATATTAAGGTCGCGGATGGATATGTTGACTCGGGCCGCAGTCCGAACCAGACGGAGCCGATTGAAACTGCCAGCGTGAAAGAGACTGGCGCGAAGAATCTAAAAAAGAAGAAAAAGAAATTTATGGGCTTTCTCTAGACTGAGGGCCCAGTCTCTTATCGCGGCTTCGACCTCCGCTCCCCTTTTTGATTTACACTCTTGGAGAAGATGAAGGATTTCTACATCAGCGAGTGTACTCGCCACGAAAACAAGATCATCACCTCCAATTTTGTTGTCGTAGCCAAACAGATCAAGCCTAAAAAGACGGGTGAACCTTACCTCGCCCTGACACTCGGCGACCGCAGCGGCCAGTTGGACGCCAAGATGTGGGACAACGTGGAAGAGGTACTCAACTCTTTTGAGCAGGACGATTTTCTCAAGATCAAGGGTCTGGTCAATAAATATAAGAACCGTTTTCAACTCACCATCCACAAGCTTCGCAAGTTAGGCGATTCGGAAATCGAGTTCGCCGATTATCTTCCCAAGACCACCAGAAACATTGACGAACTCTGGCAGGAGCTTGCCGCGTTCGTGTGCTCATTTCAAAATGTTCACCTGAAGGCGCTGGTCCAGGCCTTTATGTCCGATCCAGAACTAGCTGCGGCTTACCGTAACGCTCCCGCAGCCAAAACCCTGCATCACGCCTACATCGGCGGCCTTCTCGATCACGTAGTTTCACTTTGCCGGTCATGCGACCTGATCTGCCGCAATTATCCGCAGGTGAATCGCGATCTTTTACTGACCGGAGCTTTTTTTCACGACATCGGCAAGATTCACGAATTGGCTTACAATCGCTCGTTCTCTTACACCACCCGTGGCCAGTTGCTCGGGCACATGGTCATCGAACTGGAAATGTTGCAAGCCAAACTCGCACTGTTTCCAGATTTCCCTCCTGAACTTAAGACTCTACTCGAGCACTTGATCATCAGCCATCATGGCGAATATGAGTTTGGTTCTCCCAAGCTGCCCATGTTCCCTGAAGCGCTATTGCTCCATTACATGGACGACCTCGACTCGAAGATGGAAGCGATGCGGGCTCATTTCGAGCGGGAGGCCGATCTTGAGAGTCCTTGGAGCAGCTATAACGCATCGCTGGGACGTCCGCTCCTGAACAGCTCCAAGTTCCTCGCGCCAAAAGTCGTCGCTCCGGCAGAGAATCCCGTTTCAACCGATTCGGAGGCGGATGAGTCCGGAATGATATCGCTCGATAAGGCTCCCATCCTGCCCGGCCTTGAGTCGTAGCTCGGTTGGTTTACGGCAATGCTTGATCCCACCCAATTTGAAATTCTAACTTTTGACTGCTACGGCACCCTGATCAATTGGGAGGACGGAATTCTTCGCTGCCTGCACACGTTATTGGCGGAGCATGGAAAAGATACGGGTACAGACGATGCCACGATCCTGAAGCTTTACGGGGATTTCGAAGCGATTGCGGAGATGGGCGAGTTCCGCAGCTATCGTCAGGTTCTTAAGTCCGTTGTCACCCATTTCGGAGAAGAGTTCGGTTTCGTTCCTACAAATCGGCAAGCCGAATCCCTGGCGGAGTCTTTGAAGAGCTGGAAACCCTGGCCCGACACCGTCGATGCTCTAAAGAAGCTTAACAAGCGTTTTCGGTTGGCGATTATTTCCAACGTGGATAACGATCTTTTTGCAGCGACCAGGCCGCAATTGGAAGTGGAATTCAGTCAGGTAATTACTGCTCAACAAGCACAGGCTTACAAGCCATCTCTAAAAATCTTTAACCTTGCGTTGAGTCGCGTCCCTACCCCTGCGGACCGCATTCTGCACGTGGGTCAGAGCATCTATCACGATGTTCTCCCGGCACACTCGCTGGGAATCGCCACCGTGTGGGTAAACCGTCCCTCGGCGAGAGGCGGCGTGGGAGCGGTAAAGGCCGCTGAAGGTCAGCCCGATCTGGAAGTCCAGAGCTTGGCGGAACTGGCCGCCGTTCTAATTCCCTAGAAACTGACCAGACTCCACTACTTTCTCGCGAATCGCCCACATCACCAGCTCCGCCTTTTTATGAATGCCGAGCTTTTTCATAAGATTGAACTTGTGGGCATCGACTGTTTTGCTGCTCAACCCTAGATCTGCTGCCGCCGCACGCACCGTTTTTCCTTCCGCCAGCAGTTTCACAACTTCGCGTTCCCGCGGCGTCAGACGGTTCTCGTGCACCAACGGGGTTCCCGCACTACTAGACACAATAATTCTTCCTTTCGTGGACTAAGTACCCTTGAATTAATAATTCATGAATTATTAAATTCCTAGATTAATCATTCCGAAGGGGCGCAGACAAGCCAGAAATTGTACCGCAGGAAACAACCTTCCCGTAATTGTAGCAACCATTCGCGCTAGTTGGCGCGTCAGGCCTCGAAAATCTGTATCAGCTTACTATCTCGCAGGTCGAAGCCTCCACAATTCTTCGCTCGCGCAGATTTAGCGACCGCCGCATCAGGTAGAATCTAGCACTTATGCTGCGTTATTTTACTGCTGGCGAATCCCACGGCGAAGCTTTAGTCGCGTTCCTGTCGGGCGTGCCCGCAGGCCTGAAAGTCAATCAGGAGGCGCTTGACCGCGAGCTCTGGCGCCGCCAGCAGGGATATGGCCGCGGCGGGCGCATGAAGATTGAGCGCGATACGGCCCACATCCTCTCGGGAGTGCGCCAGGGAATAACCATAGGTTCTCCCATTTCCATTCTGCTGGAGAACAGAGACTGGAAAAACTGGCAGGAAGCGCTGCCCGTGGCTGAAGGGGATCCTGCTTTGCACAAGCGAGTCGCATCTCCCCGGCCCGGTCACGCCGATCTCGCGGGTGCTCTGAAGTTCAACTTTCCAGAAGCCCGCTACGTTTTGGAACGCGCATCCGCGCGCGAATCTGCCGCGCGAGTCGCTGTAGGCGCGATCGCGAAGGCGTTCTTGCACGAGCTTGGCATTCACGTGCTCAGCCATGTGGTTGCAGTTGGAAATATCTCCCTCCAGAAAGAAGTTCCTTGGGATCACATCGAGATTCTTTACAATCAGCAGGAGATTCTGCTGAATTGTGCTGATGCCGAAGCGCAGCAACGGATGAAAGAAGAAGTGGATAAGATTCTGAGGACGGGAGATTCCTTGGGAGGAGTTTTCGAGGTAGTTGCGCATGGTGTTCCGCCGGGCCTGGGTACTTATGCCCAGTGGGACGAGCGTCTCGATGCCCTTCTGGCCGCGGCCGTTATGTCATTGCAAGCCGTGAAGGCGGTGGAAATCGGTTCCGGAGTTGCCGCCGCTGCTGCTCCCGGCTCTGCGGTGCATGACGAAATCGGATATGGCGAGCCTACAAATTTCACTTCTTTCACACGAACTCGCAACAACGCTGGCGGTATCGAGGGCGGCGTTTCCAACGGCGAGGAGATTCGCGTGCGCGGCTATCTAAAACCGATTTCCACTCTGCGCCGTCCTCTACAGTCTGTCGATTTTTTCAGCCGCGAGCCGGTGAAGGCTGCCTACGAACGATCCGATGTTTGCGTCGTGCCGGCTGCAGGCGTCGCAGCCGAGGCCATGATCGCGCTCACGCTGGCCCGTTGCGCTCTCGAAAAGTTCGGCGGTGATTCCATGGGAGAAACGCTGCGCAACTTCCACGGCTACCGCCAGCAATTGGAAAACTACTGATGATCTATCCCATCGTAAAGTTCGGAAATCCTGTCCTCGAGAAGCCGTCCGAAAAGGTCACAGTCTTCGACGAGGAACTGAAGAAACTCACCCAGGATATGTTCGAGTCGATGTATGCCGCTCGCGGGGTTGGATTGGCCGCGCCCCAAATCGGAATCGCCCGCCGCATTGCGGTCATCGACGTCACCTTCAAAGAAGATCCGGATGCCCAACTCGTGCTCATCAATCCTGAGATCATTCACAAGGAAGGCCGTCACGCACAGAGCGAAGGTTGTCTTAGCATTCCCGATTTCCGGGAGAATGTAAGCCGTGCCAAGATCGTGACCATCCGTGCCCAGGATTTAACCGGCAAGGTTTTCGAGAAGACCGGCGAAGACCTGCTAGCCCGCGCCTTTCTTCATGAAACCGATCACCTCAACGGGAAGCTTTACATCAGCCACATCAGTGCCTTGAAGCGCGATTTGATCAAGCGCAAGGTCAAGAAGCTCATGAAAGCGGGAGAGTGGTAGAACGATCAGGCGATCGGGTGAATGCGCGATCGCTCCCAGTTCACCAAATAATTTCGCCAGTTCAATCACCCGATCCCGGTCGCGAATCGCCCGATGCCTCCGTCTCTCAATCTCGCGTTCTGCGGCACTCCGAATTTTGCTGTGCCACCGCTCGAATACCTGGTCGATGCGGGATTCAACGTGCGTCTCGTAGTGACGCAGCCCGACCGCCCCAAGGGTCGAGGCCTGGCACTGGTTCCATCCCCTGTAAAGCAAGCCGCAGTGCGGATGAACATCCCCGTGATACAACCGGAGAGCATCAAGAAGAATGAAGAATTTCGTTCGACCCTCGCCGACTTGAGCCCAGACGCGATTATCGTTGTGGGTTACGGTCGTATTATTCCGCAGTGGATGATCGATCTTCCGCCGCGGGGCAATCTTAACCTTCACGCTTCGCTCTTGCCGAAGTATCGCGGGGCCGCACCCATCCAGTGGGCCATTGCTTGCGGAGAAACCGTGACCGGCGTCACCACCATGAAGATTGATGCGGGACTCGACACCGGCGATATTCTTCTGCAAGAAGAAGTCCTGATCGCCTCCGATGACACTTCCGACACTCTGGCGTCGAGGCTGGCCGAAGTGGGAGCAAAACTCCTGGTGACGACTCTTAGAGGCTTGCAGAGCGGCTCGATCCATCCCCGAAAACAGGATGACTCTCTGGCCACGCTCGCACCCATTCTCAAGAAGGAAGACGGTCTTATCGATTTCTCAAGGAGTGCCGCTGAGATCCTGAACCGTCTCCGTGGTTTTCAACCGTGGCCTGGAGCGCACTCCAAATTTCGCCGTAAGAATATGCAAGTGTGGCAGGGTGAGGAATTGGATCGTTCACTGCCGCAATCCGAATTGAGAGTTGAGGGCGATCATCTGCTGGTTGGATGCGGCCAGGGAACGGCACTTGAACTCATCGAAGTGCAACTGGAAGGCAAGAGGCGGACCACTGCCGGTGAATTCATCCGAGGATACAGGCCGGAGCCGGGGGAACGATTGGGTTTGTAAGCCAAGGAATTTCGCTGCGCATCACTTAATTCGTTCATACTGGAATCAGTGAAGAGTAAAAAACGATCCTTGCCTCCAACCGTTTCTCCCGCTAGAGCTGCGGCTTTTGACGTGCTTCGACGCGTGGAAAGCGAATCTTCCTACGCTTCTGAATTGCTTCACTCCAAAACCTGCGCATCTCTCACTACTCTAGATCACTCGCTCGCCACCGAACTCGTGATGGGAGTCTTGCGCTGGCGCTCCGTCCTGGACGCAGCAATTTCGCAAAGCTCTTCGCAGCCGCTGGCGAAACTCGATCTGGAAGTTCTGACTGCGCTTCGAATCGCGGTCTATCAGCTTCGCTTTCTTACACGCATTCCTCAGCGCGCATCGATCAATGAAAGCGTGGAACTGGTGAAGCGGGCCCGCAAACGTTCTGCCGCGCCCTTTGCAAACGCGGTCCTGCGCAAACTGGCCGCCAATTTCTCGAAAGACATTGCCTCGGCGTCAGTCGAGATTGCCGGAGATAGCGCTAAGTCGCTCGCCGCTGCCGGTTCGCATCCCGTCTGGTTGGTGGAACGCTGGGCTGAAACTTATGGGATCGAGGTTGCCCGGAGCATTTGTACGTACAACCAACGCGTTCCCTCAACTGCCATTCGTCTCCGTGATGCCGGAGCGGATGCGGGACTTCGCGCCGATGGGATTGAACTGGATTCCGGCGCGTTGCTGGCTTCGGCGCGGCGTGTGCAACAAGGGGACGTTACTAGCACCACCGCCTTCCGCGAAGGCCTGTGTGTTATTCAGGACGAAGGTTCGCAACTTGTCGCGGCGCTGGCGGGACATGGCATGCGGATTTTGGATTGCTGTGCTGCGCCGGGAGGAAAAACGCTGGCCCTTGCCGACCACAATCCCGACGCGCAGATCATCGCGGCCGAACTTCACCACCATCGTGCCCGGCTCTTACGCCGCTTGATACATGCGAGCCATCCTGCAAAAGAATTTCGAAACGCGAATATCTTTATAGTCGCAGCCGATGCGCGTCATCTTCCTTTCTCCGCTAGTTTCGACAGCATTCTTGTTGATGTTCCCTGTTCTGGCACCGGCACTCTCTCCCGCAATCCAGAAATCAAATGGCGGCTGACGGATAGAGATCTTCTCGATCTGCAACGACGCCAAGTGGAAATACTCCATTCTGCGACCGCTCAAGTTTCCGTCGGAGGGCGGGTGATTTATTCCACGTGTTCCCTGGAGCGCGAGGAAAACGAAACCGTAGTCGAGCGCGCCATGGCGGAAAGTCCATGGATGCGCGTCGTCAATTGTGCTGGTGAACTGGAGCAGCTTCAGCGAGACAAGGAACTCACGTGGCCAGATTTGCCTTCACTTAGCAGCGGTCCATATCTGCGGACCCTGCCCGGTATTCACTCGTGCGATGGATTCTTCGCCGCAATCCTGGAGCGGACCTCATAAGCGTCTTCGGTGCTTCTGGCTCACGCATCATTCAGCGTACTTCGAAACCTACCGTGCCCCCTCCCGGAATTTTCTGCCCCGCAGGCGGCGATTGCACTACGATAATGCTGGCTGGTGCCGGTTGAGGAGGTGCTGTGAAAGTTGAAGGAGCATTGCCCGGCGCGCCCGCCACATCCGCAACCATGCTGACATTGCCTAATTTGAATCCCGCGTCTTGCACGGTTCGGCTCGCGGTTCCCAGTGGCTGCCCTACAAAATTCGGCATCACATAGTCCGGCACGTCTGCCGGTATGGTCACTAATAAGCTGGTTCTAGGGGCAGCGACCTGGCTCGCATTCGCAGGCGGGCTCTGCGCCAGAACCTGATCTGCCGGGGTTCCTTGCAACTGCATCTGCGCAACCGAAGCCACATCCAACCCTCGGCGGCGGATATTCCACTCCGCCGCGCGCTCACTTTCCTTCGTCACGTCAGGAATTGCTACCCGCTGTGGTCCCATGCTCTGCGCCACTCGTACTTGCCATCCGCGCCGCACTCTTGTCCCCGGCAACGGCAACTGAGACATGATTCTTCCGGCCGCAATCTGCGGGCTGTAATATTGCCGCTCAATTTCGATCTGCAACCCCAGTCCAATTGCGGAACGTTCCGCTTCCGTTGGAGTCATTCCAACTAACGCCGGTATCTGCACCTCCTGCCCATGAATCGCAAATCGCATTGCGGTTAGCGCGGAGACCAAGGCCACCGCCACCAACACCAGCGACAGCATCGCGAATCGGAAGAAAGACTTCATGCGAATATCACGACTTAATGCGTTTCATCCCCGCCGGTCAAGTTATCCGGTGTATCTAACTTCTGCGCCACGCCCGCGGAAGTCTCTGGTGGCGGCTGGAACTGTCCGGTATCTTTTCCCGCCATGGCGCTGCTCATAAAGTTCATCCAAATCGGCAGCGCCGCGTGCGCCCCTGTTTCTTTCGCTCCCAAACTTTTTTTCTCGTCAAAGCCGACCCAAACGCCGCATGTCATCGTAGGGGAAAATCCCACGAACCAGGCATCGGTAAAATCATTTGTTGTTCCAGTCTTGCCGGCCACTGGAAAGGGCAGCTGCGCAGCTGCGACTCCGGTGCCATGCAGCACTACCTCTCGCAGCATGGAAGTCATGATCCGTGCGGTGCGAGTACTGATTACGTCTTTTACGTCCGGATAATTCTCCTCCAGAACGCGCCCTTCATAGTCTGTCACCTTCGTAATGTAGCGCGGGGTTACGCGGACTCCATCATTTGGAAAAACGCTATAGGCCGAGGTCTGCTCCATCAATGTAATCTCAGCCGAACCCAGCGCCACCGGAAGGTACGGAGGCAACTTGGCTGTGATCCCAAAGCGTTCCGCGTAGTCGATCACATTGTGGATGCCAACCTTGCTGGCCAATTTTAGCGCGGGAATATTCCTGGACTGCGCCAGAGCGCGACGCAGAGTAATGATGCCTTCAAACTTTTCGTCATAATTGTGGGGAGAATAAGGCCCCGAAGCCGTTTCAAACGTCACCGGCCCATCCAAAATAGTGTCGTCAGGACTGCCGCCCTGATCGATCACAGTTGTGTAGACGTAAGGCTTGAAAGAAGACCCGACTTGCCGAAGCGCCTGCGTCGCGCGATCGAACTTGGATTCATTGAAGTCCCGCCCGCCCACCATGGCGTTGATTCCACCAGTCGTATTATCGATCGCGACTAGAGCCCCTTGCGCGCCGGAATCCTGCTCCAGGCTCACTCTTGCCGCGCCATTTGGGCTCAGCGACAAGATTCTTACGTAACAAATATCCCCGGTGTGAAGCAGATCCTGAATCTTGCCGTTGGTCCACGCCACATCCGCCTGCCCGAGTGCCGCGGAGTAGCGTCCAAACTTCACGGTGGCAACTCCAACGCCGGAGGAAGTTACCAGCGCGTGAACATATCCATTCGCTTCCGGCTCATTATCCCAATCGGGATGTTCATACTTCTCAAGGCTGCCGCCTTCCGTGATTACATTTTCCAGGCGACCCTTCCATCCATGGCGCCTCTCGTATGCGGCCAGGCCATCCAGCACCGCCTGGTTGGCAGCTTGTTGAAGGTCGACATCCAGCGACGTATAAACTTTTAACCCGCCCTCGTGTACCTGATCGGCCCCGTATTTGTTCTCAAGATAGCGACGGGTCTCTTCCACAAAATAAGGCGCCAGCGAATTCGGGTCATGCGCCAGATTCAAAACCAGAGGTTCAGCCCGCGCATCCGCAGCCTGTGCCGCGGTAATCTTTCCGTCTTCGAGCATTGCATTGATCACCAGGTTGCGCCGCTTTAATGCACGATCCGGATGATTGATTGGCGAATAAACTCCAGGGCCTTTGGGCAAACCGGCCAGCAGCGTAGCTTCGGCTAGCGTGAGTTTTCGGGCAGGCTTGCTGAAATAAAATTCCGAGGCTGCTTCAAAACCATAAACTCCGTGGCCCAGGAAAATCTGGTTGGCATAAAGCGTGAAAATTTGCGGCTTGGTGAAGCGTCGCTCGATTTGAATCGCCAGTAGCGTCTCCTGCACTTTGCGATGGAACGAGCGGTCCGGAGAAAGAAACAGGTTGCGCGCCAACTGCATGGTGAGCGTGGATGCACCCTGCACCTTGCCCCCCGATTCAATGTCGCGATACGCCGCCCCCACAATGCGCCAAAAGTTAATTCCTGAATGCTTGTAGAAATCCTTATCTTCGATCGAGACAAGAGCTTCCCTTAACACGGGGGCGAAATCGTCGTAGTTCGCTACTACCCTGCGTTGCAGTGCGAACGATCCAATTACGCGCCCATGATCGTCATACAACTCAGTCACAGAACTTGGCCGATAAGCCTCCAGGGCCTCCACCTGGGGTAAGTCGGTCGTGTAAACCAGCAGCAATCCGGCTGTTGCCCCAATCAGGGCGGAAGCCAACACCAGCACCCCGAATAGTAGGCGGCCCACAAACCTCCGTCCAGCCACCTCGACCGGAGGAAGATCTTCATAGAGCGACTTCATGGGAAGGTAATCTCAGAATAACAGGGGCCAGAATAGCAGGACGGGAATGGCTTCGATAGTTGCAATGAGTTACGGAAGACCAAATCAACAACGACCAGATCACAACCGCGAACAAAAAAATCGCGCACCTTACAGTGCGCGATGTGATCATAAATCCTCAAAGATCGAAAGATGTTCGAGGCTGTCTAGCTGGCGCGACTCTTCAGAACCTCAACTGCCTTGTTCAGTTGATCATCCTGCGGGTTCTTTGGCTTGGCCTCGGGTTCCGTGGCGGAGGGCTCCTGATCGTCGTCGTCCGAGATGAAGTTGTCGGTATCGTCCGCTACCACCACGTTCGGAGTGACTGCCGTATCCTCGATCGCTTTTCCGCTCGGCGAATAGTACTTCGCCACGGAGAGAATCAGCGCACCGCCGTCCGGCAAATCGATCGTCTTCTGTACCGATCCATCACCGAAAGTCTTGTCACCTACAACATCGCCACGAGCATTCTCCAAAATTGCCGCTGCCACCACTTCGGCAGCTCCGGCCGTTCCCTTGTTCACCAAAACGGCTACTGGAAGGGAAGTGATCGCCTTCGAGGGATCCGCATTGAAGGCCTCGCGCGGGAACTTTTGTCCCTGTAGATAAGTGATCGTGCCATGATTCAGGAAGAGATTGGCCGTAGCCACGCCTTCACTCTCTTCCCCTTCGGAAGTGTTCCGTAAATCCAGAATGAACTTTTTAGCTCCGGATTTCTCGAGCGACTTGATCTTGGTCGCGATCTCCTGTGCTTTGCCTTTGTTCAAAGCGTCAACTTTTATATAGCCGATACCGTCAGCCAGCATCTTGTCGGAAACCGGTGGAATGGTGACGACATCGCGGGTGATCGCCATTTTCTGCGGTTCAGCCTTGCGCGCCCGCACCACGGAAAGATTCACCGTCGATCCCGGCGCGCCGGCGAGAGCATCGCGAATTTCCGGCAGCGACATATCACGAGTGCTTTGCCCTTCGATCGATTCGAAAATGTCGGTATCTTCAATCCCGGCCTTATCCGCCGGCGATCCCGGCATCACCGAGACCACGTCCGCATAACCAAAACGCTTGGAGACAACCGCTCCAATGCCGGCCTTGCCTTCGACCTTATGCGCCTTCAAAGCCTTATAAGCCGAAGCCGTCAAATAACTGGAGTTGGCGTCCAAAGACTCGACCAGGCCGTGCAGGGCTCCATCCGTCACCTTGGGGATGTTCGGATCCACCACGTACTCCGACTGCACGCGCGACAGAACCTCGCTATAAACCTGCATCTGCCGGTAAGAGCCGTCATTGGAGGACGCATGGACACCGCCCAGCGATCCAACCACTACAAACAGTAGTACGGCAAAGGACGAAACCAAAATCGCAGCTTTTGTTTTCATTGACATCGGGTTTTCGTTTCTGGAAAAGGTTTAACGTGCGACCAGCTTGCACTCATTATATCTTGTAGATGCCTGTTTTAGTCGGCTGGCTGCATCGATTCGACGGCCTTTGAAGCGCTTAAAGTAACCTAACCCTTGCATCCCGATCGCCTCTACCCTGATTTTTAGGCTGGCGGTTTAAAGTTTAAAGTGATGGTGCTCTGCACCGAAACCGGTCGTCCATTCAAAAGATAGGGCTTAAAACGCCAGAGCTTCACCGCCTCAATGGCGGTATTTGCAAACATCAGCGACCCTTGCAGGAACTTCGCATCCTGCACCGTGCCATCATGGGCAATCAACACCTGTAAGGTTACGCTGCCGCTCTGTCCGTTTGTTTTTGCTCCCGCCGGATACTGTGGATCGTCACCTTGAGCCAGGAGGTTTCTGACTGAGGCCTCCGACAGCGCCACCGGCTCAAAGGATGACATAGCTGCCTCAACTGGCTTCGAGCCGCTGGCCTCTGGCGTCATGGAAGCCACCTGAGATCTCAAGCTGGAAGGAATCGGGGCAGTGCTCGCGATCGAAATGCCACCTGGTGAGGCGGCACTTCGCACCATCGCTGGCTTTGGCTGAGAGGGCACCGCCGGAGCGCTCTGGGTTGAGACGGATGCTGAGGGGGACGTTGCGAGGGGCGCAGAGGCAGGCGCAGACGGCGGCAAAGAGATCCGGGTTTGAACTGGAGGAGAATTAACCTGCGGTGCTCCTGCTGTCGTAGTCAGACTTGCGCTTTGGTCTCCCGGAGCCGCGCCGCCAGCAACACTGCCAGTCTGGAGATCTCCCTTTGAATTCGTTGTGGCCGTACCTTGATCGGGAACAACATTGCCTCCCGTCGCCGGCCGAACTTCTGCATCCGAGGTTTTTGTTTTCACCGTAGGATCAACCACTGGCACCACCTGGATCTGAGACGGATCGGTAGTAGCGTCCGGGATATTTCCAGCCACGGGAAACTTGTATTCATCCCCCTCCTGGCCAAAACTATCATGCTGCGCTGCTACTTGCGGCAGCGGAACAGGCTTCGGATTGAGCCACCCGATTGCGGCGCTGGCGGCACGGCGATCCGCAACTTGCAGCTTGTGACGAGTTCCAGGTATCGCCACTAAGGCCGTGACCGTTAGCCCAATCGCTCCAAATATGAGAATTCTGCGTCGCGGCGAACCACCTGATGCCGCGGACGCTCTAACCTCATCCTTCTGCTCTCCCGATATGTAGGCCTGCAAGTCTGCCTCGGCCCGCAAATCTGCAGGTTTAGGCTTCAGGCCTGGAGTGGGGACTGGACTCTGAAACGGATCTTCCACTCCCGGCGGCATTTCAGGCGCTGTCTCGGCGTTAAATGCGGTTTGAGGCCCCGGCCTTGTCAATCGGTTTTGCAGTGCCGCCCAACCCGTGAGCGCCTCCCGATCTCCCGCGGGTTTGGCCGGAATCGCCTCGCTCACTACTGCCGCCATCGGCTCCAGTTCCGAAAGCGCATCATGCTCCACCGCTGCCGCTTCCGTTTCGTGGATCGATTTCTGAATGTCAGATTCCGTGTCAAACTCCGCACCCGGCGCTGAACGGGGGGTCTGCAGGAACTCCCCCGCGCGAAAGTTCTTCTCCATTTCGCCGGGCAGCGAACTTTCATTTAGCGAACTTGCGTTCGAACCCCTGCCTGCGGCCGCTGCGGAGAATGCTTTTGCAGCCGGTTCCTCAGTCACAGTAGTTGCAGGCCGTAGCGGCGCAGGCTGCTGAGAGGAACCAGCCTGCTTTGCCCGAATTAATTCACAAGCTGTTTTAAGGGTTTCCCGAACCTGTTCCGGGCGCAATGGTTTCAACAGAACTGAATTTGCTCCGGCTCGAAGCGCCTCTGGCAGGCGCGACTCATCGCCCACAATCGCCAGCGTCAACGGCCGGGTTGCCGCCCTCTGATCTCTCGCAGTCTTCAGCAGGAATGAGGCTTCCGGCTGATCTTCCCAATCTGTGACCACGATTTGAAAAAGCTGGGTGGTGACTTTCTCCACCGCGTCCACCGCACTCTGACAGAGTTCTCCCTCGATGCCCAGATCGGCCAGGACTTGCCAAATTGGCTGAACCATCCCCTCATCGGTCGCAAACAGCAGGCAGCGCAGGGGCATAATATTTCAGACTATGCACCCTCCGTAATCGCGGCAAGTTACTGAG
Organism: Candidatus Sulfotelmatobacter sp.; assembly: GCA_049512655.1. Classification (GTDB taxonomy): domain Bacteria; phylum Acidobacteriota; class Terriglobia; order Terriglobales; family Acidobacteriaceae; genus Sulfotelmatobacter. Next base: position 86,933 of record JBEKWW010000004.1, on the reverse strand, counting down.
GTGGAGTACTTGGGTGAATATCAATGAGATACCGCGTTACGGGTAACCCGCGGGTACATGTACCAAAGGGCAACGCGTCCGTCTCTGCGATAGAATGCTCGGTCATCGCTTCCGAATAACATATGCAGACCGCGGATGTTGTCATTATCGGTGGAGGGATCGTCGGCGCCAGCGTCGCCTATCACCTTATTGCGAGTGGTTGCCGAAACGTCCTGGTCATCGAACGCGAATCTTCGTTGGGCAAAGGGTCCACCGGAAAGAGCATGGGTGGTGTGCGTGCCCAGTTTTCCACCACGGTCAGCATCCAGATGTCTCTCTACTCGATTCCGTTCTATGCCAGCTTCGAGGAGCGCCTCGGCTGTCCCTGTGACTATCGCCCTCAAGGCTATCTATTTTGTGCGACCACCGAGAGGCACATGGACTACCTGCGCACCAATTTCACCCGGCAATTGGAAACCGGGCTCACAAACGTTCGCCTTGTCTCGGGCGACGAAATTCGCGGCCTTTTTCCTCAGTTGCGCGCGGACGACATGATTGGCGGCAGCTTCTGCTCAACCGATGGCTTTGTAGACCCCTACAGCACTATGAATGGATTCATGGCCTGGGCGACCGACCACGGCGCCACGTTATGGAAGAGTACTGTCGTGACCGGCCTGGCGCGGGATCCATCAGGAATAGCCTCGATTGAGACAACCCGCGGCTCAGTAGCAACACGCAAAGTGGTCAACTGCGCCGGAGCCTGGGCGGCAAGCGTAGGCAAACTTGCGGGAATCGATTTGCCCGTCGAACCGTTGCGCCGCATGCTGGTTCCTAGCGAGCCCTTCGACGAGTTCCCCCACACCGCTCCTATGATCGTTGACATGTCGAACGGATTTCACTTCCGTCCCGAAGCTCGCGGCTTTCTTCTCGCTTGGAACGATCCTGAAGAGACCGGCGGATTCAAAACCGATTTCGAGCCGGCTTTCATCGAGAAGATTCTCACCCGCGCTGCCGATCGTGTGCCCTGCTTTGCCAACCTTCCCGTAAATCCAAAGCGGGCTTGGGCCGGCCTCTATGAGATGACGCCGGATCATCATCCCATCCTGGGTGAGGCGCCCGGCGTTCCCGGTTTTTTCCTGGCCAATGGATTTAGTGGACATGGCGTGATGCACGCTCCCGCCACCGGAAAGATTCTCAGCGATCTCATTCTCGCCGGGCACACGAACTTGATCGATGCCCCGCTGTTGAGCCTCAGCCGTTTCGCCGAGGACCGGCTGATCCACGAAACGGCGGTTTTGTGATTAGCAGTTCTGTGATTAACGAGACAGGCTTGCACGAACATAACTATTGGCTCACTACAGCAGACTTTCCGAAAAGTGACCCCACCCGTTCGCTTCCCGCGCGCGCCGACGTAGCAGTCATCGGCGCCGGATTCACCGGTCTCTCCGCTGCCCGGACGCTCGCCAAACGAGGTGCGAAAGTCGTAGTGCTCGAATCGAAGATCATCGGTTGGGGCGCCAGTTCGCGCAACGGAGGCATGGTTCTTACCGGCATGAAGCTTGGCGTGAACCAGCTCATCGCAATGTATGGCCAGGATCTTACCCGTCGCATGTACGCGGCGTCACTGGCCACCATTGATTGCGTCGAGCAGATCGTCCGGGACGAAAAAATCGATTGCGATTTCTCCCGCTCCGGCCATCTTGAAGTCGCATGCAAGCAGAAGCACTTCGACGATTACGCCCGCCAGGCGGAAGTGATCGCGCGCGAGTTTAATCATCAGCTTCGCGTAATACGAAAGAACGATCTAAGCGCCGAGATCGGATCGACTATTTATCACGGCGGGATAGTCGATGAGGTGAGCGCCGGCCTGAATCCTGCCCGCTACGTGGCGGGACTTGGCCGCGCGGCGATAGACACTGGTGCGGAAATCTTTGAGCACGCGCCAGCACAGCGAATCGAGCGTGCTTCGCATCAGGGCGAACAGGGTTGGAACATCGCCACCGCGCGAGGCTCGTCCTGGGCGCGTGAAGTGTTCATCGCGACCAGCGGCTACACGGGCAAGGCCACTCCGGCACTGCGGAGAAAGCTGATTCCCATCGGTTCATTCATCATCGCCACGGAAATTTTGTCGGAGCCGCTGGCCCGCGAACTAAGCCCGCGCAATCGCATGATCTACGACTCGAAAAATTATCTTTATTACTACCGACTCACGCCCGATCGCCGCATGCTCTTCGGGGGCCGCGCCGCGTTTTTCCCAGAAAACGATCAGACTATCCGCCGCAGCGCCGAAATCCTGCGCCGCGGCATGATCGATGTCTATCCTCAACTACGCGATACCAAAGTGGAATACGTCTGGGGTGGCACGCTCGACTTCGCTTTCGACATCATGCCCCATGCCGGGCAACTCGATGGCATGTATTACGCTGTCGGCTACGCCGGACACGGCGTAGCCATGGCAACCTACCAGGGACAAAAAATCGCGGAACTAATCGCGGGCGAGAAGCCCGACAATCCTTTCGTCGGCATCCCGTTCCCTGGAGCGCCGCTCGGACTCTATAACGGCAAGCCGTGGTTCTTGCCGTTTGCGGGTGCATGGTACAAAGTTTTGGACTGGGTGAGCTGAAATCGTTACCAATCAGGATGCGACCTTGTGAAGCGATCATGAATCTCTTCCCGATCGAATTTGAAGCCGGGAGGAAAGGGGCGACTTAACGCTCGCAGGCGTCTGAGTGCGCGCCGCCGACGCTGCTTTTGCAACTCCTCCAGCAACGCGTCGATAATCCTTTGCAGATACGCAAGAACACGCATAAGAAGTGTTGTATCTATCGGGAACTAGAGCGGACCATTCCATACACCACCGGTCCCAATACCATCGCAATCGCCCCCCCGATCGTCGCGAAGCGATCGCTGCCCAGCAGCGCCACAATCGCCATCACCACCGGCGCAGCCACAACATAGATCAATCCCCACTGCCCTCCCGGAATCACAAATGCCCGCGGCATTTCAGGCCGCACGCGGCGCAGCTTCCACGCAGAAAGCACGGTGAGCACCGTGGTCGCCGAACGCAGCCAGATATATACGGAAATAAGCTGTCCCAGACTCTGCCACGCCAGCAGCGCATAAATCATCGCCGAGACCACAATCGCGATCCACGGAGTTCCATACCGCGTATGCCTACGCGTAAGCACAGAAGGAAGATATCCATCTTCTGCCATGGCGAATGGCATTCGCGTCGCCGTCAGCACCGTGCCGTTGAGCAGCGCGATGTTGCAGACCATGGCCGCAAGCGTCATCCACGTCCCCAGCCACGCTCCGCCGATCATTCCGCCAGCGTCCGAAAAAAATCCGGTATGCCACTTCTGCCATTCTCCCGCTGAAGCTAATCCGGCAAATGTAGGTAGGAAGTACGCGGCAATGGAGAGCGGCACCACCAGCGCCAGCGCGCGCGGATAATTGCGCTGCGGGTTCTCCACCTCTTCGGCGACGGTTGAGACTTGTTCATAACCTGAATACGACCAGAGGCCAATCGCCAATCCGACGCCAAAGATTTTGAACCCTGACTGATGCGGAGGAACCAGCGGCATAAAAGGATTGTGATGCCAGTGCAAGAGCGCGATTCCGATCATTACCATCACCGGCACAAATATGAAAATCTCCAGCGCCGTGGCTACTTTTCCCACCATCTGAATGCCGCGCACATTGATCCAGGTGATTACAGCGATTAATCCCACTGACACCAGATAGTGCTTCCACCCCGTGATACCGGGAAAATAGTAAGTGAGATAGTCCGTGAAGAGCACCGCGTAGGCCCCGCCGAGCAGGAACGACGCCGACCAGTTCCACCACCCCGCAAGAAATCCCCAAAAATCTCCGAAGGCCGCACGCGTCCAGCGATAGAATCCACCTTCCACCGGCATCGCGGTAGTGAGTTCCGCCGAAACCAACGACACAGGAATAGACCAAAAAAACGGCAGCACCAGCAAATAAATCAAGGCCATACCCGGCCCAGAGGTGGTGACCATGTCTTCCAGTCCGAAGGGGCCGCCCGTCGTGTAAGAGAACATGACGAAGACGAGATAGAAGAGCCCAGCCTTACGCAGCGCGGAAGCGTGGTTGGTGGATGAAGTCAAAAGCTTATCGAAGAACTACGCGGCCAACGGTCGGGTCACAGCGCCTTCCAACTCCAATAGCTTGCGTTTTACATCCAACCCTCCGCCATAACCGCAGAGTTTTCCATCGGAGGCGATGACGCGATGGCATGGAACCACAATCGCGATTGGGTTGCGATTGTTCGCCATACCCACCGCGCGAAATGCCGTTGGCTTGCCTACCGCTTGGGCAATCTGCCCATAGCTGCGCGTTTCTCCATAAGGAATCGTCAGAAGCGCCTGCCAGCAAGCAATCTGGAAATCTGTGCCTCGCAAATCAAGCGGAAAACTGAACTCCCGCCGCGTGCCAGCAAAGTATTCCGCAAGCTCGCTCGCGTATTGCTTCATTTCAAAAACTGATTCTTCGAATATGAGATTTTTTCTCTCTCTACGAAGGTCGCGGGGATTGGGGCGGATCGATTGCTGCCCCGGCAATCTGGCGTCGAATTCTAATGCAACTAATCCCTGGCTGGACGCCGCCAGAAACAACCGGCCGATCGGCGAGTCGATATTTGCAGTGCGCAGAATTTCCATAGAATCATCTTGCGATGGCACGACAACGATACCAGAGGACGCTATAAAAACCTTGTCATTCCGAGCGCCTTATTTCTGGCGCGAGGAATCCGCTTTTGTCATCCCACACAGTATCGTGACCTTGTGAATTTACACCCGAATAAATTTCCGCGACTCCCTTATGTTATCTTTCGCAAAACAACTTGACCAATCATGCCGGTAAATCGCCATGGTGTAAGCTTTCCGCCCGAAAGCGGTTACCGCTGTAACCTTCGCCAATCCAGAATGCTTGCAGAAACAATCATGCTGCGGCAGGGTTATAGGAAGCAGGTAAACAATCCGGGGAGGACCTCATGCGCTTTGTCATTCATGCCCGGCTGTTGACTCTGATTTCTCTTTTCTTAGTTGCCGGCGCCACGTGGAGTCCGCAGCTGGCCAATAGTGCTGCCGTCCAAAGCGGACAGCAGGACATGCCCGGCATGGACATGTCCAGCCACACTGCGCCGCAAAACAAAGCGACCGACGATACAGCCGACACCCAGACCACCATGCATGCAATGCAATCCATGGAAGGGCACATGGATATGGGACCGCATATGAAGATGACGGCCCTTCGCGCTGGCAAGCCCGGCGATACGGAGCGAGCCCAGAAGGTGATCGATGGGGCCCGCAAGGCTTGCGAGAAATATCTCGACTATCATGCCGCCCTCGCCGACGGCTTCAAAATTTTTCTCCCCAACATTAAGCAGGGTATCTACCACTTCACGAACTACCGCTACGGGTTTGAGGCCGCGATGAATTTCAATCCCGAGCATCCCACATCTCTTCTCTATGAGAAGCACGGGGACAATTACAAACTCGTGGGCGTAATGTACACCGCGCCCCGGCGCTTCACCGAAGATCAGCTCGACTTGCGTGTCCCCTTAAGCGTCGCCCAGTGGCACGAGCATGTAAATTTCTGCACTGCTCCTCTGGGACACTGGCAGGAGTCGATGGGTCCCAGTCCGCAGTTTGGCTTTCGCGGCTCCATTCATACCCAGGAGGCATGCGATGCTGCGGGCGGCACCTTTCACCCGGTAGTTCTTAACTGGATGGTTCATGTCTATCCGTTTGAGAAAGACCAGGCGAGCATTTGGTCGGTCGATCGGCAGCACGGCGACGGAGACTGATCCAGCAGTTTATTTCACAAATTTAATTTTCCCTTCCAGCGCGTCCAAATTACATTTCGATCATCAATCATGTTTAAGCGCGCTTAATTGGCGCAGCGGGTTTTTCTGTTCTACCCTCACAAAACATTGCGGGAGTGTAGTAACGAATAAATACACATCGTCCGCTAACCGAGGCTTCGGCTCGCCGTCAAATCAAACGAAAACGAATACGGAACAATTGACCTTTTGAAATTGAACTTTTGAGAACCTGGATTCGTAACGTAGAGAAGTAATGCAATAGAAAACGTTCGGAAAGAATTTCCGAACCGGTCGGTATCACCAAGATCTTTAGACGGGGTTCAGGGATTTTCTCATTCTCGGTTTGGCGGCCCAGATGAGAAAACCCCTCGTGCAGAGTCGGTCAGGCCTTACGGCTTGTCCACTGAACTTTTGCTGAACCCCGGCGCGTTGATTGTAGGCAATTCGCGAAGAAACTTAAAGTTTTTTCGTGGATCGTCAGCCGGGCCGCCCCTAGCCGTTTCCCGACCGACTTCGGGAAAGAAATAAGGAGCAGTCATGAAGTTCGCTACGCTGAGCAAAACGATGGTATTGAGTGCTGCGTTGATCCTGGCCTCGACCGCCTTCGCATCAACCAAGGGCAGCTTGGAAATCAATAATCCAGTCATGGTGAACGGAACTACCCTGAAGCCGGGAGACTACAAGGTGGAATGGGACGGCGCCGGTCCAAATGTGGAAGTCAGCATTCTCCAGGGCAAGAAAGTGCTCGCAAAAATGACGGCACAGCTGGTTGAATTGCAGGTTCCCTCGCCCAACAACGCCGCAATCGTGCGCGACAACGGCAACGGGGCAAAGACGCTGGCCGGCGTCCGCTTTGAGGGAAAGAAATTCTCTCTCGAACTCGGTCAGGCAGCCGACGGCATGCCGGGCGGTTCGAGCAAGTAGTGATATGTGTGAGCGGGAGCGTCCGGCGCTCCCGCCCTTTATGCTCTGTTATCGAAGCAGATCAGTTTTTCACTGTCATAGCGTCCGAATCGACTGCCTTCTTCCCGGTGATGCCCTCAAGGCCAGCGAGGACGCCACGGTAGTCGCTCTTATCGCATTGCATGGCGAATCCACCCTTCTTGTCGCCATCTGCCCAGGTAAGTCCAACGAAGTGCTTCTTCGACTTAGTTAATGCCATCAGGGCGCCAATGCCCAGCGAGACAACTGCAAGTCCGATCGCCGCCCCAACCCTGCGGTGGACGTCCTGACCATAGCTGATCTCAGTGATGGCCGACGCTGAGATAGTGATCACATCGGCTTTATCCTTAACCAGTCGAACCTGATTCGTATCAATAAACAACTTCATTCCCGTTCCCGCCTTTGAGTCAGGTATGGAACCTCCGTCATAGATGACTTTGTAGGCGTTGTCTCCCGCAAAAACTGTTGAAGGGATTGCAAGGCAGAGGACCACTGCCAGCAACTTATGCATAAGCCTCCTCGCGAATTGTTAGCTTTAGTCGCCCGTCAGAAAATTTAACTCAACTGTATTAGGGGCCCGGCACGGCCTCATCTGGGAGGGAAGAATAACTTTCGATGAAGCGGCGCGGGAGAATTGTCGGGGCGGAGCGATAACCCTGTCAAGTAATTCGTACGGCACTTCTTTCGTTGGCCGTGTTTCCGGTTCTGAATCCGAAGCTAAAATTATCTCTCGCACGGTGACATCGGTCACCCTCCATCCATACCGTTTTCGCATCGAGATTCGTATCAGGGCACGCCCTTCAGGCGTGCCGAACGCGTGACTAAAAAAGGAAGCGGCTTCAGCCGCTGGTCTGATGGCTGTCCCAACGCGCAATGCGGATCCATCTCACATTGTCTCCAGCGCGCGGATCTTCTTTGTCACTTCCTCGATCTGCGGAAAGCGAAATCTTCTTCAGTCCGACCGTTCCGCGGAATTATTCGTGAACGTCCTCTACGATTACCGGCAGCAAAAGAAATTTCGGCTGCACGAATTCGTGGTAATGCCGGATCATTTCCATGTCCTCCTGACCGTGGAATCCGATTCGACGATCGAACGAGCGGTGCAGGTTATCAAAGGAGGCTTCGCATTCCGGGCAGGGAAGGAGTTACGTTTTCAGTCACCGGTATGGCAGAAGGGTTTCTCGGAAGTACGCGTGGTCGATAGCAGAGCATTCGCGAGCATCAGCGGATATATTCGCAATAATCCAGTGGCGAGAAACCTGGCGAGCGAAGCTGCACAATTTCGCTATTCATCGGCGCATGCGGGGTACGAGCTTGATCCGCCGCCGCAGGGCTGAAGCCCATATTCCCGGAAGACCTTCAACGGTATGGCTAAAGCCATACCCTGATACGAGACCTGACAAAGCTCCAGGTACCGGAAGATTTGCCGGCGCGAACATTGAACCAGACCTGCTTAGTATTTCGGGACCGTCGGATCGACCCGTTCTGACCATGCAGTGATTCCACCGGCAAGATTCTTTACTTTGGCGAATCCCGCTTGCTGCAGGAAGGCGACCGCCTTGGCGCTGCGCCCGCCCATTTTGCAATGCACTACGATGTCGCGGCTGGAATCGAGTTCGTTGATGCGGTTCGGCAGATCGTTCAGCGGAATCAATTTCCCGCCCAGATTGCAGATCTGATATTCGTGAGGCTCACGCACGTCGAGAAGAACAAAATCCTCTTTCCCATCGAGGCGGCGCTTCAATTCTTCCACCTGAATTTCCGGAACTCCATTCGACACCGATTTTTCCTCCCCGCGAATGCCGCAAAACTCGTTGTAGTCTATCAGCTTGGTAACCGTCGGATGCGCGCCGCAAACCGGGCAATCGGGATTTTTGCGCAGCTTGAGTTCGCGAAACTTCATTCCCAGCGCGTCGATCAACAGCAGGCGGCCAATCAGAGGATCGCCGATGCCCAGAATTAATTTGACCACTTCCGTCGCCTGCATCACCCCAACCAGGCCCGGCAGAATGCCCAGCACTCCGCCCTCTGCACAGGAGGGGACCAACCCGGGTGGTGGCGGCTCGGGATACAGACAGCGGTAGCACGGACCTTCTTCGGTCGCGAACACGCTGGCCTGCCCCTCAAATCGGAAAATCGATCCGTAAACGTTTGGCTTGCCGGTGAGCACGCATGCGTCATTCACTAGGTAGCGGGTCGGAAAATTGTCCGTTCCATCGGCAATGATGTCGAAGTCGCGAAACAATTCGAGCGCGTTCTCACTGCTCAGGCGCGTGTCGAACTTCTGAACGTTTACAAATGGATTGATGGCGGTCAATTTATCGGCAGCGGAATCCAGCTTCTTGCGCCCCACATCAGCGGTTGAGTGAATAATCTGGCGCTGCAGGTTGGTGTAATCGACTATGTCGAAATCGACGATGCCGAGCGTGCCCACGCCTGCGGCTGCAAGATACAGCGCCAGCGGCGAGCCCAGTCCGCCGGTGCCAATGCAGAGCACGCGTGCAGCCTTCAACTTCTGCTGTCCCTCCATGCCGACCTCGGGCATGATCAAATGCCGCGAGTAGCGCAGGATTTCATCTTTGTTCAGGGTCACGGGAGTTTCGATAAGAGTAGCCATAGGAAGCTCTAGAAACCTCGGACCGCTGATTTGCTGAACTGATCAGCTGCAAACGATCCTCCGGCGATCGAGGGCACAATCGAGATGTTATCCCCATCATTCAGAGCGGTTGCTTCCTTCTGAAGGTAGCGGATGTCTTCGTCGTTCACATACAGATTAACGAAGGCTCGCAACTTTCCATCGTCCGTATAGAGATGCCGTTTCAGTTCAGGATGCGCCGCCACAAGGGCATTCATCGCTTCGGCCACCGTGGTGGCCTTCACGTCAATCGTTGATTGCTTGCCTGCATACTGCCGCAAAGGAGTCGGAATGTGGATCTTGCTCATAGCGTAAGCATAAAAGATGCGTCAAACAAAGGGAAGATTCAATTGACTTTGTGCCGGGGCAGTCACTTACGGTCGCTTCGCGGCGAACCCTAAGATTAAAAGGGAGAAAATCGCGAAGAGAGCACGAAGAGAGAACATCGTCTCCGAGAACAATTACTAGATTAGTAGCGGCTGCTAACATCACAGTGTGCTTCCTCTTCTCGAAGTCCGCAATCTGAGCATTTCGTTCGGGGCGCCGTCGCAAAGGCCTGCATCCATCGGCGCAAGTTCTCAGCCCCCATTACGAATACCGGAACTAATGGCGGTTCGCGAGGTGACCTTCTCGATTGCTCCAGGTGAGGTGCTGGGACTGGTGGGCGAGTCTGGTTCCGGCAAGTCGATTACATCTCTCGCGGTGATGCGGTTGCTTCCTCCGCAGGCCCGGATTTCGGGCGAAATATTATTTGCCGAGGACGGCCGGCCGAGGAATCTGGACACACTGCCGGACGATTCCATGCGCCAGCTGCGCGGCTCGCGCATCGCCATGATCTTCCAGGAGCCTATGACCGCACTGAATCCTGTGATGCGAGTGGGTGACCAGATTGCGGAAGCGGTGCTGGCGCACGGATCGCATTCGCGGAGTGAAGCCAATCAACTCGCGCTCCAGTCGATGCGCGATGTCGCCGTCTCTCAGCCAGATCGCCGTGCCCGCGACTATCCTCATCAACTTTCCGGCGGTATGCGTCAGCGGGTGATGATCGCCATGGCTATCGTGAACCGGCCACAGTTGCTGATCGCCGACGAGCCAACTACCGCACTCGATGTGACCATACAAGCGCAAATCCTCGAGTTGCTCGCGGAATTGCGCACCAAGTTTGGCTTGGCGATGCTCTTCATCTCGCATGATCTCGCCGTTGTTTCCGAAGTGGCCGACCGGGTCGCGGTCATGTATGCGGGGACGATTGTGGAACTCGGGAAGAAACGGCAGATTTTTGAAGCACCCGCACATCCCTATACTCGCGGCCTGCTGCAAGCTGCGCCGGACTTGAAGACGGAGCGCGGGCATCCGCTGGGCACCATTGAAGGTACGGTTCCACCGCTGCACGCCATGCCGCGCGGATGTACGTTCGAGCCCCGTTGCGCCTTTCGCGTTCCTGAATGTGCCCGCGTGTTCCCTGAGCTGATCGAGATTGCAACCGGCCATTGGGCGCGCTGCCCCGTGCTTAATCCGCGGGCCAGTTGCTCAATTTGAATTTGCTTTGAAAGTGCATAGCTTCAGGGCTTGCGGAAATACTCTGATTCGACTCGTGTTCGGGAAGGGCACGGCGTTCAGTCGTGCCATAAGTGCCGAATCATCAGCCGCGGCTCTAGCCGCCGAGGAACCATGATTCTCAAATTAACCCACAACCTCTCAAGGGCTAGTATCCTCCCGCGTGCCACTCGTTCTATAATCGCCATCCGTCTGGTGACATTTGCGCATACTGCTGCTTAGCGACATTCACGCCAATCTCGAGGCCCTGGAGGCTTGCCTGGCCGCAGCTCCGGCATACGATCTCGTCGCCAACCTCGGCGACGTTGTCGGATATGGCGCTTCTCCCAACGAGGTTATCGACCGTTCCCGCTCTCTGGGAAAGATTTTTGTTCGGGGCAATCACGATAAAGCCGCCACAGGCCTGCTTTCTCTGGAAGACTTTAACGTAATGGCAGCGGCGGCGGCCATGTGGACGCGCGACCAACTTAGTCCCGAGCGCTTCGAATGGCTGCACGCCCTGCCGCAAGGCCCGGTCCCTATGGAGAACGTTGCTGAAGCGCAATTGGTTCACGGCTCCCCTCTAGACGAAGACACGTACGTCGTGTCGATTGGCGACGCGCTCGTACCTCTTCTTACCACCAAGATGCCTCTTACTTTTTTTGGTCATACGCACTTGCAGGGAGGATTCTTCGCCAACGGTTCCAGCGCCGACGGTTTCCGGCCGGAATACCGCACCGTGGGGAAGGCTGAATCCGTCTCACTGCAACTGAAATCTTCCGCACGTTATATGATCAATCCCGGCTCGGTCGGCCAGCCCCGCGATGGCGATTGGCGCGCCGCTTTCGCGCTCTTCGATACGGAGGCGCAAATCGTCCACTTCCACCGGACGCCCTATAACTTGAAAGATGCACAGGATCGCATCTTCGCAGCCAACCTGCCGGCTCGTTTGGCCACTCGTCTTGCCGCCGGACGGTGAGAGCCGGGCATTGTGTCCTTTACGCGACTTTGTCATCCTGCGCGTGGCCGTTTTTTCAGGCGTAGCGAAGCATCCCTCTCGCTTCACCGGCCTAACGCGTAAGGCAAGCTGCTAATAGCGGAAATCAGCCACTACCGCCAAGCTTCAGCACTACCTAAAAAATCCTAAGGTTGTAAACTTCTACATGCCCTATCCCCGCTCTGCCGGAAAATCTCTTTTTCCCCAACGTGGAGACTCTTTCCGCGAAAGTCCGCCCGAACACTACCTCGTCGCCCACAGCGACGGCGGAGCCCGAGGCAATCCAGGTCCGGCCGGCTACGGCGTGGTCGTTCAGGATGAATCCGGGCGCAAGGTCGCGCACCTCAGCGAGTACCTTGGGCACCAGACGAACAATTTTGCCGAGTATCAGGGCCTGATTGCAGCCCTGGAATACGCATTGCAACACGGCCCCAAAGCGCTCAAGCTGATCAGCGATTCCGAATTGCTGGTGCGGCAGATCAAAGGCATTTACAAAGTGAAAAATGCCGTGCTGCAGGACTTGCATGGCCGCGCAAAGGAACTGATCGCGCAACTGGACTGGTTTTGCATTGGCCACGCGCTGCGCGAACACAACACAGATGCCGACCGCCTGGCGAACGAAGCGATGGACAAAGGCATGGGCCGTGTGGCGCGGGCGCCCTCGCCCGCGAATGCGTCCGCTGCATTGGCTTCAACTCTGCAGGAGCTAGAAGGAATCGTTCGGAATGGCGTTGTCGAACTGACGACCGGAAAACTTCCTGAGGGTACACGGGTTCAGGTTCGGGCAAAGAAGTAGATTTGGAAAACCTCACTCCGCCGATGAGGTGTGGTCATGCACAATCTTCCACCCGTCCGGAAACTTGCGAAACACAAGCGTGAACAGCCCGTGCGGAGTCTTTCCATCAGGCATGGTCAGTTTCCATGCGCCGCGAACGAAGGCTGCACCGGAGCCGAGCATCTCAATGCGCAAGCTGGAGAAATCAAGCATCCCCATTTCATGTCCCGGGCTCGCATACCGGGCGCGATAGCGATCCATCGCCGCTTGCCATCCATCACTCTCCTTGCCTCCGGAGAAAAACGTCAGCTCAGGTGAATTCCAGTAACCGGTCATAAAGCTATGAAGATCGTGACGATTCCACGCTCCCTGCTGGGCGCGCAAGACGTTTTCGATTTCAGTCTTCGACGAATCGTTCCCAGGTGATTCCGTGCGCTCAAAAGCGTGGCCGCTCGTTATGGCCAGTAGAAGCGGGACGAATAAGCACAAGCAGCGCAAAAGCAGGCGATTCATGCGAAAGCCACCGGATCAGGAGAACAAAGTCTACCAGTTTCGCATGAACGTTATGAATTGCAAGAAGATTTCCGCACCTGGTGGTGTGTCAATTTGAATTTGCTTTGAAAGGGAAAGGCTTCAGATCTGTCGCAAAACAGGGCCATCTCCAGCATTGTCATCTGAGCGGAGCCGCCCGGTTCGCGCCAGCGAATAGGTCGGGCGGAGTCGAAGGATCCCTGTACTGGCAGTTTTGCTGAAGAACTCAGATTTCGTATCAGGGCATCGCTTTAGCGATGCCGTAAGTTTTTTGTATTTCAAATGCCCCTTTAGAGGCTCGCCAAGATGGCGCCTTGCCGCTCAGGCGCGCCCCTTCTTAACCGCAACAGCTTTGGTGCTAACCGCGCTCCCAACCTTCTCCCACGGCCGTTTTGGCCGGTCCACGACCGGCTTGTCGTTGTCTTTGACGCGATCGTAGTGGTAGGACTCGCTGACCGTCCCTAGCGATTCGTTATAGAGACTCGGCAATCCCAGCCCCTCTTTCAACTCCTCGGAAAAAGATTGCAGCGCCTTGAGGTGCTCGGCCGTGGCAGGCACCTCCGTCTTCGAGGTCTTCATGAACTGCTGGTAGCCTTTGTTTACGAGTTTGGAGATCTCGCTGCCAATCAGATAACCGGGATAGGCAAATATCTTGACGGTGTCGTCGTCAGTTTTCTGAATCGCCGCCGACACGTTGTATTTTCGTAGGAATACGCGGCCGTTCGTGCCGGGCGCGTCGGTCACATCGAACCCGTGTTCGCGCAGCCAGGCTAACGCTTCCTCGTAACTTTTTGCTTCAATGACTTTCGGCATTTCGTTTTCTTCTCTCTATCTTTTAGGATGCAACCCAGACGCAAAGAGTCTCAGCTGAATTAGCGCTGCATCGGCTGGCAATTTATCTTCATCTAAGCACACCATACTACATAGCCTGTTTGGGGCGTTCTTGCATATTACGTTAGTCACGGGAAAATCGTTCCGCGCATGGGAGGTTCGATCAAGTTGACCTCAACATCTTCTGAACCTGCGGCTCTGCGATTTCCCAGCTCGCCACTGGGGCAGAGTCTGCTGGATCGAGTGGGCAACACTCAGTTGCTGCGCCTGGATCGCCTCACCGAACATTTGCCCGGCGTCGCACTTTTGGGCAAGGCCGAATGGCACAATCCTAGCGGCTCGGTGAAAGATCGTGCCGCCGCGAACATCGTTATTGAGGGCCGCCGCACCGGTCAGTTCTCCGCCGGAAAGACTCTGCTCGATGCCACCAGCGGAAACACCGGCATCGCTTACGCCATGTTGGGCGCGGCGGAAGGATTTCCGGTTACGTTATGTATGCCCAGAAATGTTTCCGAAGAGCGCAAGAAGATCCTCATCGCCTACGGCGCAAACGTGGTCTATACCGATCCCGACGATGGCTCCGATGGCGCCATCCGTAAAGCCCGCGAGCTTTTTTCTCACAACCCCGATCTCTACTTCTATGCCGATCAATACTCGAACGATGCCAACTGGCTGGCACATTATCACGGAACCGCTGACGAAATTTGGCAGCAGACCCAGGGAAAGGTCACGCACTTTGTCGCCATCCTGGGAACCAGCGGCACGTTTGTCGGTACGACCCGGCGGCTGAAGGAATTGAATCCGGCCGTACAGTGCGTCTCCCTGCAGCCGGACTCCGCCTTTCACGGCATTGAAGGCGCCAAACACATGGCAAGCGCTCTGGTGCCAAAAATCTATGACTCTACTCTGGCCGACGAAAATCTCGAGATTGCCACCGAAGATGCTTACACCATGACGCGTCGTTTAGCCCGGGTGTGCGGCCAACTTGTAGGAATTTCCGCCGCCGCGAACGTTGCCGGCAGCTTGCGCGTGGCAGAGCGTTTGGATCGGCCGAATGCGGTGATTGTTACGATTCTTTGCGATTCCGGAGATAAGTACCTGAGTGAGAGATTCTGGACGGAAGGAGAAAATTGCTGATTGACGATTGCTGATTGAAACCCGAGCCTTTGATTTTCAATCAACAATCATCAATCAGCAATATTTTTTATGCTGAAAGTCACCCACAAAGACTACGCAACCCTCCGTAAGCACGGCGAAGAAACTTATCCCCACGAATGCTGCGGTGTCCTTCTTGGCCAGGTCGCGGAAGACGGCTCTCGCGTAGTCACCTCAACCGCGCGTTGCGGAAACACGCGAACCGATTCTCCTCAGAACCGCTACAACATCGATCCCCGGGAACTGATTCGCATTCAGCGCGAGGGCCGCGAGCGCGGCGAGGATATCGTCGGCTTCTATCATTCCCATCCTGACCATCCTGCCCATTGGTCGCCCACTGACCTCGCCGAAGCTCACTGGTTTAGATGTTCTTACGTAATTACCAGCGTGGACAAAGGACAGGCCGCGATCACGAATTCCTTCGAACTGGTAGGCTCCGAGGAAGCCGACAAGAAGCTGATCGACGAAGCCATCATGATCGAGTATTAGGAAGAAGAAGATAAGCCTGTCCCTCCAAACACCTTGCCCCGCAAGCCTTCTGCTGGATTTTCACACTGGGTTCAACCATCGGCGCCGGTATGCAACTCATCCCGATTCAAGAAAACCGCGAAAAGCCGCTCTACTCACGCCCGCTGCGTTGACTTCGAATCTCAGCTGCACCACTTCTTGTCACCCGCCTGTGGATGGCCTGCACTCGCCTGAAAATGCGTAGGTTATAAGCGCGCATTTTTCATTGACTACAAAAATAATAGGAGTAAAACCATAATCGTTCTTTGACAGCTTCTAAAGTTTTTCCGGTTGGTGCGGCGTCCGGGACCCAAGCGCAGTCACTCGGTTCATGCAAATGAACCGGGAGGGCAAGCAAGGGTCGATAAGCAAAGCGCTGGGCGAGGAGAACAAGAAGAAACGTCGAAGGCAGGATAGAGTTCCGAGGCGTTGGGTAGGTTTTTCCGGTTGGCGGTGAGCCCGGAGCCCGAGCAAGGATCGCACGTCGGCACCCCGCAAGGGACGCTGCGTAGCAGGTCAAGCAAGGGTCGAACGCGAGCTACTGGCCGAGACGAATGGACCCCACACCACCTCGGAACTCTTATTTTGTGCACCCCGCCTCATCCCCTTACCGCGGCGTCATCCAGAACGCAAACGCAGCCAAGCTTTCACTATTTATCGCCGCGCCGTGGAAAGGGGGATCCTTCGGCACACTACTTACAGCGGAATATTCCCATGCTTCTTCGGAGGATTCTTATCCCGCTTGTTCTCGAGCATGGCCAGCGCCTGGATCAGCTTCTTCCGCGTTTCGCGGGGTTGGATGATGGCGTCGACAAATCCCCGGTCGGCGGCGACGTACGGGCTGGCGAAGCGGTCGCGGAATTCTTCGATCTTTTTTTGACGTAGTTCCTGGCGGTCTTGCGGGTTGGGGGCGGCGTCTAGTTCGCGTTTGTAGACGATATCGACCGCGCCCTCCGGCCCCATCACGGCGATCTCGGCGGTGGGCCACGCGTAGTTCACATCCGTGCGGATGTGTTTAGAGGCCATCACGCAATAGGCGCCGCCGTAGGCCTTGCGCGTGATTACCGTGATCTTCGGAACGGTGGCTTCGGCGAAGGCGTAGAGCAGCTTGGCGCCGTGTTTGATAATGCCGCCGTATTCCTGCGCGGTGCCGGGGAGAAATCCAGGGACGTCTTCGAAGGTGATCAGCGGGATGTTGAAGCAATCGCAGAAGCGGACGAAGCGCGCGCCTTTGACCGAGGCATTGATATCGAGCGTGCCGGCCAGCATGGCCGGCTGATTGGCGACGATGCCGACGGGGCGGCCGTCGAGCCGTGCGAAGCCGACGACGATGTTTTTGGCGAAGTGCTCCTGCACTTCGAAGAAATACGCGTCGTCCACCACGGCATGGATCACATCTTTCATGTCATAGGGCAGATTCGATTGCGCGGGAACAACTTTATCCAGCCCCGTGTCGGCGCGGTCGATTGGATCGGTGCAAGGCTTGCGCGGCGGATCGTCCAAATTATTGGATGGGATAAAACTCAGCAGCTCGCGCACCATGGACAAACATTCGGCATCGTCATGCGCGAGGAAGTGCGCCACGCCTGAGGTTTCGTTGTGCGTGGTCGCTCCGCCGAGCTGCTCTTTGCTGACTTCTTCGTGGGTCACGGTCTTAATCACGTCCGGCCCGGTGATGAACATGTAGGAGGTTTTATCGACCATCAGAACGAAGTCCGTAATGGCAGGCGAGTAAACCGCGCCACCGGCACACGGTCCCATGATGGCGGAGATCTGCGGAACCACCCCACTGTATAAAGTGTTGCGCAGAAAAATGTCGGCATAACCCGCCAGCGAGGCCACGCCCTCCTGAATACGCGCACCGCCGGAGTCGTTCAGGCCAATGACCGGAGCGCCTACTTTAGCGGCGAGGTCCATGATCTTTACGATCTTGCCCGCGTTGGTGGCCGAGAGCGATCCGCCAAAGACGGTGAAATCCTGCGCGAAGACATAAACCAGGCGGCCTTCGATGCGGCCGTAGCCGGTAATAAAGCCGTCGCCGTAGTATTTTTGCTCGGCCATGCCGAAGTCATCGCAACGGTGCGTGACCAGCTTGTCGGTCTCTTCGAATGTGCCTTCGTCGAGCAGGAACTCGATGCGCTCGCGGGCTGACATCTTGCCTTCCTTATGTTGGCGCGCGCGGCGGGCTTCGCCTCCACCCGCTTCTGCGAGATGGTTGCGCTTCTTGAGTTCTGCAAGTTTCTCTTCAAGATTCATGGCGGGATTATAGCGGGTGGGACGAGCAGACAAGGCCAGGTGAGATGATGTCCATCCCCAAGAACGTAGACTTCGCGCTGAGGGCAGGCGTTTCCTACGCAGGAATCTTCGGTGAATTTAGTCGAGCGTCGCGCCCATTTGCTGGTAGCGGTATTTTTTCCCATCCCAATAGAGGACTGAGGAAGTCTGCTCGCCTTCGCCTCGTTCTTCCATGTAGATGCCGAGCACGGTCTTCTTTTTTAGCGTCAGCCTTTTAACGGTGACAGTTTTGAATGGCAAGTTGATCATCACGAATTTGACCTTTGGTTTGTCGGACCGCCAGCCATCGGGTCCAACGCCGTGAACGATTAGCAGACACACGCCTCTACGTTCCGGTTCGTCAGAGGCGAAAGTCGAGGTAACTTTTACGTCTCCGAAACCAAGGAAGTTGTCATAGGGATCGCTAACGCGGAAGCCGTATTCAGCCTGGTCGGCCATGGGATTCTTGCAGCGGGCTGCGACGACAAGATCGTCGACACCGTCGCCGTCCAGGTCGCCGACGAATTGCGGAGGGCCATCCAGCACGGAACAGCCGTCGCCGAACTCCTTGTGAACGTATTCATCCGTCACCGCTGGCACGGGAGAGGTTGCATGGGCTGGCGGTGGAGGCGGTGCTTTCTTTTCGGCGAAAAGAATTGTGGATACGGCGGAAACCGCCAGCACAATGAGAAAAATGCGAGTACAGATAATTCGTGGGGACGGCATGAGCTAACTTTATTCCGGGTTGCAGCGGCAGTGGTATAGAAGAGGATGGTGGCTGGTAACGGAGGTAACATTACTTGCTGAAGTGTTCCCAGCCTTGTGGCCGAAGCTTACGCTTTATGTCTGACGCGTCTCTCAAATAAATCTTGTTTCCGCGAGTGATTTTGCCGATTTGAGTAATTCGTATTCCGGCAATTTGTTGTGGGAGCCGCTTACCAGGAGCAGCAGTAAAAAGCAGTTCGTAGTCTTCTCCACCGTGCAGTGCAAAGCTGAGGTCTACCTGGCGACTCGGTTCGCCAATACATGCTCGCGGAATCGTTTCCTGTTCAAGTTCGGCGCCTACGCCACTTTCTTCACAGATATGGCTAATATCGGTCGAGAGGCCGTCACTGGTATCGATCATCGCCGAAGCAATTCCCTTTTCACGCAGAATACGGCCAAGTTCGATTCTCGGCTCGGGAAAGAAGTGTCTTGGATATTGGCTCTCGCGCAGCTTCTTCGCAGGACTGTTACGTAACTGCTCAAGGGTAGCTGCCGAGCCGCCGAGTTCCCCGCTCACGTAAATGCGATCTCCGGGCCGAGCACTGGAGCGCAGTAACGCTTTTCCTTTGGGAGCCGTTCCTAACACAATAATGTCGGCCAGAATTCCTTGTAGAGATTCCGCTGTGTCACCGCCTGCAAGGGCTACTCGGTAATGGCCGGCCAGGTTGAGCAGGCCCGTCATAAATCGGTTTACCCAGACTTGCCGCATGTTTCCTGGCAGAGCCAGCGATAAAAACGCCGCAACCGGTACTCCGCCCATGGCGGCAATGTCACTGAGCCCGCGAGCCAAACAACGATGTCCTGCACACTCCGGGGAATGCCAATCTCGTCTAAAGTGAACGCCTTCCAACGAGAAATCCGTTGTAACCAGCGTATCCATCTGGCTCGGCAGTCGCAGCACGGCACAGTCGTCACCAATCCCCGCGACCACGGACCGGTTTTGTCGAGTCCTTGCCTGGAGGCGAATCTTGCGTATCAGCGCTCTCTCGGAATTCACCACTGAATCAATATAAGGGAAGTTGTTTCAGGCCTCGCGCCTTACGGCCTTTCGGACAGTGCCTCTTGGCCCAAATCCCCCTGGATAAGGTGTACACAGGATGTTTCCACGCCCCGACCTTCGGTAACCTCAATTTGGGTACCAGTACGTTGACAGGGGGAACCCAGTTTGCTACCTTTTACCAGACATTTAACAAATTGTAATTCGAGCTAAGTGCTGCTTTTAGTGAGAATTGCCGAGAAACGGACCGGATGGAGGCAAGCATCCAACGTTTACGGCAGGCGTTTAGGGCGCGAAAAGAGTCTCCATTCCCAAAGAGGAGAACACGCTCCCGCGCAGCGGTCAGGTTGTCCGAACAGGCTTTCTGGAACTCAGAACTTGGCCTGGATTTCCGGACCTGACAATCTGGAAAAAGAATAGGGAAGATATTTGCGAAAACGCTTTTACATACTTTTTGTGGCCCGGGGAGATGACGGCCAGTTACGAAAGATATCCATTCCTCTCCATTATCTGTACGTATTTGTGATCGGCGCGGCGATCGGCTTTCTAAGCCTCACCGGCATTGCCAGTTCCTATACCCGAATGCTGGTCAAGGTCTCCCACTATAACCAGTTGCGCATCGAAAAAGAGCAGCTGAAGGATCGCTATTCGCGACTGGAAGAAGTCGCCAAAGAGCGCGACGTACAGGTCGCTTCCCTTGGTTCGATTGCCAGCGAAGTGTCTGCTTTATACGGGTTGAAATCTCAGCCCACCCTGGTCACTGCTTCCGAAAAAGAAATCCAGGACTCCGATGTTAAGTCCTCCCTCGATCAACTGACCGCGCTTCGTACATCCGCTCTTACCGGCGCTGCCAGCGTCGGAATCAGCCTGGGGATGACGAAGAACGCTACCACTGCGGATTGGTACCGCGCCAACTCATCGCCCAATCTGTGGCCGGTGGAAGGCCCCATCACCGGCAGCTTCGGCGAGCGCATTGATCCGTTCAATGGAGAGGGCGCATTTCATAGCGGCGTTGATATCAGCAGTGCCTACGGTCATCCCATCATCGCGCCGGCGGATGGCGTGGTCACGTTCGCTGACTTCATGGGCGGATACGGCAAGGCTCTCATGTTGGATCACGGACATGGCATCTCGACCCGCTACGGCCACCTTTCCGGCTTCGCAGTGACGCTGGGCCAGCATATTCACCGTGGCGACGTGATTGGTTACGTCGGATTAAGCGGCCGCTCGACTGGCCCGCACCTTCACTATGAAGTCCGCATCAACGATACGCCAGTAAACCCTTATAAGTACCTCCGTATCACCATCGCGACTAGCGGTGGACTTCCCGGCGGCAGCTAGAGCCGCAGTTCTTAACGTCCAGTTTTCGTTTTCTTTTCTTGCCGGTCTCATCTTGCACTTCCTGCTCTCCTCAGCTACGTTCATGGGGGAACAGAAAGAAGTTTTCAGTCTCGATTCTCAGATATTAGCGACGAGGCCTAGCTCTCTAGTGGCGAGTAGTTTTTTTCTGAGAATCGAGAACTGTGAAATCAAGAACTGAGAACTTAAGGATGATCAGCTTCTTCCGCTCAGCCCGCGAAGACGTCGCTGCGGTCTTCGAATCCGATCCGGCAGCGCGCTCCTACCTGGAAGTGCTGGTCCTCTATCCAGGGTTGCACGCTGTCTGGGCGCATCACTTAAGTCGCTGGCTGTGGTCGCATGGCATGCGGTTTCTGGCGCGTTGGGTATCCCAG
The DNA here is from genome assembly GCA_049512655.1 of Candidatus Sulfotelmatobacter sp. Taxonomy (GTDB): domain Bacteria; phylum Acidobacteriota; class Terriglobia; order Terriglobales; family Acidobacteriaceae; genus Sulfotelmatobacter. Next base: position 65,428 of record JBEKWW010000004.1, on the reverse strand, counting down.
GTCGCGCGCCTGTTCACAGGAATAGAAATTCATCCCGGCGCGGAGATCGGCCGCCGGCTGTTCATTGATCACGGAAGTGGCACAGTGATCGGCGAGACGGCTGTTATAGGAAACGACGTTACCCTCTATCAGGGAGTGACGCTGGGTGGAACCGGTAAAGAAAAGGGCAAGCGGCATCCTACGCTGGGGAACAATATTTCGGTTGGCTCCGGAGCCAAGCTGCTGGGCAATATCACGATTGGAGACAACTGCCGGGTGGGAGCGGGATCGGTGGTGCTGCGCAGCGTGCCGGCCAATTCCACGATCGTCGGAGTTCCGGGGCATATCGTGTTGCGCGACGGCAAGCGGGTCGTCATTACCGATCCCAAGGATATTCGCGATCCTCTTTCGGACGTGATCATTAAACTAGCTGAAGAAGTGCAAGAGTTGCGCCAGAAGTTTCAACATCATTCGCACGAGTCGCTGGGAGCGGAACCGAACCTGACAATCGACGACGGAACTTCCCCGCCAAACATCTCTCCCCGGGAACTTTTTCAGGATGACTATGATTTTCAGATTTAAGCAGTGGCCAGGGCCTAGTGATGAGTGGTCAGTCAAACCACTGATCATTGACAACCGATCATTCCCAACTGACCATTGACCACTATTCACTGCCTCAATCCCATCCAGCTCTCCGACACGACAAGCGAATTGCCCGGATTATGCGGATCGTACTTGACTGATGTTGGCAGGCCAAGACGGCAGGAATGCAGGTTGATCCATTGCCGCAGATAGGTCACGTCCTGCGAACACTCGTAGGACACGCCGGCAACGTCGTATTTATAAATGAGCATCACGGCGGCGTGATGGCCGTCGCCGGGTTGCAATTCGTTCACGTCGATGACCGTGCCGTCCGTAATGCGGCCAATGCCATCCAGCCATGTCCGCCGCTCGCGCTCGAGATCGGCCACGCTTTTTGGTTTTCGCCGCAGCATTGCGTAGGCCCCTACAGCAATGGCGCTCCCTACAGCGACCAGCGAATACAGACGAAGTGAATCCATACAGATTGTGGTGAATTCGTGCCGCGGTTGCGCCGCGTTTTCGATTATCAGGATATGACGGAAGCCTGGCCGATGGAAGTAGTGGAAAGGTTACCGAGGTGCCAGCCCGCTGTGGAAAACTTTGAGAGATAGTGATCAGTGGCCAACGACCAATCAGTGAAAAGTTGAATTAGTCTTCACGAGATTCGAAACGGAAACGGTTTCACTGAACACTAGCCACTGGCCACTGCTTTTCACTTCTGCTCGCAGACAAAATCTCGCGCCACACCGATGAAGTTTCCTTGAGAAGCCTGGCCAAACTGGTCATCTCGCCGTATTTTTTTGCTGACCACCAGCTTGCCGCTTCGATCTTTGGAGTAGAACCATTCAGGACTTGTCACTGCGCTTCCAGTGTTGCAATTGAACCGAACTCGGGCGCGCAGCTCCACGAATGAGCTACCTGGGGGAGATTTGACAGGATTTTTGTATTGCACTCGAACCCAGGCGCTGCGCAGTCCATTTTTCCTGGCCGAGACAATACTCACGGATACCTGATCCCCATCCGGAGTCGCTCCAATCTGCCGCCACTCTCCCGCCGCAAACGCAACCATTAGCAACAGTGGGGCCAGCAATACCGCAGCCACGATAAACAGCCTTTTCGTCATAATCGCTTCGCACACACTCTGGGGGAAAACCTCAGTTCTGTCAACCTCGCTCGGACTCGGAATGCTGACGAGAGCGAAAAGTTCTGATAAACCTAGTAGCTTGACTCTTGAATTCGCCATCTTCCTTTTTATCGCGGGAATGCTGGCCGGCGCGCTGAACGCGGTCGCTGGCGGCGGTAGTTTTATCGCTTTCCCTGCGCTTCTGTTTACCGGTGTTCCGCCGATTCCCGCCAATGCCACCAACACAATTGCCCTATGGACAGCCGCTGTTGCCAGCGGCGGCGCTTATCGTAGCCGCTTAAACGTGCCGCGGCGCGTGATGGTCCCCCTCCTTGTAGCCAGCTTGATCGGCGGCCTAGCGGGAGCCGTTTTGCTTCTGAAAACTCCCGCACAAACTTTCATGCGTGTGCTACCCTGGCTCACCTTGGGTGCAACTTTGCTTTTTGCCTTTGGCCGCAAGTTGGCCGGGTCTCGCGGTTCCGTCATTGAGCACTCCACCAGCACCGCCGCTCTGATGGGGGCCACCATCTTCCAGCTCTGTGTCGGCGTATATGGTGGCTATTTCGGTGGAGGCATGGGCATTGTCATGCTCGCCATGCTGGCCGCGCTTGGTATGACCGATATTCATGGTATGAACGCCCTGAAGACCGTGATGGGAACGGTCATCAATGGCGTGGCGGTTATCACGTTCATCGCCGCGCGAGCGATATATTGGAAGCACGGCGTCGTGATGATTTTGGGCGGGATTGCCGGAGGATATTTCGGCGCGCACTATGCCCTGAAGTTACCGCAGGCCTGGGTGCGCGTTTTTGTAGTGCTGGTGGGAACCGGCATGACGATTTACTTTTTCACCCAAGCCTATTGACGCGGCAGGGATCACCTCAACCTTCACGGCAAATTCCGTTCCCACCTCTTGGCCGGCCTTATTGCATCGGCGCCGACACGTGCTCGTGAACCATCAGCCACTTGCCCGACTGGTTCTCCCAGATCGAGGTCCAGCGGAAGTTGCCCATTTCCACCTTACCGGCCTTAGTTGTCATCTCTTCGCTGATAGTCGCCGTGGCCCAAACCAAATCCCCATGGGGATGAATGGCGATATCATCGTTCACCGTGAACTTCGCGCTCTTGTAATTCGAGAGCTCGCCCTTTACGCCGTTTTCGTATTCATCCCAGCTGTTGTATTTCAACGGAGCGATATCGTAAAACGTATGCGGACCGCTGGCGTAAAACCTGGCGGTATTACTGGGGTCGAGGGTGGACCACCCGTCCCAAAGTTTCTGCATGTAAGCCCTATCCGGGGTGGCGGGCGCGGGTGCCGATTTCTTTGGCATCGGCTTGGCGACACCGACGATGGTGAGAATTATCAAACACAATGGAATGGCAGACGTGCGACTCAGGCTGGGATGCTTCATAGTTTTTCCTCCGAAAGTCGGCTGAATTCTCGCACACGGGACCCAGCTCTGCAAAGTTACGTTGACCGATTTCCACAACGCACGCTAGAATGGTTGAGTTTGCCTGTACTCGCCGACCCGTTCTGGGGACGCTCGCCTTGGCCGATGAATCGCCGCGGCGGAAAACACAGCAAGCAGAGAGCTCGTACAGAAAGCTTAGCGGCCTCGTAGTTGCGCCCGTGTGCGCCGTGAGTCACTTTGCTGAGCTGATCAAGACATTTAACGGAGGCAGACGTATGTACGCGGTTATCCGCGCCGGTGGAAAGCAGTACCGGGTGGCGCCCGGAGATGTGATTCGAGTGGAGAAACTGGCTACCGGTACCGACGGCCATGTGAACTTTCCCGAGGTGTTGGCAGTGTCAGGCGGCGAGGGGAAGATCGGCAAACCGGAAGCGGAGGCCAAGGTTCTGGGCGAAGTGGTGGAAGAAGGCCGCGGCGAGAAGATCCTGGTTTTCCATTACAAGCGCAAAAAGCAGTACAAGAAGCTGCGCGGGCATCGGCAGTCTTATACCGCGGTGCGCATTACTGAGATTGCTTTTGACGGCCACAGCTTCAAAGCTCCCGAAGTGGCCAAGAAGCAGCCAAAAGTGAAGAAGGCTGCGCCAGTGGAAGACCACAAAGCGGAAACCGAAACGGCAAAAAAGCACGCGAAAAAGAAGGCTGCGCCGAAAAAGGCGGCGCCGAAAAAGAAGGCCCCCGCAAAGAAGAAATAGTTGCAAAGTGAAATGGGGCGGGTAGCCGCGTTTTTCTAAAAATGTTCGAGGGATGAGCTATGGCACATAAAAAAGGACAAGGAACTTCACGAAACGGCCGCGATTCAAACGCGCAGCGGCTGGGATTCAAGGCATTCGGTGGACAGATTGTTCCCGGAGGAACCATCATCGTGCGGCAGCGCGGCACCCGCGTGAAGCCGGGGCTGAACGTGGGCCGCGGTAAGGACGACACGCTGTTCGCCAAGATCACAGGCCGCATCAAATTCCTCAACAAGGGGTCGATGGGCAAGTTCGTGATGGTCGAGCCGATGGAGTTGGTGGAGGCGGCGGAGTAGTCGAAGAAATTGACGATTGATGATTTCTGATTGTTGATGAAGGACTTTATTGCTCCAAACTTTTAATCAACAATCGACAATCATCAATTGTTTTCTATGTTTTCCACGCGCGAATTTCCTGCGCGATCCGGATTAATCCCAATCCGGGTCTGAAACATCCATTACTCAAGATTCCTCGGCAAAGTCTAGTGCAACCATGTTTATCGATGAGGCAAAAATCCGGGTGAAGGCGGGCGACGGCGGGAATGGCTGCATGGCATTCCGCCGCGAAAAGTTTGTTCCGCGCGGTGGCCCCTCAGGCGGCGACGGCGGCAAGGGCGGCGATGTGGTCATGGAATCCAGCGAGCAGCACAATACGCTGGTGCATTTCCGCTTCAATCCCGAATATAAGTCTGAGCGCGGGCGTCACGGCGAAGGATCGAACAAGACCGGGCGCGAGGGCGAGGACATTCTCCTTAAAGTTCCAGTCGGGACGATTGTCTACGACGAAGACACGGGCATGAAGGTTTTCGATTTCTCCGGCCCCGATCAGCGGATGGTGATTGCGCACGGCGGCCGTGGCGGCCGCGGCAATGCGCGCTTCGCCACCTCGGTCCATCAGGCTCCGCGCGAGCATGAACCGGGCCGTCCCGGCGAGGAGCATACCTACCGGCTTGAATTGAAGCTGTTGGCGGATATAGGACTGGTTGGTTATCCCAATGTCGGCAAGTCAACCCTGATCTCGCGCATCTCGGCGGCGCGACCGAAAATCGCAGACTATCCTTTCACCACCCTCGAGCCGAATCTCGGTGTCGTTGCGGTCGGCGATCTTAATAACGAAATCAGTTTTGTAGTGGCCGATATCCCTGGGCTAATCGAAGGCGCCCATAGCGGCTCCGGACTGGGCACGCAGTTTCTGCGGCATATTGAGCGCACACGTCTACTGGCGCACTTGGTTGACGTGAGCGACGGCAGTGGACGGCCCGACGCGGTGAAAGATGTGGAAGTAATTCTTGGCGAACTGGCCAGCTTTGGAGCCGGGCTCGATCAGAAACCCATGATCATGATCGCGTCGAAGATTGACGTGGCTAACCAAGATAAAGTTGCAGCTCTGAAGAAATATTGCAAAAAACGCAAGCTCCAGCTCTATGAAATTTCCGCAGTCACCGGCCAGGGGATCGAAGAGCTGAAATACGCCATGGCCAAGGAAGTCAACATGCTGCGCAAGCATGTGCCGGAGCCAATCGAGGAACCGGCCGATGAGATGCTCGAAGTGAGTGCGCTGCCGCGCTCTAGAACGACAGGCTCTCCCAAGACGCGCTCTCCAAAGAAAAGACCCAAAACCAAGAAGCAAGTTAGCTAGCGCGCTTCCCCTTACGCCCTCGGCAACTGCGACCCATGCTGAAAGTGGTATTGCAGAATCTTCGCGGCCAACGCTGGCGGCATTTCTTCTGCTGTGGATTTCACCGTACGCACGATTTCTCCCCGGCAGATCACTTCAGTGGGAGAAAGTCCGGCGATCTCGGCGGGCAACACCAAATTTATTTCCAGTTGCATCGCAGGCTGCAAAACGTCTTCCGCCTGGAACAGCAGGCCTGACCGGCTGATGTTTCGGGTTTCGCCGTCATGCCAATTCTCTTCGTCTAGCCGCCGGTATTTCAGAGGTAGTTGCAGATAAAACCGCGGAGCCCTGGAAGGTGACGTTTGTTCACGTCCTCGGCCCATCGCCTGGGCCGCTCTTGCTCTCGCCGGAGTGTCGACGTCAAGCGTCGGCGTGGAATCGAGCACTTCGCGCACTTTCATCTTCAAATCCTGCAGGGTAAACGGTTTTTGCAGCAGACGAACTCCGGCTTCCAGCGTGCCGTTGTGTCCGATTACGTTTTCCGTATAGCCGGACATATAAAGCACTTTGGTGTTGGGGCGAATTTCTGAAACTCGCTGCGCGAGCTCCTTCCCATTCATGCCCGGCATGATCACGTCAGTCAGCAGCAAATGGATCACACCTTCATGAGCGACCGCGATCTGCATCGCGACCGCGCCGTCCGCTGCTTCAATCACCCTATAGCCTTGTTTCTCCAGGAACTGCCGCGCCAGGTAGCGCAGATTCGCTTCGTCCTCCGCAAGAAGAATTGTTTCAGTTCCCGGTTCCGTGACGGTATTGTCCGCCGTCGAGGCCAGGTGGACAGGCGTTTCCACCGGTTCCGCAACCTTCGGCAAATAAATCTTGAAGGTGGTGCCCTTGCCGGTTTCACTGGAAACCCAGATGTATCCGCCGCTTTGCTTGATGATGCCGTAAACCGTGGAAAGACCCAGCCCCGTCCCCTTCGGCCCCTTGGTGGTAAAGAAGGGTTCGAAGATGTGCGACTGAGTTTCCGAATCCATGCCGAAGCCGGTGTCGCTGATGGAAAGCAAAACGTACTCCCCGGCGCGCAGCGGGGCATGGAAACGCGCGTACTCTTCGTCGAGCGAGATATTGGAAGTTTCTATCGTAAGCTTACCGCCGGAAGGCATGGCATCGCGGGCGTTGACGGCAAGGTTCATAATGACCTGTTCGATCTGTCCAACATCCGCGCGAACCGCGCCCAGCCCGGAAGCCGGAACCATTACGAGATCGATATCTTCCCCGATCACACGGGTGAGCATCTTCAGGTTTTCGGTTACCACCGCGTTGAGGTCGAGAACCGTGGGTGCCAGCATTTGCTTGCGGCTGAACGCGAGCAGTTGGCGCGTTAGGGAAGAAGCGCGCTGCGCGGCACTGGCAATCTCTTGTGCGGGAGCACGAAGAGCGGGATCCGAACCGATGCGGTCCAGCAGGAATTCCGAATAACCCGAGATCACCATCAGCAGATTATTGAAGTCATGCGCGATGCCGCCCGCCAGGCGGCCAACAGCTTCCATCTTCTGCGATTGGCGAAGCTGTTGCTCAAGGCCGCGGCGCTCGGTCACGTCTTCGGCGAAGAGCTCAAATGTTTTTTCTTTTCGTGCGCCATACACAGAACGTCCCGACACCCGAACCGCGACCGGACTGCCGTCCTTGCGAACCCACTCGACGCTCATCCCTGTGAAAGGAGCGGCCGAGCGCAGGCGATCCGCCAGTTCAAACCATTGCTGAGTATCGCTATAGAGAATGGCAAGGTGCTTTCCCAACAGCTCATCCGCCGAGGAATATCCCAGGGCAGCTAGCCACGCCGGATTCACATCCAGAATTTGGCCGTACGAATCACAGCGGCAAATGCCATACGGGGCGTTTGTCACCAGGGAACGGAAATTGATTTCGGATCGCCGCAGGCTCTCCTGGGTGGCGCGCAGTGCCGCGTTGAGCCAGCAAATCAGAATCGCCAGGACAAAAAATAAAGCCAGGCGGATCATGGTTGAGTGGAATTGCGCCGCATTTTGCCGGGTTGAAAATGCAAAATACGCGCTCACCGTCAGCGCGAACGAGGTGGCCACCAACCCGGGTTTCCATCCGCCATACCAGGCGCTGACCATGACCGCGACCGCGAAGACGGCGAGCCGGCTTTCGGCGATGTTCGGCAACAGCAGGGCAGGGATTAGAGCCAGCGTGGTACTGAGTACTGCGACGCCGTAGCGGAGAATAGGCGCACGGGTAGGTTTAATGCTGAGTAGGGAGAGGGGTACTCGCATGTTGCTAGGCTAGTGCTGTTCCTTTAGATGCGAAAGATTACAGGAGTTCAGTCCAAATTCGCGGGAGGTGTATTTCTTGGTACGTAGCCCAGGGCGGCCAAACGGGCAGGGGAATAAGCGGGCAATCGGGCAATGGGCAGGAGGCATTTGCTGATGGTTGATTGCGCGATTGAAAACCCTTGCATCCCGCCTTTAATCAACAATCAGAAATCATCAATTAGCAATTAGCAATTAACCATGGATTAGATTGCGCGATTGCGCTTGCCAACTTTACCCGCAAACGTGGACACTAAGCGGACGCATGAACATCGGTCTTTTTGGTGGAACCTTCGACCCGATTCACCGCGGGCATTTGGCCCTAGCGCGTGCCGCGCGCGAGCATTGCAAGCTCGGACGCATTTTGTTCGTACCGGCAAATGTGCCGCCGCACAAGCAGCGCGAACCTTTATCTCCATACGCGCACCGCTATGCCATGCTCTGTCTGGCGACGCTCGACGAGAAGCAATTCCTTCCATCCCTCTTGGAATCGCCCGAGAAAGTCCAGGTCGTAAGTCTCAGTAAAGGGGGAGCGAAAAAGGCTGCTGGTCCCGAGCCCAACTACACAATCGATACCCTCAAACTACTCAGGCAAACGCTCAAAAAGACCGACCGTATCTTCCTCCTAATTGGAATCGATGCATTCAAGGACATCGCGAAATGGCATCAGTCCGAAGAACTATTTCGAGAATGCGAGTTTGTGGTCGCCAGCAGGCCGGGATATTCACTGGCCGATGTGGCGAACGCCTTGCCAGCCAGCCTGCGCCCGAGAGCGGAAGTCACCAAGCCTTTTCACAAGCAGGCGGCGAGGGGAACGTTAGCGCTCAGGGGAGTGACAGTTCACTTGCTGGATGAAGTTCATCAGCCGATCTCTTCAACCGCGATTCGCGAAGCTGCAGCCGCAGGCAAGCCACTGCTTCGCTTCGTGGAACCCCCGGTTGCTGAGTACATCAAGAAGATGGGGTTGTATGAAGACGGCCGTTAGGCAATGGTCGTTAGTCGTTGGCCGTGCGCAAGAAATCAGATTACGGATCAACAATTTCCTGCCGCTGCCTTCAGGTGGGAATTCCGTCGTTTACAATAGGAGCTCAACAACGGAGCTTCTACGAACGACGAACGGCAAACGGCAAACGGCAAACGGCAAACGGCCAGCAAGGGACTAACAGCCAACTTTGAGCGACTGAAATTTTCTGCATGAAAAAGAATGAGTTAAAGCAACAAGTAGCGGCGGCCATTCAGGCCTGCCTCGACAAAAAAGCCGAAGAACTTTCTATTTTGGAGATGGAGAAAGGTTCTGGAGCATTCACCGACTACTTCGTGCTGTGCAGCGGAACCAACCCGCGGCAGGTTCAGGCCATCGCCGACGAGGTCGAGCTGCGCCTGAAAACGGCGGGTCTGCGTCCGGCCCACGTGGAGGGCTACAAACAGGCAGAATGGATACTGGTCGATTACGTCGATTTCATCGTCCATGTCTTTTCCGAGAAGGCCCGCAAGTACTACGACCTCGAACGTTTATGGAAAACTGCGAAGCGGCTTGAACCCTCGGAATTGAAAACGGTTACGAGGACAAAGAGCGCATTCAAGAAAAAAGCTGCGCCGCGAAAGCGTGCTGCCGCAACACGTTCGGTTCGCAAAAAAGCATAGGGCTCCCTCTAACTTGCTACGCTCACTATGTTCAGTATGGCGATTTCTTCCAAATCCAATTTCAGCGTGTTTCTGAAAGCTACTGGCCCCAGCTTCATCAAGATGTGCTCGCTGCGAATTAAATTTGGAGCCTCGGTGCTACTGGCCTCTGGAACGAAGTAAGTCCATCTCCCGTGAAGATCAAGATCGCATGGATCGGGAAGCCGAAAGAGCCGGCGGTGCAGGCGCTGACCCTTGAGTATCTGAAGCGGATTCAACGCTATGTCCCCGTGGAAGGACTGGCGCTGCGCGACGAAAACGCGCTGCTGCAATTATCCGGACGAACCACCTCCTCGAAGAATGGACCAACCAAAAGCAAGCAGCTCGGTAGCAAGTCAACTCTGGTGGTGATGGACTCACGAGGAAAGCAGTTTTCCTCCGAGGAATTCGCCGAATTTCTTCGAAACTATCAGGATCGTAATCCGTTGCCCTTGATCTTTGCGGTTGGACCGGCGGACGGCTTTAGCGATGCCACACGCAACGCAGCGCAACAGGTCATTTCTCTCGGCAAGATGACCATGGCGCATGAACTGGCTCGCGTGATCTTGCTGGAGCAGGTGTATCGAGCGTTTACCATTATGAAAGGTCATCCTTATCATTCCGGACACTAGAACCCGGAAAAGCGCAACGTGCCCATTCGTGAGTTGTTATCGAACGATGATCGGCCTACATTAATTGAAACTGCAGGTTGCCCGGTATCATTTTGCAAGAGCAATCTGCAAGCGCAATCATCGGAGAATGAATTTCATGAGAGATGTAATGGAGTTACTGCGATCGAAAGAACAAGAGTTGGCCAAGGTAAAGCGGCAAGTCGAAGCCCTGCGCACAGCGGCTCCGCTGCTGGAAGGTTCGGAGGATCAGAGTTCGACCGCGAAATCCCCGTCGAAACGCGATGCGGGATCCTCCACCTAAACGCACTTAGGGGTGAAAGTTTTCCGGGCAGAAACCGCAAGCATAAGCCCGCATATGATTGAGAAGCTCTCTCTCGAAGAGCCTACTCGGGCCACAAATCAGCAGGCTTCGCTATATCTGCGCCCGGCGTAATCCTCAAAATGCCGGCGTGGATGGTTATAACTTCCCGCCCATATCGTCAAACCTCTAGTAGAATCAAAACTCCGATCATGACGGATGTGTTGTGATCGTAGATGTGCCAGGATTACTGAGTACGGATGATTAAAAGTCGTGGCAGGGTTTTTAATCATCAATCATCAATCATCAATCACAAAATCAACAATTTCTTATGACTTGGTTCAAGCGCGAAGCCGGAGAGCTGGATACCTCGGGAAAGAAGACGGTTCGTACCGAAGGCTTGTGGGTGAAGTGTGAGGGCTGTCGCCAGATCATCTGGAAAAAGGATTTGGAAGAGAATCTGAGCGTTTGCCCCAAATGTGACAAGCACTTTCGCATCGACGCCCGGACCAGGCTGGCGCAGCTTCTGGATGATAATCAGTACGAGACTTCGGATGGAAACATTTCCTCTACCGATCCGCTCAAATTCGTGGATTTGAAGCCCTACTCGTCGCGCCTGCGGCAGGCGCAAGCCGATACCGGACTGAACGATGCTGTAATCAACGCGCAAGGCAAGCTGTTGGGCCGGCCGGTGGTTGCCAGTGTGATGGAGTATGCCTTTATTGGCGGAAGCATGGGCGCGGTTGTTGGCGAGATGATTACACGCGCAGTGGAGCGCGCGCTCGATTCGAAAACGCCGCTGATTATCGTTTCCGCTTCCGGCGGGGCACGGATGATGGAGGGCGTGATCAGCCTTATGCAACTGGCCAAGATTTCCGCCGCGCTGGGGAGATTGGATAAGGCTAAGGTTCCATTCATTTCGGTGCTTACCGATCCAACTACCGGCGGCGTGACCGCCTCTTTCGCCATGCTGGGAGATTTGAACATTGCGGAACCTGGCGCGCTGATCGGATTTGCCGGACCCCGCGTCATCGAGCAGACGATCCGCCAGAAGCTCCCCGCCGGATTTCAGCGCAGCGAGTTTCTCCTGCAGCATGGAATGCTGGACGCGGTCGTGCCGCGCAAAGAACTCAAGCCTTATATCGCGCGGGCGCTGGATTTTATGGCGGCCTGAAAACCGCTGTCGGCATCGACTCCCTCAGCAGAGCATTCTTCGAACGCTTGCATTGCGGGATTTGAATCCGAAGATACCAGCCGAGTCAAAAAAGTGAGCGCTCATCGTTTTCCAATGTCCTATGAAACCGCAGTCGCGCAAATGTTCACCCTGGGGCACGAACTCGCCCAGGCGCCCGCGCACAAATTCGACCTGGCTCATATGCGGGTTTTGCTCGCGGCGCTGGATCATCCGGAGCGAAGATTTCCCAGCGTTCTGATCGCCGGAACCAACGGCAAGGGGTCGACGGCGGCCACGCTGGCTTCGATCTTGCGCGAGTCCGGCTTGAAAACTGCCCTCTATACTTCGCCCCACCTGGTGCGAATTAACGAAAGGATTCGCGTCAACGGCCAGGAGATCAGCGACGAACAATTTGCCCAGCTTCATGAGGGAATCGACCGTGCGGCTGAGAGCCTGGTTCAAAGCGGCGAGTTGCCCTGGCATCCCAGCTTCTTTGAAATGATGACGGCCATTGCATTCGAGCATTTCGCCAATGAGAAAGTCGATCTTGCGGTATTGGAAGTCGGCATGGGCGGACGATTGGATGCTACGAATGTGGTGGATCCTCGGATTAGCGTGATTACCGATATCTCGCTCGATCATCAGAAGTATCTCGGCGAGACCGTGAGCGAGATCGCTCGCGAGAAGGTCGGGATTGTCAGAGCCGGAGTTCCAGTGGTGACGCTGCCCCAGCAACCGGAGGCCAATGATGTGATCGGAAATACGATCATGGATCTGGCCGCCCGGGGCGTGAATGCTGTGCCCTACGTGCCGCCTGTGTCTCCTGGAAGTGCCGACTACCGCGTGCCTGATTCCGGACGCAGTACGGCGGGAGATGTCTATCGATATCCGCTACAGGTTATGGGCGGGCAGATTCTGGTGGAGACGCGATTGGTGGGACGCCATCAGTTGCGGAATGTCGCCTTGGCGATTGCCGCAGCCGTGGAGCTGAATCAGCAGGGATTCAGTGGCATTACAGCCGCCAGCGTAGAGCGCGGCATCCGCAAGACGCAGTGGCCCGGACGGTTTCAAGTGATCGCCGCGCCGGGTTGGCCGGAAATCGTAATTGACGTGGCGCATAATCCGGCGGGAGCGTGGGCGCTGCGGTCGGCCCTCTCGGAGCGCTATGAAGACCGGTCGCTGATTTTTCTTTTCGGCGCAATGCGGGACAAGGCAATCTCAGAGATGACGGAGATTCTGTTCCCTTTGGCGGACCGCGTGATTGCGACCAGGCCGGATAATCCACGCGCCGCTTCCCCGGAGGAGATTCAGAAAGCTGCGGCTCGCACCGCGGTTGAGGTTGAAGCCGTTGAAGACGTCACAGGCGCTTTACAGCGGGCGCGAGAATTGGCTGTTGGCAAGGCGGTCGTGGTGATCACAGGATCGATTTATCTGGTCGGCGAAGTCATGCGGATTATTGGCGCGGAAATCTGATAGGCGGGGACGGTTTTCCCCTAAAATAGAAGAGTGCCGGAAGTGAATTCATCATTGCAGGTAGAGCCGCAAGAGACGGATGCGGGATCAGTCGCGGCGCCCCGTCGCAGTCCGCATGAATTGCCGGGCGTAACTTATGGATGGCTGAGCCGGCTGCGATCCTATTTCATTTTTGATCCTCTGATCTGGCTTTACACATTGGTTCTCGGGATCGTCGCTCTTCCCGGAGGGATGTTCGACAAGAGCGGGCGGCGTCTGCACTGGTTTTCGCGGACCTGGTCGTGGCTGATCATGAAGACGATTATGTCTCCGGTGAAGGTGACCGGACTCGACAGAATCGATACTTCGAAGGCGCATGTCTATGCGGTGAATCACGCGTCGGCCATGGACATCCCGGTCCTGTACGTTTACCTCCCCTTTCAATTCCGCATTGTCTTCAAAAAAGAATTGCTGGTGTATCCCGTGGTGGGCTGGCAGTTGAAGCGGTCGGGCCAGGTCTGTATTGATCAGCAGAAGCCCACGAATTCAATTGCGGCGATTCGCTCGGCGGTGAAAAGCCTGAAGGCGGGGATGCCGCTGGTGATTTATCCCGAGGGCGGACGCACACCAGATGGCGAGATTAAGCCTTTTCTGCCGGGAGCATTTTTCCTCGCGATCAAAGCCCAAGTGGATATTGTTCCCGTGGCGCTGGTAGGTACCTACGAACTGCTGCCGATGGATACTTACCACATCAAGTCCCGACCGCTGGAAATGCGGGTAGGGGAGCCGATCTCCACAATCGGGCTGACACTGAGGGATATGGAAGCGGTTTCGGCCAAAGTGCAGAAGGCCCTTGAGGATCTCTACTACGCGCCAGCTACATTCTCGACCTAAATTTGCCCCTGGCTCTCTTCGTTCGTGCCGAAATCCAGATCAAACTTATTTTCCGGATCAAGCTCCTAAATCTTTGGATTCAGGGAGGTTACGACGCAAGATCTCGCTTGAGATCCAGCTAAAATCTTGAATCGAAATAATTTATTCGCAAAATATTGCGGATAAATGATTTAGGAGGCCTTATTGCCTTATTTCCTTATTAGCCTTATTACCTTATTAACGCTTATTCGGATTTCAAAGAGCTGGGTGCTGATTTGGGTCGATGATGACGCAGATTGCGAGTGCTTGCAAGGTTGGACGTCACACAGGGTTTGTGAATTTTTGGCATCGGCAGGACGGAGTTGCGTCGCTCGCCACTTCTCGCAACGTACGCGAGAAATGGGGCACCCGGCCCCCGGCGGAGACACCTATACTCACGCGCGTTTACCAGAGGTGCCATCCGATCCCCGAAAACTTACCGTAACTTTTTTCTGCGGGCTCCCGTTATCCTTCATGTAAGACTACTCCGCACGGAGAACTCGTTGAAGGCTCTGAAGAAAGAAGCGGATGACCGGCTTCTGGTCGAGGCAGCGCAGAGCGATCCTGCGCGCTTTGCGGAGCTTTACGAGAATCATTTTGAGCGGGTGTATGCGTATGTAGTGCGGCGGGTGCGGGATCGGGCCGAGACCGAGGATGTGACCTCGGAGGTGTTTCATCATGCGCTGGCCAACTTGCACAAGTATGAGTGGCGGGGAATTCCGTTCGCGGCGTGGTTATACCGGATTGCGGCGAACTTGATTTCAGACCGCTGGCAGCGGTTGGGGCGCGAGCCGCTGGCCACTGGGGATGATGCGGAGCAGATCGGAGCGGTCGAGGCTGCGGGCGGGGAATACGAGGAAGTGGAGCGACGGGCAACTTTGTTTCGTCTGGTAAAGATTTTACCGGACGAGCAGCGCAGGGTGGTGGTGCTGCGGTTTGTGGAGCAGAAGAGCATTAAGGAAGTGGCCAAGGAGATTGGCAAGACGGAAGGCGCGGTGAAGCAGTTACAATTCCGCGCGCTGAGCAGCTTGAAAGCGCGCATGGAGGGTGCCAATGCCTAAGCGCTCTCTGGGACCGGAACGGAACGAGGGAAAAACAGCGGAGCGGCTGAATCGCGCCGTGGATGCAATGTTGGCGCGTAACGATGGCAGCAAGCTCAAGCTGGACGCTGAGATGGAAGGATTGCTGCGCGTGGCAGCGGGCTTGCGCGATCTGCCGACCGAGGGATTTAAGGCACGATTGAAATCTAAACTAACGAAATCTGAATTGAGAGGAGAAAAGACTATGAGCACCCTTGCGGAGCCGGTTGCAGCCGTCAGCACAACGGCGACACCGAGAATAACTTTCAAAGATGCAGCGAAGGCGATCGAGTTCTACAAACAAGCGTTTGGGGCTGAGGAGAAGTCGCGTTTTGAGGTGGGCGGAGACATCCCGCATGCCGAGATTGTTATTGGAAGCTCGACTCTTTTTCTAACAGAGGAGTGGCCCGAGGGCGGAAGGTTCAGCGCGGAGACCCTGGGTTCTTCCCCGGTGCTGCTCTCGCTCCAGGTCGATGACGTTAACTCTTTCGCCGAACGAGCGGTGGCGGCGGGCTTGAAGACGATCCTGCCGATTAAGAATCAGTTTTACGGCCGTCGTGAAGGAACGTTTCTTGATCCTTTCGGCTACACATGGAGCATTTCCACGGTGACGGAAGAATTGTCGGTGGAGGAGATGCATCGGCGCATGGAGGGGATGACGAGAGGGCCGGAGAGCGGGCAGCTTCCAGCGCAGGGAGGCGGCAAGCCGAAGGTCGATCCGATACCGCGCGGCTTCCGCACGCTAACTCCCTACCTGGTGGCCGAGGATGGCGGGGCGCTGCTGGATTTTGCCAAGGCAGCATTTGACGCGGAGGAGACGGAGCGCGTCGTCGGTCCGGTGGGCGGGCTGCACGGCGAAGCGCGCATGGGCGATACCATGCTGATGATCGGCGGCGGAGTTCCGGGGCGCGAGTTCACCGGTAAATTAATGAAGGCGGCCTTGCACGTTTATGTGAAGGACACAGATGCCACGTACCGCAAGGCTTTACAGGCGGGCGCAACGATAATCACGGCTCCGCAGGATCATGCTTACGGCGAGCGCGGCGCGAGTGTGAGAGATCCGTTCGGAAATTTCTGGTATATCGCGACCCGCACGCAAGGGAACTACAAGTGGGAAGGAGCGCCGGATGTGCAGGCATATATGCACCCGCTGCGGGCGCAGCCGATGATCCAGTTCCTGAAGCGGGCTTTTGGAGCAGAGGAGATGGAGACGCATGCCTCGCCGGATGGAGTGATTCATCACGCGATGATGAGATTTGGCGACACCTATATTGAAATGGGCGAGGCCAACGGGCCTTACCAGCCCATGGAGTCGATGTTCTATGTGTATGTGCCGGATTGCGGCGCGGCCTATCGGCGGGCGCTGGCGGCGGGCGCCACTTCAAAGCAGGAGCCAACCGACCAGCCTTATGGGGATCGCAACGCGGCAGTGACGGATCCGTTTGGGAACATCTGGTATGTGGCGACGCATGTGAGGGATGTGGTCTAACAGCGCCTGAAGGCGTGCCGTCAATCGAGCGTGATTGGCGGCACGCCTGAAGGCAGGCCCTGATACAAATCTCATTCCTGATACCAATCTTTCGTTACGCGAGCTGCCAAGCACGCGTTTGACCCTCTTCCGTCCCTCCAATAAACTGAAAGATTCATTCACCTGCGGTACTCAAACTTATGGCAGACAGCATTCATGTAAAGCTTCCGGACGGAAGCGTGAAGGACGTTCCCTCAGGGACGACTGCGCTCGATATTGCGAAGTCGATTAGCCCGCGACTGGCGGATGCGGCGCTGGTGGCCAAAACCAACGGCGATCTCATTGACCTGACCAAGCCTCTGGAAAAAGATACCGATCTTAAATTGTTGACCGAAAAGGATCCGGAATCGTTAGAGGTATACCGGCACTCGTCGGCGCATCTGCTGGCAGCGGCGGTGCTGGAGCTTTTTCCCGAGACGAAGCTGGGGCACGGCCCCGCGACCGAGAGCGGATTTTTCTACGACTTCTACCGGCCGACCGCGTTTACTCCCGACGATCTGGAAAAAATCGAAAAGAAGATGCAGGAGTTGGTGCAGCAGAATATTCCCTACGCGCGCGAATTTAAGCCGCGCGACGAGGGCCTGGAGGAGTTCAAAAAAGAAGGCGACTTCATGAAGTGCCATTTCATCGAGCAATTCACCAAGCCCGATGAAAAGATTTCCATTTATCGCACGGGAAAGTTTACCGATTTCTGCCGCGGCCCGCATATTCCTTCCACCGGGAAGATCAAGGCGTTCAAGCTGTTCAATATTGCCGGGGCGTACTGGCTGGGGGACGAGAAGAATCCGCAACTGCAGCGGATTTACGGGACGTCGTTTTTTTCGAAAAAGGATCTTGATGCCCACCTGCAGCAGATTGAAGAGGCGAAGAAGCGCGACCATCGCGTGCTCGGCAAGCAGCTGGATTTGTTTTCCATTCAGGAGTTGGCCGGGCCGGGGCTGATCTTCTGGCATCCCAAGGGCGGCATCATCCGCAAAGAGATGGAAGACTGGATGCGCGAGGAGTATTTGAAGCGTGGCTATTCGCTGGTAGTGACGCCGCATGTGGCGCGGCGGCAGTTGTTTTTTACGTCTGGACATGAAGGATATTACGGGCAGAACATGTTCGACGCCATGGAACTGGACGACGCCGAATACCGGCTGAAACCCATGAATTGTCCGGGGCACATTTTGATTTATGCGGATTCGCTGAAGTCGTATCGCGACCTGCCGCAGCGCTACGGCGAACTGGGCACGGTGTACCGCTATGAGCGTTCGGGGGTGATGCACGGGCTGTTGCGGGTGCGTGGCTTTACTCAGGATGACGCGCACATTTTCTGTACACCCGAGCAGGTGGAGAAAGAAATTGTCGGCTGCACCGAATTTGCGCTGGCGGTGTTGAAGGCGTATGGCTTCGATCAGTTTCAAGTGGAGCTTTCGACCTGGGATCCGAATGACCGCAAGAGTTTTCTCGGGACTGAAGAGCAGTGGAACATGGCGAACTCTTCGCTGGAGAAAGCGCTGCAGAGTCTGAATATTCCCTACAAGACGATTCCCGGCGAAGCGGCATTTTACGGGCCGAAGATCGATATCAAGCTGGTGGATGCGATCGGGCGGCTGTGGCAGCTGTCGACCGTGCAATTCGATTTCAACCTGCCGCAACGCTTCAACCTGGAATATGTGGCCGAGGATGGTTCGCGCAAGCAGCCGGTCATGGTGCATCGCGCGCTGTATGGATCGATTGAGCGATTCTTCGGCGTGCTGATCGAGCATTATGCGGGAGCATTTCCGGTGTGGCTCTCACCAGTGCAGGTTGCGCTGATCCCGATCAGCGAGCGCCATGCGGACTATGCGAACAAAGTTGCGGATCAGCTCAAGGCGATCGGCGTGCGCGTGGAAGTGGATGCGCGCAACGAAAAAATGAATGCCAAGATCCGCGAACATGCCATGCAGAAGGTTCCGTTTCTCCTGGTGGTCGGGGACAAAGAAGCCGAGGCGGGAAAGGTGAACGTGCGCACGCGTGGGAAAGAAAAGACCGAGGACATGGCTGCGACGGAGTTTGTGGCGAAGATTCAGAAGCTAATTGCGGAGAAAAGTCCGGGATTATAGATGGTCATGTAGGTGATAGCCGGCCCCTTCGGCAAGCTCGGGCAGGCTTTCGGTTGTCTGGCGAGCGCCAGTTCGCCATTGCGATACCATGTTCCCGTGCATCCCCTGGCGCAGAACGTGTTGAGCCACATCCGTCGCGAGGAATTGCTGCGTGCCGGAGATCGAGTTGGGATTGCCGTTTCTGGCGGGATCGATTCCGTGGCGATGCTCCGGGTGCTGCTGGAGCTGCGAAGCGAACTCGGCATCGTCCTTTCAGTCGTTCATTTCAACCATAAGCTGCGCGGGGCGGAGTCCGATGCGGATCAGGAATCCGTTGCGGGCCTTGCGCGAGAGTTTGGGTTGGAGTTTTATGCTGCGAGCGGCGATACGGCGCAGTTAGCTGCTGAGGAGCATGCGGGGTTAGAAGCCGCTGCGCGTGGGTTGCGGTATGGATTTTTTCGAGAGCTGTTGGGCGCAAGTGAAGAGGAAGAGGCCCAGGAATCCTCCGGGGCTGAAGCCCAAGAGGTCCAAGCATCTGATCGCAGCGCTGAAAGCGCTGCGCCACCCGAAAGCGTCCCTCCGGGGCTAAAGCCCGAATCTTCGGGCGAACTTGACGGCACGGCTGAAGCCGTGCCCTTCCCGATCCGTTCTGTGGCTGAAGCCGCGCTCTTTCAAGAGCAAGATCGGCAAGAGCAAGATCGGCAAGAAGAAAAGCGGTACGGACAAGATCGGTACGGACAAGATCGGCGAGGAGTTCTGGATAAGATCGTCACCGGTCACACGCTCGACGATCAGGCAGAAACCGTGCTGATGCGGCTAGTCCGCGGAACAGGAATGCGGGGGCTCGGAGGGATCCATCCGCGCCTGGTGGTCGAAAATGAGGATGGGAACGTGAGCGGCGAGATTGTGCGCCCGCTGCTGAGCGTTCGGCGGCACGATTTGGAGAAATATCTGATCGATCTCAAACAGCCTTGGCGGGAAGATTCAAGCAATGTGGATTCGAAGTTCACGCGCAATCGCATGAGAAAACTCGTGCTGCCTCTGCTGGAACGCGAGTTCAATCCGGCGGTGGTGGAGAGCTTGTCGGAACTATCCACGATCGCGCGCGATGAAGAAGATTACTGGGACAATGAAGTTTCGGGTTGGCTGGGCACGGTAGTGCAGTGGGCGCAGCCGGAGTGGATGCGCGGACTGCCGGGATTCGGCGATTCGCAGCCGCTGGTGCAGATCTCTGGGCTTCACTCAAGGGCTTCGCTTCAACAGGCTTCGCTTCAGCAATCACTCGACCCGGAATTACTGGCACGTCTTGAAGAGGGAGGGCCAGCGGTGATGAATGCGTCCATCAGCCGGCCCTGGCTGCTGACTGAGCCGCGAGGTGTGCAAAGACGTGTGATTAAGGCAGTGGCGGAGCAGGCTAGGATTCCGCTGGAATTCAAGCACATCGATGAAATTCTGCGCTTCGCGGCCGAAGACGGGCCCCAAGGAAAAGAGTTGTCCCTTCCCTTGGGCTGGAAGATGGTAGGTGAGCCCGAGGCCATTGTTTTCCTCACACCTGACTTGCGGCGCCAGGAGCGCGTGCCGGATTATGAATATCCGCTGCCGGTGCCGGGGCGTGTTTTTATTCCCGAACTAGGGGAAGTAATCGAAGCTTTGCTGCTACCTCCGGAAACGGATTTGGCAGGGTATAATCCGCAGCAACTTCTTCGCGCTGAGTTATTGCCGCAATTGAAGGTCAGAAACTGGCGTGCAGGCGACCGCTTTTGGCCAGCGCACACCAAGGCCCCGAAGAAAGTAAAGGAACTCCTGCAGGAGCGGCATGTGCATCAACCTGATCGCAGGCTTTGGCCGGTTGTGACGAGCGGACAGGATATTCTGTGGATGCGAGGTTTTCCGGTACCCGCGAGCCTTCGCGCCAGAGACGGAGAACGGGCGATTTTGATCCGGGAGGCACCCGAAGAGGAATCTGATAGTGAATTCAACTAGCAAATCGCAAACGCAGGCACGGGGGAACAACAGACTGGAGGCAGTCGTTCGATGAATCCAACAAAATCCGAGCCGCTGCGGCAGGTCATTGCCGCCGAACAGATTCAAAAGCGAGTTAAAGAACTAGGGCGACACATCTCCGATGATTATCAAGGCCAGACCGTGCAGGCGCTCGCCGTGCTGGAGAATGGCTTCATGTTCATGGCAGATCTGGTGCGCGCCATGGACGTTCCGGTCATTTGCCAATTCATCAAGCCCAGATACAGCAAGCAATCGTCTAACGCAGCAGGCGAGGTAGCCGCGGGCGAGGTGATGGAGATATTTTTCAGCCACGAGCCAGATATTCGCGGCCAGCATATTCTGTTGGTTGAGGGACTGGTGCATTCCGGCGTGACGAGCGAATTTCTTATGAGCGACTTACGGTCCAGAGGCGCCGCTTCGGTCAAGTTGGTTACGCTGTTGGACCGCCAGTCGGCGCGCCGGGTGGCGCTGCAGCCGGATTACTTTGGCTTTCTGGTGGATGACGCTTTTCTGGTCGGCTATGGGCTTGGCGCAGTGGAGCAGACAAATCGCAATATTCCTTATCTTGCGGTAGTCCCAGCCACGCCGATGACTTAAGTTCGGCACCTTGTCCGCGCCTTTTTGCCCAAGAAAATGTAGAATAAAGGAACTTGGGGATTTTCCTTATCGAAATCCCTCGAGGCGGCATCTAATTTAGTGTGAAGCACTCAAGGTTTGGTGTATTCCAGGGTGTAGCTGAATCGCAGTATTTAGATCGTACCCCTGTTGCTTAGGAGTTTCTTGGTGAATTCGACAGTCAAAACCGTAGCATTCTGGTTGGTAATTGGGCTGTCTGCCCTTCTGTTGTGGGAAGTGATTCAGCAGGGTCGCGGTGGACAGAAGGATAAAGAAATCAACTTCTCCCAGTTCCTGGGTGATGTGGATCAGAGCAAGGTGCATGACGTGCTGATCGATGGCATGCAGTTGCACGGCAAATACACCGACGGCACTCCCTTCCACACCGTGGTCCCGGCGAACGATTCCGAGATGATCAAGCAACTGGGAGACAAGAAAGTCGTGGTGACTATCCGCGACGCCAACAGCGGAAGCTGGCCGCTGCAGCTCCTCGGAACCTGGGCGCCGCTCATTCTGTTGGGAGCTTTGTGGTTCTTCATGATCCGCCAGATGCAGACGGGCGGCAACAAAGCTCTATCGTTCGGCAAGAGCCGGGCGCGTTTGCTATCGATGCAGCAGAAGAAAGTCACGTTTAAAGACGTGGCTGGGGTAGAAGAAGCGAAAGAAGAGCTGCGCGAGATTATCGAATTCCTGCGGGAGGCGCAGAAGTTCCAAAAGCTTGGCGGGAGAATCCCTAAGGGAGTGCTTCTTGTCGGGCCTCCGGGTACCGGTAAGACTTTGCTGGCTCGTGCCGTGGCTGGTGAAGCCAACGTTCCGTTCTTCTCCATATCAGGCTCCGACTTCGTGGAAATGTTCGTGGGCGTGGGCGCGAGCCGTGTGCGCGATCTGTTTGAGCAGGGCAAGAAGAATGCTCCCTGCATCATCTTTATCGATGAAATCGATGCCGTCGGCCGTCATCGCGGAGCAGGTCTGGGCGGTGGGCACGACGAGCGCGAGCAGACGCTGAATCAATTGTTGGTGGAAATGGACGGCTTCGAGTCGAATGAGGGAGTGATCCTCATGGCCGCGACCAACCGTCCGGATGTGCTCGATCCCGCGTTGTTGCGGCCCGGCCGCTTTGACCGCCGGGTTGTGGTGAGCCGGCCTGACGTTCGCGGACGCGAAGAAATTCTGCGTGTCCACACCCGGAAGATTCCTCTTGCGGAGGATGTCGATCTCACGGTTCTTGCGCGCGGAACCCCGGGATTTTCTGGGGCCGACTTGGCCAACATGGTGAATGAGGCGGCATTAGCTGCGGCTCGGCAGAATCGCAAAGCCGTTCTGATGTTCGATTTTGAAGTCGCCAAAGATAAAGTCCTGATGGGCGTGGAGCGTAAGTCGCTGATTCTTTCCGACGAGGAAAAGAAAGTCACTGCCTACCATGAAGCTGGGCATGCGCTGGTTGCAGCCAAGCTACCCGGCTCCGACCCGGTGCATAAGGTCACGATCATTCCTCGCGGAATGGCGCTGGGCGTGACCATGCAACTGCCAATCGACGACCGCCACAATTACACCAAGGAGTATTTGAAAACCGACTTGGCGATTCTGATGGGTGGACGTTTGGCCGAGGAATTATTCCTCAACCAGATGAGCACGGGCGCAGGCAATGATATTGAGCGGGCCACCGAAATGGCGCGCAAGATGGTCTGTGAGTGGGGCATGAGCGACCTTGGACCGCTGACTTTCGGCAAGAAAGAAGAGCAGATTTTCCTGGGGCGCGAGATCAGCCAGCACCGTGACTACAGCGAAGACACCGCCATCAAGATCGATGGGGAAGTTCGCAAGCTGGTGAACTACGGATACGAGACGGCGAAGAACATTCTGCAAGGAAATCCCGATACGCTGCAAAAGATTGCCGGCGCGTTGCTGGAGCGGGAAGTGCTGGATGCCTCCGAAGTGATGTTGCTGGTGGAGGGCAAGGAACTACCTCCAATGAAGTTGCCTTCCAAGCCGGATGACGGCGTGCAGCAAGTTCTGAAACCGGAGCCCGGCCGCGGTATCGCGAAAGGCGGCGAAAGCCCCGCGCGAGCATAAAGTCGATTCTCGGTTTTAATTAAAAAGGGCGGCCTGATGGCCGCCCTTTATTTTTTTCGGCCAGAGAAAAATCCTAACCGTTCACCATACTCATCATGTGTTCGGGATAGCGCTGACCGGCGGCTGCGCCCGTGGGGAAAATCTCGTTCAGCCCGCGAAGATCTTCGTCACTCAGCTTGATATCCAGTGCGGCAACATTCTGTTCAAGATATTTGCGGCGTT
This sequence comes from Candidatus Sulfotelmatobacter sp., assembly GCA_049512655.1. GTDB lineage: Bacteria > Acidobacteriota > Terriglobia > Terriglobales > Acidobacteriaceae > Sulfotelmatobacter. Next base: position 41,868 of record JBEKWW010000004.1, on the reverse strand, counting down.
TGGTTCCCGGGATAGGAACAATGTTTTTATGCTGCGCCAGTACCCAGGCCAAAGCCAACTGTCCAGGGGTGCAACTCTTCTCCTTTGCGATTTCTTCGACGCGATTCACCAGGTCAAGATTCTTCTGGAAATTCTCGCCCTGAAATCGTGGCGAAAATCTCCTGTAGTCGTCCTCCGGGAAATCCTCGAAGCGCTTGAATTGCCCAGTCAGAAAGCCTCGTCCCAGCGGGCTGTAGGCGACAAATCCAATGCCAAGTTCGCGGCAGGCCGGCAGAATCTCCTCCTCCGGTTCCCGGCTCCACAGCGAATATTCGGTTTGCAGTGCAGTAATAGGATGGACTTTTGCCGCCCGACGCAAGGTCTGCGGGGAAGCCTCCGAAAGCCCTATATGCCGGATCTTTCCTTGCTTAACCAATTGCGCGAGCGCGCCAACCGTTTCTTCAATCGGCGTATTGGGATCGACGCGATGCTGGTAATAAAGATCGATCATTTCCACGCCGAGGCGCTTCAAGCTGGCTTCACAGGATCGCCGGACGTAATCAGCTTTCCCATTCACGCCGCGCACATTCGGATTCGCCGGGTCGCGCACAATGCCAAACTTAGTTGCCAGAACAACTTTGTCGCGCTTTCCTTTAATAGCTTTTCCGACCAGTTCTTCATTTTTATAGGGGCCATAGACATCCGCAGTGTCGAGAAAAGTGATGCCGAGTTCGATAGCCCGATGAATCGTAGCAATGGATTCATCGTCGTCGCGTCCACTGTAAAACTCCGACATTCCCATGCAGCCGAGGCCCTCAGCCGAGACTTTCAGTCCGCTGCGCTCAAGTTCACGAAATTGCATAATGACTCCTTGCAGAAGTAATTAGAACGATTGCCGCACAATTTATAGAGATGTTCCACTTATAGAGATGCACCAACCGCAGGCTTCGATGGGCGGAATTTATTAGCTGAACGGCGCGATGGCGCACCGAGCGCTGAACCGTGGTTGGGCAGCGCTTAGCGTTGGATGGTGATCAGCGGCTTGGTGCGTGCCACCACTTCGCCGATTTGAACCGCTGAAACTCCCGCGGCATTGAGCGACTGCATGAACTGCACGGAATCCTCGGGTGCGACCGAGATCAGCAGGCCTCCGGCAGTTTGCGGATCGAAGAGAAGTGTTTTCAGGTCGTCTGCGATTCCATCTTCGTAACCGACCAGACATTCGGCGAAATCGCGATTGTTGTTGAGGCCGCCGGGAATAAAGCCGGCGCCAATGCATTCCAGCGCTCCCGGCAAAATGGGGATATTTTTCGAGAAAAATCGAAAGGCCACATCGCTGGCCAGCGCCATCTCGCGCGCATGTCCGATCAAGCCAAAGCCGGTGACGTCGGTCATAGCGTGGATGCGGAAGGTCCCGTGCTGAATGACCTCGGCGGCGCGCCGGTTCAGCGTGGTCATGGATTGCACCGCAGCATCGATCCACGCAGATTCCGCTTTACCTTTTTTGATCGCGGTTGAGATCACGCCTGTGCCCAGTGCTTTGGTGAAGAGAAGCACATCGCCGGGCAGTGCGCCAGCGTTGGCGAGAATTTTCCTGGGATCGATCAGTCCGGTGACGGCGTATCCAAATTTTGGTTCGTCGTCGCGAATGCTATGGCCGCCGACTACCACACATCCGGCTTCAAACATCTTCGATAAACCGCCTGCCAAAATACGTTCCAGAATTTCCAATTCCGCTTTTTCCGGGAAGCAGACCAAAGCCAGCGCAGTGATTGGCTTTCCGCCCATGGCGTAAACGTCACTCAAGGCATTGGTGGCGGCGATCTGGCCGAAGGTGTAAGGATCGTCGACGACCGGAGTGAAAAAGTCCACGGTCTGCACGATCGCCTGATCGGCGGAAATTTGGTACACCCCGGCGTCGTCGGCATGGTCGAAACCGACTAAAACATTCGGGTCATACTGCCTGGGCAACCTGCCGAGCACTTTATCGAGTACGGCCGGACTTAGTTTGGAGGCGCATCCAGCGGCTTTTACCGACTCGGTCAGGCGGAATGGTTTCGTTTCGATCATGTGGACATTGTATCGAGTTTCATGATTTCCCAGAGGCTCGCGGCTGTCATCCCGAGCGCAGCAAGGGACCCCGGTGTTTGCCCGCGCTCAGATGCACCAAGCCAGAAACCAGGGTCCCTTGCTGCGCTCGGGATGACACAGCGGGAGTGGTCGCGGATGACGCGGTGAGCGTCACGGGTGAGAATTTTCTACTTTACCGAAACATCAGTGATCTGAATCTCCGGGACCTGATGGTTCCATTGCGCGGAGATGCCTTCAAACGTCAAGCGAAACGTCGCGCTTTGACCGGGGCCGAGGGGGGCAAGGCTGAAGTCCACTGCTTCCGGATACGGACCGTCCGTTTTCAGTCGTTGCAGGGGAATATCTTCACGTTGCGCAAGCTGGCCCAGGTCATCTTTGAATTGCACTTCGACCGCAGCATGACTGACGGTTTTGTCGCCCGCATTGGTGACGGTTCCATCCACATAGCTAACCGTTGCGCCCACGAAATTTTCCGCCGCGCTCATTTTGAAATCAGAAAGCTTGAGGTTGGTTGCATAGGGCGGCGGTCCGGAAGCGCCCTTCGGCTGGCCACGCAGAAGAAAAGCGCCAACCAGGGCAATGACGATGACGCTGCTGACGGCAATGAAAATAATGCGCCGACTGGAATCTGGTTCTTCGGTGGTTGGAGTTGGCTGGATGAAGCCGCCCATGCAAGTCGATTGTACTATCGAGCGCTAGTTGCTGGTCTTGAAGAACGCAGCCAGGAACAGCACGCCAAACAGCAGATCCACGCAACCCAGCACCAGGTCTCCAGGAGTCAGGCGATGCTGGAGATAGAGCACCACGAAGGAACCGCCAGCGCCGAATTTTTCGAGCACGGAAGGAACCATCATGGGACGAAGGCGCACTGGATCGCGGGCAATCACGATGAATGCAATCTGGAAGGCCAATCCCACACTGACAAAGCCGTAGTAAAAGCCGGGATGGGTGATCGGCGGAGGGTCCTGACGGCCGATTAAGTCGAACATGAAATAAAGAGGCGCAAGAACTACGACGCCCCACATGCCAGCGATCCAAAACACGATCTTAGCAAATCGCATAGGAGCAAATTATAGAACTGAATTATTCTCCGCCGACGGTTAGTCCATCAACCCGCAGGGTTGGCGCTGCGACGCTGCCGCGAAATTCCAGATCGTTGGCGATTTCGGAAATGTTGAAGAACATTTCTTTCAGATTTCCCGCCACCGTAATCTCTTCCACCGGATAAGCAAACTCTCCGCCGGAAATCCACAACCCGGAGGCTCCCCGGGAATAATCGCCGGTCACGAGATTTGCCCCATGCCCCAAAAATTCGGTCACGTAGAGCCCTTCTTTAATGTCGGAAATCATCTGCTTCGGCGTTCTGGTCCCCGGCTGTAGAAAATAATTTCCCGGCCCAATCCCCGGAGTTCCTGCCAGTCCACGCGATGCATTTCCCGTGGTCGCGAGGCCAAGCTTCTTCGCCGTGTAAGTATTGAGCAGATACGATTTCAGTAGTCCATTTTCAATCACCACGGTTCTACGCGTGGGCACACCTTCACCATCGAACGGGCTGCTGCCGAAGCCTCCGCGAATCGTTCCATCGTCGATAATGGTGACGTTGTCGCCGGCAATTTTTTGGCCCAGCTTCCCCGCCAGAAACGAGGCCCCGCGATAAACCGAATCGCCGTTGATCCCCTCGAAAATGTGTTCGAGAATCGATGTCGCGACCATGGGATCGAAGATGATCGGCACCTGCGCGGTCTTCGCCTTGCGCGCGCCCAACCGGCGCAGCGTCCGCTCTGCCGCTACTTTGCCGACCTGCTCCGGCGAATCGAGTTTCGAAAGAGTGCGCGCTACCGAGAACCAGTAATCGCGCTGCATTCCACCGTCATCGGTCTGCGCAATCGGAACCGCCGCCATCGAACAATAAGACCGCCGGTATTCCCCGACGAACCCGTGCGAGTTCGCTAGAACTTTGTGCCCGGTGGCGGCATCGAACGATCCGCCTTCAGAATTCTTAATACGGGGGTCAAAGTCGAGCGCGGCTTTTTCGGCGCGGCGGGCGTATTCGATTCGCTCCTGCCCCGGCAGGGAGTAAACGTCTTCGTGATAAAGATCGAGGTCGGCGGTGAGTGAACCAAGCTGTGAAGGCTCCGGAATTCCACCGAATGGATCTTCGGAGGTGATCTTTGAGAGCTCCAGCGCGGACTTTACCATTCGGTCGAGGCTGCCTGCTGAAAAATCGCTCGAATATGTGCTGGCGGCTCGCTGGCCGTTAAACACGCGCACGCCAATGGATCGCGATCCAGATTCTTTGAGAGTTTCGACTTGGCCGAGCCGCACCAGCGTGGAGAATTCGTCACCTTCGCGCACCACGCATTCGGCGGCGGTTGCGCCACCTTTCATGGCACAGCGGACGATGTCCTGGGCGAGGGAGCGGAGGTCGGTATCGAGTTTGGGGCTTGCAGTTTCCAATTCGGTTGAAGGCATAAAGTCTTTATTTATCTTATCCCAATTGAGTGCCGCGGAAGACTGTCTGATAGTGGTGAAAGCTCGCGGCGGGCGGCGGTGTGCTCACGGGAGATCCCTCGTTCCGCTGGTGAAAACGCAGAAGTCCACTCTATCGATTGCTTGTAATGCATTTTTGCATTACAATGGGATGGGACGAGGACATCTTATGACCACCCTTACCGTGACCACCCGGGGACAAGTGACATTTCGGAAGAAGGTGTTGGAACACCTTGGCATCAAACCGGGTGAAAAGATTGCATTGGATTTGCTTCCCGATGGCCGGGGCGTCATCCGGGCGGCACGGCCGGGAGGAACTATCGACGACTTCATTGGGTTCCTTGCGGGAAAAACGAAGAAAGTAGCTACCATTGAAGAGATCAATGAGGCGGCCGCGGATGGCTGGGCCGGAAGGGCACGCAGCGGCAAGAAATGAAAGTCACCGTAGATACCAACGTCTTGGTACGCGCGGTGGTACGCGACGATAAGAGGCAGGCGGAAGCCGCCGCTAAGCTCTTGCGCAGTGCCGATCTCCTTGCCGTCGCCGTATCGAGCCTGTGCGAGCTAGTGTGGGTGCTGCGCCGCGTGTACGGATTCTCGGCAACGGAAGCAGCCGCGGCGATTCGCGCTCTGATCGGGGCAGGCAATGTAGCAGTAGATCGTCCCACGGTCGAGGCGGGGTTGGCGATGCTGGATGCGGGCGGGGATTTTGCCGATGGCGTGATTGCCTACGAGGGCAGATGGCTGGGGGCGGAGACATTTGTTTCGTTTGATAAGAAGGCGGTGGGAACGCTCTCCTCGGCTGGAGTATCCGCGCGGGTTCTATAGGATGCGAAGAAAATCAATTAATGGCGCCGGAGTGTAACGATCTCGGCGACAGATGTCACTGCATAAATCCGCCGGGATCCTTTTTCGCAGTCCCGCCCACGGTCATGCGGTCGATCTTAATAGTAGGGATGCCCACTCCCACCGGAACAGCCTGTCCATCTTTGCCGCAAGTGCCGACGCCTTCGTCGAGTTTCAAATCGTTGCCCACCATCGAGACGCGAGTCAGCACGTCCGGGCCGTTGCCGATCAAAGTTGCGCCTTTGATGGGCGCGGTGATGTGGCCGTCTTCGATCATGTAGGCTTCCGAGGCTCCGAAGACGAATTTTCCGTTGGTGATATCGACCTGGCCTCCGCCGAAGTTGACGGCGTAGACGCCACGCTTCACCGAGCGAATAATGTCTTCGGGATTATCCTGCCCTGCGAGCATGTAGGTGTTGGTCATCCGCGGCATGGGGATGTGTTCGTAACTCTCGCGGCGTCCGTTGCCGGTGTTCGCCATTCCCATTAGACGGGCCGAAAGCTTGTCGCTTAGATAACCTTTCAGAATTCCCTTCTCGATCAGCACAGTTTCCTGCGTAGAGTTGCCTTCGTCATCTACGTTCAAAGACCCGCGGCGCCACGGCATCGTGCCGTTGTCGATGACGGTGCAGCCTTCGCTGGCTACGCGCTTGCCGATCAGTCCGGCAAACGCCGAAGTTTTCTTGCGATTGAAATCGGCTTCCAAGCCGTGCCCCACCGCTTCATGCAGCAATACTCCCGGCCACCCAGGGCCAAGCACGACTTCCATGTCTCCGGCAGGGGCTTCGCGAGCGTCGAGTTGAAGGATCGCCTGGCGCGCCGCTTCCTTGGCAAAGTACTCAGGATTCTTATCGCTGAAGAAGAAGTCGAGGGCCACTCGGCCACCGCCGCCGGAGCCGCCACGTGCCGAGTTGTTTTCAGTTTTAGCGATGCAAGATACGTTCATGCGCGCGAGAGGCTGGGAGTCTTCGGCGAATGTTCCATCGGAAGCCACTACCAGAATATTCCGCAATTCATCGGCGTAGCTGGCGCGAACTTCCTGAATGCGCGGATCATAAGCACGCGCGGCCCTGTCGGCGCGCATCACCAATTCCACCTTGGCCGTGATCTCCGCATCCACGGACGGCAAAGTTACCGGATACAAGCTGCGGGCGGCGGTTTTCTGGAAGCCGGCCACTGAAGTTTTCGCCGGCGCACTGGCAATCAGCGCCGCGGTACGTGCCGCATGCAAAATACGGCTGGCGGAAAGATCGTCGGTGTAGGCGTAGCCGGTGCGCTCGCCAGAGACGACACGCACCCCGCATCCCGCGGAAATCCCTTGCGAGGCCGATTTGACCATCGACTCATCCACCATCAGCGACGTGGAAGAAAGATATTCAAAGTACAGATCCGCATAGTCGCCGCCGGCCGAAAGTGCCGCGGACAGGTAGCGTTCCAGGTCGTTTTCCGTGACGCCGTAGTTATCGAAGAAAAATCGCTGTTTATCGAGAAGAGGCTTATCCAGACCGTTGCTCATGAAGGTTTGCTCACCAAGTCATTAGATGTCCGCGCTTTAAGCCCGGACTCAGCTTAGGGATTTCCACATTATCCCACACGCACCCAGTCGTAATCGGTGGAACGATCCACAGCCTCGCTATGACGATGGTCATATGTCACAGACGCCGGCGCTCAGGTAACGAAAGAATGGATGCACCATCCGCACGGAACCCGCAAATACCCATGGCGACGCCGCAAGCCTTAACCCGCACGGTGCAGGACTTCCTGAGTGAGGCTGCCGGCGCAGTGGTTCTGGAAAACGGCGCCGTGGCGTTCGATCTGGCGCAATCCAAGTATTCCATTTCCGGGGAATACAACCGATGCCTTCTGCATTTATGGTCCGCGGAGCGGAACTCGGTGCGGCGCGTGCTGGAGGCCGAGGTAAAAAACGGCATCCTGCGGCTGGCCGTGCAGCGCATGGGCCACGCGCATCCTTTGAAGCTGGAGATCTGCCGGGAACGGGATCGTCGCTCGCCCAGCGCCCGCCGGGTTGTTCGTGCGGCGTATGAACAAGAGTTGCGCCGGACCCTGGACCGCAATTTTCCCGATTTCAAAGTAATAAAGCTGACGGGCGGAGTCGACCTGGAAAAATCATTTGGGCCGGTCTACGCCAGAGGGCTTATCCGGCGCGGGCGCTCGGGGTTTGCGGTGCTGGGCGTCAACGCGCAGGAAACACAATCTTCCGTGGACGCGGCACTGACCTTCGGAATTTTGTGGCTCGAGGTTTGCCGGAAGGCGCAATCCGCGAACGTGATGGTGGAGGGGCTGAAGCTGTTTATTCCCAACGGCACGTCAGAGTTGTCGCGAGAGCGAATGGCGAATCTGAATCGCGACGCGGCAAAGTGGTCGCTGTTCGAGATCAATGAAAGGGATGCTTCATTAGTTGAGATCGACTGCAGCGACCGCGGTAACGTTGCCACCCGGCTGGTGCACGCGGCTGACGAGATGGCGGCTCGATCGCGTTTCGGGGAATCGATTTCCAGGGTGCAGGGAATTCTGTCTAACTGCGAAATTCAGGTACTTTCGGCGTCGGAGGTAGTTTTTCGCTGGCGTGGGTTGGAATTTGCCAAAGCTCGCCTATGCAGCGTTGCAGGATCTTTCTGCAGCACGGAAGAGATCGTTTTCGGCGTGGGTGCGGAAGAACAGATGTTGGAAAAACGGAACGAGCATGCATTCGTGGAGCTGGCACATTGCTTGCGCAATACCCGCCATCCGTATGGGCCTCGCCATCACCCATTGTGGCGATTGCGACCGGAGCGGTGGCTGGAATCGCTTGTGGCCGGCGATGTAGCCACGCTCGATGACCGCCTGGACGCGTCCTGCCAGTATTCGCAAGTGCCGGCGTTTTCCGCCGCGGACCGCGCCATGATCGATGTGCTCACCACCACTCATTCGGGCCGCCTTGCCGTCGTGGAACTGAAGGCGGATGAAGACATCCACTTGCCGCTGCAAGGGCTCGACTACTGGTCGCGAGTGCAGTGGCATCATTCGCGCGGCGAGTTTCAGCGATTCGGATACTTCGAAGGGCGAGAATTAGCGGCGGATAAGCCACTCCTGTTTCTGGTGGCTCCGGCCCTGCGCATACATCCCTCCACCGATGTGCTGCTCAAGTACGTGTCGCCGGAGATCGAATGGGAATTTGTGGGGATTGACGAGCGCTGGCGCGAAGGCGTGAAAGTCGTGATCCGGAAGCGGTCCCGCGGAGCAAATCCTCTGTCTAGTCCTGATGGCCTAAGGTGTTCCCCCATTCAGGCTACTGTCGAGACCTGAGGCGGTAAGTCTTTTCCCATCTTCGAGTTCCGTTTTCGTAACGATTGTCAAAAACTCTTAAACAAAACACTCGATGTGCGTTAAGATGCCGCGATTAATGGTCTGCATAGGGTCGTCAAATCGACGAACCTTTGCAAGCTCGATAAGAAAGGACAATGAGGATAAGAACATGAAAAACACTCCCCTGTTACCCAGACTGGTTGCGCTTGTCTGCGCGACCGCGTTCATGTTGATCGGAATCCCCACACAAGCCCAGTCGCAGACCCTGCTCACCCATCATGTGCGCCCCGAGGTGGCCAATGGCCAGGCGCAGTTGATCGGAAAACTCCCGCCGACCCAGACCTTGCACTTTGACATTGTTCTGCCGTTGCGCGATCGCACCGGATTGGAAACTTTCCTGCAACAAGTCGCGGATCCTACAAACCCCTCCTACCACCAGTTCCTCACGCCGCGGGAGTTTACCGCGCGGTACGGGCCGAGCCAGGAGGATTGGGATACCCTGGTTGCGTTCGCGAAAGCCAGCGGCTTTGAGATCATCAAGGGAAATCTCGAAGGCAGAGACCTGCAACTGACCGGCACGGTGGCCAACATCGAGAAGGCTTTCCATGTAACCATGGGTCAATATCGCGACCTCGCGGAAGACCGCACATTCTTTGCGGTGGACCGCGAGCCCACGGTTGACCTTCCCTTCCAGCTTTGGCACATCACCGGTTTGGACAACGATTCCAGGCCGCATCCCATGTATGTGAAGAAGAGTGACTACGCCAAGGCGAATGGACTCGATCCCGATAAAGTCGTATCTCATGCCACAACCGGCTCCGGTCCTTCTGCTTCCTTTTTGGGCAGCGACATGCGCGCGGCCTATTACGGCGGAACCGCGCTCACCGGCACTGGCCAGAACATTGCTCTGTTCGAATTCGCGGGCACCGATTTGTCCGATCTGAGCACGTATTACAAGAACGTTGGACAAACCGAACCTTACACTCCCACCCTTATTTCCACGGGCGGGTACGGCACGAGCTGCGTCGATAGCGGCGGCAGCGCATGCGATGACACGGAGCAGACGCTCGACATGACGCAGGCGATGGGCATGGCTCCCGGCTCAACCATGCTTTACATGTACGTGTGCGGCGACGTGCTCGCTAGTGGATCAGGAAATATCAGCGATACTTCCTGCATCAGCGCGATGGTTTCGGATGCGGACGCTCCACTCTCCAAGCAGATCAGTTGCTCGTGGGGCTGGACACCGGCGGACTCCAGCACGCTGGATCCGTACTTTGAGCAGATGGCATCGCAGGGCCAGAACTTCTTCGCCGCGAGCGGCGACAGTTCAGCCTGGTCTGCATCGAATGAGGCGTGGCCGGCAGACGATGCGAATATCGTTTCAGTCGGCGGCACGGACCTGACAACCTCCAGCGCGGCAGGCCCGTGGAAATCGGAAACCGCCTGGGCAGACAGCGGCGGCGGCATCTCCCCGGATGACATCCCGATCCCCTCCTGGCAGCAGCTTTCGGGCGTGATCACTTCCACCAACAAGGGTTCGACAAAATACCGCAACGGGCCAGATGTAGCGGCCAATGCGAACTTTACTTTCTACGTTTGCGCCGACCAAACCACTTGTACGGCTAACGACTACGGCGGAACCAGCTTTGCCACGCCCATGTGGGCCGCTTACCTGGCTCTGGCCAATCAACAGGCAGCAGCTAACGGGGACACGATCGGATTCATCGATCCCATCCTTTACCCGGCGGCGCTGACCTCAAGCTATGGCACCTATTTCCACGACATAACCAGCGGTAGTTGCGGCACCTATTCAGGAATCACCGGCTACGATTTGTGCACCGGCTGGGGCAGTCCAAATACGACCGGGATCATCAACCTGTTGGCGGCCGGGTCTTCGACTCCGAGCTTCACGCTTTCGGATTCTCCGAGCAGCCTGTCGATTGCAGAAGGAAGCAGCGGCACCAGCACCATCTCGGTGACTGATGTAGGCGGATTCAGCGGCAGCGTAACCTTGGCTGCGTCCGGTCTGCCGAGTGGAGTGACGGCGGCGTTCGGCACCAACCCAACCACTGGAACCAGCGTGCTCACGCTGACAGCCAGCAGCACGGCCACTACCGGTTCGTCCACGGTGACCATCACTGGAACCTCCGGTAGCTTGACCGCAACTACAACTCTTGCCCTGACTGTAACTGCTACTGCGACGCCAAGCTTTACGCTCTCGGCTTCGCCCAGCAGTGTTTCAGTGACTCAAGGCAGCACCGGTACCAGTACCATCTCAGTGACCGATAAAGGCGGATTCACCGGCAGCGTAACCCTGGCCGCGTCCGGCTTGCCCAGCGGTGTAACCGCAGCGTTCGGCACCAACCCCACCACTGGAACCAGCGTACTGACGTTCACGGCGAGTTCCACGGCTACTACTGGAACCTCGACGGTGACCATCACTGGAACCTCCGGCAGTCTGACGGCAACCACCACCGTTGCTCTCACGATCAATGCTGCTTCGGCGTCGAAGAACTTCACCCTGTCCTTGTCGCCTTCCTCGTTCACCATCGATGACAACGGCAGCGTATCCACTACTCTTACCATCACCAGCACGGGCGGATTCCATTCTGCTGTTACTTTGAGCGTGAATGAATTCCCCACCGACGTTTCGGCGACGGCCTCGGCCAACCCCGTAACGCCTCCGGCCAATGGCAGCTCAAAGGTAACTCTCACATGGAGCGCAAGCCGGCGCGCGCCGACCGGGACCACAACCATTGAGCTGATCGGAACTTCGGGATCGCTCACCAACGAAATACCCGTCACCATCACAGTGGCGCCTTGAACGCTGGCGAGTCGGTAAAGGATTAGTCAGCAAAACAATCGAGCCGGCCCCAAAAAGGCCGGCTCTTTTTCACATTTGCTTATGTGGGGACAGCTCCCCGAGCCTGCCCTGACCGCAGCTCGACGTTTTTCTGTCCATGCGGAACGAAGCCTGGCTGGGGAAACTCTGCCTTCAGCCCTCCCACGCGTCAAGCAGACGCCGCACATCGATTAGCTGAGCGATGTGATAAGCATTGTGGTCGGCTACCAGCAGGGCTTCCCGCAGAATCGTCTGGCCATCGCCCCAGGGAATTCGGGCATATAGATCGGTCTTAGGGTTTGCGACTAGATCCTGCATGGTTTTCAAATCTTTGCGGAACTGCTGCACGCTCTTATTCCATGCCGCATTGCTGGGCGGAGCGGCGGTCTTCGGCCAGTAATCGTCAGGCCATTTGGGAGTCTTGTATTTGGGATTGCGGCTGAACTGCAAAATATCCTGTTGCGCAATACGGAGGTGCTCAAGCAGCATCCATGCCGAGTGCGGCAGGCCGTCGGGCTTTACGCCGCGTAGTTTTTCCGGCAAATCTTTTACCGCATCGTCGTAGCCGGCATGGGCGCTGCCGCCTTTGAGCAGTTCGAATAGATGCTCGCGGAGTTGTTTGACCTGTCGATTGGCAGTCGGTGGATTCTTGGAAGCCATAGTGAGTTTCTCCCGTTCGCTTTCGATTCTATTGTTCAGTTCTGAATTTCGGTGATGCCAGTGGTCGGCGGCGGCCCGGCAACATTTTCTTCGGCCGCCTCGCCACGAAACACCCGTGCAATGCCGCGCACGACGCGGCGCATGGGAAGAATACCTTTGTCATCGGCCAGAAATATTTCGCCGGCTCGGCGGCTGCGGTAATACCAGCGCTTGAGCAGCGCAAGATGTTCCATGGTCTCGATCGCGGATAATTTTTCCATCGGCAAGGCGTCGAGAGCTTCCTGGATGCGTGATTCCATCGACTGAGACTTTGTATGCTCAGCCGTCTGGATGCAAAACGACGCAGGGCCGCAAATTGCTCCCGCGTGAATACGAAAAAAAATGACCGCATTCGCTGCATGGCATGGCTGTACGATCAGCGCCGATAGCCGGTCGAGGCGGTGAACGATCTCGGGAAGCTGGCTGATGACGGGTTTTAATTTCTCCAGCCGCACATGGACCGCCGCAGCCTCTTCAAAGGCAAGATCGGAGGACGCACGCTCGCGCTGCGCCGCGAATTCGCGCTCCAGAGATTCTCCACCGCTATCGAAGTAAGCCCGCACCCGGGAAACCTCCGCGGAATATTCCTCATCGCTACATCCCTTGAAACACGGCGCGAGGCACATCTTCATTTCGGAATAGATGCAGCCGGGAAACGCGGGATCGGGATGTAAATCGTCGACGCAGCGCCGCATCTTGAAAAAATCCAGCGAGTCATTCATGAATTTCTCGGCGGCGGTGCGGGAAGCAAACGGGCCGTAGTAAAGCGCGTGTCCCTGGAGGCGTCCCAGGCGCGTGGTAATCGAAGCGCGGGGATATTCATTTTCGAGATGCAGCTTGACCAGCGGCGCGAAGCGGAAGCGCAGCCGGTTGGAATAGGTCCTGGGAAAGGTGTCGCGAAGAACTTTGTAGAGGATGAATCCGGATTCGAAGTCGGAACCGGTGGGCTGGTATTCGATGGTGCGGATGCGGTCGCGCAAGTTAAGTTTTTTGGTGCGCGCCTCGACCGGGCCCAGCAAGCGTTGCAAGCGGCGCCGAAGATTCGCCGTCTTGCTGACGTAAGGCTCGGCCTGCGTATCGCCGCCACGCAGCAGGAATACCGCTGGCGCGGCTGGGACCGCGGAAAAGACTTCCGCATCGCATTCCGGCGAAAATTCCAGGCGCTCAGTCAGCACGAAGTTATTGTAAGCAAGTTTGCTTGCGATTATCGGAAGCTGGCGCTGCGGAACTTTTGCCGGAAATCTTCGCCTTCCATTTTGATAATCCGGCACATCTCATGTAGCCGTGAACGCATGCGTTCGCCGATGCGGTCACCAAGACTTTCGGCTCTCACAGCCGCTCGCACAGCCGACCCCGCGCCGTTCGTCCCAGCGGCCGGCTGATCCTCAAAATTCGTGGTAATGATCGTAGTGCGGTTATCGTTATACCGCGTATTCAGAATCAAGCTCACCGTGTCCCAGACCCATTCCGTTGGTTTCACAGCGCCCAATTCGTCGAGCACCAACACGTCCGTTTCAAACACCGGACGCAGCACGTCCAGTTCGGTGGTCTGGACGGCCGAATTGTACGAATTCTGAATCTCCTTCAAGAGTTCGCGATAGTCATAGAAGAGGCATGCAATCCCTTTAGCGAGGATCAACTCCTTTGTGATGGCGACTGCGAGGTGAGTCTTGCCCGTTCCGATCTTTCCGACAATCAGCAGTCCGGTTCCATCCCGGGGATCGTATTCTTGTGCGAACTTGGCGGCCGAGAGATGAGCAAATGCCAGCGACGGATGAGCTCCCGGAAAATCTATTGTGTAGCTAGCAAGCTCGCAATGCTCGTAACGCTTCGGAATACGCGCTGCCGCCAACAGATTCTGATTCCGAGCCCGCAACTGGCAGTCGCACCGCGTCACGCGACGGTCCTTGGTCGCGCCCGCCATAACCGGCAGTGTTTTCCACCCCGTCCCTTCACATAAAGGGCAGACTTCTACTTGGCTCTTGGTCAACATTGCAACTCTTCTCAATTCTTCTTGCATTGTATCTTTAAGACCTTGCGCTCCGAAGCAGCTCACTCGCAAGGGCTAAAGACGCTACCACTGTGTAGAAGCTGTGCACTGGTTACGACGCTTGTGGAGAGCTGAGGAAAACGTGGTCAGTGGCCACTGTACTCACCACTGATCCTCAAGATCCGCTCTCACCGCCCCATGCCAGAAAGTGGGGGTGCGAAACAGGCTTCCGGCGCGGATTTTCACTGTTGACATTCTGCGCAGAGAGAGGAGAATACCTCCCATCAGGTTTCCCGGCCCAGACAAGAGCTGTTTTCCTCCCGGTATTGTGCTGGGTATGAAAGAGACCTGCGAGGAGAAACTATGAATAAGGCCGATCTGGTCGATAAGATCGCAGGCGCTTGCGAAATCAGCAAAGCGCAGGCTACAACCGCCATTGATACTGCCGTGAGCAGCATCACGGGTGCATTGAAAAAAGGGGATCGGGTAGCTTTGATTGGGTTCGGCACTTTCTCAATTTCGCAGAGAAAGGCCCGGAACGGGCGCAATCCGCAGACTGGCGCCACTATCAAGATCGCTGCTCGCAAGGTCGCGAAGTTTTCCCCTGGGGCCGAGTTGAAAAAGGCCGTAAACAAAAAGTAACCACGGAGAAATCCGATCCACGAAACGGCAGGGGCGGCCCTGCCGTTTTTCATTGTTTGAACAAGTCTTCATTTTCAACGCCGCAGCTACAATAGCTCTGATCATGATTGCTCATCTGCGCGGAAGATTGCTCGCCAAGCATCCCAACCATGTCGTGGTTGAGACCACGGGCGTGGGTTACGAGGCGACCATCAGCATCCCAACTTTTTCCGAATTACCGGAATGTGGCGCGGCAGTTGCCCTGCACATTCACACGCATGTGCGGGAAGACCAGATCGCCCTCTACGGTTTTCTTCATCTCACGGAGAAGCGCTTGTTCGAAAAGTTGATCACGGTCAGCGGAATTGGACCCAAGTTAGCGATTACTATTTTGAGCGGAATGGCTGCAGGCGAAATGACACGAGCGATCCGCGGCAACGACCTGGCTCGCCTGACAAAGATTCCCGGCATCGGCAAGAAAACTGCCGAGCGCATGGTGCTGGAGCTGCGCGACAAGCTCCCCGAAGTCGGCGACATAACGACTCCCGCGGCTTCGACGCTGAGCGCGGTAGAAGAAGATGTTCTATCTGCATTGCTGAATCTGGGCTATCAACGGCCCATCGCCGAAAAGGCGTTGACGAGTGCCACGAAAAGCGGAGCCAGTAAATCCTTCGATGCCATCTTTCGCGACGCGCTGACCACGCTATCGAAATGAATGCCGTTAAATGGTTACAAAGATCTCATTACTCTTTGCACTACGGATGCCCAGTCGCCACGTTCCGGCTGCCGAAATAGTCGCACCGTCGGATACCACGGACTATCTTCGCGGCTTTGAAGCCATCTCCAATCCGCGGCAAAGGGAAGCAAAACAAAAGTTCTTACGCCCAGAGCGGCAGCCAGATGCGCCGTGGAGTTATCGATGGTCACCACAATATCCATGGCCGCAATCTGCGCCGCGAACAGATCGATATCGCGAAATTGATCGACATCCCGATCAACCAGAATTGGCGCCTGGGCCTCAGCTGTCTGCTTCTCTAATATCTGCTTCTCGAGCGCATCGTGATTCCCGTACTGAAGGCTTATCCAGCGAATGTCGGGGATGGCAAACAGAGGAGCCAGCACTGACAAATCGATAGAGCGGCTTCGGCCGGAGTTCCGGCTATTCGTATACCAAGCGATTCCAGCCAGCCGTTTTCCGGTTATCTCACGATAACAAGTACGAAACCGTTCCCGCGCAGATGGATCGGCCACCAGATAAGGCGACATCGTCGCGGCAAACGCCGCACCGGTGGCGCGAAACAAGCTGGGCAGGCTGCCGGCCGGCAGGTGTGCAGCGAAAGCGAACTCGGGATCATTTTTATTTCCGCATGCATTCCCGCGTTCATTCGCCCGCGGACGGCGGGAGACAACGTTAATCTCTGGAAACGAACGGGCAAGAAGCGGGTGCAGGCGGGCATCGCAGTCCAGGATGAACTTGTTGCCGGTTCGAATCGCATCCGGCATCAATCCCGCAAACATGATTTCATCCCCGATACCCTGTTCGCCCCAGATCAACACGGGGCCGGACGATAACTGGGCGCCTCGCCAAAGCGGTTGCGGATAATTCCGCATGGGCGTGTTGTGGTCTTTAGTTTGCCAACGCCATTCAAAGTTTTGCCAGCCCTCGGCGTAGTTGCCCTGAAGCAGTTGAGCCAAAGATTCGCTGAAGGCCGCCTGGGCAAAGTTGGGCTCTAGATCCCGAGCACGTCTATAACTGGCGACTGCCTCATCGGGCCTGCCAAACGCCTGTAGCGCGCAACCCACGCTATAGTGGGCTTTCGCATAACTGGGATCAACGCGAAGTACGCGCTCATAACACACCATCGCCTCTTCCAATTTTCCCTGCGCCTGAAGGGCGTTTCCCCAATTGTGAAGCGCCTCGTATTTCGCTCGATCAAGGGTGAGCGCGCGCTTATAGCATGCGATCGCATCCTCAAATTTGTTTTGAGACTGGAGAGCATTCCCCAGGTTGTAGTGCGCTTCTGCCAGCTTCGGATTTAGAGCTAAGGCCTGCGCGTAACAGGCAACCGCATCTTCAAATTTCTCCTGCGTATAAAGCACGTTTCCCAGGTTGTAGTGGGCTTGCGCAAGGTCCGGCTGAAGCGCGATGGCATTCCGATAGCATGCGGCGGCCTCTTCCAAACGTTCCTGCGCGTGCAGTATGGTGCCAAGATTGGAATGATATGCAGCCTCTTTCGGATGGATGACTATTGCTGCGCGAATCATCTCAATTGCGTTCGGATTGTCTCCCCGGCCGCAGGCGATCATGCCGAGCAAATGCAAGCTATCCGCATGATTGGAATCGATGGTCAGAATACGGCGATAGATCTGTTGGGCTTCGCTCAAGCGCCCTGCACGATGATGCTGAAGAGCGTTTGCCAGCAGAGCCGGAACGAGCAGAGATCCTTCGTGGATCTCCGTTATTGATGGACTGGGCCGTTTTAACAGCGGGCGCTCGGTGTGCTGTGATTGATTTAGGCAGCTCTGGTTATCCATGATGCCGCGAGCCATGATCGCCGATGAATTGGTAAGCGCCGGTGTGGGTTAATTTGCTGGCAGTATCAATCCAGATCTCGCCTCCAATGTTTCGCCAGCGCCGGCAAAAAGAATAATCCTCACTCAAATAGGTGCCGGTCGCCGGGTCAATGATGCAGTCAAAGAGTGCAAATAGATTCGAGCTGTGCACCACATCGCTCCGGGATCCCGACATCGGCAGGCTATGCACACGCTTGAAATGAGTTTCCGGATAAGCCGCCATCATTCGCTCGACTGCGCTTCGCTGGAGCAACTGAAATCCGCCGCCAACATAGATTCCAGTCGCGAAGTCTCCATCCTGCTTTCGCTCCGCTTCTGGGCAAAAAGTTCCCACATAGGTAAGTGCAGCCTCCCGCACACTCTCGCCATATTTCACGCACCGTTCCGGAATAAGCTCCCAGTCGATCGACTTGAGAGGATAGAGCGCGCCACTAAATTCCTTGTCGAACTTCAGCAACCGTTCGACTTGCTGTGGTTCGAAGCTGATGTCGGCATCCACAAACAAAAGATGCGTAGCTCGCGCATCATCCAAGAATGCGGCAACGAGGGTGCTACGTGCCCGAGAGATCAGCGCGTCGTAGCCGACCATCGATAGCGACACCTCGAATCCCGCCGATTTTGCATAGCTCATCAGCCGGATGATCGAAAGCATGTAAGGCTGCGTGACCATTCCGCCAAAACATGGAGTTGCCACGAAAACGTACTTCCGGGACATGGATTCCATTAAACCCAGTCAGAGACCGATCCGTGGGTGCCTTCTGGGCCGGCCTCGCTCTGCTTCCTCTCACGGCCAAGATTGCCGTGCGGATGCTTTTCTCGTTCGAATTCCTGTTCTGGGTTCAGGTCCACCAGGCATGCCTCGCCCGCATCGGATTCGGAGTCCGAGTCGTAGCCGAATGCCAGCAGTTTATTTCTGGTGCGCTCAACCTCGCGCCTGGCCGCAGCCTTTCCGGCGGCATAAAGAGAGTTCATTTCGGTGACTGGCATTTGATTCGGGTGAATGTGCACGGTTCTCCCCTCCCGTCGATGATCTGCTCTTCAGGACGCCCTTAACCACTGGACTCCATATCCCGACCAGCGACGAGATCGCTTAGACACAAAGGGTGGTTAGCAATTCGCATGCCGAGAATGAATGAAATGGAAGGGCGAACTCCCGCTGTCCGCACGGAAGTATTAGCTAAGGCTGCTTAATGAAAATTGTCTTACCCGAGGCTTCGCTGGCGATGTGCAGCGGTCCGGGCAAGAGAGCTCGAACCCGTTCAAGTTTATATTGCGGAACAAAAAGAAAAATCCGCTGCGAAGAATTCCATGCCTGAAGAAGTTCGCTGTCGTTCCAGAAAATGTGCGGTGCATCGGGATACGTGGAACCCCACCACATGGAAGTGGTGTTCCCATTCACCAGTTCGATGGGGCGCCGCAGGTAAAACAGCAATGAGGAGCCAAACGATTCATCCCCATAAATCATCACCAGGTCGGTAGGCCTGAGCGCAGGCTCGATCTGACGCGCCATACTTCTCGAACCGAGATAAGGGTCGAAGCGAATGAGTGCGATGTGTGCGGCAATCAGGAACACCGCCATGGTAGCGGCAGTCGTCCAGGTGGCGGCAACCTGCTTGCGCCGTCGCCTTAACCACAGAGCCAGTAGCGGACCAATCAGTAAAATGATCGCAGCAAGAATTGCCGGAAGGCGCAGCGCCGCGAACGACTCTCCCGTTAGCTCAAGCATATGACCCATGGAGAGCGTCTCATCCTGAACATTTGGCTTGGCCAGCACTGATCCGATATCGGAGACAAAGGGAATGTGCCGGGAAGTCCAAAGTCCCCATGCCAAGACGGCGGAGCAGGCGACACAAATCGCTGCCAGAGCTCCGGCACAACTGATCAGCCATTTTTGTAGGCCTGATTCTTCTTCGTGTGCGACCCTTTCCGCGATCAGCAACAAAATCGGGAAGTAGGCAGGGAAGGTGTAGTACTCCTGATTGGTAGAGAACGAGAAGAAAATCAAGGTAACTGCGGCCCACAGAAGGCAGAGCAATTCGGTTCGAGACCGGAATGTGAGTAGGAGACGAGCACCGCCTTTTTTTCGGCGTACCACCCAGCTTTGAACGGGCCCCCGCAGTGCGACCGGCAAATACAAACTCCAGGGAAACAGCCAGACCAGATGCAGCGTCCAGTAAAGAGAATCCTTCTGTTTGTTGTAATCTTTCGGAATGCGCGTGCCCAGAAAGCGATGGAAGTGCTCGTTGACGAAGTAGAACCAGAAAAAATGCGGATTTCGAATCCCTGCCAGCACATGCCAGGGAGCGGCAATCGCCAGAAATAAAAGAGTGCCGGTCAGGAGCCGGAACTCCCGCCAGCGCCGCCACTCTCCGCTGATCAGGGAGTAGAGAAGCAGACTCGAACCAATCACCACAATCGCGAGCAGGCCCTTGGTGAGAACGGCCAAAGCCATACAACTGTAGCCGCCATACCAGCGCCACGCCTGCCCCTGGTGCAAGGCCGTGGCAAAAAAATAGAAAGACAGAGCTATGAAGAAGCTAAGAATAGATTCCGGGATCAGAATGCGCGTGAATAAGTAACAACCTGCCGCCGTAACGATAAACAATCCCCCGTAGAGGCCGGCGCGCTCGCCGAAAGCCCGGCGTCCCCACCGCATGGCCAAGAGTACAAGCAGCAAGACAGAAACCGCCTCCGGCAGGTGGGCGGCGAACTCGGTAATGCCGAAGAAGAAGTAGGAAAGCGTGACCGCCCAATACATCAGCGGAGCCTTCTCCAGATAGCGGTTCCCGTTGATCTTCAACGTCACAAAATCGTGCGTAACGTACATCTCGCGCGCAGCCTCGGCGTGAGTCGAGTCCGCATCGTCCTGCAATCCCGGCGAGAAAAGCGAACCGAAATAAACAACCAGAAAGAAAAGCAACACTCCGGCAATCTGCATTTTGTAGATTGCCGGAGTGCGCGCCGCACGGGCAGTGCTTGGTGTAAAGCTGGTTGTTGTCAAAGGGCTGGAATCCTCAAGCTAACCTAAGCCACATCAACGGAGCCTCGAAACCACGACAGCTGAATCCGAATTTATCACTATTCACCATTCTGGAGGTTTTCGACCGGCGCCGAAACTCGGGCCGAAGTGCCGGCGGCATTATTCGGTGCAGCCTTTTCCTGTGTTAGACTGCCAATTTGATTGCGAAAAACTCTCTCATCTGCCAGGAGCGGGAACGTGTAGTGCGTCTGTTTTTTTGCCTTTTTGCCTACTTCAGTATATGTCTGTCCACTTGCCGGGCTGCGACCACAACGGATTATTACAATCATGTAATTTTCGATAACAGCATCACCCCGGACTATTACTACTACAGCAGCGGCCGCGCGGTTTTTCCCAGCACAATCGAACTCTTGTCCGGTGCTCTTCCGGTCGAGAAGAAAAACTTCTTTACCGCGCCGAACGCATTGCGCCTGGAATGGCGCTCATTGCCGGGCGGAAGCTGGGAGACGGAACTGCGCGTGGTCAGCATGCGCAACCGCCCCACGGATTTTCGCGGCGACACCCTTTATATGTGGTGCTACTCGCCGGAAGCCATTCCAGCCGCCGACCTGCCGGTGTTGCAACTCGAAGATGAAGAGCATGACTTCACCGTGCCGGTGAAGCTCGAAACCGCATCCGGCGATGTGCCCGCCAAAAAATGGTTTCAGATCCGCATGCCGCTTAGCGAATTTGCTACTGCCTCGGTTCACCCGTTCCAGGCGCGTGAACTACACAGTCTTCATTTCGGTCAAGGCAATCCGGATGACACTCCGCGAACGTTGATCATCGACGAAGTGAAGATCGATGACAAGAGCACTGCTTCTCCGGTAGCGGCCGAAGTGAGAAGTCCTCCTCACCCGCCGGAGAACATTCAAGCCAAAGGCTACGACCGCCACGTGGATATTAGTTGGGACCCCGCGGCCGGGGAAAATGCTGAAGAAAATAACGATCTGCAAAGCTATGCCATCTACCGATCGATCGCCGGACACAAGTTTCAGCCCATCGGAATTCAAAGCGCGGACATTCATCGCTATACCGATTTCATCGGACGCTCTGGAGTCACTGCCACATACCGTGTGAAAGCGGTCGACCGTTCCTACCGCCAGTCTGCATTTTCAGAAACCGCCAAAGCTTCCACTCATGAACTCTCGGACGATGAATTGCTCACCATGTTGCAGGAGGCCTGCTTCCGCTATTACTGGGAAGGCGCGCATCCCGTAGCGGGTGCGACCCTCGAAAATGTTCCGGGAGATGACCGCATTGTTGCCACCGGCGCCAGCGGCTTCGGCATAATGGCGCTCATCGTTGGGGTAGATCGGGGCTTCATCACGCGTCAGCAGGGACTTGAGCGGCTGGCCAGAATTTTGGATTTTCTCGAGAAAGCTCCTCGCTATCACGGCGCCTGGCCGCACTTTCTGAACGGTGATACTGCGGACAACATGTTGGTTTTCGGCATGTATGACAACGGCGGCGATCTGGTCGAAACCTCATTCCTGATGCAAGGCCTTCTGGCTGCTCGGCAATACTTCAAAGGACCCAGCGAAGTCGAGCAAGGCGTCTATCAAAGAATCACGCACCTCTGGGAAACCGTGGAGTGGGATTGGTACCGCCGCACGCCCACGAACGACGCGCTGTTGTGGCACTGGTCGCCGCAGTGGTCGTGGTTCATCGACCACCGCCTCACCGGCTTCAACGAAACCATGATCACCTACCTACTGGCCATCGCGTCCCCTACCCACGGTATTCCGGCTATTCTTTATTACTCCGGTTGGGCTGGACAATCGCAAGCTGCCATCGAATACCGTAGCGGCTGGTCCGGTTCAAACGAGGGAGAACACTATAGCAACGGCCACAGCTATTACGGCATCAAGCTCGATGTAGGCGTCGGAACCGGCGGCCCGCTGTTCTTTACGCAGTACTCTTACCTCGGCTTCGACCCCCGCGGCATTCACGACCATTACACAGACTACTTTGATAACAATCGCAATCTGGCGCTTATCGATCTTGCCTATTGCGAATCAAATCCTGGTCACTTTCAGGGCTATGGCGCGGACGACTGGGGTCTGACGGCAAGCGACGATCAGTTAGGCTATTCCGCCCACGCCCCTGATCGAGCCACTGACAACGGGACGATCACTCCTACGGGCGCTCTTTCGTCTTTTCCCTACACCCCGGAAGCTTCCCTGGCTGCGCTCAAGTTTTTCTACCGTCAACTGGGCGACCGGCTCTGGGGAGTCTACGGCCCGCGGGATGCTTTCAATTTAGGTCAGAACTGGTTCTCTCCCGTTTACATGGGCCTCGATCAAGCTCCCATTGTCGTCATGGTGGAAAACTACCGCACTGGATTAGTCTGGAAAATGTTTATGTCAAATCCGGAGATCCAGCCGATGCTCGATAAAATCGGTTTCCAGCGCGACAGCGCCGCCAAGGCTTCCTCGGTCGCTCCGTAATCGCTCGGCTCGAATCCTACAGTCGGCGCGGTAAGGAATCCACAGATTGTTGAAGCCCAGTGCTTTTCTACAGAGTTCACTGTATACTCCGCATCCCCTACGCTAGATACCGTAGTTGCTTACCTTTGGCGGCGTTTGGGGCTTTACGATTCGATTGGCCTGGCTGCCTCTTATAAATATTGTGTGAAAACCGTACAGACGGCGAGGGAATTTGCACGCTATGGTATAGCTGGTTTGTTGCGCGTCCGCACGGGTGAGGACCTAAGGAATTCGTAATAACTAAGCTTTTAACAGGCTCAGACGCAATGCAAGGAAAGAACGGAAAGAGCAAGGGCAGTCAATCTCGCGGCGCATCCAGTCGAGCTTTGCCCAAAGCGCCTACCGGCATTCAAGGTCTTGACGAAGTGACCGGCGGCGGTTTTCCGCAAGGCAGGCCTACCCTTGTCTGCGGCAGCGCCGGCGCCGGCAAGACCCTGCTGGCCATGGAATTTCTGGTTCGCGGATCTACCCAATACAACGAGCCTGGCGTTTTCATGGCGTTCGAAGAGAGCGCTGAAGATCTCACCAAAAACGTTCGTTCCCTCGGTTTTGATCTGGATGAGCTCATCCAGCAGAAGAAGCTGGCCATCGATTTTGTGCAGATCGACCGCAATGAGATCGATGAGACCGGGGACTACGATCTTGAGGGCCTGTTCATTCGCCTGGCCGCTGCCATCGACGGCATCGGCGCGAAGCGCGTCGTGCTCGACACCATTGAGAATCTTTTCGCCGGGTTGCAGAATGAGGGAATTCTGCGCGGCGAGCTGCGCCGCCTTTTCCGCTGGCTCAAAGACCGGGGCGTCAGCGCCATCATCACCGCCGAGCGTGGCGAAGGCGCACTCACCCGCCATGGCCTGGAAGAGTACGTCTCCGACTGCGTGATCCTGCTCGATCACAGGGTCGTCGACCAGATCTCCACCCGCCGGTTGCGCGTTGTGAAGTATCGTGGCACCGCACACGGCACCAACGAATATCCCTTCCTGATCGACGAAGACGGCTTCAGCGTTCTGCCCGTCACTTCCCTCGGCTTACAGCACGATGTAAGTGAGGAGCGTATCTCCAGCGGCATTCCTCGCCTCGATACCATGCTGGGCGGCGACGGATTTTACCGCGGCAGCACCGTGCTGATCTCAGGCACCGCCGGAACCGGCAAGACCAGCCTTTCGGCGCACTTTGTGGACGCGGCCTGCCGCCGCGGCGAGCGTTGCCTTTACTTCTCCTTCGAGGAATCTCCCGGCCAGTTGATCCGTAATATGAAGTCGATCGGCTTGAACCTTGAGCCCTGGGTAAAGAAAGACCTGCTGCGCTTTCACTCCAGCCGCGCCACCCTCTACGGCCTGGAGATGCACCTGGCGATCATCCACAAAATTGTTCAGGAGTTTCAGCCGCAGGTGGTAGTTCTCGATCCAGTAGGCAGCTTGATTCAGGCGGGCAACCGGCGCGACGCGCACGTTATGTTGATTCGCCTGATCGACTTCCTGAAATCACGGGCGATTACCGCCTTCTTGACTAACTTGACCGGCGGCGGAGATGCCGTGGAAAAGACTGACGTGGAGATTTCCTCGATCGTCGATTCCTGGTTATTTGTTCGCGATATCGAACTGGGCGGTGAACGGAATCGCGCCCTGTATGTTCTGAAATCGCGTGGCATGGCGCACTCCAATCAGCTTCGCGAGTTCCTGCTTACCGATCACGGCGTGGATTTGCTGGACGTATATGTGGGTCCGGAAGGCGTGCTCACTGGATCCTCGCGGATTTCACAGGAGTCGCGTGAGAATGCTTCCGCGCTGGCGCGGCGTCAGGAGACTGAGCGAAGGCACCGCGAACGTATGCGGAAACGCCAGGCTTTAGAAGCGCGCATTGAAGCCCTCCGCAAAGAGTTCGAGGCCGAGGAAGACGAAGCCAGCACCTTGATCTCGGAGGAAGCTTCGCAGGAAGAGCTCATCACGGAAGGCATGGAGGCTATGGCTCGCAGCCGCCAAGCCGACGAAGTGCAAGACTCAAACGGTTCCAGAAAGCGAAAAGGTAAATATGAAAAAGTCGGCCCAAGATAATCCGGACAAGCCGCTCAGCCTGAAAGAGTTTGCCGAGACCGGCGCCGATCCGGGGGAAGTATGGCAGCTTCGTTTGTACGTTGCCGGTCAAACCCCCCGATCCGTCGCGGCATTTGCGAACCTGAAAAGGATTTGCGAAGACAACCTCGCCGGCCGCTACAACATCGAGGTGGTCGATCTGGTAAAGCATCCGCAGTTGGCTGCGGGCGATCAGATTCTGGCGATTCCGACCTTGGTTCGGAAATTACCTCAGCCCTTGCGAAAGATCGTTGGGGATCTTCGTGATACCGAACGTGCCCTGGTTGGTTTGCAATTACGAAACGGTTCCGAAAAGCCAGCTTGACAAGACTTTCTCGATCGGAGTAACTGACATGGAGAACGACATTCGCAAAAATGCCGATTTACACTTGATGGAAGAAGCCGAAGAGACGCTGCAGGCGATTAGCGTCGGCGCTGTCGATGCGTTTGTGTTGCGCGACCGCGACGGCCACCGCGTCCATATGCTGAGCGGCTCGGACCTTCCTTACAGCACTCTTGTGGAAAGAATGCAGCAGGGAGCAGCCATGCTGGACGCAACCTGCCACATCATGTACTCCAATAACAGCCTGGCCAATCTGCTGGGTGTATCCCGCGAGGCGCTGGCCGGTTTTCCGCTGACAAACTTTATTGCTCCCGCCGACAAACCGATTTGCGAAAAGCTGCTGAGCGAGGTTCACGTGGCCCCGGGCGAATGCGAAGTACGACTGTTGCGTTCCGATGGAACACTGGTCCCCACTCATTTTGCTTTCAACTTATTGTCGCGGGATAAGTCGACCATCGGGGTTCTGATCACCGACCTCACCGCCCGCAACGATCAGATCGAGTTGGCATCGCGCTTTCAACATATGCAGGATGACGAACGAAAGCGCATCGCTCGCGAGCTGCACGATAGCGTTGGTCAACTGCTGGCCGCCATCGGGATGAACCTGGCGGTGATCCAGTCGCAATCTCATAAGCTCGATACCGATGCCGAGCGCGCTCTTTCTGAAAATGCTCAGTTGGTCGAGGAAGTTTCGCGAGAAATTCGTACTATCTCCCACCTCCTGCATCCCCCGTTGCTTGACATGGCCGGGCTGGCATCCGCGGTGCGGTGGTATGTAGACGGCTTTTCCGAACGCAGCAAGATCAAAGTAAATTTGGAAATCCCGGCGGATTTTGGCAGGCTGCCCGACGACGTCGAAATCGCCGTGTTCCGCCTGGTTCAGGAATGCTTGACCAACATTCACCGCCATTCGGGCAGCGCCGTGGCGTCCATCGGCCTGTGCAAGGAGAACGATCATCTCATCATTAAAGTGAGCGACGAGGGGAAAGGAATCTCCAAAGAGAAGCAGCAGGAATTGCTCGTGGGTCGTTCAGGAATTGGTTTTGGCGGAATGCGGGAACGCGTGCGCCAACTGGATGGCAGCCTGGATATTCAATCGGATGAGTCAGGCACAACCGTCATCGCGAAACTCAAAGTTTCATAAGTTGCGGAGCCGCTTTTAAAGTTAGGATGTCGCGTTGCGTTCTACTTTCCAATGCAGAACGTGCTGAAGATCAAGTTCAGGATGTCGTCGGTGGTCGTCACCCCGGTGATCGCGTCCAGCGGACGCAGCGCGTTATAAAGATCGAGTAAAAGCATCTCGTGCGGAATTTTATTCGCGACAGCTATCCTCGCCGCGTCGAGCGCAGCCACCGAATCCTGAACCAGCCCGGCATGCCGGACATTCGTGAGAAATCCGCTTTCCCCTTGTGTTGCGCGTTCGCCTCCAGTATGCCGCAAAATCTGCTCCCGTAGTTCCTCAATCCCCTCTCCGGTTAACGCCGACACGCGAACCGGAGCAAGCTGAATCCTATCCACCGACCCCTGGCTGCTCGATTCCAAGTCACACTTGTTCCCCACTACGATCACTGCTCGGCTCTTGGTCAGCCGCAACAACTCGTCATCTTCCTCCCTTCTTCCCTGGGACACGTCGAGCACTACTAATATGAGATCGGCCTCGGCCAAGGTCTCCATTGCTTTGCGGATGCCGATAGACTCCGCTTCGTCGAGCGCCTGGCGGATGCCAGCGGTGTCGACCAGCTGAATCGGAATGCCTCCGATTGCAATGGTTTCGCTCACCAGATCCCGCGTAGTACCCGGCGTGGATGTAACGATCGCCCGTTCGCGTTCCACCAGCCGGTTGAACAAACTTGATTTCCCCACATTCGGCCGTCCAACGATTGCCAGGGTAAGTCCCTGATGCACAATCTTTCCGTAGGCGAAAGTTGCAGCCAACTCCTGCAGCGGTTCCTGCACTGCGGAGATGTGCCGCAGGATGCCGGTATCCGGCATTACCGAAACGTCATCTTCGGCGAAGTCAATACCGGCTTCGAGTATCGCAATCAATTCGATCAGCTGCTGTTTGACCGGCTGCAATCGTTTTGAGAGCGCACCTTCAAGCTGCTGTGCCGCAACTTTCGCCTGATAAAGAGTCTGAGAGTCGATAAGATCGCGTACCGCTTCCGCCTGCGTGAGGTCGATGCGGCCATTCAGAAACGCCCGCATGGTGAACTCGCCCGGCTCCGCCAGCCGCGCCCCCGCAGCCACGCACATCTCGACAATGTGCCGCAGCACCACCGGAGACCCATGCGCCGCAATCTCGACAATGTCGTCAGTCGTATAAGAATGCGGCCCAGCAAAATAAGTCACCACCACTTCATCGATTCGCCGAGCAGCTTCATGTGGCGTCGGGGGAATTTTGAGTTGCTCGGCACCCGCTGTCACGGATTCTGGTTCGATCAACTCCCCAAACACAGCTCTCCCCGGCTCCATCTCACGCTTCAACCGCAACATCGTGGCAGCGATCTCGACTGCCTGCGGTCCAGCGATACGCACCACCCCAATCCCTCCCCGTCCCGGCGGAGTCGCAATCGCGACGATCGTGTCATCAGTGTTCACGGGGCTCCTCCGCCCGCGCGCGCGGCGGCGCCACCACAAAGAGAAAAGCGCCGATCCTTAGCACCGCGAACCCGCGTCTGATCTGCAATCCGTCGATATTCCCGCGCTGCATCGTTATCCTCCGGCAAAAGGGCACACGAATCCGACCTCTTAGACATTACACATGATTCGTGAGTTTTGTTCGGAACAACGCAGGTGGCGTCGCCCCTAAAAGAAACCGGGGACGGTTTCCCGTCCCCGGTCCAATCATTTTTCAGCCTAAGAACTTACTGTGCCTTGGCCTGGGTTTGATCGTCAATCTCCACATCGTCGCCGGTGTGTACGTCTTCCATGGCAAACACGATCATGCCCGTTGCGGTGGTCGGAGTGGTTCCAATCACCACAATCTCTCCCACAGCACGCCTGGGCAGGTCCCGCACGTGAATCACTGGCCCGTTCGTCCTGGTCAAGATGTTCGGATCGATCGAAGGTTGCTTCAACTGCGTATCCTCACTGATCGCAGCTTTAAAGGAAAGTGAATCCACCGGGTCGTGCAAATCCGCTTCATAGCTGCGCGTTGCCCTGAAATAATCGCCAATCTTCACGCCCTGGTTCGTTCCCACATTGAGGTAGACCTTTTGCCCGGTTCCCAGCACCGAGTCAAAGTCCTTCGCCATCACGATCCGTCCGCTTACCTTGCTGCCGCTCGGCTTGTAAACGTCGAACCGCACCGGCGGATGGAACGATATCATTGACTTCTCTGCAAACGGTATCGCCGTATCTCCGGGGTTAAGCGGGTCGCACGAATATTCCACCTTGGCCACCGCGGCCCGGCTGCGGGTATCGATAATCTTCACCCGTCCGACTTCCATATAGGGCTGTCCTGTGGACTTCAACAACTTTTTCTGTCCCGGGAACATCTCGTACTCGTTAATGTCCCGCAGGGCGCGGATAATTTCGTACTCCGCTCCCGCCGTGTAGCCGGTTCCTTCCAGATAAACAATGTCACCCCTCACGAACTTGGTCGTGGTCGGAGTTTCCAGCCCGCCAGCTACAAAATGCGCATCCGGCAGCAGCTGCTTGTTGATGAAGCCGGAGCAGTAGACGTCCGCATAAGTCGGCATCTGCACTCGCTGAATGGGGAAATTCGATGTCTCAGCAATAGTTCCCTCGGGAGCGTTGCCGGCAGCCGCAGCAGCCGCAGCAATGTCCGCCGCTTGCGCCCAACCCATGGTGGCGGTCAACAACAGTAAAAACCCTATTTTCTTCATGTTACCTCCGAAAAAGCGCAGCTCTCGGACCCCTCCCCGGTCAAATGCCTGGGAAGCTCTGCCCCTGTGGAAAGTAACAACCAGCGGGTAGGGGGTCAAGGTTACGAGGGTGTCAGGCAGATGGTGCAACCACTTTTTCTTACAATTCGATGAATCCCTGTTGCATCTCGAATTCGACCCCTGTAAGATTCGCAGCCGGACCTTTTCATTCAAAGGAACATACTGTTAGTGGTCCGAACTTGTTGATTCAGGATGCTTTCTGCGCCCAAAACTTATACGCCTCGCCTGCTGCCCCTGCGGCTGCCGCGGGTTTGCGTCGCCGTCGCCGCCTCCGATTCCGCGGAGCTGCTAGAGAAAGCCGAGACCCTTATTCGCGATAACCCTTTTATCGAGTTAAGGTTAGACTATCTCTCCAAGCCCGCCTTGGCGCTTCCCAAGGTCAAGCAGTTCATGGAGAGTCACGCGGGCATTACGGTGATCGCCACGTGCCGCCGCGCCGCCGCCGGTGGCAAGTTCCGGGGTTCCATCGCCTCCCAGCTTGAAATTCTCGGCAAAGCCGCCGCTGCCGGATGCCAACTGGTCGATGTCGAACTCCAAACCGCGCAAAAGTCCAAACCTGCTCAGATTCAGAAACTTCGCGACCGTGCCGGCCTGATCCTTTCTTTCCACGATTTTCGCGGCACCAAAAAGCTCGACGAAACTCTGGAAAAAATGCGGACCTTTCCTGCCGACTTCTACAAAGTCGTGGGCACCGCCACTACCCTCGCCGACAATGTGGCCATGATCCAGTTCCTGGCCCGCGAAAGCGACAACCAATCCCTGGTCGGGGTGTGCATGGGTGAGCAGGGCATCATCAGCCGGGTCCTCGGAGTGCGTGCCGGTAGCGTCTTCACCTTCGCCGCCGTCAGTCCAGGCGAAGAAACCGCTCCCGGCCAGGTTACCGGCCAGGAATTGCGCAATATCTACCGCATCGAATCCCTCGACGCCGCCACTCGCGTTTACGGCGTCGCTGGCGACCCCATTGCCCACTCGCTCTCACCGGCGATCATGAATGCAGCCTTCCGCCGCGAGAACGTCAATGCGGTCTACCTCGGCCTGCACGCCAAAACTCTCAAGGACTTGCTTACCTGCGTGCGCGAAATCCCCATCCATGGCCTCAGCATCACCATGCCCTACAAAGAGGCCATCCTCCCGTTCCTCGACAACACCGATTCTCATACCACCAAGATCGGCGCCTGCAACACCGTCGTCCGCGCTCAGGATGGCAAACTCTACGGCTTCAACACCGATACTTCCGGAGTCGTCCGCCCGCTTGAACGCCGCTTGAGCACGATTCAGGACGCAAAAATTCTCGTCCTCGGCGCCGGTGGTGCAGCCCGCGCCGCCGTCTTCGGCCTCAAGGAACGCGGTGCCGAAGTCTTCATCCTCAACCGCAACCTGGCCACCGCGCAAAAACTCGCCCGCCGCGCCCACGCGCGCGCCATCAAGCGTGCCGATCTCAAGAAATATTCTTTCGACGTAATCATCAACGCCACCCCGGTCGGTATGGGCAACACCAAAGAAACCCCGCTCCAGGAAAAAGAAATCAATACCCGCTACGTCTTCGACATGATCTACGACCCGCGTGAAACCCGCCTTCTGCAACTGGCCAAAGAACGCGGCGCGCAGATCATTCCCGGCATCGAAATGTTCGTCCACCAGGCCGCCCGCCAGTTCGAAATCTGGACCGGCAAACCCGCACCCCAGGACGACATGCTTCAAGTGGCAACCCTCGCCCTCAACGAACGTGCGGCCCGAGTGGCCGCGGCGGCAAAAAAGAGGTAGCCCATACCCGTTGTCATCCTGAGACCCACGCTTTTTGCGGGCCGAAAGATCTGTGTAATTGGTTTTAATTTCAGGTTGTAGCTGGAAGGCGATCACCACTAGTGTCTCCGGCAGAAGCTGTGTCGCATAGAGAGCATCGAGTAGGCATATAAATCTCACCATAGGAATCGTCGGTGACAAGGGAAGTGCACGATGGGAATGAATTGGGAGCGAGGAAGGAAGGAAAATTTAAGCATTCGATCTGGCTCAGACTGGGTTGGCTCGGGTAGCTCAGAGCCAATGCCGCCCCGCGAGCCCCGGCCGTTCCCGATAAGAACGACATCCCGACGGACAGTTCTCGGCACGAAACCCAGATGCTTATGCAAAGGCGGAAACTACTGGGCTGGAGATCACAGTATTGGATGCCCGCCTCGAAAGGGGAGGCCAAGTTCAGGGGCTTTGCGGCCTGGGATCTCCAAGCCATCGGCGGAAGAGTACTCCAGACAGCTCCAGAAGCAGCTGTCTGAATTGGGTAATTTCGTAAGATCGTTACCGGTCAACACGAAAGTTGACCACAAGGCAACGGCGCTACACAGGGAAAACACGCGGACGCTTATTCGGGCACTACAGGAATAGCCTCGCCGTCGAACCAAAACTCTAACGACGCACGGAATAGCACCGATCTACTCCGACCAGCCTCGTCAGAGCGTGGCTTCCAGTAGAGGCGCAAGATTGGGAAAGTAGAGGTCGCCGATGCGGATCGCATATTGCCAAAACTGCGGAAAGAGTACAGGGCACAAGCGTGCACTTGGCGCAGGCACCATAATTGGCGCAGTCATCACGGGTGGAGCGTCCCTTCTGGCACTGCCCTTCTATAGCAAACGCTGCATAGCCTGCGGGCTAAACGCCGAGGAAGGCGCTCCACAGGCAAAGTCTGCCCGGAAGCAGGAAGGAGAAAGGCAGCGGGATGAGGCCACTGGATGGTTAGTATTGCTGGGGTTCATGTTGCTCCTTATCCTAACATTCCGTTATTGCTAGGCCCACGCGCCAACAAGTGGCTATCCGATCGCTCGACGTTCTGCCTTTGCGAATCGGAAATCAGATTCGGTTCTCCATCCAACACAAAAGCCACCGAGACTATCTCGATGGCCTTTGCATTTGCCCTTCCAATCCAAGCTAAGCCTGCTTCTATCCCGCGCCGCTCGTGATCCCCAGATAAGTATTCACAATCGCCACCGGCAAGCTCAGGCTGGTGGAGATCTGGGTAACGCTTTGCCCTTGGTTGTAGAGCTGATCCACCTGCTGCGACGCGGACAGCTCTACTGTGTCAGCCGTGCGGGTGGTAGTGGGTTGTGGATTATGCGCCGCCGCCGAAGTGGAGGAAG
This sequence comes from Candidatus Sulfotelmatobacter sp., assembly GCA_049512655.1. Classification (GTDB taxonomy): domain Bacteria; phylum Acidobacteriota; class Terriglobia; order Terriglobales; family Acidobacteriaceae; genus Sulfotelmatobacter. The sequence continues at coordinate 9,468 of JBEKWW010000004.1, read as the reverse complement.
AGTTCGCAGCGGCCAACGATAACGATGCGGTCGAGAGAGCAGCGGAAACTGAAATGCCCATACGACGCTCCTTTCCTCATTATTTAAGGCATCGGCAGGTTCCGCGCTGGTATGAGCGATAGCCCAGGAATCTTACACACCTAAGGGAGCAGCAATTCCGGATTGGAAAAATTCCCCATTCCGAATTAAATGCCACCCCTATCCTCACTGCAGGTTCGCATACTCCGCCTTCGCATCTTTCAACAAAGGAATGCCTGGGTCAGCATCTTTCCACAACGTAAGAAAATCTTTATACGCCGCGAGCGCTCGCACTCGCGCCGCATCCGCATCCGCGCCCTGAGACGTTCGAGCCTCCATGGCATTCGCCCGTGCCAATCCCAAACGCGCCAATGCGCCGGTCCAGCAGTTCCACACCACGCCGCTGTGGTCGATAACTTTCTCGAACTCGGCGGCGGCCGCTCGGCCTTGTCCTCCCGCCAAATAAGCTTCGCCGCGCACATAGGCCGGATAAAGGCACGACATACTGACGTCGAACGGAATCTGCGCCAACTCAAACGGCAGCGCGCGTTCGAGCACATTGAGCGCCTCCGCCGAATTCTTCCTGTCCAGCGCCACCTGCGCCTGAATCGCCGGCAGCCAGAGAGATTGCACCTGCGTATCCAGCGGCAAGCGTTTCCCCAAAGCTTCCGCCAGTGATTCCGCTTGCGCAACATCGCCCGCCATGGCGAGCGCCAGCGCCGCTTCGCTTTGAACGCCCTCGCTCCCCGGTACAAGCTTCAACGCGGCCGTAGCATTCTCACGGGCCGGCGTATCGTCGCCGATTGCCGCTTCCCGCTGCGCGGCGATCGCCTGCCAGAGCGCCGAATTCTCCTTACTGTCAGACCGGATGGCTGCCTGCTCCGCATCCTGAGTCAATCCTTCTGCTTTTTTCAGGTGACCCGCATATGCCTCGGTATCCGACCCAAGTTCGAATCCCCAATTCTCGTAGTCGGGCTTTCCCGCGTACCACTGTTGCTGTTCAGCCATCCCCTTCGCATCGTCTTTGATAAACGCAATCGCATAGAGGGCATTGTGCATCGACAAACTATCGAGTTTTCTCCCCTGCGCTTCCTGAATCACCTGCCCGGCTTCGTCAACACGCTGCAGCCCAAGCAGATCATTCACTAGATTCGCATACACCCCCACGTCATCCGGCGACAAATTCAGCCCTTCGCGCGTGACTTGCACCGCTTTCTCATAGTGCCCTTCGGCGGCATACTGCAGCCCCAGCCCGCTGTATCCAGCGCTGTCTCGCGGATAACTCTCAATTTCTTCCTGGTAAGTCTCTGCCGCTTTGTCCACCTCGCCGGTAACGCTGGTATAGTAGCCCGCCGTGATCGAAAGCTTTTCCCGCTCGCTGGCATGCTCTCGCAACTCGAATGCCTTGGTCAGATACTCCCCCGCCCGTCCCACTTCGCCCAGGCTTTGATAATCGGCGCCCACAGCTTTGTAGCCCATGGCAAAGTTGGGATCGAGTTCAATGGCACGTTGGTGGTAAGGCAGCGCCGCGGCCGTACCTTTTTCCCGGTAAGCGTTTCTGCCCAGCGTGTAAGCCTTCAACGCATCCAGCGAGAAGGTCGTAGCCTGCACCAGAGGCACATCGAACTTCTGCACCGTCGACAGCGACTCTCCCATTTCCCCACGCAACCTGGAAGCCGCATCTCCCAGAGCATCCAGCACTTTCTCTTTTGACGGCGCGGTGACTTGCTCCTGCGCCAAAGTCTCGTCATTTTGGCAATTCACCGCCTTCAATCCCAGTACGTATTCGCTGCCCAGCAATCCGATCGATCCCGCAATATAGGCCTTGCTTCCGGCTCGCTGGCACAACTCCCGCGCCACCTCAGGCGTAAGCTTGGTTCCCGCCGGCCGCGCCATCATCCGCATCGCCTTCGTCACCCGGCCATCGGAGAGTACATTCAGAAACGGCGATTGTCGCAAAGAAACACCGAGCGCGGTCTTCAGCGTGTCGTCAAACACCGGATCGCCCGTGCTGTTGGCGAAATCTGTAAGCACAATCGTGTCCTGATCAGTCACGCGCTTGCCCAGCACATGCGAACGGTAATAAACCCCGCCCGCTATCAGCATCACGACCACCAGTACCGGAATCGCAATCTTCCAAACTTTTCCCACCCATGCCGCACGAGCCGGCGGCGCGGCAATCATCCCGGAACTCACCCCGGAAATGTAGCCGCTCTCGTAATCCCGCTTCAGCCGTTGCAAATCCGCCCGCATATCGGCTGCATGCTGGTAGCGCAGGTTGCGGTCTTTCTCCAGCGCCTTACAAATAATCTCTTCCAGCTTGACCGGAACGTCGGGATTCAGGCGTACTGCCGAGGTGGGCAATCCGTCGAGAATGGCTTTGAAGATGACGGGCGAACTTTCTCCGCGAAAGGGCAATTGCCCCGTCGCCATTTCATAAAGCACAGCTCCAAAGGAAAACAGATCGGTGCGCGCATCCAGATCCTTGGCCCGCGCCTGCTCCGGAGACATGTAGGCAACGGTGCCCAGTGTAGATCCGGGGCTGGTAAGATGATGCTCGTCATAGACCGTACCGGTCTCGGTCATCGCCGCCGCAATCCTGCTAGAAGAACTGATGGCCGGCACTACCTTCGCCAGACCAAAATCCAAAATCTTGGCGTGCCCGCGCTTGGTTATAAAAATGTTGCCGGGCTTGATGTCGCGATGAACAATGCCCTCGGCATGCGCGGCATCGAGCGCATCCGCGATGTCAATGGCGATCGGGAGCAGATCTTCCATCTCCAGCGGACGCCCCGCAATGCGATGCTTCAGCGTCAGTCCATCCAGAAATTCCATGGCGATGAAAGCCTCGCCATGCTGGTCGTCAATCTCATAAATCGTGCAGATGTTGGGGTGATTCAACGCAGAGGCAGCCTTTGCTTCGCGCTCAAAACGGCTCAACGCCTGCGAATCTTTGGCAACGTCATCGGGAAGGAATTTAAGGGCGACAAACCGCCCAAGCTTCAGGTCTTCCGCTTTGTATACCACCCCCATGCCGCCGCCGCCCAGTTTTTCGACGATGCGGTAGTGCGAGATGGTGCGGCCAATCATGCCTGAAATCCACCGGATACTGTGTAGTGGCCCTGGATATTTTTATAGTTAAAGATGCGATCATGGTAAGGTCCAAGACACAGCGAGTCAAACCACCAGCAATATTTGGTGGTGGGCAGTCTCTGCGTTTTTTGCATAGACAGTACAGGGATCCTGACTTTCCTTGGCCAACAGCCGCGCTACCTCACACGCTTTTCCGCATCTCCGCCTCGCGGATGCTGACAATCACGGTGTGCGCCAGGCTCTCCACCACGGCCACATCGCCCTCATCAAAATTAAACGGAGCGTTCGCCAGCACCATCAGCACTCCCACCGTGTCGCGCTCATAGCGCACCGGCGCAGCCACAATCGAGCGGATTCCGAGCCTGCGGCAACTCTCCACATCTACTCGCGGGTCGAGTTCCGCATCGTCACACCGCAAAGTTCTTGCCTCGCGAAAACATTCCCCCGCCAGGCCCGAATTCACATCCAGCCGCGTCCCCAGCGCCGGAGCGTTTTCCCCAATGCTGGCGCGGCAAATCACCTTGTCCCGATGCACCAGCGCAATTGCCGCGCTCGAGCCTCGCGTCAACGTGCGCGCCCGCTCGCCGATCATGCGCAGCGCCGCCGTTAAATCCGTGCCCAGCGAACTGAACTCATACTGCATCGTGGCGGACGCCATGCGCTCCGCCGCGTTCTCCGCCGCGCCCATCACCGCGTCTAATCCGAAGGTCATCGAGTCATGCGCGTTGCTTCCCGGGGCCTGTCCAAACTCCACTCGCCGCAGGCTGCGCACCTTCAACTTCGGAGCCATATGGCTGGGCGCGCTCGCGTTCGCGGCCAACCACTCGTTCAGTCGACGCCGCGCCTCTGCGGGCAACTCTGAAAATCGCACCCCAGCCCGCCCCAGCGCATCCGCCCAGGCAATGTATCCCGTAGTTTCAAGCTCTCCCGCGGGCTCTGTAAGATCGAGCTTGAGCCGTACCCGCCGGTCACGTTCCAGCTTGGTTCCGACCTGCATGGACAATCCCTGCTCGCTCAAATCCAAAATCATCCCACCCGTAACCCCATCAAAGCTGGCAAACGCCGGAGCGTGCATCATCTGCCGCAAACATTTCCGCCGTTCCGCCGCAAACTCCACGCCAACCTCCGGAGCAAACAAGTATCCGCATTGCATGATCAGATACCTCTTCCCCCGAAAAAAGTGCCGCCGCAGATTCCCTCTTTGGTCAACGAATGATGAGACACAAAGAAGAAGCCAGTCCGAATCTCCGGACTGGCCTTTGTTTCTAACTTTCAACCGATCGTCGCCCGATGAGGGCGCTTCAAACCTATATCAAACTGGAACTCCTCGTCCGGCATCGTTCAGCAACTTCTCTCCCACATCTTGCGGCACATAAAAATAAACTTTCCTGGCCTCCAGATCGAACCAAACGCACTCCTTGAACAAAACCTTTCCGGACCGGTAACCCAGATCGGTCCATGGAATAAAAAGAGCAATTTTGAAAACCACATCGCGGCGGCGCCACAGTGAGAACGCCGGTTTGGGATGCGGCAAAAGATAAAGCCCGTTCGCATCCGCCCCCAGAAAGCAAAGCGTGGCTCGATCTTCGCTGAATCCGCCCATCCTGCATTCATACCGCTTGCCCGAAAAAATACCATCGTATTTGTAGTCTCTCTCGAATCCAGTCACCCGGCGAATATTCCACACATACGCATAAATCCCAGCCGCAATAAGAATCGCTTTGAGCATCATCGTTGGCCCAGCTGAATAAAGCTAAGCCAAAGGAAAGGCCCATTCCACGTTACCGACGATTGCTGGTGCCCTCTGCGGGATGGTGCCTTCAAAATCGCTAACGATGGGTTACTCGCATGTCAGACAGGGCATATCTGATAGGCTTTGTGGTTTGAGATCTCAATTCAAATCGGAGGTTCTCATGCGGCATCTTCTGATGACCATTGCCTTGATGTCCTGCATCATTCATGCCACGGTGCAGGCGCAAGACCCACAGACCAATGCGACCGGCCACTACCTGTTTGCCTGGACTGGAGATGCTGCACATAAGGGCAACGACTTTCTGGCGGTAATCGACGCCGACCCAGCTTCGAAATCATACGGTCAGCTGATGACGACCCTGGCAACCGACCAACAGTCGGTGCGGATTCATCACACGGAATATGTTATGCCGGCTAGCGGGATGCTTTTTGCCAACGATCATGATGCCGGACGCACCTTCATCTTTGATCTGCGCGACCCGTTGCACCCGAAGACAGTGACCTCATTTACCAGCATGGCCGGCTATATGCATCCGCACTCCTACTTGCGGCTCCCCAATGGGCATGTGCTGGCAAGTTTCCAACACGTACACCACGGCGAGAGCGAAGGGCAGATGGGCGGCAGCGGCGGCCTGGTGGAAATTGATGATCAAGGCAAAGTGGTGCGCTCCGCGAGTTCAGAAGACGCGGCCTTCCCCGGCGCACTCTTGACACCGTACAGCCTGGCGGTGCTTCCGCAACTGGACAGGGTTGTCTCCACCAACTCCTCAATGGACGAGGTGAATTTTTTTAGCGGCGTCACTTATCAGGTTTGGCGACTCTCGGACCTCAAGCTTCTGAAGACGGCCTATCTCGATGTGGACAAGAATCTCTATGGCCACGTCAGTCCGGAGGAAGCGCGGGTTGGGCCTGACGGGGCGGTTTACATTCAAACCCTCGGCTGCGGCATTGAGCGCATCACCGATGTGGATAAGGACCAGCCAAAATCGAAGCTGGTATATACATTTCCCGGTTCATTCTGTGGCGTGCCGACGATCGTCGGGCACTATCTGATCCAGAGCGTGCCCGTCATGCACGGCCTGATTGCAGTAGACATTTCCAACGGAAACCAACCCGTGGAAGTTTCCCGGCTGAAGCTTAACGATGATTTCTTTTCCCATTGGACGGGATGGGACGCGAAGACTGGACGTTTGGCCGTGACGGGAAATCAGTCCCGCCTGTATCTGGTGAAACTGGACCAGTCCACTGGCGCTCTCAGCATCGATAACGCCTTTCACGACGGGAACGGAAAACCCGGTTTTGACTTCGCCAATCGAGAGTGGCCCCAGGGGTGGACGGGCACCGGCCAACCACACGGAGTGGTCTTTTCGCGCTAAGAAATATAGTCGGGGCGTGGTGGCCCAGCCTAAGCATCGGCGGGCTCTGCGCCCTTGCCGGAGTGGTGCCTTCAAAATCATTATGGTTAAAGATGGGCCCATCCGCCACCGATTTGTGAAGTTGACATGGTGATCTCCTACCCCCTTCCCCTGATCTAATGGAATCCTGAGGTTGGCGGGATTTTGCGATTTTGATCTCTTGGTTGCAATGAGTTAGGGGCAAAATCTTGAGGCGTCATGGTTTAGGGGAGTAAGCCGCATTTGGGGGTACGTAGTTAGTATTTGATATTGCGGGGAGGCTAGTAAAGGTTAGGTGAACAGTTGCGGTGTCGAAAACAGGTGGTCGGTGCCTCAGGCTGCTCCGCCAGGCGGGGTGGTCGAGACATTTTGACCTCATTGGCATCAGTGAACCGGTGGGTGCCCCGTTCCTTCGCGTTTTTTGCGAAGGGGGCGGGATGCGGAAATGCCAGCGCCAAGCGGCCTTGAGGCGGGAGCCCTCTGCCGAAATCCTGAGCGTTTTTGGCGAAGGATCTCCTGCCTTGCACTCCCATTGAACTACAATCACCGCGAAGAGCAAGGAGGAATTGCAATGAGGGCAATAGCAATATCTATACTGCTGCTTCTCTTGTTGTGTGTCAGTTCGTTCGCTGCGGAACCGGAGCCCTATCTGAAGTCCGCTTCGTCGCCGTTTTACCCACCCCTTGCTCGCCAAGCTCGGATCGAGGGAAGTGTAACGCTGCACTTTACAGTCAACGAACTGGGAGACACAACCGATGTTGAGGCGACCTCTAGCCACAAGATGCTGCAGGAAGCTGCGATCGCAAACATTCAAGGCTGGAAGTTTTGGCCACCTCGCTGCACCTGTCGCGTAAAAAGGGAAGCAGTTCTCATTTACGTTTTATCTCGCGAGCAGGCGTCAGCAGAAATTCCGACTGTCACGGTCAAATGGTTCTTGAAGGCGCCAGTGATTCGAGCGGAGATCGAAACTGCCCCCGACCTAAGGCAGTGGCAACCCTGAACGCTCAAACAAAAATGGCCAAAAGGAAAAGACCAATCTGATTTCTCAGACTGGCCTTTATTTATGCCGGCAACGACCGGAGTTTATCCTGAGCTTGTCGAAGGATTCCCACACACTTGGCACCGTGCAGTACCATCGGCCCTACGGGGCTGTCGGACCTCCGCTCCTTGCTGACGCATCAGAACACGTCTTTTTTCTTGTTTTCTTGGGCTTTGGAGTATTCCGAGAAGCCGTCGAACTCATACATAAGGACCAGTTGCCCTTCATCCTGGGCTAGCGCCTTCGCGGTGAGCGAAATCAGGGTCACTCTGGCGTCGGGAGTAGGATCCCAGTAAGCCGCAAGCGTCCTTTCGTCCTTAAGGAGACCCATCATCCAGTACTGTGGGGCTTCCCACAAGCTTCCACTACGAAGAAAATCCAGCTTCTTGCCCGAACCGTACTTGCTGGACATGGCCCCATACACTTCCTCGAACTTACTTCCGACTTCTTGGCCCCAGCCGTTCGTTTGTATTTTCTTCGAGTAAGCCATCATCTTGACTAGCCCTTTGGGTGGAAAAAATAAAAGCACATACTCATCGAAATCAGGATGCGGCTTCGGCACAGTCGTAAGAATGTACACATTGTCTTTTGCGTGTTTTAGCGACGCACTGCCGACGACGGACAAAACTTGATCCCATGTCATCCCAGGTCGCAGGCCGAAAGGCTCGATGCGATACTCCGCCAGGCGGCTCTCGGATTGCGGCGCAGTTCCGTCGCTGCCAAGTGAGCCAGGTCGGCTACTTGGCAAATCCGATCGCCGCGCATCGGTCAGCAGTGGTGCCTCGGCTGAACCTAGCGGCTCACCTTTTTTCAGCACGGGCGCTTTGTCGTTGACGTAACTTACTGAAGTCACGCCATTGTTGCTCATCTGAGACATCGATGGTGCTGATTCGGTGTGATAAACAATTCGATTTGCTAAATCAACGATCCCGTAGGCCTTCCCGTCAATTCCTACGGCATAGCGAAGCACGGGGATTAATGCCCCAGATTGCAAGCTATGAACCTTCAATGCGCGCGCTAAATCGATTGGAGCTACTTTAATGGCTTGGCGACTGAGAGTAGTGCCTGCGTACATGACGTCGAAATCCAAGACCCGGTTATCGCTCGTTAAAACGCGTATGAAGCTTCCAGCGACAACTCCCTCGCAGTACACGTCCGCTGCGCTGCATTGAATCGGCAGTGCTGACAGCGCCTCGCCGACAGCTATCCCCTGAAAGCTTATGTTCTGGCCCAGTAAGAGGGGCGACAGCGGAATCGTGATGAGCAGGAGCCGAATGACGAAACGCATGAGAGCCCTCCAGGTTGCCGCGTCAAGATTACGATGGAAAGAGTGACATGGCGACAGCCGAGCAAACATAGCACAAACGTGTGGTATCGGCCGTTGAGTGGCCGCCCCCGGAAAAGGAAAAGGCTACCAACGTTTCTCAACGACCTACGCTCCCACACACTTGGCGCGTGCAGTACCATCGGCCCTGCGGGGCTTAACTTCCGTGTTCGGGATGGGAACGGGTGGATCCCCCGCGGTAAGATCACCGACAAATCGTAGCAGCGTGGTTAGTCCTTGGCCGTTTGCCAGAGACATCGCTGCAAACTTTTTGAGCGGTCAGCGATCAGCGAGAACCAAGGTCCCTCGCTTCGCTCGGGATGACAAGCGAGCAAACGACAACGGAGGAAGCACGGGATGCTGAAAGCTGAGTGCTTTTCAAAGATCGTGAGGACGATGCCTCACAACTGAATAGATTGGGTCTGGCTTACTTTCATCTTGCTTACTTCCGATTTCAACCAGAGATACATCGGCTTTTCGTCGGCGCAACAGCGGTCAGTATTGCTATCTCAGTCATCCAGGTTCGAACGACTTCAAACAACTTGCTGGATAATTTAGTTCAGGTTCTAACTGAGCACGGTTGGAACCGCGCCCTACCCAACTGAGAACTGACAGCTGTTTTTCTGCACCGAGTAAATTTTATGGTCAAGCCGAACGGGCGATTAGTACTGGTAAGCTACACGCATCACTGCGCTTTCACCTCCAGCCTATCAACCAGGTGGTCTACCTGGGCCCTTCTTATCCCTTACGGGTTGGGAGATCTCATCTTGAGGAGTGCTTCCCGCTTATATGCATTCAGCGGTTATCACTACCGAACTTCGCTACCGAGCGGTGCCATTGGCATGACA
>JBEKWW010000003.1:0-351847 GCA_049512655.1 Candidatus Sulfotelmatobacter sp. | reverse complement strand
CGTTCCCCGGCACTCGCTGGTCGCGCGGCTGTTTCACTGGATCATGGCAGCCTCTATGTTCACGCTGCTGTTCACCGCCTTCCTTCCGAAGGTAGGAGTCCAGTTTAATTGGGTGACCTATCATTGGATCGCCGGCGCAGTGTTGACCGTTTCCATCATCTTTCACATCATTCACGCCTCCTTCTGGCTGGATTTCTGGTCGATCTGGCCCGACAGAATCGATCTGGACGATGCACAGAAAAGGGTTCGCCGGTTTTTCGGAATGCCCACGCCACCGCCGCGAAAGTTTGCCAAGTACCCTCTGGAAAACAAGCTTTTCCACGGGGTAATTATCTTGTGCGGTCTGTCGGTGATTCTTACCGGCGTCTTTATGATGTCTCGCGTGCGCACGATCTTTTTCCCCAGAAATCCGTATCTGTTCAGCGATATGACCTGGGGCCTTATGTACGTACTGCATGGATTGGCAGGCGTGGGACTGATTGCGCTCGTTATGATGCACGTCTACTTCGGGCTCCGGCCGGAGAAACGCGCGATCACGAAATCGATGATCTTCGGATGGATGGACCGCGACTTCTATCTGGAAGAGCACGATCCCGAGCGATGGAAGGTCGAGACCACTTCGTCCTCACCGACATCCAACCGCGTCGAAGGCCGAGGACTCACCGATGCTGGCTGAGATCTGCGATCGTTGTGAAGCGGTGGAAGAATGCTACGAGTTCTTGCTGGCATACGCCGCCCAGGGGCTACCGAGTGACCAGGGCAGCAAGTCGGGTGGGCAAATCCGTGTGTTCCTGCATCGCGCCGTGGAAGCCTTGACGGGGCTGCCGGAAGCTTGCTCAATAGCAGTCAAACAGGAAGGCCTTGAGCCTGAGGGTAAGTACTTGGCGTTCATTGCAGTTCTCGACCGCGATTCGCGCGACTCTCTTGCGGCGATTGAAATGGTTCTCGCTCAACCCGTGATCGGTTCCCAGTTGATCGATAATCTGAACGCTTCCATCCACTTCCGAGCATTGCTCACCGATCTCTTCCTTTTGGGTGAAATCCTGAGGAAGCAAAGCAAACCGGTTGCAGAAGTAGGGGCGAGCGACGGCGAATGAAGAAAACTTGCGCCGAGGTGAAGCTCCCGGGCTACGATTTACCCAGGTAGTCCTCCACCCGACTTCCAATCGGACCACGCTATCCACTTCTTGAATTAGCATCCAACTCTCATCACCGGACACTACGTTCGCAATCGGCGCAAAACCTCGAATGAGCATTTTTGTATTGCACTCAATAAAAATTTAACCGGTGTATTTGTAATTGTTTGCGTGCTATTTGCACCAATAAGGGTGCACCGATAGGTTGAAAACTCCCGGCACTTAGGGCGAATATAAGGCGAACATGCCACCCCTCGCATCCGCCATTTTACGCTCCGAGATCGAGGCTGCCTTAGCAGACAGGATGCCCTCCGCTCTCTCACCGGCGCCGCGACTTATTCGACAAGTTGAGCCGACGGGAATTCGGAGCATAGACGGGTTATTGCAAGGCGGTTTTCCTGAAGCGGCGATTACAGAAATCGTAGGGCCCGAATGTTCCGGGCGAACTTCTCTGGCGTTTTCATTCATTTCAGGCATCACTCACACGGACAAGGTATGCGCCTGGGTCGATATCTCAAATGCATTTCATCCTGAGTCGGCAGCAGCGGCAGGCATCGATTTGCGTCGTCTGTTTTGGGTGCGGTGTAGATCTCCATATTCCAACAATCCCCAGTTACCTTCGACAAATAATTTTTCCATTCCGGAGAAATATTTCATTCCTCGACCAATCAAGCAGGGATTGCATGGCGGAGGATTCGGGCCACATCCACGCTGTGAACTGAAGGGCATTTCGAACGCAATCGCTGGGTTACGGCACCCGGAGCAGAACCCTACTCAATACGCCGCATTGCGAGGAAATACGAAATCTATACATGCAAGCCCAAATGACCCACAACAATTCAAGCGAATTGAGACAACAAAACGTGTTGCAAAACCGTGGCCCCAGCTGGAGCAAGGATTACGAGTCACCGATCTGTTGCTACAAAATGGCGGTTTTGCTGCCATCGTAGTGGACATGGGAAGTATTGTGCCAGCGCACGCGTTACGCGTCCCCCTGGCAACATGGTTTCGCTTTCGCGCGGCCGCAGAACAGAAACGGACGAGTGTGGTTTTGCTCATGCAACATCCATGTGCAAAAAGCAGTGCGGCGCTCACGCTGCGTTTGCTTCCTGGCAATCCCCTGCAGGAACAATCAACCGTCTTCAGCGGCGTCGAGCACTATGTCGAAGTAATGCGGCAAAGATTTGCGCCAAGTTCTGACGCCATTGTTCTGTCTCGAAAGCCACCCCCGCAACAAAAATATTCCAGATGGCAAAGCAGGACGGTATGGACAGGCCGCTAAACCAAGATAAAGCCTTATACGTTTGTATGTACGCACGGGAATTTCCAGCTCAATCGCTCTTGCGTTTCCGAGGCGAACTACGTGACAAGGCCTGTGTTGTCATGGACGGTGAACCACCAAAACGTTATGTCTGTTCACTCAATTCACGTGCACGCAAACTTGGCATTGTTCCAGGCATGACCCAGATTGAGATCGACACATTTCCATCTGTGACAGCATTGCCGCGTGTAAAAGTACAAGAGGCAACCGCCAAAGCGGCATTACTGCAATGCGCATGCGCTTTTTCACCGCGAGTGGAGGATCAAAGCAACGATACATATTTCCTCTGCGTAATGGATATTGCAGGAACAGAAAAGCTGTTCGGGGTCGCGCGCACATTGGCTGAGAACTTGCTCGAACGCGTAAGAGCTCTCGCTATCGTCGTCAGAATTACGGTGAGTCGAAATTTTCATGCGGCGGTTTGTTTGGCGCGCCGCACTTCGGCGGGAAACCCTGTGGCATTGATTCCGGCCGGAAAAGAAGCCGCAGTATTAGCTATGTTGCCACTTTCCGTTCTTGATTTGAGTACGGAACTTGCCGAAACCTTTTCTACATGGGGAATTCGTACCTTAGGCATGTTGGCGGCTTTGCCTGAACGGTCTTTGATTGCGCGTATCGGGCAGGAAGGCAAGCGTCTTTCGCAAATGGCCCGAGGCAACTGGCCGCATTTGTTTTTGCCTATCGAGCCAGCCTTCAAACTGGAAGAGCACGTCGCGCTTGATAGTCCTGTGGAACTGCTCAGTTCTTTACTTTTCATCCTTAGCACCATGCTGGAACAACTTGCCTTACGGGTGTCCGCTCGCGCCCAGGCTCTGGCTTCTGTAACGATCACACTGTTTTTGGAAGGCAATTCACAACACCTACGCACGGTTCGCCCTGCGCTGCCTTCCAACGACCGTCAGCTTTGGATCAAGCTCATCCACCTTGATTTCGAAGCCCATCCTCCGCAAAGCGCAATCCTGGCGTTGACCGTTTCTGCAGAAGCGGGAATCGTCCGCAAAACGCAACTTGGCCTGTTTACCCCGCCGCTTCCCGAACCCGATCGCTTTGATATAACGCGGGCGCGCATTCAAGCAATCGTCGGGAAAAACAATGCCGGCAGCGCTACGTTAAATGATTCGCACCACCCTGATACTTTCCATCTCGATTCTTTTTCTGTGCCGTCTGACGTTGCCAACAGAGCTATTGTCAGCCTCTCACGGGTCCCTATGCGTGTGCTCCGTCCGCCAGAACCAGTCATTATTACCTTGAGCGGAAACCGGCCGTTGAAGTTTTCTTTTCTAGGTGTGACCTACACGGTGGTGCGGGCCTACGGTCCCTGGCTCGCAAACAGCGATTGGTGGAGTTCCACATTGTGGGGATACGAACAATGGGATTTGATCGCACGAACCCACAATGGTTCTCTTATTTACTGCTGCCTTGTGCATGATCTGATCAAGAAATGCTGGCAGATGACGGGACTTTATGACTGACCAGTACATAGAGTTGCACGCGGCGAGCGCTTTCAGCTTTCTCGAAGGTGCATCCCAGCCAGAAGAACTTGTCAAGCGCGTACAAGAACTTCAGATGCCCGCCATGGCATTGCTTGACCGCAACGGCGTATACGGTTCAGCCCGATTTCATACCAGCGCGAAAAGAAATAATATCCGCGCTCATATCGGTGCCGAGATTGCAGTTTCCGGTTTCGCCCCGAGGCTCACGCCGCCGGCATGGCTTCCGCATCGACATGTCACTGAACCCGCGCGTGTATCTCTTCTCTGCGAGTCGCGTGCTGGCTACCAAAACCTATGCCAGCTCGTTACGCAATTAAAAATGCGGGAAAAGACGAAAGCGGAAGGCTCAGCGACTTCTGAAGACTTGCAGCGGTATACCGGCGGCTTGATTTGCCTGACCGGTGGCGATGAGGGGCCTTTAGCAGCCGCTTTAGTGAATGGAGGCGAAGAAGCCGGCCGGGAAGTTGTGGAACGGCTGGTTGAAACATTTGGGCCCCACAATGTTTACGTCGAATTGCAACGGCATCAGGAGCGCGAAGAAGAGTGGAGAAATCAGGCTGCACTTCGCATTGCTGATTCGCTGCATCTGCCCGTCCTGGCAACCAATGGAGTTCGCTACGCAGCCGCCTATGATCGGGAGATTCTGGATCTATTCACGGCGATACGGCACCATGTTGAGCTTGATCGCGCCGGACGACTGCTTGCGATTAACAGTCAGCGTTATGTGCGTCCCGCATCTGAGATGGCGGCGCTCTTCCACGACGTTTCTTCAGCGATTGGGAATACCATCGAACTTTCGTCGCGCCTGAAATTTGAGTTGAGTGATCTTGGCTACGAGTTCCCACGCTATCCCGTTCCGGATGGCGAAACCATGGATAGCTTTTTGCGCAAGCGCGTGGACGAAGGAGTGCAACGACGCTATGTCCCCAAAGATAATCCTGATTTGCTGGCACGCGCCAAAAAACAAGTTGAGCATGAGCTGGCGTTGATCCAGCAGCTCGGCTTCGCCGGATATTTTCTGATCGTCTGGGACATCATCCAGTTCTGCAAGCGAAATAACATTTTGATTCAGGGAAGGGGCAGCGCGGCCAACTCTGCGGTCTGTTACGCGTTGGAAATTACCGCCATCGATCCGGTCGGCATGGAACTGCTTTTCGAACGATTTCTCAGCGAGAGCCGCGGCGAGTGGCCGGACATCGACCTCGATCTGCCGTCGGAAGAAAAACGCGAGCAGGCCATTCAATATGTTTATCAACGCTATGGCGAGCTAGGCGCTGCCATGACGGCAAACGTCATCACTTACCGGGGCAAATCTGCAGCCCGCGAAGTGGGCAAAGCGCTTGGCTTTGATGAGGAATCCCTGGGACGACTTTCGTCCCTCGTCAGCAATTTTGAATGGCGCGGGAAAACCGACACCATGGCTCATTCCTTTCTAAACGCCGGTTTCGATCTAGAGCATCCACGCATCGCCAAATATCTTGAGCTTTCCATGCGCATTCAGGACTTGCCGCGTCATCTGGGCCAGCACTCCGGCGGCATGGTGATTTGCCAGGGCCAATTGAATCGTGTTGTTCCCCTCGAGCGAGCGTCCATGCCTGGCCGCACGGTTGTGCAATGGGACAAGGAAGATTGCGCCGATCTCGGCATCATTAAAGTTGATCTGCTGGGCTTGGGCATGATGGCTGTTATCGAAGATTGCCTGGAACTCATTCCTCGCCATTATGGCCACCCAGTGGATCTGGCTCAATTGCCTGACGATCCGGAAGTTTATAAAACGTTGCAACAAGCCGACACGGTTGGAATGTTCCAGGTGGAGAGCCGCGCACAAATGGCATCGTTGCCGCGAAACCATCCTGAGAGATTTTACGATCTCGTAGTGCAGGTCGCCATCATTCGTCCCGGTCCGATTGTGGGGCAAATGATGCATCCCTACATGCGCCGACGGCAAAAAAAGGAAGCGGTAACATATCCCCATCCCTCTCTGGTGCCTGTGTTGAAACGCACCCTTGGCGTTCCTCTTTTTCAGGAACAGTTGCTGCGCATCGCCATGGTGGTGGCCAATTTCAGCGGCGCTGAAGCTGAGGAGCTGCGCCGTGCTGTTGGTATGCGCCGTTCTTGGGAGCGCATGAAAAATCTCGAAGTGAAACTCCGGGCCGGAATGACTGCCAATGGACTGGACGAGGCGACGCAGAACACGATCGTGCAAAACATCAGTTCTTTTGCGCTTTACGGCTTTCCGGAATCCCATGCCGCCAGCTTCGCCCGCATCGCATATTTCTCCGCATATTTTAAGGTGCGTTACCTGGCAGCATTTACCTGCGCCATCCTCAACAACCAGCCCATGGGTTTTTACGCGCCGGCCGTTTTAGTGAAAGATGCACAACGCCATGGCCTGCGGGTAAAGCCAATCGATGTGCAAATATCAGACTGGCCTTGCACGGTCGAACACGAAAGTGATGGCAGCCTATCGTTGCGCATGGGACTGAATTATGCGAAGGGATTGCGGAAACAATCTGGCGAAGCGCTGGTGAACTCTCGCAAACAGGCTGGCTTATTTCGCTCGGCGGAAGACATTGCTCTGCGAGTTCCATCTTTAAACCGCAAAGAATTCACGCTGCTGGCTCGGATCGGAGCATTCAACAAAATTGGAGACATTGAGCACCGCCGGGATGCGATCTGGCAGATCGAACGTGCCGGAAGACCGGAGGGAGATCTGCTTCGACAGCACCGCGATTCGCTACAGGACTATTCTGAGCACCGGCCTCTTCGTCAGATGAATATCGAAGAACGCATGGTCGCCGACTACGTGGGCACAGGCTTAACGATTGGCAAACACCCTATGCATTACCGTCGCCCGCAATTGCACCAAATCGGAGTTCTTTCCGCTCGGGATTTACGCACTCACAAAAATGGCGAATTTGTACGGGTGGCAGGCTGTGTAATTGCACGTCAGCGTCCGGGAACTGCGAAGGGATTTATCTTTCTCTCCATGGAAGATGAAACCGGCATTGCCAACGTCATTATCACGCCGGATCTCTACGAAAGAGAGCGCCTGCAAGTGACCGGCAGCAAATTCCTCCTGATAGAAGGAGCGCTCCAGAACCAGGATGGCGTGATCCATATCAAGGCGGCGCGCATAAAAACTCTCTCCGGAAATTCTCTGGAGGTGCGGTCACACGATTTTCATTAAAAGCTCGAAATAAAAAACCAGCTTGCAGCCGCTGGCATACAGACCTCCGCTAGTCATCTCTGGACGGGTGTCAAGACTGAAGATGCCAATATCATTTCGGCTACCCTTCACCCCGATTCGGCATCTGAAATTTTGCCTATGAACTCGTACACGGGTTTTCCGTCCCCCATGCGTGTCAAGCTTTTTGGAATCATCTTCTTGACTTGGGCTATTTCGATTCCTGCTTTGCACGCGGGCAACGGTGTACTGGGACAAGTCGATTTAGTAGCGTCCGGAAAGGCCGCGAAGACCTCCGGGGTCTGGATAGACGGACAGTATGTCGGATACTTGGGGGAGTTGAAGGGATCGAAAAAGCTTTTGTTGCTCCCAGGCGACCACCAGATCACGGTGCGGCAGGGCGGTTATCTGGATTTTGTGCGACAGGTATCGGTGAAGGGGGGAGAAACCCAAAGCGTCGAAGTGAAGATGGAGAAAGACACGAGGGTGCGGCTACCTCAGGTTACATCAGAAATCAAGTTGGATGTGAATCCCAACCGGGCCGCTGTGTTTGTGGACGGCGTCTTCATTGGGCATGTTGCTGAATTCGAAGGAGTGGGAAGAGCTCTTCTAGTTGAACCAGGAAAGCGCAGAATTAGAATCAGCTTGCCCGGCTACCAGACTTTCGAGACGGATATCGACTTGGTAGCGAAGCAAAAGTCTACCGTAAAGACCGATCTGGTGAAGGGTGGACCGGTGGAAGGAACTCCGCTCGCGCAACCGTAGTGTGTTATTCGCTCACACCCCGGCGGCAGCGCTCGTCATTCCCCGTTGCTTTCGGAGCAGCGCCTGGAACTGTTCGTGCCCGAGAGTGGAGTGTTTGCGGAAGAGATCGAGTAGAGCATCTTCGTCTTGAGAGCCGTTGATATTGGAATTCAACGAATTATCCGACTCCAGGCCCTCGGGTTCGACCAATAACTCGGGCACACTCTTCGGATTATTTGCGAGGCTCGCCAGAAATGCCTCAAGCGAGGCGCGGTGTTCGTCGGTAGTTTGAATGAATTCAACGCCCATCCCTTTGTCGGGGTGCATGACTCGCACGATCCCTTCCGACCGCATTTCGGCTCCTGAGGCTTTCATTGAGAGAGTAATCCGGGTAGAAACCGGGAACGGCGAAGAGACGCTGAGATAGCAGCCCCGCAGGCTCAGATCCGTAAGCTGGCAGCGAACCGGAGGATCGTCCTGTTCTCCATCCGGCGAATTGCGCCCGAGCCACTCCCGCAATTGATGCTGAACCTCCGGAGAGGGATCGAGGAAGCGTAATCCCACCTGCGTCCCTGTCCCCTGCCAGGCAAACTCCGCGGAGATTTCAACATGATCGGCAACGCCTGGAAGCCTAAAAAGCAGGTTCCACTTCCCTTGTGGCTGGCTACGCTTCGGCAGACTGAGGGCTAGGCCTCCTTCGCCTATATCGATGGTATTCACCTTGAAGCGGGTGTCCGTCGCGGCGTTGACGACTTCTACGACAAGATTCACCGGCAGGCGTAGGTTTCTACGGCGCTCCCGCTTCATGAGAGCTCGCGCAGCCCGAAAACTCGATCTGGCTCTTTCCGCCGAGACGGGCTTGTAAAGTGTAAAATGTGCTCCCTGTTCGAATGCCGAACGTAAACCGGTATCTGGATCCAGGATCGCCACCGCTATGGCCCGTTTGTTGACGGGCGCGGTGCGCGCGCGGCGCAGAACGTCGGCGGCCCCGGAGTCGGCGCAATCCACAATGATCGCCTCAAACCTGCTTCGGGTTAAGTGCCGGAGCGCGGCGTCCACATCAACGCAGTATTCGACATTGATATCAAGATCGGCCAATGTGCGGCGTAGAACCCGCACGATCTTGTCATCTGAACACAGTAAGAGTGAGCTCAGCTTCATCTGCTTCTAAAGTCCCTTTCTACAAATGTAAGCCGCGCCCAGGGTTGGAGCAATGTCGCAATTCGCCGGAAGGTTACGCTTGTAACCAAAACCGCGCAAGGCGGAGCCCGGAAAATTACGCACGCTTAATCTAGCGTAAGTCTGCCCAGAACAAGGAGTTCCAGCCGAGAACTAAAGTGATTGGGTCAGGCCGGTTTGAATTGACTTCTTGAAAGAATCTACAGTAAAGTACTTAGTCTCCAAAGAGCTTACGCACTGAAAAAGGCTACTCGAGACTTGCTTGTTTATGAGTCCCGTTGACTTCCCGGAGAATCATATTGAAAGCCAACTGTTAATAATGAACTAATCCCATATTCGTAGGAAAGGTGTTATCGATGGCAAAGCGACGAGGCAATCCCAATTGGGGCAAGCCGGAGCCGATCGGCCCGGTGGTCCCGACCATTACCGAGTTCGAACAGGTGGTGCGTGAGTACAAGCTCACTCCCGACCAGTATCTACGGTCGACCCGTCTGCGCGAGTGGGCGCGCCGCAACAAGAATTCAAAGTATATTCCGGAGCCCCTTCTCGAGGCTTGGGGGTTCGAGATCGAGTCTACGCTGTAGGATTGACTGCAAGGACTGATAAGGGCCGCCGAATGGCGGCCCTTATCATTTCGCAGTAACCCTATAGTGATCCGAACGGCACGATCAGACTGTTTCTGGGCAGCATCTAACCACGCTATAGTGCTTTCCATTTCGATACCTTTTAACTCCAGAGTAACAACTAACGGCATCGCGGGATTGCGCTTGCGCATCCAAGAGCGCAGGATACTTCTATGTCCATATTTGATGAGCAATACCGAGTAGTTGGCGTGGAAGGCGACCGGCTGACGGTAAAGGGAATTCAAACGGGCGATGTTTTTACTATTATCCCTCCTGAACCACAGGATCCGCTTTCCAGGGACGAGTATCCGGTCGGAAGATTGATTTCCCTGAGCGACCCTTCCGAGACACTCTTCAATTAGTCAACGAACTTCGGATCTGAAGTAGCTGTCACATCTCCTTCACCCCGGTATTCCTTCGAGAAAAGAGAAGAGAAAAGACCCACGGTCGCACCTGTGGGTCGACTGAGTTTTCTCGCTGCACTAGCTTGCCTTTGGATATGTGTCGCGGCCAAGGCGGATTACATCTTTGCGGCGTTCGCGCAGACGATCCTGGAAAACGTCCCATCGTGGACCAATGCCATTTGCACTATTGTCAATCTCGACGGAGTCAGTGCTCGCGGCGTACCCTCCCTGATCGAGCGAGGCCGCATCTTCCAAATCGGCAGATCCCCGAACTTCCGATGATGAACTTCTAGATACTACCGAATCGGGCGCACCGGCTGCGCGAGCGGACGGCGAGTTCCCCGGCATTTGCTGCATGGTAGGCGTAATATCTCGATCTGTTCCAACTCGGTGCATAACTGGGTCGGCCACCCACTTCGAGCGGTAGCGCCCTTCATAATCCGCCCACAACTCATCCGATTCAAGGTCGGTCTCGCTGTATGGAGGGAATTGCTCGATCTGCTCCTGGGTGAGGTTGACGGCGAAATCGCCATCGTGTTTGAGCGACGCATGAAGCCCATCAGCCGGCACGATGAACTTCTTTGTGGAGAGCCACCCGCCGGTGTCGACCACAACGTAGCGGATCCATCCACTGTTGTGGTCGAAAATCACATCGTCTATTTTGCCCAGTTTCTCATCGTTGAGGCCAAATAGCTTGGCGCCTCGGATATCTTCCTTATCGTCGGTAAATCGATAATTTCGGAGCATCCCATAGTTCGCCATATTCGTTTCCTCCCGAAGATTTCCAGCGATCATAAGATGTCATTTCTGGTCCAGAGGTATAGCTACGTAATCCAGGACCACAGGTTTCGAAGAAATCAGGAGCTCGGGCTCGAGAGTGCAAGGTAGAGTTCGTTCTTAGTAACGCTTCATGTTCGTTCAAGCAGAGACATACCGGGAATCATCTATAATCCAAATCAAGGTACCAATTCTTTTAATCCCCATGCCATCGTTTCCATGTGCTGCAATTCTCGTCGGCGGCGATATTCTAGAACTGCTTTCGAGCACGGGTGCTGTCGCCAAGTTTGTGCTCCTCACCTTGCTTGCGTTTAGTCTCATCTCCTGGGCCATTATCCTCACGAAATGGAGCCTGTTGCGC
This sequence comes from Candidatus Sulfotelmatobacter sp., assembly GCA_049512655.1. GTDB lineage: Bacteria > Acidobacteriota > Terriglobia > Terriglobales > Acidobacteriaceae > Sulfotelmatobacter. The sequence goes on along the minus strand of JBEKWW010000003.1, from coordinate 340,622 downwards.
CGGGCTCGGGTGCAGAGCGGACGATTTCTTCGCGCCTTTCGCAAAGCTCAGCGACTGCAGGATATCGCGACAGTAGCCGACCAGTTTCGTCCGAGTCCATTAGTTGGAGTCTTCGAGGGCGGCTATCAGGAGTACAAGCGGCAACTGACAAATCCCTCGGCCAGCCTGCGCAGCCTGATCGCTGTACAACGAGGGATGCAGATTGGCGCTTCGGAGGAGATCACGCGGCTTGAGCGCAATGTTCCCTGGCTCGCCATCACGGCTGCGGTTACACCGTTTATCGGATTATTTGGAACTGTGTGGGGAATCATCGATGCATTTCACGGCCTTGGAACCGCCGGCGGAGCCACGCTGCGCGCCGTCGCCCCAGGAATTTCTGAAGCTCTTATAACGACTGCGGCTGGACTTGCAGCAGCCATCCCCGCGGTAATCGCGTACAACCTGATCGGCAATTCAATTCGGGTATTTGCCGCCAGGGGTGACGACTTCACCCTGGAAGTACTCAACGCCATCGAAAGCATTCAACCCCAGGCCGTGGTCGAAGCGAGGCGTTAATAGCGATGGCTTTCACTTCGACGAATGGCCGCACCCAAACCGCTCTGGCCGATATCAATATCACGCCGCTCGTCGATGTCGTGCTGGTGCTCCTCATCATCTTCATGGTAACGGCGCCCGTGCTCCAGTCCGGAATCGAAGTCAACGTTCCGAAAACCCGCACGGTGAAAGAGATCACCGAAGAACGAACCGTGATCACCATCAACAAAGATCAGCGAGTCTTCCTGGGCAACGATGCCGTCAACATTAACGAGATTGCCACCAAGTTGCGGCAGAAAATTCGCGATCCCCGCAACCAGTTCATTTTCATTCGCGCCGATGAAAATGTTCCTTTTGGCGCTTTTGCCACAGTTATGGACGCGGTCAAACAATCCGGGATCACCAATGTAAGCATCGTCACTCAGCCTTTGGAACAAAATGGCGCAAAACGCTGAGATTTTTTTCGAGCACGACAGCTGGCCCCGCGCCTTGTCATGGTCGGCCGGTTTCCACGTTGCGGTCACGGCAATCATTGTGCTGTTTCCCTACGTTTTTGGCGGTCCGCATGGCAGTGATTGGGGTGGAGGTGGCGGCGGCGAAGCTATGGGGGTAACGCTGGTGAGTTCAGTTCCATTGCCTGCACCTCCAGCGCAGAAGCAGAACGTTTTGGCGAACGAATCAAAAGGGGTAACAACATCGCAGCCAAAGGTGGAAGAGAAAGAACCTGACGCGATCGAGATTCAAGGAAAGAACGCAAAGATAAAACCCAAGAAACCGCCAACTCCCACCAGGGAGAAGAATCCGCCACCGCCCGAACCTGAGACGAATCAGGTTGCATTCGGGGAGGGCGGCCCGGTGAGCGGCCCCTATGGCAGTTTTGCCGCTGGGGGCGCGAAGGGCGGTTTTGGAGTTACAGGCAGCGGCGGCGATTTTGGCACACGGTATGGATGGTACGTGCAGGTGATTCAGCGGAAAGTGTCGGAGAATTGGTTGAAGTATGAGGTTGATCCGGGCATCACCAGCGCACAGCGGGTTTACATCACGTTCGATGTTGCCCGGGATGGTCACCCCTACAATGTGCAAGTCGAGCAATCGAGCGGCGTGCCGTCCCTTGATACCTCGGCGGTTCGCGCGCTACAACGCATCGACACTTTTGGCAGCCTGCCACCGGATTACAGCGGCAACAAGATTTCGGTTGAGTACTGGTTTGATTATAAGAAATGAGTAACGTTACCTGATGATTGTTGAGGTTCCCTTTGGTGAGTATGAATAAATGTGACTTGCTAGACGCAACATATCGGCCTACGATACAGTGTCAGGTTATCTCGTTTTTCCGTGCCGGCTTCACAAGGATGGACCACGCTAAGAAAACAAAGTCGCTCCACGCCCCAACGGCTGAACAACGTATTAGAACGCGGCTTCTAAGCTCGATTTGCCTACTCTCGCTCCTGCTGACATTAGCCTCCGCGTTATCCGCACAGGATTGGGTTCGCACTGGCTCTGGACTCGGAGTGGAAAAGGTGCGGCTTGCCGTTCCTGATTTCAAGCCTTCCGGCGCCGATCTGCAAACTACAGGTCTGCTCAAAACCTTCGATGACACTTTCTGGAACGATCTCGATAATTCTGGCGTTGTAGAGCTGGTTTCCAAGAGCTTTTATCCCTTACAGGTTCCGGGGCAGCCACCGGATGTGACATTCGGTTTGTGGAACTCTCCGCCTCCCAACGCCGCCATGCTAGCCTTTGGGAATCTGGGTGTGGCGGCTGGCAAATTGACTGTGCAGGGCTGGCTTTATGATGTCAAGAACACGGCCTCTCCGTTGGTAATCGGCAAACAATATAGTGACGTTCCCACGGATGATGCGGCCCGCTTGATTGCACATAAGTTTGCCGACGAAATCATCTTTCGGCTGGGCGGCGGCATTCCGGGCATCGCCGAAACTAAAATTTATTTCGTTAGCGATCGATCCGGCCACAAGGAAATATGGATGATGGATTACGACGGGTCCAATCAGCGCCCAGTCTCCCATCAAGGATCGATCTCGCTTTCGCCGAGAATTTCGCCCGATAATTCGCGCGTTGCCTTTAGTTCATTAACCAAATCCGGGTGGGAAATCCTGATGTATTCGGTCGAACTGAACCGGTTGGTGAGTTTCCCCCACTTTGGCGGCACCAATCTATCGCCTTCATGGGCGCCGGATGGAACTCGTCTGGCATTTTCCTCTTCGCGCGGAGGCCATTCGGAAATCTATGTGTGCGATTCCTCGGGTGCCAACCTTCATGCCATGACCACCGGCAGAGGCCCCGACGTCTCTCCCACGTGGAATGCCAAAACCGGATCGCAGATCGCCTACGTCAGCGGCAGCACCGGATTGCCTCAGGTCTACACCATGGGAGCAGACGGCACGAATCAACAGCGCATGACGGACCAGGGTTATGCGGTATCGCCAAATTGGTCTCCTAATGGCCAATTCCTTGCTCTCGCTTGGACTCGAAAGTATGGCCCTGGCGAGCCGGGCTCTTCCGATATTTACTTAATGGACATCGCCAGCAAACAGTGGGTTCAACTGACCCACGATGGCGGCCGCAACGACTTTCCTTGGTGGGCCCCGGACGGACGGCACATTGTGTTTCAATCCAGCCGTTCCGGCAAGGAAGAAATCTGGATGATGTTGGCCGACGGCACGAAATTGCACCAGCTAACTTTTACCGGACGTAATTCGCAACCCAATTGGAGCTCGAAATAAAACTTCGTCTGACTTCGATAAGCCTTCGAGGTCGCGGGAGAATCAAAGTGAAGGGGATGATCATGAAACGTCAGCTTTTCAAGTCTGTCGCAACCGCCGCCTTACTCAGCGCCATTCTGATGCTCGGAGCTTGCCACAAGAAGGCTGCTCCGCCGCCGCCACCGCCGCCACCACCACCCGCAGGGCCAACGGCCTCAATTTCAGTGAGCCCGGACACGATTCCGAGCGGCCAATCCGCCACATTAACCTGGCAGACCTCAAACGCCACTGACGTCTCCATTGACGGTATTGGCGCAGTTCAGGCCAGTGGCACCCAGCAAGTCTCGCCCACTGACTCGACCACGTACCACCTGACCGCGAAAGGTTCGGGAGGGACTCAGGAAGCGACCACCCGGCTCACGGTGACACCGCCGCCGGTTACGCAGGCTGCGACGCCTTCGCCCTCGGAAGAGGATCTCTTCGGACAGAATGTAAAAGACGTCTATTTTGCCTACGACAAGTCTGACATCCCGTCCGATCAGCAGGCGGTCATTCAGGCCGATGCGCAATTCCTCAGCCAGCATAGCGACATCAACATCACCGTCGAGGGTCATTGCGACTCGCGCGGCTCAACTGAGTACAACCTGGCTCTTGGCGATCAGCGCGCATCTTCGGTGAAGAGCGCATTGGTTGCGGATGGAGTCAGTGCGAACCGCATTAAGACCATCAGCTACGGCAAGGAGAAGCCGTTCTGCATGGAGGAAAACGAAGCCTGCTGGCAGCAGAACCGCCGCGGCCACTTCGTTTATCAGAAGTAGTTAACACTTCAATCAGGAGCACGCCATCGCGTGCTCCTGACTCTTTATATTCCGTTCGCGCAAGTTCACAACCACGCCAAGGCCGGAATCCATCTAAAATGAGGTTCAGGAAAATTCCTATGAAACTACAACGCTGCTGCATTCTACTGGCGCTACTGTCTACTCTGTGCCTGACCATCACCCCTGCCTGGGGCGTTAGCAAGGAAATGATTCAACTGCAAACCCAGGTCCAGCAACTGCAGGAGCAGATGACTGCCATGCAACGCAGCTTTGACGAACGCATGGGAGTCATGAACAACCTGGTGCAGAAGGATAATGACTCCATCAGCAAAGTTGCCGACGCCATCACCGCGCTGCAAGGCACATTGCAAAAGACGCAGGGAGATTCCTCGGGGCGCGTGGATCAGCTGTCCGGCCAGATTCAGGCGTTGAACGACAGTCTTGACGAGTTAAAGGCGCGGCTCGCAAAAGTCAGCAAGCAGCTCGAGGACATGCAGTCTGCGCAACAGAGCACGGCAGCCACGGCAGCCCAGCAACAGGCACAGCAGCAGGCCCTCGCACAAGCGCCCCCGCCAGACGTTCTTTACAACAACGCTCTGCGCGATTACAACGGCGCCAAGTACGACCTGGCCACGCAGGAGTTCTCGGACTATATCAAGTTTTATCCCAACACCGATCTTGCCGGAAATTGCTATTTCTATCTGGGAGAGATCCAGTTCCATCAGGCGAACTATCAACAGGCCGCGCAAAGCTATGATCAGGTATTGCAGAACTTTCCGACCGGTACCAAAGTCGCCTCTGCACAGTTGAAAAAGGGTTTGGCACTGATTGAACTGGGCAAGCAAGACGATGGCGTAGAGGAACTCCGCCATGTCATCCAGCGGTATCCGCGTTCCCCGGAAGCTTTGCAGGCGCGGGAGCGCTTACGTCAACTCAAGGTTCCATCGGTAGGACGGTCAGGCGAATAGGCTTTTACGTAGCGCTGTTTTTTTGAGGAGGTTCCCGGTGAGCAAGATTTCTGATAATGATCCAGATAAAGCTAAAGGCGCCACTGAACCCGAGGAACACGACCACGAGCAAAATGTCGGCCTTGCCAGCCAACTTGGCCATCGTGACCAGAACCCGTTGCTAAAAGACGCCGACTCCGATTTTCCTGAGCCGGGCAATAGTCCGGAACACTCCTCTGGACGTCCGCGACCAACCTCGAAGAAAAAGTAAAACCGGCAAATTACCCGAGATTCAGGAGGGTAGACCGCGCTGGTAGCAGGTTACGGAGCAATCAAGCTATGCCCAAGCCTACGGAATTCAGAATTACCTGCTGAACTTCCTTCCAGGCCGCCGCGCGCGGATCGACGATCTCAAAATGCCCCGCCCCGGCAATTTCCACGAGCCGCACATCTTCTTGCATCTTTTTCTTGGCAGTCCCGTAATCTTTGCTGAGCTTCGGGGGCACAATGTCATCCACGCTGCCATGGACCAGCCGTTGCGGCGCATGGATCGCTAGCTTCATGGGATCGGCTTCGCGATAATGGTCCGGCACTTCGGCCGGCGTTCCTCCCAGAAGCTCCACCACCGCGTCGTTGCTCAAGTGCAACTGGTAAGCCTGCTGCAAATCCACCACCCCTGCCAGGGAAATCGCGGCCGCCAAGCCATTTTCGTGTCCGGCTAAACATAGGGCGAGTTGCCCTCCAGCCGAATGGCCCATCGCGATAACTCGGCGCGGATCAAGTCCGTACTGCCCGGCTTTCTGCGCGACGAACTGATACGCCGCACGAATATCGGCGAATGTTCCTGGCCATCCACCGCCTGGATTACCAACCCGGCGATACTCCACATTCGCAGTCGCTATCCCATGCGCGGCCAAGGTCGCGCATATATGCCCCATGTATTCCAGGTCGTATGTGGCGCGCCAGTAGCCGCCGTGGATGCAAATCGCCACGGGATGCGTGCCCTTAGCCCTGGGCAGACGCAGATCGATAAACTGACTCGTGTCGCCTCCGTAGGAGATACGCGCATCGGCCTTGGGAGGAGGAAAACTCAGAATGTCATCGGACACAAGAGCCCCTGCCTTCACTCATATCGCAGTGCCTCAATCGGATCCAATTTCGCCGCGCGCATGGCCGGGATCATCCCGCTGATTATCCCGACCACGGCCAGTATCCCTGTAGCCATCAGCAAAATAGGCGGCGAGACTATCAGGCGAACATCGCCCGCCTCCGCATGCTTGGCCATCGCACTATATAAAGTTAACCGACCCACCGAGACCGAAATGATGTAGGACAACAGAATCCCCAACATGCCGCCGACAGCGGTAATCGCCATCGCCTCGGCCAGAAATTGAAACAAAATGTCGCGTTCCCGCGCTCCTAAAGCCTTTTCTACTCCAATTTCCCGTGTCCGCTGCGTCACCGAGACCAGCATCATGTTCATCAGTCCCACTCCGCCGATTCCGAGCGTCAGAGTTCCGATGAATCCCAGCAGTACTTTCAGTGCAAGGGTAATAATTCCGAACTGAAGCAGTTGCTTCTGCGCGTCAAATACAAACAGCGCCCGGTGATCGTCGGGCTTGAAATTGTGGGCCGTGGCCAGCGTATCGCGCACCGTCTGTTCCAGCTTCTCGTGATTCAGGCCTTGCGAGTCCATCCAGATTCCATCCAAGTAATGATTGTCCTTTAACACACTCATCGAGCTATACGGAATGTAGATGGTGCGGTTATCGTCATCGTCGCCCTCCTGCATTCGCGGCTTAACGATTCCTACAACTTGAAACTCCACGCCGTCGATCCGGATATCCTCGTTAATCGCAGCCATCCCCGAAAACAGCTTGTCTTTCGCCTCCGAACCAATCACCGCAACCAGATCGTGGCGCGCATTATCCGCGTCGTCGAGGAAGCGGCCCTGGTTCATGTTGAGATTCCATATCTCCTCAATGGAGGGATCCAGCCCCATCACCGGCATCGTGAAGGTGCGATTTCCATTTTGCACAGACGAACTCTTCTGTGACATGCGGACTACGTGCTTGCACAAAGGCACGTTATTCCGTAACAGCTCAATGTCATCGTTCGTGAACCGGATCTCGACTCCGGCCTTGTTCCCGCCCGCCTGCTGTGAAGTGCGGCCAGGAAATATTCCCACCGCGGTGGCGCCAAAGCTCTCAAAAATATTCTCAATCGCCCGTCCAAACCCGTTCCCGTACGCGAGCAGCAACACCACGGTCGCGATTCCCCATGCCATCCCTGCCATGGTCAGCAAGGTCTTGCGCAAGTCATGCCGCATCGCCGCAAATGCCTGTCCCCATAAATCTCGGAACATAAGTCTTGGTGTCTACCCTGTGCCCTTCTCGGACCCTATGTTTAACTTTCTTGATCTTAAAATATCAGCCTCGCTGGCCTTGAATTCTGCTGCCTACTCCTTACGCAGCGCTTCCACGGGCTGCAACAATGCGGCACGCCGCGCTGGATACAATCCAGCCGCCACCCCTGCCACCGCGAGCGACACTACCGCTAACGCCGCCGTGCTGGCCACCAATTTCGGAGGATCAAATCCTTCGCCGAGAGATATCCCGGACAAGAGCGCCATCACACCTGCCGCCGCTGCAATTCCGAAGCCACCGCTCAGCACGGTCAAAAATGCGCCTTCCACAAAAAACTGAAACATAATGCTCGCGTTGGTCGCCCCGATGGCCTTTCGCAATCCAATCTCGCGGGTGCGATCTGCTACCGCGACCAGCATGATGTTAATGATCCCAATCGCTCCCAGCCCAAGCGTGACCAACCCAACGCTCCCCAGAAATGTATCCATGGCATCGAATATCTTTCCCACCGTATCGACCGTCTGAACCGTATCCCACTCGTCGAAAGAATCTGGATTGGTAGAATCGAAGCCGTGATTACGGGCGATTACTTTTTCGACTTCCCGTTGCGCCCGCTCATGCAAGCCACGTGATTTCGGCTGATACTCAATCATGGAAATTACATCCGTAGCCTCCCCGGCATTAAGCTGCGGAAAATTCTCGTGCATTGTGCTGTACGGTATAAAACATTTAAGGTTCTGGTTGTTATTATCACCATGTCCAATGCGCTGAAGCGTACCGACAACCTCGAACTGAATCCCGTTCAACAGGATCGTGCTGCCCACGGCCGGCCTACCCGAGAACAAGGTCCGTCGCGCTTCGTCGCCCAACACGATCACCCGCCGCTTCTGCACCTCGTCCATCGGATCCAGCCATCGGCCAGCCTGCATTGGCAGATACCGAATCTGGTTAAACATCGCTAGCACGCCATTGATTTGTCCGCTCGCCTGATAAAAATCGCTGACAGCGCGGATGTCGTTCCGCGAAATAATAGGTGCTGCGGTTTTCACGCTGGGGCAATCCCGCAGAATATCCAGATAATCGCGGTAAGTAAGGTAATACTGCCGCAGAGATGTGAAACTTCCTTGCATTGCCGGCGCCCGGCTGGACCAGATGAACATCACGTTCTCGCCCAGGGTATCGAACTGCTTTTTATTCCCCGACCGAAATCCCTCGCCGAGCCCTACCAGCAGTAACAGGGAAAACACTCCCCAGGCAATACCAAACATGGTCAGAAACGACCGCAATTTGTGCCCCCATAGAGTTCGCAGGGTCTGCCCAAAGATGTCGAAAAGAAGACGCACTCTTTCATTATACGGAGCACTAGCTCGCCATCCCTTCGCCGGCTGGCTGGCGCTCCTTGCTGGTAATGACTCCAGCGCACCCTTCTCGATTTGCGGTCCGATTAACTTTTTTGCCGCCCACGCAAATTTTCTTCTAATCTCCGGCGAAACTCAGCTATGCTCTAGCCGGGATGAACACGCTGCCTCTTTCCGAGCTTCTTGGCGCCACGGTGTATGACCCGTCCGGCGCGGTGACTGGGCATGTGCAGGAAGTCACGCTCGCGCCACAGGAGGATCGGACCCGGATCGCTTCTCTCATTGTTAAGACGAAATCCGGCAATCGCGTCCTGCCTTTTTCGGCGATCTCGGCAGTGAATGGCGACATCAAAACTTCCACGAATCCGACCGATTGGCCGGCCGCTAACGGCGCCGAAGGACTGTTTCTTCTCGACCGCGATCTCCTCGATCAGCAGGTGATCGATATCAACGGCCGCAAGGTCGTACGCGTAAACGACGTCGAACTTCAGATCGACTTTGTCATCGAAGGCGGCCACCCACACGCCGCACTCCGGGTGACTTCGATCGATATCGGTATACAAGGGGCAATGCGCCGCCTGCTGCGCGGGGTTGCGCCTCGTGCCGCTCTCCACGCCTTACTTCAGAGAATTCCCGCGCGCACGATTCCCTGGAGTTATGTCGATCTCATCGAAACCGATCCCGCACGCCGGATCAAACTAAAAATCTCTCATGAAGGTCTGGCCAAGCTCCATCCGGCCGACATCGCGGACATTATCGAAGACCTCGCGCCCGATGAACGCGAAGCCGTTTTCCGTACACTCGACGAGGAGGTCGCGGCCGAAACCCTTGAAGAAGTCGAACCAAGCATCCAGAAAGCGATTGTCGAATCTCTCGACTCCGGTCGTGCCGCCGACATCGTCGAGGAGATGGATCCCGATGCCGCTGCCGACCTTCTTGCCGATCTGCCTCAGGATCAAACCGAACAGATCCTGGTTCAAATGGAACCAGAGGCGAGTCAGGAGGTCGTGGAACTTCTTGAGCACCGCGAGGAAACCGCTGCCGGACGCATGACCACAGAATTCCTGGCACTGCCAGTAGTCGCGACTGTTGAGAATGCTATTGGCGTGTTGCGGGCATTCGAAGGGGGGGTGGAGACGGTCGGCACTATTTATTTGGTCGACTCTCGCGGCACCCTCGCTGGCTCCGTACCTCTGGCCAAACTCGTCCTCGCCAAACCTGACACTCCACTCCTCTCTCTCACTTCCGAGCCCTTGCTTTTTACTCACGAAAGTGCAAGCGATGATGAAGTGGCGGAACTTTTCGATAAATACAATCTCATCACCCTGCCTGTAATCGACGAGCACAGCAAACTCGTTGGTGTGATTACCTCCGACGATGTGATCACCATGCTTCGCTCCAAGCGTTAGGCATAGCCATTCACAGAATCGTCCATGTCAAAAGCACATCGCTTGTCGCGTCGGAGCCATTTTTTAGTTTGGGCAGGCGGTTTGGGTCAACCGACGTTACCACTATTTATAATCATCTGTTCCCAGGAGATTGCCTTTGCCATTCGATGACATCCGACAATGGATCACCGCTCTTGATCGCGCTGGTGAACTAAAGCGCGTGCAGACAGAAGTCGATCCCATTCTCGAAATTGCCGAAATCACCGACCGGGTCAGCAAATCGAAGACGGGAAATCCCGGCGGTCCGGCTCTTCTTTTCAAAAACGTAAAAGGCCATCCCGGCTCTCAGGTTCTCATCAACCAGTTCGGATCAGAGGCGCGGATGAAATTGGCGCTGGGCGTCAATTCATTCGACGAATTCGCGGATCGTATCCGCATATTTATGGACGTTAAATCTCCGCAAGGTTTTTTAGACAAACTAAAGATGTTGCCGCTGCTCACTGAAGCGGGCAAGTTTTTTCCAAAAACCGTCTCCACTGGACCCTGCAAGGAAGTCATCAAGCGAGATAGCTTTTCGTTGCTCGACTTTCCTATTCTGCAATGCTGGCCGCAGGATGCGGGCCGGTTCATCACACTGCCTTGCGTTGTCACTCGTGATCCCAACTCGGGCAAACGAAATGTCGGCATGTACCGCATGCAGGTCTACGATGGGACGACGACCGGCGCTCACTGGCAACGCCAGAAGATTGCCGCCGAGCACGCCCGGCAACGGGTGCGCGGTGCGCTGGGAAATAAATCCGCAGCCGTGGACCTCATGGCTCGCAGTTCAGGCGGCTCTATGCTCGCCGGGCATGGTCAACCGTCCGGCAAGATGGAAGTCGCGGTGGCTATCGGCACGGATCCGGCCGTGACCTTTTCAGCAATCGTTCCCGCTCCGCCGGACGTCGAGGAATACCTCATCGCCGGATTCCTCCGCGCCGCGCCGGTGGAATTAGTCAAGTGCGAAACTGTGGATCTCGAAGTCCCAGCCACCAGCGAAATCGTTCTCGAAGGCTACGTCAACCTGGACGAACTCCGCACCGAAGGACCTTTCGGTGATCACACCGGCTTCTATTCTCTCGCCGACCTTTATCCGGTTTTCCACGTGACCTGCATCACTCACCGAAAAGATCCAATTTATGCGACCACGATTGTCGGCAAGCCACCGATGGAAGACGCCTACATGGGCAAGGCGGTCGAACGCGTTTTTCTGCCGTTAATGCGTCTTACAATTCCCGAGCTGGTTGATATCAATCTTCCGATCGAGGGCGTTTTTCATAATCTGATGATCGTTTCCATTCGCAAGTCTTATCCCGGCCAGGCTCGCAAGGTAATGAATGCCATCTGGTCTCTCGGCCAGGCAATGTTCACCAAATGCATCATCGTGGTCGATGAGGATATGGACGTTCAGGACCTGGCCGATGTTACGCTCAAGGTTCTCAACCACATCGATCCCGAGCGCGATATCCAGTTCACGCTAGGCCCGATCGATTCGCTCGATCATGCCTCCCGCCTCGCTAACTACGGTTCCAAGATGGGCATCGACGCTACCCGCAAATGGCCTACGGAAGGGTTTATTCGCCCTTGGCCTGACGAAATCGTGATGGACGCTCAAACGAAGGCATTAGTTGACAGCAAGTGGAAAACCCTCGCCAAAGAGTTAGGAATTTCGTGAGGGGTGACCGGCGTTCGGCACTCCATCGAGTGGTCATCTGGTAGTGACCATGTATGTTATCATGTGTCCATGAAGACGATTGCCGCGGCCAAATTTAAGGCTTCCTGTCTCACTCTCATGGAGACTGTGAGTTCCACAAGAGAGCCCTTGATAATTACGAAGCGCGGGAGGCCGGTTGCCAAACTCGTACCAGCAGACCATCCGCAGCGTGAATTCATCGGAAGGTTAAAGGGCGTGATCCGCGTCGTGGGCGACATCCAGTCACCGATAGAGCCGCCAGAAGCATGGGAATCTTCCCGGTGATTTTACTGGATACTCACGTCCTGATCTGGGCGGTGGATGATTCCAAATGGCTTTCCCGGGCTGCAGCATCGGCCATCCGGCGTGCGGGCCGCGATGGAGGCCTCGCTGTCTCTTCCATTAGCCTCTGGGAACTCGCATCACTATTGACAAGCGGAAAAATACAAGCCTATGGAACGGTGGAGGCATCTGTTCGATTGTTGGTGGAAGACGTTGTCGTACGCCCAATCACCCCTGAAATCGCAGCGCTTGCAGCACAGTTTCCAGACGACTATTCCCGAGATCCCGCCGATCGTCTGATTGGCGCAACTGCCCGTGCTGAAGGTCTTACGTTGATCACCCGCGACGAGAAAATCCGGCGAAGCCCACTGCTTAAGACGCTCTGGTGAGCTAAGACGATACGGTCACGGTTAATCGTAGTACTCCAATCCTAAATGCGTGATCAATTCCTCGCCCTTCAAATGACGCAATGTGTTTTTCAGCTTCATCAGCTGAATAAACAAATCGTGCTCCGGATAAAGCCCCGGCACAGTCATTGGGGATTTGAAATAGAAGCTCAACCACTCCTGGATTCCCCGCCCGCGCAGTTCAGAACAACGCTTCGCCAGATCCATCAGTAGAACCAAATCAAGAACGATAGGCGCCGCTAAAATCGAGTCGCGGCACAGGAAATCGACTTTGATTTGCATGGGATATCCGAGCCATCCGAAAATATCGATGTTGTCCCAACCCTCTTTATTATCACCACGCGGTGGATAATAGTTGATGCGAACCTTGTGGTACATATCTCCGTAAAGTTCAGGATAAAGATCAGGCTGCAGGATATGCTCGAGCACCGAAAGCTTCGATTCTTCCTTGGTCTTGAACGAACCTGGATCGTCCAACACCTCGCCATCGCGGTTTCCTAAAATATTGGTCGAGAACCATCCATTCAAGCCCAGCATGCGAGCCTTGAATCCCGGCGCAAGAATCGTCTTCATCAAGGTCTGGCCGGTCTTGAAGTCTTTGCCGCAGACGGGAGCTTCATTCTGCCGCGAAAGCTCCAGCATGACAGGGAGGTCCACCGTCAGATTCGGCGCGCCATTGGCGAAGGGAACACCTTCCATCAATGAGGCATAGGCATAGACCATCGAGGGCGCAATCAGTTCGTCATTCTCTCGCAGCGCCTTCTCGAATGACTTTACCGTTTGATGAATCTCGCTCGCCGCAATATACGATTCCGTCGAACCGCACCACATGGTCACCAGTCGAGTGGCGCCGCTAATTTTTTTGAAATCTCGAATATCGCTGCGTAATTGCTCGGCAAGATCCATCTTCGTCTTGCCCTTTTTTACGTTCGGCCCATCAATTTTCTTCACGTAGTTGTGATCGAAGACTGCCGCTCTCGGCGTCACCGTCGAAAGAAAAGGCTTCAATTGGTCGAGCAATCGCTGGTCGAGCACACCCGCATGCGAAGCTGCTTCATACATGTTGTCTTCGAAAATATCCCAACCGGTAAAGACCAGATCGTCGAGTCCGGCAAGTGGCACAAATTCCTTGATCTTCGGGGAACGCCCGTCGGTGCGCTTTCCCAGGCGCACCGTTCCCATCTGCGTCAGGGAACCGATCGGCTTCGCCAGCCCTTTACGAATCGCTTCCACGCCCGCAACGAAGGTTGTTGCCACGGCGCCCATGCCTGGAATCATCACGCCCAGCTTGCCTTTCGCAGGTTGGATCGTGCCGCTGGAACTGGTCTGGGCTTTACGCTCCGATTTCACTTCGACCCGCGCTGCTGCGGGTAACTTCTTTCGTGTTGCCATATTTGGTCGCTTCCTCAATAGAGCTATTTATGCCTATGCAAACCTTGTATGTTCTCGTATCACTCAATTCTTTGCAAACCGTAGAGGTCAAGCGGTAGGGAAACTGAGTTCAACGGCGCACAGCGGCCATCGGTCGGAACCTGCCCGAAATTGAAACTCAATCACACTCGCAGATAGGGCGCATAGGTTTTTTGTGTTGGACTCTAGTCCGAACTTCCTTCATAGTTGCAGTGAGTCGTAAACCATCGCTGTAGCTGGTTTCGCCACGCTTTCTGCATGCCGGCCTTGATGTTGGTACTGCAAGTCCTCTGACCTCGTTGGTCTCCCTTTAATCCGAGCGCTCATCACTGTCCTCTCTGCCTCGATGTGTGTTCACAGACTTGTCACAACGACAATAAGGAGATTCCAATGAAATCACTTTGCAAGTTTGCTCATGCTGCGCTCTTGGCTTTGAGCGCACTCTCATTTACGCCTACACCAGCTTCCGCACAGGATGCAGGAGGGAGATTCACACTTCCTCACGAAGTTCGCTGGCAGAACGTAGTGGTCCCGGCTGGAGGGTACAAATTCTCACTTCAGTCCGCGGGACCGGACGAGATACTGAAGTTGACAAAGATTACGGGCACCCCGAAATCTTTCATATTGTGGGTGAGAGATACGAAGGCTGGCACCACTTCCTCTACATCTCGACTCGTGATCAGTTCAGGGTCCGGAACCAGTTACGCCAGCAAGATGGAATTGCCTGAGTTCGACGTAACACTGCACTTCGCGGCGCCTCCGAAGGAATTAGCAGCGGTACGAACCGCATCCGCTGCTGGTTCGGCCCGATAGGCCCTAACGCTACGAGAGCAGACCACTTTAGCGGTCCGCTCTCGTTTTTTTTGCGTTAGGTTTTTGCCTAAGGCAGAAATAATTCGCTAACTTAGCGCAACAAACAGAAGCTATTTGCTAGGAAGATGCATCTGCGCGTGAGTTACCTTTCACTTCCTCGCTCAGAACAATCGCCTCTGCAATCTCCTTCATGGGCCTGCGTTTTTGGCGGCTCTGCCGTTGCAATGCGAGATAGGATTGTTCCTCGCTCAATCCAAGATCACGCTGCAAAATTCCCTTAGCGCGCTCTACCACTTTGCGGGTTTGCAATTTCTCCCACAAATTGGAATTCGCATCCTCGAGCCTTGCCATCTCGATTTCGGCGCCCACCAGAAATCCTACCGTGGAGATGAGACGAATTTCTCGGCGGCGATAAACATGATGCGCTCTGTGTTGAATGTTGATCACGCCTACAACCCGCCCCCGGCACATCAACGGCATCGAGAGAAACGCCTCGTAGCTATCCTCTGGCAACTCGTTAAAAAACTGAAAGCGCGGATCGAGCGCGGCCTTCTCGGCTACGGCCACCGGCTCCTTGTGCTCCGCCACCCAACCGGTAATGCCCTGACCCAGTTTCAATTTCAAGCGGTCCACTGCTTCGGGGTGGGGATTCTTGGAGGCTCGCAGAACCAGATCGTCGCCTTCTAAAACATAGATCAGGCATGAATCACACTTGACCAAGCCCGTAGCGAACTCCACCACGCGGGTCAGCACATCCTGGAAGCCGCCGGAAGTGGCCAGACGATTGCCGATCTCGTGCAGCAAATCTACATGTGATTCCTCAACTGAGATTACGGTGTCCATGATCTAGACTAGGACAGCAATGGGGCGCTGTCTAATTCCTAATTTCAATGACTCGCATGGGAATTTTCCGCGTGAAAGTAACAGTTTTTTAACATCGTTTCAGGAACGACTTGCACGTGGCCGTGAGCGCCACCCCTGAAGAAGACTTTCCCTTTCCACTGTGACTCTTTATGCAAAGCCACATGCAGGACGACGAACAGGAAATACTCAGGCTCTTCATCGATGGCGACCGCGCGCTCATCACAGCCGACGCCGCTGAACTCTCGCGCATTTTCGCGGACGACTACATTCAGTACGACGAATCTGGCAAAGCGTTTACCAAGCACGATGTCATTCATAACCTCCGATCCGGAGCGATCCGCTATGTTTCGATGATCTCCACAGGCCGCAGCGTTCGCATGCTGAGCGAGCAAATAGCCATTGTCCATGGTTCCGAGAATGACGAGGTCGAGAATAAGGGTGTGCGCATAAACATCCGTTACGTTTATATGGATATTGTCGTAAAGCACAATGGCGGGTGGCAGATTGTTGCCTCGCAACTCGCCAAGCCTCCCCAGGCGTAAGCGATGCCTGATGAATGTTATCTTTGGTGGTTGAATTGCGGATTCAAATTAATCTATGGATGTTCTTAAGAAGCTTTTCGAACAGCGCTTCCAAACTCCGCCAGATCGGATCCATGCGCTGCAAGGCGAACTGGGCGGCTCGGGACGGAAGATCATCCGCCTGGGCAGCGCCCAAGTGAGCGCGATTGGAATTCTCTACGGAGTGCGCGAAGAAAATCTCGCTTTTCTGGAATTTTCCAAGCACTTTCGCCGGCACGGACTACCGGTGCCGGAGATTTATGCGGAGGATTTGGATCGCGGCGCCTACCTGGAAGAAGACTTCGGCGACACCACTTTATTTCAGTTTCTGTCGAAGAATCGCGAAGGCGAGAGGATCGCGCCATCGGCGATTGAAGCCTATCGAAAAGTGGTCGCAATCTTGCCGCGCTTTCAGATTGAAGCGGGGCGCGACCTCAATTACAACGTCTGTTATCCCCGCCAGAGTTTTGACCGGCAGTCGATCACGTGGGATCTGAACTACTTCAAATACTACTTCTTGCGCCTCGCAGGCATTTCTTTCAATGAACAAGCGCTGGAAGATGACTTCAATAGCTTGACGGATTTTTTACTGAGTGCCGATCGCGACTATTTCCTGTACCGTGATTTCCAATCGCGCAACGTCATGCTGCGTGATGGTCAGCCTTTCTTTCTCGATTATCAGGGCGGGCGCAAGGGCGCGTTGCAGTATGACATCGCTTCCCTGCTCTACGACGCCAAGGCTGACCTGCCGCCGCAATTGCGGCAGGAATTGCTCGATCTGTATATCGAGAGACTTGGCGACTTTGAGGGCGCTCCCGGAAACATCGGGCGCGAAAGCTTCCTGCGCTATTTTTACGCCTATGTTTATGTGCGTATTCTGCAGGCTCTGGGAGCTTATGGCTTTCGCGGATTTTACGAGCGCAAGGCTCATTTCCTGCAAAGCGTCCCCTATGCGCTGAAGAACCTGCGCTGGCTGCTGCACAACGTGACGCTGCCCATCGCGCTGCCCACCTTGATAGAAGCGTTCAACAGCATGCTGGCTTCGGAGAAACTTCAAGGGCTGGCCTCCTCGGCGGAAAACTTGACAGTGCGGATCTTAAGTTTCTCGTTCCATCGCGGCATGCCCAAAGACGATGGCGGGCATGGCGGCGGTTTTGTCTTCGACGGCCGTAGCCTGCCAAACCCTGGGCGGGAGGAACGATTCAAAGCACTCACCGGAAGGGACGCTCCGGTGATCGAGTACTTGAATCAGCAGGAGAGTGTCCATCAGTTTTTGGCAAGCGTGATGTCGCTTGTGGATGCTAGCGTGAATGAATATCAACGGCGCGGGTTTAAGAGCTTGATGGTGTCGTTCGGTTGTACTGGAGGCCAGCATCGCTCGGTCTATCTGGCTGAGCAATTGGCGAAACGGTTGCGCGAAAGAAATAACCTCGACGTAGTGTTGCGGCATCGCGAGCTGGAGAATTCAGCCTTGGGGACTGCATCGCGATGAAGGCGATGATTCTGGCCGCCGGGCTAGGCACGCGGCTGCAACCGTTGACGAACGATCGTCCTAAAGCGTTGGTGGAAATGGGCGGTCGGACCCTGCTGGAGATCACGATTCTTCGCCTTAGAACATTTGGCGTGCGCGACGTGATTGTGAATGTTCATCATTACGCTGACATGATTGTGGAGTTTCTAAAGCAGAATGATGATTTTGGCATTCGTATTGAAATTTCGCGCGAGGAAGAGCTGCTCGATACCGGCGGCGGATTGAAGAAGGCAAAATGGTTCTTTTTGGAGAATTCCTCTGAGGATGATGATCCATTCATTCTGCACAATGTAGATGTGGTCAGCACCATTGATCTGGATCGCATGGTGCAGTTTCATCGTGACCAGGGATCGCTGGCAACGCTGGCGGTGCACGAGCGGGAGACGTCCCGGTACCTGCTCTTCGACGGGCACATGCAGCTTTGCGGCAGACAGGCTGGACGGGACGGAGCGCGTGAACTTGTGCGGCCTTCTGGTGAAGTGCATGCGCTGGCCTTTTCCGGCGTGCACGTGATTTCGCCGCGCATGTTTGACAGGATGACAGAGGACGGAGCGTTCTCCATCATCGCCACCTATTTGCGGCTTGCGGCCGCGGGAGAAAAGATTCGCGGTTTTCGCGCGGATGAATATTATTGGCAAGACCTGGGCCGGCCAGAGAATGTGGCGCGGGCGAAGCAAGATGCCGCTAGAGGACTGTTTGGTTAGCTGATGCCAACGAGAAGTGGATTTGCGGTACGCGACTAGTAGGGCCCGATAATCCCTGCGATGGCGCGGGAATCGGGCGTTGGCGCCCGCTCCATACTCGAATTATCCAGCACATCCAGATATTTCAGACCGGAGCCCGTATTGAAGAGGACGACGGTATCGTCCGCCGCGAAGAAGGTGCTGGCCAGCAATTTCTGATATGCGATCAAACTGGCGGCGCCTTCCGGGGCGGCGAAAATTCCTTCAACTTTCGCCCAATGGCGAGTTGCGGCAAGAATTTCCGCGTCGGCAGCAGCCAGGGCAAGGCCTCCGCTTTTTTTCAGAATGTCGAGGATCAGATAGTCGCCATAGGGCTTTGGCACACGCAATCCCGCGGCCAGCGTGGAGGCGTTTGGCCACATTTCTGAGGCCGGCTTGCCTTCGTCCCAAGCCTTCACGATGGGCGCGCATCCCGCGGATTGCACACTGATCATGTGCGGTCGCTCCGAACCAATGAATCCGAGTTGCTCCATTTCATCGAAGGCCTTCCACATGCCGAGCAAGCCCACACCGCCGCCCGTGGGATAGATAATGCCCTGCGGAAGTTTCCAGCCCAGTTGTTCCGCGACTTCGTAGCCCATGGTCTTCTTGCCTTCGACGCGGTAGGGCTCTTTGGTGGTGGAAACATCAAACCATCCCTCTTTTTTCCAGGAGTCTCTCTCCTTCAGTTCAGCGACCTTGCGCGCACAATCGGAAATCAGGCCATCCACCAGCGTGACGTGCGCTCCGTAATAGTCGCACTCAATGCGGTTTGCCATGGGAACATCTTTGGGCATGAAGATGTGTGCTTCCAGATCCGCAGCGGCAGCGTAAGCCGCGAGCGCCCCAGCCGCGTTTCCAGCAGACGGGATAGCGAGCTTCTTCAGTCCGAAATGGCGAGCCATGGTGACGGCCGCCGAGAGCCCGCGAGCTTTGAACGAGCCAGTGGGGTTCAGGCCTTCATCCTTGATGAAAACATTGGGATATTGGCGGCTGGCCAGCATTGGGGTAAAGCCTTCTCCCAGCGTGACTGGCGCGGCTTCCGGAAGTACGGCATCGTATCGCCACATGGTTGGAGCCAGCGCCATAAGCGACGCTGGAGAGAAAGTTTTCCTGATGGCCGCAAGATTGTAACGAACATAGAGAATGCCACCATCTTTCAGGCAAACAGTTTGAGGACGGTCGGCGGGATAGTGCTCACCGCAACGGGTGCATTCGAGATGAGTGAGGCGTGGCACGCAGAAAGTTTAACAGGGCTGAGCCGAGTCGCGCCGGGCGACTGGTGCTCGATTCGCGATCGCTTAAGGAAACCGACGGTGTCCCGGCGGAAGCCGCTAGGGTATGGACAAGTTGGCCGGAATGTAGACGTTAGCGGTGTCGTCACCGTACGCGAGCTTCCAAGCGTGTGTTATGCCAAGAACGGTTGCGACCGCGGAATCCTTTGGCACGACGATGCACGCCGTGGGATGCTGCTGAATAAATCGATCCCAATCCGGCTCCAAATGTATAAAGGACAAATACCCTTTGAGGAACTGTTCTCCGTAGAGATCGTGACGATCATCGACCACCACTTTCTTTCCCGGATAAAGCCGATAAATGAGATACCCGCCCCAATCGTCTGGCGCCAGCAGAGGTCCCGGTAGGTTGCGCTTTTCAGCGTAATCAACAGCGGCGACTGGAAATCGTTGATGACTGAAATGCGCATCCATGAGCTGCTTTGAGCCGAGCATTCCATGATGAAAGGCAATCCAGGCTACAAATACGATGGCGGCAAAGGGCCAAAGATGGCCGCGCCGGCTCAACTCGACTCGCTGCATGCGCTGAAGAAAAGTCGCGGATGATTCATCTTCCTCTATCGAGGATTTCAATCGGCGCGAATTCGCTCGATTTATTCTCTCAAAAACGGTCGTCGATATTGCCGGGCCAATCAATAGAACAAGCAGTAACGAAGACACCGGGAGATTGCGCGAAGCATAGAGTCCAGAACACAATGCGAAAAGCACAAGCAAGATGTGTGTCAGTCTGAATCGTCGCTGGGTATTTCCCTTGATCGCAAATGCAAGAAAAGTGAGCACGAGCAAGATTGCAAAACACTTTTGCGGAATATCATGGAAATTGGGGGATCGGAACTCATCGATATGGTCCATCAAAAAGCGATCCGTTAGATAGCGGTAAACATGGACGTGCAGCCGCCAGCCGTAAGGATTAACAAATGTTGCCAGTGCGCATGCGACGCCGATCAGTGTTAGCTCCCTAGCTCGTTTGCGTACCTGGACTTTTTCCAGAACCTCTTCCAGGCGATCTTCTCGGAGCCAAAACGATTGTCCTACAGCGCCAATCCAGTAAATTCCGATGAGCCCCACGCCAACTAAAAATCCTCCGTGCAGATTCACCCAAAGCACCATAAGCAGCGGCACCAGCCAGAGTTGCCAAGTCTTATGTTCTTGAGAAGTGCCTCGGTCGCTCTCGCCTGACTCCAAAACCGAGAACCAAATGACGGTGAACAGCCAACTCACCACGTGCGGGCGGGCAAGAAAGTGAATGGTGGAGGCGGACGCTGCAAGCAAAACCAAGATCAGAGCGATTGCAAAGTTCGTTCCACGGCGCAAGAGCAGACAAAAAACTACAGAAAAAGTAGCGGAGATGATCAGCGCGGTGAGCAAGACCACCCCATTCAATCCAGCAATATCGTGGAGTCCTCCGGCCAGAGCGTCGTAGAGCCACTCCCAGGCAAACCATTGCTGCCCCGCCATGGTGGAAGAGAATGGATCGACGTGGGGTACCGCGTGTGTCGCCCATATGATTTGCCCCGTACGTATGTGCCAGCCAATTCCTGCATCCCCGAGCAAACGAAGAGATAGGGCGCTGAAGGAGAGCACGCCCAGAAACCCCAAAAAAATCAAATCGCCAACGGAGGGAACGATCCGCTTTGCCCAGGCGGGCTCCGAATTTTCTTTTGCGGAGCTTTTTTTCGTCGAACTTTCTTTTGCAAAACTGTACCTAATTGCCATCGGCCTGAATCTTATAGAGTGACGGCAATGAACGGCAAGGCTACACCTCGGGTGGTGATTGTAGGCGGCGGCTTCGGCGGACTGACCGCGGCTACAGCGCTGGCAAGCGCGCCGGTGAAAATCATTGTGATCGACCGGCAGAATTATCACACTTTCCAGCCGTTGCTTTATCAGGTAGCGACGGCAGGCCTTTCGCCTGGGGAAATTGCCGAACCAATCCGCACCATTCTTCGTCGCCATAAGAACGTTGAAGTGCTGATGAGCGAGGTAAGCGGCTTTGACTTGGAACGCAAGGTCGTGCAAACCTCCGATCATGAAGTGCCATACGATGCTTTAATCGTTGCCGCTGGAGCCAGCCATGCCTACTTTGGCCATGACGAATGGGAGCCTTTTGCGCCCGGATTGAAAACCGTCGAAGATGCGATTGAAATTCGGCGGCGAGTTTTGCTGGCCTTCGAACTGGCGGAACGACGCGCATTCGCAGGCGAGCCCAACGAGCCGTTGAATTTTGTTGTGGTCGGCGGAGGCCCTACGGGAGTTGAATTAGCGGGAACCTTGGCGGAAATCTGCCGCAATGCCCTGGCCCATGATTTCCGCTCGATTCAACCCCAGCGTACCCACATCCATCTGCTTGAGGGTGGGCCGCACATCCTGCCTGCATACCCCGAAGATCTTTCGCTTAGTGCGATTAGACAACTGCAAAATCTCGGCGTGGAGGTGCATACCTCCGCAATGGTCACGAAGATCGAACCCGGCCTGATCTCCCAGGGGAACAAGCAAATGAATGCCGCAGTCATTATTTGGGCCGCAGGAGTGGCCGCGTCGCCGTTGGGTGGAAAGCTGGGCGCACCAGTCGATCGTGACGGTCGCGTTTTGGTGAACTTAGATCTCAGTGTTCCGGGGCGTCCTGAGGTTTTCGTGATCGGCGATCTTGCCGCGCTGAGAGATAAGTCGGGAAAATTATTGCCGGGTGTTGCGCCGGTTGCGATGTCAGAGGGACGTTTCGTTGCCAAGACGATTCGCCGCGAGGTTGAAGCGGGCCAGGGCTCGATTGCAATCTGGTCCAATCGTGAGCCTTTTCACTATCGCGACAAGGGAAGCCTGGCCACGATCGGGCGGGCATCCGCGGTCGCGCAGTTTGGGAAGATTCACATCTCAGGTTACCTTGCCTGGCTGTCATGGCTGTTTATCCACATCTTTTTTCTGATTGGCTTTCAGAATCGTATCCTCGTTCTTATCCAGTGGGCATGGTCTTATTTCACGAACGAGCGTGGCGCTCGGCTGATTACCGGTGGAACCAGTCTGCCGGGCTGGGATCAGCTCCATTCGGAGAAGAGCAACGCGGAAACCCTTCAAGAATTTCCCGTCCGGACGCAGAAATCAGCGTAAAAATATAATTGAGAGAATTGATTCTGCGATGTAGCAGGAGCACGGCCATGCGATCCGGCTTTCGGTCAGTAAGGTTCGAAGTGACGTTCGGCGTGATTGTGCGCCTGATATTCGCCTTCGTATTGATGATGTGCGTGCGCTCCGCGGCGTCGGCGGAGGTCTTGAAAGTGGTAGTCGACGATACCATCCAGCCGATCACGCAAGAATACATATCCCGCGCGATTGATCAGGCTCAACGAAACAATGATCAAGCTGTATTGATCGAGATCAATACACCGGGAGGGCT
This sequence comes from Candidatus Sulfotelmatobacter sp., assembly GCA_049512655.1. Taxonomy (GTDB): domain Bacteria; phylum Acidobacteriota; class Terriglobia; order Terriglobales; family Acidobacteriaceae; genus Sulfotelmatobacter. Next base: position 317,481 of record JBEKWW010000003.1, on the reverse strand, counting down.
GGTCGATTCCACCCGCAAGATCATCGAGAGCATTACGTCGTCGAAGGTTCCGGTTATTGTCTATGTCGCGCCGAGTGGCGCCCGCGCAGGCTCCGCTGGAATCTTCATCCTTGAAGCTGCTGACGTTGCCGCGATGGCTCCGGGGAGCAACGCGGGTGCGGCGCATCCAGTCAACCTTGGCGGCGGCAATGTGGATGAAGTGATGAAGGAAAAAATTGAAAATGACACGGCGGCGCTTATGCGTTCCGTGGTCTCCAGGCGGGGACGAAATGTTGAGGTCGCCGAAAGCGCCGTGCGCCAGTCGAAGTCTTTCACGGATGGGGAAGCACTCTCTCAGCACCTCATTGAGTACGTGGCATCGAGCCAGGAAGATCTTTTCCGCCAAATGCAGGGCAAGAGTTTTAAACGCTTTAATGGGCAGGATGTCACGCTTGACCTGGTTGGTCAGCCAGTCGTGCCTTTCGCGATGACGCTGAAAGAACACATCCTGGATTACCTGATGGACCCTAACATTTCTTTTATTCTGCTGGCGATTGGCGCACTGGCGCTGTATGCGGAATTCAATCATCCCGGCGCGGTGGTTCCGGGAACGGTTGGAATCGTTTTCATTTTGCTTGCCGTGTTTGCTCTGAACCTGCTGCCAACGCGCTTTGCGGCTCTGGGACTGATCCTTGCTGCCTTCGGACTGTTCGCGGCGGAAGCCAAGTTTGTCAGCCACGGCGTCCTGACTATTGGTGGCATTGTGCTGCTGACGCTTGGCGGCCTGTTATTGGTGGATTCGCCGATTCCGGAGATGCGAGTGCATCTCTTGACCGCGCTGGTAGTGAGCGTTCCCCTGGGATTGATTACAGCGTTCCTGATGACGATCGCGGTAAAGGCGCGCCGCAACAAGGTGGTCTCCGGAGCGCAGGGCTTGATCGGGGAAACCGGCGTCGCTCAGACCGACCTGGCTCCGCACGGAAAAATCTTTGTTCATGGTGAACTGTGGGACGCAGTTTCCTCGTATAAAGTAATGGTTGGCCAATTCGTCATCGTGCGTAAAGTTGACGGACTGGTGTTGCAAGTCGATCCGGCACCTGTTACTCAAACCGCTGTCCCGGCTCGTTGATCTGATCGCATTGACCCGACCTCATTGATCCGACCTCGTTGATCCGCGCTCATTGATTCGAGTCGCTTGTAACGCGCACCAGCACCGGCAACGGATCTCTTTCAGGAATTCCACCTTCGCCTGCGCTCAGTGCGTTACAATCCGCAGCAGCGTTGTGCGTTGCGTGGAGGCGTCGATGGAGATAGGGTTTGGATTTAGCACTGTCATTATTGTCATCTTTTTGCTGTACATACTGAGCTCCATCAAGATTCTTGCAGAGTACGAGCGAGGAGTGATTTTTCGTCTCGGTCGCCTCTTGAGTGCCGCCAAAGGTCCTGGCCTGGTGCTGGTATTTGCTCCTATCGACCGCATGGTGAGAGTATCGCTCCGTCAGGAAGCGCTCGAAGTTCCGCCGCAAGACATCATCACGCGCGACAATGTTACGCTCAAAGTCAACGCCGTAATTTTCCTCCGCGTCATCGACCCGAGCAAGGCAGTGGTCGAAGTTTCCAACTATGTGTATCAGACCTCGCAATTCGCACAAACGACATTGCGATCAGTGCTTGGGGAACAGGAACTGGACGAGTTGCTCGCCCATCGGGAAAAAATCAACCTACGCTTGCAGAGCATCCTCGATATGCACACTTCGCCCTGGGGAGTGAAAGTGACGAATGTGGAGGTCAAGCAGGTGGATATGCCCGAATCCATGCTGCGAGCGATGGCCAAACAGGCTGAAGCCGAGCGAGAGAAACGGTCGAAGATTATTCATGCAGAAGGCGAGTTCTCAGCCGCACAGCGTTTGGTGGATGCGGCTCATTTGCTTGCTACCGAGCCCGTCAGCGTACAACTGCGCTATCTGCAAACCTTGACCGAGATAGGAGTGGAGAAAAATACCACGGTGATTTTCCCCGTACCCGTAGATTTTTTTAGCGGTTTGCAAAAGCTGCTGGGCAAAGGTGCCGATGAAACAGCGCCTGCTGCCAAGTCGGCGTAAGAGCCCGCAACATGCAATGACGCCAATTTTTTTTTAAGGAAGGTTTATGGCTTCGTCGCAAGACACTGAAATCACTTTAGGCACTGCGAAGTTGCTGGGGTTGTTCTTCGGCTTGGTCGTGGTCTGCGCCGTTTTTTTTGCATTGGGCTATATGCTGGGGCGCAAATCGGACGGCGCCGTCTCCGCGGCAGCCGGAGGTACGTTGCAAACCCTGCCCGGCGGAACTAAGCCGGGATCCTCCGCTTCCACCCCTGCCATGACGTTCTACAAAGCAGTAGAGCAGAAGGACGCCAATGCTCAACTTACTCCCGCTTCCGAGAATCTGAACGCAAGCGGCACTGCTACTGGACAAACTTCAGAGGCCCAAGGCGCGACCGCAGAGGCCAGCAAGACTGGGCAGGCAGCGACTTCCGCTGATCCGGCGGCCCCTGCCCCTGGCGCCGCATACCTGGTGCAGGTTGCCGCCGTTAGCAAACAAGACGATGCAGATGCGCTGGTCGATGCGCTCAAGAAGAAACAGTATCCCGCATTTGTGGCCGAAAACTCTGCGACTGATAAGCTGTTTCGGGTTCAGGTTGGACCCTTTTCCGACATTAAAGCGGCGGAGTCGATGCGCTCCCGCCTGGTCGATGACGGGTATAATCCGATTCTCAAAAAATAACTTGATTCCGTAGCCTATCTTCAAGACAGCGTTGTTGAAGTCTGTTTTCCTTAGATTGACAGTCATCGATTGACAGCCGTGAATTTTGCCGATATCACTGATTGCGACGCATGACCTCCTCCTCCAGTTCAGTTGACCGCATGCTTCACGCCATCGCCGATCCGACGCGCCGGCGCATTCTGGGCACTCTTAAAGAACATGGCCCAAGCGTGTCACCGCGTAATAGCGGTTTGTGTGCAGGAGACATTGAAGAGCGCGTGCGCCTCGCGCAGCCGACTATTTCTCACCACATGGCGATTCTGACCCAGGCAGGTCTCGTGGACGCCGTCAAACAAGGTCAGTGGCGATGGTATCGTCGCAACGAAAAAGCTCTTCGCCAATTGATCAGGCATTTGCGGTCGCAGCTCTGACTCCTAGCAGGCGTTCGATCCGATTTCTGGTTTGAAGATTAACGAGTGGATAGATTTTACGTCGAAGAAGATGGGCCATCTGCCAGCTAGTTGGTGGAAGCGGCTGCGGCGGCTTGGGCCCTTTGTAATAGCCTCCGGGCTTGCGAAATCAACTCCGCAACTTCGAATGGCTTCACGAGGTATGGGACATTATTTTCCCGCAGATATTCACGCTCGTCGCTCTGTTCAAGACCATTCGAAAATGTAAACAGTGTATGCTCCTCCATCCCGGGGCAATTCCCTGCAAGCCAGATGTAAGCCTCTTTCCCATTCCAATCCGCCGGCATTTTCCCGCTCATAATTACAGCGTCGAAGGGCTCGGAAAGCAATCGCGTTCTTACATCTTCGCTCTTTGTGGCCGTTACTACGCTGGCCCCCGCGCCGATAAGCACATCGCGCTCAAATTCCAAAACTGACTCGTCTTCCTCGACCAACAAGATCCGGCCCTGGATCGCACCTTCTCGCTTCGGCGGGTCGAGCACCGCTTTTTCCTGCGCGGATCGTTCAGCCATAGCCATCGGCAAACGAACGTCAATCACGGCTCCGCCGCCGGGAGCATTGTGTGCCGTAATATCCCCGCCATGCTCCTTAACGATTCCGTAGCAAATACTCAACCCCAGGCCGGTTCCCTTTCCAACGTTCTTGGTGGTATAGAAGGGATCAAAAATTCTCTTCGGGTCTTTGATGCCCGGCCCATCGTCGGCAAACTTGGCGCTGACGAAGCCGGCTTCGGAAGATATACGGATCGTCAACTTCCCTGCCCGTCCCGTCTCCAGAACCGCATCGACGGCATTGTTGATGATATTTAGAAATACTTGCTCAATCTGGTGAGGATCGGCGACCACCAGCGCCGGTTCGGATCCCAGTTCTTTTTCAACGACAATCTGGTTGACCTTTAAATCGTAATCGCGGAGGGTAAGGGTCTCATCTACGATATTGCGCAAGTCGATTTCAGATCGCTCCGGGGTCCTCTGTCTGGCGAACGAAAGAAGATTTTGCACGACGCGGTGAGTACGCTGGGCCTGCTTGAACATCTTGCCCACATAGTCCTGCGCGCGATCGTTTAAATTCTCAGTTTCCAGGAGCTGAGCATAGCCGAGGATCGCGGTCAACGGATTGTTCAATTCGTGAGCCACACCGGCAATCAACTGCCCGACCGCAGACATTTTTTCGCTTTGCAGCAGCTGTTCCTGCGTTCGGCGAAGATCCTCGTAGGCCTTGCAGGTCTCTTCGTAAAGCCGTACCTTTTCGATAGTAGTGGCCAACTGGCGGCTGATTGCCACCAACAGGTTTTCTTCTCCTGTGGAGTATTGATGTTCTATATGGCTGCGCAGGCCCATCATGCCGATCGGGCTTTCTTTACCCCAGAACAGCACCCAAATCCACGAGCCGTCACTGCTCGACCGGATGAAGTCTGCCACCGCGCCATCAAGGTGTGGAAGATATTCCGCAGTAATCACTTCCGCTCTTGAACGCATGACCAGATCGCCAAACCCATCGGCAAAGCTGATCGTTGCCGGACGGGACTGATCGCGGCTGCGAGGCCCCCATGCGGCGCGCCGCCGGTAGGTGGGCGCATCGGAATCCGCAAGATAAACTGTGCCGCTTTCCGTTCCGAATAATGAAACCACCTGCCGTAGCGTGAGATTAAGGATTTCATCGAGATCGAAGGATTGCGTGGCCACCACGGCCATCGCGTTCAGCGCGTTGAGTTCGCGATTGCGCCGCCGCATTTCATCCTCGGCACGCCGTTTCTCGGTTACGTCAAGAACGAAACCCTGAAAGCGCTCGATCTTTCCACTGCCGGCACGCGTCGCAAATGTGCTCTCCGCCGCCATGAGCAAGGTTCCATTCTTCCGCCGCATGGTCACGTCGAAATTGCGGACATAATTCTGTTGCTCGATCTCCCGGCGGAACGCATCGCGTTGGCCAGCATCCACGCGAATCGCTTCGTCCAGATTCAGCGCCAGCAATTCCTCGCGGCTTTCATAGCCGAGCATGCGTACGAAGGCATCATTACAGTCGAGCAAACGTCCGTCAGTAGTTGCAACGTACACTCCCTCCTGCACCTGATCGAACAGAAGCCGGTATTTTTCTTCCGCCGAATGCCTCTCGGTAATATCCCGGACGATGTGGATCGTGCCCTTCGTTTTATTTCCCTGTTCGCTATAGGAGGAACTCGAAACCAGAGAAAACCCACCGAAGCAGAGGTCTGGGCCTTCCGTGATTTCTTCGGCTCCTCGATCGCAATAGGGGCATCCCGTCCACTCACCGCCCCCGCCGGGCAATACTGAGTCGCAAAGTTTTCCAATTACGTCGGCGGACGATTGTTCCAACTGCTCAAGAAGGATCTGATTTGCTTTGATGATACGGAATTCGGCATCGTGCGCGAGGATGATGTCGTGCACCGAATCGAATGTGTTTCTCCACTGCCGCTGCGAGCGCAGAACCTGCTCCAGCAAGCGGAAATTTTCGATCGCGATTCCTATCTGTCGCCCACAAGTGCCCAGGAAGTCCAGTTCGTCCGAAGTTGGCTTTTTTGCCCTTGCATTGCCGAACACCAGCAGGCCAATCGGCGCTTTCTTACCAAGCACCGGAACCAGCAGCAACTCATCGATTTTCTCCAACCGAAGCAAATCCTGATTCTCATCGCTGGAGTCGGCCCCTCGGAGTTTGTGCGGCCTGCCTTGCTCGAGTATTTGGGAAATATTTTCGTTCAGGTCTGAGACCCCGGCTTCCCGCAGGAACTCCTGCGAGACTCCTGCCGCGTGGGTCGGCACCAGATGGTTGCCTTCGATCAATCGAAACCATGCAGCTTTTGATTGCGTTGAGCGGCAAAGTTCCATCAGAGCCTTGTCCATCATCCCGCCCTGCTGCTCGGCCAAGACGATGCTCTCGGTTAGAACCGTCAAAACACTTAATCGTTGAGCTCGCGCTCGCGAATTCTGGAAGACGATGACCAGCATCGATAAACCCAGGAGCGTAGCCAGGGCGTCGAATGCGCCAGCCGGAAGCTGAATGGAAAGCGGCAGCCACTTCAAATGCAAAGTGAGCAGCAGAATCGCCAGCATCCAAGTCATCGGTTCGCGACGCCCACGACGCCCGCGGAGCAATGCAACAGCCGCCGTCAGAAGAACGATTCGATAGGAAATTTCAAGCGCGAAGCGGAGCGGTACTGATTCCGGCCATAGCAGCGCCCGAGCGCCAGCAAATGCCGCCGTGCTTAATGAGATCGCAACCAGCGGCGCAAGCAGATTTCGTTCATGGATGTATAAAAAGATCGCCCCAGCGAATGCGCCTATCGCGAGTACGAATATTCCCTGAGTGATTCCTGGAATCAAACGCGCCGGAACCTGCCATGTCTCGCCGTGGATTTCGAGCACACGCGAACTGATTAAGAACGCCAGCCCCGAGGTCCAAATCGCAAGGTAGCGTTCCCGAAAAACGGAGAGCGCCACTAGCGAGGCGGCAAAAACGGCAAGCAGCGCCCACTCCGCCGGTCTCAGCGCGGAGATCACAGGTTGTGCCGAGTTCCAAATCGTCCAGAATGAGTTGATCATTTTCCCCAGTATTCGCGCACCTGTCAGCTACAGGCACATTGCAGACACGACACTCCCCGACTTCTGAATACCACGCTTTCAACCGATCTCGATGGGGTTTCCGGACCCGAATGGTTACTTTTGGCACCTCACATCTGAGGTAGAATCGCCGATAGTATCTTAAGACTCTATGCCTGACCGCATTCTCGTAGTCGATGATGAAGAGGCAATCCGCGAAATTGTCTGCGCCATCCTGAGCGCCACGGGTTACGTATGCAGGCAAGCAGGTTCCGGCACTGAAGCTCTGGCTTTATTGAATTCCGGAGAAGTGTTCGAGCTCATGCTCTCTGACCTAATGATGGCGGAGCTCGATGGTATTGGCCTACTGGAGCGCACCAAGGAAAAATTTCCTGATATGCCAGTGGTGATGGTTACCGCGGTGCATGATATCTCCGTGGCTCTAGCCGCCATTCGCAATGGAGCCTACGACTATCTACTGAAGCCGTTCGAACGCGAGCAGTTGTTGAATGCGGTCGGGCGTGCTCTCGAGAATCGCCGGTTAAAGGTGGAGAACCGCACTTACCAAACTGAGCTGGAGTCTTTGGTGAGAGCCCGCACTAAAGAACTGCAAGCGGCCGTGGGCGAATTAAAGCGCTCTTACGACATAACACTCGAAGCTTTAGGCGACGCGCTCGATCTTAAAGATGCGGAGACTGAAGGCCACTCCCGCCGGGTAACCGCTTTTACCATTTTGATCGCTCGCGCCATGGGTTTGGCCGGCGATCAGATCGATGTAATTGCGCGCGGCGCATTCCTTCACGACATTGGCAAGATGGCTATTCCTGACAACATATTGCTTAAGCCTGGGAAATTGAATGACGAGGAGCGGGCGGTGATGAAGGAGCATTGCTATCGTGGCTACCAGATGCTCAAGAAGATCCCGTTCCTTACCGAAGCCTGCGAGATTGTTTATTCGCACCAGGAACATTTTGACGGTTCCGGGTATCCCCGTGGTCTGAAGGGCGGCGAAATTCCCATTGGGGCACGAATATTCTCGGTTGCGGATACGCTGGACGCGATTATCTCTGACCGGCCATATCGTCCGGCAAGGTCGCTGGGTGAAGCGCGTCAGGAAATCCAGGTATGGGCGGGACGGCAGTTCGATCCGGAAGTGGTAAAAGTCTTTATGAGAATTCCAGACGAGATATTCGAAGACCTGCGCCGCCAAATCAATAACCAGAATTACCCTTCGTTCAGTGCCACCGCTACTGCCAAGGGTGCGTCATAATCAGACCACGCTGAAGAATTCATTCTTCGACCGCGACAGTAACGGCGCACGTTAATGCGCATTTACTTCGAAGCAGACTGGAACCAATCCGAAAAGCGACCAGAGAGCGCTAGCCATCCTTGCGATAAAGCAGATCGCGCATGGCCTGCCTGCGGGCCTCATTTGCTTCCGCACGAGTTTTTCGTTCGTCGGCATCCCCGCCGCTTGGCTTCGCCTTGGGTTGGGAAGCTTCTACTTCACTGCATGCTGGACAGTGATTGGCGAAACCAGGCTTATCCGGCCTTAACTCAAACTCTTCCGAGCACACCGCACAGACTTTAATTGGAAATCCCATCCTGAATATGATACAAGCGCATCCAGATTTCCGGAACATCCGGATTTCCGGAAAATTCAGATAAGTCTTCCCTCCGCCAAATCTTTCACCAGCGAAGCATCCGCTTCCAGGAAATCGAACGCTGGAAGCGCCTGAGGGGTAGCCCACTGCAGGTCGCGAAAGATACGATTCTCCAGGTTTCCGCCATATTCGCGCACGATATAGAAGCGCAACTCTACGGCGGACCCATTCGGATAGGTATGCTGCACACGGGCAATCTCATCTCCGATGGTGGCGTGAATTCCCAGTTCTTCTTCCAGTTCGCGGCGTAGCGCATCCCGCGGCTGCTCACCCTCTTCAATTTTTCCGCCGGGAAACTCCCACTTGAGAGGCATGGTCTGGTGACGGGTTCGCTGGCAAACCAGCAGTTTGCCATCTTTCTCGATCACCGCAGCCACAACTCGCTTCATAGTCAGCTTCTGATTGCCTTAGAGAAAAAGTAAAGGCGAGATCCCGCTGCTAAAACATACTTGAGAGCGAAATGCACGATTTTTTTCAGGCAAATCTAATCCTGGAGTTACAGAAAGTTAGTGTAGGAATATCGGGCGATGCGCGATAGTCCCAGAAGCTCACAAAGAGGAGCGTATATTCTTAACTCGATTGCTCCAACTTCTTCCCCACCACTTCGGCGCAGTATTGCACAAGCTTTTGATCCTCGGGTGCGAATGCAGCTGCAAAATGGCTGTCGATATCCAACTCCCCCGCGACGCCGCCATGCACGAAAATCGGAACCACAATCTCTGACTTGGTTTCAAGCGAGCATGCAAGATACCGCGAATCTTTGCTGACATCATCTACCACAATCGTCCTTCCGCTGGAAGCGGCCGCTCCGCATATTCCCTGATTCAGTGGGATGCGAGTATGCGGCGTCATGGCGCCCACAAAAGCTCCCAGAACCAGCACCGGAGGCTCAGTGCCCGGCTCCAGCATGTAAAAGCCAGCCCAGTTGTATTTCAGCATGCGCTCATTCAAAAGCGTGCAAATGCCCTTCATAAGAGCCTCCGCCGAAGGCGCGGATTGGGCGAGAATCGCCACCTCTTTGCGAACGTCTTCCACTCGGTTTGCCGTAGGCATAATCGAATCTTAACTCAGACCGTGGGCTCGACGGCAGGAGAAGCACGACCGTTGGTAATCTGCCGGATTCCTTTCGGGTGGCCAAACAATTCAGGATGGATGGCGGATGCCAAAGCATCGAGTCCGCAGAGTAGGGTGGGCGCCGGCGTATTAAGGTATTCATCGCGTATGCAGTAAATTCGTGAGGCCCGAGCGGCTCGAGTCTCCAGCCATTTACGGTCAGCAATTATTTTCTCCAGCGGCACGCGGTCGCCCGCGCCGCACCAGGCTGCGATTAAGACATCGGGATTCATTTCGGCCACTTCCGGGGCTGAAATTTGTTTGCCCGGCGCTCCGAGAAATTCGCCGCCGGCAGCCTCTACGATTTCTGCCACCCAAGGCTGCGATGCGATCAAGGGCTTTCCCCATTCCTCACAGAAGACGCGTGGCCGCTGTAACCCGCAAGTTCGCGACCGAACCGCATCGATATGCCTTTGCATTCCGGCAATCATCAGTTCCCCTTGCTCGCTCGCCGCCATCACCCCTGCGATCACGGCAATGTCGGTGTAAATATCGGCGAGAGTTCTAGGCGATAATCCCAGAAATCGCGTTCCGCTCTTCAATATCTCTATGACAGCTTTCTCCTGGTAAGGCACCGAAGCGATCACGAAATCAGGATGCGTGGCCCTGATCTGCTCCGAGTTGGCAATCCATGAATCCGCCAGAATCGTGTGCGTCTGCTCCGCGATCTCAGGCACGACATCGGCACAATACCTGGTGCAGGCGACTACCCGATCAAGCTTGCCAATCCCGTCAAGGATGACGGTTGCACTCGGCTGGAGGCTGACGATCCGTTGCGGAGTATGGTCGGTCATAGGTATTTTGCGGGCGGTAGATCAGGGCTGTAAACTTTGTGCAGCGGTACCCGGTGTCAAGATATTAATCCTTCAGCTTTAATCATAACTTTTGTGGCTAAAGAATTTGGTTTAGATTCGAAGCTTGGAGTCGAAGCCTTAACACCACGCGGTTGAACAGGTACCGAAGTACTCTGGGGCAATATTACAAGTGCCGTATACTCAGCACTTAGGACGGCATTCACATGTCCCCAGAGTTGGCTGAGCTGAGATGGCCTACTCCCGAGTCATCAAGAACCAAATCATGAAGGACCAGAACGGCATGGCACAACAAAACGGGAAAGAGAATCACGGCGCACACAGCGAAGTTCGCCGGCTGGTCGAAGATGCCGTGAGCCGAGCCGTTCAATCCCAGCTATCGCAATTGCAATCGCATATTGTTGAGCAGGTTCTGGGATCGTTGCCAGCGGCGATGGTTTCCGCTGAAGTTTCTACGAGCCCTAATCCCAATAGCCATGACTCCAGCAGTCTGGTGCAAGCGGTCGCGAACATCCATGCAGGTTCCACGCAGAAGGAGATTTTGCGCGCTCTGTTGGACGTGGGCAGCGAATACTGTGCACGCATCGGGCTTTTCGTCGTGAAGGCCGGAGCTGCGACGGGATGGCAATCCCGCGGATTCGGCAATCTGGAAGACGACCGGGTGAAGGATTTTGGTCTTGACCTGAGCGCCGGACCGGCAGCGCATGCCTTTCAATATCGCGTTCCCACCCCAGGAAACATCGCTGAAATGGGGACAGCGTTCGTCGAGCGAGTCGGGGCACCGTCAAACGAGCAAGTCCTCGCATTGCCCTTGACACTTAAAGATAAAGTGGCCGCACTGGTTTATGCGGACGGCGGCAACAGCGGCAAGCTGGATTCTGCAGCGCTGGAATTGCTGGTCATTGCAACCAGCGCATGGCTGGAAGTCATTTCGCTCCGTAAACAGGCTACTCCGCGAGAAGATGGAGATGCGGCAGGTTCAACGCATGTCGATCGTCCCAACCCACCAGTGCAAACCGTTTCTTCATTTTCTGATCCATTCGCGTCACACGCGCCCATGCATACCCCTCCGCGGGTTGCAACGGTGCCTGACCAAGCTGCGGAAGTGGTCGAAGTTGCGGCATACGCAGGCCATGCGACTGCGGCCGCCCCGGCGGCCGCTGCAGATCCTCTGGCTGGACTTTCGCCCGAGGATGCCGATCTCCATCGCAAAGCACAACGCTTTGCGCGGCTTCTGGTAGATGAAATCAAGCTTTACAATCAGGCTAAGGTCGCCGAGGGGCGGCGTAACAAGGATTTGTACGACCGGCTGAAGGAAGATATCGACAAGAGCCGGGGCACGTTCCAGAAGCGTTACGGCAACACGGTAGCAGCGAGTGGCGACTACTTCCATCATGAGTTATTGCGCAGTCTGGCGGAAGATGATATTTCCATCATGGGCTCAAATTTCCAACCGTAGGATCAGCGAAGTCACTAAGCAATCTTCTGAAGCGGTGAAGGTCGCGTGAAAAGTTAAAAGTGGTCCGATTCGTCTCCAAGTTGTCGTGGGTCATCGTTGCTGTGGTTTTTTGCGGCGTCTCTGGAAGGCTGCGAGCTTCAGCAGAAGCCTTTGCCTCGGTCGCGCCTGACCCGGCTCAAGAAGCGAAGGACCAAACCGAAGCTCCGGCGACTGCTTCAAACCCGGCCAAGAAAAGCAGCGGCGATAAAAAGACAGCGTCAGGCAAGTCTGCTGCCACCAGGAAGCCTCCCTCGCCCTCTACGCATCATCCTGTAAGCGCTCGCCAGCGACGCGTGGTTTCCCCTAGAGTTCGCCGCATGCGGCAAGCGTTTGTTGCATCTGCCAGCTTGCGGCCAATGGCGCAGCAGCTGTTGCAGGATCGCACTCTGCCCGCTTATGCCGGAGTGCAGGCCTACGCGCGCACTCATTCGAAAGAGGACGCGGGGGCTCTCGCATGGCTGGTGTTGGGTTACGCCCATGTGCTCGATAAAGATTACGCTAAGGCGATTGATCCGCTGAGCCGCGCCAAGCTGCACGCCGGAGACCTGGGAGACTACGTCGCATATTATCTGGGTGTTTCGTATCTCCAGACTGGTCGCACGGCTGAGGCCATGGCCTCTCTCTCCGATTTCGCCAGGGCGCATCCCGATTCCTTGCTGGTGCGGGACGCAGAGGTCAGCCATGCCGATGCATTGCTGGCCGAAGGTCAGCCCGCCGAAGCGGTAACGCTGCTCGAGCGGATCCGGCAACCGATCCGCTCTGACGTGGAACTCGCGCTGGGCCGTGCTTACGCCGCAGTCGGACAGAACGCCAAGGCCGCCGAAATTTTCGCGAACATTTACTACTCCATGCCGGCCAGCGCCGAGGCCGATGCCGCCTTTGCTGCGATGAAGAACTTGCCCAATACGCCACCGCCCACGGTCAAGCAATTGCAAATCCGCGCTGAAGGCTTAATCAGCCACCATCGCTATGCGGATGCGGTGGAAGAATATCGCAGCTTGGTAAATCAGGTTGATCCCGTTGAGCGTAACAGGATGCAACTGATTCTGGCGGACGCGCTGCATCGCACCGGGAAAAATCGTGAAGCGAAACAAATCGTGTCCTCTCTCAACAATCTGCCCCCTGAGTTGGACGCGCAACGCCTGTATCTCCTGGGCCAAATTGCCTGGGCGGCCAACGATAACGATACTTTCTATCGCACCGTCGACGAGTTACGGCAGGCCGATCCTACGAGCCCATGGCTCGAGCAGGCGCTGCTTTCGGCGGCTAATCTGCATTTGGTGCATCACGAATATGACCAGGCCTTGGATGCGTTCCGCGAAGCTCAGCAGCGCTTTCCCTACGGTCCACGAGCTTCCTATATGCACTGGAAGGCCGCGTGGCTCACTTTTCGGCAGGGACGCACCGAGGAAGCCAAGAAAGACTTCGAAGAGCAGATTGCGTTGTACCCTTCCGGTGGCGAAACTCCCGCGGCGCTTTATTGGCGTGCTCGGCTAGCCGAAGAAGACAATCAACCGGCTATGGCGCGGGCTTTTTACCAGAAGCTTTCCGATCGCTATCGCAACTTCTATTACGCGGAGTTGGGACGGCAAAGGCTGAAGCATTTGCCGCCTGGACCATCCGATGGCGTAACGCAGTATGCCTTGCTTGATCGCGTTCCGCCAATTGACAACAGCGTTAAAGTAAACGACTCGGAACCTCCGCAAGATGAGTTACACGTGCAAAAAGCCGAACTCCTGGGCAACGGAGGATTGATCGATTTTGCAGTCCGGGAATTGCAGGCGGCCGCCGCCGCGGATGGCGGAAGTTGGGCTCCGGCGGAAACCGCGCGGCTCTACGTGGAGACTGGGCACTACGACCGCGCCATCGAGTACATGAAGCGCTCCATGCCCAATTATTTTGCGCTCGACCTTCCCGACCTGCCCCGAAAATACTGGGAGATACTTTTCCCCAAGCCTTACTGGAGCGATCTGAAACAAGACTCGGAGGCCAATGGCCTGGACCCGTATCTTGTGGCCTCGCTGATTCGCCAGGAATCGGAGTTCAACCCGAACGCCCTTTCCCACGCGAACGCGGTGGGCTTGATGCAACTGCTGCCGAAGACCGGAAAAGTTGTGGCCAAAGAAGTAAATCTGAAGCGATATAACGCCAGCCAGCTATATACGCCCGCCGTGAATCTCGAGCTGGGGACGCGCTACTTCCGCGGCATGGTCGACAAGTTTGGCTCGTTCGAATACGCTCTTGCCGCATACAACGCTGGGTCAGACCGGGTGGACGAATGGCTTGCTCAGGGAAAATATCGCGATCCGGAGGAGTTCGTGGAATCGATTCCCTTCACCGAAACGCGTGAATATGTACAAGCGATCATGCGCAACGCCAGCGTTTATAAGCAGCTTTACGGAACACCTTAGATCTAATCACCAGGCCCGGCCTTACTTCCTCGCCTACGACTACTTCTTTCCTACGACCACTTCTTTCCAATTGCTTCCAGATTGGAGCGCCCAATGTCCTCCAACTTCATCGCTATCCGAAATTCCACTTCTGCGTTGAAGGTTAAAAACCAGGGTTCGGCGAACATCGGAACTTCTGAGGCATCATTCAGGTTAACCACAAAAGTTCCGCCACGCCTGCCGTGGTGTTCGGAAAAATATGCCGCTTCCGGTTTCATCGCTTCCATTATTTTTTCGATCTTTTTGGTAACGCTTCCATCGCGGACTGCAGTATTGAAAGGCTCGTGTGGAAACTGGACATACATCAGCATGCGCATGATTGTTCTCCTGGGACTGTTAGATTTGTCGCCGGAGCATAGCACAAACAGGACTCAGCTCAATTGCGGATGCGAGGGCCAAAATCCTGGCTAGCTGAGGATTAGCTCGCCGAAGGGGACGAATGAGATCTCCCGAACAACATTTCGACTATCAGTAGACCCGCCCCTACCACGATCGCACTATCGGCTAGATTGAACACCGGCCATTGATACTGCTTAACGTAAACCAGCAGGAAATCGATTACGCGTCCCCGTGCCAGCCGGTCCCAAAGATTTCCTAACGCTCCTCCCATAATCAGAGATAATCCGATTCCGGTGACGAGGTGACTGGGATGGTTTTTCCAGAGCAGCGCGGAAACCACCAGTAGAGCGAGCACAGAAAAGCCTACGAGCAATCCAATTTTCCAGGGCGCGGTCGAGTCGGCGAACATGCTGAACGCCGCACCTGTATTCTCGGTATGCGTGATCCGGAAAAATCCAGGAATAACCTGAATATGGGTATAAAGCGAAACCCGCTGGGCGATGAGGCGTTTACTCCAGCGGTCGAGAAAAAAAACAATCCCGGCGATCAACAAGTATAAGCGGCGAGCGGAGTTTTTTGTCATCCAGTTTGTAGCCTGAGTTTATCTTAACTCGCTCTGGATGCAGCCAGAGGACAGTTCCCTGCTTCCGCTGCGTCGGTTGAGAAAGTTTTATTACTTTTTTCGGTTTTTCTGTGTTCATACTTCATATGTGCGTTTATCCTGATTGGTCTTGCTCCGAACGAGCTAAGCCGTAGCAAAACAGTTTTCAGAAATGGTTGCAGAATGCGCTCATGAGGATATTCAAACGATGGAAGGGCCGGACACTGCTGTTTTTAGCGGTAGTGGGGCCAGGCATCATCACCGCCAACGTCGACAACGATGCCGGCGGCATCCTCACCTACTCGCAAGCCGGGGCGCAATACGGTTTTCTATTGCTGTGGACCATGATTCCGATCACTCTGGCCCTGATCGTGGTGCAGGAAATGTCTGCTCGGATGGGAGCCGTTACCGGCAAGGGATTGAGCGATCTGATCCGCGAGGAATTTGGCCTGCGCATCACGTTCTTCATGATGCTTGGAATTCTTATCACTAATTTCGGCAACGTAGTTACTGAATTTATCGGCATCGCCACCAGCCTGGAATTGTTCGGCCTGTCCCGCTACATCACAGTGCCGGTCTGCGCTTTGATCGTTTGGCTGATCGTAGTGAAAGGCCAATATAAGAGTGTGGAAAAAGTTTTCCTGGCCGCGTCTTTTTTTTACATTACATACATCTTTGCCGGCACATTCGCCCACCCCGCATGGAAAGAAGCGATGGTCGCAACTGTTAAGCTGCCCAAGCTTCACGCATTCAGCGAGCAGGCTTATTTGTTCATGGTGATCGGAGTGGTCGGAACCACCATCGCCCCGTGGATGCAGTTCTATCTTCAATCCTCGGTGGTGGAGAAGGGAGTGACACGCCGCGGGCTACAGGCTTCCCGTTGGGACGTAATCGTGGGCTGCATCTTCACCGACGTGGTCGCCTGGTTCATTATCGTAGCCTGCGCCGCAACACTGTTTGTGCATGGCTACCGCGACATCAAATACGCCGCCGACGCCGCCCAGGCGTTGAAGCCGCTGGCCGGGCAGTACGCCTATATCTTGTTTGCGGTGGGACTATTTAACGCTTCCCTATTTGCAGCTTCCATACTTCCGCTCTCCACGGCTTATACGGTCTGTGAGGGGTTGGGATTCGAATCCGGGGTAGACAAAAAGTTCGGTGAGGCTCCGGTCTTTTATTGGCTCTATACCCTGTTGATCGTCGCTGGCGGGGCGGTCCTGCTGATTCCCGGCCTTCCGCTGATTAAAATTGCCGTGCTATCGCAAGTGGTGAACGGCATCGTTCTCCCGTTCGTACTCATCTTCATGTTGTTGCTGATCAACAAGAAAGACTTAATGGGCGAGCACGTGAACTCGCATTTGTTCAATGTCATCGCGTGGGCAACCACTGTGATAATGGTTGGCCTGTCAATCGCGTGGTTTTGGACGCTGCGAGGCGGCGAATAATCTTTAGTTCTAGCGCATCGCTTGTGCGAGGGCAATGCGGGCCGCATCCACCGTAATGGGACGTTGAATCTCCATTTCAATCGAGGTCCCCACTTCCAGCCTCAATTCACTTCCGTGCTTAAGCAAGGCCCACGCAACGCCTGCGGCGGCTCCGGCACCGGCCCCGACCCGGGCTCCATTCAACCCACCCGCGGCTACTCCCCCGGCTGTCGCACCCGCCACTGTCCCCACAGCGCCACCCTTGGCTGCATCTTCCACTCTCTTGCCAGCGTCGCTGTCCTGCTGAATGGTGCCTTCGGAATCCTTCACGGATTTATTGTCCGCACCGGGGGTATTCTCCACCGATCCAGGCAGCATCACAGTGTATCCGTTGGGATAAATCATTGAGTTAAACCGCATCAGGATTTCTGCGCGACCTTTGAGTCTCTTGGCACGCTCAACATGCAAAATCGTCCCCTGAATATAGGAACCTGCCGGCACAATCACACGATTGTCAACCACGTAAGGGAACGCCGTCTCGGCATATACCGCGTCGCCCTCGCGAGCGTTCTTGGTAGAGATAGCTTGCTTCAACGAGAGCGGGATCCTGGTGCCTGCGGGAATGGTAAAGGCATTTGAATCCACTGCAGGAGCGTGCGGCGAAGCCGCAGTCGAATCCGTAGGCGGAGCCGCGTCCGTAGCGGGATTGGAACGGAGTTGCGGCCTGGCAGTCTGGGGCTCAGCAGACTGTTCAGCAGTTTGGGCGAACGACATTCCTGCGACGACCAACACAATCCATAGCACACGCATCGCACACCTCAAATCAAGCGGGCAATTAGGTTGGTACCAGATAAGGCCGAGGATATCACGTAGTCTTACATAGATAGCGGCCCGCTAGTAGATCAAATACTTCTTCCGCACTACCTCAAATTTCTCCAACTCCTCCTGCCAATCCTGCGCAATACGTCGTGGATCTCTCCCCTGAAGTAGTCCATCGTAAGCCAACTGGTTCACGAGCAACTCCGTCATGCGCTCGATCTTGAAATCCGCGGGATACAGCTTCTTTAACGCCGCCGCTAATTCAATTCCCAACTCCGGTGCATCCAGTGCATTGCGGTCGGTCAGCACCAGGTTGACTCCTTCACAATCTTTTCCATCATAGTTGCTCGCCGATGGAGTAAAGCTGACCGGCACAAATCTAACTCCCGCGATTCCGCGCGCGTTCAAATAAGCCGCCAGTTCCCGGCTCTTGATCCAAGGTGCACCAACCAGTTCAAACGGAGTGTCCGTTCCCCGCCCTACAGATACATTCGTGCCCTCGATCAGAGCAACACCGGGATACAGCGCGGCCGCCGTCAAACCGCGAAGGTTCGGCGATGGATTCACCCATGCGAGTCCAGTTGAGTCAAACCAGTCCCCGCGTTCCCAGCCTTGCATCGCAACCACGGTCAACCTCGCATTGATGTTGCGTTCCACATTAAACATCTTCGCGAGCTCGCCAAGCGTCATGCCATGCCGCACCGGCACCGTCCAGTAATCCGTGAAGCTCTCGTGGCCGGAATCGGCAACCGGGCCTTGCACAAACGATCCCGTAATTGGATTCGGGCGGTCGAGGACGATTATTTCGACTCCCGCTTTTGCGGCAGCTTCCAGAAAATATCCCAGCGTTGTCTCATAGGTGTAGAAGCGCACGCCGGCATCCTGAATGTCGAATACCACCGCGTCCAACTGTTTCACCACTTCCATAGTGGGGCGCCGAGCTGCGTCGCTCCCTCCGTAAACGCTGTAAACCGGAATTCCCGTGGCGGAGTCCCTTGAGTTGCCAACATGCGTTGTATCCAGCGTTCCGGTGACGCCGTGCTCCGGACTGAAGACGGCGTCGAGCGAAACTCCCGGAGCGTGAGCTAGCACATCGATAGTTCGCTTGCCATCTCCATCTACCCCGGTTTGATTGGTGACCAGGCCAATGTGCTTTTTTCCATCGGCAGTGTGAAGAACGTCGAACCCGTGCTCCTCCAGCACATCGACCCCACTTTTCACGCTGCCATTGCGCGTGTTCATGCGCCGCGCCGCACTCTGAGCTTCGTTGTAGCCGGTCAGGTTCTGCCAGCGAAGCAGTTCTTTTTCACCTGGAGTAACTGGCAACACCGCCGCGACGGCAGTCGCCACTTTCGACCGCAGAGCAATGGCATTGCTCTTGCCACGGGGATGCACGGCATTGGTCAGCAGAATGATGTAAGTCTGCGTGGTTGGATCGATCCACATCGATGTTCCGGTAAAGCCCGTGTGCCCGTAGGATCCCACCGGCAACAGATCGCCACGCGGCGAAGAAAAGGGCGAATCGATATCCCAGCCAAACCCACGCAGCACCGAAGCCGACGGAGGCTGCTCCGGTTGCGTCATCTTCTGCACCGAGAGCGGAGACAGGATGCCTCCACCCCCGGAAAGCAAAGCTTGGGCAAATTTCGCCAGATCGCTGGCGGTGCTAAATAGTCCTGCCTGGCCTGCCACGCCGCCCATCCGGCGCGCCGTTGGGTCGTGCACGATGCCGCGTAGCATACGTTCGTTTTCGTCATACTGGGTCGGCGCAATCATGGGTCGCCATGCAACAGGAGGAACGAACCGCGTGTGCGTCATCTTAAGCGGAGCAAAGATGTGCCGCTCACAGTATTCATCCAGGGCCTCGCCGGAAACTTGCTCGACCAGTGCGCCCAGCACTATGAAGTTGATATCGCTGTATGTAAATTTCGAACCAGGTGGATCCTGAGGAACCTGGTCGAATGCCATCCGGTAAGCCGTAGCCTTGCCTTCCCACAGCGATTTCAAATCCAAATCCGGCGCGAGCCCGGAAAAATGTGTGAACAATTGCCGGACCGTAATGTCTTCCTTTTCATTCGCCGCAAATTCCGGAAGATACTTCGCCACTGGATCATTCAGACGTACTTTTCCCTGTTCCACCAACTGCATTACCGCGGTGGTGGTAGCAATCACCTTCGTAAGCGAAGCGAGATCAAAAACGGTATTCAACGTCATCGGCTCGCGGCGAGGTTCAAGCGCGCGCCAGCCATAAGCTTTGCGGTAGATCACATGGCCGTCGTGACCAATGATCAAGACTGCTCCGGGAATCTCGCCCTCCTGAATTGAATGCTCGATCGCAGCATCAACGGCAGAAAAATGTGGTTGGGACGGAACTCGCTGCTTCACCTCCGGGGACTCCGCTAAAGAGCTACCGCCCGCACCCAAAAAAATTGCTGCCATCAAAGTGAGGCAGACTGCGGAGAGCATACCTCGCCTCCTTGTCGCGAGAGCAATGCGAGATCGAATCCACAAGATTGAATGAAGGAGAAGGATGCTTTGACTGTACACAACTGGGGCGGCAAGACTCAACAAACTGAAGTAAGGTACCGTTCCTGCCAGATTCGATTGTTTTCTACTCCGGCGTGTGCAGTTTGAGCAACATTTCATTTTGCCATTCCAAACCGGCTTCAGCCGGTAAGAGGCTGCAATGAGCGAAGTCGACGGGAATCTGCTCTGGCCAGACAAAAGCAGATTCCTCGCACAATAAAGCTGCGCATCGGAATGACAAGCCTTTCAAGTTGACTACTACCTATTTCCCGCGCCTTTACCGCGTTCTGGCTCCTCTGCTATAAAATCGGGCAGACCTTTTCGAATGCGTCTCCCGGGTGCGCCGTTCTGAACAATCGCGAAATTTCACCGCTCGTCCTCCCGCTACTCATCGACGATTCCGCCGGTCAGGACCAGTTGTTCGATGCGGCGTTCACGATTTTGCAGAATGCCGTCGGGGGGCGCGTATTCCCGGGTGCTTCGCTAGCCGTGACCCTGCGCAATCGCCTTATCGCGCTAAAAGCTTTTGGACGTTTTACCTACGAGGCCAATTCGCCCGCCGTTACTACTGCAACTATTTTTGATCTAGCCTCGGTAACCAAAATCGTAGCGACCACAACCATGGCCATGCTTCTCTATGAACGTGGCCTTCTCGATCTTGATGCTCCTGTAGCGGCAATCATGCCCGAGTTTGTGATGGATGCACAGAAAGACGTGCGCCGAAAAGATGTGACGCTTCACATGCTGCTCGCACATTCTTCCGGATTGGCCCCCTATGCGAAATTGTTTTTGAACAACCCTGGTCGCCAAGAGCTAATCCATGCCGCTTTTACCATGCCACTCGAAGCCGACCCCGGATCGCGTGCGGAATACAGTGACATAGGATTTATTATCCTCGGCATTATTCTCGAACGCCTTGCCGACGAGGCGCTCGACTCTTTTTGCCGTCGCGAAATCTTTTCGCCTCTTGGGATGATCGACACCGGCTTTAATCCGCCAAAGATAATTCATGAACGCATCGCGCCCACAGCCGACGACCGAGCGTTCCGTCAAAGAATCGTTCAAGGCGAAGTGCAGGATGAAAACGCAAGTGTTCTGAGCGGGATCGCCGGTCATGCGGGAGTTTTTGCTACCGCCGCCGATCTCGGCCGATTCGCTCCCGTCATGCTCAATGGAGGATCACCGATTGTGCGGCCGGAAACCATCGCCCTCTTTACCCGGCGGGAAATGACGCCATCCGGTACGTCGCGGGCCCTGGGTTGGGATACTCCATCACAGCCCTCGCAATCGGGAAAGCATTTCAGCGGTTCATCCTTCGGCCACCTGGGCTACACCGGTACGTCCCTGTGGATCGATCCCGCACGCCAACTTTCGGTCACGCTGCTCACCAACCGCACTTGGCCCGATTGTTCCAATCAGGCGATCAAGCAAGTTCGGCCGAGATTTCACGATGCAGTGGTCGAAGCAATTAAATAAGACCACTGCTGATGATGACATCCCGCAAAGCGGTTAGAATAGTCATTCTTTCCATTCGGAACCCATGACCCTGAAATCAGCTCGTAAGAAGAAGCTTGACCTGCGGCTCTTACGTACCGAACAAAGCAAAGATGGCGCCCATGATCTCGATTGCATGTCGTCGATCGAACTCGCGCGGATCATCAATGCCGAGGACGCCACCGTGGGTGCTTCCGTCACGCGAGTCCTACCCCAGATTGCCCGTGCGATTGATCTAGTGGTTGCTGCGTTGCAAAAAGGAGGACGGCTCATCTACGTAGGAGCGGGCACGAGCGGGCGGATCGGAGTTCTCGACGCTGCGGAGTGCAGGCCCACATTCAATACCGATCGCATCCAGTACATCATTGCCGGGGGCCCCAAAGCCCTCGGCTCCGATTCTGAGATCAGCGAAGATGATTCGCGGCAGGGTCGGGCAGAAATGGCTCACCGCAAGCCAACGAAGCAGGATGTCGTCCTCGGCATCGCGGCGAGCGGCCGAACCCCATTCACATTGGCCGCGCTGGAGCTTGCACGTGGCCGCGGGGCGCAGACTGTCGCTCTGACCTGCAATCCGAAGTCTCCGCTCGAGCGCGCCGCGCACTTCGCGATTGTCACTCAGGTCGGACCGGAAGTTCTGGCGGGATCGTCACGCATGAAGTCGGCTACGGCTCACAAGATGGTGCTGAACATGATTTCTACCGCCGCCATGAGCCGCCTGGGATACGTCTATGGGGACCTGATGGTGAACGTTGTACCGAAGAACGAGAAGCTGAAACAACGTGCGGTTGCCATCCTGCAACGCGCCTCTGGCAAGTCGCAAGACGATGCTCGTCGGGCGCTGCACTCTTCTGGCGGACACACTCCAGTAGCACTTGTCACGCTCATTGCCGGCGTGGGTAAAAACGAGGCCGTCACAGCTCTGAAACAATCCCACGGACACGTCCGCAACGCAATTGCGCTGGCGAAGCAGATTAGTGGTCAGTGAGCAGTGTTAGAAATGAAGACCTCCCCGGAAGTTTGCTGACCACTGACCACCCATCCCTGACCACCGGTTTGACCCTCCGCTTCCACTCATTTACCTTGAGATTGCCGTTTAGCTTCGCGTTGCGAGGGCTCGGCGCGAAGGACTGATTTCCCTGTCATGGATAAAAAGCGCATCGTGGCCAGTGTGGTCGTGTTTCTCATCCTGGCCGTTCTCATTTACCTGCAATACCGTCATTGGCAGAGCTTCGATTGGGGCACGTTCTGGTCCGAAACCGACCGCATCAAGAAAGTTCACGTGTTTCATGCCATCGCGCTGATCTATATCGGATATTTGTTACGCGCGGTTCGATGGAAGATATTTCTCCAGCCGTCTCGTCCCCACGTGAAGATGATGGACATGGTTTCGCCCACCATCGTTGGATTCACGGGCCTGGCGCTGCTGGGGCGTGCGGGAGAGTTTATTCGCCCTTACCTAATCGCACGGCGCACCAATCTTCCATTCTCATCACAGTTGGCGGTCTGGGCCGTGGAAAGGATTTTTGATCTGGGCGCATTCACGGTATTGATGGTATTAGCCATTTTTCTTCCCAGTGCCCTGCCGGCAATTCCGCATCCCGAATACTACGCACACTTCCGCGAGGGTGGATTTCTGCTGATCGGACTGGTTGCGGTACTTGCGGCAGGCGCAGTCATCGTCCGTCGCAGCGGCAATGCCGTGGCCGCGTGGACGGAGAAAAGGTTTGCACGTCTCTCCGCCAATTTCGGGCACAAGCTGGCCCAAAAAATACGCGAGTTCGGGCAAGGTCTGGATACGATTCATGGCTCTTTCTCCATGCTGATGCTGACCCTTATCTCGGTCGGCATGTGGTACACCATCGCCCTGGCGTATCAGGAAGTTACCCATTCTTACGGCGCGGCTTCGCTGGAGATTCCGGTCTCGCAAGTATTGATTCTGATGGGAGCGAGCATGGCAGGATCGATGCTGCAGTTGCCGGCAGTCGGCGGGGGGTCTCAGATGGCGATTATTGCCACCCTCTCCGGGGTCTTTGATGTATCCCCCGAATTGGCGGCCAGTTGCGGCATTCTTCTGTGGCTGGTGACATTTGCGGCCGTGATTCCTTTCGGCCTCATCCTGGCCCATCATGAGCGTTTATCGCTACGGAAATTGTCTGCCGAAAGCCACCAAGCTGAAATCGCGGCCGAAGCTCTTCCTCCAGCTTGATTGGTTGTTATCCATTACAAGTACCGGCTGTAAGGTTGACGAGCATTCCCCTGTTACAATTTCTAGTTCAATCCTCTTCTAGTTCAATTCTGAAAAGTGATTTGGACCCAGGCAGCCTTGTTTTAGCTAGCATCAGCACTATGAAATGTCCCTTCTGTGGATTTGCCAACGATAAAGTGGTTGACTCGCGAGAGAGCAAAGAGGCGGAGTCGATCCGCCGCCGACGCGAATGCCTGAAATGTGGCAAGCGCTTCACCACATATGAGCGGATTGACGAAATTCCGTACATGGTGGTCAAGAAGGACGGACGGCGGGAAAAGTTCGACCGGCAAAAGGTTTTGAATGGACTTCTGCGCGCATGCGAAAAACGACCAGTACCTATTGGCAAGCTGGAGCAGATCGTGAACGAAGCGGAATCGTTCGTGATCGAGTCGCAAGAACGCGAGCGCAAGACCAGCGAACTCGGCGAACTGATCATGAACCGTCTTCGCCGCTACGACAAAGTAGCATACGTGCGCTTTGCCTCGGTTTATCTCGACTTTAAAGATGTTCGAGAGTTCATGAACGAATTAAGAGATTTGGTGAAGGCAAAAGAAGCCGTCGACGTGAAGGCCAGGAAGAGTGGTCAGTGACCAGTGGACAGTAACCCGACCCAGTTCAGACGACAATTGTTTTCTAATCACCAACCACCCACCACTGTATTTAAGGTATGAACTATGAGTCATAAAGTTACATTGATCCCTGGCGATGGCATTGGACCGGAAGTCACGCAGGCGACCGTGCGCATTCTCGAAGCGACTGGAGTGAAGTTCGATTGGGAAACATTCCAGGTGGGCGCCGAAGCCTTCGAGAAGTATGGGGAATACATCCCCAAAGAAGCTCTGGAATCGATCGAGCGCACCAGTGTGGGATTGAAAGGGCCGGTTACAACGCCCGTAGGCGGAGGATTTTCCAGCATCAACGTGGCCCTGCGGCAAAAATTTGAGCTATATGCCAACTTCCGTCCTATCCGTAATCTACCGCATATTCCCACGCGCTATCCGGATGTGGACCTGATCATCGTGCGCGAAAACACCGAAAGCTTGTACTCCGGACTTGAGCATGAAGTCGTGCCCGGAGTAGTTGAGAGTTTGAAGATCATTACCGAAAAAGCTTCCACCCGCATCGCGAAGTTCGCCTTCGAATATGCCCGCAAGAATCAGCGCAAGAAAATTCATGCCATCCACAAGGCGAACATCATGAAGTTATCGGATGGATTATTTCTGCGCTGTTGCCGCACTGTTGCCAAAGGATTTCCCGAGATTACTTATGGCGAACACATCGTGGATAACACTTGCATGCAGTTGGTGATGAATCCGTATCAGTACGACATGCTCGTAATGGAGAACTTGTACGGAGATATCATTTCAGATCTGTGCGCAGCCTTCGTGGGCGGCCTGGGGTTCGTACCCAGTGCAAACCTCGGCGACCACTGTGCAATCTTTGAGGCGGTACATGGTTCCGCTCCGGATATAGCCGGGAAGAACCTGGCGAACCCGACTGCTCTGCTTCGCTCTGGACTGCTCATGCTGCGCCATCTTGGCGAGGTTGAAGCGTCGCTGCAAATTCGCAACGCGCTCGAAAAAGTCTATCGCCACCCCGAAAAGCTGACGCATGATATTGGAGGCAAGTCAGGAACATCGGAATTTGCAGATGCTGTGATCGCGGAAATGCAGGGCGTTACCGCTGAAGGTACCCGGGGTTAACGCTGGTCGAACGACAGCGCTCCGGTCAGTTCCGCTACCTTCGATTTAAAATTCATATAGCTCACCGTGAATGCGACTCGGGAATCTTGAATTCCGCCATTGACTCTCCTCGCAGATGAGAGTACATTGCCGTCGTTCCGGGGAATCTGAGGAATGAGGCCCACAACACGGCGGGTGGCGGTTATTCTGTTTCAGCTTGGCGGACCCGACACGCTCGCTGCGATTGAGCCGTTTCTTTTTAACCTCTTCTGCGATCCCGATATCATTGACTTTCCTTTCGCGCGTCTCGGGCGTAAAGCTTTGGCCAAATTGATCTCTACCACGCGCGCGCGCAAAGTTCAGCATCACTACGCGACCATCGGCGGAGGCTCGCCGATTCGCCGTTTTACCGAGCAGCAGGCGCGGGCCCTGGAAATAGAGTTAGCCGGCAAAGGGGTTGAGTCCCGGTGCTTCGTGGCCATGCGCTACTGGCACCCCTTCACTCAAGAGGCAATCGCGCAGTTGAAAAAGCAAGAGTTCGACGAAGTGGTTCTCCTGCCTTTATATCCGCAGTACTCTTCGACTACCACGGGCAGCAGCCTGAACGAGTGGCGCCGACTATTCCACGACGCTACTCCGGTCCACGTAGTGGAAAGCTTCTACCGCCATCCGGGATACTTGGACGCAGTCGTGGAGAGAATTGAAAAAACCTTAGCACGATTTCCATCCCGGCGCCGGCCTGAAATCGTTTTCAGCGCTCATAGCTTGCCCATGTCGGTAATCGCAAAGGGCGACCCGTATCAGCGGCACATCGAAGAAACGGTTCGTTTGCTGATGGAGCGCGGCGGATGGTCGAATTCTCACCGCCTTTGTTATCAGAGCAAAGTCGGCGCCAGCAAATGGCTGCAACCGTCCTTACATAGGACTCTACGCGATTTAGCGGCAGAAAAAGTGCGCGAAGTCTGTGTGGTCCCTGTGGCTTTTGTCTCCGATCACGTGGAGACTCTGGGCGAGATCGATCATGAAGCACGCGAAGAAGCGCTACAGCTTGGCTTTTCTCAGTTCGAGATGAGTCGCGGGCTGAACGATTCGCCAAAGTTTATATCCGCGCTGGGGCAGTTGGTTATGACTGCGCTTGGCGAAAATATTCATTCCTATTCATCGATTTATTTGCAGGAGAGGCGTGTATCGCCAGAGTTGTTGGCGGCCGCAGGAGACTAGACCAAAGTTATTGAAACAGGAGGGATACCCATGACGGTTCCCGGCAACGATCCACCGAACCCGAGTGCGCCGATAGACGCGCCGCCACCAGCGGCTCGGGCCGCGGTAGATGCCACCAAGTACGTAGGCACGCCGGCGGTAGGAACATCAAAGGCAGCAGCGGCAGCTGGCATCTCCTCGCCTGGTCCCTCCAACACCGATCTCGACCGCCGAAGGCGACGCCTTGTATGGGTGGGCGTTACCGCGTTTCTCACCGCTTGGTTTCTGGCATTTTTCCGGTTCTTTCTTCCCCGCACTCTTTTCGAACCCAACTCCGTTTTCAAGATCGGCTACCCCTCGGAGTTCGCGCTGGGCGTCGACACCAAATTCCAGCAGAAATATCGCATTTGGGTAGATCGCACGCCGGACCGGGTATTCGTGATCTATGCGCGCTGCACCCATCTCGGCTGCACTCCGGACTGGAAACCCAGCGAAAACAAATTCAAATGTCCGTGCCACGGCAGTGGCTATGACAATGAAGGAATCAACTTCGAAGGACCCGCTCCTCGGCCCATGGATCGCGCGCACGTGGAACTTGCGCCGGACGGGCAAATCCTGGTCGATACCTCGAAATTGTATTCCTGGCCGAAGGGCCAACCCAGCAAGTTCAACGATCCGGGAGCGTTTTTGACCGGGGTGTGAATGCGCATCGTTGTGCACGCGAAAGATTCCTCATCGGGCAGCGCCCGGTTCGGAATGACAATTGAGTTGAGAACCATCTATGGCTGACGAAAACGGCGTAAACGGAAAAAACGGCAAAGTGGGATTAGTCGACCGGGTGAAAGAAGACATCCAGGCGATGAAGGTCGACATTCCCACGAAGGCGAAAGAACAGATTGAAGGGTTGAAAGATCCGACCAAGACTCAGGTTTACACCTCCATTTTCCGCCATAAGCACGATGACACGCCGCGCAACCGGGCGCTGGGCGTGCTTTCGAATGTGTTCCTGCATTTGCATCCGGCCAAAATTAACCGGGATGCGGTGCGCTACAGCTACACCTGGGGCATGGGCGGAATCACATTTTTTCTGTTCATCATTCTCACTTACACCGGCGTGCTGCTGATGTTTTACTACCACCCCAGTAAAGTGCAGGCGTTTCGCGACGTACTTTATTTGGAACACGACGTGCCGTTCGGAAAGATTCTGCGCAACATGCATCGCTGGGCCGCTCATTTGATGGTGATCGGCGTTTGGCTGCATATGTTTCGCGTATTCCTGACCGGCTCCTACAAGAAGCCCCGCGAATTTAACTGGAACATCGGGGTACTGCTGCTGGTGTTCACCCTGCTGCTCTCGTTCACCGGCTACCTGTTGCCTGACGATCAATTAGGGTTCTGGGCCGTTACCGTTGGAACCAACATGGCCCGTGCGACACCGCTACTTGGGCATGAAGGGCCGTTCGGAGCGATGCTGGGTATGACTCCGTATAACGACGTGCGCTTTGGTTTGCTCGGCGGCTCTATCGTCGATGCGAACGCACTCCTGCGCTCTTACATCTGGCACTGCATCGGAATTCCGATCGTAGCTTCGGTGTTGATGATTGTTCATTTCTGGCGAGTACGGAAAGATGGCGGAATCTCCGGTCCAGCGCCGGTGATGTTGGAAGCCGAAGCGGATAAGCCGAGGCGCGGGCCGAAGGCAGCGGGAGAGTAGCTACCCGCAAAACCGCAGCAGGAGGTTCCTCGCCGGGCTTTCAGCCCGACCCGGAATGACAAACTTTTTGGTCGTTGGCGAGAAAACTGACGAGAAACTCTATGGACTGGCGACAACTTTGGGAGATTTGCTCGGCTCCGGATAACGTTCCGATCGTAGGTCTAATCCCGCTGCTTATCTTCTACATTTATCTCGCGTGGAAGCAAGCGCATGCCAACGATCAACTCATCGCGCAACTCGAGGGAGACGCCGCGCTCGCCAAAACACATCATCGCAAGACCTGGCCCTTCAAACCTGGCTGGCAAAAGGAAGTTCACGTCTGGCCGTTTCTTCTGCGGATCGAATTCCTCGCAGCTATCATCGTCACCATCATCCTCATGGTTTGGTCGATCACTCTAAATGCGCCGCTGGAAGAGCCCGCGAATCCAAACCTGACCATGAATCCAGCAAAAGCACCCTGGTACTTTCTCGGGCTGCAGGAGATGCTCGTCTATTTCGATCCGTGGATCGCTGGAGTGGTCATGCCCACGATGATCATCATCGGCCTGATGGTTGTGCCTTATATCGACACGAATCCGCTGGGCAGCGGCTATTACACCTGGAAGCAGCGTAAATTTGCCATCAGCACCTTTTTATTTGGCTTCGTCATTCTGTGGATCGCGATGATTATCATCGGGACATTTATCCGTGGCCCAGGCTGGCAGTGGTTTTGGCCAGGGCAGACCTGGGATCACAATCGCCTTATTTATGAGGTAAACCGCGATCTGCCGGATATTTTCGGCATCACGTCGAACATGGCGAAGGCGGCCTTTGGGGCCATCGTCGTGGGCGGTTATTACTTGCTCGGAGGTTTCATCGTCTACTCCCTGTTCCGCCGCTACATGGGAAAAGACTTTAAGCGGATGAGTCTGCTGCAATTTTCTATTACGCAATTCCTGTTGCTCACCATGATCGCGCTGCCTTTGAAGATGGGGCTGCGGCTTTTGTGGCATATCAAGTACGTGTGGATTACGCCCTGGTTCAATGTGTAAACGCGGCTTTAGGTCCTGGGTCCCAGGTGTTAGGAACACCGACAAACTCGTGATCTCGAACCCAAGAACTAACACCCAAGACCTGATTTTCGGAGGAAACGGTGCCCGAACAACCTAGCCCCGAGCAGGATCCGATCACAAGCAAGTCATACGCGGCATGGTACCTGATCGCAACGGTGATTCTGATGGCGACCTTGTTCTGGGCGCTGTGGGATGAAGCCTGGGGCCAGCGCCCGTGGAAGGCATTTCAGGAGCACTGGAGGGATCGTTACAGCGCCTTTCTAAATACAGCGCGATCGAAATCGTCAACCTCCGAAAAGGACGTTGAGCAGAACGCCGATTACATTGCTCTGAAACAAAATTACGAAAAGGCTTATCAGAATTCAAAGGCTCAGGCGGAAGAAGCGCGCAAGCGGCTCGATGATGCCAGCGCACGGCTCCTCGCGGTGCAAAGCGTCTTCACGGACCGGCGCGCCTATGTAAACGCGCTGACTTACGAATTTGAAACCAGCAAGAGCGATTCAGCAAAAGCCAGCAAGCGAAAAGAAATCGACAATTACAAGAACGAACAGGCCACCGTTGAATTCCCCGACGGAAGCAGAAAGCAATTTACCTTCCCGCAGCTCGAAGAAACCTATAACGAGATTCGCGACGAACGCACAAAACTCAGCCTGGAACTCGGGGATGTATTAAAGCCGGTGACCGCGGCAAAATCAAAGATGGATGGATACATCTCCGACCACATGGTCGACCTGACGCCGCAGCAAATCGATGGACTGAAAAAACGCGCTACGGACTGGGTGCCGGCGATTGTGCAGATTAACGTTGCTGACGCCAACATTGTGGATCGCTGCGAGTCCTGCCACATGAATGAGCGCGAACCGCTAAAAGTCACGCCCGCTGCCATGACTCCAAAGGGCGAAAAGAAACCGGATGAGTATGCCGAAGCATTCGGAAGTCATCCTCAACCGGAATTATTGAGCATCCACGATCCGGAGAAATTTGGCTGCTCACCCTGCCATCAGGGTAACGGGCGCGCCACCACCAGCATGGAAAAGGCACACGGGAACTACGAACATTGGCTGTGGCCGCTGTTTCCCAAGGAAAACTCTGAAGCTGGCTGCCAGAATTGTCATGCCGCCGATATGGTTCTGGTTAGCGGCGACGTGCAGTGGCAAACCATCAACAACGGGAAAGAGCTCTTCCGCCAAAAGGGTTGCATGGGTTGCCACCGGTATGAGGGCTACGACAAAGAACCGGACGATCTGAACGCGGTTAGCCAGCAGATCAAACAGATTGAAACGCAAAAAAACGACAATCTTAAGCAAACCTCCTATCTGATGAAACAGGCCGACGCGGCGGCATCGAACGAAGAGGCAAATCGATTAAACGGTCAAGCCGTTGACTTGAGAGTGGCGAATAGCAAGCTGGACGGCCGTTTGCAGCAGCTTGATTATCAATCGCACAGCCTGATGCAGGACATGAAGAAAGTTGGTCCAAATTTAAAAGATGTGCGATTGAAACTGAACAAGAACTGGATTCCAGTCTGGCTTAAAAAACCCACAGATTTCCGGCCGACCACGAAAATGCCGAACTTCCGACTGACCGATCATCAAATTCAAGCGATCTCAGCATACATTTGGCAGTCGGGATTCACCGACCCTCTTCCACAACATAAGCCCGGCAATGCCGCGCATGGAAAAGAATTATTTGAAACCCGCGGTTGCCTGGCTTGCCACTCCATTGGAGAAGGCGATCAGATGCAAGGTGGAACCTTCGCAGCGAATCTGAGTCGTGTCGGCGAGAAAGCAAATTACGATTATCTGGTTCGCTGGATTCATAACGCCCGCGAGCGTACTCGTCCCTACTGCCCGTATGAAAAAAAAGATATCGGCCCTGAGGATTACGCGAAGAAGGGCCTTCCCTACCAGTTCGATCTCGAGCACAGTCGATGCCCCAACGACGGCCACGAACTTCAAGTCCAGAACATGACAGTGATGCCGAGCCTTCGGTTGAGTCCGGAAGATGCGGAAGATATCGCCACTTTCCTGATGACGCAAAAGAAGCGGGAACCATCATCCTATGCCGACGCTTCGTTCATGGACGATACGAATCTGAAGGCCGAGGGCCAGAAATGGGTGCGGCATTTCGGGTGCTCGGGATGCCATGAAATCGCGGGCTTTGAAGATGAAGGCCGCATCGGCACGGAATTAACCTACGAAGGCAGCAAGCCGATCGAGCGACTCGATTTCGCCTTATTTACTACCACTGCGGAGCGCGGCGGCGATGATGCCGAGCCGATCAAAGACAAAGAAGATCTGGCGCGGCTTCCGGACGGCCCCGCGAAGGAACCTTGGTATGACCACAAAGGATTTTTTGAGCACAAACTGGCTGAGCCGAATATTTACGATCAAGGCAAGGTCAAGAGCGAAACCGAAGCGCTGCGCATGCCGAATCTGCACCTCACCAAAGATCAGGTGCTTGACCTTACAACCTTCCTGATGGGCAGCGAAGAGACTTCCCTGCCGGCGAGCTACCAATACAAGCCGGGCGACGCGCGGCACGATATTCAGGAGGGTTGGTGGATCGTTAAGAAATATAACTGCATGGGATGCCATCAATTTATTCCCGGCCAGCAAACAATCTTAATGGGATTGCCGCAATATCAGGACATACAAGAGCAGTTGCCTCCGAAGCTTTTGACCGAGGGTGCGCGCGTAGACCCTGAATGGATGCGGAAGTTCCTTTCGAATCCAGCATTGAGCGATACGGACACGAACCGCAACGGGGTGCGTCCGTATTTGAAAGTGCGCATGCCTACGTTCTCGTTTTCAGATAACGAATTGCGCAAGCTGGTTCGCTTCTTCCAGGCACTGTCGCAGCAACCTATGCCCTATATCCCGGAGCAGGTTCCTGTTCTTACCGCCAGAGAAAACGACATGGCGCGCAGCCTGTTTTCCAGCTCCGCGGCGCCGTGTCTCAAGTGCCACGCCACCGGCGATCCGTCGCACGACAAGATTGCCACCGCTCCGAACTTTTTGCTGGCTAAAGAAAGGTTAAAGCCGGACTGGGTCGAGCGCTGGATCACCGACCCGCAAGCGGTCAGCCCGGGAACCTCAATGCCATCCGGACTCTTCAAAGAGCAGGATAATCAATGGGTATTCGCCGGACCAACGCCACCGTCGTTCCAGGGCTATGAGGGAGATCATCGAAAACTGCTAACCGATTACATCTTCCAATTAACCCCGGAAGAGCAAAGGAAAGTAGCGGCCTCCATGCCAAAGGCGAAAACCGCGAGTGTGCGACCTGCCAGTGATCACAAGCAAGCCGCCGCACAGGCACGGGGAGCAACAAGCGGCGGATCGCGGTAAAATCGCGGGTTTGGTAAATGCGGCTTCAGAAGTCAAGACTTTCGAGATCGAGGCAGCCGAGATCAATAAGAATTTCAACCTAATAGAAGAAAGGTCGATACCATGAAGAAGAACAAATGCACGATCGCAATCCTCATGCTGGCATTGTGCAGCTTACTGCTGCTAGCTTCATGTAACAAGAAAGAGAATACCGAACAATCCAACAACAACATGGCCGAGCAGCAGGCCGCACCCGCCGCCGCAGCCGCGCCCATTGACCCCTCTACCGTCGCCACCGTGAGCGGAACGGTGAAGTTCGATGGAACCGCGCCCAAGCCATCCAAGATCGACATGAGCCAGGACCCGGCCTGCAAGGGCATGAACGAGGCGGAAAACATTGTGGTCGACAACGGCGACCTGGCGAATGTATTCGTCTACGTAAAAGACGGTCTGGGCAGCCGCACTTTCGACGTTCCAAAAGACGCGGTGATGCTCGATCAAAGCGGCTGCAAATATCATCCGCATGTGCTGGGCGTGATGACCGGCCAAACGGTTGATATTAAGAATGACGATATGACGACGCACAACATCCACCCCACGCCGAAGGATAATCGCGAGTGGAACGAATCTCAGCCGCCATCTTCACCCACACTCGAAAAGACGTTCGCGCGTGAAGAAATCATGCTGCCGGTGAAATGCAATCAGCACCCGTGGATGAAGATGTACATCAACGTGGTAAAGAGTCCGTTCTACGCGGTCACGGATAAGAGTGGCAAGTACGAGATCAAAGGGCTGCCGCCCGGAGATTACACGATTGCCTTCGTGCAAGAAAAACTGGGTGAGCAGGACCAGAAGGTGACAGTGGCTCCCAAGGAAACCAAGACCGTGGATCAGAGTTTCAAGGCCGCCGCCGAGTAAGCTTATCGTTAGGCTCTGGGCCATGCCGTTGCGGCTTGTGCCCGCTAGTTGATTTGATAAAATTATCTGTCACGAGCTGCGGGCTGGGCCAACCCCAGCCCACGCCCGTTACAGAAGCAGAGAGCGATGCTTGGCCCTACTCTCTGAAAGGGTAACCTTCTGAAAGCCATTCCTGCAAAATATAATCATGCCCACCACATTTTCGCTGTGTTCGTGGCATGTGCGACCTTAGTTGTGATCACAGCGGGCGCGCTGGTCACCAGCAACGATGCGGGTTTGTCGGTACCCGACTGGCCGACCTCGTTTGGCTATCTGATCAAGGTTCCACATTTCGTTGGCGGCATTCGCTACGAATGGAGCCACCGCATGGTCGCAGGAACGCTGGTTTCGCTCACCTTGGCAATCGCCATCTGGACGTTCCTGGTCGAGCGGCGCCGCTGGATGCGGTGGTTGGCGATAGCTGCGTTCTGCACTGTTATTTGTCAGGCAATTTTAGGCGGGCTCACAGTTTTGTTGTTCCAGCCCCCGGCCGTCTCCACCGCGCACGCCACGGTAGCGCAAACATTTTTCTGCATTGCCGTTGCCATTGCATTATTCACTGGGCGCAAATGGGTAGAGGAGCAACCGCGCGTCGAGTTCGATCCTCGCCGCCCAAGCTTGTTCACGCTCACCTTGCTGTCGATCTTCGTGCTTTATGTGCAGTTGATTCTGGGCGGAATGTTTCGCCATCACGGTATGAGTTGGTGGCCGCACGTGTTGAATGCCGTTATCGTAGCCTTTGTCCTGACCTGGACAGTAATTCGTGCTCTCGCCGCGTATTCCCAGATTGAAGCCGTACGGCGCCCGGCAATCCTGCTGCTCGCGTTGCTGATTACGCAGCTCTGTCTGGGCTTCGCGGCCTTTCTAACGCGAGTCGCGTGGGGCCGGGACGCGGCGCAGCCGGAGTTGCCCATGGTAGTTTCAACCGTAGCGCACGTCGCCGTAGGAGCACTTCTTCTCGCCACGACTGTTGTTCTGGCCATTCAAGTGTGGCGGCATGTGCCAGTCGCATTCCAGGAACGCGTGCTGGGGAGGCAAGAAGAGGCTTCGGCCGCGTAGCCGATCATGCTCGATTCATCGCCTGTTTCTTGATTAACAACCGGATCTCCAACCGGATTTTCAACCCGCTCGACACGGTAACGTCGTAAACTAATCTTGTACTTCATCTCCGGGGATCCCTTTTTGGCAGCGAGAGTTTCCGCACTTGATGACGCCGTGCCGCAGGCAGCGCAGCCTACTGCCGCTGCCGTCATTTCCGTACAAAACCTGATACACCGGTATGAAAGCCGCACGGCTTTGAACGGCGTTTCCTTCGACGTGCGACCCTCGGAGTTATTTGGACTGCTGGGTCCAAATGGAAGCGGAAAGACCACGCTGTTTCGAATCCTTTCTACGCTCATGGTTCCGAGCGCGGGACGTGCATCCATCATGGGTTGCGACGCAGCGCAGCAACCGGCTCGCGTGCGGCGGCAGATCGGAGTGGTCTTCCAGGCTCAAAGCGTCGATCTGAAGCTGACCGCATATGAAAATCTCTGGCATCAGGGTCATCTCTACGGGTTGCGCGGTGCATCGCTGAAAAAGAGGATCCAGGAAATCCTCTCGCGGGTGGGCCTGCTGGATCGGGCT
The DNA here is from genome assembly GCA_049512655.1 of Candidatus Sulfotelmatobacter sp. Taxonomy (GTDB): domain Bacteria; phylum Acidobacteriota; class Terriglobia; order Terriglobales; family Acidobacteriaceae; genus Sulfotelmatobacter. Next base: position 282,185 of record JBEKWW010000003.1, on the reverse strand, counting down.
AAGGAGTTGGTGGAAACATTTTCGGGCGGCATGCAGCGCCGCATTGAACTGGGCAAAGGACTGTTACATCATCCCGGAGTTCTGCTACTGGATGAACCCACTACCGGCCTTGATCCCGGTGCCCGGCGCGACCTATGGCAATATCTCGCCATGCTGCGCGATGAGGAGCATGTTTCGGTTCTGGTCACCACTCATTTGATGGAAGAAGCGGAACGATGCGACCGTCTAGCGATCATGAACGAAGGCAACTTGGTAGCGCTGGGCACGCCCACGGAGTTGAAGAGTGAAATCGGCGGCGATGTCGTGACACTCGATGCAACTCATGATGCAGCCGTGCTGGCCGAACGTATAAAGGCGAGATTCCACGTAGACACGACAGTTCTGGAGAATCAGATACGAATCGAACGGCAAGGCGCGCATCGCTTTGTCACCGAAGTAGTTGAGGCCTTCCCCGGCGAGATCGAAGCCGTCTCAGTCAGCAAACCGGCGCTGGAAGACGTTTTCATCCGCCGAACTGGACACAAGTTTTGGAGTGAGAAAGACAACAACGAAGAGGAATCAGTTTCTGCCGCTCATCTAAGAACACCGAGGAGGTAAAGTGCTGACCATGATGCTGCTTGTTTCTCTCGTGCTGGCTATACTACCGCTGCTGGGCGTAGCGTGGACGCTAATGAGCGGAATGATCACCACCGTTGATGGTTTGTTCATGAGCCTGATTTTGCTCACACTCTCCGGAGTATTTATGTTGAACGCGTATTGGGAAATGCGCGACTTGGGAATGATCGGCAAGAAAAAAGCGGTAGCGGTCGCGCCCAAATCTCCAGCAGCGAAAGCGAGTTAACTTCTTGGCAACTCAAACCACCACCTTATCAAGACCGATGGCACCCGCTTCCGCGGGCGTGCTGTTGCCAGCTTTTACTCTTTGGTGGCGTGAAATCGTTCGGTTCTACCGGCAGAAATCGCGCGTAGTCGGCGTGCTCGCGTCGCCGCTGGTCTTTTGGGTAGTGATCGGCTCAGGGTTCGGCACTTCTTTCCGCTCCGGCGGAGGCCAGGGCCAGCAGAATTATCTGGATTACTTTTATCCCGGCGCGCTGATCATGATCGTCCTCTTCACTTCGATCTTCACCATGATGTCGGTGATCGAAGATCGCAAAGAAGGTTTTCTGCTTTCCGTGCTCGTCGCTCCGGTACCTCGCTCAGCAATTGTGCTGGGGAAAGTTCTGGGCGGCACCACGCTTTCCGCGATCCAGGGGATGATCTTCCTGGTATTCGCACCCTTCGCCGGAATTCATCTAAATTTGCCGCAAGTATTGCTTGTGGGCGTAGTCGTGTTCCTGGTTTCCTTCGCACTGACCGCACTCGGATTCGCTATAGCCTGGCGCATGGATTCGACCCAGGCCTTTCACGGCATCATCAATCTTTTTCTGATTCCGTTGTGGCTTTTATCCGGCGCAATGTTTCCCATCAGCCGCGCTTCAGGTTGGATTCGCGTCCTGATGTACGCCAATCCGCTCACCTATGGCGTCGAAGCGCTTCGCGCACTTCTGTATCCCGGCACGGAGATTTCGTTCCCCTTGCCTTCCGCCATAGCAACGCTGCTCCTGTTCACCTTAGTGATGTTCGCACTCGCATTCCTGATGGCAAACCGGCGCACGACGAGGCCCGCGGCTTGATCCCCGAACAATACGCTTACTTCCCTGCCCTGATCGCGAGTTTAAACGGAGCCGCTGCCATCCTGCTGTTCATCGGCCGCACCCTGATTATGCGCGGCAAGATCGCCGCGCATCGTGCCTGCATGATTGCCGCCGTCGTAGCCTCTGCACTATTCCTCGCTTGCTACCTATATTTTCACGCCAAAGTTGGCGACATCCGTTTCCTAGGCAGCCATTTCTGGCATGTTATTTATCTGATCGTATTGATTCCCCACGTCACTCTCGCGATTGTGATCGTTCCGATGGTCATCATTACGCTCAGCCGTGGCCTGCGTGGCCGCTACGATAAACATCGCGCCATCGCACGCTGGACCTGGCCGCTGTGGATGTACGTTAGCGTCACCGGCGTGCTCGTGTACTTCATGCTTTATCAATGGTTCCCGCACAGCTAGAATTCGTTGGTATGGCGATCGTTCGATGATCGTTCGATTAAAGATCGACGTGGCCGGAACCGTCGGCGACCAGGCCTGGCACGAGATCAAGCAGTTTGACCAGATTCAAAGCGCAGACTTCGGCCCTCAGTTCGGCGGTGGCGGCCGCTGCAATCACGCGCCCGACGCCCCTCACGGCAAGGGTGAATGGATCGGAGCTGAGATCCGGGTGCAAACCCCGCTTCTGGCGCAGTATGCGGTTTCGCACTACCTGGAACAAGACCGCGTGCTTGACGCCGATGTGGTGGACTAGCTGCTGAAATAGTTCTGAGAATTTGAGTTCATCTGTTAAATATGGCCGCCAATCCGAATCTGTCACCGCCCGCAGAACTTGCGCATTCGAAAAAGCCCGGCATGTCCCGCACCCAGAAACTTCTTTTTTTCCTGACCGCGTGGCTGATCTGCCTGATGCCGTTTCTCTTCTGGTGGAATACCTGGTTCGGACGCAAGCTCTCTGACCAGCAGCTAAACGATTATCTGCACGATGCCAAGAAGCCGCGCCACATTCAGCAGGCCCTGGTGCAGGTCGGCGAGCGCATTACGCGCCGCGATACCTCCGCCGCGCGCTGGTATCCCGACTTGGTGCAGATCTCTACCGATCCAGTGGAAGAAGTCCGTAACACCGACGCATGGGTGATGGGACAAGACCCCTCCGGCGCAGGATTTCACGAGGCGCTGCTCAAAATGCTTGCCGATCCGTCGCCCATGGTGCGCGGCAACGCGGCGCTCTCGCTGGTACGCTTTGGCGACGCTACCGGGCGTCCGCAGATCGTCGCGCTCCTGCAGCCAGCCGAGATTACTTCGCCTCAAGCGGGCCGCATCGTCGATTCCGACCGCCCGGGTACATCCATTCATCAAGGTGGATTGATCGCGAAGCTGCAATATGGCGATAAACAAATCGCTGAAATCCGATCTCCGATTCCCGGGCGAATTCGCTCGGTAGCTGGCACAGATGCAAATATTGCCGCAGGAGTGGAAGTCGCCGTGGTCGATCCCTCCACCGAGCAAGTGTGGGAAGCCTTGCGAGCCCTGTATCTGATCGGTCAGCAGGAAGATCTTCCTGCCATTCTCCCCTACGAGCGCGACCTTCCGGATATTTCGACCGATGTGCGGCAGCAAGCGATCGAGACCGAGAATGCAATAAGAAGTCGTGAAGCCCATTAACACAAACTGATTCGCAACGCTGATGCTGCAAACATTGGGATACGTCGCTCTCGTGGTTCGCAACTATGACGAAGCGATTGCCTTCTTCACGAACTCGCTCGGCTTCGAACTCATCGACGATACCGACCGTGGCGAAGGCAAGCGCTGGGTACTCGTAGCACCGCCAGGCTCCCGAGGGACGAACCTGCTTCTCGCCCGCGCAGCGACGCCGGAGCAAGCCAGCCGAATCGGCAATCAGACCGGCGGTCGAGTCTTTCTCTTTCTGCACACCGACGACTTCTGGCGGGACTACCGGCAGATGGCAGATCGAGGAATAAAGTTCAGAAGACCCCCGCGCGAAGAATCCTATGGCACAGTCGCAGTGTTCGAAGACCTGTACGGTAACCTGTGGGATTTGCTGGAATTGAAAAAGCTCGAAGGGAAAGAGGATCTATCGGGAAAGGACCTCAGATAAGAGCTAGGAGCTAACAGCTAGAAGCTATCTTCTCAAATCGCCATCGCCCCCACTTCTTTTTCCACTTCGGCAATGTCGACCATCGCGATGGCGTCCCACGGGCAACCATCAAGGAAGCATCCATCCGGCCCTTTGCTCAAGCACTTCTTGCATCCGATGCACAAGATAGGGTCGACCGCGATTCGACCGAACGGCGTGCTGTCTTCATCCGGTACCCAGAACATGCAGTCTTCCACCGGACAGTACTCCACGCACGCCGGCGAGCCGGCACAACCGGTACAGCATTCGGTGATAACGGCGAGTTCCTTGGGCTTCTTCTTACGCGGCGTGGTTAGGCCTTTGGACTTGGGCTCCCACTTCATTTCGTCGGGAACCATCCCCACAGCTTTGGTCGCTCCGGGTGCAGCAGGCATGGCCGGAATTATACCCCGGATTCAAAAACTTGCAGCATTATCTTTGAGAAAGGCAAGTATTCTACATGCGGTCGGCAGGCCCCGAAATGAAACCCCACCCCGCCGTTGTGACATTCCGCACCATTTCCTCGCCGCCGATTCTGCTATAGTGAACCCCTGCAAAGGAGCAGCATCATGGCAGGAAAAAGTGTCAACAAAGTCATCCTGATCGGCAACCTCGGCAAGGATCCCGAAGTCAAGTTCACCCCGCAGGGCACGCCGGTGGCGAAGTTCAGCCTGGCGACGAACGAGCGTTTCAAAGACAAAGACGGCAACTGGCAGGACCGCACCGAGTGGCACAACATTACCGCCTGGGCTCGCACCGCGGAGATCATTGGGGAGTATGTTAAAAAGGGCAGCAAAGTCTATATCGAAGGCAGCTTGCGCACCCACTCCTGGGACGACAAGACCAGCGGCCAGAAGAAATACATGACCGAAATCGTGGTGAATGACCTGGTCCTGCTCGGCGGCCGGGGCGAAGGCGGCGGCAGCGGAGACTTCAGCGGCAGTTCTCGTGGGTCGGCTGCTGGTAATGGCGGCAACAATTTCGATCAGCGCATGCCCGAGCCAGAACATGCCGGTGCCGCTTCCGGACCGATTACGGACGAAGACATTCCTTTCTAAGGCATGTCTCGAATGCTGGGCCGAGAGCACTTAGAGGAGTTGCTGCTGGGAATTACTACCGATAGATACAACCGCTACCAGCGGTATCGCCATCTGACTTTATCGGATGCGTGGGCAAGGACGCTTGTAACGATCCACCCCATGTGTTAGAAACGTCGCAGCACAACTTAACTGATGCCATTCACCCACCAGATCGCACGCCATAAACCTAGGATTTGGTCTGCGGCTGTAGTCTTGATGGCGATTTGCGCCATCACCGTGGGCGTAACTACGCGGTATTCGGCCCCTCTTGAGATTTCATCTCATGTTGTAAAAACGGTCAAGACTCACAACGCACTTGATTCAAAGCGGCAACGCCTCAACAAAACCGCCGCTGAGTGGATGCCTCCGGTCCTCAGCGTGACGGTTTTTTCAACCCCGAGTGTTTATCCTCGAATCACGCCTACGGCTCCTGCGGCATCGAGCCGACTGGTTAGCGAGTCCCTTTACAATCGACCCCCTCCTTCCGTTTAAATCCTTCTCAGTTTTGAGAGTTTCAATCAGTCGAAAAGCCGTACTACTTTGTTCGGAAACTATTGGCTGCTGATCGGCATCAGTTCTAACAGAGCTTTGCTATGATGCCGTACGTTTCCGTCAAGATGGAACGGAGGTTTTTCCAAGTGAGATCGTATTTGATCAAGGCAGTGTTTCTAAAGAAAATTCTAAGTGGCATCTCAGTGGCTTGTCTCACAATAGCTGTGAGCTCCGGCTACGCGCAGGCCACTCCGCTCACCACGCAGGATCAGCCGCTGACTGCTCAGGATCAGGCTCCGCCTCAGGATCAAGCCGCAGCCCAGCCAGATCAAGCTCCGCCAGATCAAGGTGCGGACGATCAAGGGCCGCCGCCACCAGCGACCTTGAGTACTGATCAATTGAACCAGTTGGTCGCGCCTATAGCACTTTATCCGGACGCCCTGGTTGCCCAGATTCTTGCTGCGTCTGCCTACCCCACCCAGATCGTCGAAGAGGAACGCTTCATCCAGCAAAACCCGAATCTCAAGGACAAAGATTTGGCCGATGCGGTGAACAAGCAAGACTGGGACCCCAGCGTGAAGGCTCTGGCCCAGTTCCCTTCGGTACTGGCCAACTTGGATAAGAACCTGTCCTGGACGTCCGAATTGGGTGACGCATACGTGAACCAACAGGCCGATGTCATGCAGGCCGTTCAGTATATGCGGAAGAAAGCGAAGGATGCGGGGCATCTCCAGTCCACGCCGCAGCAGACCGTGACCGACAACGGATCCGACATTGATATCCAGCCTGTCGAGCCCGAAGTAGTTTACGTTCCCGAGTACGATCCTGAGTTGGTTTACGGCTATCCGGTTGCGCTATGGCCCGGCTTTTATCCCTGGTGGGGCGTTGGCGGTCCTTTTATCTCTTTTGGGATTGGGTTTAATCTTGGCCCGTTCTACGGATTCGGGTGGGGATGGCCAGCGTGGGGCTTCAATTGGCGTGGCGGCTTTCTCCGTTACGGAGGTGGCCCTTATGCGTTTCACAGCCACGCATTTTATGACCGTAGCGCGTACTTCCATGGAAATTACCGTGGATTCGCACCCTACGACCGCGGGGGTGCACGAGGTTTCGCCGGCAACGGTCGCGATTTCGGCGGTGCACGAGGTCCAGCGGGGAACGGTCGCGATTTCGGCGGCGCCAGAGGTTCAGCAGGCAACCGCCCAGGTGCCTTTGGAGGAGTTACCCGCGGAGGCGAGTCGCGGGGCTTTTCCGCACGTGGACAGTCCAGCTTCGGTGGTGGGGGCGGTGGCTTCCATGGCGGAGGCGGTGGTGGAGGCAGGCGCTAACGCACCATGAAACCGGCACGGCTCTCGCTACCTCGGGGAGCCAGGAAAGGACAGGAAAGTCATGAAATTGGTGAGAACAAATTTCAGTATTCATTCCTCCCGTATTAATCTCGCGATTGCCATCAGCACTCTAGCTGCCTTGGGATTGGTTTCCAGCTCAAATCTCGCACTGGCCCAATCAAACGCTGAGCAACCCGCGCCGACGCAACCTGGGTCAACTTCCTCCCAAATGTCGATGGCTCCTTCATCCAGTGGACCGCAAGTCGGCCAGGAGACATTTTCCTCCGCCGCGCAGGCTTGTCACCGGCTGGTCTTCGCGCTTCAGAAGGACGAGGAAGCGTCCCTTTTAAAGATTCTGGGACCAGATGGAAAAGAGATCATCTCCTCGGGCGATCCCGCCGAGGATAAGAACAATCGCGCACAATTTGTTCAGAAGTATCGACAGATGCACCGTCTCGTGACCGAGCCGGACGGCACCACCACGTTATACATTGGCGCGGAAAACTGGCCCACGCCGATCCCGCTGATGCGTAAGGGCACCGCGTGGTATTTCGATACGCCCGCTGGCAAGCAAGAGATTCTTTATCGAAGAGTTGGAAAGAACGAAATGGCAGTTATCCAGACTTGCCATGAGCTGGCCGCAGCCGAGAAAGAATATTACGCGAAGCCTCACGATGGCGCTCCTGAGGGTCAGTACGCTCAGAAATTCTTCAGCGATCCCGGCAAGCAGAATGGACTCTATTGGGAGGCAAGCTCCGAGAACGCAGCCAGTCCTATCGGCCCGCTGGTCGCGGTAGCCGCAGTGGAAAGCTATCCTCAACCTGCCAACCGCAATCTGGAACCATTCCAGGGTTATTATTTCCGGATTCTAAAGGCACAAGGATCGAAAGCCTCCGGCGGTTCGCACGGCTACGTCAAAGATGGAAAGATGACCGCCGGTTTCGCGTTTGTAGCGTATCCCGCCGAATATCGCGCCTCGGGAGTGATGACATTTCTAGTGGATCAAGATGGAGTCGTTTACCAGAAGGATCTTGGTGCCGGGACTGCCGGAATCGCGAAGAAGATGAAGAGCTACGATCCAGATTCCAGTTGGCAAAAAGCGGATTAAGGCGGATTAATGAGTGGCGCCAGGAAAAATTCTACGATGCAGCTGAGCCGCGTCCTGTCTAAAACTCTTTGGGAATTAATGTGCTCGAGTAATGACCGCGATGCTAAGCCGTGGTCATCGCGATGAAAGGAAGCACAGCTTGCCCGCTAAGTCTTTGAGTGAAGAAGAGCTGAATGCCCTTCGCAGGATCGATACGTGCACAGTGGCCAACGCGATCGAATCCTTCAATGTGCGGCTGCGCAACACTGGATTCGCCGATGACCGGGTGCGCTGCATACTCCCGGACTTACCTCCAATGCTAGGTTATGCGGTCACGGCCCGTTTAAGCAGCGGGGAGCCTCCAATCGGCGGCGGAACATTCCGCGATCGCGCTGATTTCTGGAATCGGATTCTCGAGATCCCTGCCCCGCGGGTGCTGGTCCTGGAGGATATTGACGATCAGCCCGGTCGCGGCGCCTTCGTGGGCAACGCGCAGGCAGCCATGTTCAAGGCTCTGGGATGCATTGGCTATGTCACGAATGGCGCCGTGCGCGAATTGCCGTCGGTGCGTGCCATGAACTTTCATCTATTTGCCGGAAGCGTAACTGTCTCCCACGCCTACGCGCATATTTTCGAGATCGGATCTGTAGTCACAGTGGGCGGATTGGAAGTACAGCCTGGGGATCTGCTTCACGGCGATCGTCATGGCGTGCTGACCGTGCCACGGCAAGTTGCGGCCAAAGTCCCTGCCGCAGCCGAACGCTTACGGCTCCGGGAACAGCGACTCCTCGAGTTTTGCCAATCGCCAACTTTTTCGGTGGAAGGGCTCCAGGATTTCGTAAAGACCTTGCAGCAAGAAAAAGAACCGCTGGTCCAAGACTGAGCCAGTCAGACTGAGGCAATCAGAGTAGGTCAATCAATGACGCTATCTGGAGGTTTCGTTAAGACGTCTTCTCTAACGCCCACGCGGTTGCATGCTTGCATGGCCACGCTGATGGTTGCAGTTATCACCGGTTTCAGCGCCTGCTCCGGAAGTCACACGGACCGCGTGCAAGCCAGCGCGCTTCCCGCCACGGTCGGAGTAACCAAGGCCGTAAAACAATCGCTTGGGCGCAAGATCACTCTGTCCTCCGAGTTGGTGCCATTTCAAGAGATCGACGTCTATGCCAAAGAGTCCGGCTATGTGAAGAAACTCGATGTCGACTATGGAACCCACGTAAAAGCCGGCCAGGTGATGGCTATCCTCGAAATACCGGAACTGCAGGATCAACTTCAGGAAGACGAGGCGGAAATCAAGAATGCCGGGAACCAGGTAAATCGCGCGCAGCATGAGTTGTCTCGATATCAAGCGCAGTACAACGCGCTTCACTTGCAATACACCCGGCTGAATGGCGTCTTCCAAAGCCAGCCCGGAATCGTAGCCCAGCAGGAAGTCGACGATGCGCAAGGCAAAGACCTGGCAGCAGCGTCCCAGGTGGACGCAGGCCAGGCGGCTCTTGAGGCCGCGCAGAGTCAATTGGGAGCAATCAAAGCCAAACTGGCCCACGATCAAAGCTTGTTCGATTACGCGAAGATTACCGCCCCGTTCACCGGCGTCGTTACCGACCGTTACGCAAATCTGGGCACTCTGGTGCAAGCTGGAACCGGCTCGAGCACGCAGGCCATGCCAATCGTTCGCCTCTCCGAAGACGATCTTTTTCGTCTCGTGATTCCAGTTCCGGAGTCCTACGTGCAATACATTCATATCGGCGATGCAGTGGACGTTCGCGTGCCTTCTCTGAACCGCACTTTTCCTGGGAAGGTGGCTCGCTTCTCTGTCGATGTGCGCGAAGACACTCGCACCATGCACACTGAGGTGGATGTTTCCAATCCCCAGCGTGTTTTGGTGCCGGGTCTCTATGCCGATGCCGAGCTTGTCTTCGATCAGGCAGTCAACGTTCTTACCGTGCCCGTTCAAGCCTTGAATCGCGAGGGGAACGAAACCACCGTTTTCGTAGTGAACGAGAGCGGGATTCTCGAAGACCGCACCGTGCGCCTTGGATTGCGGACCGCCGACTACGCCGAGATTCTCTCCGGATTAAAGGAAGGATCAGAGGTTGTGGTCAGCGACCGCAGCGCGTTAAAGGCTGGCGAACCGGTTCATGCCCAAGAAGTGCCCGTAATGGAATATCACGAGGAGGGCACCCAATAGATACCGCGCCGTAAATACCAAAGATCGTGGGCTCAGCCGCCACGGTTGCATCCGGAACACTATGCCTGGATTTTCGATTCGCAATCCGTACTTCATTATCGTGATCTGCCTTGCGCTGCTGGTCATCGGGGTGACTAGCCTGTCGCGGATGCCGGTGGATTTGTTTCCGCCGATCAACTTGCCGGAAGTTGTGGTCGCAACGTTCTATTCGGGCATGCCTCCCGAAGATATCGAAACCGATATCACCGACCCTCTGGAACGCTTCTTCACCCTGGCCTCCGGCGTGGATCACATGGAGTCGCGATCGCTATTAGGCGTCAGCATTATCCGCGTCTACTTTCAGCCCAGCACCAACCCCGATGCCGACGTTAGTCAGCTTTCCAATCTGGCTCTCGCCGATCTGAAGCGCCTGCCCCCGGGCACACTGCCGCCTGTGGTCCTCAAGTTCGACGCATCCAGCCTGCCCGTCGCTTTGGTCACCGTTGAAGGGGAAGGATTAAACCAGACCCAGCTCCACGATTACGCTCAGTTCCAGATTCGAAATCAGATCGCGGTTGTTCCGGGAGCGGAGATTCCCGGCGTCTTCGGTGGGATCTACCGCCAGATCATGGTCTATGTCGATCCCTACAAACTCGCCTCCCGTCAATTGAGCGTGATGGACGTAGTCAGTGCGGTTAACAATGCCAATCTGATTCTTCCGGCAGGCGACGTAAAAATGGGGCCGTACGACTATTTCGTTTACTCCAACAGCCTGGTTGACAATATGAAGCAACTCGGCGAGGTCCCTCTCAAAGTAAAAGGAAAGTCCTGGGTTACGGTAGACGATATAGGAAAGGCGGAAGACTCTCACCAAATTCAGTACAACATCGTCCGAATCGACGGCCAGAAGTCCGCCTACATTCCCATCATGAAGCAGGGCGGCGATTCCAACACCATCGCCGTGGTAAATGGAGTTCGCCAGCTCATCACACATCTCTACGACATACCAAAGCAGATGAAGACCAGCATCGTCTTCGACCAATCAGTGTTCGTGAAAGAAGCAATCCATACCGTCCTCCACGAAGGCGCTCTGGGATTGATCCTGACCAGCCTGATGATTCTCATTTTCCTCGGGAGCTTTCGCGCTACTTCCGCGGTTCTGCTCTCCATTCCGATATCCGCGTTAGCTGCGTTTGTAGTGCTCGCGATGCTCGGCGGCACCGTCAACACCATGATCCTGGGCGGGATGGCTCTTGCTTTTTCGCGCGTAATCGACAACTCGGTGATCTCGCTCGAAAACATCTATCGTCATCTGGAAATGGGCACGGCCCCCATGATCGCAGCGGAGATTGGCGGATCGGAAGTAAGCCTTGCAGTGCTGGCCGCTACTCTGGTAGACGTGGTCGATTTCTTCCCGGTTGTTTTTCTCTACGGCGTTGCCAAATTCCTCTTCTCAGCACTGGCGCTCGCATTCTGTTTGTCGCTGCTGGCTTCGTTCGTGGTAGCTATGACGGTCATTCCCCTCTTTTGTTCGCGCTTCTTGAAAGCCGTCCCTCACATCCCGGAATCCACCAATAGAGGAGGTGGATATGACGTTGAACCCAACAAGGCCGCGGACCAATCCTGGCTCGACCGCTTCAATACGCATTTCAACCGGCACTTTAACAAATTGCTGGATTTCTACGAGCGCTCGGTGCGCCGCGCACTACAACGCCCCGGACTCACGGTGGCTTTGCTCAGCGGCCTGTTCGTCTTGAGCCTCGCCATTTATCCGCTCCTGGGGTTGGCCTTCTTCCCTAAAACCGATGCCGGCCAATTCACCATTAGTCTCAAAGTCCCCACCGGCACAAGGATTGAGGTCACGAACGAATATATCGCCAAGGTGGAGGACCTCATCCGCCGTGAGGTAGACCCGAAGGATCTCAAGCGAATCGTATCGAACATTGGCGTCGTTCCCGATTTCTCGGCCCTCTACACTACTAACTCCGGGCCGTACACAGCAACCGTTCAGGTCGCACTAAATCAGCCGCATACTCTCAGCAGCTTCGCGTATATGGACCTCGTTCAGAAGGCAATGGCCAGCCAGTTTCCGGATATAAGGACATTCCTCTCCAGCGGGTCGATGGTCGATGCCATTCTCAACATGGGGATGCCCGCGCCCATTGACGTTCAGGTCAGCAGCCCTGACTTGCAGGAGATCTATGGCATCGCGCAACAGTTGTCCAATCGGTTCCGCGAGATTCATGGGGTTGGCCAAATCTATATCCCGCAGGATATGAACTATCCTGCGCTCCGCCTTGATGTGAACCGGGTGCACGCTGGTGAGACGTCGTCGATAATGTCATTACCGCCCTCAACTCCAACTACATGATCGCTCCCAACTACTGGGTCGATCGCAAAAGTGGCAACGACTATTACCTCACTGTGCAGTACTTCGAGCACGGTGACGCCGCCATTCACAACATGACCGACCTGGGGCAGATCCCCTTGCGCGATGCGAATGGCGACAGCCTCAGCTGTGGCCCATCGGGAACACCGCCTTCGCCCGGTGGGCAGCCTGCGTGGGCATGCAATGGCAGCAGGCCGACCACCGCCCTCAGCAATGTTGTGAACGTCCACGAAGTGATGACCCCCACCGAAGTGGATCACTATCAAATCCAGCGCGCCATCGATATCTACGTGACCCCCTCCGGAGAAGACCTCGGGCGGGTCACAAGCGCCGTCCGGGATATTCTTTCGAAGGAAAAGATTCCTGGAAATGTTCGCGTCAACCTGCGTGGCATGGTCCAAGGCATGGAGGCGTCCTTCAAGAGCTTTGGCCTTGGATTTTTGATTTCTTTCGTTCTGCTTTTCCTGATTCTCACGGCGCAGTTCAAATCCTTCATCGATCCTTTTCTGATCATGCTGGCTATCCCGATGGGCTTCGTTGGCGTTCTGCTCATCCTGCCTCTCACCCATAGCACTCTCAACGTAATGTCGCTGATGGGGGTGCTGATGCTGGTCGGCATCGCCGATTCGAACAGCATCCTGATCGTGGACTTTGCCCACAATCTCGAGCGGCAAGGACTATCTCCGGCTGACGCGGTCATAACCGCATGCCGGGTTCGCCTGCGCCCCATCCTGATGACGTCGCTGGCCACCATCATTGGAATGATCCCCATGGCTTTGAAGTTAGGAACTGGAGCCGAGCAATATACGCCCATGGCTCGCGCCATTATCGGTGGCCTGACTTCTTCGGTCCTGTTGACCATCTTCATTGTTCCCGCGGCGTACTTGCTGGTTTACGGCAAGCGCGGACCCGGCAATTCGGGAGCGAAGAATGGCGCGAACCCAACCCCGGAGCCTGCGGTATGAGATGGAAGCCGCGATCACGAAACCAAGATCTCATGAGGAGATCGCGACACAATCCGATGAACAGGGCGATCCCATCCATCCTCTGCGCACTTCTGCTTTCAGTTACGGTGGTTCCGCAGTCTGCTTTTGCACAAAATGCTGACGAATCGCAATCAGACGCCGCTCTGCCTCTAGCCCCGCAGCCCCAATCACAACAAAACTCTGTTCCCACAGCGGGACCTACCCAGCCGCGCCTCGCGCTCTCCGCCAGTTTTCCACGGAACGCGCAAGCACAGACGTCTTCCTTTCAAGCCCCTCAAGACGCATCCACGCAGCCCAACGATCGCGGTATGCGCCTAAGCCGCGCGCAAGCGGAACAGTTAGCCATCAAGAACAATCCGCGCATTAGTGTCGGACACCTGCTCGCACTCGCCCAGCATCAGGTCTATCGCGAAACCAGAGCAGCAGAGCTTCCCACCTTCAACGGCAACATCACAGCAGCCGATGCCAACGAAGGCAGCCGCATCGGCTCCGGAGCCCTCACCTCCTCTCGCCTGCTCGAGCACGCCGGCGCTGGCGTAACCATGACCCAACTCATTACCGATTTCGGCCGCACCACCAATCTCGTCTCCTCCTCGAAACTCCTGGAAAAGGCTGCAAACGCCAACGGGCTGGCCACCAGAGAAGACGTCGTTCTTGCCACGGATCAGGCGTTTTACAATGCACTTCAGGCGGAGGCCCTGCTCAAAGTCGCGCAACAAACCGTCACCACTCGTCAGTCCGTGCAGCACCAGATCGACGAACTGACCAAGAACAAACTGAAATCCACAGTGGATCTTGCCTTCGCCGAGGTGAATCTCTCGCAGGCCAAGATGCTTCAACTCGATGCAGAAAACAATGTTAACTCGACCGTAGCCGCGCTCACCTCGGTCCTTGGCTTCGACAAACAGATCAACATCGAGTTGACTGACGAAGACACGCCGGCGCCCTCACCGCCCCCAGACGTTGACGTACTCATCAACACTGCCTTGCAGCAACGCCCCGACCTGCAAGCGTCTGCTTATGATGAACAGGCAGCGGAAAAATTCCACCGTGCCCAACGCGATCAACTATTACCCACCATCAGCGCTCTTGGTCTAGCCGGAGGAACTCCGGTTCGTCCCGACTGCATCGACGGTTGCTTTCCAAATTATTTCGTCTCGCCCTGGTACGGCGCGATCGGCGTGAATCTGAGCGTCCCCATCTTCAACGGTTTTCTTTACACGTCCGAAGCCTCGGAAGCGAACTACCGGGCAAAAGCCGCCGCCGAAAATACTCGAGACCTTCGAGACCGCGTTGTGCGCGACGTTCGCACCGCCTGGCTCGCCGCGAATACCGCCTTTCAGCGCATCACAGTGGCTGAGGAGCTCGACAAGGAAGCCAACTTGAGCCTCACTCTTGCGCAGGGCCGATACAACCTGGGATTAAGTTCCATCGTGGAACTCAGCCAGGCTCAATTGCAGCAAACCGACGCCGCTATTAGCTACGTGAATGCACAGTACCAGTACCGCCTGGCTCTCAGCACCTTGAACTTCGAGATCGGTTCGCAGCCATAAGTTCCGTGGTCAACAAGGCAATCGATCCCGCGGGCGTTTCTTCGTGCACCTTCGTGGCCTTGGTGATTAACGGTTTGCCGCAGGTGAAAACTTCAACTGTTTCGGTATACTAGACTCGTATGTCGGTTCTGAAGAATATCTCTGCCATTGCGAAAGGCATGAGCATCACCTTTATGGAGATGTTCCAGCCCACGACCGTCGAAAATTATCCTGACGGCAAAGGTCCGCTCCGCGGCGCCCGGATTGAAGCCCGTTTCCGTGGCGCCCATGTGCTTCAGCGCGACGAAAACGGACTGGAAAAATGCGTCGCCTGTTTTCTCTGCGCGGCTAACTGCCCCTCCAACTGCATCTATATCGAGGCGGCTGACAACACCGCCGACAACCGGGTGAGCGGCGCCGAGCGCTACGCCAGGGTTTACAACATAGATTACAACCGCTGCATTTTTTGCGGCTATTGCGTCGAGGCCTGCCCCACCGACGCCATTACCCACGGTCACGGTTTTGAACTGGCCACCTTCAATGCCAGCAATCTGGTCTACCGCAAGGAACAAATGCTTGCGCCTCGTCCGGCGCACATGGGAGCCAATGTGGTTTTCAATCAGGCCGACGTGGATGGTGGCGCTCCCAAGGAGATGGTTGCGGGAAGCTGATTTAGAGCCAGTTGCGAATCAATACCTGTACACATTCTCACGCCAACCGCAAAGCCTCCCGCCGCATCTCTCTTGCATGATCCGCAAACTGCAATCAGGTGAGTACCGTCTCTATTCCCGCAAGAAGGACGCCAGGACAGGAAAACGCAAAAACCTGGGTACGTTTTCGTCGCGCGAAGCCGCGCAAAAACACGAACGCGCAGTGCAGTATTTTAAACGCGCTGGGTAAGAACTCAACACTGCCAGACGCCATGCCTGGTACCTGCTCTACTTGCGCAAAAGAAGATCCGCCGCTACAAAGACCGCAAAAACCACCGAGATCACGCCGTTCATGGTAAAAAACGCCGCATTAAGCCGCGAGAGATCATCCGCCTTCACCAACGAATGCTCATAAAGTAACAGCAGCATCACGGCGATCACTCCAGCAACCGCAAGTCTTCCCAGGCCAAACGCCGGAATCATCGCGAATAAAAGAACTAGCATGATTCCGTGAAAAGCGCGCGCCACCCAGAGCGCAGGTCCAATACCGATGTGCCGTGGTATGGAGTGAAGTCCAGAGTTGCGATCGAATTCAAAATCCTGACACGCATAAAGAATGTCGAACCCCGCTACCCAGAACGTAACCGCAGCGGTTAGCAGCAGGATGCGAGGGTCGAGCGAACCTCGAACCGCAATCCATGCCGCCGACGGCGCAATTCCCAACGCAAATCCCAGAACAATATGGGATAGACGCGTAAACCTCTTGGTGTAGGAATAAAGCAACAGCACGGCCAATGCCACCGGAGAAAGCCACAAGGTCAACTTGTTCAACTGCGAGGCAGCAAGAATGAAAATTCCGGAAGATACAATCACAAAGGTGCCCACAAAGGCCGAAGAGAGATGTCCAGCCGGTAGTGCGCGCGCGCGAGTGCGCGGATTGGCAGCGTCAATTGTGGCATCGGCAAGGCGGTTGAACGCCATCGCCGCCGAGCGCGCCGCCAGCATGGCAATCACGATCCAAAGAAGCTGATGCCAGCCAGGAAGCCCGGACGCAGCCAGCATGGCGCCGCAAAGCGCAAAAGGGAGCGCAAAGATGGAGTGCTCCCACTTAATCATTTCCAGCGTAACCCCGAGATTGCGAAGCACTGCCACAGCTAAGATTGTAAAGCAGGTCCGATCATCGGTCTTGGCGGCTCATTCTTGACCGGCTTTATCTGTTCCGGAGATTAGCGGCACAAAGCGTACGAATTCGCAGAGCTGTATCGCAATTCTGCCTGCTTCGACTCGAACAAGTTGCAGTTGCTGCGACTCGGAATTTCCCACGGGAATAACCATGTGTCCGCCGTCTCGCAACTGCGAAAGCAAGGCCGGTGGGGGATGAGAAGCCGCCGCAGAAACCAGAATCGCATCGAACGGAGCATGCTCCGGCAAACCTTGTGCACCATCACCAGCAATGATCTCGACGTTCCTGTATGCAAGCGCGTCAACAACTGAACGAGCATTCGCAGCCAGAGCTTCGTGCCGCTCAATGGAAAATACCTGTCGCGCCAACTCAGCCAGGAGAACAGTAGCGTAGCCGGACCCGGTGCCGACTTCAAGCACCACGTCGTTCGGCAGGACTTGCAGTAACTGCAACATCAGCGCGACCACGTAAGGCTGCGAAATGGTCTGGCCGTGGCCAATCGGAAGCGGATGGTCCTGGTAGGCCTCGGCACGGTATGCCTCCGGCACAAATCGATCGCGCGGCACGCGGAGCATGGCTTCCAATACGCACTGATCGGTGATTCCCCGCGAACGGAGTTGACTCGCGACCATCATCTGCCGCGCTTCCGAGAAATCCTGCATAGCGAATCGTGCCGAGTCAAGCCTCAGCGGGATAATAAAATACCCGCAATCTTAAACTCGCGTCCTACTTCTTGCGCTGCCGGACCTGCACATCGAAGCTCACTACTCCGTTCTGATCGCGCGTGCCGACAAGTGAGAAATTGCGATTGATAAAGTACTCGCCCTGAATAATCTGCTCCGAACTTTGCGACACATTCGTCGAATACGTCAGCGATATATTGTTTGCAAATTGCTGTTCGATGGTGATCTGCGGGCCGGTGCTGACCGGATTGTTCTCTGTCACCAGCCCTTGAGGATCGATTCGAATATTGCTGGCTCCAAATAGTTGTGTCAACCGGTTGCTGACCGTAGTGTCCATTGCCTGGTTGAGAATGAGAGCCGTCGCTTGATCGGTAAACGCGCTCTGGCCGGATTGCTCTTGCAGCTGCGTCGATTCGTCCCCCGTCCGACCCAAGGCAAGGAGAGCAATGATGTCGGATTTCGGCAGCGGAGGCTCCGAGCGATAGTTAAAGTTCAACCCGCGATCCGGCGTCCCGGTAACCGTAATGTTGAGGTCGTAATTGCGCACGTGCGTGTAGGCTTGAAGATTGAGCTGCGGCTCAATCGATACCGGATTGGCGAACGTGATGTCACCTCGCTCCAGCGTGTAGCGTGTGCCATGGAACGTAGCCTGCCCCTCTAAAATGTCCACCCGTCCGAGCACCGCCGGTCGCGCCGCCGACCCGCGCACATGAAGATCCGCATCGCCAGAAAGACGAGCCACCGCGGTTCGCATCTGCAGCTCAGGTGCGGTCTGCGCATGAATATCAAGTTTGACGTTGTAAAGCGGCGAATTCGCCGCGGTGAGCGGAGCACCCTGCCTCCCGCGATCCAGATACAAACCAAAATCAAATCCCGGAGTAATGGCGATTTTACTTACCAGGATGTCGCCAGTGACGGTCGAAGCCGAGCGAGTACCGGTCCAGTGCAACGTGGCATCAGCCGTTGAACTCACGCCAGCCGGATACCGCAGCCGTACGTCCTTTCCGCTGGCAGTGAAATTGAAGCTGAGTTGGCGATCCACATAAGTAGCATCCCCTCGAAGAGCCAGCGTTCCGCCGCCGGTCCGTGCCGTTAGTTGCTCGATCTGAATTCGATTGCGGGTGAACAAAAGAGAGCCATCGATCCCGCTGAGTCCGCTCGGAAGATTTGCGTAGGAAACTGCACCATTGGCAAGTTGGATCCTGCCTTGAGGCTGCGGATCGTCAAATGTGCCGCCAACACTCATATTCACATTCACGGGTCCGGACGCTACGAGATTCGGATCGAAAGCAGCAAACAGTTTAAGGTCAAGAGTCCCCGCGGCGGTCAGGTTCAGCGCATATGGAGCGGAGAGTTGAATAGACCCATTCCCTGTAAAGCCACTTTCCGCCCCTGCCATTTGCAGTTGTTGAATATCCAGCGACTCCCTTCCAATGGTGAAGCGGACCTCCTGCTGGTTATGCAGTTTCACATCTTCCACCTCAAGGGTGAGCGCGCTCAAATTGCCTTTCGCGATCCACTGCGACGGATGCAGAATCGGACCTTGCAACCGAACGGAACCGGAAACCGCCGAATGTCCCGTGAGTTGGTTGCCCAGATAGCGGCGCCATAGCGCATCGAGATCCACTCCGTCCATCTGAAACAACAGATCGACCGAATCGTGGTTGCGTAACTGAACATCGCCGCTCATCTGCACCGATCCACGGCTTAGTTGCGAACTTCCCGTCAGGTGAAGCACGCTACCCGCAGTAACGGCGTGAACAGCGAGATCGCCTGCCAGTTCGTGATCCAGCGTCAAGTTTCGAATCTGAACCTCTGCTCCTAGTAAAGGCGCTTCAACCGTGCCATGTCCCGTAACTGCGAAATCCGCCCGTCCCTCTACCGCCATCTGATCGGCCTGAATCTGGCGCACTTCGGCAAGATCGAAATTCTCACCCGCCAGGTCAAGTCGAAACGCACGATTCGAAGGATTGAACATCGCACTTCCGCTAATCAGCGATCTATTGTGCAACAAATGAATCTTCTCGAATTCCACCTCACTTTGAGAGAAGCGAAAATTAGCGTCGAATAGCTGAATTGGTTCACCATACGCTGTCGCATCCTTCGCGTGGACTTGCCCGCCGCCATGAAAATTTCCAAAGGTCCCAGCGGCTTGAACGGATAGATCGGCATTGCCGGTCACGGGATAGTTGTATCCGGCCAACGTTTGGACGGCCGCCATGCTCGTATTGTGCAGATCGGCCCGAACCGCGATATTGCTAGCGTCAGAGAAATGCCCGTGTTGTAGGGTGGCCGAGGCATCGAACTCCGCTGAAGTTTCTCCGCGCCGCAACGTGGCTCCGTGAAGCGCAACCGCATCAAAAGAAAGCTGGAGGGATCCGGAAAGTGAGTCCCAGCGACTCTTCACAAAAACTGAATGGCTCGTCGCAGGAATGTCGACTTCAAACTTCTCCGCCTGCAAAGTTCCCGTCAATTGCGGCGACAAAACGGCCCCGCTCATGTTGCCGACAAACGTAGCACGCCCATTCAGCGTTACCGGAATGAGCGCAGGTCCGCGCACTGCCTGCAGAATCGGAAGCCAGTCCGCCATACTGGATGTCGAAACCGAAAGCCGCAACGCTGAAGTCGAAGACACCGTCCCGGAAGCTTGCACGTGCGAAGTAGGCGTACTTAAAGTGAACTGTGGCAAATCCAGTTGATCGATCGCCGCATCATAGGTCCCACTGGCGTGAGCGCTAAACGGCAATTCGGCTGGAGCAATGCGCGCCGGAGGAGCGGCGTCCATCGCAAAACGAATTTCCGCGTCGCGCCGAGTTCCCTTCCACCGCGCGTCTACGGTGCCTGAGGCGAGTCCTGCCAAATGAAGATCCGGCACAGGATAGGCTTTGGCTTTAAAGGCCGCAGCGACATCCTCAGCGGAAACATCGCGCACCCTGAGTGAGACAATTCCGCTTTGCACTCCCACAGACCTTAGCGCAGGCGTCTGCCGCGCGTTTTTCTTCGCGGCCGGAGCCGCCGAAATTACAGCCGTTTCCAGCACCCTTCTCGCCGCTGCCGAAAGATGCCGGTCAGGAGCGAGCCACTGATTCACCTCGGCATCGCCCGTGAAACTTCCGCCGAAAATCTTCCCTTGCAGCTTCGCCAGCCGCAGTTCCAGGCCGCTGACCGAATAATCGCTGCTCACCGCCGCTTTTGAAAAAGAAAACTGCTCATTCTGCCAGCCTACGTCACGGAGATTCACCTGACCATTCGACGCGAACTGCTCGAGCGTCCCGCCGCCCTGACCGTTGAAATCGACAGTTCCGTTCTTCAACTCGTTGCGCCGAAGAACCGAAGCCGCTTCCGTGAGATCGATGTGTCCTCCATACACAGCATGAAGCCGCGGATGGCGAAAATCACTGATCTGCCCGGTACCTGAGAGGTTCGAGTGCCCGGAATTCCATTTGAACGATGTGAAAATGACGGAATTGTTCCCTAGGTTGAAATCAGCTGCACTCATCCACGCAAACGGACGGTAATCGCGCAGCTTGGTCTCGACCCACCCCACGGAAACATGCCCGTTATAGCGATCATGCAGAAGCGAATAACCCATCGCAAGTGCGGCATCGTGGGCATTCAGATCTAGAGGAATGATCTGGTCATCCCAAATCATCTGCCCGTGCCGCACATCGAGATAATTAATGGAAAGCGCGAAGAAATCATCCAACGAGGACTTTCCGGAAACCGCGCTCACCCTTTTTGGAATATTGCTGCTGCCATCCGGATAGAAAACAACATGGATCAGCGGCTGATCGAGAACCAGTTCGTGGAAACTGAGTTCAGACCGCAGCAGCGAGCTCAGCTTAAGCCGCGCGGTAATGCTATCGGCATGCGCAAGCGGCGCATCGCTCGCGGATTCTCGCCCGTGAACCGTAATATTGCGAACTTCAACCTGCAGGCGAAATGGGATTGTGTGTAAGCTGCCAACCTCGGCGCGGCCGCCCGTAATGCGTTCAATTTCCGCAACCAAACGCCGGCGCACCATACCCTGAAAGGATTCCGTATTGACGTACACGGCGAGCGCTAGCGCACCCACGCCTGCCAGTCCGGCAAGTATCAGCAGAGATTTCCACCAGCGGCCGGCGGGCTTCGCCGCAGGCTCGGTCACCGCGATTGCACTCCGACTTCGCCGGCCGGAAAATGAACCTCACCTTGGGATCG
The DNA here is from genome assembly GCA_049512655.1 of Candidatus Sulfotelmatobacter sp. Lineage (GTDB taxonomy): Bacteria > Acidobacteriota > Terriglobia > Terriglobales > Acidobacteriaceae > Sulfotelmatobacter. Next base: position 260,630 of record JBEKWW010000003.1, on the reverse strand, counting down.
CAGAGTCTGTAACCAGGAGACCAGCATTTCGCTGACCTTCTCTTGCGTAAGCAGTTCGCGGATCTTGCTGGAAACCTGGTCGAGCGGAACCTCACCCGCTCCCGATTCCTTCAATTTGGGCACAAATTGGTCGCGATAGTAAGCCTCGACCGATTTCGAATCAATCTGCACCGCCGGACGCAGACGCGAATCCACCAGCCGCATTACATCAATCTGCTGCCGCACCTGCAGAAAAAGATCCTTCTCGCTAATGTGATATTTCGCAAGCAATGCGCTCCATCCCGCGTCCGTTCCACCCTCAGGATATTTCTTGCGCGCGTCGGCCACGCGAGCCTCCACTTCCTCGTCGGTGGCATGGCGGAATTCCGCCGCCTTCATCTGCTCGCGCAGCAGTTCCTGGTCGATCAAACGGTCCAGAACGGCGCGACGATCCTCGTCCAAAAATCCTGAGAGCGGACGTCCTGACAGCAGCGCCTCATAACACAATGCTTCGTCCAGATCGGACTGCAAAATCACCTGACCATTCACCGTCGCCACAATACGGTCGATAACCTCCGGCGCAGCGGTCGCCGCACCGGCGCCGTCCAGCGAAACAATAGCCACGAGAACAATCAGAGTGAACGTGTTTCGAATATAACGTTTCATTAAAATGGCTGCCCTATACTGAAAAAAACGTTGAAGTGTGAAAGGCGCTGGGTCTCATATGTCGCGGCGCCAGCGGAAGTACCGGTGGTCTGAAAGTACTGGGTCGGATTTAAATTGTACCCGAAGTCAAAGCGCAGCGGACCGATCGGCGTCTTGTACCGCAACCCAATTCCCAACGCATGCGAAGTGTAATCATAACCGCTGTTATCAAAATTAGTAATACACGTCTGGTTACCCAGCCCTCCCGTTCCCAAACACTGCGCTGGATCCTGCTGATGCCACCGGCCCAATCCCTTCACCAGGTCATGCCCTGCCGTAAAAACGTTTCCCATGTCATGAAAAATCGCAAAGCCAAAACCATCACCCAAATAAGGCAGACTCACGGAAGGAAGGCGCAACTCTTCACTATTGACGAAAAGCGCCGAGCCGCCAACGGGATAGCCGGAATCTGGATCGCGAGGTCCCGCCTGATTTAACCCAAATCCCCGGAGAGAGTTTCCTCCCCCTGCAAAGAAAAGTTCCGGCAAAGGAATAATTTCAATATTCGATTGGCAAGCGGTTTGCAAATTATTCAGCGGACAACTGCCGGGAGGCAATATTCGAGTTCCCCCATAAACCTGCTCCAACCCCAGGGTCGTAGACCGTGCAAACACAAATTTGTGATTGGTTGGCCCGAAGGCGTAATAGGTGGAGTCCTGGGTCAGCGCCCGCCCGTAATCCGACTGCGAACCAACGTAACTGGACGAGACAAAGCCATCCAGCGTGAAATATTGCCCTTTCGTACTTTCCAGCGGATTGTCCCGCTTGTCGCGGATATAAGTAAAACCCGGTCCACCAATGTGAGCTGGCAACGATAGCAAGCTGAATTCAACCGGCGAAAAATCTGACACAATGTCGCTGGCCTTGACCCGCCGGTAATCGAACCGATAGGTAATGGAGGTCGTATGGTTGGCTTGTTGCCGTCCCAGTTCCTGCCGCAGATCGATCTTCCCTTCTAGTCGCTGCGAGGTGAAGGTCGCGACATTCACGCTGTTGTCATAGAAGATCGTATAAAAAAGCTTCAAACTTCCATGATTGAAAACCTTCGGAACCTCATAACTCACCAAGCCGAGTTGTTGCAAAGTACCGACGTGCGATTGAAAAGTCAGCGTCTGATCACGTCCTCCGACATTTAAACGAGTAATATTTAATGCCACGCGCGGACTCACTCCAGCCTCCCCTGAGGGGTGGTTTGTGCCCGCCGGTAAGCCGGTTGCGAACTCGAGCCCTACTCCATAGGTAAACGTGTAACGCTTGGCTTCCTGCACCTGGACCAGCACATTCTTTTGCGGATCATTCCCGCTCGGATTCTGCACCGCGGTATCCACCTGGCTGAAGATTCCGAGATCGTAGAGTTTGCTCTGCGTATCGAGAATATCCTGCTGGCTCAAGGACTGCCCTTCTTTCACTTGAATCTCGCGCTGCACCACATAATTCTGCGTGTTTTCCAGACCCGCCACCATCACGCGACGGACAAAAAACTGTTCCCCCTCCTGAATGCTGAAAACAACGTTTTCGCGGTTCGCTTCTCCGGTGACGGGTTGCACGCTGATTTCAAGCGAAGCATTGGAGAAACCGTGATTGAAGTAGTAGCTAAGTATCGCGTCACGATCCCTGGCTAGATTGAATTCCGAATACGGCTGTCCGCCCTGCGTTCGCAATTCGGGAAAGGATTTTGTGCTTATCTTCTTATTACCCTCAATGCCGAACGACCCCACCAGCGTTTGCGGGCCTTCGTCAATTTGGATTCGAACTGCAAGCTTGTTCGGACTTTTCTCGTAATTGTCGTCCACCTGCGTATCGATCTTTACATCCCGGAACCCGTTCGTAACATAGAGCGCCTTAAGACCCGCCACGTCATTTCTCAGCAAAGCTGCGCTGTAGCGTCCGTTCGAAAGAAACCTGCCCGCACTGTGAATTTGCAGCCGCTGCCTCAGCACTTGGGTAGAGAAATATTTGTTGCCGGTCATTTGAATTAGTTCCAGCTTGTGAATCTCGCCAGGTTCGACGTGGTAAATCACCCGCAGAATGTCCGGTTCCGATTGCCGCTCGAAGTTCACCGCGGCATCATAGAATCCCCGGCTTTGCAGGTAGTTGAGGAGATTGCTTTTTCCCTCGTTCAGCAGATCGTCGTCCACCGCATTTTCCTGATAAATCGGCACTTCTTTTCGCAGCACACCGCGGTTCACGTGTATCCCCAAAGCGTAGACCACCACCGTCGGACCGGGATCGATGAGATAGCTGTAGTCCACGGAATTCGATTCAGGCTGGTAGGTCTGCGAGGCAATCAAAACCTGCGCTAAAACCCGCTGCTGCTTTTGCAGCCGCTTGCGTAAACGCTGCAGGGAATTTGTAACTCGCGCCGCAGTGACGCGGTCCCCGGGGTGCATCTTCGCAATGTCCTGTAGTTGCGCCTCAGACCACGCCGAATGGCCTGTAAGCTTGACTTCTCCAATGTGAGCAGGTTCGCCCGCTTTAATGTGGAACAGGATATCAACCTGCTGTGTACTCGGATTGGAAGTGCCTTCCGCCATTACCCGCGCGCGATAATAGCCGTTCTGCTGCATCAGCTGGCGAACGCTCTCCTGCGCGTGCTCCAGTTTCTCGGCTGAATACAATTCCCCCAACTGAAACTTGGAAGCATTCACAATCTGGTTGGCACTGGGATGCGCCGGAGCCCCTTCCACGTTCACCGCACCCACAAAAAAATTCAGCGATGTCGCAAAGGTAAGCACCACGCCGTCGCCGGAAGGGGCAACTTCGGCCTGTATGTCCGCAAACAGCCCAGTCGCAAACAGTGTCCGTATGCTCTCGCGCACCTGGTCGCGATCCAGCGGTTCCTCCGGCTTTTGCTCAATCATCTTGAGCAATTGCGACGCATCGCGCACCCCCGGCAGTTCCACCGCTTTCACCGTTCGGCCAACATAGGCGGACATCGAAGCCAAACTAGAGGACGATAAACTCGAAGTCGATTCCTGCGACTGTGCAGCTTGCGCAGCTAAACAGGGAGCGAACGATCCAGTCCCGGCGGCTGAACCCAACGAAATCCCGATCAAACACACTAGGAATGCGGACCTGCTCGGCAAATATTTTCCTTGGCTCGTTCCAATCGTTCGATGAAGCACGAGGAACGCGCGTTGTACCGCCCTGTGGGAGCGTTAGAATCACTCTTATAATAAAGGGTTTGAGGTCGAAAACTGATGACCTCCTTGAGACGGCCCTTCGCGCCCGAATAGTGGTGCCGAGCGCCGCCCCGAAAAGAGGCAAGTTTGGAAAAGCAAAAATTCACCGAACGCTACTCCCGGCAGGTTCTATTTCACGGCATCGGCGCTGAGGGCCAGCAGCGCCTCGCCGCCGGCCGGGTTGCCATTGTTGGCTGCGGCGCTACCGGCTCCGCTCTCGCGGCCCTCCTGGCTCGCTCGGGTGTGGGCACCTTACGCATCATCGACCGCGACTACGTCGAGCCCAGCAATCTTCAGCGCCAAACTTTGTTCGAAGAAGCAGATGCTGCCGAATCCCTGCCCAAAGCCATCGCCGCTTCCCGCCGCATCGCCGCATTCAACTCTGCAATCGTCATTGACCCACGGGTCGAGGATCTGGTTCCCGGCAATATTGAAGCATTACTTCAAGGAATCGATTTAATCCTGGATGGCACTGATAATTTCGAGACTCGATATTTACTAAACGATTACGCAGCGAAAAATTCCCTGCCCTGGATTTACGCAGCCGCAGTCGGCAGCTATGGCGTGACCCTGAACGTATTGCCGGCCACAACCGCGTGCCTCGCCTGCATCTTCCCCGATTCACCCAAAGGCATGGTCGAAACCTGCGAAAGCTCGGGGATATTGAACACCGCGGTACAAGCGGTTGCTTCCATCGCCGCCACCGAAGCGATGAAGATTCTCCTGGGCGGCGCTGCGCTCAAACAATTGCGGAAAACTCTATTGTCATTCGACGTCTGGACCAACCAGCACACCGAGATCGCCGCCGAAAAACCCTACTCCGGATGCCGCGCGTGCGGCAACCACGAATTTGTTCACCTCGCCGGGGAAGGCCGTCCTCACATCACCTTGTGCGGAAGAAATTCCGTTCAGATCCACGAACGCGCACGCCCCATCGATTTCTCAAGGATGCAGCTCCTGCTTGAGCCTCACGGTATCGTCCGCCACAATCAATTCGTACTGAAATTCTGGCGCGATCCTTACGAAATGACTTTGTTCCCCGACGGCCGCGCCATCGTGAAAGGGACCACCGATACCGCAGTCGCCCGCACCCTCTACGCCAAATATGTCGGAAGCTAATGCAACAGCGCTTGCAACAATACCAGCGGCGAACTAATTGGATGCAAAATCAAGCCGCATTCTTCTTCGGAGGGACCTTCGCCCCCTTTTTGCGAGCCTCGGACAATCCAATCGCAATCGCTTGTTTGCGGCTCTTCACCGTGCCGCCTTTTCCGCCGCGACCCGATTTCAATGTACCTTTCTTCTCCCGTCGCATAGCGCTCGCTACGCTCTTGCCTGCAGCCTTGCCATATTTGCGTCCGCTGGATTTTTTCCCTGCGCCCTTTTTCTTCGCTGCCATGTAGTTCCTCCAAACCGTTAGAGATGAAAAGTGCGAGCACTGGTTGTCGAAAAACCGCAACTCGCGCAAAACATTGAATTTCAGAAATAAACTCGATTTAAAATAAGGGCCTGGGGAAACGAGCTGTTAAAAAAACCATGAAGGCGAAATCCGCTACATATCTACACGCCAAGATTTACAATTAGTCTGTCATGACCGATCCACTCCTCATTGCCGGACGCTCCTTCCGCTCCCGCCTGATCGTCGGCACCGGAAAATACAAATCCTTCCAGGAAACCGCCCGCGCCCTCGAGGCCAGCGGAGCCGACATGGTTACCGTCGCCGTGCGCCGCGTCAACCTCGACCGCAATAAAGAATCTCTACTCGACTTCATCGATCCCGCAAAATATTTTCTGCTGCCCAACACCGCCGGCTGCTATACCGCCGATGAAGCCATCCGAGCCGCCCGCCTCGGCCGCGAAGTCGGCCTCTCCGATTGGGTCAAGCTCGAAGTCATCGGCGACCAGGCCACGCTCTACCCTGACGTTCAAGCCACGCTCGAAGCCACCCGCACTCTGGTCAGCGAAGGATTCACCGTCCTGCCCTACACTTCCGACGACATCGTCTTCGCCAAGCGCCTCATCGACGCCGGAGCCTCCGCCGTCATGCCCCTCGGCGCTCCCATCGGTAGTGGCATGGGGATTCAGAATCAAGCACACATCCGCATCCTGCGCGAAATGATCACCGCCGTTCCGCTGATCGTCGACGCAGGCGTAGGAACCGCCTCCGATGCCGCCATAGCGATGGAACTAGGCGCCGACGCCGTACTCATGAACACAGGCATCGCCAACGCGCAAGATCCCGTGCTGATGGCAGAAGCCATGCGTCACGGCGTTATCGCCGGTCGCCAGGCCTATCTCGCCGGACGTATGCCCAGAAAGCTCTACGCTACTGCCAGTTCCCCGCTCGAAGGCGTGGTCAGGTAGCTACTTGGCTAGAGTCTCGTAGATGTACAGATGACGCGCACCCAAACGTTGAATTGCGGGTTTTAGATCAAGGCGTCTTCCTTTGTCAGTGGCTGATTCCTTGAACGGATCCGACGACTGATCTCTCATCGCGAGATAGGCCAATTTCAGCGGCTCATAACGCGTATCTGCGTGAATCTTCCAGGTCTTACCATCATGCAGAAATTGTCCCGCCACCTCGCGATTGCTCCGCTTAACCTGCCGTCAAGCCTCACATGATCAGGATTCTTTTCCTGTCGCGGCAGAATCTCCTTCTCCATCAACGCTAGAAAGTTCTCGTAGATCAAGATGCCCTCCTAAAACTCGGGCTGATTGTACGATTTATGGCGACCAGGAAAAAGGGCGGCCCTAGCCGCCCTGAATCCATTGCTGCAAGACAATTCACTGCGGCTTCTGCTCGTCCTTATCGTCCTTCTTGGGCGGCTCTTTCTTCGCCGGAGGCGGCGCCGGTTTCGGCTTAGCCGCAGCCGGATGCTGCTCAGGCTTTGCAGCCCGAGCTGGAGCAGGCTTAGGTGCAGGCTTCTCCGCTGGCCTGCTCGGGGCCGCTGGCTTTGCCGGTTGCGAATGCGGAGCTGGCTGCGCAGGCGCAGGTTTCGGCGCTGCCGGCGCAGGCCGCGTCGCAGGTCGCGCCGGTTCGGCTTTCCGCGCCGGTGCAGCCGACCTTCCTGACGCGGGTGCCGCACCTCTTGCCGGTTCTGTTCGACCCGGCTCTGTTCGATTTGGCGCAGGAGAATTCGGTGCGCGATTCCCCACCGCATTCGGCGCCGGCCGCGCCGCCGCCACCGGCCGCGCCGGTACCACGGGAGCAATCGGCTTTCCCGCTGCAATCGGCTGTGCCGCCGCTACCATCGCCGGCCGCCCATGGTTCACCGATGCAAACTGCTGCCGGTTCTGGGCCGCCGCCTGCCGCGCCTGTATCTGCGTGGTCATCGGAGGAATGCGCTGTTCGCGCACTGCGGCAACCTCCGTCGGCAACGGCTGCCGCGTCACCCCTCCTGGACCGTTGTAACTGACCCTTGTATTCGTGATGTTCACGGTCGTGTTATTGATCACCACCGTATTCGTAATCGTTCGGTTGTAAACCTGAACGTTGCTCACGTTCACATTGTTCACCGCACGGTTGTAGTTGAACTGATTTCCATTCCAATATCCGCCCTGGTAGCCCACTCCCACATAACCGAATCCATAATTAATCCCGCCGTAGTAGCCAATGTGCCGCCCCCAAAATCCATAATGGTAGCGGTATCTCCCGCCCACAAATCCCCAATATCCCGGCGTCCACAAATAGCCAGCTTCCGGCGGCTGCGACCAGGCTCCCGGCACCCAGTAATAACCATTCGTCGCGTAGCTCCAATATCCCGGCGTCCATATATATCCCTCGCCCGGACACTCCGGCTGCGAATATTCCGGCAATGGCGGCGGAGGATCCGACGCCTGCAACGCCGGCTGCCCGTAATCCGCATCCTGCTCATCCGCGTCGTCGTTGCTCCCCTGATCGCTGGGCGCAGCTTCCTGCGTGTCGCTTACCGGAGCCAGGTTCGCTGTCGCCGCTGGGCTCTGCGACTGATCGGCTGTCTGTGTCTGGTCAGTCGCTTGCGTCTGGCCCGTTTGCGCCGGCTGATTTTGCGCGCTATTGTCCGCGGTCTGATTCTTGTTGCAAGCCACAAATCCCAGCGTCAGTGCGAAGCACACCGCTGACACATAGATAAAACGCGAGAACTTGCCGATCTCTTTTATGCTCATAATCTTCCCCGACATAGTTTTCTCAAGCGACCATAGGATGCAGATTCTAACGATACCGTCGAACCTCGTGTGGGACAGCCGAAGGAAGCTCATGTAGGGACAGCCGCCCCCGGCTGTCCAGTCGAGCGAAGCTCGACTCTATCTTTCCTCGAAGCCACAATCCGAACCACCACATAACCTTCCTCCGCTGCTCCAACCTCCGCGCCTCAGACTATAATCACCCGAGCAATGTCCCTCACCCCCGGCACAATGCTCGGTCAGTATGAGATTCTCTCGCCCCTCGGTGCCGGAGGCATGGGCGAGGTCTATCGCGCCCGCGACACCCGTCTCGATCGCGAAGTTGCCATCAAAGTTCTTCCTCAGTTGGTCTCGCTTGATTCCGAACGATTGCTCCGCTTCGAGCAGGAAGCCCGCGCCGCCGCCGCACTGAATCATCCGAACATCCTCTCCGTCTATCAGATGGGGACGTATCTCACCATCCCCTACATCGTTTCCGAACTGCTCGAAGGCAAAACCCTCACCGAGGTCATGCGCCCCGGCCCGCTGCCCCCGCGCAAAGCGATCGACTACGCTATTCAGATTGCCCGCGGACTTGCCGCCGCTCACGATAAAAGCATCGTCCACCGCGATCTCAAGCCGGAAAATCTCTTCATCACCAAAGAAGGCAGAGTCAAAATTCTCGACTTCGGCTTAGCCAAAATTGCTCAAGCCGACGAGTCGCGCGCCAACCTCACTCAAACCATCACCCTCCCCGGCATAGCCATCGGAACCGTCGGCTACATGGCTCCCGAGCAAGTCCGAGGACTAGCCACCGATCACCGCGCCGATATCTTCTCCTTCGGTGTAATTCTCTACGAGATGCTGATGGGCAAGCGCGCCTTTCACGGCCCAACATCGGCGGATACGATGAGCTCAATCCTCAATCAGGAACCTGCACCGCTCTCGCAACTCGCTCCCGACACGCCTTTGGCATTGGAGCGAGTCGTCCATCGTTGTCTCGAAAAATATCCCGAGCAAAGATTTCAGTCCGCCTCCGACCTGGCATTCGCGCTGGAAGCCATATCCGATCCCACGGTCTCTTCCGTCACGGCAGCTCATCAGGCCTTGAATCAGAGTGGCCATCACGGCTCAAAGGACGTGCCTCTAACCCAGGCGTCCAATCGCCGCAGAATCGCAGTCGGCATCGCTTTACTGGCCGTGTTCGCCGTCTGCGTACTCGCATATTTCTGGATGCAGCCACCATCTCCTCCCGAAATCGCGAACTACACCCAGCTCACGCATGATGGCGCCCCAAAATCGCTCATCGGCACGGACGGCTCAAGACTGTACTTGGGCCTGGGTGTCGGAACTTCCGGAAGTTTCGCCTCGCACGCCGTCGCCGAAATGTCGATCACCGGCGGCGAACCGAAAACAATTCCCAACATGTCCGCCGGCGACATGATTCCCGTCGCCCTCTCGCCCGACGGATCGGAAATTCTCGAAATTGATGGTCAAGGCGCACCTCCCAAAGGCCCACTCTGGAGCGTCCCAGTGCTTGGCGGATCCCCGCGGAGACTCGGCGACATCATCGCCGAAACTGCCGCATGGTCTCCCGACGGGACTATGCTGGCCTACACAAACCTGAGCGATTTGTTTGTGGCAAAATCAGATGGGACGGAATCTCGAAAACTCTTAACCAACACCGGCGACATCAAGAATGTTGCCTGGTCGCCTGACGGCGGTCTCTTGCGTTTCGACACCACCGAAACCGCCGGAACCCTTGGCCAGCAGATGATCTGGGAGGTCTCCGCCACCGGAGCCAACCTGCATCGTTTGCTGCCCGGCTGGCACACTCCCCCAGACGAGTGTTGCGGCAAGTGGACCGCCGACGGAAAATATTTCGTCTTCTCGTCCAACCGTCAAATCTGGGCGCTGCCGAGCCAGCACAGTTTAATTCACTCGCAATCGAAGCCCATTCAGCTGACCTCCAGCCCGCTGTTCTTATCGTCTCCACTTCCCAGTAAAGATGGCAAGAAACTTTTTCTGATCGGTCAAACCTATCGCGGCGAACTCTCGCGATACGACTCGAAATCCGCCCAGTTCCTGCCGTTCCTCAACGGCATTTCCGCGGAGTATGTCACGTTCTCCAAAGACGGTCAGTGGGTCGCCTACGTGTCTTACCGCGAGGGCACATTGTGGAAAAGCAAGCTCGATGGCAGTGACCGTTTGCAACTCACCTTTCCGCCCACATACGCCGTCCTGCCCCGCTGGTCGCCGGACGGAAAAAACATTGTCTTCTTCGAATTCGCTGTGAGCACCGACAAACCCGCCCGCATGTATGAGGTTTCGTCCGATGGCGGAAGCCCTCGCCAGTTGCTCCCCAATGATGGCCATCAGCAGCTCGACCCCAACTTTTCTCCCGACGGAACCAAAATCGTTTTCGGAGAGGAGTCCAACAATCCCGCATCCTCCATCCGCATTCTCGATCTGGCTACAAATCAAGTCTCCAACATACCCTGCTCGCAAAGCCTCTATTCTCCTCGCTGGTCCCCCGACGGCAAATATCTTTCCGCCTTTTCCGCCGACTCCAGAACGCTTCTCCTCTTCGATTTTCAAACTCAGAAATGGAGCAGGCTCGCCTCCGGATCCTTAAGCTGGTTGAATTGGTCGCATGATGGAAACTACGTTTACGTCATGGACTACCGCGGGAAAAACGCCGTCGTCCGCATTCACGTTCCCGATGGCAATCTTGAGCAAGTTGCCGACGTAAAAACTTTTACCACCACCGGCCGCTACGGCGGTTCACTCTCGCTCACTCCTGACGATTCCCCGCTACTGCTGCGCGATACCGGATCTCAAGATGTCTACTCAGTCGACTTCAAAACTCACTGACCTCAAGATTCTCATCAAGAATCAAATTATTAATTTAAAGACCACAAACCGCGACCCTCCCGCCGGAGCATAATAGTCCAAAGGAGTTCCCTAAATGAGCACCCTATCCGTCCTGCAATCCTTGAAGGAAAGCATCGTCACTCAGGCCACCGTAAAAGCTATCTACGGCGAACCGATCTCGGCTCAGGGAAAAACCGTTATCCCCGTTGCAAAAATAATGTATGGCTACGGAGGTGGCGCCGGCACCGGCGGAGTCGGCGATTCGAGCGCCCGTGGCGAAGGCGGCGGTGGCGGAGGAGGAGTGCGCGCCATTCCCGTCGGAGTCATCGAGATCAGCGATCAGCCCGCCCGCTTCGTCCCTATCACCGACCGCAAGAAACTAGGCGCAGCTCTCCTGGCTGGCATCGCCGCGGGCATCTTCCTCTCGTGGCGCAACAAGCGCTAGACGGGACGCTCACCCTGCCCTTGTTGAACCAATCGCCGATCTTGCAATAACTGGGATCAACGGAGAGCAGCTCTACGCGGGCTGCTCTCCGTTTTTTCCCGGTCGCGTCAGAACGTGAAGCGCGCGCCAAACTGGAACTGACGCGGAGTATTCACGTTGTTCGTGATCTGTCCAAATTCCTGGCCCGGTTGAGCCGCGGTGGCAAGGTTTATCACGTTTGGATATCCGAACTGCGGCGTGTTCGTTGTGTTGTAAGAGGAGATATCGAAGCGGAGCGCTTTCGTTTCGCCCAACTTGAACGTCTTGTAGATGGAGAGATCTAAGTCGCGTGCTCCCCGGGTGCGAACGTTGTCTAGATAGTCAGGGGCATTGCCCGGAATGAAGGGATTCGCTACCCCGCCGTTTTCGGTTCCGGGCTGAACAAAACAACCGACGTTGAACCAAGCCGTCGGCGTGTGCGGAGCGCCCTTCGCCGGATTGCAGACCATATCGGCCCGCTGATTGAAATATGACACGGGGTAACCTGAACTCGGCGAGTTGATGGGCACGCCGGTGCTCAGATAGAGAATGCCATTGAGGGTCCAGCCTCCCAGAATGGCGTTTGGAGCCCCATTCAAATTCACGCCCCGGCCGGTGCCAACCGGCAGGTCGTAGGAAGCCTGGCCGGTGAATTGATACTTGACGTCCTGCGGGGCGATCGAGTGCTCATACTCGACGTTTCTCCAGTCTTGCACCGATCCATTGTGGCTGCCTACGAAACCCTCCGGAGGGTTTCCGTCGTCGGTCATCAATTTACCCCAGGTAAAGGTGGCCAGCGTAGTGAAATGGCCCGTCAGCCGTTTTTGCACTTTGGTTTGCAGAGAGCTGTATTCGGAGTCGCCTCCAATGTAGCCGTTGATGTTTACGCCATTCCCGGAGCCATACAGGCCGTTGCCAAACTGCGGGTATTTTTCCAGTCCCACAAATAGCGGCACGGTGGCCTGGCCGTAGTTGTTATTCGTCGCCGGCAGAACCGGCTCCCATATATTGGGGATCATCGTACTGGTAAGTGCAGCCTGGTATTTGTTGATCGTGCCCAAATCGAGCTGGTTCAGGTCGACGTGTCCAATGGGCAGGAAAAGTCCCCGGCTGCCCACGTAGGCAGCGCTCACTACCACCTGATGCGGCAACTCATATTCCAGACCGAAATTGAAGTTGTAGGTGGTAGGCGTGGGCTGGTAATGCAGCACTGAGCTTAAGGGTATCCCCAAATTGTTGCCTAGGCCTGCTGGCGCAGTTGTAAATACAGGGTTGATCCCGCTGGGGAATGGGTTGCTTAACGAATAAGCGCCGGTGAATACGTTGGCTGCACTCCCCGTGTTTGTGCCGCACGAGGTGCCGTTGAAGACGCTATTGCCATCCGAATTAAGGCAGGCGCCGTTCCAGGTTGTATTGGAAGAAAATCCGTCACTGTCGTTATCGGCGCTTTGCACGGCGTGAGTAGAAGGACCGTAGTAAATGCCGGCACCGCCACGCATCACGAAGTGCTGGACCGGTTGCCAGGCAAAAGCCAGACGAGGCCCAAAATTGTGCAGGTTGTTTTCGAAGTTAGAGCGGTGGCTGTTGTTGGCGAAAACTTCCGCGCCGGTGTAGAAGACGCCGTCGACGGTATTGGTTGCGTTGGGATCGAAGTGTTCCAATCGGTTGAAGCGTTCGTTCTCCCCTCCGAAAATATCCCAGCGCAGGCCGGCAGTAATCGTCAGTTTCGGTGAGAGATGATAGGTATCTTCGATAAAGGTCGCATAGTAGGGGTTGGACTCGGCCGCGAAGATATCGTTTGAGAAATTGGGAGCATAGTTGCTTTCGGCGTTCGCGCCGGTCGGATTGGCTGCCATGCCAACGAGGAGAGAGGCATAATCACTACCCCCTGCACCGGTTGTAACGGATTGATTTGTGGCGCTTGTGTCAAATTCATACTCTCCCGCCGGTGACGGCGGCTGGCCAACGTTGAAATACCGTTTCATCCACTCGAACCCGAACGACAATTGATGTTTTCCCAAAATCTTGGTGATGGTGGCGTTGGCATCGTTGTTCTCGCTCGCATCGCGAAAGATGTTGCCATCCCAAGTACCGCCCACCCCTTGCCCAACGTCGCCAAAAAGCACGACGGGTAGTTCCTTATAGATCTGCTGGCCCGCAAGAGATGTAGGAAAACCAGCCGTAGTTCCATTCACCGTGCCTAGATTGGTGATGTTGGTGCTGCTGTAGGCTGGATTTCCCTGATTCTCATAACGCCGCGTAAAGGAATAGCGCAAATTGAGCACGGTCGACGCATTGAGGGTTATGTCATCGGCCACCAGGATGTTCCGTCCGTTGGTGATGTTCTCGGCGTAGTTTATATCCCAGCCGGGAGTTGGGAAAACGTTGGCGGTGGAGAAGTTCAACTTGTCATAGGAAAACCGCGTGAAGATGCGTTGTTTTTCGGTCGGGTTCCAATCCAAGCGGACGTCGAAGCGGTGCGCGTGATACGGGTCCAGACCGGGCATCTGAAAATTATTAACGACATCCGACGTTGCCTGTTCACAGGAAACGGGATCTGGATAGTTACACTTCGGCATGTTCCCCAGATACAGAAGGCCGATCGGATTGGGATTCGGGATTTTGTTGCCTGCAAATGGCTGCCGCACGCCGCCTACATCCGGCAAGGTCGGGTTGTAAATCGTAAAGCCCATTTGCGAGAAATCCCCGGTTCTTTCCGCGGCGGTGGGGACGGAGAACGTGTCGACACCCTCAAACTGCACCTGCTGCGTGTCTTCATAGTCCCCGAAGAAAAAGAGCTTGTCTTTTTTGATCGGTCCACCGATGGCGGCACCTTCCTGGTAGCGGTGGAAGTTAGGCGGCGTATTCTTTTGGCCCGATGCCAGTTGACCTTCCTTGCTGAAGTAGTCGTTTGCCGACAATACATTCGGACGAAACACTCCGAAGACGTCGCCATGAATCTTGTTGGTACCGGACTTGCTAACCAGGCTGATGACGCCCGCGGCACCGCTCTGGTATGAGGCTGGCGTGTTCTGGGTCTCAACGCGAACTTCTTCCACGCCGTCCTCGGGAATGTTCATGGCTGGGATAATGGCTGCAGCATTATTTTCCGCAACTCCGAGCGGGCTGCCGTCCAGCATGTAGTAAACCGAACCGGTGAGGGAGCCGTTAATAGTGTCGGCGGAGACGTCAACCCCGGGGCGCCCGAAGGAAATGTTCTGAATCGACTGCATCGAGTCGCTCGAGTTGGGCGAACCATTGACTGGAATTACGCCCGCGCTCAACTGGATGAGATCGTAAACGTTGCGATACAGCAAGGGCACCCGATCGATCTGCTCGGCCGGAATGAGCGAACCGACGGTGGAATTGCTGGGCTCGACCAGTTCGCTGCCCGCGGTGATGGTGACTGTCTCCGAGGCCGCGCCAACCTTCAGAGTGAGGTTGATCTCGGTGATTTCGTCGAGGTTGACGGTAATCTGATTTCGCACAACCTTGGCAAAACCATTCTGGGTAGCCGTGACCTGATAATTCCCGGGGTTGAGAGAGACGAAACTATAGAGCCCCGCGGAGCTCGTGGTCGTGTGCAGCGCTACTCCGGTGGCACTATTGAGCAAAACTATTTGAGCTCCTGCAACGACTGCCCCGTTGGAATCAGTGATCGTTCCGCTGATGCCGCCTCTTCCGGCTTGGCCGAACGCAGCAATTCCGACGAAGACGATAAGAAAACAGATAAAGTAAGGCGTGATTCCGCGAACGATAAAGAAAACCCTTGAGTTCATACCTCGTCTCCAGGCGCAGATATTTCAAACTTCGAACAGACCGCTGCGGCACTGAACTGAGCCCGCACGAATCAATTAAAGCTCGACGCTAAAATCGTATGAATACACTTCCGACGACCAGCGGTTACATAAGAAATAATAAGTAGAGTTTAAAACGTTTCAAAGGTTTGTGCCGAGTAGTATGGTTGATTCCCCACGAGCTGCGGATCAACCAAATGGGCTGGCAGACCTCTTTCGACCAGGTTGTTGGTGAGTTGCTGGTTGTGAATGATTTGCCCTTATTGCTTCTTTTGCAAAATGTCCTGCGACACCAACGGGCATGTTGGAAACGAGGAGTTCAACAGTGCTTCATAAACCTGGCGAGTGATCGTCCTATTTGCTTTTGTATTTTGCCAATTCGCAGAAGCAGCCACTCGTGCCCTCGGGTCACGAATGGTGGAAGCATGCCGTTTTCTACGAACTCCACCCACGCAGTTTCGCCGACAGCCTTACAAGAACAATTCCATCCTCGCAACTATCAATCGGCGAAAGCAACCGCTCTGCTGACCACGCAAACGATTCCCGGCGCGAGCCGCGTCGATCAGGTCAGTATCGATCAGGGCAATCTGGAGCCGTTTGCGGTTTACATCGCACGCATCATGCGGTGAAAGCAGCTTTGAAAAGCTTCAGCCGTGCCGCTAGAAACTTCCCACGGCTTTGGCTTTCCATATCAGGATCATAGAGATGGTCCGCCGCAACCGTGACCCGCATGGCTAAGCGCTACGGCCATGGCGGAAGTCCCGCCCCAGGTGATGCTGCCCAAGTCCTCAGGCGATTCGAAAATTTCTGCGCGATCCCTCAAAAAGTAGCCCAATGCCGGTGGACGTGAAAAATGTCCTGGTGAAGTAAGGGAATGAAAAGAAATGGCTCCTCAGGTAGGAAAGTCGGCCAGCGGAGTGCCTGCCTGACAGTCCTGCGTGTACTCCACAGCCTAAGCCTGTGCTTCCCAGCATGCCCCTTCGCGACAAAAGTTCATCCTGCCTGACGGTTTTCGACTTCAGAATCCGTCAAAGCCGTTAAAGAAAACCCCGAGCATTTCCCGCGTGTCACGTTCCTCCCGGCTGCCACAAGATTCTCCTGCTCCGTATGAGCCAACTCGAACCATAGGAGAACACCAGTGAAAAAGCAACCAGCCGACGCGAAGAAGGCCGCAGCCAACGATAAGAATGAAGCTATCGTGTCCCTGTTGCAAACGGCGATGGGGCAAAGGGCCATCGCCAGATTTTGACATTTGAAATCTGCCGACGACGGAAAGTCTTCGGTATCCACACTCCACGAAAAGTGACGACAATTAACCGATAGCAGAATCAAGGGTTTGGCTGCGGGAAGGCAATCGACTCAGGCGTTATACTGTGTCCGCGAGGAAGAGAACCATGAGACGCTCATGCACAGTATTTCAGATTATCGCTTTTGCGGCAATCATCGTGCTCCAGTCCCGAGCGCAAACAGGGGACGCAATTTTCCCAAAAGGTGAACTGTCCACCATCAAAATCACACGGGAAATATTTGGCTCAAAGAGTTAAACGTAGGAGACAGCACCTTCGATCCCAGTGTTGCTGTCGCGACCTACGATGCCGGTGCAAAACTGGATTGGCATATTCATCCGGGTGGTCAAGTGCTACTCATAACGGAAGGCACTGGCTATTATCAGGAACGGGGAAAGCCAATGCAGATCGTTCACAAGGGAGACGTGATCAAATGCCTTCCGGGTGTGGAGCATTGGCACGGGGCAACACCAAAAAGTAGCTTTGCCTACATAGCGGTCACACCGACTCAAAAGGGTAAAACAATCTGGCTGGAGCCTGTTACCGACAAAGACTATAACAGTTTGAAATAAAATATCCCTTTATCGCTTCAAGGCTCCAGCGGTCAGGAGGAACAATGCAAAAGCGCACGCTGGGTAAAAGCAATCTCGAGGTTTCTGCTCTCGGCTATGGTTGCATGGGATTGTCGTCAGCGTATGGTCCACCGGTATCTCGTGAAGACGGCATCAAGATAATTCGTGCAGCATTCGATAAGGGCGTCACCTTTTTCGATACAGCCGAGGCGTATGGTCCTTTTTCAAACGAAGAATTGCTTGGTGAAGCAGTCGCGCCCTTCCGCCAGAAGGTGGTGATTGCCACCAAATTCGGCTTCGACATCGATTCGAAAACGGGACAGCGACGGGGCGGGCTGAACAGTCGTCCCGAGCACATCCGAAAAGTCGTGGGCGAGATGCTGAAGCGACTAAGGGTCGAAAGCATTGACCTGCTTTACCAGCATCGCGTAGACCCGGCAGTTCCTATCGAAGACGTGGCGGCTACATTGAAGGAGCTTATCGGGCAGGGCAAGGTGAAACATTTCGGACTATCCGAGGCGGCAGCCAACACAATCCGACGAGCCGATGCCGTGCATCCGGTTGCTGCAATCCAAAGTGAGTACTCGCTCTGGACACGAGACGTCGAAAACAATGGCGTGCTATCAACCTGCGAAGAACGGGGCATCGGCTTCGTTGCTTTTACTCCACTCGGTGCGGGTTTCCTGACAGGCAAAATCGATACGAAGACTACGTTCGATCAGACGGACTTCCGAAACATATCCCCACGCTTCAGCGGCGAAGCACGCGCTGCGAATCAAGCTGTCGTTGACCTGCTTAAGAGGATCGCGGAGAAGAAGGGCGGCACGCCTGCACAGATAGCGCTCGCATGGCTACTCGCACAGAGACAGTGGATTGTTCCGATTCCGGGAACAACGAAACTACACCGCCTCGAAGAGAACCTCGGTGCTGTGAATATCGGACTCACGACCGACGATCTCCGCGACATCAATGGTGAGGTTGCGAAGATCGAGGTCCAAGGGGAACGGTTACCTGCAGCCGTGCTGAAGATGATTGATCGCTAAATAAGGATGCGTCGGCCTTCTCGCCACGTGACGTACCAGCGGCCTTCCGCTGGCGGAATCTTCAGCTTCTGAGCCTTCTTCAGCGACAGGGTCGTCCACTCCTCGTTCAGTTTGACGTACCGCACAATCCTGACCCTGCGATTTGCCATTTGAGCCTCCGGGCCTTAATTGTGTCCCGGAACGCTTAAATTAGGATAAAAGGGCTTCGCAGGCAGGTTACGGAAGTGCAGCAGGAGTGTACGCCAGAAAAGAAATGGCTCCTCAGGTAGGATTCGAACCTACAACCCTTCGGTTAACAGCCGAATGCTCTGCCATTGAGCTACTGAGGAGTGTGGGAAAGCACGCGCGATGCGCCCGCTTTTTTGCAGACATCATCATAGCATTTGCGGGGGCGCGGTGAAAACAGTGTTGCACAAAGACTCGTGGCTGCCGACCGGTCGGGGTTTGTTAGGCTACTCAGTCGAGGTGAGGGGATGAGCGGACTGGCGTGGACTGTGGGATTGGTTTTTCTCTTGGGAGGAATTGTGATTGCAGGCACTGATACCGGGGCATTTTCAAACCCTTCTTCGGCGAATTCGGGGCCACCGCTGGCTGAGAAGCGTCCGCTGAATGAAGTGTTGTTTGGCGTTGATATCGTCGACAACTATCGCTGGCTGGAGGATGCAAGCAGTTCGGACACGCAAAAGTGGGTTGCGGCGGAAATGGCATACACGCGAAAGATTCTCGATCCTCTGCCGGGGCGGGAGGCGATTCAGAAGCGGCTGACCGAGTTGTTGAGCATTGGCAGCATCAGCGCGCCGGAGATGGGTGGTAAATATTATTTCTACACTCGGCGCGAAGGCATGCAGAACCAGCCGGTGCTCTACGTCCGCGAGCGGAGCGCTGCCGGAAAAGATGCCGCTGGAAAAGACAACGGAAAGGATCGCGTGCTGCTCGATCCTAATCAGCTCTCCGCCGATGGAACCGTTGCTCTCGATTGGTACCACCCTTCGGAAAACGGCAAATATCTTGCCTATGGAACGTCGCCGAGCGGATCGGAGATGAGCACGCTGCACATTCTCGAGACGAAAACCGGCAAGGCGCTTCCCGACGTGATCGAAGGTACCCGCGCGGCCAGCGTTGCGTGGATGCACGACGGCTCAGGTTTTTATTACACGCGCTATCCCAAGAAAGGCGATGCACCGGAGGGCCAGGAGGCCTACAACCGGCATGTTTTTTATCACGAACTCGGCGCCGATCCGGAGACCGATCCGCTAATTTTCGGCCTGGGTCGCGATCCCGAGGATTGGCCAAGCGTGAGTCTCGACAACAATGGTCGTTTGCTTTTGATCACGGTGTCACAGGGCTGGACCAAGAGCGAACTGTACTTGATGGATCTAAAGGCGGGCACACCTCCCATCCGCATCACCACCGGAAAGAATTTTCTTTATGGCGCCTCGGTATATAACGGACGCATTTACATCGTCACCAACGAGGATGCTCCGCGTTATCGCTTGTTCGTTACCGAAGCCGGCGATTATGAGCGAGACAACTGGAAGGAAATCGTTCCGCAGACCGATGCGATCTTGCAGGGGGCCGCAGTGTGGGGCGGAAGGATTTTTACGCAGTATGAGAAAGACGCGAGTTCTCAGTTGAGGATTTTCGATATCGAAGGAACGCATCTCAGCGACATTCATCTCCCCGCTCTGGGTACAGTGTTTACCTCAAATGGAAAATGGGATCGCGATGAGATTTTCTTTGGATTCCAATCGTTCACGGTTCCCCCGAGCATTTATCGCATCGATCTCGCGCCGATACCCGCGCACGACGCTAACATGCACGCCAGTGAAGGCTCCGTTTTTGCGACTTCCCTTTGGGCCAAGGTGGATGCGCCTTCCATCGATCCATCGGCCTACGAAGTAAATCAGGAGTGGTTCCACTCCAAGGATGGCACGCGCGTGCCCATGTTCATCGTCAATAAAAAAGGATTGAAGAAGGATGGGCGCAATCCTGTGTTGCTCACCGGTTACGGAGGGTTCAACATCAGCATGATGCCGGCGTTTAGCCGCACCGCTTATTTGTGGATGGAGAATGGCGGTGTGTACGCCGTAGCGAATTTGCGCGGCGGATCGGAGTTTGGCGAGGATTGGCATCGCGCGGGCATGCTCGATAAGAAACAAAATGTGTTCGACGACATGATTGCCGCGGCAGAACATTTGATTTCTGAAAAATATACCGACGCGAATCATCTGGCAATTCAGGGAGGCTCAAATGGCGGGCTGCTGATGGGCGCGATGATCACGCAGCGTCCTGATTTGTTTCGCGCGGTGGTGTGCCAGGTACCGTTGCTTGATATGCTACGCTACCAGAATTTTCAAATTGCCAAGCTGTGGATTCCAGAGTACGGCACGGCGGATAAACCGGATCAGTTCAAGTGGCTCTATGCGTATTCGCCGTATCACCATGTGAAGGCCGGCGTGGAATACCCGGCAGTTTTATTTATGACTGGCGATACTGATACGCGCGTCGATCCCATGCATGCGAAGAAAATGGCCGCGGAGATGCAGGCTGAGGCGAAAAATGGGTCGAGCAAGACTCGTCCTATATTGTTGAGGATTGAAGAGAAGGCGGGACACGGCGCGGGCAAACCGGTGGCAAAACAGATTGAGGAGTTCACGGATATTTACTCGTTTTTGTTTTGGCAGCTAGGAGTGAAGTAGGAACGGCAGCAGTGTTACGCGGCGTTAGATCCGGGCTTGCATATATGCGCGCAGGATGGCGTTGATGCGGGTCTGATAGCCGCGCTGTTGGCGAACCAGCGAAGCAGGTGGCGTCGAGACGCATGGTGGCGATCTCTTTGGCGGTTGGCATTACGACTTTCGCGGTTTTCCAGGCTGAGATGATCCGCCTTTCGTCCTTTTTACTTTTCCGTCCGCACAATAGATGACCGTCATTTCCCGTCCCTTCACCAGACCGATGGCCTAAATTCGCTTCTCCCCGCGGTCAAAGCGGTCGTCGATTCTTACGATAGTCGATCCGTCAAAGATACTCGAAACCAGAGCAGGAATAAGATGATAGTGGGGCTTACCATGCCTAAATCGATCGACACGCTTAAAGAGCGGCTGGCGCGGTACCGGCAGATCACGATCAGCGTGATTGGGAGGAAGTCGGGAAAGAAAAGTTCGCGTCCGGTGTGGTTCGTTCTGGAGCCGAAGGAAGAAAAGCTTTATCTGTGGCCAGTAGAGGGTTCAAAGACGCAGTGGTTCCAGAATCTCCGCAAGGATCCGACGATTTGGATCGACGCACGCGGAGCGGAAGCGGAGTTTCCTACCAAGATTATTACCGATGCAGAGACGGTAAAAAGCATCGTGGAGAAATTTCGCGAGAAGTATGGCGTGGAAGATGTGAAAAAGTACTATTCCGGATTCGATGTTGCGGTGACAGTACAGTTGAAATAGCTTCTTCGTCGCTAGAGCGCAGCTCTCCGGCTCCACCGATCAAAAAGTCGTGCTACTCTGCCTTTTATGGCGAACGTAATCCCTTCTTTGCCTTCCCAACAAAAACAATTCTTAAGCGACAAGGTTGCGCACTTTACCGAATCGGTGATTCGGGAGATGACGCGGCAGGCCATGCTGCACGGGGCCGTAAACCTGGCGCAGGGATTTCCGGATTTTTCCGCGCCGGCAGAGATCAAGGAGGCGGCGCGGGCGGCAATCGAGAGCGATGTAAATCAGTATGCGATCACGTGGGGATCGAAGAATTTGCGCAACGCGATCGCGCGCCAGATGGGCGTGTGGCAAGGGATTGCCGTAGATCCGGAAAAAGATGTGACGGTGTGCTGCGGATCGACGGAGGCTATGATCTCTACCTTACTCGCGGTGTGCAATGCAGGCGATGAGGTTGTGGTCTTCGAACCGTTTTACGAGAACTACGGCCCGGACGCAGTGTTGAGCGGTGCGCGGCCGCGATTCGTGAAACTGCGTCCGCTGGAAACCGATGGCGGAGAGTGGACCTTCGATGAAAAAGAATTACGGGCAGCGTTTGACAAGCATACCAAGGCCATCATTGTTAATACGCCCAACAATCCTACAGGCAAGGTTTTCACCCGGGCGGAACTGGAATTAATTCGTGATCTCTGCGTGGAGTTCGATGTACTGGCCATCACGGATGAGATTTACGAGCACATTCTGTATGACGGGACCAAGCACATTTCCCTGGCATCGCTCGATGGGATGCGGGATCGCACCGTGACCATCAACGGAATGTCGAAGACTTACAGCGTAACGGGCTGGCGCGTTGGATGGGCGGTTGCACCCGAGAAGATCACGAATGCGATCCGGAAGGTGCACGATTTCCTGACCGTGGGGGCTCCGGCGCCGCTGCAGGAGGCCGGCGCGGCGGCGTTGAGTTTGCCGGCGGAATATTACGGCAAATTGGCGGAAGGCTACAGGATGAGGCGCGACCATCTAATTCCAGTACTGGAGGGGGCGGGGTTCAAGTGTTTTTGTCCGCGTGGCGCCTATTATGTGATGACAGATATTTCGTCGTTTGGCTTCGAGGACGATCTTTCATTCACGAAATATCTAGTCAAAGACGTTGGAGTTGCGGCAGTGCCGGGATCGAGTTTTTATCGGGATGCGCAGGATGGGGCCCGGCAGGTGCGGTTTGCCTTCTGTAAGAAATTGGAGACGCTGGAAAGGGCGGCGGAGAAACTGAAAAAGCTGGTGCGCTGATGGCACAGATGGGCAATATCGTCCACAGGGCCGAGGAGTATACTTCCAGAAAGTTTTAAATCTTTTCCAGGGGATGAATGCAATCATGGCTTCGAATGCAGTGGGGCAGGTGACGGAGCAGGTTCCGGCGGACGATTTTCAGGCGCTGGAAGAGAAGATTTATCGCACTATTGAGATGTATAAGGCAGCGCGGCAGGCTCAGGCGACCGCGGAGCGCGATGCACAGCGCGCACGGCAGCAACTGGAAGAGCGCGAGGAGCAGTTAGTGACGCTACGCCGCGAAGCAGTGCAGTTGCGAAAAGAGCGCGAGGAGATTCGCTCGCGAGTGGAAAAGATGCTGGAGCAGATCGAGACGATTGCCGAGGCAAGCTAAACCCGGCGACTGGAAACCGGCAGCGAGGTGTTCACTTATGGCGACAGCAGTTAAGGATTCCACATTGAAGGATGCGCAGAATGGCAGTGTGCGCGTGGAGATTTTCGATCAGGCATATAACTTACGCGGGTCGGATTCGGAATACATTTTGAAGCTGGCGGACTATGTCGATTCGAAGATGCGCGCAGTGGCGCAGGCGACGAATACAATCGATACGGTGCGCCTGGCCGTGCTGGCCGCCTTGAATATCGCCGACGAGTACCATCTTTTGCAGAAAAAGCACGACAACAGGCCCAACGATTACCAGAAGCGAGCACATCTGCTAGCCAGCGCGCTGGATGAAGTGCTGGAAGAAAGCCGCAAGGCTGGCTAGCCGTGGGTAGTACCGCAGGTCTTCTCGTTTTTTGTATGCTCCTGAGTTGCGACGCTCCGTCGCAGGAAACAACTCTCCACAGTCAAGCGAATGTCGTGATCGTTCCCGCGCTGGTGAAAAGCGCGAAGGGCGAGATTGTTTATGGCCTCGAGGCAAAGGATTTCATTGTTCAGGACGATGGAGTGGAGCAGACAGTCCATCTGGATGAGGCCGCGGAAGGATCGCATGTCTCGATAGTAGTTGCGATCCAGCGCGGACGCCGGGCCAACTATGAGTTTCCTAGAATTCGAGGGTTAAGCTCGATGCTCGATCCTTTGATCGAGCAAGCTATGGCGAGAGTAGCCATTGTGGAGTTCGACAGCCAGGTGCAGCTCGTGCAGGATTTCACCGGTAACTCTGAGCGGATTGCCGAGACCTTAAAGGAATTGGAGCCGGGTGATGGTGGAGCAACGATCGTCGATGCCATTTCCGATTCGGTGAAGTTGCTGGAAAGAACTTCGCGAGATGAAAAGCGGGTTTTGCTGCTGATCAGTGAAACCCGAGACCACGGCAGCCATCAGAGCAAAATTGAAGAGGTGGTCGCCCAGATTGGCGAAAGCAATACAAGCGTATACGCTCTGGCGTTTGCGCCGTCCCGGTCGAATGTGCTGGACACGATGCGGGGCAATAATATCGCGGAGATGAATCCTTCTCCGGATCTGCTGGCGCCATTGATTATGGCTGCCCAGGCAATGAAAAAGAATACGCCAAGGGCGGTAGCTTCCATGACCGGTGGCGAGTACGAACTGTTCGCCACCAAAAAGAATTTTGAAGCACGCATGGTCGACTTTACCAACCATTTGCACAGCCGCTATCTCTTAAGCATTGAACCCAAGGCTCCGCGCGAAGGATTACATCAGCTTCAAGTGCATCTGCGTGTCCCCGGCGACAGAATAGTGCTGGCAAGAAACAGTTATTGGGCTACAGGACAATGAATTTGCGGCGCTGCGGAATACGGGACCGCACCATTCCTGAACAATCATTTGCGGGTTATTGCAACATTGGATTGTCAATGTGGGATTACTTTGGTTGCAAGTGTTCTGCCAACTATTTGCGGTTTCCCTCTTGCTAAATCCTCGGGAGTTCTCCTAGCATCCAAGGTGCAAGCCGACCTGCGGGGTTGGTGATGGCGGTAACCGATTTTTGAACCAATGCTGAATGAACGGGAGCTTGACTCGAACTAGGATCCGGTGTGCAACGCTCCGCCATGCGGAGATGCCTAAAGGGTCTCGGCGGGTTCCCAACGTCTATCCGACGGTTCATTCTCGGCCCGTCACACGGCACAGTGGGTCGGCTTGAATTTCTATTGGAACGCACCCGGACCCTCTATAATTTAGGTTGGTTTTGTTCTTCTGCGGTACAGGCGAAGCTTTATGACAATCGACGAACGATTGGATCGATTGGCGGAACGACACCAGGCTTAACGCAGTCCGTCGAGCTTTTGCTGCGGTAGAGCCCGGAACAAACCCGGCCAGCGACAAGCTCGGCTTCACTAATCCTGCTAGACTAATCACGTTGCAAATCCTGGTTTCCCGCATCTAACTAAACGTGTATCCACAATTAATTCATTTTGGACGTTTTTTTCTGCCGACTTATGGCTTCCTGGTTTCTATGGGAGTACTGATCGGGCTATGGATCAGCGTGCGCAACTCCGAGCGGCTGGGCATTGACGGCGAGAAGGCATGGAACCTGGGCATTCTAGTGGTTTTATGCGGCATCATTGGCGCGAAGGTTCTCTACGTCATTAATGAGTGGGGATATTATTCGACGCATCGCAATGAGATTTTTAGTATCACGACTCTGCAGGCTGGCGGAGTCTTCTCCGGCGGATTGATTGCCGCCTTTGCCGCCGCGGCGTGGTACGTGCACCAGCATCACATGCCTGCCCTGGGTACTTGCGACGCATTTGCACCGGGGCTGGCGGTGGGACATGCGATTGGCCGGGTGGGATGCTTTGCCGCCGGCTGCTGCTACGGGAAAGAAACTCATCACTTCTGGGGAGTGGTATTTCGCAATCCGCTGGCGAACCAGATTACCGGGACTCCACTGAACATTCCGTTGGAGCCGACGCAATTGTTCGAGGCAGCGGTAGAACTGGCAAACTTCTTCTTCTTAATGTGGCTGCTCAAACGCAGGAAGTTCGATGGCGAGATCTTTGGTGCATTTCTCTTTATCTATGGGGTGGCGCGATTCTTCCTGGAATTCTTGCGGGACGATCCGGGCCGGGGATCTGTGTTTGGCGGGGTCATGTCAGGTACGCAGCTGATCGCGATCGGGTTGGTGGCAGCAGGCGGAATCATCTGGTGGCTGCGACCAGGGTCGAACACGTTGCCAGCGCAGACCGTGGGGGCCGCGCGCTAAACTCGCCGTCCCGCAGCTTCCTTTTCAGCGGCCGCCGTGCGCTTCCCACCTTATTTTTTAAAGTACATCCAAGCGCTTAACACTAGCAGGACTATGGTGACGATCCAGAGTGATGAGTCGCTCATTCCTGATTTCTTAGCCATGACCGACATTTTAACCTCGAACCGCACGTTGGCCATGGGGTAGAGTCGGAAAAGTTACCTGTGGCGAAATCGACCGCCAAACATAAAGGTTGCGGTTAGACCCATATCCACAGTTTTATCTTTGCAAGTCAGCTTGTAGTATCCTTCGCAGCGGATGCCGGAAACATTCCCCATCGTGATTTCCACAGACTCTGAAGATGCAGACAAGCGTCTTGACCGATTTCTCGTGCTGCGGCTTGAGGGGGTCAGCCGCGCGCGGGTGCAGGAGTTGATTGCGGAGCGCAAAGTCCTGGTGAATGACAAGGCGGTGAAGGCGTCACTGAAACTGCACGGCGGCGAGCGGGTCACGGTGCTGGGCGAAGCGCAGCGTACGCCGCTAAAGGCTATGGCGGAGGAGATTCCCCTCGATATTGTCTATGAAGATGACGATCTGGCGGTGATCAATAAGCCCGCGGGGATGATGGTGCATGCGGGAGCGGGGGCAACTGAGGACGCGCGTAACCGGGGAACACTGGTGAATGCATTGCTGCATCATCTGAGAAGCTTGTCCGGAGTAGGTGGAGACTTGCGGCCGGGGATCGTGCATCGTCTGGATAAGGAGACCAGCGGACTTATCGCCGTCGCAAAGAACGACGGAGCGCATCGCAAGCTGAGCGCGCAGTTTGCGGCGCGGGAAGTGAAGAAAAAATACGTGTCGCTGGTGCATGGCTGGGTGAAGAAAGATTCCGGAACGATTTCCCTGAGCATCAGCCGGGACCCGGTGCGGCGCACGCGGATGACTACGCGCCCGCAAGGAGGGCGTGCCTCGGTTACCCACTACCGAGTGGAAAGGCGTTTAGACACGAAATTTGGGAAGTTTACGCTGTTGAATGTAAAGATCGATACGGGGCGCACTCACCAAATTCGTGTACACATGGCCGCGTTGGGTTATCCGATAGTGGGAGATACCGTGTATGGAGCGCCGAAGCAGGCGAGAGGGAAATCGGCGGCGATTACCCTGGGGCGGAATTTTTTGCATTCGGCGGAGTTGGAATTTCGTCATCCGCGGACCGGAGAGATGATTACACTGAGCAGCAACTTGCCCGAGGAATTAGGGACTTTTCTAAGTAGAATCGAGCCTGCGCGGTAAACCGCCGCTCCCAATCGGGCGGATATAATGGTAGTCAAATGAGCAGCATCTTTACCCAGTTCATTGTCTTAAAGAAATCAGTCGCGGTATGGCCGGTATTTTTCCTGCTGTTTGCGGGGTCGCAGGCCGGAATCTCGCAGGCTGCGCCGCAGTCATCTCCGACTCCGGCTACGACTCAGCCGCAGACCTCGGTTCGTCCGATTCCTGGTACACAGAATTCCGGTACACCAGATTCAAAAGCTTCACCCGGAACAGCGACATCGACGCCATCGGGATCGGGCACCTCGAATGACGACGCCAGTATTGCTAAGATCCGTGTTGGAACCAACGAAGTAAATGTGGTGTTCACTGTCACGGACAAGCATGGTAAGCGGATCACGGACCTGAAACAAAGCGATTTTCTCTTTGTGGATGACAACCGGCCGGCGACGGAGATTCGCAGCTTTAATGCGGAGACGAATTTGCCGCTGCAAGTGGGTTTGCTGATCGATGCCAGCAGTTCGGTACGGGATCGCTTTAAATTCGAGCAGGAATCCGCTATTGAGTTCTTGAATCAGACTGTACGCAAGCGGTATGACCTGGCGTTTGTAGTGGGATTTGATGCGACCCCGGAAGTAACCCAGGACTTTACGGACGACAGTGAAAAGCTAGCGCACGGAGTTCGAGAATTGCGGCCCGGAGGCGGAACAGCTTTGTACGATGCGCTCTACTACGCGTGCAGAGACAAGCTCTTGAAGGAGCCGCGAAATGGGCCAACCCGGCGGGCGATCATCCTGTTGAGCGATGGCGATGACAATCAGAGTCATGTAACGCGCGAGGAGGCGATTGAAATGGCGCAGCGCGCGGATGCGATTATCTATACGATCAGCACCAATGTGAGCGGCACCAAGGGAGCGGGCGACAAGGTTCTAGAACGAATGGCCGACGCCACGGGGGGTAGGGCTTTCTTCCCTTTCCAGATTCGCGACGTGACCAATGCTTTTGGCGAGATTCAAGATGAGCTGCGAAGCCAGTATGCGGTGTCGTACAAACCTGCCGACTTCAAAGCGGATGGACACTTCCGCACCATCGAAATTGTCGCCAACGACCGGAAGAATTATCGCGTGAGAGCGCGGCGCGGGTATTACGCTCCAGTGGTGCAGTAGACTGCCGGAAAGCGCCTCTGAAAAAAAGACGATGCCAGGATATTCTGGAACTCCGCTTCCGAAAAAATTAGGGATTAAGCCAGGGTTTCGCGTACGGTTGGCGAATGCTCCGGATGAGGTACGCGCAGAATTGGCGCTGGAGTTGGCGGAGTGCGAAATGATCGAGGGGCGCGGCCCGTTGGATTTTGTGATGCTCTTTAGTTCATCGCGCAACCAATTGACGAAGGAGTTCCTCCGGTTTTCTGAGCTCCTGTCGCCCGCAGGAATGCTATGGGTGACTTGGCCGAAGAAAAGCTCGGGAGTTCAGACCGATGTGGATGAAAAGACTGTACGCGAAATCGGATTGAAAGCCGGATTAGTGGATGTGAAGGTGTGCGCAGTGACCGATGTCTGGTCGGGATTAAAATTTGTTCGCCGCCTGAAGGATCGAAAAAATTAACCGGGAGAGGGCTGATTGTACTCTCGAGCGGTTGCCGGCGAAGGGAGCCGGTTAGCTCCGGCCGGCAACATAAACGCTCGAAATTCTATGCGGTCCTGGCACCCGTAAACAGATGGGCCACAAAGGAGATAACCGCGAGCAGCAGCAGTAGATGAATCAGTCCACTGGCGATGTGAAACATCAGAAAGCCACACACCCACAAAACCAGCAGCAAAAGAGCGACTATCAAAAACGGTCCGAATCGCATCTAGGCCTCCTGAAGGTTCTGATTCTGATCGACTAAATCCTGTCCAATTGATCTCACTCTACGTTTGTACGTGAATGGGGCAAGCGGCAATATCCGCAAAAGGCTGTAAATTGTTTAGGCTGGAGTAGTAGCAAGCTGGGGAAGATCAAGGGGGCAGGATGGTGCGAGTAGGGTTGATTGGGTTCGGAGTGGCCGGGCAGGCATTTCATGCGGCCGTAATCCGCGGCGTAGCGGGGATGGAGTTGGCCTGTGTCCTGGAGCGCAAGGGGAATCGGGTCCAGGAAAAATATCCTGAGGTCCGCGTGGCGCGCACGCCTGAGGAATTGCTGGCCGACAAGGAAATACAGCTCTGCGTGGTTGCGACTCCCAACGATTCACACTTTGAGTTGGCGCGGGCATGCCTGCTGGCTGGGCGGGACGTCGTGGTTGATAAGCCATTCGCGCCGACTTTGCGGGAGGCGGAAGATCTGGTACGACTGGCAGCGGAGCGCGGCAGGCTGATTACGGTTTATCAGGATCGTCGATTTGACGGCGATTTTGGCACCGTGAAGAAGATTTTGGAATCAGGCCAATTGGGAACCGTGGTGGAGTATGAGTGCCGCTACGATCGGTTTCGTTTGGAACCGAAGGCGAACGCGTGGCGGGAACGTGCGGATCAGCCGGCGGCTGGCGTGTTGTTCGATTTGGGGCCACATGTGATCGATCAGGCTCTGGTTCTGTTCGGAGAGCCAAGTGCGATCACGGCTTCGGCATTCTGCCAACGGGCTACTTCACGCATCGACGACGCTTTCGACGTTTCCTTCGAATACTCTGGAGCGCGGGCTGGGCTCAGGGTGTATTTGCGTGCGCGGATTGTGGCCTATGCGCCGGGGCCGCACTTCCTGATTCATGGGACGAACGGGTCATTTGTAAAGTATGGGATGGATCCGCAGGAGGCGCGGCTTCGCGGAGACAATTGTCCGCAAGGAACGGACTGGGGCGCTGGCTGGGGTGAGGAGACGGAAAATTTGTGGGGTACGCTCAGTCTCGTGGGTGAGCCTGCCACAAGGGTGAAAACGGAGCGAGGCGACTATCGCCGATTCTACGAAAATATGCGGGACGCGATCGAGAAGAAAGCGCCCCTGTCAATCACGCCGGAGCAGGCGTTGCGAACTATGCGGGCCGTGGTCCTTGCGCACAAGAGCAGCCGCGAGCGGCGAACGGTTGGCTGGAGCGAAGCCTTAGATCTTTAATCGCCAGCAACACTAAAGACGACGTATAAAAATAGCAGTATAAAGCCTACTGCCCGATTCCGGTCACGCTGACCGTCTGCTCTGAAGGCGATGCGCCATCGGTGATGGTAATTGCGGAGGCGCGAGTACCGACCGCGCTCGGAGTGAAAGTTACGGTAAAGCTGCAACTCGCCTGCGCGGCCAGCGAGGACGAGCATGGGTTAGCGCCCCCGGACGCGGCAACGTAATCTCCGTTTCCGGCAATGACTGGGCTTATCGATGTGCCCAGATTGTTGGTTATCGTAACCGTTTGTGCCGCACTCGAAGTCTCAACCGTTTGCGCAGCAAACGCCAACGAAGCCGGAGCGAAAGTCAACGGCAGAACAGCAGTTCCCTTCACGTCGAGTACTTGCTGGCCTACGGCCGCATTATCCGAAATAACGACCGCCCCGCTGATGGCGCCGCTCTGTCCTGACCCGGGTGAGAATGTGACGCCCAAGGTGCAGGTTCCAGCCTTGGCAAGAACCAGATTTGCCGAACAGGGTTTTGTTCCACTGCCCGCAGCGGAGAAATCGCCGCTGGATGTAATGCTGACCAGGGTCAACGAAGTCGCGCCGTTGTTCTTAACTGTAAGAGTCTTCGCTGTGCTGCTGGTCGCAATCGCCTGAGAAGTGAACGTTAGCGATGTTGGACTGAAGGTGAGGGGCGCGGTTGCGCCTCCGGAACCCGTTCCGGAGAGCGCGACTAACTGCGGAGAAAATGCTGCCGCGTCACTAATGGCGGCCGCTCCGTTAACGCTGCCGTTGGAAGTAGGAGTGAACGTAACTGCAATATTGCATTTAGCCTTCGAGGCCAAAGAAACTCCGCAGGTAGTACCACTGGAATTGATCGCATAATCGCCGCTTGCGCTAAACGAAAAATCGAGGGTAGAAGATTCGTTATTAGTGATTGCAACAGTCAGTGCTGCGGTCGTTTTGCCAACCGTCTCGGTTCCGAACGACAGCTTAGCCGGGCTAATTGTAAGTGGAAGATCTCCGGTACCGCTTAAGCTGACAACTTGCGGAGAATCGGGAGCGCTATCGCTGATTGCCAACGAGCCGGTGAGAGCCCCGGAGACGGATGGGCTGAAGGTCACATTTACCTGGCAAGACGCACCCGCATTTAGTGAGGATCCGCAAGTCTGGCTCAAGACCGCGAAGTTACCCGTCGCTGTGATCGAGCTGATGCTTACGGCACTTGAGCTTGTGTTTTTCAACGTGACGGTTTTCGACGCGCTGGTGGTGCCCGCGACTTGCGCAGCAAAGGCCACGCTCAACGGAGAAGGCGAAACGATAGGACTTTTGGCAACCGTAAACGGGAGTGCGGCAAATGCCGCGCAACTTGCTCCGTTGGGGAAGCCTTCGACCCACACCTGGAATGCCCCAGGCTTCTTGATTTGGGTTGCAGTGACGGGAACGCTGAGCTGCGTGCTGCTGATGTACTTTACCGCCGGAAATGTTCCATTCACTGAAACAACCGAATTCGCTGAAAATCCAGTCCCATTCAGGGTAAGGGTAAAGGCTGCGCTGCCCGGTACGGCTGCTGCCGGGCTCAGGCTGGTCAGTGCGAGCGGAGTAGTTGTGATGTTGTAATCGGCCGTGACCAGAACCTCGTCCGTGACCGTCAGGGGCTGCGAACTGGAGCTTCCGCTGAGATCGTATCCCCACTCCGTGAAGAGCCAGCCAGTGTTGGGAGTCTCCGTGAAGGTCAGGTTGTCGCCCGTGGGGTAGAAACCGTCTCCGGTAGGCGAACTGGGAGTGACATTGATCGCCCCCCCGCAGGATTCGTTGGCATAGTCCGTAACGTAAAACTGCGGCGTCAGGTTGGCCGTATAGGTGGCGCTCGCCGCTGGCAATTCAACCGTGTCGGTGGTCGCGGTCGTACCATCGCTCCAGTTATCGAATGCGTAGCGACTGTTGGAGCTGTAGGGATAGATGGGCGTATAGATACTCAGGGTATGAGTGCTGCCGGAAGTCCATGTCGAATCGTAGAACACAGAAAAGTTCTTGGGAGCGTAAGAGAAGTTCCCGTCAGCATAGATATAAAGATTCGAGCTGAAGGGATTGGGCGAAACATTGACGGTATAAATCGCGTCCGGCGAAAACTCAGCAGTGGTGTTGACGGTTAAGCCGGTATCGGGAACGTAGAAAGTTTTCGGATTGGCACCCAGGCCTCCCGGAAGCCAGAACGGAGCATTGTTGAATTCGTAGAAATTTTGTCCTGCGATCGGCGTGGCGGTTAAGGTGACCTGCTGGCGTGCTGTGAAAAATACCAGCGAAGATCCGGAGTAACTTTGGGCGGCCGGCGATACAGCAACGCTCCCAGTAGCGGCGGGATAGACCGTGGCAGAGTAAGGAACGAGCTGGATGAAGTTCGCAGTGTAAGTCGTAATGGCGGGTGAAGTCGCCGGAGTCGAAGGCTCTCCATTGCCGGGGAGGACGGTGATCGTCTGAGTAGCCGGAATCGAATTGTTCCAGCGGCCGTAGGTGTAATAGAAAGTCGCAGACGTGGTGCTGTTGACGATATCGCCAGTCTGGGTTTGCACTCCGGAAGCAACGCTTAGATTATGGGTGGAGTATAGATCCCAGGTGGTAAAAACCTTCGGCGTGGTCACCGTCTCTCCGTCGACAATGACCTGGAGCCCTGGAGGATTGCTGGTAATGGTAATCGCCTTGGGTGGGTTTCCGTACAGGCGTTCGATGCCATCGATATCGGTGGCCGTGTATCCGGTGAGATTCGAAAGCGGAATTCCGGCGGGAATTGATTCGATCGCGGGGCCGCCATTGCGAGAGAAAGAGAATGGTGGGTACTCCATGATCGAGGCGTAGTCGAACAGTGTTCCGAAAGTCTGGGCGTTATCGTAGATCTGATTGAAGTTTGAGATGGAGCCTTTAATCAGGTTGTCATAGTTGACTGAGACGTAGGTGTTGCGATCGGGGCGGGATTGCTCGTGCCACAGGCCGATGACGTGGCCCAGTTCATGCAGCACTGTGGGCAAAGCGCAGGGGTTGCTCGATCCGCCGGAACCCCCAACTTGCTGTTCCCCGCCTGCACGGCCAACCGTGGCCTCGCACTCGCCGCTGTTGTCATCAGGATTGAAGTAGAAGCTGACGTAATCAGTTTGATTGGTATACGCGACAAACTGAATGTTAGAAAAAGTGCTGTTGAATTGAGAGATGGCGGCATTGAGATTCGTGACATTCCCGGAACCGCTGGCGATGACATAAGGAATTTGATATTTGCTTCCGACTTTGGGCCAGAGGTATTGGGAATAATCAACGCCCATCGAATCTGACAGTGGAGATTGCGGATCGATCGACCTCACATTTTCAAGAATGATGTCGCCTTGGAATATAGCTTTACCATTCTTGACGACATAGGTCACAGGCATGCCGCGATAGATGCCGTGGTGAATTTGCTGCGCGCTGGCGGCCGAAGTAAAGATGGGATTGAAGATAAAAGATAAAATGAAGACAACAAACCACAATGCGCCCACGGCGCGCGTAGTGAGGCTATGCACGGCAGAAAACCTCCAACATTAATTAAGGGGAGGGCGGGGAGGACCGGGATAAGTGTCAGCCCGAACACCGTAGAATGTCAAGGTGAATGATTTTGCAGGGGTTAGCTGGACTTATTCTCGGCTGTGAACTTGGTGTAAATGGGCAAAGTCGCCCTCTACCCAAGACCTCTATTATTGCGATTGGTTGTGCGGAGTGGCGTAATATCCCGCGCGAGTCTGAATTTTATAGCCCTGTTTGGACTTAATCTGCAGTTTCCGATAACTGCCATCGAGCACGGCGTTCGTGGAAGTGTAGCCAATGCTGTACTGGCTGCGGAGTTCGGCGGCGATCTGGTCGAAGGCTTCTTTCAGTTTGTCAAATTTGTTGCCCACGTTGATTACACGACCGCCGGTGGCTTCAGTGAGCTTTTCCATTTCACTGGCTCCTGAGTATCCCATGCCGAACCCCCCGTAAAATCCGCGATCGGCGCAGAGCAGGACGTAGACAATAGAGTCGGCTTTCTGTGCAGCTTCGATGGCGTCTTTAATTTTCAATTTGCTGCCTTCATCTTCGCCGTCGGTGAGCAGGATCATAGCCTTGCGTCCTACTTCTTTGGAAAGCATGTCATGCGCTGAAAGATAAACCGCATCATAGAGCACGGTACCGGGCGTATTGTGCGTGGGGACGGGACCTTGTCCCAGGCCCGGGATGCCGCTGCCTCCGCTGACCACGCCGCTTTGGATCTTCACTTTATTCAGCGCGGCCTGTAGCCGGTGAACATCCCGGGTATAGTCTTGAACCAACTCCGATTCCACGTTGAAGTCGATTACGAAGGCTTCATCCTTGTCAGTTAGGATCTGGCGAAGGAATGCACCGCCAACCTCTTTTTCCATATCGAGAACCCGTATCTGGCTGCCCGAGGAGTCGATCAGGATACCCAGCGTAAGCGGCAAGTTCGATTCGGCAGTAAAGTATTTGATCGTCTGGGGCTTGTTATCCTCGAAAACTTCAAAATCTTCCTTCCGCTGATTTGGAATCAGGGCTCCATGCTTATCTTTTACGTTGAAGAATACTCCCACGACGTTTACGTTGACCTTCAGAGTCTCATCCGATTTCTCGGGAGTGGATTGATCCGTGGACGATTGATCGGTAGATGACCGTTGCGAATCCGTAGAATTGGAGGGAGTTGAGCTCTGCGCAAGTGCGCACGGGCATTCACCTGCAAAAGCGGCCAAGAAAAACAGCAGTACCGCACACACCAAGGTCGGCAAAAATCTTTGGTAAGCAGATGATTTAGGCATGGAGGACTCTCTCTTGTGCTTTTTGTTAGTCTATTCCTGAACGTTAGATGCACCAAATGGAACCGCTCAGGCATCCCAAGCGGGTGAACTTGAATATTATTCTAATGCGGGCGAATTGGTTCGCAGGCTCTCTTTACGGCAGGCTCGAATTTCCAGTGGCAACTGGGCTTCCCGGTACGACGCTTTTTAGTCAAAGGACGAAAGGTGCGCATTGAGGATGAGGATGACGATGAGGATTAAAAAGCGGGCCGTTAAAGGAA
Source organism: Candidatus Sulfotelmatobacter sp. (assembly GCA_049512655.1). Taxonomy (GTDB): domain Bacteria; phylum Acidobacteriota; class Terriglobia; order Terriglobales; family Acidobacteriaceae; genus Sulfotelmatobacter. The sequence continues at coordinate 225,314 of JBEKWW010000003.1, read as the reverse complement.
AGAAGAGTACCGGAGCGAGTTGGCTAGTGCGCGCAATTTCAGTATTGGTTGTCGGCATTATCGGGATATCACTTGGTTCTGTTCCATCAACTTGGGCCCAGTCGTCGGCCACCCCTCAGTCCGGAGCGCAGACTCAATCCGGAACCGCGCCTGCTCAGAGTTCGAGCCAGAGTTCCGATATTCCAGATGCGCCCACGGTGCAGCCTTCGGCCAACCCGCCCGAGCCGCCGCCAATTCCAAAGCCGGAGCCGGAAGAAAAGAAGCCTGCGCCCGTGGATAGAAATCCATGGACGAACCAGCCCAATCAGCCGACTCCCGCCAATCAGCCCGCCCCTACGGCGAATGCCCCCGGCGATCAAACATCACCTCCGCCGCCCATGCCCCCGGTTAAGACGCTGCCCCCTGGAACTTCAACAAAGCAGAACGGTCAGGAGCAGCTTTACACATTGGTGGTTCATACCAACTTTGTGCAGCTTCCGGTCACCGTAACTGACCATGGCGGACGCATGGTGGAAGGCCTTTTACCCACGGATTTCACGGTGCTGGAGAACGGAGTCCAGCAGAAGCTGAGCTTTTTCACCAGCGACCCGTTCGCGCTTTCGGTGGCGATTGTGCTCGACCTGGGTATGTCGGATTCGACGGTGCAGAAGGTCAACCAGACTTTTCCCGCGTTAATGGGAGCCTTCGCTCCTTACGATGAAGTCGCGCTTTATACCTACAGCAGCACCGTGAGCCAGGTGAGCGATTTTACTGCACCCAATCAAAGGCTCACTGCGGTCTTCAATCAGATTAAGACGGTGCGCGGTAGCAATAACGGACCCGCCATACTGAGTGGGCCAATGGCAAATGGTCCGATTATTAACGGCGTACCGGTCGGTAGCCCCACTCAGCCCGTTTATACACCTCCCCGGCAGTCGCGCGTCTTGAATGATGCCATTCTTCAGGCTGCACTCGATCTAAGCAAGCGTGGCCGAGAGCGGCGGAAGGTCATTTTTGTGATCGGAGATGGCCGCGAGGCCGGTAGCCAAGCGAGTTATCGGGACGTTTTGAAAGTATTGCTCTCTAAGGAAATCCAGGTGAAGGCCGTGGCGGTGGGAAGCTCTTCGCTTCCCGTCTACGACAGGTTGGAAAGGCTGCATCTACCCACCCAGGGCTATGACAACCTCCTCCCCAGGTACGCCTCGGCGACCGGCGGAGCGCCGGTTTATGCCGAGCTCACAACCAATGCGATTGCAGACATGTATTCCAGGGCTATGAGCGACGCCCGCAACCAGTACACACTGGGATATACGCCGTCTCGTCCTAAAACCCCAACCTCGGCCGCCTACCATAGTATTGAAGTGCGGGTGGACAAGCCTGGACTAAAGATTTACGCGAAGGATGGATATTATCCGGCTCCTACGGCGCGGTAATTGCGGTAATTTCTGCCGGGAGTAACCTGAGTAACTGCCCTCGGCCCCTCTCGTGTGGTATAAAAGCCCGAAGCCCCCAAAGGGATATTTTGACGCCTGGATGCGTGTGCGTCCGGCGCTTTTTGAGGAAAGCCTTGAGTTTCATCAACTTCGCAGCCCGAGAGATCAATTGCAAAATCGTGTATTACGGCGCCGGGTTGGGCGGCAAGACCACGAACCTGCAGGTGATCTACCAGAAAACTGCGGAACAGCAAAAAGGCAAGATGATCTCCCTTGCCACCGAAACTGAGCGGACTTTGTTCTTCGACTTTTTGCCGTTGGATTTGGGCTCGGTGCGCGGGTTTAAGACCAGGATCCATCTTTACACTGTGCCGGGGCAGGTGTTCTATGACGCCAGCCGCAAGCTGATTCTGCGCGGCGTGGATGGCATCGTTTTCGTCGCCGATTCGCAGGAACAGCGCATGGACGCCAATGTGGAAGCGCTCGACAACCTCATGTCGAACCTGAAAGAGCACAGTTATGACTTCAATAAGATTCCCTACGTTCTTCAGCTCAATAAGCGCGACCTGCCGAACATCCTGCCCGTGGATCTGCTGACCACCGAATTGCGCCGGAAGAACGAGCCTATTATCGAAGCTGTAGCTTTCCAGGGAACGGGCGTGTTCGAGACCCTAAAGGAAATCGCCAAGCAGGTCTTGACCGAGTTGAAGGCTGGCAGCTAGCTCTCGGGGTTCCGGCTGTCCGTTAAAAAGGTTGACCCACGGATCTCGTCCCGAGATTCCTTCGTCCTCAACATCAATCAATCCTTAGCGCACAAACCTCCGGGCCGTGACTTGTCCTCTTCCTGTGATCACGTACCGACAGTTCGGGGCGCCTGGGGAAGATGCTAAAATAGACAAGTTCCATGCCCTCAAAGAAGGTCGTTGTCTCTCCTATGTCGCTAGAAAGTGGTTCCGCTACAACGGTCGAAACCCGGCCGCTGCGGGTAGGATTTGTGAGCCTGGGCTGTCCCAAGAATCTTGTCGATAGCGAAGTGATGATGGGTCTACTGGCGCGCGGCGGGGCCGAACTTTCCCCGCGGACGGAAGATGCCGATGTCATCGTGGTGAACACTTGTTCGTTCATCGAGAGCGCCCAACAGGAGTCGGTAGACACGATCCTGGAGATGGCCACGCTTAAGACCTCGGGGCGCGTCAAGAAACTGATTGTTGCCGGCTGTCTGGTAGAACGTTATCGAGACGAAATCCAGAAGAGAATCCCTGAAGTGGATGCCGTGGTTGGGACCGGGGAGTTAGCGAAAATTCTTGCGGCTTCCGGGTTAGCCCCACAGCCGGCAAAAAGCGATTCGCCCTTTGTGGTGCTCTCTTCTCGACCGGAGGGCGATGCACGGATCGCGCAGGGCAGATTTTCCCGCGACCAATGGGACGGCGCTGTTGCAGACCTTCCTAACTATCTTTACGATGACGAAACTCCTCGTATTTTATCCACCCCGAAGTCCACGGCTTACATCAAGATCGCGGAGGGCTGCGATCATCCCTGCACCTTCTGCATTATTCCTAGCCTGCGCGGACAATTCCGCTCACGAAGGTTCGAATCGGTAGTCGCCGAGGCGGAACGCTTGGCACAGGTCGGAGTGCGGGAGATTACTCTGATCGGGCAGGATACAACCTGTTACGGGGAAGATTTCGGACTGAAGGATGGGCTGGCTCTGCTGCTGGATAAGCTTGCGCACATCGACGATCTACGCTGGATTCGCTTTCTTTATGCTTATCCTAATAAGATCACGGGCAAACTACTGGAAACCATCGCATCCCATGAAAAGATTTGCTCGTACATGGACGTCCCGTTACAGCACGCGTCGGCAAGCGTACTGAAGCGCATGAAGCGGGGCGGTGGATCGGAAGTATTTTTGCGCTCCCTCGAGAAGATGCGAAAAGTGATTCCCGGGATCACACTGCGCACTTCGTTCATTGTGGGGTTCCCGGGCGAAACCGAGAGCGAATTCGAGGAGCTTTGTGATTTTGTGCGCGAGGCCCAATTCGACTGGATGGGCGCTTTTTCCTACTCGGATCAGGAAGGTGCGAATGCTTACGGTTTGAGTGACAAGCTTTCTCCTGCGGAGATCGAGCGCCGCCGAAAGCACCTGATGGGAATCCAGCGCCAGATCAGCAAGAAGAAAAAGAAAGTGCTGGTAGGCCGCGAATTCGATCTGCTGTTGGAAGGCACGTCGGAGGAAACCGAACTGCTTCTGGAAGGCCGCACGCCGATGCACGCTCCAGAAATTGACGGCAAAGTTTTTGTGAACGATTTTCCCGCGGAATTGACGCCTGAGACGGGTGAGTTTTACCGCTGCCGGATCACGGAAGCGCACGATTACGACTTAGTAGCAACGATTACGAAGTAGCAGCGATGATAGTTTCTGGTTCCTAGATTTTCCTGCCATGCCGCGCAAGCGCACTTTACGACTGCGATGTCCGATCTGCAAGAAGACCGTCAAGAGCGATAATCCCGACTTCCCTTTCTGTAGCGACCGCTGTCGAATCGTCGATCTTGGCAAGTGGGCAAGCGGGGCCTATGTGATCGCGTCGCCGGTCACCGATGCCGACGAGCTGATTCATGACACTCTTCCCGAAGATCCGGACGAACAGTCGTGAAAAACGTACGAGCATATGAGAGTAGCGCAGAGGCCTCCGCGGCAGGGCTCGGCAATCGGAGGACTCCTTTGTGGGCCGAACTCACCGCGACATTTTTGGGCATTGGGCGGCTTCGGCCTGGACCGGGCACTTGGGGTTCTCTGGCAACCGTAATTTCGTGGGCGGCCTTGGCTTATACGATGCCCCTGGCGTTCCGCCTTCCGGTCAGCATCGCCCTGGTCGTGTTCGTCACCGCGATCGGCATTCCGGCGGCCATGCTGGTTACGCGCGGCGCAGGAATCAAGGATCCGCAGTTTGTGGTGATCGACGAAGTCGCGGGACAGTTGATCGCGCTGATCGGAGCGCCGCTCGGATGGAAATCTTTTCTGGCGGGCTTTATACTTTTTCGTATCTTCGACATCCTCAAACCTCCGCCGGTGCGTCAACTTGAGGCGCTGCCCGAAGGTTTCGGCATTGTTCTCGATGATATTGCCGCAGGATTGTATGCGCTGGTTATTATGCATCTCTTGTTGCACTTTGGTCTTCTAAGGTAGCGGGTGTCTTCCTCATGGGATTTTCCGATCGAATTCTCGGCAAGAGCAACGTGAACGGCGGACCACACATTGAATCCGTGTCGCCAACTCTGGCGCTCGCGGGCGGCGAGATTCGCATCGCGGGGTCAGGGTTGCGGCCCAAGCAGTTTCAGCGTCCGCGAGTACAGTTTGGCGACATTGACGGCAGCCTCGTGATCAGCTCAGATTCCTTCCTCGTCGCTCGCGTGCCCGAGGGCGCGACCTCAGGTCCGGTGGTCGTTTCGACGGATGGGCACTCCAGCAATGGGCAGCCCGTGAAGGTTGCGGTTCCAATTGCCGAGAACCTGCATCCGGTGACGAGTCCAGGGATCGATTCTCAAGGCAATATATATGTGACGTTTTCTGGCTCGCGCGGGCAAAAGGTTCCGGTGGCGATTTTCAAGGTTGATACCAATTACACGGTCAAGCCGTTCGTCGCCGAGATGATGAATGCGACCGCCATCGCATTAGACCGCCAGGGCCAGATGTATGTTTCCTCAAGGCACGATGGTGCGGTTTATCGCGTGGCGCCAAACGGAACCATGACGACCTATGCGCAAGGTATGGGCATAGCCACCGGAATCGCTTTTGATCAAAATCAGAATCTATATGTCGGCGACCGCAGCGGCACAATTTTCAAGATCGGGCGGGACCAGCAAGTCTTCGTATTCGCGACGCTGGAACCAAGCGTTTCCGCATACCATCTGGCCTTCGGTCCGCAGGGCGACTTGTTCGTCACCGGTCCGTCAACTTCCAGCTTTGACTCGGTGCACCGAATCGACCCCCAGGGAACCGTTCACACGTTTTACCGCGGGCTCGGCCGGCCGCAGGGACTGGCTTTTGACATTGCTGGCAACCTCTACGTGGCTGCGTCTCTCTCTGGAAAACGCGGGATTGTGCGGATCACGCCCGATGGGAAAGCCAGTTTAGAAGTCGCCGGGCACGGATTGGTTGGCTTGGCCTTTGCACCTGGCAAAAGCGTGATTCTTGCGACGAACGACGCATTGCATCATCTTTCCTGGAACATTCAAGGCTTGCCGCTGATCCCGGAATAGTTGAATCCGCACCCGCCCCGGTTTTCATTTAAACTTTAGCCGTGAATGCCGAGATCATCGCGGTGGGCTCTGAACTGCTCACGCCTTTCCGCATGGATACCAACTCCCTTTTTCTCACCGAAGAGGTCAATAAGCTTGGGGTCGAAGTCATTTTTAAGAGCGTGGTCGGAGATGATCTCAGCCGATTGGTCGCGGCGGCGCAGCATGCATTATTCCGTTCCGAGGTTATTATCTTCAGCGGCGGTCTTGGACCCACGGAAGACGATCTCACGCGCGAGGCCGTTGCGGAAGCTTTGGGTGTGCCGTTAAGGCGCGACGAAGAAGTACTCGCGGGAATCGAGCAGCGCTTCGCCTCGCGTGGCTGGAAGATGTCTCCCAATAACGCGAAGCAAGCTTACGTTCTTGAAGGAGCGACTGTATTGCCCAACTCCAATGGGACCGCGCCCGGGCAGTGGCTTAGCGGCAAGTTCGATGGGCGCGAGCGGATTGTGATTCTGCTTCCCGGACCTCCGCACGAACTCAAGGCCTTGTTTGAAGACCAGTGCCGCGATCGCCTACGGGCCAAGTTACCTCCTGCGTTCATCGCAAGTCGCGTGCTCAAAGTGGCAATGCTCGGCGAATCTCACGTGGACGCGCGCGTGGCGCCGATCTACAAGCGATACACAGATGTGCAGACGACCATTTTGGCAGGAGCGGGAGAAATCCAACTGCACTTCAAGTCGCGCGCGGAAACCCTGGCAGCGGCCCAGGCGCGCGTGGATGAGGCTGCCGACGCAGTCGAAGAAGAGCTCGATGACGCGGTCTATTCGCGGGACGGACAATCCCTTGAGCAAATCGTGGGCTATTGGCTACAAATGCGCAATGCTACGCTGGCTGTTGCGGAATCGTGCACCGGCGGATTGTTGGGTGAGCGGATCACCTCGGTCGGAGGCAGTTCCCGGTACTTCGCTGGAGGAGCCATTGTTTACGCGAACGCGGTGAAGTCCGAGCTGGCTGGGGTTCCGGTGGAAATGATCGAGCGTCATGGGGCGGTGAGCCGTGAGGTTGCGGCGGCGCTTGCCGAGGGGATTCGCTATCGTTGCGAGTCTACTTTGGGAGTGGGCATCACTGGAGTAGCCGGACCTGGCGGCGGAACGCCCGAGAAGCCGGTGGGACTGGTTTTTCATGCTTTGGCCAGTGATAGCGGAACTGAGGTGATCGAACGCAATTTTCCCGGAGATCGCAAACGCATTCGATGGTTCGCAACCACGCTGGCGCTCGACATGGTGCGAAGGAAGTTAATGTGACGGTTTAAGCCGCATGCGACTTTTTATCGCGCTCGATATCGACGAAAATATCCGGGAACGAATCGCTGGATTTATCGACGGCCTGCGTCAGTTTGCTCCTGACGTGCGCTGGGCGCGGCCGGAATCGCTTCATGTTACTTTGAAGTTCATCGGAGAAAGAGCTGAAAGCGATTTACCTCACATTCGGCAGGCGCTCGAAAATATACAGGCCGAGGCATTTGAAGTGACCTTTCGCGGCTATGGATTCTTCCCCACCGCGCGGGCGGCACGGGTGCTTTGGGTTGGGATTGAAGCGAGTCCAGCCCTAGTCTCTCTTGCGGAGGCCGTAGATGCAGGATTGGAGGCGCTCGCGATTGCCAAGGAGAGAAAGAAGTACAGCCCTCATCTAACTTTGGCGCGAACTTCAGGCGGCTCCGGTTCTCCGCGGCGACAAAAAGAGGATCGGCCTCATCAGCGCTTTCAGCGTTTGCAGGCGAAACTAGAAGCTATGCCGACTCCGGAGTTTGGTGCGATGAGCGCCGGCAAGTTTTTTCTGTACCGCAGCCAGTTGTCACCGGACGGCTCGAAGTATACGAAGCTCGCGGGATTCACCCTACGATAACCTTGACCGTAATCATGTCTATTTTGCCTGTCATCGCCGCGGAGAGCTATCTGCTGGGGTCGATTCCGTTTGGATATCTTCTTGTCCTCATTTTTCGCGGTGAGGATGTTCGCAAGAGTGGCAGCGGTAACATTGGGGCAACAAATGTTTCTCGTCGCTCGCCGATGCTCGGGGTCTTGACATTGATTCTGGATGGGCTGAAGGGAGCGCTGGCAGTTGTGGTTGCCGGGAAACTGGTCTACCACGTTGGATTATCCACATATTACGAGCAGCTCGCACTTGCTTCTCTGTTCGCCGTAATGGGGCACGTGTTCCCGGTATGGTTGAAATTCCGCGGAGGTAAGGGTGTTGCCACCGGGCTCGGATCCTTCCTTCTAATCGCTCCGAAAGCTGCAGTTCTTGCGACCGGTATCCTTCTGGTACTGGTGATTACATTTCGCTATGTTTCTCTGGGATCGATTATTGCGGTGGCTTCCTTTCCGCTATTGGCCTATGCGCTATATGCCAGCGAGCGTTCTCCGGTAGAGCTGGTCCTGATGGCAATGACTTCCCTTCTCATAATCGCCAAGCATCATGCGAATCTTCACCGTCTGTTTGCGGGAACAGAAAGCCGATTGGGAGCAAAGAGAACGTGAGCGAGATCGCCATCATCGGCGCGGGTGCCTGGGGTACAGCGCTCTCCATCGTTCTTGCTAGCAAGGAGGCTCACAGGATTCGTCTGTGGGTTCATGAGGAAGCGCTTTACCAGAGTATTAAGCGGCAGCGTGTGAATCAGAAGTTTCTTCCGGGGCAGCAGATTCCCGCCTCAGTATTGCCCTGCAACAACCTTGCCGAAACCATCGGCGGGGCAGCCGTGGTGGTGGGTGCAATGCCTTCACAACATTGCCGCCACTTGTTTGAGCAGATGCGGCCGCATCTGATGCGCGAAGTCATGATCGTGAGCGCCAGCAAGGGACTCGAAGAAAAAAGGCTGCTGCGCATGAGTGAAGTGATCCATGAAGAGGTTAATGGCGACAATCTGCCTCCGATTCGGATAGGCGCACTCAGCGGCCCGTCATTTGCGATCGAAGTGGCGCGTGGCGAACCGACCGCGATCACAATCGCTTCCGCGGATACAGAGTTGGCCCGGACCGTGCAGCGCGAATTCAGCAGTTCAACCTTCCGCGTTTATACCAACGAAGATGTGGTCGGAGTCGAACTGGGCGGCGCTTTGAAGAACACTATCGCCATTGCTGCGGGCATTTGCGCTGGGCTGAACCTGGGACATAATTCGGTGGCCGCCCTCATCACCCGGGGGTTAGCGGAGATGACGCGGCTGGTTCTGGCCTGCGGCGGTGAATCCGAAACCATGGCGGGGCTGGCCGGCCTCGGTGATCTGGTGCTCACCTGCACCGGCGGCCTCTCACGCAATCGCAGCGTGGGCGTTGAGTTGGGCCGTGGACGCCGACTACCGGAGATCCTTGCCGGCATGCGTGGAATGGTCGCGGAAGGAATTTTCACCACAGCTGCGGCTGTAGAACTAGCTCGTACCCGTGGCGTGGAGATGCCGATCACGGAGCAGATGCATGCCATCCTGCGGGACGGGAAACGACCGCGGCTGGCGATCCAGGAATTAATGAATCGCAGCGGTAAAAGCGAACATTTTCGAGCTTGAACCGCCTATTGGCGTCTTCGTTCTTGCAACAGTAATGTTTTGGTGACACTTTCGTAATGGCTCCAGCATTGCCTTTTAACCCAACCCTCATCAACAGCCATTAAACTTCCTGTAGATACCCGTGACTTCCGCCGCCAGTTCGACCGACGGCGCTTCCAGTCTTGAGGGGAGCGACTTGTCCACCCAATCGCCCAATCCAGGGCGAATCCCTATTCTTTACGTAATTCTGGGCGTGCTTGTGCTCATCAGCATCTTTCCCATGTACTTTTACTCAACCCAGGTGGAAGCCATCAACCGCGACCGGCTTAAAACAAATGAGATGCTGCTGCAGAATACCGTCACCCGTTCCTTGGCCGACGATCTTTCGCTGCATGAGCGTTCGCTACGGATGATGCTGGCCAATTTATCCTCGGCGATTCAGGTTGCGAGTGGCGGCGATATCGGCAGCAAAAACATTGAAGCCCCCGAGTTACGAGCACTCTTGGAGAATTTTGTTTCGTCCTCCGACGAACTGGCTTATGCGAGTTTGTTGAATTCTGAAGGAAAAGGAATCTCCGCCGGGCGCATCGCGCCAGACGCATTTTTGCAGCGCGAATTGCAACACGCGTATGATGCGGCCCGCGACGGACGGGCGTATAACGGGCAGGCTCTGCAAATCGAGGATGGAAAAACCTCGCGAACCGTCGTATTGGTGAGCAGCCCGGTAAGCTATGACGGACGTTTCTTAGGAGTGGTAGGCGCGGTTGTCGATTTGCAATTCTTGATTCGCCGGTTGCACGACGTCAGCAATAGCGGCTTGATTCCTTATGTCGTGGATGCCCAGGGAAGGTTGGTCGCATCCGGAACTTCACAATATGTGACTGGGCAGGAAATGAATAATCTTGAGATCGTCCGCAATTTTGTGGACGAGGGGAATAAGGCACAGCTGGTCGCAACCAAAGAATTTGCTGTTAAGACGAGCAGGGGCAACATTGAGATGCTCGGCACTTACAGCCCGGTTACCAACCTGGATTGGGGGGTAATCGTGCAAAAGCCGCAGCGGGAGGCGTACCGCGGAGTTTACGAAATGCAGCGCACGGCCCGTTTGCTGGCGTTGATGGCGGTTCTGCTGAGCATTACGGTGAGCGTTTTCGCCGCTCGCAGAATAACCAAGCCCTTACAGATTCTTACTCAATACAGCCGCGCTATGGCCCGCGGCGATTTTTCTCAGCGCGTGAAGCTGTGGAGCCGAACCGAAATTGGAGAGCTTGCCGACACCTTCAACACCATGTCGCAAGAACTGGAACACTTTGTTGAGGACTTGAAGCGAGCAGCGGAAGAAAATCGCGCGTTGTTTCTGGGGTCGATCCAGATGCTCGCGGGTGCGGTAGATGAGAAGGATCCCTACACGCGCGGCCACTCCGATCGCGTCACGCGTTACTCGCTCCTGATTGGCAAAGAGATGAATTTGCCCGCTAGTTTTCTCGAAACCTTGCAGATCTCCGCCCAGCTTCACGATGTCGGTAAAATTGGGATCGAAGACCACATCCTCAGGAAACCGGGAGCGCTGAACGCCGAAGAATTCGAAGTCATGAAGACGCACACAACCAAGGGTGCAAACCTCTTGCGTCCCGTAAGCCAGTTGGCTGAGATGCTGCCAGGAATCGAACTGCATCACGAAGCTCTGGACGGCCGAGGCTATCCTTATGGTCTGGAAGGCGACCAGATTCCTTTACTGGCGCGCGTTATTGCGGTTGCGGATACTTTTGATGCTCTCACCACGAATCGCCCGTATCAGCAGGCCCATAGCCCGGAAGAAGCTTTGAAGATCATCCAGAATCTTATTGGGAAACGGCTTGACCCTGAGGCAGCGGCCGCTCTTCTCGCGGTTTACGCGCGCGGTGAGATACGTATTCCACGCCTTGGGCTGAGAAGGCCGGTACTGGCAGATGCAGCAGCGGCGGCGGCAACTTCTGCGCCTGCCTCCGCTGCCGCTTCCGAGCCCACCGAGCTTGAAAGAACCCGCGTCTAACTTTCTCTGCCGTTCCACGCAATTTTCTGTTGTGTCCCGCCTGAGTAAGAATGTGGCCGCTATAATTGAGCAGAGCGCTCTTTCATGATTCAAACTCTGTTTGGCAGCACCGAAGAAAAGAAAGCCGGTCTTTTCGAACGAATGAAGCAGGCCGTCACGCGCACGCGTGAGAACCTGGCTGAGCGTATTGACGAGGTAGTTTCATTCGGCAAAGAAATCGACGGCCGCACGCTCGATGATCTTGAGGCAACCCTGATCGGCGCCGACCTTGGCAACACGACTACGCAGGAAGTGCTTGGCAAGTTGCGTGACCGTGCCGACCGCAAGCAGATCAAGGACGTGGAGGAACTCAAGCGCCTTCTTAAACAAGAGTTGCTGGCGATTCTCAGCGCGGCGAACTCCAAACCAGTCGAGAAAGTAAGCGGCACACCGGAAGTCATTCTGGTCGTCGGCGTAAACGGCACGGGCAAGACGACCACGATCGGCAAGCTTTCGCAGGTTCTTCGATCGCAGGGTAAGACCGTGCTGATGTGCGCGGCCGACACATTCCGCGCCGCGGCCATCGATCAACTAGAAATTTGGGGACAGCGCACGGGCACGGAGGTCATCAAGACGAAACCCGGTGGCGATCCTTCGGCCGTGTTATTTGATGCCCTACAGGCCGCTACGGCGCGGAAGACGGATTATGTCATCGTCGACACAGCCGGGCGCTTACATACCAAAAGCAGCTTGATGTCGGAACTGGATAAAATGCGCCGCACCGCGCAGCGGATTATTCCCGGCGCACCGCACGAAACTCTGCTGGTAATGGACGCGACCACGGGACAGAATGGTTTACAACAGGCGCGTCTGTTCACCCAGTCGGCCGGGGTTACTGGAATTGTACTTACTAAGCTGGACGGGACAGCCAAAGGGGGCGTGGTTGTCGCCATTTGCCGGGAGTTGGGACTTCCTGTGAGATTCGTTGGAGTCGGAGAGAAAGCCGGCGACTTGCTGCCGTTTAATCCCACGGAGTTTGTCGATTCGCTCTTCGAATAACGCTATCCGAGCCCGGTCGAGCAAGGGGAAAGTGCTTCTGGCCAACCTTCATCGTTCACTGTGCCATGTCAAGATGTCGGCTGCGCTTACTTTCTAATCCGATATGCCGAACAATTTTAATGGTGAGCATTTCATGCGGCGTGCGCTTGCTCTCGCGCGCGAAGGCATGGGCATGGCCTCGCCGAATCCTTACGTCGGGGCCGTGATTGTTGACGGTTACGGAAACATTGTCGGCGAAGGCGTTTACACATACGCTGGCGTGAACCACGCTGAAATTCAGGCCCTCAAGCAAGCGGGCAAAAAGTCTCATGGCGGTACTCTATACATAAATCTTGAGCCCCACTCCCACCAGGGCCGTACACCTCCCTGCACAGACGCTTTGATTGCCGCTGGAATCAAGCGCATTGTCGCCGCCATGCCGGATCCGAATCCACTGGTAAGCGGCAAAGGTTTTGAGAAATTGCGTGCGGCGGGCATCGAGGTTGAAGTTGGGCTACTCGAAGAAGAAGCTCAGCGTCTGAACGAATCGTTTGCTCGCTTCATCCGTCACCGTGTTCCATTGGTCATGCTGAAAACTGCCATGACTCTTGATGGCAAGATCGCTGCCATTGAAAACGTAGCGCAGCGAACCGAGGGAGTTCCGTCTGGCGGTTGGATAACAGGCGAACTTGCGCGCGCGCATGTGCACGAACAGCGTCACCAAAGCGATGCGCTGATGGTTGGAATCGGAACGATTCTGGTGGACAATCCCCTGCTCACCGATCGAAGCGGCCATCCGAGACGGCGCCCGCTACTGCGAGTTATTTTGGATTCGAAACTGCGGCTCCCATTGGATTCGCGGCTCGTGCAGAGCGTCGAAAAGAACCCTGGCAGCGCAAAAGATGTGCTTGTTTTTCATTCTTCGGCGGATGGGAACAAACTCAGAACTCTAACCACCCTCGGCTTTCACCTTGAAGAAGTTCCGGTTCTTTCAAACGGTCGTTTGGACATACCCGCGATTCTTCGCCGTTTGGGAGAATTGGAGATCACCAGTTTAATGATCGAAGGCGGTGCGACTGTAAATGCGTCGGCGCTCTCATACGGAGTAGTGGACAAAGTTTTTCTCTATTACGCGCCAACCATTTGGGGGATGATCGGATCGATCCCATTCGCCGAACATGCCGATTTGCGCGAATCCTTGCGCTTAAGTAATCTTCGTCTCCATCGCTTTGGAGAAGACTTTGCCGTCGAAGCTTATCTGCGCGATCCTTATGTAGACTGAATGGATTTATATTGGTTCAGGAGCGAACCTATGTTTACGGGCATCGTCGAAGAAGTTGGGCACGTCCTCCGCATCGAGGAGCGAGGTGAGAATCGACGGCTCACCATCTCTGCCGGCAAGACGCCGAAAGAATTGAAAGAGGGCGACAGCGTTTCGGTTAGCGGAGTTTGCCTCACAGCTCTTGATATCAAGCCCGGCTCATTCAGCGCAGATCTCGCGCCGGAAACCTGGGCTCGCACCTCTTTTTCGCGCATCCGTGAACATGCCTTGGTGAATCTGGAGTTGCCCATGAAGGCCGATGGGCGCTTCGGCGGACACGTTGTTCAAGGCCACGTGGATGGCATCGGGAGGCTCATCTCATTGGAGCAAATTGCCGACTCCGGAAACTGGTGGCTGCGTATTGAACTACCTCGCGAAATAGAAAAATATACCGTCTACAAAGGATCGATCTCGATCGAAGGCATCAGCCTGACCGTAGCAAAGCTCGAGGGTAGCCTGTGTACAGTCGCAATTATTCCGCATACCGTAGATGCAACTAACCTTAATTCGCTACGATCGGGTGATCCCGTGAATCTTGAAGCTGATTTGATTGCGAAATATGTGGAAAAGATGATGAACGGGCAGCCAGAGAGTTCGCTCACGGTGGAAGAGTTGGTGCGGCAAGGGTTCTAAGCAGGAATTCTGAAAAAGATCAGTGAGTCGTCAGCGTTGAATCAAAATCCTGTCTGTAACTCATGCATGATGTCGACGCATCGCGAGATTCCAAAGGACCCATCGCCGGGCTCTGCGCTCACTGCGTGCATGCACGTAGGATCGAATCCGACCGAGGCTCGATGTTCCTGCAATGCCAGCTTTCGTTCACCGACCCGAGATTCCCAAAATATCCGCGGCTGCCTGTCCTTGCCTGCACTGGTTACCAGAAGCGACCTGCTTCATAATGCGAAGCGTAACCTTATAGGAATCCCTGCACGCAACCGCTAAGCCCCGATTTTCAATTCATCCAGATCGAGAAACTCCTGCACGATCGGTTCCTTGCAATTTTCCATTTCGTGATAAGTCCCAAAAAAGATGGCCTTTCCTTGATAAAGAAAGACCACTCGATCGGCAAGTTTCTGGGCGAGGCGCATGTCGTGAGTGACTACGATGCTGGTGAGGTGCAATTGCAGCTTGAGGCGCTTGATAAGATCGCCGAGCAATTGCGCCATTAAAGGGTCCACCATGGTCGTCGGCTCGTCATACAGAACGCACTCGGGCCGCGCCGCCAGCGCGCGCGCAATTGCCACCGAACGCTTCATGCCGGTGGATAGATCGGAAGGTAGAAGGTCACGCATTTCCCTCACTCCCACCATTTGTAGTAGGCCGTCGACAATCTGGTAGATCTGCTCCTCCGACAGCCCGCGGCTCTCGCGGAGCGGGAAAGCCACATTTTCGCCGACCGTAAGCGAGTCGAAAAGGGCCCCGTTTTGAAAAACCATGGTGACTTTCTTATGGAGCTTCTCAAGTTGCGCTTCGGTAAAGTTGGTAATATCTTCGTCCGCGACAATGACACGTCCGGAATCCGCCTTCAGAAATCCCATGAGAATCTGCAGCGAAACTGATTTTCCGACACCGCTGCGCCCGAGGATGCAAACGGTCTCGCCCGGCATTACCGTAAAACTGACGTGGTCCAGGACATGGTTTTCGCCAAAAGATTTTGAGACGTCATCGAACTCTATGTAAGGTCTCTCCGCATTTTCTGGCATGGGGTTGGCTCTCTACATCGTATCAATTATCGATCGTATCAATCACTGATCCTATGAATTATTCATCGTATAACCATCAGGCTCAGCCGCGGGTCCTTGTTCTCGTGCTTGCTGCAATTCCCGGGGACTATTCAGGTTGCGGAACAATGCTGATGAAAATCCCGCGCGGAAAAGCTCGTCTTCGCCGATCAATCGCGTCAAAACCATCTTGAACAATGCATCGATTCGGTTGTGACCGGTCTGCAAAGCTGTCTCCGCCGCGCTGCCGAATTCACGGCGGTACAAAGCACATAGCGGTTGGAAACGTCCGCCACTGACCGGAATAACAACCAGCTCTGGCGTAGCTCTGGCTTGGAGGACTAGATAATTCAGGAATGATGCAGAAATAAAAGGCATATCCACTGCAAGCATAAGGTTAAGCTCCGTCGGCGACCCTCGCAATGCGGCATGAATCCCTCCTAACGGGCCGCAGTCCCGGAAAATATCCTCCACCACAGGGCCATACTTGCTGAACTTTTCAGGACTTCCGACAATGCGAACATCTCCAGTAACCCCTCGCGCAATCTCCAGCGCCCGCAACAGGAGCGTCTTACCATTAAATTTCACAAAAGCTTTGTCGGTTCCCATGCGCGTGCTCTTGCCACCGGCCAGGATGAACGCCGTAATTTGCGGCACTGGAGTCATGGCTACCATCCCGCGATGATACACGCGCGGTTGCGGTGTCAGTTCTAAGCAAATACCAAGGCTTATAAACCTGAAATCCGCATCCCATAGCTCCCCTGTGCACCAATGAATCGAGAGGTACAATTGGCCCCGCCACGAAAGTAACCTACCCCGCTTTGCGTTTTAGCGAGATGATGAAACTGCGTTCGGCACCCCAGGTTTAGGCAATTTGTTTTCAGTAGTTCAGGCTAATTCAAGTCTGGCTGGACCGGGGTCCGGAAGTAACCATCATGCCGCACAAAATTATGGATGTGCTTATGCTTGCGCGCTGCTCGCACGAGTTCTCATGGCCTCGACGCGCCGCTGACGGAGAGTATTACCAGGTTTGCCTTTTGTGCGCGGCCGAGTACAAGTATGACTGGGCCACCATGCGCCGTACCGAGCGTGTGGAACATGCCAAGCCTGAGACCGGAATCAAGCGCAATCACTCCCGTGTAAAGCGGGCGACGTGGACGCCCCGTGCTCGCCGGCTGAAGCTCGATCTCGCTCTTCGCTATCGCGTTAACAATACCAGCCTATGGCATGAAGGAAGGGTCGAGAACATCAGCCAAACCGGGCTATTGTTTTACGGGCCGCAGGAGCTTCCCGTGAATGCCTTGATAGAACTGGTATTTGAGATGCCCGAGGAAATTTCCGGCCAACGAAACCGGAATGTGCTGTGCCAGGGCCGCGTGATCCGCTGTAAAGAAAAGCCGGAGAACGAAAAAGCTGAAGATCCTGGTTCATCCCAACGCGCACTACTGGCCGCGTCCATCGTCGACTACAAGTTCATTCACTAGACTGAGCCTGGAATCCACAGCTGCCGACCCGGTATCTCAGACCGGGGTTTCGCCTCTCATTGTGAAGACAACCGAATAACCTTTTGGATTTACCCATTCAGCTTCCCCGCTTGTGCTCTGGCTTGCTCAGTTTCCCGCAACCAATGGTCCCCTGGGACTATGACTTCAGTACCTTAGTCCAGGCTGCTATTCCGCCTTATAATCCATTCAAGATTCAGCCTTATAGGCGTTCTTTGGAAGGCGTGCACCCTGTGATTGCATTGGGTGCCGCTCTAGGGAAAATCAATAAACTTCGTGGATCCTTACTACGCATCAGCGATCGCTTTCCTCGGGCTGGCCTTCGGCAGCTTTCTGAACGTTTGCATTTACCGCCTGCCATTGGGCCATTCGGTAGTAAAGCCGGGTTCGGCTTGCCCCGGCTGCAAGCGTCCGATTGCCTTCTACGACAACATTCCAATCCTTAGCTGGCTGATTCTGCGCGGTCGTTGCCGTCATTGCAAGACGAAGATCTCGGTACGCTATCTGGTTATTGAAGCGCTTACTGCCACGCTTTTCCTCGCCTGCTATGCCTATTTCGGCCTGACGTTGGTCACGTTGAAATATTGTGTTTTTGCGTTCCTTCTTCTCGGCCTCATCTTTACCGATGCTGAAACCAAGCTCTTACCCGACAAGCTGACGCTTTCTGGGCTGGCATTGGGCTTGGCATTCAGCTTAATTGTTCCCGTGACTGACATGGCTTCTCAATTCTTGCCCGGAATCCTGAATTTGCCATTCAGCTCCGATGTGTCGGGGCCTCTTTTTTCCTTGCTGGATTCCCTGCTGGGCGCGGCAGTGGGCGCATCGTTCATCTACGGCGCAGGGGCGATGTACTTGCGCTGGCGAGGCACTGAAGGCATGGGCTTCGGAGACGTAAAACTGATGGCGATGGTGGGTTCCTTTCTGGGTATGAAGCTTACGGTCTTCACCATCTTTAGCGGCTCCCTGGCCGGCTCGATCTTCGGAATAGCCACGGTGCTGATGGTTTGGATCAAGCGCACCCACCGCTTTATGCGGAGATATGCCAGTTTGCAGGCGGCACGCCGGCGAGGGTGGCAATCCGCGCAGATGATGTACCGGCACTATCAGATGCCCTTTGGCGTTTTCCTAGGCAGCATGGCTCTGCTCGCGCTCTTTGTCGGCAATCAGTTCCTACAGTGGTATGGGAGGCTTTGGTGGTAAGAGTTCTCACCAACCCGCTCATTTTGCGAGGAACTTTGCTGCTGCTTCTGGCCTCGGGTGCATTTTTCCTTGGAATGTTTGTAATTCGCCGCCTGCGCGCCAACTTGTTGGAGGAAGTCGAAGCCGAAGTCGATCTCGACGCCGCGGGCCCCGGCTCCCGAGCTATGCCGGTGCAGCTTTACAGTGGCATCATCCAGCAACTCAAGCAGCAGAAGCACGAACTCCAACTGCAGACTCTAGCCGAACAACGCCGCCTTCGCACTACGGAGAACTTCAGCCAGGCTGTACTCTCCAATCTTCCCTCTGGAGTGTTGGTGTTTGGAACCAACGGATTGGTAAAGCAGGCCAATCCAGCGGCAAAAGACATTCTTGGCTTTCGCTCCCTTCCAGGAATGAGCGCACAAGATATCTTTCGTGGGGCCGAGGTCTGCTCTCGAGACGCTTCCCAGGTTTTTTCTGATGGACTGAAGAACTCTACTTCAAGCGTGTGGGAAGAAATCAATTCCGTGTTGCATCAAGGCGGCGGCCGCCGGCAAATGGAGACGAATTACGCAACCCCGGCGGGAGAGCGGCTTCACCTCGCAGTGACTCTCTCTCCAATTCCGTGTGTCGATGGCAGCCTGCTAGGCATGGCATGTTTGATCAGCGACCGCAGTGAGTTCGAGCGCGTACGCCGTCAGCAGCAAATGCAGGGCGAAGTATCGGCGGAGATGGCATTGCAGCTCCGGACATCTCTGACCAGCATCGCCGGTTATGCCCAGCAGTTAGCCCACAATCGCGAACCTGGTCTCGCCTCGCAGTTGGCAGCCGATATTGCGAATGAGGCCGCTAGCCTCGACCGCCGGATTGGTGGGTTTCTGGTACAAAAACCAGCCGACAGTGTCTGCACCGAAGCGAAGTCCTGAGAAATTAAATAACCGTTGAGAGCCAAAGAAAGCTCGGCGGCGCAGCGCACAAACCGAGTTTAAGCAAGAATTTTCGAGGATGAAAACTATGGATCGAATTACAAAACTTGGACTTACATCTGTCGTCTTGACGCTTATGGTGACTTCTCCACTGTTGGCGCAGAGTGCAGCGCCAGCCTCAAGCCAATCTTCCTCAATTCAGTCTGCCTCAGACCAGTCTTCGCTGGGCGACTATGCTCGCAAAGTTCGCAAAGACCCAAACGCAAAAGCCAAGCCCAAGGTTTTCGATAATGACAATCTGCCGACGGACGACAAACTCTCTGTAGTCGGACAGCCAGCAGATACCAGCGCGGCGCAAAGCACGGATTCTAGCGCAAAAAAAACCGGCACCACCGACGGAAAGGATGCGAGTGCAGCTAAGCCTGCAGCGCCCGCAGACGACACGGAAGCCAAGAAGCAAGCCGCATGGAAATCCTGGCAGGACAAACTGGGATCGCAGAAGAATGCCATCGATCTGGCTTCACGCGAGCTCGACGTTTTGCAGAGGGAATATCAGCTGCGCGCCGCGGAGATGTATGCGGATGCCGGTAACCGCCTGCGCAACTCCGCGGACTGGGACAAGCAGGATGCCGACTACAAGCAAAAGATTGCCGACAAGCAGAAGGCCGTAGATGACGCCAAGCAGCAGCTCGATGATTTGGAAGAACAGGCCCGCAAGGCCGGTGTTCCTGCGGCGATGCGTGAGCCGTAGAGAAAGAGAATTAGACAAAAGAGAGTTAGAAAAATATTCGCTCTCTCGTCACACTCAGCAAACAATAGTCCAAATTGCCGGCCCCAGGGCCGGCAATTTTTGCTATCCGCGTACGTTTTAAGGCTGGCCGCCCGCTGGATTGCCCGTCCGCTCCCGCAGTTTTAAAATCTGCTTCAGATGATGCTTACCGTGCACCAGATGAAACTTTCTCCATTGCGCGGCGCTGAGCGGCCCTAATACCGGATGGTCCAGCACTTTGGCGCTGCTAAAGCGCGACTCGCAGCGCGAAATGATTGCGTCCATTTCTCCAATTTTCGCCTCGACTTCGGACCTGATCGTCTCCACTGCTAACCCCCGCGGAACTGTTTGCTTCGGTGCTTTTCTGCCATCCGGCAGATAATTGAAATTCAAGACTACAAATGTTTGCCAGCGCTGCTTGGGACTCGCCGCAGAAGCCATGGGCTCCGTTGATGCCAACACTCTCTCAAATGCCTTGATCGTGCCGGTATAGGTGAGATACAGATGTTCCAGCACCTCCGCCACGCACCACTTCCCCTCGGGGTGCCAGCGCATCTGTTGCGCCGACATTCCGTGGACTGCGGAGAGCACATCTTCTCTTAATCTTTCCAGTCGAGAATCCATCCAGCTATCTCGCGCCCCGTGCGCTTCAAGTAGAATATCTGCTTGCGAAACTATTTTAGCGATAAGAGGAAGGTCAGCATGAAGATGCGGCAGTTCAATTCTCTTCCAAAAGAAGCTCTCTCCGCCGTTCTTCTCGTCGTCGCGCTGCTCGCGGGCTGTAATTCGAATCCCCCGAAGCCTGCCGAATCGAAACCCGAACCAAAGCCTCCTGAGTTGATCAGCGGACGCTCCGCATTCTACAAAGTATTCATCGCCGCGCGAAATTATGCTGCGGATGTTAAGCCTTTTCGTGTTCAGTCCACTCCTTCGCCGGAGAGCAATGGCCAGGATGGAAAATCGGCCATCTGGACTGCGAGCTTTGCATCGGTCACTCAACACGGCGTGAAGCCTTTTACTTGGTCAAGCAGCAACGCCCCGGACGCGCCAACTCCAGGCATTTCGCCAGGAAATGAGGATGTTTACAATCCCAGCAATGCGTCGACTCAGGTTTTTGACCCAGCCTTCTTGAAGATCGATTCCGATCAGGCCCTTGCCGTCGCGCAAAAACATGGCGGAGATAAGATTCTGGAAAAAGATCCGGCTACCCCCGTGATCTACATCTGCGACTGGAACCACAATACCAATCAACTGGTATGGCACGTAATTTATGGCTCAGATCGCGATAACGCCAAGCTCACCGTTTCGGTGAATGCGACGACGGGAGAGTTTATCAGAGTAGAGAAATAGCAACTTTCAAAGACACAACTCTAACAAGTTTAGAACCTCATCCTTATTGCGATTTTTCGGCCTCGCTCTTCAAGCGTTCGAGGGCTTTCTTCGCCTGACCCGCCTCCGGACCATAAGGCAAAATCTTTAAATAGCTTTCATACTCCGAACGCGCGTCGTCGTATATTCCAAGCTTTTCCAAAGATATTGCCAGCTTGATCGTGGCCACGGCGTCGTTCTCTTTGTAGCCCAGGGCTTCGCGGTAACGCTCTTCGGCGGCTTTGTAATTTTTTCGTTTGAAATAAAAGTCGCCGACTTCAATACTCTTAGCGGCTTCATGAGGGTTCCAGGTGTGAAACTCGCTGATTCCGCCCGGCGAAATCCCTGCCTCTGCCTCAGCCACAGCCGAGGAACTCTTCGGGTGCGCTTTGTCATCATCCGGCGGAGGATTCAAATCCGTCTCAGTATCTTTGCTGGAACTTTCTCCCTGGCCCGATCCCAATTCGTCTGCGCGGACGCTATCAGAGCGCGGCGGCGC
Source organism: Candidatus Sulfotelmatobacter sp. (assembly GCA_049512655.1). GTDB lineage: Bacteria > Acidobacteriota > Terriglobia > Terriglobales > Acidobacteriaceae > Sulfotelmatobacter. The sequence goes on along the minus strand of JBEKWW010000003.1, from coordinate 203,788 downwards.
TAAATCAGGCGGCTTCGCCTGATTTCCTGGCTGCTGATTTGCCGATTGATTGGCCGATTGATGATCGCCCGATTTCTGCTCGGATTTTTGCTCCGAAGAGTTTCCTTGCGTCGGCTCGGAAGATGTCGGAGCACCCTGCTGGCCGCCCTGTTGCGCCCAGGATGCAACGCTTCCTGCCAATAAAATAAAAACGAAAAGCCAGATGCGCATAAGTCAAGTTTAACGCTTTCCGACAGGAGTCGGGCATATTCAGTGTGCCTAAGATCAAAACCTCGTACCAAAAAATCAGGCCGCTCAGGGGGAGGGTTGAGCGGCCTGGTGGCAAGTCCTCCGGGAGGAGGGCAAAAATCTCGCGCTACATGGACGAGGGATTGCTCTGCCCAGTCGTCGATGGCGCTGTATTGGCGGGCTGACCGTTGTCGCCCACGTTAGTCATCAGCCGAACATCCACGCGGCGGTTGTCCGCGCGCCCTTGTTTGGTTTTATTCGTTTCGACCGGCTTATCCTTGCCCAGCCCGATGACATAAATCTTGTGTGCGGGCACGTTGTATTTCGAGGCCAGGTATTGGATAACGGAATTCGCCCGACGCTGGCTCAAATCGTAATTGTAAGCAGCCGATCCCACGGAATCCGTACTGCCCTCCAGCGTGATGATGTATCCCTTCGTGCTTGCGATGTTACCGGCCATCTGGTCGAGCGCGTCCTTCGACTGCTGCGTAAGATTGTCGCGATTAAATCCAAACTTGACTGAAGTCTCAGCCACCGGCCGGTAATTATCCAGGTTGGCAACCGTGTTCGTTAATACGCCGACGCGGCCGTTAGCAGCGTCCGCCACCTGTTGCGCGGCTGTGGCGTTTTGATCGGCGGTCTGCGCTTTCTGATCGGCTTCGGCCGTCTTGGCGTTCACCGCCTGAATACCGGCCTGTGCCCGCGCATCCACATCCTTGATGTCACGGCTGTTCTTCGCCGTCATGTCATCGAGTTCGTTGGTTTTGTTAATGAGCGGCGTCGTCTGCTGCTTAACATAATTCTTGCTGGCGCAGCCAATGCTGGCTGCCAACGCGGCCGTTAATAGAACGGTGAATCCAGCGCGGTTCACAAACCCACTGCAGATCCTGAACGAAGTGCGGTTCATATTGGAAGAGGCTCCTTATTGATTGTCTCAGCGCAACTCGGATTACCCGGCGCGCTTACTTTGATGCTTGGCCCTGGAACACGGCTATTCCGCTTACGACTTCCGCCCCTACTTTTGCACGGGACATGCCAGTTTCCCAAATCGACTCTCTCACTTGTAAGTATATACTTTTTCAACGCTTTGCAGCTTCATTCAGACACAGCGCCATTAACTGGCTTGGGCCAGGAGAACGAAAACCCCACATGAGTAAGGGAAAAATTATACGGCTCCGTCTGGCTCGCCTTCAAATTTCAGGCTTTGAGCGATCCCTGCGCCGAGTAGAACAGTTTAAAACCGCGCTCATCGAATAAAATACAAGGGTTAGCATGGATCTCCTCCAGAAAATCCGCACGATTCCCACCGAGCCCGGCGTCTATCTCTACAAGAACGCCGAGGGCGAAGTCATTTATGTGGGCAAGGCGAAGAATCTGCGAAGCCGCGTAGCGAGTTATTTTCACGAAGGCCGCTGGGAAGATTCGAAAACCGGCACGCTAATTCGTGAAGCCGTGGATGTGGATTATATTGTCGTGCGCAACAATAAAGAAGCGTTGGCGCTCGAGAATAACCTGATCAAGCAGCGGAAGCCACGCTTCAATATTCTGCTCCGCGACGATAAAACTTATCCCTACGTAAAGCTCACGCTGGGCGAACGCTGGCCGCGCGTCTACGTCACGCGCCGGCTGCGGAAAGACGGCAGTGTCTACTACGGACCGTACTTCCCCGCAAACCTGGCCTATCGCATTGTCGACCTGATCCACCGCAATTTTCTAATTCCCTCTTGCAAAGTGGATCTCACGCGCTTCCATGCCCGGCCTTGCCTGCAGTACTACATCAAACGCTGCCTCGGCCCCTGCGTTCAGGATTTGACCAGCGCTGACGCGTATCAGGAATCGGTTCGCGATGTGAAACTCTTTTTGGAAGGCAGGCCTACTGATTTAGCTCGATCACTGCATGATCGTATGGAGGCGGCAGCGGCAGCGGAAGAATATGAGCGCGCTGCACGCTATCGGGATCTGATTGCGACGGTCGAGCAATTGCAGGAACGCCAGCGCATTGCGGCCGCCGAGGGCGACGATGCTGACGTTTTTGGTTATCACTGTGAAAATGGCATGTTGGCGGTGAATTTGTTCCACATGCGATCCGGACGCATTCTCGATCGCAGAGAATTCTTTTGGGAGGATCTCCCCGAGTTCGAAACTCCTGCCGACGGATCAGACGATGACAAATTGGAACAGGTAGAGACGGCCGCCCCCGACTGTCCAGGCGAGCAAAGCTCGCCTCCGGCCAGCAGTACCGTTGCAGTTCAGAAGGCAGTTGAGAACGACCGACAGCGACTGTCCCCACACACTTTCAATCCGGGCGAGTTTTTTCCCGCCTTGCTCAAACAGCTCTATATCGGCCAGCCCTACGTGCCCCGCAACCTCTATGTACCCGTCGATTTTGAAGATCGCGAGACTCTGGAAGATCTGCTTTCAGATCAGGTTGCCGGTGGGGACAGCCGTGCTGCGCGGGTTCATATTCTAGTTCCACAGCGCGGCGACAAGCGCGCTCTCATTGATCTCGCCGGCACCAACGCGAAACAATCCTTCGACCAGCGCTTCCGCGTTCTCAAGCCGAATGCCAAAGCGATTCAGGAAGAGTTACAAGAAGTGCTAGGCACGCCCGAATTGCCCAGGCGAATCGAGTGCTTCGATATCTCGCACATTCAGGGCGCGGAGACTGTGGCGTCAATGGTGGTGTGGGAAGACGGCAAGATGAAGAAATCGGACTACCGCAAATTCATCATCCGCACGGTCGAGGGCGTTGATGATTTTGCGTCCATGCGCGAAGTTGTCACCCGCCGCTACAAGCGCGTATTGCAGGAACAGAAGCCAATGCCCAGCGTCGTTCTTATCGACGGTGGCCTGGGTCAATTGCACGCAGCCTCTGCCGCGCTGGAATCACTTGAAATCATTAACCAGCCGCTGGCTTCCATCGCCAAGCGGGAAGAGATTTTATATGTGTATGGGCAGGAGAGCGACCCCATCGCTCTTGACCACCACTCTCCGGTGCTGCACTTGATTCAGTTAATCCGCGACGAGGCTCATCGCTTTGCCGTGACTTTCCATCGCAAACGCCGGCAAATGCGCAACCGCTCCACTGAATTGAGAGAAATCCCCGGAGTGGGCGAGAGCACAACTCGGCGTCTACTCGAACATTTCGGCAGTCTGCAAGCCATTAAGCAGGCGGACGCTGCGGCTCTGTCCGCTGTCGTCACCCGAGTGCAAGCCGAAGCCATCAGCAACCATTTTCGGAAGTAGTAGCAGTTTTCTTTAATCCAGGCCATCCCCATTACTTAGACGGAGTCCCGAGCCAATTGCAGCGCACCGTGAACCGGCTCTACTATTTCAGAATTTAAATCGAGGTGTGGATGTGCCGCTCGAATTTCCTCGCAGAAACTTTCGCGGGTCCTATGCGCATAACGAAATACGCCGCCCGCCAGCGCCAGGCGGGTTGAAGGGCTGTGTTCAGGAAAGAGCTTAAGCAGCACGATGTCAGCCAGTTGTGCGAGTTCCCTGCCCGCCTGGGTAAGGACTTGCTCAGCCAATTTATCGCCAGCATCCGCCGCTGACACTACCGCAGGCAAGAGTTCCGCGAAATCTGCGCTCTGGTTCGCAACGCGAGCCAACTCCTCGGCTGAGCCGACACGCCAGACGGAGCTTATCTCTTTAAAAAGCTCTGAAGCTGGCCTAGCAATACGTTTCCCCCCCAATTCGTCGACTTGCCGCAGTATAGAGGCAACCGCCATACGGCCAATCCAATGTGCCGAGCCTTCATCAGAAATAGCAAAACCCCACCCCCCGGCGCGTGCGGCTTTTCCCTCCGCATCTCGTCCATAGGCGATCGACCCGGTTCCAGCGATTACCATGATGCCCGGAGCAGCGCCAAAAGCGGCTTGCAGAGCGATCTGCATATCCCCGACCACGCTGATCTTGCCGGGAATTACCTCGGCAACTATCTCCCGTACCGCATTGGCTATTTCTTCGCGGCCGGTGCCAGCCGCTCCAATGCAGGAACGTTGAAGTTGAGCAGGATCGATTTTCGCGCCGGCACACGCTTGACGTACGGCTTGTTGCAGCGATTCCCGCGCTCGTGCTTCGCCCACGCGCGTGATGTTACTGGGGCCAGAAACGGCCGTAGCCAATATGGTCGCGGCATCGCCAACCACACAAGTCGTCTTGCTGCCGCCGCCGTCGAGACCAAGATAATATGGCACCCGGTATTTCTATCACAGCGGGTTCTCCCGGTCTGGCCGCCACAATTCTAACCCTCGTACATTCCAGGCTGAGAGGTTCTCACACTCTCACTCGTATCAAAACCGGAGTGCAGCCATAATGGGTATCGAAGATTATCGGACGCATGGGCCTCGACAAATTCGATCTGGCGATTATCGCGCTCTATCTGCTTGGCATCACGCTGTTCGGTCTCCGTTTCCGTAAGCGCCATGGTTCGCTGCGCGACTATTTTCTCGCAGGGCGCGATATTCCATGGTGGGCGATTTCTTTATCCATTGTTGCTGCGGAAACCAGTACGCTTACTATCATCAGCATCCCAGGACTCGCCTACGATACCAACCTGACTTTCTTGCAAGTGGTTATGGGTTATGTAGTGGGCAGGTTCGTAATCAGCTTTGTGTTGCTGCCGCATTATTTTCGCGGCGAGATCTACACTGCGTATGAGTTGATCGAACGGCGCTTCGGGCGCGGGCTGCGCTCTTTGACGGCTGGAATATTCTTATTGACCCGTACTGCTGCTGAAGGCGTGCGGGTCTATGCGGTGTCGATTGTAATTGCCATCGCATTAGGAACCGGGGAAGTAGCTTCTATCGCCATCATTTGTATATTGACGCTTATCTATACATTCGAAGGAGGCCTGGCAGCGGTCATCTGGACTGATGTAGTGCAGACCGTGATTTACGTCGGCGGAACGTTAGTGGGACTTTGGACAATTCTTCATCTTGTGCCCGGAGGATGGACCGCGATCCATGCGGCGGCAGCCAGCGCCAGCAAGTTGCAGGTGTTTAATTTCAAACCCAACTTCTGGATGCCTTATACGTTCTGGGCGGGCGTAATTGGAGGAGCGTTTTTTATCACGGCAAGTCACGGCACGGACCAACTGATTGTGCAGCGTTTGCTGGCAGCCCGAAGTCAGAAACAATCGATGACAGCTTTGCTTTCCAGCGGCGTGGCTATCTTCTTCCAGTTTGCTTTATTCCTGATGGTGGGCGTGATGCTGTGGGCTTATTATCGCCTACCCTCAGCTGCCTTCGGCAAACCAGACCGCATCTACCCCACATTCATCGTCAAACAGATGCCGCACGGAATCTCCGGACTGCTGATCGCCGCGATTCTGGCAGCGGCTATGTCGAATCTGAGCGCCGCACTCAACTCTTTGTCGTCAAGTGCGACCCTCGACTTCTACATGCGCCTGCGGCCGCAAGCAAACGAGCAGAAACGAATGCAGCTTTCGCGTCTGGCCACTATCTTCTTTGCCATCGTACTATTCGCGTTAGCGGTTCTTTCGCTTCATCGGGCGGGACGCGTAGTTGAAGTAGGATTGCAGATAGCATCTGTAGCCTACGGCGCGCTGCTCGGGGTTTTTTTGCTCGGCGTCTTGACCAAACGGGCAAACCAGCGCGGAGCAATGATCGGCATGTTGTTCGGCTTCGGCACGGAGTTGTATTTGTGGCGCGCGCGTGTCCCCTGGACATGGTGGGTGGTGATCGGGACCGGGGTGACATTTGCGATCGGCTATATGTGTAGCTTACTTTTGGTGAGCGAAGAAAGAAAAGGCTTCTAACTTAATATTAGCGCCCCCAAAATGCGGGAATTGACTCGCCAAACTGCCACTCGCCCTGAACTTGCCCGTGAACTGGGGGTCAGCCACGCCTCCGCCATTGTGGTGGGAACCATCATTGGCAGCGGAATTTTTTTGGTTCCGGCGGAGATGATGCAGGCCGTAGGCTCGGCCAAACTCGTCTATCTTGCATGGCTGGTCGGCGGGCTGCTGTCGTTTTTCGGCGCGCTGACTTACGCCGAGCTTGGCGCGATGAAACCGCAGGCCGGCGGCGAATATGTCTACGTACGCGACGCCTACGGTCCTCTGGCCGGCTTCCTCTATGGCTGGACCTGGTTTGTGATCGCAAAGCCTGCGTCAGTGGCTACCGTCGCGACCGGACTTGTGCGCATTCTAGGTACGTTCTCTGCGTTTTCTTTTTTTTCCGACAACATTTTTTCTTCAAAAGTATCGCCTCATTTGTTCTCCGTCACCTGGGGACAGCTCGTGGCTATTGCAGCGGCACTTTTTATTTCTGGGTTGAACTATCTGGGAGTAAAAAAAGCCGGGGAATTCCAACTCGTTTTCACAGTACTAAAAGTTGCCATCATTCTTGGAATCGTGATCGTTTGTTTCAGCGCTGGCGACGCGCCCGGGCGTGGATGGAACAACTTCGCTGGAACATTCGCGGGAGCGACCCGCGGCATCACAGGTTTCATGGCGGCGCTGGTTGCCGCTCTCTGGGCCTATGACGGATGGAACGACCTGAATATGGTAGGCGGCGAAATAAAGACGCCGGGGCGAACTATTCCGATTGCACTGATCGCTGGCGTGGCCACGGTCGGAGTGCTCTATGTGCTGGTGAATGCGGGCGTGCAGTACGTGTTACCTGCGAGTGTGATCGCTACCTCGCAACGGCCGGCCTCTGACGCGGTTGCATTGATCATTGGGCACAAGGGAGCGGCCATCGTTTCCCTCGGGATGGCGGTTTCCATGCTGGTCACGCTAAATGGAACCATCATGAGCGGAGCGCGAGTGCCCTTCGCTATGGCTCGCGACGGATATTTTTTCCGCACGCTCGCCGAGGTGCATCCCCGTTTTCATACCCCGTCCGCCGCCATCGCAGTACAGGCGATATTGTCGATCATCCTCCTCCTGGTCGGAGGCAGTTTCCGCCAGTTGTTCTCTCTCGCCATTTTTGCCGAGTGGCTTTTTTACATGATTGCCGGCAGCACTATTTTTATCTTTCGATGGCGCGATCCGCAGGCTGCCCGGCCTTATCGCGTAACTGGTTACCCATTCGTTCCCGCTCTGTTTATCGTAGCCGCAGGGATTCTTCTCTATTACACCTTTCGGCAGAACTGGCCAGACTCTTTCTATGGAGTCCTGGTAATTCTCGCCGGCATACCAGTTTTCATGTGGTTCAAATGGCAACGCCTTGAGAGCGAAATGAGATGATAGGCGATAGCAGGCTCGTCCCAATCAAGATCATCGACCTGAAATCCGATATGCCGAATGTCCAGCAGGCATTGCAACGCCTCCAGCGCGAGCTGGCATTGGCGCGACAAAGCAATACCAAACTATTAAAGCTGCTGCATGGTTACGGCTCAACCGGAGCAGGTGGAGATATCCGAATCGCAGTTCAGAAGAGTTTGTTGGGAATGCTTCAAGACGGTCTTATTCATGGCTGCATTTTTGGCGAGAACTGGTCGAAGTCGGATGATTTCAGCTGGAATCTCCTGCAATCGAAGCCCGAACTCAAGAACGATTCTGATCTCGGACGGCGCAATGCAGGGATCACAATCGTTCTTCTATGAGCACGGTCACGCGATGCGAAGATCCTATGCGCCCTGCAGCCCGGTGGGAGCATCCGGAACAGCCTTAGGCGAAATCGGCTCGCTCACCACCGGTACGGCCACCAACCCAACCGGGCCCGGCGTGAACGACTGCACCGTGATGGGCTCAACCATATTCCTCAAGTAATAGCTCACCGCAACCCCGCGCTGCCAGAAGCGCGGAATCAGCAGTAATAACAACGTAAACTGGCTGACGATTACTGCGCCCACAACGCTCGCGGCCGGAACGAACTTCATCCATACCAGGATTCCGCCTCCCAGAATGATCGCGGCTACAATCGTGGCAAGAACATAGGCGCCAAGCAGGGTTCCAAGATTTCGCCACATATGCCGAAAGCCTTTGCCAATCGATCTGCGCACCGCCCGCTGGTCACTAAGGACCACATCCGCTTCGGCTAGATCGAACCAGATGCGTAGCGTCGTCATCACCAGAAAAATTACACAGAGACTCGCCAGCGAAACATAGAACGGCAACAATTCGTTGGTGCTCTCCGCCGCCTTCTTTAACAAAGGCATGCGGATACCAAAAAGCGCCCCTGCAACAATCGCGAACACAATCGCCGCCACAATCAGCAGTCGGATAAAACGCCACAAGTTCCGCCCGCAGGCGCGGAAAAAATCTTCGCGCGGCAGTCGGTAGGTGGAAGCATAACCTTGAAACACTCCGGGCAGAAACAGAGCCGTCGCCAGCAAGAAAAACAAAGCAAAATGCAAGGCAGAAGTCGCCGAAGCGTCGGTTGGACCAAATTCAGGGCGCGCAATCATTTCTACCAGGACGCCAATATCAAACCCGCGCAACAGCTTCTCCGAATAAATGCTGTGATCGAGAATTGCACCAGCCTGATGGTTGAAGGCTGCGGTCCCAAAACCCGCGATCAGCAGATTTAGCAAATAGAACCACACGATGTAGCGCTTGTTGAGACCCAGCCTACGCCACCCGTCCGCTAATAAACCCTGATTTTCTGCCATTCGCCTCTACCTCGATCCGTTTTTCCTTCGTACAATCCTGCGACTCCGACCGCGCGCTGCTTTAAACTGCCCACCACGCCAGTGCCTGCCCAACCCATTGCGTGATAAATAGCCAGTAATTCTCTACCTTGTGCACTGGTTTTTTGTTCTCTTCCTGGGTATAGCTGTTATCGAAATTGTCGCGATCAATCTGGATTGTGTGGTCTGGATCGATCTCCGCCGATTCCACTTTCGCTTTCTTCTCGTAAATGAACTTCGTCCAGCGGCTTGCGCCATCCCAACGCTCGCGAACTTTTTCCCCGTTGTCGAACTTAATCTCTACGTCCACCGGCATGACAAAACTATCTTTTCGTTGCAGCCACACATAAGAGCGATACACCGTGTTCTTATCATCCTTCCCGGAGCCCGCCGTCTTCTCGTACCAGTTCACCGGGAACGAGTCAATCTTCAGCACCTTGTAATCCATTACAGGCGAGCCGTAGATCGCCTGATCGAAGTACCAGCGCAGATTTCGGCCGGAAACTTCCTCAATCGTTTTCAGAAAGTCTTCTTTCGTGGGATGCGTGAAGCGATATTTCATGAAGTAGACTTGCATGGCCTTCGCCATCGTATCTTCACCGATGATCCCTTCGAGCGTCAGCAGCACGCTGGCCGTCTTGCCATAAGTGATGCCTCCATACGAGTTGTAGCTGTAATACTCGTAGGCCTTTTGCGCGATGGGATCGAGGTTGGCGGCGCTGATGTAGCCCAACCGCTGCTCCTCCCTTTCCCCTAGCGTGGCCCCCACCTCATTCATGATCGATGTGCTCTTGCCGAGAATGGCGTCGAGCACCTTCACTTCCGTGTAGCTGTTGATCCCTTCATCCATCCACGCGTCTTCGAATTCATTGGTAGCCACCATGCCATACCAATATTGGTGTCCGAATTCATGCTCGATTACTACCTCGGGCTCGTACAACCCCTCCGGCATAAACCAACTGGTGTCGCCGGTTATAAAAGTCGGATACTCCATCCCTCCGGCCGCCGCATCCTCAGGATCGACCAGGGTGATCGTTTTGTAAGGATAAGGGCCGTACCGGCTTTCGAACTGCTCCAGCGATTCGCGCAAAATTTTCTCATGACGATCCACCTGGCTCCAGTGCGCCGGCTGCATGAGGATTCGCATTTGCACCGGGCCCATCTGCGCTTGATACACGGATTCTTTCACCTTGTAACGGGGGCTCGCCGTCCAGGCAAAATCGTGAATATCGTCGGCATGGTAGGTGTAGGTTTTTGTGTTGTCGGAATTGTTGGCCTCGCCGATCCTTAGGCCGCTGGCGCCCACAATTTCATACTGCGGAACCGTCAGCTTCACATCATATACGCCGAAATCGGCAAAGAACTCAGTCATCGCATGATACTGGTGGCAGTTCCATGCCCCGTGCCACCACACGCCAACTTTCGGAAACCACTGACCGCCCAGCACGAAATCGTGTTTCCATCCCGACCGCGCCTGCGTCTCCGGAAACTTTGTCTGGAAAACAATTTTAAACTGCACCAATTCTCCCGCGGCGATTGGCTTTAACAAGTGCAAATCGGCCACCGTCTTGTCATCTTTGTTGCCATCGTCCGGAGCGACATATTGCAACTGTGCAGTCAGATCGCCCTGCCCCACCACTTCCAGGCTCTTGATCTCTTCCGAGCCATATTCCTTTCCTTCCCACTTGTCATAGCCGGTATCGCGATTACCCGCAACCTTGGCCTCACGCACGAACGTGGAATTCGGCTGGAATGCATTCTGATAAAGATGAAACGGAAAATGATCGAGTGCCTGGCCCGTCAGGTTATGGTAGGTCAGAATCTCATTCGCATCGACGGTGTGCGTCGTAGCGTTGTAATGGGCGTCAATCTCGTAATGCACGATGCGCTGCGACATGGGCGTAGCGGAGTTGATGGCCGTGGTGGTGTTGGGAATGGCAAGCGGGCCGCCCATCATCACGATAGCGCCTCCGGTCATTGCCGCTCCCGCGTTGGCAGCAGGCCCCGCAACCGGAGCGGACGTTGCTTGCGGCGCGGCCGCCGCATGCTCCCTTACCGCCACGGTAATCAAGGTCGCCGTCACCACCGGCAGAAAAACAATAATCCACCGCATCATCTTCATAAATAGGCCTCGACTTGCTACGGGATGGAATCATACCGCAGGCGCACCAGCACCGCCATCCCGCCCGGCCAAGATACGGCTTAGCGTGGCAGTGAGTTCCATCAAGCTCGAAGAAAAGACTGCAAGAAAATCCACGCGAGGAGTTACGGATCTTAAGAGTTAACGATCTTAAGAGTTAAAGATCTGAAGAGTTAAGGATCTTCCGGCTTCTCATCAGACGGCCGGTCAATTGAAGGCTGGTCAATCGAAACAGAAAGCATACTTGCGACCCGTTCAGGACTCAAACCGGCTACAATCAAAGTTTGCGCCATCGCCTTCTGCTGTGCTTTGTAACGTTCATTCGGCACAAACTGTTCGGCGATTTTGTCGCTCTCGGCCCCAAAACCTCGCTGGTCTGGAGAACCTCGCTGTTTAGCCATGCAGGAATTATACGAGGCAATTCAAACTGAGGCGCTACCATCTTGGGTCGCCTCTTGCGCTCCCACCGCCTCGCCGACGATACTGAGAGGTTGGCCCAAAACCTATAACCACCTATGAAAACTACTCTCTCATTCTCCACGCCCGCTGAGCTCGAAACCGAAGCCCTGGTCGCCATTGTTCTGGATCATGCCGCAAAGGATCAAGCCGAAAACAACGTATCGGGGAACGGCAAGTCCGGATCCTCGAATTCTGGATCGTCGAAAAAAGAAAAGCCGGAGCTTAAGCTCGCCACTGCTGACAGCGCAGTACAGTCTGTAGCGTCCGATCTGCTCGCCAGCGGCGAACTGACCGGACGATCATATGAGACCAACTTGCTGCACAAACCCTTCGGGCTGAAGGCAAAACGTCTGTTGCTGATCAGCGGAGGCACTGCAAAAAAGTTCACCAGCTACGAACTTCGCCGCATCGCCGGCGCAGCCGCACGCACCCTGAAAGCCCGTGATATTCGCAGCTTCGCCTTCATTGCTCCTCCTTCCATTCCCGCCGAAGAAGCGGTAAGCGCCATCGTGGAAGGTGCACAGGTCGGTAACTTCGATCCCGATTACTACCGCAGCGACCGCAAAGACCAGAAGATCGACGCGCTCACCATCGTTGCCGGCGGCAATGCCGATCATTCCGCACTGGAGAAAGCCGCGCAGGAAGCTCAAATCGTCGGCGAATCGCAAAACTTCACCAGGGACCTGGTGAATGAACCTTCCAATCGAATGACGCCGACTCTGCTCGCCGAGCGCGCCAAGAAAATGTCGCAAGAAGTAGGTTTGAAGTGTGAAGTCTACGGCGCCGACAAGATCAAAGAACTAAAAATGGGAGCGTTCTGGGGCGTCGCGCAAGGTTCCGACGAGCCGCCCGCCCTTATTGTGATGACCTATGAGCCTGCCGGCGCTCCCGCGAAACCTGTGCTCGGACTCGTGGGCAAAGGAATTACCTTTGACACCGGCGGCATCTCGATCAAGCCTGCCGACGGCATGGAAAAAATGAAATACGACATGGCTGGCGGGGCAACTATGATCGGCGCCATGCGTGCCATCGCGATGTTGAAGCCCAAGGTGAAAGTGATTGGCATCGTGTGCGCCACCGAAAACATGCCATCGGGCAAAGCCCAGAAGCCCGGCGACGTGCAAATCGCCATGTCCGGCAAAAGCATTGAAATCATCAATACTGACGCCGAAGGCCGCCTGGTTCTGGCTGACGGATTGTTCTACGCGCGGCAACTCGGTTGCACCCACCTGGTGGACGCGGCAACTCTGACCGGAGCCGTGGTAATCGCGCTCGGTTATGCAAATGTCGGCGTCTTCGCGAATGATGACGCCATCTACGAACGTCTGCACAAAGCCAACCAGGAAGCGGGCGAAAAAATGTGGCGGCTGCCTCTGGATGACGAATACAAAGAAAATATCAAGTCCACTATAGCCGACATCGTAAACTCCGGTGGACGCTGGGGCGGAGCCATCAATGCGGCGATGTTCCTGAAAGAATTCGCGGAAGATACGCCGTGGATTCATCTCGATATCGCCGGCACCGCATGGATGGAAGATCAGAAACCCTGGATTGCAAAGGGACCATCGGGCGTTGCGCTGCGCAGTTTGGTGGAGTTCGTGAAAGGCTTCGCAAATTAGGGTTATGGAGCAATTTGAATTCGTTTTGAAAGGGTACGGCTTCAGAGCCTGACAAAAAAGTCGATCTCGAGCTTAAGATTTTAGGTAGCGCAGCGGTTCACCGCTGCGATAAATCGCCATCTCCAATGGCGGCTTCAGCCGCTGGGGGAGTCTTTCCGGCATCATCACAGCCTTTTCCCCTACTTCGGCATCTTAGACTCGTTTCAACGGCTCGAATCCGAACCCTCAAGCCGAACTTCGCACGTGGAGGCTTTTCATGAAAGGTCTGGCTTTGGCGGGAGCCGTTGTATTAGTCCTGGGAATAATCTCATTCTTCATCCCCATGCCCCATCATGAGCATCATGGCTTGCGGGTCGGCGATGCCCGCGTTGGCGTCACCACGGAGCACGACCAGAAAGTTCCACCCGCCCTCAGCGTCGTGTTAGTGGTCGTGGGTGCGGGGCTGCTGATCGCCGGCAGAAGCTCTTAGAGAAGCCATCACTTTCGCTCTAGGGTCTCCGACTTTAGGATCTCAAGCGCCAAATCGCTCCGCGGCGCGGGCCTTCGCCTTGGCAGCTTCTTCTTCCCTGTTCTTTGGTGGGGCCGTAGTCTCAAGCGAATGTAGAAGCCGAGACGACACACCGGCAATTTCCTCCACCGCCGCTAGGAACGACTCCTCATTGGTTCTTGAGGGTTTGTTGAAGCCAGTGATCTTTCTTACAAATTGTAAAGACGCCGCGCGAATTTCTTCGTCGTTCACCGGCGGATCGAAATTGAATAGCGTTTTAATGTTTCTGCACATAAAGGTTTCGTATCAGGGCACCGCTTTAGCGATGCCGTAAATTTTCTGAATGCAGCCGCCCCCTTTTGGGGGATGGCGGCGAAAGTCAACCCCTAATGATCTCAAATCGCCTGGAAACATTCATCCACCTGAACAGCAACCCACGCCTTACATTACCGGCGGCACCGTAATTCCCATGACCTGCAAAATTCGAATAAGTTCCCGGCGCGCAACCACAATGGTAGCGAGCAAGAACTGCTTCCGCTTCTCCTCAGGCTCACTAAGAATAGGATAACGATGGTAAAAGGTATTGAAAAGCTGCGCCAACTGGAAGGCGTGCTTCGCTAAATATGCCGGCTCCGCCGTGGCAATACATTGATAAATGATGTAGGAGGTTTTTGACGCCGCCAGCCAGAGCCCCCAGATCTCGTCGGCGTCTTTATCAGAAAAATACTTTGCCAGATCAGCCACAGAGACGCTTTCAGCGAACTCTCTGCTGAAAGCGTCAGGATCAATTCCAGCCTTTCTGAAAATACTGCTGGCACGAACTACCGCATACTGCGCGTACGGACCAGTCTCGCCCTCAAAGCTGAGCGCCTCCTTAAAGTCAAAGGCGATTACCGATTGCTTGGTGAACTTCAGCATGAAATAACGCAAAGCGCCAATGGCGATTTGGGTCGCGATTGCCACGCGCTCCGCATCGCTGAGTTGCGGATGCCGCGAATCAACCTCGTTTTTGGCCGAGACGATCAGCTGATCGATCAGATCGTCAGCCTTTACGCCAAACCCCTTCCGGCCGGAGACTTCGATGTATGGCCGAGCCTTGTCCTCTTCACTCAGTGTGTACCCAAGTTCCGCGGCGCACCGTGGCGTAAGCGCAACCATTTCGTAAGAAAAGTGCGTGTAGTGATCGGCGGCCTCATTGTGGCCCAGCCCGCGCAGGGCTTCAATAACAGTATTTTGCGCCTCCGACTGGCGGGCGTCGATTACGTTGTAAATTTCGGCAACGCCGCCGAAGTGAGGATGATCTGTATCGCCTTCCATGGCGGAAATCCAGCAATCATGCTGGTTAGGATACCGGTAGAACTTGCGATATCCGAAATCCCGCCCCAATAGCCCAAATTTCCACATGTGATAGGCGATGTCTTTGCCGACGTAGCCAACGGTTCCGTTGGAACGAACAATGACTTTCTGATCATCTTCGGAAATCTGTTCCGAACTACCTTCGGTTTCCTCTGTCTCCCCGGTCGCGGAAGATGTTCCAGCGCGCCGCATCACCCAGCAGCCGTTGTTCTTGCCTTCCGTCTCAAAAGTAAGCACGCCCGCTTCTTTGAGTTTGGTGAACGCCGCATCCCAGAAATGCAGGTGCAGGATTTCGCTCTCGCGCGGCAGAAAGTCATACTCGATATCGAGCCGGTCCATGGTTTCAAGATGGCGATGCAGCACGGCAGTCGAAATCAGTTCGGCGACAGCAGCGGTTTCGCTTGCGGGATCTTCGATGGCGTGAAGGGTGTCACGCCGTGCCTGCAGATTTGCTTTGTCCTGTTCATACCACTGCGAGACGCGGGCATAGAGTTCCCAGCAGTAATAGTCAAAGCGAGGCAGCTTAGTAAGAGCTTCGATTTCGGAACGAGATTTTTGGTCAATATGCGTGAAGCCTACGACCACGTCCGCCACCTGCACACCGGTATTGTCGATGTAATTCTGCACATCGACTGCCCTGCCTGCATAACGTAGTAGCCGAACGAATGTGTCTCCAAGAATGGCATTGCGCAAGTGGCCAATGTGCGCCGCCTTGTTGGGATTAATGCTGGTATGTTCGACGAGAATTTTTCCCGCCGGAATGTCTACTGGTGGCTTCCGATCGGCCGTCGACGCCGCGGCCATCCAGGTCCGATCGATCTTCACATTGAGATAGCCGGGAGCTGCGATTTGCATCTCCGCAATGCCCTCAATGGAACCGATCTCAGTTCGAATCGCCTCGGCAAGTTTGAACGGAGCCGTGCGCAGCGGCTTGGCGAAGGGGAAAAGAGGGATGGCAAAATCTCCCAGTTCGACCTTCGGCGGCTGCTCGATGACAACCTTAGGCAACGCTGCCCCGGGATAACGGCGTTGCAGAAACTCTACAATGCTGTGCGCCAGGCGCTGTTCCAGATAACGATACAAGGGTTTCCTCTGCGTGTTTGAAGAACAGTGATTTTAGCAGAGCGAATCCGGACGCGGGTTTGACGCAATTTGCCTGCTTGCCTATGATGAAATTTCGGTGCTTTTCTATGCGTGTCGCCTACCTAGAATGTTTCTCCGGCATCAGCGGCGATATGTTTTTGGGCGCTCTGGTCGATGCTGGAGTCTCGTCTCAACTGCTGGAGGAGACCGTCTCGGCACTGGAGATTGGCGCCCGCCTGGAGGTCTCTCAGGTTATCCGCGGCGGCGTGGCTGCGACTAAAGTCGATGTCTGGGTAGATGGCGAGAAGGACTTACCGCGGGAGGAATATTGGGAGCAACAGCATTCGCATGCTGAAGCTCATGCGCACGGAAAATCACATTCGCATAAACATGACCAGCCTCAGCACTCCGAACAGGGACACCACTCGCATTCCCATGGCCGCGGATTAACGGAGATTCGCCGGGTCATTGCGGCTGCGCCGATCTCAGAAAAGGCTAAGAAAACCGCCACTGCTATCTTCGAATCGCTGGGCGCAGCCGAGGCAAAGATCCACCATACTTCCATTGAAGCCGTTCATTTTCACGAGGTAGGCGCCGTCGACGCGATGGTCGATATCATCTGCGCGGCGGTTGGAGTCGAAGCCCTTGGCGTCGATGAAATTATCTGTTCGCCGCTGAACGTAGGCGGCGGCACTGTGAAGTGCGCGCACGGCACGATCCCCGTTCCCGCCCCTGCGACTGTGGAGTTGCTGACAGACGCACCCGTATATTCCTCCGGCGTGCAAGCAGAGTTGGTAACTCCGACCGGAGCGGCCATAGTGAAAACCCTAGCTTCGCGCTTCGGAACATTTCCGGAGATGAAAATCCAGAAGTCCGGTTACGGCGCAGGGTCGAGGGATTTTCGTGGTCATCCCAATGTACTTCGTTTAACTGTTGGGGAAGCTAATTCGTCGAGTGCAGTCGCGGGTGCAATATTAAAAACCGCTTCCGATACCATTAGCGTGCTGGAAGCCAATCTCGACGACTTGAACCCCCAGGTTTTTGGTTACGTGATGGATCGTTTACTCGAAGAAGGCGCGCTTGATGCATTCGGCGTGCCGGTACAAATGAAGAAAAATCGCCCTGGCACGCTGCTGACCGTGTTGTGTAAACCGGAACACGCGGCTAAGCTAACCCGCCTTATCTTCGCCGAAACCACCACTCTGGGAGTGCGGCGGCGCGAGGAAGCGCGCCAAACCCTGGCGCGACGATGGGAGAATGTGCATACGGCGTGGGGCGAGGTGCGCATCAAGATCGCCAGCATGAATGGGACTATCACTAATTACGCGCCGGAATATGAGGATTGCCGCAAAATAGCGGCGCAGCACAAGGTGCCGCTGAAAACTGTAATGCAGGAAGCGGCGCGAGCTTATCTTCATTCCGACCCAGCTATCGAATCACGTAACGAATAAAAATCTTTAACTGAGAAAGTTGCAAAGGGTCTCCGAGGTGAAAAAGCCTTTCACCTTTAGCTTCTCACCACTTATGAGCAAGAAGTTTTACATCACAACTCCGATTTATTACGTGAACGCGCGGCCGCATATCGGCCACGCCTACACTACGATTGCCTGCGACACGATTGCCCGCCGTCAGCGCCTACTGGGGTCCGAAACATTTTTCCTCACCGGAACGGACGAGCACGGTCAGAAGATCGAGCGGGCCGCTCAGGCAGCCGGCAAGACTCCGCAACAATATGCGGATGAGATTTCCGCCGAGTTCCGAGCGCTGTGGAAGCGGATGGGCATTTCTAACGACGATTTCATCCGCACCACCGAAGAACGGCACATGAAGCGCGTGCAGGAATTGTTCCGCAAGCTCCGCGATAGCGGCTTCATCTACAAAGGAACATATACCGGACAGTATTGCGTATCGGACGAACTCTATGTGGATGGCGCTCAGCCCGGTGATCCCTGTCCCACCTGCGGGCGCATTACCGAAACGGTGCATGAAGAAAATTACTTCTTCAAGCTTTCGGCATTCCAGGACAAACTGCTGGAGCTGTATAACAATCCGGAGTTCATTCGTCCTGAGGCGCGCCGGAATGAAGTGATTTCGTTTGTGAAATCAGGGCTGCGCGATCTTTCGATCAGCCGCTCAACTTTCACCTGGGGCATTCCAGTGCCCGACGATCCTAAGCATGTGATCTACGTTTGGCTGGACGCACTAGCGAACTACATCACGGCCATCGGTTATGGATCGTCCCACGCCGGAGCGCAGGACGCGTTCAAGAAATTCTGGCCGGCCGACGTGCAGATGATCGGCAAAGAAATTGTTCGCTTCCACTGCGTTTACTGGCCCGCTTTCCTGATGGCGGCCGGATTGCAAATGCCGAAAGCAATCGTGGCGCATGGATGGTTGCTATTTGAAGAAAGCAAGATGTCGAAATCGCGCGGAAACATTGTGCGCACGGAGACTATTCTCGACGTGCTCGGCGCCGACGCGCTGCGTTATTTTCTGCTGCGCGAAGTTGTCTTCGGGCAGGATGGTTCTTTCTCATTCGACGCGCTCGTTCAGCGCTACAACTCCGATCTCGCAAATGGACTGGGAAATCTTGCCAGCCGCACCTTGACCATGATTAACCGTTACTTCAAGGGCGAAGTGCCCGACCCATCGCGCGGTTCGAAGACTGGCGCCGAGGAAGCAGTTGCTGAGACCGCACGTAGGACAATTCGCGAATTCGGAACGCAGTTCGATCAATTCCAGTTCTCGCGGGCGTTGGAATCTGCGTGGTCGCTCATTGCATCGGTGGATAAATACATTGTAGAAAATGAACCCTGGGCTCTGGGCGAAACACACGAGGAAGCGAGCCGCGCCCGTTTGGCGACTGTGCTTTACACCGCGGCGGAAGCCCTGCGGATCGCGACTGCTCTCGCCTACCCTGTAATGCCGGATGCGACCGCAAAGATTTGGTTACAGCTGGGATTGGGCGACATCAAGAAGCTTGCTCTCACCGACCTGGCCTGGGGACAACTGCCTTTAGCAACCAAACTCGGAGAGATCCATCCAGTGTTTCCGCGGGCTGACAAAAGTGCGGTTGAAAGGATGCAAAAAATGGAAGAGGAACAGCGAGGCACGACGGTTGTGGCGCCAGTTTCCGAAACTCCAAAACAAATAAACGCACCGCCAACTCCAGTCGCAGCAGGAGCGACCTCGCAGTCTGTGCCCGCGAACGGAAAGATTTCAATTGACGATTTTGTGAAGGTCGACTTGCGCGTGGGTCTGGTGAAGGTCGCCGAAAGAGTGCCCAAGTCTGACAAATTACTCCGCCTGGAAGTCGATATTGGAACCGAAGTGCGTCAGATCCTCGCCGGGATCGCCGAAGCCTATGCGCCGGAAACTTTAGTCGGGCGCAAAGTGGTGATTGTGGCCAATCTTGCGCCGCGCAAGATGCGCGGATTGGAATCAAATGGCATGATCGTAGCCGCGTCGCTTGAGGGCGATAAGCCGGTGCTGGCTGGATTTTTAGAAGATGTACCAGTCGGCGCGCGGTTGAAGTAGACGCGAGCAGAGAGGTGAATTGTCATCCCGAGCGTGGCGAGGGACCTTGGTTTCCGCTTGCGGTATTAACTATCGCAAATAAAACTTAGAAAAGTCCCATCTTCGACTCAGCTTATCTCGAAGAACCTTTATGTTTGTCGACTCACACGCCCATCTCGATGGCGAACGCTTCGACGCGGATCGCGAGCAAGTCATTGCGCGGGCGCGTGACGCCGGAATCTGCGCCTTGGTTGCCATCGGCAACGGGGACGGTCCTGACCAGGTCGATTGCGGAATTCGCTTAGCCGAGAAGCACGACTTCATGTACGCGACCTTGGGCATTCATCCGCATGAGGCGCGATTGGCGGATGAAGCCGCATATCAGAAGATGGAAAGTTTGGCGCGCCATCCCAAGGTGATCGCCTGGGGCGAAATTGGATTGGATTACTTCTACGACCATTCGCCGCGCGAGGTACAAAAATCAGCTTTCATCCGCCAGATGGAATTAGCTGCGGCCGCCAGCCTTCCCATCGTAATTCATTGCCGCCCCTCGGACGGCGCCGATGACGCCTGGGAAGATTTCTTTCGTTTAACGGATGAGCACTGGACGTCGAAAGGGTTGGGGGGCGTTTTGCACTGCTTCACCGGAACTTGGCCGCAAGCGAAACGTGCGCTCGACATGGGGTTTATGATTTCGTTTGCCGGAAATCTTACCTTTCCGAAAGCCCAGCAGATTCGCGACGCCGCCATGGAAGTACCGTTGGACCGTCTTTTGATCGAAACTGATTCTCCTTTTCTCGCTCCCGTTCCCTACCGCGGCAAAAGGAACGAGCCAGCCTTCGTGACAGAAACCGCCCGAAAGCTGGGCGAACTACGAGGCTTAACCACGGAAGAGATTGGTCACCGCACCACGCAGAACTTCTACAATTTTTTCAAACTGGCTGAAATCTCTGAAAGCAAAGTTTCCGTGCCATAACCTTTCTTCCGGGAAAGTTCTTCTGGTACCCTCAAGAGTAAAGATTCCATCATTTCAGAAAGAATTGAAATTCGATGCCCGACAACAGCTTTGACATTGTCAGCAAGATCGACCTGCAGGAGGTCTCGAACGCCATTCAGCAGGCTCTGAAAGAGATTCACACCCGCTTCGATCTAAAGGATTCGAAATCCAATATCGAACTGGAGAAAGACGCCATCGTCCTGCATTCCGCCGACGAGTACAAACTGAAAGCGGTGAACGACATTTTGCAGCAAAAACTGGTCAAGCGCGGAGTCTCCATCAAGGGCCTTACCTATGGCCCGGTGGAATCCGCTGCAGGCGGCACAGCCAAGCGAAAAGTCACTATGCAGCAAGGAATCGTCATCGAAAAAGCTCGCGACATTGTGAAACTGGTAAAAGATTCAAAGAAGAAGGCGCAAGCCTCAATCCAGGGCGATCTGGTACGGATCAGTAGCAAGGACCGTGACACGCTCCAGGACGTAATCGCCATGCTGAGGCAGCACGATTTCGGAATCGACCTGCAGTTTACGAACTTTCGTACGAACTAAACGAGAACCAACATTGAGCGCCCCGCCCACTATTAACGGAAAAGAGATTTTCGACCTGCTGCATGATGATCTCGCAGCCCTCGAAGGCGAGTTCGGGCACGACACGATCTCCAACGTGCAGGCCATCACTGAGATTGGGGAATATCTGCGCAATGGCGGAGGCAAGCGGATCCGCCCGGCTCTTCTTTTTCTTTCTTCCAAACTCTTTGATTATCGAGGGCGCGGCGCCGTGCGACTTGGTGCAGTCGTTGAGATCATCCATACCGCCACCCTGGTGCACGATGACATCATAGACGAGGCCAAGACCCGGCGCGGCCGTCCCGCGGCGAATACGCAATGGGGCAATTCCAAGTGTGTGCTGGCCGGCGACTGGCTCTACATGCAGGCCTTCAAGGTGGCCGTGCACGAGCGCAACTTCCGCATCCTCGATACCCTGATCGAACTCACGCAGCAGATGGTGGAAGGCGAGCTTTTGCAGATGGAAAAGCTCGGCCAGTTGATCTCGCTCGAAGAACATTTTGATTTGATCTACCGCAAAACGGCTTGCCTGTTTTCGGTCTGCATGCGCATGGGAGCGATTTTGGGTGGAGCAACGCCAGCCCAGGAAGAAGCGGTAGCCAAGTACGGTCACGACCTCGGTATGGCTTTTCAGATCGTAGACGACGTGCTCGACCTTACCGCCTCGGAAGATGTTCTGGGCAAGCCGGTTGCCAGCGACCTGCGGGAAGGCAAGGTCACGATGGCGGTGATCCACGCGGTGGAACGCTGCACGCCCGAAGAGCGTGCCAAGATCGAAACCATTCTGCGCGATCGCGCTTTCAACGGTGTGACCCACGCTCACATCATGGAGATTCTACAGCGCTACGGATCGCTCGACGCAGCCACCGACCGCGCCGCACGCTATGCTGAGTCGGCACAGAAAGCAATCTGCACCTTTCCGGATTCCGAGATCAAGCGCGCACTCCTGTGGGCCCCAGAATTCGTGGTCGCTCGGGAAAAGTAGTACGCGACTGAATAGTAGATCCAATCGACTCGCTTAATCCTCCAAAATCAACGCCGCCCGGTCAACATCGCTAATTCTTACAACTTTTGCCTGATCTCGTGCACCTAACGAAAAGCTGTTTGACTAGCAAAACAATCCGTTCTGGCCTTCCGAACGTATTCAATAGGCACAGGTAACAAAAGACACTGGTAACAAATCTGGCTGAGCTTCCAAAAAAGAGCATTTAAGGAGATCTCAATGAAAAAATTAATGGTATGCCTACTAGCAGTGACTTTCGCGATGAGCCTGATGGCTTTCGCGCAACAAGACACTATGTCGCAAGGACAAATGGCTCCGGATAATTCCGCCCCCAAAGCTCCTTTGAAGACCTTAAAAGGAACAGTGAAGGTGGAAGGCGACAAAACCGTGTTTGTGAACGATGCCGACGGCAAGAGCTGGGACGTGATCAATCCTGACAAGCTGCAAGGTCACGATGGACATCACGTACAGATCAGTGCTCACGTCTACGCTGATAAGAATGCTGTTCATATCATGACCGTCAAGATGCTCCACGCCAGCAATACAAGCGGCTCGATGAGTCAGTAATTAGAAGTCAGAGAAGCCTGGCGGGGCGGCTAAGGCCGCTCCGTCCTTTTTGGAAACAACTTTCAGGAGCAACAGTTTATACTTCCATTTTGTTATATTTGAGACCTTTTCCAGGTCATCTCATCCAATTAGCCTCGATGGATCTACTTCTCTTGATGTCGCGTCACGGGTACGTAATCATTTTTGGCTGTTTATTGGTGGAGGCAATCGGCCTTCCTTTCCCCGCCGCGATCGCATTGGTAGCCGCAGGAGCTGCCATTTCGGCGCATGCCCTATGGGGTCCCTACGTGCTGCTGGCGGCCGTGACAGCCTTGCTCTTGGGAGACACGGCAGAATTTTTTATGGGCCGGTATATGGGCTGGGCTCTCCTGGGATTTCTCTGCCGGGTTTCGATCAATCCGGAAACCTGCATCCTGCGATCCGCTGAGTCGTTTTACAAGCGCGGAAAAATCACTTTAGTCGTCGCCAAGTTTATTCCCGGCGTGAATACCATGGCTGCTCCGCTTGCCGGCAGCATGAAGATGCGTTACTGGCAGTTTCTGCAACTCGACCTTGCCGGTGCCACGCTCTACGCGTTCACCTATCTGGCTCTGGGCTACGTTTCCCGGGATTTTTTGGCTGCGGTTCTGCGTGGCTTTCGCACGGCCGGCACAGCAACGGAAGTAGTGGTGCTTGCCGCCATCCTGGTCTACGCAATTTATCGCCTTGTGCAATACGACAAAAACAAGACTTACCGCGTTGTTCCTCGGGTTCAGGTGGAGGAACTGGCCCGGCGCATCGCCTCCGGTGACGCCAGCCATGTGCTAATCGTCGATGTCCGCAGCCATGGCTATTACGACGCTGGTACGGCGCGAATCAAGAATTCCATCCGCATCGAGCCCAATAACCTGGAAGACGAAATCAAGATTCTTCCTAAAGATAAGGACATTTATCTTTACTGTACTTGAGCGCGCGAAGCAACCAGCGCCCGGGTGGCGCACCTGCTGCGGGAAAAAGGATTCAACACGTTCGTAATCGTCGGCGGCCTGGCCGCCTGGCGCAAAGCTGGAGAGCCGATGGAAGAGGTTCCGAAAGACGACCTGGTGAAATTGCCAACCTTCAGCTAGCCGCGTCGCGTCCTATACTGCCTTGTTATGGCTTCGAACCAGGAAATCGAAATCAAGTTCCGCGTACCGAATGAGCGCGCCCTTACGCGCAAGTTGCGCTCCGCAGGATTTCGCCTGGTGACGAAACGCGCTCATGAGATGAACACCCTGTACGACCTGCCGGGAGAAGTTCTCCGCAATCGCAAGGAACTCCTCCGTTTGCGCGAGTACGGCTCAAAGTGGACGCTCACCCACAAGAGCAAGGGAAAAATTACAACTCACAGCAGCCGTAAAGAGCTGGAAACGTCCGTGGGCGATGGCAAGAAAATGGATTTAATTCTGCGGGCTCTTGGATATTCGCCATCATTCCGCTACGAAAAGTTTCGCGCTGAGTGGACCGACGGCCAGGGTCAGGTAGTGCTGGACGAAACACCGATAGGAAATTTCTGTGAGATTGAAGGACCTTCCCGATGGATAGATGCCGTCGCGATAAAGTTGGGAGTGGAGAAAAAAGACTACATCACCACAAATTACGCTGGATTGTTTTTGGATTGGAAAGCGCGGTCCAACAGCCGAGTAGCTGAAATGACCTTCAAGGCGATCGGAGCAGCCAACAAATAGCGAACCTTACTTGATTCTCTCCGCCCTTACGCCCCGTGGCACTTCTTAAACTTCTTCCCGGATCCGCACGGACAAGGATCGTTGCGCCCGACTTTTTCCTGCCCACGGACGACTTGCTGCACGGGCTGCGCTTCCCCGCCTCCAGCCATGCGTGCCTGTGCCAGTTCACGCCGCTTGCGGCGCATAAAAGATTCTTCCAGATCGTCAGCCGAAGTTGCCACCAGCCGCGGAGGATGATGGCCGTTGCCGCCAGTTCCCTGTCCTGCGGGAACTCCCGTGTCCGGACCGTGACCATCAGGTCCACCCGCTTGCGGACCGCCCACGCTCTGATCCGGCGGACGCTCGATAATCTGCATGAGATATAGATAGCGCGCCGTGTCTTCCTGAAAGCGCTGCAGCATCGCCTCGAACATTTCGAAGGATTCTTTCTTGTACTCCACCAGAGGATCGTGCTGGCCATAACCGCGCAGGCCAATGCCCTCCTTCAGGTGGTCCATGCTGAGCAGGTGATCTTTCCATTGCGAGTCGAGCACGCTCAACATGATCATGCGCTCGTGGTGGCGCATGGCATCGGGACCGATCAGCTTTTCCTTCGCGTCGTAGCGCTCTTTCAGTTTCTCGAAAATCGCATCGCCCAATTCCTGGCGGTTCAGCACTTCCGGCTTCACTCCTTCAGCCAGAAAATCCACCCCAAACCGCGTGAATATGGCGTCTTTCAGACCCTTGATGTTCCAGTCATCCGCGTGCGTCTTAGGCGGGCAATATTCGTCCATCAAACCGCCCAGAATGCCGGAGACATACTCCTCGAGGATCAGATCCTTCTGATCCATCCCTTCGAGCAGACGCCGGCGCAGGCCATACACTGCCTCGCGCTGCTTGTTCATGACATCGTCGTATTCCAGCAAATGTTTGCGGGACTCGAAGTGCTGGCCTTCGATGGCTTTCTGCGCACCCTCAATTTTGCGGCTAATGAGCTTGGATTCGATGGGAATACCTTCTTCCATGCCCAACCGCTCAAGCAGTTTTGAGACCCACTCCTTGGCAAAGATGCGCATCAGGTCGTCTTCCAGCGCCAGATAGAACCGCGACGACCCGGGATCTCCTTGCCGACCGGCGCGTCCGCGAAGCTGATTGTCGATGCGCCGCGATTCGTGGCGCTCCGTGCCAAGAATATGCAGCCCGCCGGCAGCAATCACTTCGTCGTGCTCTTTATCAGTCTGCGCCTTGTAGCGGGAAAGAGCTTCGGTCCAATTTTCTGTCGGCAGCGCGTATTCGTTCCCGTTGTAGTAGAAAATCGAAGTAATCCCGTCCTCTTGCGGACCTTCAATCTTGCCCTCTGCCACGCGCAACTGCTGCGCAATTCCCTTCTTCACCAACTCCTGCTTGGCCATGAATTCAGGATTGCCGCCCAGCAAAATATCGGTGCCGCGGCCTGCCATGTTCGTGGCAATGGTAACCATGCCTTTGCGTCCAGCCTGGGCCACAAATTCCGCTTCGCGCTCGTGGAACTTGGCATTCAGCACCACATGCTGCTTCAAACCTTTTTTCTTCAGGAGCTCCGAAAGCCGCTCCGACTTTTCGATCGAGGTCGTTCCGACCAGAACCGGCTGCCCTGCTTCGTGGAGTTTCTGAATCTCGTCAGCCACTGCAAAATATTTTTCTTTCTCCGTACGAAATACAACATCAGGATTCTCCAGCCGAAGCATCTGCTTATTCGTCGGAATCACGATGACTTCAAGCTTGTAGATATTGTCGAACTCAGCCGCCTCGGTTTCCGCCGTACCCGTCATCCCGGAGAGCTTTTTGAACATGCGGAAATAGTTCTGGAAGGTAATGGTGGCAAGCGTCTGGTTCTCACGCTCAATCTTCACACCTTCTTTCGCTTCAATCGCCTGGTGCAAACCATCCGACCAGCGGCGCCCCGGCATCATGCGGCCAGTGAATTCATCCACAATGATCACTTCGCCGTCTTTCACGACATATTCCACATCGCGGCGATAAAGCGCGTGCGCCTTCACCGCGGTTTCGACGTGATGTTTGAGCGGCCAATTCTCCGGATCGGCAATATTCCCAATACCCAGAAGCTGCTCGACTTTTTCCCAGCCTTCATCCGTAACCGTAATGTTGCGGTGCTTTTCGTCCACCACAAAGTCGCCCGTGAGCTGCGCTGGCTCACCAGGAGGGACGTCCAGTTCCTCACCCTTCTCCAGCTTCGGAATAATTCGGTTAACACGGTAATACTTGTCAGTCGATTCCTCGCTTGCTCCGGAAATAATCAGCGGCGTACGAGCTTCGTCGATCAAAATCGAATCGACTTCATCGACGATGGCAAAATTGTGCCCGCGCTGCACACAGTCTTTTAGATCGAACTTCATGTTGTCGCGCAGGTAGTCGAAGCCGAACTCATTGTTCGTCCCATACGTCACATCGGCGGCATAAGCAGCCCGGCGCTGCTCATCATCAAGATCATGAACGATCACGCCAACCGTAAGACCCAGGAACCGGTAAAGCTTGCCCATCCATTCCGAATCGCGCTTGGCCAGATAGTCGTTCACCGTGACTACGTGCACTCCGCGGCCACTCAGCGCATTCAGATAAACCGGAAGCGTCGCGACCAGCGTTTTACCTTCACCGGTCTTCATCTCAGAAATCCTGCCCTGGTGCTGCACCATCCCGCCAATCAACTGCACGTCAAAGTGGCGCATGTTCAGCACGCGTCGTCCACCCTCGCGGACTACGGCAAACGCCTCTTCCAGGATCTCGTCGAGAACTTCCTGCAAGGCTTCGTACTGCTCTTGCTCAAATTTTTTCGCCTGATCGAGATCAACGTCAGCTTCGCCATCCGGCTCCGCCACCGGACTCTTGGCGACGCGGCTCAACCGCTCCTGAATGCGCTGGCGGAATTCGTCCGTTTTAGCGCGCAGCTCATCATCCGTGAGCTTCTGCATCTCCGGTTCGAGGGCGTTAATTGCCTGGACCCGCGGCATCAACCCCTTAACAACCCGCTCGTTGCTGGTCCCAAAAACCTTGCCAATCAGAGTATTAAGCAAACTGTGAGATCCTTCAGTGGACGGAATCGCCCCAGGCTACCCCTTTTAGCCTAGCATAATTAGATGCTGCGAACCGCTACAAGAACCCAGGCGCTATACTCGGCGGCACATATACTTTTCGTGTATAGTCCCCACGAAACCACGCTTATTGTCCATGCCTACCTTTTATGACCGTTTTCTGGACTGCGAGACCCAATGGCCGAATAATACCGCCCTCGAACTCCAGCGCTATGACCAGGTTGAAAGCTGCACCTATGCCGAACTGCGGCGAATGGCTGAATCGATCGGCCGCTGGATCGACGAGAGCCGTCTCGGCCGCGGCTCTCGCTTGGCGATCTTCGCCGATAACCATCCCAGGTGGGTAGCCGCGTATCTCGGCATCATCGCGTCCGGCTGCACCGTCGTTCCACTCGATACCGCTCTCCACGCCGATCAACTCGCAATCCTCCTCAAAGACAGCGGCGCGTCCGTTCTTTTTTTTGATGCCAGGCATTTTCAAATTGCTCGGGAATCCGCCGCGAAGTTGGAGATCGGCTTGGTCCTCATGGATCCCGAGCGCCAGAGCAGCGATTCTTCGAACCAGCCATACCTGGCGAATTTGCCCACGATCTTCGCAGCCGGCCCCGGAAGCTTCAGGCCTGCGCCTTCAAGGGCCGAAGACGTCGCCGCTTTGCTCTACACCTCTGGCACCACTGCGGATCCGAAAGGGGTAATGCTGACTCACGCCAATTTTCAAGGCGAAGTGGAAGCGGTATTCCATTGGGTCGACATCGGCCCTGCGGACGCGCTGCTCGGTGTGCTCCCCATGTTCCATGTGCTGGCGCAGATGGCGAATCTTCTGCTTCCGCTGGTCAAGGGCGCGCGAGTGGTGTACCTCGAAACGTTGAACACCGCCGAACTTCTTCGCGCACTGCAAGAGCGCAACATCACTGCATTTGCGGTTGTCCCCCAGTTTTTCAATTTGATCCACGAACGAATTTTTAAGGAAGTTGAAAAGCGTGGACCGCTAACCCGGCGAATATTTAAGGTCCTGGTCACGGCGAATCGTGCTTTGAGAAGGGTCGGCATCAACGCTGGCCCCATACTCTTCCGCAAGGTACACAACACCCTCGGCCAAAGCATGCGCTATCTGGTCACCGGAGGGTCACGTTTCGATCCTGCCATCGCTACTGATTTCCACAACCTTGGCATCGATGTTCTCCAGGCCTATGGCCTGACCGAAACCACCGCCGCAGTCTTCGCCAACTCGCCTGCGGATAATGTTATCGGGTCCGTAGGCAAGGCTCTGAAGGGCGTTGAAGCCCGAATCGTTGATGCCGGAATCGTTGATGCCGGAATCATGGATCCGGAGCATCAAGAAGATGGCGGCCCTCGCAGCGGTGAAGTCGTTCTGCGCGGAGCGGTAGTAATGAAAGGCTACTGGAATCGCCCCGATGCAACCGCCGCCGTTTTGCGCAATGGATGGTTCTACACCGGCGATCTGGGCTATCTCGACTCTCGCGGCAATCTATTTCTCACTGGACGCAAGAAAGAAATTATCGTCCTTAGCAACGGAAAAAATATTTATCCGGAAGAAGTTGAAACCCATTATTTGAAGTCGCCCTACATCAAAGAGCTTGCCGCCATCGGCCTCGAAGGAAATGCCAGCGCAGGTGGCGACCGCCTGCACGCTGTGATTGTGCCCAACTTCGACGTGCTGCGCCAAAGAAAAATCGTCAACGCCAAAGAAGTGATCCGCTTCGACGTCGAAAGCCTGTCGCAGCAGATCGCTTCCACCAAGCGCCTTGGCAGTTATGAAATCTGGCAGGAAGACTTGCCGCGCACCACCACCAGAAAAATCAAGCGCTTCGAGGTGGAGAAGCGCGTAAAAGCAAATCAAACCCGAAAAGCTTCAGCGGAGTCAGACCTTCCCACGGAGCAACCGCTTACAGACGAGGAAAGCTCCTGGCTCGACCAGCCCAATGTGCAGCGCGCTTTGAAGGTCATTCGCGAGACTTCCGCGAATACGCTACCAGGCCTTCGGCCCAATCACAATTTGGAACTAGACCTCGGCCTCGATTCCATGCAGCGCGTCGAACTACTCAGTCACATGGAAGATGAACTAGGCGGCAATGTGGAGGAGTCACAACTCGCTGGAATCTACACCGTCCGCGATTTGGTGGATGCCGTCCTGCGCAGCGCGGCGAGCGGAGCGGGCGCGCCCGGAACGCGCCACACCTTCGCAGGATGGCAAGCCATTCTGCGCGAAGATCCCGATCCTTCCGCCGTCGTCTCCCTGGTTCGGCCGCAACCGGTGAGTTCTGCCTTCTGGTACCTGGTTTCGCGCCTCACGCAAGTCATTGCCCTCGACCGTTTTCGCCTGCATGTGAACGGAATTGAGAACCTTCCAAAGACCGGCCCTTACATCCTCTGTTCGAATCATCAGAGTTATCTCGATCCCCTGATTCTCGCCAGCGTTCTACCGCCGAAAGTCTTCGACAAAGTTTTTGCTGTGGGCACCAGCGAAATTTTCGGCAAAGGAATCATGTTGCGCCTCGCTCGTTCCCTGCGGGTTGTGGTTGTCGATCCCGATGCAAATCTCGTTCCCGCCATGCGTGCCGGCGCCTTCGGATTGCGCCAGGGTCGGCCCCTGATTCTCTATCCCGAAGGCGAGCGCTCGATCGACGGCACACCGAAGATCTTCAAGAAGGGTGCCGCAATTCTCTCCATTCATCTCCAGGCGCCGATTCTGCCCATCGCGATTGAGGGATTCTACGATGCCTGGCCGCGCAATAAATCCTTTCAACGTTTTGCTCCCTTGAAGATGACCATCGGCGATCCAATTATTCCCCCGCCGGAAAGCGATGCGTCAGACGCTGCTTATGAGGAGCTGACTGCGGATTTGAAAACCCGAGTAGTCACAATGTGGGAGCGTTTGCGGACGCACACTTAAACTCAGAAAAAACTCTTACTTCGCCCGCGGATGCGTCTGATCGTAGACCTGCAAGACATGCTTCATAGAAAGCTGGGTGTAGCGCTGCGTGGTAGCTAGCCGTTCGTGGCCGAGTAATTCCTGAATAGCGCGCAGATCCGCGCCCTCTTCCAGCATGTGAGTCCCAAAAGCATGACGCAATGTGTGCGGATGAACATCGGGAGATAATCCCTTGGCGACTGCAATTTTCTTGATGATGCGGCCCACGCTGCGTGTCGTGAGTCGCCCTCCGCGCCGGTTGATGAGCAGCGCCGCGCACTGTTTTCCACGCGCGCCGAGGCATTTCTGCCGCTCCGGTAGGTACACCGAGAGTCCAGCCTTCACCGCACCGCCAAACGGAACATAGCGCTCTTTCTTACCTTTGCCGCGGATCAGTATGGCTTCCGCGCTTAACCGGATGTCATCGAGATTGATCCCGGTCAACTCTGAATTTCGAATGCCGCATCCATATAGCAATTCCAGCATCAGACGGTCGCGCTCCGGAAAAGCTGCCACTTCCGGCATTTCCCCATCGATAACGGAGTTCATCTCCTCGATCGTCGGAACCCGTGGCAACTTCTTTGCTAGCTTCGGCGTGGCCACAAGCTTTGCCGGGTTCTGTTCCACCACCCCTTCACGTGCCAGCCACCGGTATAACGATCGCACCGCCGCCAGAGCGCGCGCCACGGAAGTCTTGCTCAACCCTTTGTCATAGAGTTGCGATAGAAATCCCCGGATGGCGACGTGGTCGATCTGATTCCATCTGCGTGAACCCGCATAGGTGGCGAAAAGCAACAGATCGCTCGAATAGGCTTTCACCGTATGCGGCGAAGCATTGCGCTCCCGCAAATGCCGAATGAAGTCGGCAACAGCTTTGGCGGCGACCGTGTCAGTTTTATCTTTCATCGCGCTTTCGCCCTCGGATGATGCTTCTGATATACCGTCCGGAGCCGGTCGAGCGCCAGATGCGTATAGACCTGGGTGGTCGAAATATCGGCATGACCCAGAATAGTTTGCACGGTGCGAAGGTCCGCTCCGTTCTCCGCCATATGCGTTGCACAGGAGTGGCGCAGCATATGTGGAGAAGCCGCTCGTCCCGAAGCAGCCGAAGCAGCGCGCACCATCTGCCATATACGCTGGCGTGTGAGCTTGCGTCCGCCGCGTGCGACAAATAACAAATGTGAATTAGCGGCGCCACGATTCCCTGCCGCGACCAGCCCCGGCCGCGATTGCGACAGATATTGCGCGAGCGCACCCTGCGCCGCCTTTCCCAGCGGCACCACCCGCTCTTTGTCACCCTTGCCGCGTACCAGCATGTATCCCGCTTCGAGCTTCAGGTCTTCAAGCTTCGCGCCCGCCATCTCTGAAACCCGCAGTGCGCCTGCATAAAAAGCCTCCAGCATCGCGCGATCACGAAGAATCAATGCCGCGGCCTGCTTTTCATTGCCAGGGCCTACGGCCTTCCTTGCAACCGGAGCCGCCAGCGTGGCCTCCATTTCGTCTCGTGCCAGCGCCTTCGGCAACACCTTCCATTGCCGGGGCGATTCAATATCCAGCGTCGGATCATGATCAATTTTTTTATCGAGAAGCAAATATCGATAAAGATGCCGCAGCGCCGAGAGCTTTCTGCCTACGCTGCGCCCATCTACCTGATGGGAAAACAGTTGTTGCAGGAATTTACGCACGTCAGTCCGCTGTGCCTTCAGAATTGAGCGCTCGCGTTTTTCGAGAAATTCAGAAAACTGACATAGATCGGAGTTGTAGGCGCTGATGGTAAGCGCCGCCAGGCCCTTCTCGATTTTCAAATAGTCAAGAAAACCGGAAAGCACCGCTGAACTCGATTGCAACGCCATAGGAAGGAATTCATCATGCGCGTTATCAGACGCAAACGAAAGTGATTACTCGGATTACAGAAACATCTGTCATAACTACAGCAGCCAGCGGTTCGTTAACTTTGCCCAGCCTCCCGCAGCAACTCGACCGCATAGAGCGCCCCCTCCGGCGTCTCCTCATGCTTGAAGTAAGCGAACACATCGCGCCCCTCAGCTCTATGCTGCCCCATGCGCCGGACCATCTCTTGCCGTTCGTCCGCCGTGTAATTCGGCTTGCGAAAGCGGTAATAAGCGAACGCCCCAGTCACCACATCAGGCGTAGTTCGTTCCTCGGTCTCCGCCACACAGAGCGCGACTCCATGCATCTTCAACACTTCCCACGTCGCCTCTCCGAACCACGACTCATGCCGAAACTCAAACGCTGACGGCACTCCGCGGGGAATCGTCGAAAGAAAAGTCTCAAGCAGACCAACGTCCGCCTTCAGATTCGGAGGCAGTTGAAACAGCACCGGCCCCAGCTTGCCTGCGCTCGCCAAAGGCTCAATCGTTTGCAGAAAACGGGGAACAAAATCTTCCGTCCCTTTCAAACGCTTGATGTGCGTAATCACCTGATGTGCCTTGATTCCAAAACGAAAATGTGCGGGAGTTTCCTGAATCCACTTCTGAACCGTGGTCTCTTTCACCAGCTGCCGGAAAGTGAAATTCACTTCGACGGTGTTGAGCTGGGTGGAATAGTGGCCAAGGAATCTGGTCTGCGCGAGCTTGGCCGGATAAAAATCAGGCTTCCACGTTGGGTAGGCCCATCCCGAAGTTCCAACAAATAATTGAGCCATGGCAGTCTTGCGGCAAGTCGGTTGGGACGGATTATACCTTGCGCTTCGCCTTGCGCGCCGCATTGGACTTCGTTGTACCAACCTTCGTCGTACCGGTCTTCGCGGTCTTCCGGTCTGCGTGACCGCTCCCACGCGCCGACCGCTCTTTCGCTTGAGCCGCAATTGAAACCGGCTCTGGATCTTTCTCCCCGGCGGATGCCGCAATCTTCCTGAGGTCAGGCAGCTTTTGCTTCAAAGTCAGCACCGGAGCAAACAGATCGCCCAGTTTCTCGACCCGCGCCACCGTCTGTTTCGCCTCAAACACCAACAGAGTCGGATCTTTCTTTTTTAACACCACTTCCACTTCCTTCCAACTTACCGGCGTAGAAACTGTAGGCCTTTCCCGGGCCCGCAGCGAGTAAACCGCAACCGTCGTCTTATGCTCGTCGTTCTGGCTCCAATCCACAAAAACCTTGCCCGTGCGTAAATGCTTCTTCATATCCGACAGCACCAAGCCCGGATGCTCATGTTCGAGCAATTGCGCCAGCGCGCGTGAAAAAGTCTTGGTCTCATCAAAACTGGTCGGGGTATTCAGCGGAACATAAATCTGCAGCCCCTTCGAGCCTGACGTCTTCGGAAAACTCTGCAACCCAAATTTCTCAAAGACCTCGCGCAGCCAAAGCGCTACCTGGCAACACTGCACGATATTCGCCGGAGGTCCCGGATCCAGGTCGAAGACCATCATCGTCGGACACGTAATATCCCTGGCCAGCGCAAGCGACGGATGCAACTCGATTGCCGCCAGATTCGCCAGCCAGATCAGCGTTGCCAAATCGTTAGCCAGAATGTAATGGACCGTGCGATGGTTTCCTTCGCTCCAGATCGGCGCAGTCTTTACCCAATCGGGCCGGTGGATGGGCGCATTTTTTTCGTAAAAAAACTCGGCGTCCACGCCGTTGGGATAGCGCTTGCGGGTAAGCGCCCGCCCCTCAAGATGTGGCAACATCGCTGGAGCAATGCGCGCGTAGTAATCGATGACCTGTTGCTTGGTGAACCCGGCGGCAGGATACAAAACTTTTTCCAGATTCGACAGCTTGAGCTGTTTGCCTTGAATCTCAACGCTGGAATCCATCTTCTGTGCGCTCCAGCAGACATTGTGCCCTAAATTCACAGCGATACAAAATAGAGGGCTGGCGCTACCCGACCACCGAACGCACGTACATGCCAGATTTGATAGGTAATGCTGGACCTGAAAATTTGTCATTCCCAAGTGCGGCTTTATCGCGCGAGGAGTCTGCTTTTGCGTGGCCAATACAGATTCCTCGCCGGCTAAAGACGCCGGTTCGGGGTGACAAAATGAAATGTTATTCAACTGCAATGCGATCGGCTGCACCACTACCGACTGACACCGCAGGTTTGACAACCTCCCTCTTCGACACGTAATTTCAAATTTCTGTCTGCTTGGTTTTGCAGGTGCTCAACAAATTGTTTCGTATCCGCACCGGCTCCTCGGAGGTCCATTGAAACGTCGTGTCCTCAAGCCCCTCGCCGTCATTCTCTTTCTGACCACGATTTTTCTAAACACGATCCTTTCGGCCCAGGACGCTGCTTCATTCGAGAAGCGCATCACGGTGAAAAAGCTTCCCAATGGTCTGACCCTGATCGTCTGTGAGCGTCCAGAGGCTCCGGTGTTCTCGTTCTTCACGCTGGTCGATGCCGGCTCCGCCCAGGACCCCATGCGGCAGACCGGTCTGGCACACATGTTCGAACACATGGCATTCAAAGGCACAGACAAAATCGGCACTACAGACTACGCCGCCGAAAAACCTGCTCTTGCAAAAGTTGAGGTCACCTACGCCGCCTATATCCGCGAGCGCGACAAAACCGTGGGCCGCGACGAAGCCAGGCTAAAGCAGCTCGAAAAAGAATGGAAAGACGCCATTACCGCCGCCGACAAATACGTCGTACCGAATCAATTCGGCAAAATTATCGAGCAAAGCGGCGGCCAGGATCTGAACGCCTTCACCGATTATGACGAAACTGGCTACCACTATTCCCTCCCCATTAATCGCCTGGAGCTGTGGGCCTACCTCGAGTCCGAGCGGTTCCTTCATCCCGTGATGCGTGAGTTTTACAAGGAACGCAATGTCGTCATCGAAGAGCGCCGCATGCGTACCGACAGCAGTCCCGTCGGAAGGTTGCTTGAGCAATTTAATGCCGCGGCCTTTGAGGCTCATCCCTATCACCGGCCAACCATCGGCTGGATCTCCGATCTCAACACTTTTTCCGCCACCGATGCCAAGAGCTTTTTCGATCACTATTACGTTCCCTCAAACATGGTGATCGCCGTCGCCGGGGACGTCAAAGCGTCCGAAGCCATGCCGATCCTCGAAAAATATTTTAGCCGTCTCCCCACCAGCCAAAAACCGGATGAAACCACCACTACCGAGCCGCCGCAGAATTCCGAGCGCAGAATCGAACTGAAAGAAAAGACCCAGCCACTTTATCTCGAGGGCTATCACCGCCCGGATTATCGAAGCCAGGACGATGCTGTTTACGACGCCATCACCGATCTCATGTCGGAAGGCCGAACTTCCCGGCTCTATCGAGCCTTGGTACGGGATAAGAAAATCGCGGCCTTCGCCGCCGGCTTTACCGGTCTGCCTGGAATCAAATATCCACACCTGTTTGCCTTCTATGCTTACCCGCTCCCTGGGCACACGCCGCAGGAAATGGCGGACGCTATCCACACGGAAATTGACCGCTTGAAGAAAGAAGACATTAGCGACGACGAATTGAAGATGATCAAGACCCGCTCCAAAGCGAATCTGATCCGCGGCCTCGCCGATAATGAAGGTCTCGCTACGCAACTTGCCACCTATCAAACTCGCTACGGCGACTGGCGGGAACTATTTCGATCCGTCGATCGCATCGACAAAGTCACCAAAGCGGATATCCGCCGCGTCGCCAATGAGACATTCACGGATACGAACCGTACCGTCGGCATAATCGAAACCGTCTCCGGAGCCGCCGAGAATTCCGGCGAGCAATCTTCCTCAAGTCACTCCTCTTCTGCACAAGGCGGTGCACGATGACACGAGAATTCTCCAGCCAACAAATCCGGATTGCTCTATTGCTGCTCCTCGCAGCCATCGTGGCTTCGATCACGCTTCCCGCAGCCCGCGCGCAGGTCACAAGCTATCAGCAAATCCCAACGCCTCCTTTGCCCGCATTTCATCCCGCCCAACCCAAGCGCATCCAGCTCGCAAATGGCATGATCATCTTCTTGCAGGAGGATCACGAACTTCCTCTGATCGATGCATCGGCAACAATTCGCGGCGGATCCAGCAACGAACCAGCTGCGAAGGTTGGGTTGGTGGATTTGTTCGGAGAAGTCTGGCGTACCGGTGGAACCAAAAACCAGACCGGAGATCAGCTCGACGATTTCCTGGAAGTGCGCGCCGCAAAGGTTGAAACCAGCGGCGGTCCCGACCAAACCAGCATCAGCCTGTCCTGCCTCAAAGCCGACTTCGACGATGTCTTCAAAGTTTTTAACGACCTGTTACACGATCCCGAATTCCGCGCCGACAAACTGGATATCGCCCAGAAACAAGCCGACGACAGCATCTCCCGCCGCAACGACCAGATCGGCGGCATTGCGCGACGCGAATCCGCTAAGCTGGCTTATGGCTCCAACAATCCTTACACTCGCGAGCCCGAGTATTCCACCATCGCGGCCATCACCCGTCAGGATCTCATCGACTGGCATAAAACTTATATTCATCCCAACAACATCATCCTCGGCGTCAGCGGTGATTTTGATTCGGCGGCCATGGAAGCCAAGCTGCGCACAGCATTCGACTCATGGCCCAAAGGCCCCGAATTTGCGAAAGATGAAATCAAATATCAATCCGCCCAGCCCGGCTACTATCTCATCCCCAAGGACGACGTGAATCAAAGCAGCATTCACATGGTTGCGCTCGGCACAACGCGCAACAATCCGGATTACTACGCCATCTCGGTTTTCAACGAAGCCTTTGGCGGCGGATTTTCCTCCCGCCTCTTCAACGACATTCGCACCAAGCGCGGCTTGGCCTACAGTGTAGGCGGCGGCATCGGCTCCAACTTCGGTCATCCTGGCATTATTCAATTCGTCGCCGCTACTAAGAGCCAAAGCACCATTGAGACCGTACAGGCGCTCAACGAAAATATCGCTGACCTTGCCACCCGGCCAATCACCGACTCGGAAATCAAGCAGGCCAAAGACGCCATCCTCAACGCCTTCATCTTTCGCCTCGATTCACCCGACAAAGTCCTCTCCGAACGCATGACCTATGAGTTCTATGGATATCCCGCCGACTGGCTCGACAAATTTCCCGCCGAAATCCAAAAGGTAAATGCCGCCGATGTCAATCGCGTAGCCGCGAAATATCTTCATCGCGACCAGCTTGCCGTCCTGGTTGTCGGCAACACCAAGGAGTTCGATAAACCTTTGTCTTCGCTCGGCTCCGTAAAGGATATCGATATCGCGATTCCACCCCCGCCCGGAATGAAAGAGGACGAGAGCGCAAAACCAACGGCATCCAATGAGGAAGGCAAAGCTCTGGCCGCGAAAGTTGCCGCGGCCATGGGCGGCGAAGCAAACCTTGCGGCCATTAAGTCGATAAAGGCAGACATTACCCTTACGCAGAAAACGCCGCAAGGCGATTTCTCCATGCAACTGGAGAGCGTAATCGTCTACCCCGATCATCTGCACGCCACCATGCAGACTCCACAAGGGAATGCGGAAGTAGTCGTCACACCCGGTGCAGCTTTCATCGAACTTCCCAACGGCCAAATCCAGAACTGGCCGGATGATCGCAAAACCGAATCTCTCGAACAGATCAAACGCGATCCTATCTTCATCGCCGCGCACGCCAGTGATCCCAAAGTTTTCTTTCACGCTGCTGGCACAGAAAAGGTCGGCGATATCGAAGCCCGCATCGTCGACGTGAACGCCGATGGCGTGGCCATTCGCTGGTTTGTCGACCCTCAGTCAGGGCACATTTTAAAGGAAACCTACCGAACGCTCGGCCAGCACGGCCCCGTGCGAGGCGAAACCGACATGGACGACTGGAAACCAGTCAACGGCATCACCATCCCCATGACCCGCCGCAACAAACAGGACGGTCAAGATTCGAGCACCGCGGGTTATAAGGCGGTCACATTGAACCCGACAATCGAGTCCAAGCTTTTCGAAAAACCCGCGGGAAAATCTCAGACGCAACCCTAAATCCATCCGATCGGGAGATTCGGGCGATGGCAAGGATGATTAAAGATGTTCAAAATTTTGACCGTATGCCAAATAGCATTCCTCTTGCTCTCTTCGGATCTGATTCTGCGCGGGCAGACGACTGCTTCATCTTGCACGCACTGCGCCGAATGGAACGTTCCCCAAGCTCCGTTCCGCATCTACGGCAACACCTATTATGTGGGACCACACGGGCTGAGTTCCATCTTGATCGCGTCGGATTCCGGGCTCGTTCTCATTGATGGCGCGCTGCCCGAGTCGGTTCCGCAAATCGTGGCCAACCTCCGCACACTTGGTTTCCGCATTGAAGACGTCAAGCTCATCTTGAATTCACACGTGCACTTCGACCACGCGGGAGGCATTGCGGAATTGCAACGTTTAAGCGGTGCCCGCGTGGCCGCGAGCAAGTGGAGCGCAGCGGTAATGGCTCAAGGCGCCATTGGCCAAGGCGATCCGCAATTTGGATCGCTGCCACCGATTGCGCGAATCGCGCACGTGACAATCCTCCGCGAGGAACAAACTCTTCATCTCGGCAATCTCGCGCTCACAGCGCATTTGACCCCGGGACACACTCCCGGCGGGACAAGCTGGACATGGCAATCTTGCGAGGCCAACCGCTGCCTGAATATGGTCTATGCAGATAGCCTCACGCCGGTTTCCGCTGAGGGATTCAAATTCACGAGAAACCCCTCGGCCCTCGCAGGCTTCGAAAGAAGCTTCAAATTTCTAAGCATTGTGCCCTGCGACATTCTTCTCACTCCCCATCCGGACGTCTCGGCATTCTGGCAAAGGGTAGAAGCGCGCAATCGACGCGTCGTGCCTGATCCAATGATCGATCCTTCGCTGTGCCGGCAGCTTGTGGATCAATCCGGGGTAGACCTACGCCAACGCATCGCTGCTGAAACTGGCCGGTAGAAACACTCTGCCTTCCCTCTTGACCACCCTCCGATAGCGCCGTAGTATAAAGCGAACAAAAGGCGAACCACCATGAGCGGTCCCTCGCTGTTCCCTCTTCCTGCCAAATCCCCGCTGGTCGGCATCGCCCGTCTGGCATCCGAAGGCGAGCAACTCCGCGAGGGACATAACGTCGAATATTTCACCCTCCCGGCAAAATCCCTGCTCAACCGCTGTGTGAGCAATCGCAATCTCCCCTTCTCCTGGACCATCAACCCCTATCGCGGTTGCGAATTCGCCTGCAAATACTGTTACGCCCGCTACACCCACGAATTCATGGAAATGCGCGACGGGTTGGAGTTCGAGCAAAAGATTTACGTCAAGCAACACACCGCGGAATTACTCCGCCACGACCTGCGCCGGGTAAAACCGAAAGAAAGCATCGCTCTCGGTACCGCCACCGATCCCTACCAGCCCGCTGAGCGCCGTTACGAAATCACCCGTGGAATTCTGGAAGAATTCTCCCGCCATCGCGGCTTCGAACTGGGCATCGTCACCAAATCCAATCTCATCCTGCGCGATGTCGATCTCCTGCGCCAGGTCGCTCGCAACAACTCACTCTCGGTTCACATGACCGTGACCACCATGAACGTTGATCTCGCGCGGATCCTAGAACCTCGCGCTCCTCGCCCAGATCTACGCATGGATGCGGTTCGCCAGCTGAGTGAAGCCGGCATCGACGTCGGGGTCAGTTCATCTCCAGTCCTTCCCGGAATCACGGATCCTCCGGCTGATCTCGAAGCCGTAGTTCGCGCCGCTGCGGAAGCTGGAGCCCGCCACATCTTCGCCGGGCCGCTCTTCCTCAAACCCTGCTCGGCGGCAATCTTTCTTCCCTTTCTCGCAGAGCATTTCCCCCACCTCGTGGAAAATTACCGCGCTCGTTATCAGGACCGCTCCTTCTTGCCAGCTTCGTATGGCAAGCGCATCGCCCAGCTAGTCGCCAGCCTCCGCGAGAAGTACGGCATTCGACGGGCCGACCCGCGAGGATCGGCGCGGGCCAGAACTTGGCCAGAACAAACATTGGAGGAACAGTTATCACTCTTTTAGTAATCGCCAATTGCCAATTTTCGATTGCCCGGCACCGTTCCTCTATAATCACTTCCATCCTATGGCGACCGCTCCCCCACCAGTTCCGCGCCCGCCCCTGACCGTGCGAGCGCAACGATTCTGGGCGCGGGTCACCGAGGGTTTGGAACTAAACCAGCTCTGGTCGCAGTTTCGAACTGAGGCTCGCGCGAGCTATCGCCTTTATTCTCGTGATGTAGCCGCCAAGACCCCGGACGAACTCACCCGCCGCCATCGTCGCCTGCACATGGT
This sequence comes from Candidatus Sulfotelmatobacter sp., assembly GCA_049512655.1. Lineage (GTDB taxonomy): Bacteria > Acidobacteriota > Terriglobia > Terriglobales > Acidobacteriaceae > Sulfotelmatobacter. Next base: position 163,252 of record JBEKWW010000003.1, on the reverse strand, counting down.
CAAGGAATTCTTCTGGGCCGTGCTGGAAAAATTATCCCCGGCCCGCCGCGTATCGTTGCTGGCCGCGATGATCCTGCTGATATGGCCAAGCGGATCGCTTAGCTATCGGGGCAGCGATAACAATCTGCAAGTCGTCGAATTTGATTTTCATTTCTGGGGCGGCCTGCTGATGTTCCTGCTCCTGATGCTCGAAATCGCCGACCGGGTCGTAATGAAGCGCGATCTTCAGATCGCCCGCGAAATTCAGACCTGGCTCCTGCCCGGCGCCCCGCCCCAGATCCCTGGCCTCGCGGTCGCTTATGCCACCCGCCCCGCCAATACTGTCGCCGGAGACTATTACGATGTCTTCCCGCGTCCTGGCAAAACTCCCGACGAAAACCGTGTCTTCTTCGCCGTTGCTGACGTCGCCGGAAAAAGCATTCCGGCAGCCATGCTGATGGCCACATTCCAAGCCAGCCTTAAGACGCTCTCAACGGCTCAGGTTGCATTGACCGAACTCGTCTCGAATATGAATAAGTACGCCTGCTCCAATAGCCAGGGCGGCTTACGCTTCACTACTGCATTTCTGGCGGAATACGATTCCGCAAACCGCACTTTCCATTACATCAACGCCGGCCATAACAATCCCATCCTCCGCCGCAGCAATGGATCGATCGAACGCCTCGACGTCGGCGGTTTGCCTCTGGGCATTCAGGCCGAAGCCCGATATGAATCCGCGAGCGTGCCCCTTGCTCCCGGCGACTGGCTCATCATCTTCACCGATGGCCTGATCGAAGCTGAGAATGCCAAGCAGGACGAATACGGCGAAACTCGCCTGCTCGGGGCCATCGACGCTGGCGCCAAGTCCACTCCCGCGCAGATGCTCGATCGCTTCATGGCCGAACTTGATCTCTTCGTCGGCAACACTCCCCAGCACGACGACGTCACCTGCCTGCTGGTGAAGGCGGAATGATTCGAGACAAGGTCGATGCGAAACCAGAGCCCCCGCCGCGGACAAACAGCCGGCGCATGGACCCGGTACTGCTTGCGCTCCCGGGACTTCTCGTCGCGACCGCTCTCACGTATTCCTCAACCTTCCACTTCGGATGGGTCTACGACGATCCGCCGCAAATTCCGCAAAACCCCAATCTGCAATGGAACCGCCTCGGCTTTCTGTTCACTCACCAGCTTTGGGCTTCCACAGTGGCGGCCCAGAGTCGTTTCTACCGTCCGTTTCTCACCTTCTGGTTCCTGATTAACAAATCTATCTTCGGCCTGAACCCCCATTGGTTCCACCTAACCACCGTTCTGGCGCACATCGCAGCCACCACTCTGGCATTTTTCATCGCCCGCTCATTCTGCAAAGATCCCGGCTCCGCTCTTCTTGCTGCCGCCATCTTCGCTCTTCATCCTCTTCAGTCGGAATCAGTGTCCTGGATCTCCGCCGTGAATGATCCTCTCGCCGCAATTTTCTGCTTCGCCAGCTTCCTGGCTTATCGCAAAGCCCTTGCGAAACAGCAGAACCGTGGGTTGTGGTGGGGGCTTGCAGGAATTCTGTTCCTCTTCGCGCTCCTCACGAAAGAAGTAAGCATAGTCTTGCCGGGAATTGTTCTGGTCGACCTCTGGATTGCGCCGGGAAGCGGCGCGCTAAAAACCACGCCAGAAACAAAGCTACGTTCCTTGGCTCCCGCAATCTTCACTTACGGATTCGTCGCCCTGGCGTGGCTTGCTTTCCGAGCCTGGGTTCTTGGCCACACCCCTTCAGCATCCGCGCCGGTTTCCTGGAGCACCATCCTTCTCAGCGCTCCAAAAATCTTCCTCTTCGATCTGTATCGTGTAGTCGTCCCCGTCGGCCTGAGCCCGCAATACGACTTTCACGTAATGAGCTCTTTCAACGGAGACTTCCTTTTCTCGACAGCAGTTCTCGTAGCTCTCATTTCGCTCGCTGTTGTCGCTGCGAAACGGAACTCGCAATTGTGGGTTGCTTTCGCTTGGCTGTTTCTGCCGATTCTCCCCACCCTCAATCTGCGCTGGATGAACCAAAACGACTTCATTCACGACCGCTACACCTACATCGGCATGCTGGGTGTCGCTCTATTGGCAGGCTCGGCCTATCGCTGGATAAAAGATAAGTGGCCCGCTCAACGATTTCTACTGCCGCTGGCCGCCGCCCTCATCTTGGGCATGGCCTTCGCCAGCGCCATTCAGTCTCAATACTGGGCGAATAATCTGATCTTGTTCTCCCGCGCCGTAAGCCGCGCCCCCGAGAATGAATGGGCTCAACTGAATTATGGTTCCGCTCTTTCCGCCAGCGGTAAATACACTGAAGCGGCTCCTCACTTTGTACGTTCTTACAGTTTGAATCCAAATTGGCGAGCCGCAGACTTTGCCGCCGTCGCCTACCAGTACTCTGGCGATTTGCTTGAGGCGGAGAGCTGGTTCAAAACTGCCTTGCAACAGTACCCAGGCTCGTCAGAGGCTTGGTTTGGACTCGGTCAAATCCAATTAAGCGAGCGCCAGCCCGAGCAGGCAATTTTCGACTTCCAACGAGCCATCGCCCTAAACCCCACAGCTGCGGGCTTTCATTATGAATTGGGAGTCGCCCTGGAACAGACTTCACAATTCCAGGAAGCAATGAAGGAGTTCGAAACGGAATTGCAGATGCACCCAGACCAGACCATCGCGCGCGACGCGCTCAATCGGCTCCAAGGCGTCAAAAAGTGATGGCTTTTATCGTTCCCAGTTGATTCCCACCGAAGCCATCACCTGTGCCGCTCTCTGCCTCGCTTGATCAGGATTGCTGGAGATTTGCCGGGCGCGCGCATACGCCTCTTCCGCCTCCGATAATCTACCCCCACGATGCAATGCCTGCCCCAGCAGCAAATAACCCACATCAGTAGGTGCAACTTGCATGGCTCGCGAGATCTGCGCCGCCGCCAGCTCCGCGTCACCATCGCGCTCCGCCAGCAAGCCATTGCCCACCAGCGCACGAGCTTCATTAGGATTCTCTCGCAGCGCCGAAGCGTAGCTCGATTTTGCTCGCTGGAAGTCACCCGTTTGCGCAAAGGCATCTCCCAGCGAGCTGAGCGCGTCCGCTCGCGCACTCGCGTCGGTCGCGGCATCCAAGACGCGGCCGTATTCCTCAATCGCATCTTGCGGGTGCCCTTGGGCCTGCTCGTAGGCGCCGATCTGGGTCATAACCAGCGGGCTGTAACCATTTAGCATTTCAGCTTTCTTGAACTCAGCGATCGCATCGCCGGATCGGCCCTCCAAAGCCAGCGCCTTAGCCAGGCCATCATGGGCTATATAGTTCTCATCGCTCGTCACGCTCAACGTATGTCTCCACAGGCTCTCGCTGTCATGCCAGTAACCAATCTGACGACGGCTGACCACACTAAGGCTTGCAAGAACTAAAATGGCGGATACTATCACCGCCGCAGCGGGAACCTTGCGTTCCCGCGCCATCTCGGCGACGCCCCACACCACGCACACAAATAATCCAATGTAAGGCAAATACGCATAGCGGTCGGCCATCGCCTGCACCCCAACCTGCACAATCCCAATCACCGGGACAAGCGTGCCCAGAAACCACAACCAGCCGACCAACAGGTAACGGCGATTCCGCCAATGCACGAAAAGCGCAGTCACCGCGACCAACCCGATCGCAGAAGCTACGATCTGCCAAACCGGAAGAGAATGGCCGGGGTGCGGATACAGCACCGCAAGCCTCGTCGGCCAAAATGCCTTGCCGATATAGCGCACGCATGCCACCACCGCATTTCCCAGCCGCCATGGGGCCGCCAGCTTTCGCATGGTTTCCCCGTTGCGCTGGGCCAGGTAGGTAACCACCGCGCTGCCCGCCGAAAGCAGGAACAGCGGCGCTTTCTCCATCACCAAAAACAAAAATGATGGGCCCACCTCCCCTGTGATCGGATCCCCTGTCCCCGGCCCTCGATCCATTCGGCGCAGCGGCCAATAATCCCACAGCAGCAGCACGAACGGCAGAGTAATAATCTCGGGCTTGGCCATTAATCCCAGGGCAAACAGCACAACTACTGCCCCATATCTGCCAATGCTCTGCCGGCGCACGTACCAGCCGTAAGCGTTCATGGCCAGCAAGAAGAACAGCATGCTCAATACGTTCTTCCGCTCCGCCGCCCATGCCACCGACTCCACATTGACCGGGTGCAGCGCAAACAGCGCCGCGACCATGAAACTCGGCCAGGTGAATCCCGTCGCACCCAGCAGCAGCAGAAACAAAAGAACCGCATTCGCCGCGTGCAAAAGGACCGTCTCGTAGTGATGTCCCGCCGGGTTCAGCTTAAACAGCTGGCAGTCCAATGCGTGCGAAAGCCAGGTCAGGGGATGCCAGTTTGCCTCGTCATAGCTCCTGAACGCCCACTTCACCGTCTCCCAGCTCAGGCCCCCGCGCACATGTACGTTCTGCGTAATGTAGCGATAATCGTCCAGGTCAATGAAATTGTTACGGACCACTGGATTGTAGAGAGCCAACGTCAACAGCACCAGCACAAGGCAAAGGATGGCGGTTCGATTCTCTCCAGAAAGGAACAATAGTGTCGGCCGGCTGACCTTTGTAGATCTCATCACGGTCGCTGTTGCGGTGGTTGCGGTCGGGGTAGAAGATGAGGACAATCGATGGTTACTCCCTGCTTACAAGGCTGAGCCGATTATAGGTCGCGCGAGTTTACCGGGAGTAAGCAATACTCCCCACCGAGTTACTTTCGGATTACTTGCGGTAGCCGCTGCAAGAAACACCATCTGCCCCGTTCCAAAATTGTGGGATGGATCGGCAACTTCACTGGGCTGGATGAACAACCTCAATTGTCATACGGATAACTTGTCATCCCGAGCGCAGCGAGGGACCTTGGTTTCCACTTGCAGTAACAAACTACCGAAGGATCCGGCCGAGCCGCGCCTTGTATCGCCCTTCTGGGACCGGAACCATCGCGCCTTTTGGCCCGCTTACTTATTTAAACTGCGGCAGTTCCAAAACTGCATAGATGACGTGAAGGGTCACCGCTATGGCAGATTTTGTCAGTAATTGGCGTCTTCCGGCGAGTTACAATACGTCTAAAGTTTGCGCTCATCATGAAACTAAAGCCCTTCATAGAAGGCCCCACGGAACCAAGGTAACTATCGAGTTTGGCCCGGCAGGTGCGAATATCTAGCTCGACTGCGTCATGACCATGACCAGCATGAATTTAAAAAAGTCCAAGAAGAGGGGAAAATAAGAGATGCGGAAACAACAGAAAGGTTTCTCACTGATTGAGCTGCTGATCGTGGTGGCAATCATCCTGATCATCGCAGCTATCGCGATTCCTAACTTGATGCGCGCTAAGATGGCAGCCAACGATTCGTCTGCGGCAGCCGGCGAGCGCACCATCGTCACCGGTGAAGTCGGCTATTACGCCGCTTATCCGACCATTGGTTACACCAGCCTGGCAGCTCTGGGCGGCGCCACGGGCGCGGCTTGCGTTCCCAGCACCACCACAGCTTGCTTGATCGACAACAACCTGTCGAACAACGGTCCTGGAGGCTTGGGCAAGAGCGGCTACAACTTCGCTGCTAATCCTATCGTCGCCACTGCCACAACGCCACCGCAGTTCTGGACCATCGCTACCCCGCTCGGTGCGACTTCCGGTACGAAGGCGTATTGCGCGGTAGACGACGGTGTGGTTCGTACGCAGGCAGCTGGCACCATCACTGCGGTTGCCTCGTATGCGGCCTGCCAGACCCTGGGCCCGCTCTCGAACTAAGTTTGGTTCAGCGCGGCAGAGTGCCTGCAAAGGTACAAAGCTAAAGGGCGGCGAACTCAAGTTCGCCGCCCTTTTTATTTTTCTCCCGCGCCCTTGTAGGGACAGCCGCCCCTCCGCTATCCGGCGGCCCAGGTGTTTCGGGCCGCTTCCGGTCCTCCGTAAAGAGCGAGAGCAAAGCGCGCGATAAGAGCAGCGCGCGATCCTGGGGCACACGATCCCGAAACGCCGATGCCCCGCCCACCCATCCACAGCCGTTAAGTGACATCTGACCTTGTGCCCGCTCTTTAATTCATTCATGATTGTCCCGGCAAAGGCAGTACGGGCAGCCCAAACCGCACGATCAATCATGCCGCCTAACTGCTTCGCTTGGTAGAGTTTGATATCTAAGTTCTTTGCCCAGGGGTCTTTGCCCGGAATTTCCCGCTAACTCCATGATTTCAGCTATTTTACAAAAAGGGGGGAGGGGGCCGTACCCGTATTTAGCTGACCCAAAAGCCAGAATTCGACATTCGGACTGAGCCGCCGCTAACTTTATTTCTGGGCGAATTCCACAACCGCAAAGAATGAGCAATTCGGAATAGCCGAGCGCCGCATACGGTTTAGCGGAATGACAAAATTTGTCATACCCGCCGGGAAGAACCGCTCTTCAGGCGCCGTATTCGGCTTGCATGATAACCTCCGCTGGCGCATTGGCCTGAAAACATTGAGCTTGCATCTCGCATAACCGAAGTGTGCAATCCTCCATTTTGGAATGGCGCGTGCCTCCTATGTACAGAACGTCGCAAACGGCAAAGTGAAAGTTTGGGGAAAAAGCAGGTTCGAATGCAGAAGCAAAAGGGATTCTCGCTCATCGAACTACTGATCGTGGTCGCTATCATCCTGGTCATAGCAGCCATCGCGATCCCCAACCTTCTGCGCGCGCGCATGGCGGCCAATGATTCTTCCGCCGCCGCTTCCGTTCGAAACATCAACACCGCGGAAATCGCTTATTCCGGCGCCTTCCCGAGTATTGGCTATCCCGCGGCTCTGACCACACTGGGTGGCGCCGACCCTTGCACCCCCAGCATGACAACCGCTTGCCTCATCGACAACAGTCTCGCCAGCAATGGTGGCGGAAACGGCAAGAGCGGCTACAACTTTAACGCCGTCGGCTCGGCCAGCCCCTCCAGTTTGTCGAACGATCAGTTTTTTGCTACCGGCGTTCCCTTCGGCACGACGACCGGGACGCGCTCCTATTGCTCCGTTCAAGATGCAGTTGTGCGGCTCCAGCCCGCCGGAACCATTACCCTGGTTCCCAGCTATGCCACGTGCTTAACTCTAGCCCCCATGGGCAACTAGGCTGGGGCGCGGCCCCGGCGGCCAATATCCTTCATCCCTGATACCCGCGCTGTTGCCGGGCGTGTTTATCAGATAGTAAACATTGTGACCCTCGTAACGTATTGCTGTATTCAAAAATAGACTCTCCTTTCATATAATTTTCTCGGGAAAGTTATTCTTCCATTCCATCGGGTCGGAACGATATGTCTGCGATTGAAATTCTTGGGTTGGAAAAAACTTACAAGGTAGGCTTTTGGGTCAAGCGGCCCAGGCGCGCTTTACATCCGCTTCACCTCACCGTGGAAGATGGGGAAGTTTTCGGTTTTCTGGGGCCGAATGGCGCAGGTAAAACCACAACTCTCAAACTGCTCATGGGCCTCGTATTTCCCACTGCGGGTTCAGCTCGCATCCTCGGAAAGGTATGGACCGATCCCGAAGTGAAAGCGCTCATCGGCTTTCTTCCCGAGCAGCCCTATTTCTACGACCACCTCACCGCGCATGAACTGTTGAACTACTACGCGCAGCTCTCCGGAGTTCCCGCCAAAGATCGCTCCCGCCGCGTCGAGTCCACCTTGCAACGCGTGGGCCTCAAGGACGTTCAAGGGGTGCAACTGCGAAAGTTCTCCAAGGGCATGCTCCAGCGCGTGGGAATTGCCCAAGCCATCCTCCATGATCCCAAGCTCGTTTTCTTCGACGAACCCATGTCAGGGCTCGATCCCATGGGACGCCGCGAAGTCCGCGATCTAATGGAGCAGCTAAAGCACGAAGGCAAAACCGTATTTTTCTCCACGCACATTCTCAGCGATGCCGAAGCCCTTTGCGATCGCGTGGCCGTCATCAACAAGGGCGAACTGCGCGGCATCGGAGCGGTCGCCGATCTGACTTCCAGCGTGCAGGGCAAAGTGGAAGTAATCTGGCACGGCTCGCAGGTTCCTGCTTCCATGAAGGCTCTGGGCACGGACTGCCACGTTACCGGCGATACCGTGCGAACCATTATTAAAGAAAACCAGATCGATGCCGCGATTGACGCGCTTCGGCGTGAGCATCTGCGACTAATCGCCATCACTCCGGTACGAACTTCACTGGAGGCGTATTTTGTCGAAAAACTTCAGCACGCCGAGACCACGGCGGGCACAACCGCGTAAGCAAGCGTGATCTTTGATGAAGATGAAGAGGACGGTATGAACGCGCGCATTCTCCACATCGCTTCCAACACTTTTCGCGAAGCCGTACGCGATCGCGTGCTTTACAACCTGATCGCCTTTGCGCTTCTGCTTTCAGGAGCGGCCATTCTCGTCGGTCAGATTTCGATCGATATTGAAAGGCTGGTCGTCATCAACCTCGGGCTAACGGCGGTCTCTTTGTTTGGAATCGTGATCGCGATTTTTATCGGCATCGGCCTGGTTTCGAAGGAGATCGAAAAGCGCACTCTCTACACCGTACTTTCCCGCCCGGTTCGCCGTTGGGAGTTCATCGTAGGCAAGTTCTTTGGCCTCTCCGGCACGCTGGTAGTGAACACGTTTTTCATGGCCATCGGCGTATTTGCCGCCTTGTTTTATGTTTCGCACAAGTTTGTCCGTGCCGACGTGCTAGTCCTGGTCGCGTTGTACTTCATCGTTCTCGAGTTCCTGATCATCTGTTCGTTGGCGCTGCTTTTTTCTTCATTTTCTTCGCCACTGCTCTCCGCGGTCTTCGCTTTCTCCCTGTTCGTGATCGGAAGCTTTGCCGAGGACCTGCGCGGGTTTGCCGGGATGGCCCATGGATTCACGCGATGGCTGGCCAGCGGCGCGGCTTATCTGGTACCCAATTTTTCCGCCTTCAACGTGATCAGCTCCATCGCTCATGAGCAACCGGTGGCGGCGCAGCTGATTCTTCACAACACGCTCTATGCGCTGTTCTATGCGGCCATGGCCGTCAGCGGAGCGGTGCTGATCTTCGAGAACCGGAACTTGAAATGAACCGCCGTAATACATCGATCATCGCCACCTGCTGTCTGGTGATTTTCCTCGGCGCTAGTGTCCTCCTGTTACATCATGCGGACACGGTGCGCCCGCACTCGACATTGGAAGAAGCTCTTTACATCAGCTCTCCAAAAGTTTTGAAGCGCGCCAGCCTTGGCTACGATGGGCTGCTGGCCGATATTTACTGGACCCGCGCGGTGCAATATTTCGGGATTCGCTATCACGATCGTTCCACGAGCTACACGTTGCTCGCTCCTCTGCTTGAGATCACCACGCAGCTCGATCCTCATCTGATCGTGGCTTACGAGTTTGGCGCGAGTTTCCTTGCTCCAGATCCGCCGAACGGGGCGGGCGAGCCCGGGCGTGCGGTAAAGTTGATGGAATTCGGCATCCAGAACAATCCCGACGATTGGAAGCTCTATTATGATCTGGGCTTTGTCTACTACATGAATCTGAAGGATTACGCAAAAGCGGCCGAGGTATTCCAGCGTGGATCCGAGGTTCCCAATGCGCATCCCTTCATGCGGCTGCTGGCGGCGCAAATGGCGGAGCACGCGCATGACTTCAGCACTGCTCGAATGTTGTGGTCCGCGACCTATCAGAACACCCGCGACAAAGAGATTCGCGCCAATGCGGTCGAGCATCTGCGGGCGCTGCGCGTAGATGAAGACGTCACTCAGCTTCAGGAAGCGGTTACCCGATTTATCAACCGCACCGGACAACGGCCTCTGAGCATGGCAGAGTTGGCCACTGCGGAACGATTGCCGGGAATTCCAGTCGATCCCGACGGACATCCGTACAAGTTAACCCCCGAAGGCCGCATCGAGGTGCAGGTGCCGGATGATTTCCCATTTGCCACGAAAGGGCTTCCGCCTGGATATAAGCCCAACCCGAAGTACCACGCTCAAGATCAGTAATTCACACCGTCACTTATGATGGCGGAGTATGAATGTCCGCGATCATGAGCATGTTCGAATCGGTCTGGTTCGCTCCGCTTCCATTTGGTGGAAAGATGTGGCTGCGCGTCATGGTCGAACCGTAGCAACGCGCCAGCTGTTGAGCAATCTTCTGGAATTTGCTCGGGACTCGACTCCGGAGCGGCTGCGCCAACGCTATGGTGATGCCGAGTACGATTGGGAGCATCGCGTCAACACGACTAGCGCCTCGGTTGGGTGGCGCGACCGGTTGCTGGGAGTTTTCCATTCGCCTTACCAGCCGACCGAGCCGGGATTGTTTCACGAAATGATGGGGGCTTTATCTCGGCAAACTGGATTCGCGTTTGGCGATTTCGTTTTCATCGATCTCGGATCGGGCAAGGGACGAACGCTGCTCATGGCTTCCGATTTTCCCTTTTGCCGCGTGGTCGGCGTGGAGCTTCTGCCGGCGCTGAATCTTATTGCTCAAGAAAATCTCAACAAGTATCGGAGTGACGCGCAGAAGTGTTTTGCAATCGAGTCGACCTGCGCGGACGCAGCCGGGTTTGATTTTCCGGGCGAGCCAATCGTGCTTTTTCTCTTTAATCCGTTTCCCGAATCCGGGTTGCGGCGCGTAATTGCAAACCTGGAACAGAGTTTGCGAGAGTATCCGCGGAAGGTTTACGTGCTATATCACAATCCTTTGCTTGAGCACGTACTAAGCGCGAGCGCCATTCTGAAAAGAATTTGCGGAACGCATCAGTATTCGCTCTTCATTTCTGGTAATCCGGAGCAGTGAAAATTCTCACCCTGATACGAACCCTGGAGGGCGAACACGGGAAGTCTCCCCCGCGCTTTCTGGTCCTTACTGACGTAGCTCTGCGGGTAGAATTAGACCATGGCCAGGTTCTGCTCTGTATTGTTTCTGCTTGCCGCCGCTCTTCCTACCTTGGCTTTAGGCCAAGATGTCCACGCCACGGCCGCCGCAGTCGATGAGCACTACAACCACTTGCGCACCCTGGAGACCCAATTCACCGAGATTTATCGGGGAAATGGGATGGAGCGGACGGAATCCGGGACGCTTTGGCTGGAGAAGGGTGGACTGAAAAAACCCGGCAAGATGCGCTGGGAGTACCGTTCTCCAGAGGACAAGCTCTTCGTGAGTGACGGGAAAGATGCGTGGTTTTACGTTCCAGCCGATAAGCAAGTAAGGAAGACCTTGGCGAAGAGGCTCGAGGATGTTCGATCCCCGCTTGGGTTTTTGCTGGGTAAAAGCAAGTTGGAAAAGGAGTTACAGGGATTATCGATAGCTCCTGACGTTAAGCCGTTGGATGCTGGGGATAGGGTCCTGCGCGGCACGCCAGAAGCAATGGCGGACCTAGTGAGCGAGATTTTGATCGAGGTGACGCCGCAGCATGAGATTAACCGCATAGTGATCGATCTGGTGGACGGGTCGACGACAGAGTATCGGTTTACGGATCAGAAGGAGAATGTGGCAATTTCTGAGAGGCAGTTTGAGTTTACTCCGCCAGCGGGAACGGAGACGGTTGAGGGGGAGGAGTTGGGTGGAGGGTAAGAGCAGTGGAGGGTAAGAGCAGTGGAGGGTAAGAGCAAGCGATCGCGCGTGAGCCAAGTTGGATTATGGTAATTCATCAACCCCCGACGTTTAGCCGACCTGCGATAACCGAATGGTTAATGGTTTCTTGCTGGCACGAGGGTTACTTGCGATACTGGAAACCATGGGATTTAGAGCGATCTGCGGCAGGAAAAAGATACCGAAATGTTAGACTCAACCCAGAGGGTTGTGGGCAAAAAACAGGCGCAAAATTGGAAGAGAACGAACGGTAAATGGCTGAATTTGTTATAAAAGTCGCCGACGAGCGCGGACGGATGCTCCAGCAGGTGGAGCAGGGTTATTCCGTAGCCGAGGTGCGGGACCGGTTTGCGTCTCAGGGCTACCTGGTGTATTGGGTAAAGCCGCAGGGGGTGTTATCGGGCGGCCTTGCCTTTGGCCGCCGGCGCAAGCTGAAGCAGAGCTCGTTTTTGGTTTTCAACCAGCAATTTTTGACGTTGCTCAAGGCGGGGCTGCCGATTCTGAACTCGCTCGATTTGCTGATCAAGCGGCAGCGAGACCGCACTTTGGGGCAGATTCTGGAGAATGTCCGGGAGCGGGTAAAAGGTGGAGAATTGCTCTCCGACGCCTTTGCCACTCATCGCATGGTGCCGAAGATTTACACCACGACTTTGATGGCGGGCGAGAAGAGCGGAAATATCGACGAAGTGCTCACCCGCTACATCAACTTCCAACGGCTGGCGATGACCTTTCGGAAGAAGCTCTTCGTTTCTCTGATTTATCCCACGCTGCTGATCAGCGTGGTGACGATCATGGTGTTGTTTTTGTTCACCTACGTAGTGCCGAAATTCGCGGAGCTTTTCAATAGCCTGGATGCGAAGCTTCCTGCCATTACTTTATTCATGCTGGGGGTAGGGCAGATTTCGCAGCGGTATTTTCCGTTTATCGCGGGTGGATTGGCTCTGGTGGGCTTTGTATTCTGGCAGTGGAGGAAGACGGATAGCGGTGCCGATCAGATCGACCGCGTGATTCTGAGTTTGCCGATGCTGGGCGATATTCGACTGAAGCATCAGGTGGCGACATTTTCGCGGATGCTGGCCACGCTGCTGCAAGGCGGACTGCCGCTGGTGCCTTCGATGGAGACGGCGGGCAGTTCGATGACCAGTCGACGCATCTTGAAAGGGATCATGCGAGCCAGCATTCGAGTTCGCGAGGGGCAGGGATTGGCGGGAAGTCTGGAGGAGCAAGGCATTTTCCCGGAATTAGCGGTGGAGATGCTGGAGGTAGGCGAGTCCACGGGCGCGTTGCCGGCGATGTTGAACTCAGTGGCAGAGTTTTATGAGGAAGATGTGCAAACCGCTTTGAATGCCTCCCTGGCACTGATTGAGCCGCTGATTCTAATGGTGATGGCGGTATTCGTGGGCGGAGTGCTGATTTCGCTATATTTGCCGATCTTCACTTTGGGAGTGCAGCACTAAAGCGCGAGTTTAGATTTCGGATGCATGAACGCGGGGATGTGAAGCATGGCGACGGCGGATAAAAAGTCTCTTTTCGTACACGGGGAAAACGGCGGCGGCCAGGTGGTGACGACGGGGAATCCGATCACCGACCTGGAGCGCGCCCAGGACGTGGCGCGGCGCTATCGCTGCGAGTTTGTGGACTTGACCGATTTCCAACTTCACCACGAGCTGTTCAAGAAGTTCTCGCCGGAACTGATGTTCCGCTACAAGTTTGTTCCCCTGGAAGAAACTGCGGATGGGCGGCTAGCCATCGCCATCGCCGATCCCAGCCAATTGATGATGATCGACGAGATCAGCCTGCTGTTACAGAAGCGGATCGTCACCAAAGTTGCGACTTTAAAACAGATCGACAACATCCTGACCAAGACCGAGCAGTCGCAGCGTGTTCTAGAGGAAGCCAGCGAAGGCTTCCAGATCATCCGGGAAGACGAGAACACCGGTCAGGAAGAAACGCTCACCATCGATAAGCTCACGGCGGCGGGCGATACCAGCCCGATTATCCGGTTGGTGGATACGACGATTTTTACTGCGCTGCAACGACGGGCGTCGGATATTCACATCGAGACGCGGGACGATTCGGTGGTGATCAAGTTCCGTATCGACGGCGTGCTGACGCAAGCCATGCCGCCCATTGGCAAAGAGCACCATTCAACCGTCATCTCGCGTATCAAGGTGATGAGCGAGTTGGATATTTCCGAGCGGCGAGTACCCCAGGATGGGCGCTTCCGGGTGAAGTACAACGGGCGCGCCATCGACTTCCGGGTGTCGATCATGCCGTCGATCCATGGCGAAGACGCCGTGCTGCGCGTGCTGGATAAGGAATCGATGAGCGAGAAGTTCCGCTCGCTGACCCTGGAAGTGGTTGGTTTTGACGAAGACGACTTGAAGAAGTTCCGACGCTACATTAAGGAACCCTACGGCATGGTGCTGGTGACGGGACCGACGGGAAGCGGCAAAACGACGACGCTTTACGCCGCGGTGAATGAGATCAAAACCGACGAAGACAAGATCATTACCATTGAAGATCCGGTGGAATATCAGCTGCGCGGCATCACGCAGATTCCGGTGAATGAGAAAAAGGGCCTGACGTTTGCCCGAGGATTGAGATCGATTTTGCGTCACGACCCCGACAAAATCATGGTCGGCGAAATCCGCGATACGGAAACCGCGCAAATTGCGATTCAATCCGCTCTTACCGGGCACTTGGTATTCACGACCGTGCACGCGAACAATGTGGTCGACGTGATCGGACGCTTTCTGAACATGGGAGTTGAACCTTACAACTTTGTCTCGGCGCTGAACTGCATTCTGGCGCAACGGCTGGTGCGATTAATCTGCGAGGCATGCCGAACTCAGGTGAATTTGTCGCCAGAGGTGTTGGAGGCCAGCGGCCTCGATCCGGCGCAGTGGTCCAAGGTGGCTTTGTATGACGGGCCGGGCTGTATCGAATGCGCGGGCACGGGGTTCCGAGGACGAACCGCAATTCATGAGTTGCTGGATTTGAGCGACCGAATTCGCGAGATGATTTTGGCGCGGAGGCCGACATCTGAAATCCGGCGCGCCGCGCGCGAAGAAGGAATGCGGTTCCTGCGCGAATCCGCACTGGACAAAGTTCGGCTTGGGCTAACCACGCTAAAAGAGATTAACAAGGTGACGTTCATCGAGGCCATGAGATAGCGAATCGACGTTGGCCACTAGCCAGGCCGCTATTTGCTAACGACTAACGTCCCAGGGCAGAGGCCACGGTGTTAACTGCGCAAAAACCATATGAGTTCCAATTCCAATTCGCCAAAACCGAAGGTTGCGTGTGAGATCGCCGCGGACCGGGTGCTGGTGGGCCGGTTGGCGGCCGACGGCCAGACTTTGGAAGCATCGGCGGCGCATGAACTTGCGCCGGGCAGCGTTGTGCCCGACTTGGTGGAGAACAATTTGCGGCAGCGCGATCCGGTAGTTTCCGCCGTGAAGGAAATAATGAGCGGCGTGGCCGGTCGGACGCATGATGTGATCGCGGTGGTTCCGGACGCGGCGGTGCGGGTGGTGTTGCTTGAATTTGACACACTGCCCTCCGATGCGGAAGAAGCTTCCGGTGTGGTGCGGTTTCGCATGAAGAAATCGCTGCCCTTTGACGTGGATAAAGCGCGAGTTTCTTATCACTCACAAAAGACATCGGAAGGGGTTCGAGTAGTGGCCGCGGTGGCGTTGGCCAGCGTAGTAGAAGACTACGAAGCGGTATTCCGCGACGCGGGTTTTAGCCCGGGGATGGTGATTCCTTCGATGTTGGCAGCATTGGGAGCGGCGGAGGCGGATCGTCCAACTCTGGTGGTAAAGGTGGATGCGCACACGACCAGCATCGCAATTTTAAATGGAGGACAACTGCAGCTTTTCCGCACGCTGGAAAATACGCGTGGCGTTACCATCACCGGCGAGCAGCTCGCGGAAGAGGTTTATCCGTCCGTTGTGTTTTTTCAGGACACATATCATTTGAACCTCGAAAAAATATTCGTTGCCGGCCTAGCCGACACGGGCAGTGCGGCGCCGGCATTGCGCTCGCAGACCGGAGCCGAGGTGCAGGAACTGGTAAGGCCTTCCCAGTTAGGAGCCACCTCCGGAGGTTCGGTACCGCGGTGGCGAATGGCAGGGGTGGTAGGAGCGTTGGTTTCGTAAGTAGTGATCAGTGGTCAGTGTTTAGATCGCTAAGCAGTAGGCGTTAAATTTAAAATGCGTATCGATATCAATCTCGCCAGTCAGCCGTACGAAGACGCGCGGCAATTCTGGATGCGTTGGGGAACGGCCCTGGCGATCGCAACCATCGTAACTTTGGCATTGGTGGCGATGACGATCAGCGGCTGGCTTGCGGCACGTCATGATCATGTTCGGATTGCCGAACTGGAGTCTTCGATCGCGCAGCGCGACCGCACGCGCCAGCAGGCTGAGGATTTTCTGAACCGTCCGCAAAATCGCACGACACGCGATGAATCCCAGTTCTTGAACGAACTTATCGAGCGCAAGTCGTTTTCGTGGACACGCGTACTCGAAGACCTTGAACAGGTGATGCCGGCGAGGGTGCATCTGGTTTCCATCCACCCTGAGCTGGACGAGGACAACAAGCTCTCGATCAAGATGCTGGTGGCGGGTGATTCGCGCGATAAGGCACTAGAGCTGGCACGGCGCATGGAAGAGTCGAAACATTTCGCCCAAACGTATGTTCAGGGCGAGACTTTTAAGACGCAGAATAACAACAATGTCGATCCGGTTCAGTTTGTCATTGCTGCGACCTATGTACCCGACACCATGCCAGAAGCGGCTCCGAAGCCAGCCGGCGAATCGGGTGCCAAGACGGAAATATCCAAGCGGGAAAATCCCTAATGCCAGATCTGCGACGAACTCGGAAGAATATCAAGGTCGCTCTCGGAGTCCTTCTGGGTGTGGACGTGATTGCTACGGTAGTGCTGTTTTCGCCACTGGTGGGCTCGACCGCCTCGCGCAAAACGGAACTCAATCAACTGTGGAGCGAACTCCGGGTTAAAACCAGTCAGGTCGAACCACTCAGTCACCTGGACCAAAAGGTGGTGGCTGCCAATAAGCAGATTGCGGAGTTTTACAAACACCGCTTTGCTTCGCAGCAATCCGTGATTCTTACGCAGTTCGGCAAATTGGCAACCGAAAACGGCGTGATCATTAACGATGTAAAGTACAAAGAGGAAGATTCTGAGATTGGCAGTCTGCAGCCAGTGGAGATGGAAGCCGATTTCACCGGCAGCTACGTTCAATTGGCGCGTTTCATCAATGCCCTGGAACGTGACGATATGCTTTTCCTGATCAACGACGTTCAACTAGCCGGCGAACAGAATGGACCGATCCGTCTGCAAATGAAACTTGAAACATATTTGAAGGTGGGCACGTAAGTGAAATTGGGAACGGAAAACCGGAGGAACAAAATTCTCGCGGCTGTCTTGGGCGTCACTGCAGTCCTGGTGGCCGCGTACGAGTTTATGCCATCGTCCACGACGGCAGCTGGCACCGCGACCAGCGCTTCAACTCCGGTATCGCCAATCAGTGCCCTGACTCACCCCTTATCTCGAAAAGCGTCGAGCACCGGCTCCGCGAAAAAAGTGCATGCTCCACTGAGCCTCGACCCGATGCTGAACCTGAAGCAACTGGAGGCCACAGAGCAGATCAAGTATGAAGGCTCGGGCCGAAATATTTTTGTTTCGCAGGCTGAGGTTGAGATTCCAAAACCGCTCGGACCGGGGCACACCGATGCCGCCGCAAAGAATGAAAGCGTCTGGCAGCCCCCGGCACTCTCGGCACCTCCCGCGATTCCCTTGAAATTCTTCGGATTCGCCAATCAACCGGGCGAACCGAAGAAAGTTTTCCTTTCCAAGGGAGATGACGTTTTCATTGCCGGAGAGGGTGAGATTGTGGACCGGCGTTATAAAGTCGTGCGTATTTCCCAGGGGTCAGTGGAAATTCAGGATGTGGTGGGCAGCGGCCCTCCGCAAACAGTCCCACTGACGCAAGGGTAAGCAGATCGGGTGATTGGACGATCTAAGAACTTTCTGCCCGGCAGACATCTAGTCCGAATCGCGTATATTTCAATGCTTTTTTCTTCTTCACGAATGCGACCGCAGCAGAGATCCCGCAAGCAGGAACAAGGCTACATCATGCTCACTTTGATGCTGATGGTGGCGCTGATGACGATCGCGGCGGCCGCGTGCCTGCCTACGATCACATTTGAGATTCGCCGCGACCGCGAAGAGGAGATGATCCATCGAGGGGTGCAATATACCCGCGCCATCCGTGCCTACTACAAAAAGTTTGGGCGCTATCCCACGAAACTGGAGGATCTGGACAGTACCAATAAAATGCGCTTTTTGCGCAAGCATTATAAAGACCCGATTACAGGGCAGGATTTCAAACTGCTGCACTACGGTGATCCCGGAATCACGCTGGCTGGCGGTTTGGGAGGGATGGGCGGCGCAGGCATCGCCGGTGCAACCTCAGTCGCCAACATGAACGGCAACAATTCGGGATCCTCTTTGGGGTCGGGGTCTAGCGGCGGAGCGTTCGGCGGCAATGGTAACTCAGCCTTTGGGGGATCGGGCGGCGG
This sequence comes from Candidatus Sulfotelmatobacter sp., assembly GCA_049512655.1. Classification (GTDB taxonomy): domain Bacteria; phylum Acidobacteriota; class Terriglobia; order Terriglobales; family Acidobacteriaceae; genus Sulfotelmatobacter. Next base: position 145,101 of record JBEKWW010000003.1, on the reverse strand, counting down.
GTTCGGACAGTCTTCCGGATTCGGAGGAAATTCAAGTTTCGGCGGCAACTCGAACAGCGGGTTCGGATCGAGCTCGAATAATACGCCTAACACCGATTCTTCAGGAACAATTGCGCCGGGAGGCACGAGTTCGACCCAGGCTGATGGTTCGGCACCCGGCTCTTCGAATGCTGTCGAGGGCAGTTCCGATCAAAACGGGGCGAATGGCTCTAATGAGTCGAATGGTCTGAATGGTTCCAGCAGCGCTAGCAATTCTGGTTCGAATGCAAGTGGACAGTTCGGCGGTGGCGCTATCATAGGCGTAGCCAGCGCTAGCAAGAAGGACACAATCCGCGAATTCAACAAGAAGCATAAGTATAACCAGTGGCAATTTATCTACGATCCCACCATGGATCGCGGCGCCTTGATTTACACACCGTATCAGCCGCAACTGCAAGCCATGGGCTCGCAGAATCTGAACGGACAACCGGGGCAGTCCGGAAGCTCAAATAACGGTTCCAGCCCCTTTGGTCAGTCGAACGGCAGTTCATCATTCGGACAATCCAATGGCAGTTCATTCGGGCAATCGAGCGGCTTTGGCAATAACAATTCCAGCTTTGGCGGAGGCTCAAATCCAACTCAACCGCCGGCCACTCCGCCGGAGCAATAGCCGGCAATTTCACAACGCAGCTTTTAGCGCAGGTGAAAAACATAATGGCCTTATCTTCGATGAAGATGAGGCCATTTTTACGACAATACTTTTCAGAATGACTTAAACGCTGAAGGATGATCCGCAGCCGCAAGTGCTCTTCACGTTCGGATTCTCGAACTTGAAGCCGGCGCCTTCCAGAGTCTCGACGTAATCGACGACGCATCCATTGAGATACATCACCGAGGTTGCGTCCACGAAAATCTTGAGACCATCCATCTCAAAGGTCTTGTCCATCATGCCGGCGGCGTTCTCAAACTGCATCGAATAGGAGAAGCCGGAACACCCACCACCCACGACACCGATGCGAAGACCGGCAGGCACAGGACTCTGCTGTCCCATGATCTCTTTCACTTTGGTAGCCGCGTTCGTCGTCAGTGAGACTGGCGGCGTCTTCTTTACTTCTGGGATATTGGTTGTAACTTCTGGGACCGTGGTGGTAGCCATTTGTTATCTCCTCGGCTTCTGGAATATATCGATTATAACAGAGGCGCCAGCCATGCTTAAACACTCAAAATCATAGGGTTGTACTCCGGCGCCATGTTTGTTGGATGCGGCTGCGTTCGGGTGGTTGCAGTTCCTATTCAGAATGTGGAACCGTACTCATAAAGAATCCCCTGCTCCGCAGAACTTGCCTGGCAGGTCTATAATGATCTCGTTCAGGCGCTGATCGAGTGCGGCGCAAGCTGCGTTCGCCTGGGGTGCCGAAAAGCTTTCGTAAGTCGAGGTGGTTTTTATGACCTGGACGTGGACTCCCTTATTGGTCGGGCTGGCAACGGTGTGGGTTGTTTTTACCATTGGCCTGATCATCCTCCTCATCTATCGCAGCACACTCACCATGCACGAGGATGAACAACTCTATCTCGACGACGCCAACTCCCACATGCAACAGGAGCAGACCGAGTTGCTGGTGAAAGTGAACCGGCTCACGAAACCCGTGTGGGTCTTCGGCGCGGGCTCCGGCGTGCTGCTTCTCGTGCTCGTCGGCATGTTCATTTATCAGGGATTGAGCGCCGTCCAATAACGACGAGCGAAATCCATGCGGCGGTATCGACGGCGAAGGTGTATCCATCGCACGCAGCAATCCTCTTTCTCAATCTTCTTCTTCAGTTTCAATGGCGATCCTTTTCGATCCGTTACCTTCTATCTTCAATCCAGTGCACAGTAGTCAGCCGGAAAGCTGAAAGGCCTGCGAGTTAAAAACTCGGAGGCCAAATGTATAATTTGAGGGTTGCGAAAGTGGCGGAATTGGCAGACGCACCAGACTTAGGATCTGGCGGGTAAAACCGTGGGGGTTCGAGTCCCCCCTTTCGCACCAAAATTTTTTGCTTTAACCCGCCTGAGGATATTCCTGTTTCTGGCTCTATGGTTGCCAATGTATTGACCAGCCTCACCTTCTAGAAAGCTCACAGTAGCTTCGGTTTTTCCCTGTCGATAGCGCAGATCGTCCAATTACAACCATCTTAAGGTAAGGCATGGAAGGCTGAGTCTTTACGGAGGATGTGGAATCGAACCTTTACACCCTGACGCACATCAATAACACCACAGCCAATGATTCATAGGAGGATTTTATGGCATCCAGCAGAGCCACGGTAGTTCCCATGAAGGTGACGCAGATGAAAGTAGTGCAGGTTCCTAAGCCGGGAGCAGATTTCGAGATTGTGGAGCGGAAGATTCCTGAGCCGGAGGCAGGACACGTGCGCATCAAGGTGCAAGCCTGCGGGGTTTGCCACAGCGACGTGCTCACCAAGGAGGGATTATGGCCTGGAATTCAATATCCTCGCGTTCCCGGGCATGAAGTCGCGGGCATTGTCGATGAAGTGGGCGCGGGAGTTTCCGCGTGGAAAAAGGGACAGCGGGTTGGCGTGGGCTGGCACGGCGGTCAGGACAATACGTGCCGCGCATGCCGGCGGGGAGATTTTCGCAATTGCCAGAATGTGAAAGTTTGCGGCATCAGCTATGACGGCGGGTACCAGCAATACATGGTGGCTCCAGTCGAGGCGCTGGTCCCGATACCGGAGGGACTGAGCGACGTAGAGGCCGCTCCGCTGCTTTGCGCTGGCATTACTACGTACAACGCACTGCGCCATAGCGGTGCGATGCCCGGCGATCTGGTGGCGGTGCAGGGTGTTGGAGGTCTGGGTCATCTGGGGATTCAATTCGCCAACAAATTTGGCTACCGAGTGGCCGCGATTGGACGCGGACCAGAAAATGCGGCGCTTGCCAAGAAGCTGGGAGCGAGCGTCTACATCGACAGCCAAGCAACGAAAGCAGCCGAAGAATTGCAAAAGCTGGGCGGTGCGCAGGTCATTCTGGCAACTGCGCCGAACTCGAAAGCAATGTCGGAGTTGATCGACGGTCTGGGACCTAATGGCAAGCTAATGGTAATCGGCGCAGCATTCGAGCCCATTGAGGTCACGCCGATACAGCTCATCACTGGAAGTCGTGCTATTCAGGGCTGGGCCTCGGGAACACCCGCCGACTCCGAGGATACATTGAACTTTGCCGAACTCAGCGGAGTGCGTCCCATGGTTGAAACTTATTCGCTAGACAAAGCGGCTGAGGCTTATGCGCGAATGCTGAGCGGCAAGGCGCAGTTCCGCGTGGTGCTAACGATGTAAGACGAACCTTAAACACAGAGGACGAACGGGAAAATATCGGATCCAGCTGATTTAGTTGGCCAGCAGCACTGGCGAGCTTGCGAGCAAACCTGCCGCCAGTTCCAGATCGTGCAAGTCTTCCCTGCTAAAGTCCTGCGTAAATCTGGGGTCAAGACCCTTGCGGGAAATCTGCAAGACGCCGAGCACGGTCATATTTTGATCGAGAATTGGAGCGGACATTAACTTCTGAATCGGCTCAGGCGGGGTCGACTCATCAGGCTCGGCTCCGACCGGTTTGATGGTTTCGAAGATGCTGGCGTGCTTTACGCGGGCGAAGTTATTGAAGATTTCGCCTTTCTTGCTAAGCGCCGTGTGCGCGGCAATGGCTTTGCTGGAGATTGGAATCGCCCCCGTGGTGCGCAAATGTTCGGGAAAGATGAACTTCAGCAGACCGCCTTCGAGTCGCAGCATCGCGACCTCGGCATACTGTACATGAAATACTTTGGCGAGGACCATGCTAACGTCTAAGGGCGTGACGCCTGCGCTCAGCACGGCGCCCAACGGAAGAAGGTTCTCCGGGAGAATGATCTCTTCCTGCATCGCCACGTCTTCAGGCTTGTGAGTCATAGAAATAGCCGTTGGCTCCGATGAGAACCTTGTCCAATCAGAACCTTATCAAGTGTCGCACTTTGTACGCCAGACTACGGCGGTAACAACATCCTACAACCCCTTTTGTATCAGCCAAGTAGCTTATGGTCATGGCCTTTTGCGGCAGCCCGTGAGAACGCAATCCGTCAGAAAGCTGCAAGCCGGTTGACAATTAATGTCATGCGAATCGAACCCGAAGATTGAAAATTGGGGACGGCGATCCTTCATTTCCATCGCGCGTTCTTCCCTTTCCGCCCCAAAAATCATTACACTTGCTGGCATGAGTGTTCCGCCACAACAACCTAATGTTAAGTTAACCCACGCCGCCGATTATCGGGAATCTTACGCAAACAGTGTGCAGATGCGAGTGAATGTCTGGGATTTTTTCCTGGTTTTCGGAACGGTTCAACAACAGAACGAATCGCAAGTAGAGGTTCGGAACTTTCAAGGCATCTACCTCAGCCCGCAACAAGCCAAGGCTTTGCTCGGACTCCTGCAGCAGAACGTGAACGGCTACGAGACAGCCTTCGGCGAAATCAAGCTGGATCCACGCATCACCTCCGGCGGGCAGGTGCATTAATTCGCTCTCCAAAAGAGCAGTGAAGGAAGTTTCGCAGGAGGCAAACTCTGCAAGAAAAAGACGGCCAGCTGGATCGCAGATCGCTCTCCCTGTGGTCCGGCCGTTATTCCGCCTTGGCATTCGCAGTCATTTTTTTATTTATTTTTCTCCTGCACCTGCCTGTCTTGCGCCTGCCTTATTTCTGGGACGAAGCCGGCTACTATGTTCCCGCCGCCCGCGACATACTGCTCGGTGGAAGCCTCATTCCGCACACGACCGTCTCGAACGCACATCCGCCTCTGGTTATGGCCTGGTTGGCGCTCTGGTGGAAAATTGTTGGCTACACTCCCGCTGTCACGCGGACCGCCATGTTGATTCTGGCGGCGTTCTCGCTCCTGGGTGTATTTCGCCTTACAGAACGTGCATCCAATAGCAGAGTTGCTGTCTCGGCAACGCTGTGTACGGCGGTCTATCCAGTATTCTTTGCGCAAAGCTCGCTGGCACAAGTGGATCTCGTGGCCGCCGGATTCATCTTCTGGGGACTATCGGCTTACGTAGAAGATGACACATTCAGAACGGTGCTGTGGTTCTCGTTAGGCGCCATGGCGAAGGAAACCGCCATCCTGGCTCCACTGTCGCTCGCGATCTGGGAGTTTATCGGCATGGCCGTCGGCAATGACAAGCTGCCCCGATTTTGGTTGGCGTACGGAGCCGTACTGGAACAGCGAAAGTACAGAAGCCGGGTCGCGCTTCGAATCACAACTTTAACGCTCCCTGCTCTACCCCTGGCACTTTGGTATGCATACCATTACTCACGTACCGGTTACGTCTTCGGCAATCCTGAATTCTTCCGCTACAACGTTGCGGCAACTCTGAGTCCAATGCGTTTCCTCTTAGCGTTGCTCATGCGGATCTGGCAAACGGTAGGCTATCTTCACCTTTGGATTTTGACTGGCGCGACGATGATCGCGATGTGGATGCTGCCGCCGCTGCGCGATTCAGAGGGAGATAAAGAAACAGATCGTCCGCGGATTAACCTTGCCGTACAAATGCTGTTCTACGTAGTAGTGCTTACCTATGTCCTGGCCATGGCGGCGATCGGCGGCGCTGTGCTGGCCCGTTATATGTTACCGGTGGTTCCCCTTGTGATCATTCTTTGTGTTTCTACTCTATGGCGCCGAGTGAGTTTTTGGCGCACCGCCGTTGTGTGCGCGGCAGTGGTGTTCGTTGCAGGATGGTTCTTGAACCCACCCTATGGATTTTCTCCCGAGGATAATCTGGCGTACCGCGATTACATTCTCCTCCACGAAGATGCTGAGACATTTCTAGAAGCTCGTTATCCCATGGCTGGCGTTCTGACCGCATGGCCCGCATCGGACGAACTGGCACGTCCCTGGCTCGGTTACGTCCTCCATCCAATGCGCGTGGTGCGGATCGAAGATTTCTCGCTGGAGGAAGTGCTCTCCGCAGCGGATTATCGTGGCAACTCGGATCGTTCTAATTTCGATTGCTCCAAGTTTGTAGTCGCTCTGGCTTTCTCAACGAAGTATGAGCCCGGCCCGGCCCGATGGGACCGCTGGGGGCGTTGGACCCAACTCAAAGCTCGCTTCTTCGGTTTCCACCGCGATCTGCCGCCCGCGGCCGTAGCGCAGATTCTGGGCGGCCATATCGTGTTTTCAGAGACGCGCAAGAGCCAGTGGATTGCCGTAATTGAAATGGATCGAGACGGGATCCAGAACGCCCAGACATTTCCTCAAAGGAGAACTCTGGGCGCAGCTACGTCTGCATCAAATGACAAGAATGGGTTTTAATCACTAGCCAAACCTGAAGCCCGACTTCCAGCCGCAGCGCTTCGCGCGCCGCCAGAGTTAAATAAACCTCCATCTCCACGCCGCAATCAACCCGCGCGGAAATGATCATGTCGCGCCTTTCCAGACAAACTATCCTACCCACGATCACATTACGCGCGCTGATCCCGGCTGGGGGCCCTGTAGCCAATAGAATATCGCCGGCGCGGATTCCGATTCGAAGCCGAGAGCCCACCTCCGCTCGAACCAATGGGGTCTCCAGCGGTAGGCCGTTTTCCAGTTCACCCGCAAGCAAACAACAAATCATCGTCCCACGGTCCTCGTGCACCGATTCCACGACAGCGTCGAAAATATTTTCAAATCCCGCCAACTGCGCCACGGTTTCCTGAAGAGGAGCACGTAGCACCTGATGCGGAGTGCCTTGCGCGATGATCCGCCCATTTTCGATCACGAGCACATGATCACCCAGTACCGACACCTCTTCGCGGCTGTGCGTGACATAAAGAATGGGAATGCGATGCGCCCGATTCCATTGCCGCAGATCGTCCAGAATCTTTCCTTTGGTCGCTGCGTCCAGCGCCGCCAGGGGCTCGTCCAACAGAAGCACGCACGGATCGGTCACCAGGGCACGCGCCAGAGCGACCCGTTGACGTTCTCCGCCGGATATCTCCCCAGGAAATCGGCGGCGCAAATGAGCGATGCGAAATTCCTCAAACATTGCAGATGCTCGCTGCTTCCGCTCCGCGCGCGGGAGGTTTGCGATCCCATACTCGGTGTTTTGTTCAACGGAAAGATGCGGGAATAACGCCAGGTCCTGCAACACATATCCAACGCCACGCTTCGCGACGGGGACATTCTTTCGGACGGGCTCGCGATTTTCCCCTCGATTATTATTTTTGCCTTCAGCATTCCCTTCAAACAACACCCGGTCGTCCACGGTAATGCGTCCATCATCCGGTGTTGCCAGGCCAGCCACGCAATCGAGTATCGTCGTCTTGCCCGCTCCCGAAGGTCCAAACAATATGGTGAATCCGGGCGCAGCGGAGAATTTCACGTCCAGCGTGAACTGACGTTCAGCTGAAACAAAACTCTTGCGGATGCGTGCCGTCAACGGCGAGCTTGCGGAATTTTTCTCATTCGCGGCCATCGCTTATCTGAGGGAAACTATTGTCGCCGCTCTCCGACCCAATCCGTTCCGGTTTAGCCCGTACACCAGCGCCATCACCACGAAAGAAAACAGCAGCAGCAACAGCGCCATGGAATTCGCGCCGGCATAATTCAGCGCCTGCACCTGATCGTAAATTCCAATTGATGCGGTTCGGGTCACTCCGGGAATATTGCCGCCCACCATCAGCACCACTCCGAACTCTCCCGTGGTGTGGGCAAATGCCAGAGCCACTCCAGTAATCAGGCCCGCCTTCGAGAGTGGAACGATCACTCGCACAAAAGTTCCCCATGGCGACGCTCCAAGCGTTGCAGAGGCGGCAATCAATTTACGGTCTACCGAGGAGAACGCGGCCGCGAACGGTTGCACCGCGAACGGCAGGCTATAAAGGATGGAACCGATCACCAGTCCCGTGAACGTAAATGCCAGGGTATGTCCCGTGAGCGATTGCCACCAGCGCCCCAGAGGGCTCCGCGACCCAAGCGCCACCAGCACATAAAATCCCAGCACGGTTGGCGGCAATACGATCGGAAGCGAGATCATCGCTTCCACCAAAAATTTCCATCGCCAACGCGAAAATGCGATCCAGTAGGCCAGAGGCAGCCCCGCGGTGAAGAGAATCGCTGAAACCACCACTGCCAACTCGAGCGTAAGCCGAAATGCTTGCCAGTCGATGTACATCTTCCTCGATTCAGTTCCCTACTTAACTTCGTTTGAGTTCCTTTTTCGTCATCTTCAATTCCCAGAATAGCTTCCCAGAACGGATCAAAACCAACTTTATTCTCTCTCCGAGGTTGATTGCATGGTGACCAGCTCTGATACTTGCCTAACGAGCGACTATGATTTCTTTTTTTACGCGGCGAGTGTCCCATGCGGTCCTATTCGCGCTGCCGCTGCTTTTCTTCTTTCCCTATGCGCAGGCGCAAAATTCTCGGCTGGATTCGCCATCTTCAAAGGAAGTCGGTACTGAGATTGACGACGGCGCCAACCATGCCCGTCAACGCGACGCCTGGTTCGCTCATGGCCGCATCATCCCGGGCAAGTCCGGCGCCGAACTTCGCCGCCGGGCATATCAAGCCAAGATGCAGGCCCGCGCAGCGCGACTCGCCCAGGCGACACCCTTTGGCGCCAATCACATTGCACAGCCAGCCGCCTCTACCGGATGGACCCCACTCGGCCCTGTGCCGCTCGCGTCGGACGCGACCGGCGATGGTTTTCAAAATTACAATCAGGTTTCGGGCCGCGCCACTGCGGTGGCAATCGATCCCGCTGATAGCACCGGCAACACTGTTTATATCGGTGGCGCGCAGGGCGGCGTGTGGAAGTCGACGAATGCAGCCACCAGCAACGCCGATAATGTCACCTGGTCGCCACTTACCGATGACCAAGCGACACTCGCAATCGGGGCAATCGCCATTCAGCCGGGAAACAGCAATCCCAGCCAAAGCGTGATTGTCGCGGGCACGGGAGAAGCCGACAATGCCCCCGACTCCTATTTCGGCCTGGGCATGCTCGTGTCCACCAATGGCGGTAGTTCGTGGAGCCTTGCCAACACCGCCAACAGCGGGACGCTCTCGTTCAGCGGCCTCGGCACAACGCGCATGGCATTCAGTACTGCTGCGGGCCAAACCAGCACAGTAGTCGCTGCAATGGCGGTGAGTGCTGAGGGAATCGTCAGCGGCACGCTTACGGCCAACACCTACCCTGGGCTCTACACTTCCAGCGATGCAGGTCAGACCTGGACCTACGACTCGCTTTTCAATGGAGGGGCGAACGAGGCGACATCGGCAACTTCAGTCGTCTACAACGCCGCCGCGGGATTGTTCTTCGCCGCGCTTCGCTATCAGGGCTTCTATTCGTCGCCCGACGGACTGAACTGGACACCGTTAACCAATCAACCCGGCGCTCTGGCCACAGCATCATGTCCGCAAAACTATTCCACCGCCTGCCCGATCTATCGCGCAGAAATCAGCATGGTATCGGGAAGAAACGAGATGTATACGTGGTTCATCTCGCTCGATTCCTATGGCAATCCGGTCGACCAAGGTATTTGGCAAAGTACTAACAACGGAGCTTCCTGGGTGCAAATCAGCGACAGTGGCATCATCAACTGCGGCGACCCAATCGGCTGCGGCGTGGATCAAGGCTCCTATAATCTTACCTTGCTCGCGCTACCCAACGGATCGGGGACGGATATTTACGCCGGTGCCGTCAACCTGTACAAATGCTCGATTACTTCGGTCAATCCAGGATGCGCGAACACACCGTTTCTCAACCTGACGCACGCCTATGGATGCAACCCGCTAAGTGCGCTCGCGCACGTGCATCCTGCTCAGCACGCGATTGCGTTTACGCTCGAGTCCGCAACGGACCTTATGTACTTCGCCAACGATGGCGGCATTTATCGCGCGCTCGACGGATTTACCGGGCTCACTACGGGAGCGTGCTCGGGAACGAATTTATTTGACGACCTGAATCAGAACCTCGGCTCCATGATTCAGTTTGTTACCTTCTCGCAGCACTTCACCAACGAAAACATGCTCCTCGGAGGGACGCAGGGTAACGGTTCCCCGGCTACCGCGGCGGCCACAACCACCTCAAGCTGGGGAAATGTTTTGAGCGGCGATGGCGGCTACAACGCCATCGACTCGTACACCGGCAACTGGTTTGCCTCGAACCCGGATACCGGCGGCGGAAGCCTGGCGATTCAGGAGTGTTCCGACGAAACCAGTTGCGACGATTCTCTGTTCAGCGTTGTGGTCAGCAGCGGCGACGTTGGCGGCGACGACGGCGCATTCTATTTCCCTTACATCCTCGATCCGCAGTCGACAAGCTCCATGCTCGTGGGAACCTGCCGGGTATGGAGCGGTCCGCGCTCCGGCGGAGCCTTCACCGACCTGAGCCTTAATTTCGATACGCTCGGTCTTGGAACCTGTGCAGGAACCGAAGTAAATGTGGTTCGCTCGATTGCTGCCGGTGGTCCGAGTAATGCAAACGGGTCGGAGATGATCTACGCCACTACGGATGGCCAGGGACCGAACAATCTGAGCTCTCCCGTAGGAGGGAACGTTTGGGTCACCAGCAATCCAGTTGCCGTCTCCGGTGTGTCATCTACGTTCGCCAATGTAACACTGAACGGGCCAGGCGGGAACAGCATCAATAACAACCAGTTCCCTATTTCGGGCGTCGCCATTGACACGTCCGACCCCACCGGCTACACCGCCTATGTCACGGTAATGGGTTTCACCGGCGGACCCGGGCATGTATGGCAAACCACAAACGGTGGAGAGAACTGGGCGGACTTCACCGGAACGGGAGTAAACGCCATTCCAGATTCACCCTCGAACGCGGTGGCGATTGACCCCGTAGGACACATGATTTATGTGGGAACCGATGTTGGCGTTTTCCAGAGTTCAACCTCCAGTGCCGTGTGGACTGAAGTCGGTCCTGTCCCTAGCCCATCTGGAGGGGTTGCTGGCTTTCTACCTGATGTCGCCGTGACGGCACTTGCTCTGTTCAGCTCGGGCAGCCAGGAGTTGTTGCGCGCGTCCACTTACGGCCGTGGCATATGGCAATTCAATCTTCTGGCCAAACCGAACTTTCAGATTGCAATCTCGAACACTCCTCTCACAATTTTTGCGAGCGAGAACGCTGTCTTCAACGGCACACTGACTTCGGTGAATGGATACAACAACAACGTCGGACTAAGCTGTGTGGCAGGCGCCACAAGCACTCCCAGTTCGTGCGTGTCCAGCCCCGTCAGCGTCACGCCAACTCAGGCAGGCGCGCCGTTTACAGTGACCGCGGGTACCTCCGGCGTTGCCACTTACAAGTTCAATATCCAGGGGATTGGCTTCGATTCGAATAGCACGACGCACCTCGAGCCGGTCGTACTGAACGTCGTTAACTGGAGTTTCAGCACGCCCTCGCCCAGCACCGTGAACGAACCCCGCGGCACAACTTCTCCGCCGGTAAGTTTTCAAATCAGCGCGCAAGGTGCGCTCAACCAAACTGTCACTTTGAGTTGCAGCTTTACCCCTCCGATCACGGGTGCAACCTGCGCTTTCACTCCTAGCACAACCTTTAATCTGTCTTCAAATTCCGCCGTGAATGCCACCACGACAGTGACCGTTCCTGCCGGAACCACTACTGGTTCTTATGGGGTTACGATTGAGGCCAGTACCGCAGGCGCAACTGGACCACTGACAACTAGTTTCACCGCGAACGTGATTCCTAATCCCACCTTCGTCCTGGGCCTTAGCAATGGAACTTTTCCCAACGTTCGAGCGGGCGGCACAAGCAGCGCTGGCGTGATAAGAATCAGCTCGCAGGACGGCTTCACCGGCACGGTTAACCTTACCTGCTTAACCACTTTAGCCAATACGTGCAGCGTTAGCCCGGCATCGGTGAGCGTTCCATTGAATGGCTCAGTTGGAGCAACCCTAACCATTAACGGCGGTAGCCTGATTGCAGGCAGCTATCAAGTTTCAGTGCAAGGCACGTCGGGGCCAATCATCAATTTCATGAACGTGACATTCATCATTGATGATTATGCAATCAATGGTCCTGCGACGCTTACGAGTGTGCCCGGCGCGACCACCGTTGCGAACCTCACTTTCACTTCCGAAGACGCATACACAGGATCGGTCACCGCCACTTGCGACGCCGCAGCCTTGGCCGGTGCGCAATGTACACTCAATCCGTCGAGTCCTATCGCAATCGGCAGTGGAGCCAAAGTCACCGTCACGGCTAGTGTGAGCGTTTCGAGCAGCGCGAGCGCCGGCACATACAACATTCAGATCAACAGCGCCGATTCCACTGGCGAGCCGACTCACGCATTGACCGTGCCTCTTACCGTGCAGGACTTCACTTTTAGTTTAGTCACACCTCCGAGTCAAAACGTCGGCTCGGGAAATACACCCAGCTACAGCATCAACTTGTCCCCGGTAGGCGCGTCCTTCAGTAATGTCGTGCGTCTGTCATGCTCGGTTACGGCTCCGAATTCGACATGCAGTTTAAGTTCGAGTGCCACCACTCCCGGAGTCAGCGGTACGGTAACGGCGACTGTTACTACCACCGCCGCGACCGCCCAGGGGAGCTACAGCTTAGTGATTAGCGGAACGTCAGGTTCGCTCGTGCATTCCGTGACGATTCCGCTCACGGTGGCCAATACTCTGCAACTTGCCATCGCCAAATCCTTTCCCAGTAGCGTTGATGCTGGATCTCAGCAGGTACCGGCCACAGTCTCTCTAAAGCCGAACTACTTCGGAACAGTCACGGCGACCTGCACTGCACCGGCACAATCGGGAACACAATGCACACTCGGCCAAGTCAGTTCGACTAACACGATCAGCGTGAATGCGGTTCCGATCACCATAACTGCACTGATCAACGTTCTCAACAGCGCCGTGCCGGGAAACTACGATATCGATGTGAGCGTTCAGGATGCGGGCACAAGCCACACTCCGAGCCAGTCACTAACGCTGCCGTTTACGGTCACGCAGGACTATGACGTCATCAATCTCTCCGCGCCCAGCCAAACCATAGCCGCTGGGCAGTCGATTACCTATAACCTGAGCGTTGCGCCAGTCGGAGCGTCGTATAGCAATCCGGTCGCTCTAACCTGCAGCCTTGCCCCGGTCTTGACGGGGAGCACATGTGCAGTTTCTCCCACCCCGGTGAGTTTGCTGAGCGGCGCGACCGCGACGGTGATGACCGTTACGACTCAGGCCCCTCCAAGTTCGAAGTTGCGGTTTCCCGGAGGCGGCAACTGGCTCTATGCGTTATGGCTAGGCCTACCGACGATCCTAATCTGCGGCACAAGAGCGAGGTGGCGCAGCGGTTCGCGCATGGCCTCCCTATTTCTAATAGCTTTATTGCTTTCGCTATCTTCATGTGGGGGTGGCCTCAATGGCGGCAGTACGACGGTCAGCACTTCAGGCACGCCGGTTCCATATTCGATCACAATCATCGGTACCCCTTCCAGTATTAGCCAGCCTAGCGGAGTATCGGTCACGCTCATTGTGCAATAGGGGTGCGATGAGTCGCGTAACGAGTGAATCATTGAATTCCGCAGTGGCATAACATGAAAATCGAATGACCGATTCCCGCTACAGCGTGGCCATCGTGGGTGAAGGGATCATTGGGCTGGCGGTTGCGCTTGAAATCACGCCATTTCGCGGCAAGTATTACGATCTGATTCCTCACCGATCAGGGTTGGTTCGCAATCTGATCTATCCAGTTCAAATCTAATCTATCCAGTTCCAGCTATCCCGCTGAATGTGCCTTCGCCGGCTGCAACGGCGTGGCTGGTTATTGGAAAGATGATCGTTGACAACGCTCGGCTGGACGGTACAGATAGGTGAGCGGTTTTGACCATACATAAGCGGGGCAAAGGCCTATAAAGGAGACCTAAGAATCGGGTGTTTGAAAAAGTCACTTGCCAACGATCAGTGTTTAACCGATTATGAAGTGCCCTTACGAGATCAGAAATGAAATCAGTAACCTATCACCGTGAGCGCAAAGGGCTATTCCCACGATTCCGACATTCCCTGGAAGGAAATATTGCCCCTGGATTCCTCTACACCTACCCCATTCGCTGCTTGCCCACATGCACCTTACAAATTCGCGAGGGGAACAAAATCCGATAATGCCGAATATGGCATCTAAACCGTGATGACTCGGCAGGAAAACGCCGGTTTGAGCATACAGCCTATTCCCCAAGGGGCGCAGGATTCCTTGCCCGTGGAACTGGAAGCCCCCAGCGGTAATCCTATTAGCGAATTTCTGGCGTGGTTCGGAAATCTCGGAATATTTTTCTGGCAGGTGGTGCGGGCGGCGGTGACGCCGCCGTTTGAGTTTGCGGAATTCTTCCGTCAGATGGATGAGATTGGGTCAAAGTCGCTACCGTTGGTGGCGCTGGCGGGAGCGGCTACCGGGATTGTGCTTTCGATGGAGGCGCGGTACAGCTTGACGCGGTTTGGGGCCAAGTCCCTGCTGCCTGCGGCGATTGTGTTTTCGGTGATTCACGAGACCGGTCCAATTATCACCGGCCTGGTGGTGAGCGGGAGGGTGGGGGCGGGTATTGGAGCAGAACTGGCTTCGATGAAAGTGACGGAGCAGATTGACGCCATCGAGGCTTCGGCGGTGAATCCTTACAGGTTGTTGGCGGCGACGCGCATTCTGGCTTGCATTGCGATGCTGCCTTTGCTGACGCTGGCGGCGGACGCGTGCGGGGTGGTGGCGGGTTGGTTTGCGCAGGCTTTGGCCGAGCCGCTTTCGTTCCATCAATTTATTAACAGCGGCTTCAAAGGTGCGGACTTCAACGATTTTCTGCCGCCGACGTTTAAAACAGCGGTGTTCGGCTCGATCATTGGACTGATTGCCTGTTACCAGGGTATGAGCACCAAGGGCGGCGCGGCGGGAGTGGGGCGCGCGGCCACGAGTTCGGTGGTGTTGTCGTCATTGTTTGTGATTCTGGCGGATGTGGTGCTGGTGAAGATCATTCTCATATTTTTTCCGTAGGAACTTTTGGAAGACGAATGAATACGACTGATCAGATTTTGACGAAGCCCGCGGGTGATGCGGCGACGAGACAGGGCGACGCTGGGGGGAACAGTGAGCCAGCGGTCGCGGTGAAAGATTTGCATAAATCGTTCGGGAGTCAGAGGGTGCTGAACGGCGTGAGCTTGAGTGTTCCGCAGGGGCAAACTTTGGCGATACTGGGGCGAAGCGGTACGGGAAAGAGCGTGACGCTCAGAATCATTATTGGTTTGGAAAAACCAGATTCGGGATCGGTGCAGATTCAGAGTGAGGACATTACCGGGCTGACGATCGACGAGCTCAGTGACGTGCGGAAGAGCATGGGATTTTTGTTTCAACATGCAGCGCTTTACGACTCGCTGAATGTAGAGCAGAATGTGGCGTTTCCGCTTGTGCACCATAAAAGGGACATGTCGAAAGCGGAGCAGCGGGAGCGGGTGATGGAGTTGCTGGGCGACGTAGGCATGGAGAAACATTCCCAGAAGATGCCGGCAGATCTTTCGGGCGGGATGCAGAAGCGAGTGGGACTGGCGCGGGCGCTGGTTTTGGATCCCAAGATTTTGCTCCTGGATGAGCCTACGGCGGGACTGGACCCGATCAGTTCGGCAGAGATTGACGAACTGGTGCTGAAGCTGCAGCAGGAGCATCAGATGGCCTCGATTGTGGTGACGCACGATCTGCACAGCGCGAAGACAATTGCGAATCGTCTGGCCCTGCTGGATAAGGGCGAAGTGGTGATTGAGGGAACTTTTGACGAGCTGGAGAAAAGCGAGATTCCGTTTGTCAAAGATTTTTTAAAGCACTCGTAGGAGCACATATGACGAGAGCAGTACGGCTGGGAGCTTTTATCGTGGTAACGCTCGGGATTCTTGCGAGCGGAATTTTTATCATTGGCAGCAAACAGTATCTTTTCCGCTCGACGTACCAGCTGAAGTCGCAGTTTACTGATGTAGTGGGATTGGATGCGGGCGGGGACGTGCGGGTGGGCGGAGTTCACGTGGGCACCGTGCGCAACATTCTGTTGCCGGATAAGCCGGGCGGCAAGGTAACGGTTGTGATGGATATAGACAACAAGACGCACGAGATCATCAAGAAAGACTCGGTGGCGAGCATTGAAACCGAAGGGCTGCTGGGGAACCAGTACATGGCGATTTCGTTTGGGACGGCGAGTGGGAGTGACGTGCGGGATGGAGATTACCTCACCAGCCATCCGCCGCTGGAGATGGCGGATTTGCTGGCGAAGACCAGCGGGATTTTAGACAGCAGTCAACAGGCGATTCAGAATGCGACCCAGGCGACAGCGAATTTGAGCTCGATCAGCGCCAAGATTGATCGCGGCCAGGGGACGGTGGGAGCGCTAGTCAATGACCGCGCGCTTTATAAC
This sequence comes from Candidatus Sulfotelmatobacter sp., assembly GCA_049512655.1. Taxonomy (GTDB): domain Bacteria; phylum Acidobacteriota; class Terriglobia; order Terriglobales; family Acidobacteriaceae; genus Sulfotelmatobacter. The sequence goes on along the minus strand of JBEKWW010000003.1, from coordinate 128,707 downwards.
AATCTGGAGCAGACGACCGGCAAGTTGAATGACACCATGGTGCAGGCGCAGGCAGGAGTGACGGACTTCCAGGAGAACATGGAGGCGCTGAAGCATAACTTTTTTGTGCGCGGGTACTTTAAGAGCCGGGGATACGAAGACTCAGCCGAGCTGAAACAGAATGCGATTACAAGCCTGCCGCAAGCTACGCCGATCAAGGAGTTCACTTATCCGGCAAAGCAGCTTTTCGCGAAGCAGGACTCGGCGAAGTTGAAGAATCAGAAGTCACTGAAGGATGGCGGACAATATCTGGCGGACAATGAGTACGGACTCGCAGTGATTGCGGTATCGGCGGGCATGGAGGGCGACGCGCAGAAAGATCAGACGCTGACCGAGGCGCGGGCGATGGTCGTGCGCGAGTATCTGGTGGAGAATTTTGGCTTTGACGATACGCAGGTGAAGACGCTGGGCATGGGCAAACAGGCCGATGATAAGGGCGAGGGCGGATGGGGGACAGTGCGGATTGTGATTTATCCGGCGGGCACGGAAATTCCGGCGAACAAGGCGGGGGCAGATGCTACGGCGAAACCGAATGCACAGCAGGCATTACCGGTTTCGACCGGGGGAGCGAGCACTCCGCAGCAATAGTCGAGTAAGACCCTTGGCGCGTGGGTCTCATCGCGCGGGGATCAGCCACGAAGGGCAATCCGGATCAGGCAGAATGGAAGTAGGAGAACGGCCACGAGACAGCCGTAGGCTGCGGCTTCGACTTGTGGACTTTCGAGGGAGTTTTCGATTTGTGGATAAGGAAACTTTGGCCTGCTGGTGTCCATCATCGTAGCCCCGCCGAATCAAGCAAACAGCGCTTTGGGATTCGATCTGCTTTGATGCTAACAGGGCAGGTTGTCCCGTGCGTGTTGCTGCCTCTTTTGGGATGGGGATGGGATGACTGGGGCGGATGGTTTGCGAATCCGGCGCGACTTGGGTTGACAGTGATAATTGTGGGAGGTGTGGTGGCGGCAGTATTGATGCGAGTAGATGTTGATCCGCTGCGCAAGGGCGTTACGACGGTTGGTTGCCAGAAAGCTGAGTTGGCGGCGCTGTTGGCGATATCGCTGGGGCTGCTTTGGTTTTTACCGTTTGCGGACCAGCGGGGGATATTCGTTTTGCATGGGGAGTGGTGGAGGTGGGTGGGGCTGGCGATGGGCGGCGCGGGGATTACGGTGAGGCTGCTGGCATTGAAGGCGCTGGGGCAGTGGTTTAGCGCGTATGTCACATTACAGCCCGGGCACCGGCTGGTACGAGAGGGAATTTACCATTGGGTGCGGCATCCGCTTTATTTGAGTTTGGTGATTGGTCCCGCAGGAGTGGCGCTGGTGTTTCGGAGTGTGCTGATACTGCCGATTGTCGCGCTGGCGGTTGGGTTTTGCGTGGATCGAATTCGAAAGGAAGAACGGATGCTCGGGGAGGAGTTTGGAGCCGAGTTTGAGAAGTATCGGAAAGTGAGTTGGAGGATGGTACCGGGGGTGTTGTGAGAGTTTTTCGGCCGGACATTGATAGGATCAGTTTACAAAACCGTTAACCACTAAAGACACGAAGTGACACGAAGGAATGCCTGTAAGAGCGATAGGATTTTAAGGCCCAGGAGCGCCGATGCGATTTATTGACCGCGAAGAGATTGCTCGACGACTCACGTATGAGAAGTGCATTCCGATTGTGCGCGAGGCGATGATTGCGTTCTCGTGCGGGAAGACAAAACAGACGCTGCGTTCGATTATCTCTCTCTCGGAAGGTCGGCTATTTGGGGTGATGCCGGGTGCGATGGGTGCGAACGAGGTTTTTGGGGCGAAGTTGATCAGCGTGTTTCACGAAAACTTTGCGCGGGGAGTGCAGTCGCATCAGGGGCTGGTCATCTTGTTTGATCCGGAAAGTGGTGCTCCGGTTTGCGTTGTGGATGCGGGAGAACTTACGGCAATCCGAACGGCGACGGCCAGCGCGGTAGCAACGGGTGCATTGGCGCGGAAGGATGCGCGGCGACTTGCTTTGCTCGGGTATGGGGAACAGGCCGAGACTCATGCGCGGGCGATTGGGAAGGTTCGAGAGCTTGAATCTATTGTGGTTTGGGGACGCTCGGCGGATCGGGCCAAAGATTTTGCCGGGCGAATGGGAATGGAACTTCATCTGCCGGTTTCTGTGGCCGAGACCGTTCGGGAGGCGGTCGCTGAGGCTGACATCATTTGTACCGTGACGTCGGCCAGCGAACCGATACTAAAGAGCAAGTGGGTGCAGGCGGGAACACATTTGAATCTCGTGGGATCGAGTCATGCGGGGCCTGCGGAAGTGGATAACGATTTGGTGGTACGGTCGCGGTTTATGGCCGACAGCCGCGAGGGAGTATTGCAACAGGGTGGGGAGTTTTTGCGTGCAAAGGCGGCAGGCTTGATTGAAGATTCGCACATTGTAGCGGAAATTGGGCAGGTGCTGGCCGGTGAGATTGAAGGGCGACGAACGGAGGATGAGATTACGGTCTACAAATCGCTCGGGCATGTGGTGCAGGATCTAGCGACCGCATGGGCGCTTTTCCAAGACCAGCGTGAATAGCAAACGGCCCGCAGGATTAAACCTGCGGGCCGTCCGGTGCACTGTTTGGGATTGACCAAGAGGTGGTCACTCTACGTGGCCTCTCACGGCGACTCCCGGGTCAGGGGCGTAAACCCCTAAGGATGACGGCCTTCGCGCGACCGACGCGAATGCCTGCATCCGAACTCACCGGCTAGTGTGCGGGCTGTAGCTTTCTGCGCGTCTAAAATCAGCGTCCGAAAGCCCCGCTTAGAGCAACCAGCTCTAAGTCTCAGCCACCTCACCTGGTCTTAGACTCCCACAACATTTACCACTACAATCTGAACTTGTCATTCGACCACCTCCTTCCCGGTGTAATCGCAGAATAAAACGAAGTGCGCGGGGACGTCAACCGGGAGACTAGGGGTGTGGTTTTCCGCCCGGAACCATGGTCCCTCGCCGCGCTCGGGAAGACGATTCGGCACTGAGGGGAAGAAGAGTCGAGCTTCGCTCGACGGACAGCCGAGGGCGGCTGTCCCTACAGAATCCTATCCTCACAGAATCGAGATCAGACAAGTCCGGCAGGATGCTGGGGCATCCTGCCGGGAAGCTAACCATTCGACTTTGGCTGCCCACCTTACGGAGCGACGCTGCTCCAGGCGTTGACCAGGTTGGTGGCGTTGACGGTACCGAGACCGGTTGCGAAATCCCATCCGGTGGTGGTGCCGTAGGCCGGTTTGTAGGCGGTATTCGAGGTGGAAATGACGCCGTTCTCACCCGACGGTATATAGCAGTTATGGGTGCCCTTGCAGTTTGCATCCATGTCACCCTGAGTCACGTCGTAGAAGACGCAGGTGCTGGCGACTCCGTTGCCGAAAGTGGAATTGCAGGATGTAGAGCCAGTCTTGCCATATTCGGCGGCTGCCAGCTTGTAGAAGGCAACGTTCGGATTTCCCTGGCGAGAGCCGTTCTTCTGATTCACCAAGGCCTGGATTCCGGCCAGAATCGGCGAGGAGAACGAGGTGCCCCCGGCGCCGGACCAGTTGTCGGGTGCGCCGGTGCAGGCAGCGCCCCCATTTGCAACGTCAGAGTCGCAGAAGACGTAGTAGTGTCCCCAGAGACCGTTGGCGGCAAAGAGCGAGACATCAGGAATGTCGCGCACGCCGTCCTTTGGAACTCCGAGAAAGCCTACCTGCCAGGAAGGTTTCGCATATCCCTTACATGTGCCGCTGACCACGCCGCTACTGCTTGGGCTTCCTGTAGCGCATTTGCTGGGACCACCACTGCCACCGGCATCGTTCAAGAACTGCTCCCCAGTTGTGGTGTTGCAAAAGCCGCTGGAGCCGTAGGTAATTCCGGAACCGGTCTCAAAGGTGGCTAAGAGCACGCCGGCGCAGGAATCATTCCAGGGAATTTCTGGAACGTAGGACTTGGCTGATTCGAAGGTACTGGTGTTGGTTGCCTTCCAATAGGTGCTATTGGTGCCGGCATAGGTGTCACCGAAATCAGTGCCGCCAACCGCCACGTTATACGGAGTTTCGCCCCATCCGGTAACGGCGATGCCATGGGTAGCGATTTCCGCATCACGATCGCAGGCAGCCGCATCCTCGTCGCCGGCGGAGACGAAAACCGAAACGCCTTCCGAAACAGCCTGCTGAAATGCCGACTTGAATGTGGCATTCGCGGCCGCGCCGGTGAGAGCCTCGCACTCTCCGTAGCTCATGCTGATGATGGCGGGCGGAGTTTTGCTGGCATTGATCAGGTTCTGAATAGCAATGATCCCTCCAAAAGTGGTGGCGGTATCGGCGCAGGAAATCAACTCGATGGCTGCGTTAGGGGCAGCAGCGCTGGCCCATTCGGCGTCCAGTGAAGCTTCGATATCGTCGCCGTTGATTCCAGGATTGGAGCAGTTGTTAGGTGACTTCGAGGCTGGGTGAACCTGAGTTAGTTTGGCGCCAGGATATTTGGTTACGCTCAGACCAAACTTGTTGCGGAATGTGGTCCAGTCGGCGGCTTTAAAATTTGTATCTTCCACCACAACAACGGTCTGGCCCGTGCCCGTGGTTCCGGCGGTGAAGAGCGGATTCAAGTTGTAGATCGTAGCCAGATCCCCTGGAACTACAGCCTGGAATTCCTGTCCGCCTGAAGTGAAGGTGTACTGAACTCTCGGCTGATGCATGGCGTGCGGCCGGAAGTCGTTCAAGGATGTGATGCCCACGATCGCGGGTGCCAGCGCGGCGGGGATACGTGGATCGCTCATGTTCGAGATGTGGCTCTTGCCCTTGACGTCCAGGTTATGAATCTCGGTTTGGAAGGCCTGGCGCACCATGCCTGCGGTACCGGAGAAATCGATGACCACGCCGTTGGCGTAAGCCATGACCGTGAATCCGTGGCTCTGGAGCCAGGTTTTAATGGTTTCCAAATCTTGTTTGGCGAGACCGTACTGGCCGAATTGCTGGGCGTTGAGCCATTGGTGGTAATTGGTGGAACCGGGAGTTTGGAGATCTTCAATGTATTGCTCGAGCGCGGCTTCCTGCTCTGCCGGACGGCGCAATTGGAGTTGCATGTGTTGGAGCGTAAGGTCGTCAGCAACCAGACCGCGATCGTTCTTGGCGTTCGCTTCGGGACGGGTATTGCCTTCGAGCGTGACGCGACTGTTTTCGTTGATCGGCGATACGATGAGTGGTAGTGAATGGCCTTCGCTGGCGGATTGCGAGGCGGAAGCAAGATTTATGTTGAAAGCCAAGGCTAGGGCAATGGCTGAGATCTGGAAAAATAAATCTTTGCGCATCAAGAACTCCTCCTGGGGTCGAAACACTTTTAGTGAAGCAACTCAACTTGGTTTGTAAGATTGGCCCGGGCAGACTGGTTCTACAGAACGCCAAAAACTAGCCAATAGGGGTGATAGAAGGCGGGGGAATGCTATTGCGGACTGAGCCTGTGGCCATCCGCAGCAGGCACAACAAGTAGGCCATTGATTGAGGGAACGGTCAACTGAAAAAGAGTTTAGAGTGGGAGTCTGTCGACTGGAGAGGAAAGACCTTACAGAATAGTTGCCCGCGCTGAGCGACACCTCGTCGGCAGAATTGTTGTCAGAATGAAGAAGTAAAGTCCCTTCCATAGGCTCGGGCCATACCCTCACCGGGGTGCGCCCGGCTCGGAAGGGTAAGAGGCTGTTGTTATCCCAACTTTTGCTTCAGGCTCTTTAGATTGTGCCGCCGCCGCGATCGGCGCTGTATCCTGCATCGCGGCCTTGAAACCGCGAATGCCTTCGCCCATTCCTTTGCCAAGTTCGGGTAGTTTCTTGGGGCCGAAAATCAGCAGGGCGATGCCGGCGATGATCATCAGGTGCATGGGTTGAAACAAACCTTCAAACATTTGGAATTCCTCCTGGCAAACCGTTAAGAAATTTTGTAAATAAAGTTTTGAGCGAAACTGGGCGCCATCAAATGATGACTCTTCAACAGCGCCCATCGCCACAGTTCTTAGACGCCGCGTTGGGCCTGATCGGCAGCTTCCGCCAGGTTGTTTAGAGTGTCGAAGAATTCGGCCGACTGACCGATGAATAGCCCGCTGGCGGTGAAGCCTGCGGCCGCGGCCCGGGCGCCTGCAAATGCGTCGGTGAGCGGACGAATCATGGAAACGTTCGGCAGGTTGGGCCTGAACTCAAATGGAACCGGGAAGATCAGGCTGGGTTGAATCGAAGGATTGAGCGGGCTGAAGAAATTTGGGAATGTGAGGCCGGTGATGGCGTCGGTAAATGGAGCCACCGGAACCTGCACGCCGTTACCGGCGAAATCCACCCATTCCAGAAAGTGAGCGACCTCGTCCCCGCCGATGCCGAGAATAATCTGGAGCACTTCAGGATTCGTGGCTTTCTGGCTCATGGCAGCGTAGAGACTCGAGCCACCTTGCTCGATTTGTCCGAAGTGAAAAGCTGCCACATTCGCGATGGCCTGAATGTGATCGTTGCCGTGAAAGTTGGGGTTAGAAGCGCCCTTGAAGTCGGCGTTGCTGCGAGGAATAGCGGTGACGTTGTCGAGAGTGATCGCTTGCGGGAAGGTTGCGCCGAGATCTGGATTGGCTGTGCTGCGGTAGCGAACGAACCAACTGGTATCGACGTTGAGCTGCGTAAGGTTGGTAATGCGCAGCTTGCCCGGGGCTGCTCCCGTGGCTGTGCTTCCCGGCAAAGTTGCAAACGGCGTCAAGTCGACGGGCGAGGCTCCTCGTGACAGAAGGTAGGCGTTGATGAAGGTCGCGTGGCTTACTTCATCGAGCGTGTTGCTGGTGATGTATTGCGGGCCGTCGGAATCCAGGTTCGACAAAGCCACCTGATAGGGGTTCAACTTTTCTTTTGGGTTCACTTCGATGGGCGGAAGATCCCCTATGCCACCGAGTTCCGCATACTGCGTCCAGAGGTCGGCCTCAATTGACTCGGCGGCGGCGAGGAACCGAAGAATGGCTATGTCTCCCTTGGAAAGTGTGGAACTACTGGTGGATTGGGCGAACGCGGGGAGACCGTGGCCCAGAATGCCAGCACCTACGGTTGCCGCTGCTCCGGCGACCATGCTGTTCTTGAGAAATGAGCGCCGGCTGGCAGTGCGTTCCAGAATTTTAGTGAGTTCCTTCATGATGTCCTCTCTTCTCTTCTGTTTCACCGTTTCTAAGTACTGCGGTGTAAGAGAAGAGTAGTGGGGGCCGTTTGAGCCGTTGTCATGAGTGAGTCAAAGCTTTGTCTCTTTTTGCGCACTGGTGCGGGGCTTTGTGGATAATGAAAATACGAATCGCGCAAAATGTGGGATAGCAAGGGGAGACGTTCGAGAAGTAGAGTTTGAGTCGATGCGAATGCATCGGCGGCTCGCCCGGATCTTTCCACGTTATAATTGGAAACCGAGAAACCTCACCTACTCTTGCGCGTCCACTTGCAACCCGATCACGTGTGTTCGCCTTCTTACCACATTCATAGTGATGCTGATGCATGATGACGCTGAAGTCATTCGCGGAGTTTGACTCCGATGCGAAGATGCGCAATTTTTGAACGAAAAGAAAGGTCGAAATGATTCGATTGGCTCTGGCAGTGATCGCGGTAATGTCCATGAGTGGCTCGTTGCTATTGGCGCAAAACTCAACGCCCAAGATTGAGCTGTTTGGCGGATATTCGCTCTTCAATGCGGACTCAGGAAATCTCACGCCTACAACTCTATACAACGCTTTACATGAGCCGAACGGCCCGTTCGCAGTGGCGACCAACTTTAATGGTTGGAATGCGGAGGGACAGTACAACATCAGTCACATGCTGGGACTGGTGGTAGATGGGGGGGGCCGGTACGGTTCGCAGATTACACAGTCAAGGTTAGGGTTAGCCACAGTTTCGGGCCTTCCTAAGGGCAACGGCTACTCGTTGATGGTGGGGCCGGTACTTAGTTACCGAACCAAATCGAGGATGACGCCTTTCGCACATGTGCTCTTTGGCTTCGATCGAATCAGCCTGAGCGCCAGCGCGATTTCGGGGGTGACGTTTCCGGCGGTGTCCGTTGGGGCCAGTTCTACGGATGCTTCGCTCGCGATTGGTGGTGGTCTTGATGTTAGAGTCTTCCGGCGTTTTTCTCTTCGCGCAGCGCAATTGGATTTCGACGAGACCACTCACAACTTGAATCACTTCTATGGAGATGCGTTCCCTGCCGGAGCTTTTGCCAGCCTGGCGACGCATGAGAGAAATTGGCGGGTGTCGACGGGATTTGTTGTGAATTTCTGATGCTCCTTGAATTTTCTAATGCTTCTTGAGGACAGTCGCTAGTCAGCAAACCTATCCACTTACGGATGTGCGCTGTTCATTTCCCCTCTCTCGTACATGACCCCTGGGTATCTGGGATGCCCACCAAGGGCTCTCTACACTTGTGTTTCCTAGCTTTGCGCCGATCTTTCATCTTAAAGCGTCTTATATCGAGCTTTACATCGGTCCTTTTTTCTCTGTAGACCTGTAAGGTATTGAGCTATCACGGTTTCCAGCGAAAAGCACCGCCCTGGGGCAGGCCAATATGGGCCAGCACACGGTATGCAAATTCGCGAGCCATGTCATCTAAGTTCGCGGGTTTGTAATAAAAGGCGGGAATCAGCGGAAAGATGGTCGCGCCGGCATCGGAGGCGCGGTACATGTTGCGGATATGAATTTTGCTGAGGGGGGTCTCGCGAACGCACAGCACGAGGGGGCGTTTTTCTTTCAAGCAGACGTCAGCAGCACGCTCAATCAGATGTGAGGCTGTCCCATTGGCAATTCGCGCAAGGGTGCCGACGCTGCACGGGAGAACAATCATGGCATCGGCGGGATAAGAACCGCTGGCGACGTTGGCGCCGATATCAGCGTTCGATTGCTCTTTGATTTTCGAAGCGGGGATTTTCTTGTCGGTCGCATGCGGTTTGCTCAGGCCTATGATCTCCGGACCCATGATCTGTTGAACAAGATTTGCGCGTCCAGTGATCCCGAGTTCTTCCGCCATGACACGAAGAGCGGAGTCTGAAGGGATGAAGTTGACGGTGTGAAGGCGGGAATCGCGTTCAACGGCGAGCAGCAAGTAACGGAGAAATAACGACCCACTGGCGCCAGTGGTTGCGATGGTCAGATTTTGTGGAGGGCAATTAGGCACGTATCTCCGGCGAGGCGGCAAGAAACACCTCGAATTTGGAGCATAGGGAGTGACAGAAGAAGAAGTCAAGGAGAGGAAAACCCTGAAGCTCGGAACTGGAAACTGATTTATGGCAACGACGGCCAATTTGCGGTCACGCCGTAGCGCGGCGCAGCTAAAAGCGCTGGTGGGCGTAGAACGCGAAATCCACGCTCAGGATTCACATGGCCGGAGGAAATATTTGCGCGAGTTTAGCCGCTCATTTCGGACATACCAATCGATTCTAGATTCTGACCAGGTTCATAATGCCTTGCGGGCGGCTGACATTGTGCTGGTGGGCGACTATCATGCGCTACCGGCATCGCAGCGCTATGCCGCGTCGCTGCTCGAACACAGCGCGATGGTTGGAGACAGACCAGTCGTGATCGGAGTGGAAACCATCTTTGCCCGCGATCAGCATGTGCTCGATGAGTGGTGGCGCCGTGAAATCGACGATGAAGAACTGCGTCAGCGCATCCGATTTGATCTGGATTGGGGCTATGACTGGGCTCCATTTTACGAGTTGCTGGTTGCGGCGCGGGATCACGGCGAAGGAGTCTATGGGCTGGATTGCATGCCGCGCGAGAACTTGCGAAAGATCGGAGCGCGCGACCGCCATGCCGCGGCGAAGATTGCCGAGATGCGCGAACGCCATCCCGCAGCGACAATTTTCGTTTTATTCGGCGAATCTCATCTGGCGCCGGGGCACCTGCCGCGGGCACTCCATAAGCTGGTTCCCGAAGCGAAAGTTCTCACAATACTTCAGAATATCGACCCACTGTATTGGCGAGCCGCCGGCGAAAGCATCGACAAGGTGGAGGCGGTACGCGTAAGCGAAGACGTTCTCTGCGTCTTTAACGCCACCCCGCTTGAAAAATACGAGAGTTACCGGCTGTTTCTGGATCAGTGGAGCCGATGCGATGGCGGTCCTGATTTTGCGCCTACGGTTTACAACCTGGTGGATAGTTTGGCGAGTTTTCTGGAGATCAACCGCTATTCACCGCATAACAGCACGCAGCCGAAATTTCTGGTGGATATGCTTCCGGAGGTGCATGGGGCTTCTTATGACATCGTGCTGCAGCGATTGCTCTCGCGCAAGGGAGTTGGTTCGCAGCAATTGGAGGCCATGCTAACGAGAGTGCAGGAACGCGGAAGCTTTTACTTTCCTGAGGCCAATGCATTTTGCATTCAGGAATTTCAATTGGTTCATGCCGCCGAGGATGCGGCACGTTTTCTGCATCACGCCTGTCGAGGACTACCGCACCGTTTGAATGGGCATAGCAATGGCGGCAGCGCAAAGATTCGCGCGCACAACGCCGATGACTTCTACACGCAAGTGGTTGAGCATGCTTTGGCGGACTTCGGCTCACGCGTACTCTATCCTTCTCGGACCGCGCCGATTGGCAGCGAAGTGGCATTGTCAAAGGCAGCATTCGACAAGGCTGCGCAAACGGGTATTCAAGGCGATGCCAGGAAATTTGATTCTATGGCCCGGGAATTGGGATACCGCATGGGAAGCATGCTTTACGGCGCCTACCTGGCGGGAAAGATAAAGCCTGCCGCGCTGCGACGGTTGTTTCTGGCTCACCTCGACAAACTGGGGTCTGCTCGCAAGATATGTAGGAGCGTGATTAGCAAACTAAGGTCCTACTCGAGTGCGCTCATATCCGAAAATCAGTGAGCCGGTGCTAAGCTAACATCTCGTCATCGCCCATGCTGGCACCAGACTAACCGTGAACGCCGAATCTATCCGCAAGCTTTTCGAGCAGGTGCGCCGTGGCCAGATGACTCCCGACGATGCGGTCGAACGCCTCCGCCATTTACCTTTTCAAGATTTGGGTTTTGCCAAGGTCGATCACCATCGCACTCTGCGCTCGGGCATGCCCGAGGTCATTTTTGGCAAGGGGAAGACGCCCTCCCAGACCGCGGAAATATTTGAACGATTGGCCGACCATGGCGGGAACGTACTCGCTACACGTGCGAACAAGACTCAATTCGCGGCAGTAAAGAAAAAAGTACGGGATGCAGAGTATCGCGAATCGGCGCGTGTCATTATTTTGCGACGCGATTTGCAGGTTTACGGCAAAGGCACGATTGCCGTGGTTTCGGCGGGCACCAGCGACATGTCCGTAGCTGAAGAAGCTCTGGTCACCGCTGAAATGATGGGTAATACGGTCGAGCATTTTTATGATGTCGGAGTCGCCGGGATTCATCGGCTGCTGGCAAATCGTGAGGCGCTCACCAAGGCGCGAGTCGTGATTGTTTGCGCGGGCATGGAAGGCGCGCTGCCAAGCGTGGTGGGGGGGCTGGTGGGCGTACCGGTGATCGCCGTGCCGACGAGTGTAGGCTATGGTGCTTCGTTTAAAGGACTAACGGCGCTGCTCGGGATGTTGAATTCCTGCGCTTCGAATGTGAGCGTGGTGAATATCGATAACGGATTTGGCGCTGGATATGTGGCTTCGATTATCAATCGGCTATAAGCGACGGCTACTTCCTCTTTTTGTTTCAACTTGTTTTTTCTTTGCGGATGATTCACGGGCGACCGACAGCGTTGCCGTCTTCTTTTTGACAAACGGGTTTTTAACGGCCTTCTTTTTTACGAACACGCGCGCGAAAATCTTATCGACGTTCTTCAACTGACGCGAAAGGTCGAACGCATACTCGATCTGCTTGCGGGGAACTTTAGATGTGATTTCTTTGTCGTGTAAAACCAGCTGATGGAAATCAAGACCTTCTTTCCATGCGCGCATGGCGTGCGATTGCACCAGTCGGTAAGCATCCTCGCGGGAAACTCCGTGCTCCACCAGGTCCAACAAAAGCTGGCCGCTGAAGATCAGCCCGTGCGTGCTTTCCAGATTCGTGAGCATTCGCTCGGGATAAACGAACAAGGTCTCGATGAGATTGGCGGTCTTGTTCAGCATGTAATCGATTAGCGTGGTGGAGTCGGGAAGAATTACGCGCTCGGTCGAGGAGTGCGAAATATCGCGTTCATGCCAGAGAGCGACGTTTTCGAATCCTGCCTGGGCGTTGCCACGAACCACGCGAGCCAGTCCGCTGATCTGTTCGGAGGTGACGGGATTGCGCTTGTGAGGCATGGCGGAAGAACCTTTTTGCTTCTCGCTGAAGAACTCTTCCGCTTCGCGAACTTCAGTGCGCTGCAGATGGCGAATCTCGGTGGCGATCTTGTCGAGAGTGGACGCGATCACCGCCAATGTCGCGAGATAGTGGGCGTGGCGATCACGCTGGATTACCTGTGAAGAAACAGCCGCCGCTCTGAGGCCAAGGCGGCCACAAATCTTCTCTTCGATCTCCGGCGTGAGATGCGCGAAAATCCCGACGGCACCGGAGAACTTGCCAACGCGCAAATCTTCTGCTGCCGCGGCGAATCGCGCAATGTTCCGCTGCGTCTCTGAATACCAGTTGGCTAATTTGAATCCGAAGGTGATGGGCTCGGCGTGAATGCCGTGGGTACGGCCCACCATAGGCGTGTCTTTAAATTCCCATGCCCTGCGCTCCAGGACCTCAACAAGGCGCTCCAAGTCTTCGGCAATGAGAGCCGAGGCTTGCTTAATGAGCAAAGCCTGTGCGGTATCGACTACGTCGTTGGAGGTGAGGCCATAGTGAAACCAGCGGGCGTCCGGACCCACGATTTCGGCCACCGCTGTGGTAAAGGCAATCACATCATGGCGAACTTCGGCTTCAATTTCGTGAATGCGCTGCACATTGAAATCGGCCCGTTCGCGGATGGATTTTGCGGCCGACTTGGGAACCATTCCAGCGTCGGCCAAAGTTTCGGTAGCGGCGACTTCTACCGCCAACCAAGTGCGGAAACGGTTTTCGTCGCTCCAGATGCGACCGATTTCAGGGCGAGTATAGCGAGGGATCAAGGTGAACACGCCTCCTGGCAAATGGGTTGGAGATGGACATAAGATCTTAAATGGAGCGGAGAAAAGAGGCCAGCACCGGGAACATAATCTTGACACTATATCGCCTCACGATATATTGTTTACTGTGCGTGCGCCAATCTGCACCCAACACAATCAGCCGATGAGAAAGCTTACTTTATCGGACTACCAGGCCCTTGCGGAGTTCCGCTACCAGATTCGCCGTTTCCTGCACTTCAGCGAGCAGGCGATTCAGGCCGCCGGGATGGAGCGCGGCCAATATCAGTTGATGCTTGCGATCAAGGGGATGCCTGCTGGTATCCGCCCGCGAATCCGCGAACTGGCCAACCGTATGGAAATCCGCCATCATAGCGCGGTTGAACTGGTGAACCGCCTGGAGGCGGGCGGGTTTGTGCACCGCACACGAGCTGAGGATGACCGCCGCGAGGTCCTGCTCGCACTCACGCCTAAGGGAGAGAAAGTTTTGGCGGAACTGGCTCTTCATCATCATGAAGAGCTTCGTTCGGCCGGCCCGGAACTTGTGGCCGCGTTGCGGCGAGTGATGCGAGAAGGCATCGATGCCATTGGCAAGTATTCCCGCCCCGAGGAAAAGAGGCGTAACTAAGCAGCCATGAGCGACCGCACGCGGCACCTTTCCAAACGCGCGTTGCTGCGCAAGTACCTGCCTCGGGTTCATGAGGACCTGACCGCGGTATACGCACGCGATCTTCGCAAATGGCTCATCGTTGCACCCGTGATTGGCCTGGCCACTGGCCTCTTCATCACGGGATTGGTTGTGATCATTTTGGGTAAGCTCTGGCCCCCGGTGCTCAACTACTATCTGCACCATCATTGGGCTATTGTGCCAGGGGTGCTCTTGGGATTCGTTGTGACCGGACTGATCATGCAGTTTCTAACTCCGGATCCCGACGAGCATTCCACCGAAGAAATTATTCGCTCCTACCATGAGCACGAGGGCATGGTTGATATGCGGTCGTTTGTGCCGAAGCTTTTGGCGGCGATTGCGACGGTGGGGTTTGGCGGCAGCGCCGCGCTGGAAGGTCCAAGTATTTATGGTGGGGCCGCGCTCGGATCGTGGTTGTGGACAAAACTTCGCAGTCTGCGGCTGAATGATAGTGACCGGCGGATCATGCTTATCTGCGGCGCCGCTGCGGGGATGTCGGCGGTGTTTCGCGCCCCACTCACGGGAATCGTGTTCGCGCTGGAGATGCCTTACCGCGACGATCTGGCGCATGAAGCGCTGGTGCCATCGCTCATCGCCTCGGTTGTGTCGTTCATTACGCTCAGTTCTTTTCTCGGCGCAGCGCCACTATTCAATTTTGCCAGCTCGGGTTCGTTCACCCGGCATGATGTTTACTGGAGCGCACTACTGGGACTGATTGTTGGACTGGTCGCCATGGTGTTTGTGATTACTTTTGGACGCGCGCGACGCTTCTTCGTGAAATGGAACCTTCCACATTGGGTGAAGCTCGCGATCGGCGGATTGCTGACTGGATTCTGCGGCCTGCTATTTTTGAATATTTATCCGGGTGATCTGGTGCCGATTGGACCAAATTACGAGGCGGTTGGAGAGATTCTGGGACAGCACCATGGCACGTTTGAGCTTTTAATTTTTAGTGCGCTGAAACTTGGTGCGACCCTGTTTACATTGGCTGCGGGCGGGGTTAGCGCGATGTTTGTGCCACTGTTTCTAACCGGCGGAAGCCTTGGAACGGCCTTCGCTCAAACAATCCATAGTGCCGACCTCGGTCTCTTCGCGGCTGTCGGAATGGCTTCTTTCATCTCAGCTGGGTACAAGACACCGCTGGCGGCGGTTGTATTTGTGGCGGAAGCTACGGGCGGACACGCTTTTATTGTGCCGGCCCTCATTGGCGCGGCAGTGGCATACGCGGTGTCGGGCGATGCTTCGGCGTCGGGGGACCAGCGTCTGCATGAAGGCGAAAAAGTGCACGAAGTGTGATCGCAACCGATGCAGTTTATTTTTGCGCAGTAGTCTTACGTAGCAATTTGCCGTCGTTCGAAGAGCAACGAGTAGAGCTCGCTCGGCGGGCAGCCGAGGGCGGCTGTCCCTACATAACATTCTGGTGAATTGCGCGACCATTACATCAGGATTTATATTGCAAACCACCGGCCTCTTTAAGTATTCTTCCACAATCCCCAGAACCCCTAGGGCAACGCTTTGGGAGAGAGTGTATGCGACAACCGTGTATCCGATAGGCTTTTTTCCGATCACAACGGTCGCCTTCAGGAGATCAGCTTCTTATTCTCGCAGTCCATCACTGCGTGTGAGCGGACAGTTTTTACTACGCGTCTTCCTTCGCGGGCAGTGCTGTAAGCGTAGCCGTCGCTAATCCGCTGGGGCAGACGCGGAACTTTCGGTTCACTTTTAGACAAATCCAGTTTCAAAACATCCAGTCTTAAGCAAACAGTCATTCAGCATCAGGGAGATACAATGCCGAATCTACAGCATAGGTTGATCTGGATCAGTTTCCTTGCAGCTACATTCATCGTTCAGGCTTTTGGACAGGGGGGTGCGACGGGTGCGATCACAGGTACGATTCAAGATCCCAGCGGTGCGGTCGTTGCCGGCGTGGAAGTGCACATCACTAACCAGGGAACCGGCGTGCTGGAGCGCAGCGTCACTTCCGCGGCGGATGGTACGTTCACGGCTCCTCTGCTTCCGGTGGGCCAGTACACGGTGAGCGTACACACGGCGGGATTTGCCGACTCGACGTTCCGCGACATTGTGGTGCGCGTGACCGAGACCACACGCCTGATTGCAAAGTTGAAGCCCAAGGCGGTGCAGGAGCAGGTGGACGTGCAAGCCGAAGTGCAACAGGTCAATACTTCCGACGCGACCACGGGCCAGGCCATTGAATCGGGAACCATCAAGAATCTACCGCTGGCCACGCAAAACTTCCAGCAACTGCTTACGCTTTCCAGCGGGGCACAAGGCGAATTGAACGCCGCCTCGCAACTGGGACGGGGCAACGTGCGCATTGAAGTAAATGGGCAGCGCGAAGACAACAATAATTATCAGATCGAGGGCATCAGTGCCACGGACTACAACGTAGCGGAGTTGACGACTACGCCCTTGCCTAATCCCGCGGTGATTCAGGAATTCAAGGTGCAGACTTCGCTTTACGATGCGACTCAGGGCCGGAACGGCGGGGGTAACATCAACGCTATTTTAAAGACGGGCACAAACGCCTTCCACGGTGAAGCTTATGAGTTCTTCCGTAATACCGTGCTCGACGCAAATGATTATTTTCTGAACGGCGCAGGCGAGCCCAGGCCGGTGATCCAGCAAAATATTTTCGGGGGGGATGTTGGTGGGCCAATCGGGAGCAACGGGAAGCTGGGATTCTTCTTCGTAAATTACTCGGGAACGCGGCAGCGCAGCGGCGACTCGCCGGGAACAATTATCAGCACCCTGATTCCGTATATTCCTGCGGCGGATCGCGGACCGACAGGGCAAGCCGCGCTGGCATCGGCGTTCGGCGTGCCCAGCATTGATCCGGTTGCAGCATCGCTGATGGCATTTCAGAGCAATCAGTTTGGCCCGGCAGCGAATGGTTATCTATTTCCGCTGCCGAATGTTCCTGCTGGAACAGCGGCTGGAACGGTCGTCCCATTCACTACCAGTATTCCCGGCTCCTACACAGACAATCAATTTACTTCTACATGGGATCGGGAGTTCCGCAACTCCAGAGACAAGCTCTCAGTTAATTTCTTTTTCCAGAATTTCCAATCAAATGTTCCTTTTGGCGCAGGCGGTTTAACGGCTTCGCTGGGCGGCAGCATCAGCAGCGGCGATCTTAATTTTCCTTACCAACTCCCTGTGCATGACCGGGTCTTTTCGTTCACGGAAACCCATGTCTTTTCGCCTACTCTGGTCAGCGACTTCCGCCTCGGATTCATCCGGATTAACAACAGCGATATTAACGTTCCGCCGGTCACCGCGGCGGACGCTGGGATCACCCGGCCGACTAACAATCTGACGGACAGCATTTACAAATTCACTTTCGTCAGTTCCGGATTTCAATTTGGGCCGACGCCGCAGGCTAACCAGTACCAGGCGCAGAACAATTTTAATTTCATCGAGACGCTGGGCTGGGTGAAGGGGAAACACAGCTGGCGGTTTGGCGGCGAATTTACTCCGGTGAGTCTTAACAAAAAATTCCCGCAGGTCTTCAATGGCCAGCTTTACTTTGGCGATTCGACCACCTCTCCGGTTACCGATTTCGGCAACTTTCTGCAGGGCGCGCCCGAATTCAGCTTTGGCGGCGGAGGTGTCTACAACCACAACTACCGGCAGAAGAATTCCGCGGTGTTCGCGCAGGATGATTGGAAGGCGACGCCGAACGTGACCTTAAATTTTGGTTTACGCACGGAATTCTTTGGCGCGTGGAGCGATGATGCCTGCCACATAGGCAATATGGAATCAGACCTGACCAAGACCGGGCAGTATCCGTTCGTTTACCCGAAGTGCGTGGACAAGTCAGGCGTAGCCGGTCTGACCGGTACGGCGGCAGGCTCAACTTTTAAGAATAGCGTCTCCACCGGGATCGGACCGCGCGTGGGGTTTGCGTGGGATATTCTTGGCCATCACAACACGACTTTGCGCGGCGGGTATGGAATCTTTTACGTGCGCGAAGATGTTGGAGCGGTTGACCAATTGAGCTTCCAGGCACCGTTTATTCCTATCGTGTTCTTCGGTCAGACGCCGGGATTTACGATGTCTGATTTCTTTACGGGTACTCCGGCTACGAATTCCAATGCCGTGCCTGCTGCGGGACAGTTGTCAGGTGCGTGGCTGCCCTGCCTAGCCCGTCTCACCAGCTTTGCCCCTAGTAACAATCCCAATATCCCCGATAGTACATACGCGTGCACACCAGGCCAGACAGGCGTCAATTCTACACAGAATCTATTTGTGTTGGAGGTGCCGAGGCACTTCGTTGTACCGAACACGCAGCAGTGGAATTTGACTTTGCAGCGTGATCTGGGCCGGAAGTGGGTGCTGGAAGTTGGCTATGTCGGAACGAAGGGTACTCACCTCCGCGAAACGCGTGATGCAATCCAGTCGGCCGATGCCACGCCAGCAAATCCGTTTACTGTTACGACGACCAGCGGCGCTACGTATCAGATCACCAACAATACGTTTTCCAACGCGATCGCTCGCACCCCCGCTCCGGGGTTGAACGGCTACTCCGGTTATCAAATCTTCGCCAACGATGCATATTCGATCTACCATTCGCTCCAGGCCACAGTGTCGCGGCGATGGGAGTATGGCTATATTCAAGCGGCCTATACTTTTTCAAAAAATATCGACGCGACCTCGACCGGAAATACCGCCAATAACACTGCCTTCGACGACGAGAGCACGATCAACGCGTCGCGTGGAATTTCGGATTTCAATCGTCCGCAGGTATTGAAGATCAGCTACGTCTACGATCTGCCGTTCTTCATTCACACTTCGGGATTCAAACATGCCGCGCTGGATGGATGGGCGGTGAGCGGCGTTACCAGCTTTCAATCCTCGCTTCCGTTTTCGGTGCTGGATTCGAATGGAGGCAACGCGTTTCTTGGGGCTGGTACGTCGCCGGTTGGGGCAAGTCTCTCCCCAGGCGCTACGATTGCAGAGGGCATGAGCCATGGTAGCGTCACGGAGCGTTTGGCTGGATGGTTAGATCCGGCTGCTTTCGCCGCGGCGCCCTACCTTTACTATCCTGGGGTCAAGCCAGGAAATTGTCCTGACGCGACAGGAGATACGTGCACTACCGGGTTTGGCAATTTGGGCCGCAATATTTATCGCGGGCCATTTCAACAGAACTGGGATTTCTCGCTCATTAAGCATTTCAAGCTGACGGAACGGCAGGATCTGCGCTTCGCGGCTGATTTCTTCAATCTGTGGAATCATCCGAACTTCGGCACTCCGCTGGTGACAGATTATGAGCAGTACCTGGCGTGGGCGGCCGGTCCACAGACCAGTCAGGATCCTTTCGGACAGATTGTAAGCACAACGGGAACGCCGCGGTTGATTCAGTTTTCATTGCGATGGGCTTTCTAATCGTAAGCAAAACAAAAACAGGCGGGAAGCTTCAGCTTCCCGCCTGTCATTTTTTGTCGAGTGTTTTCTTGACGTGAACTTTGAGAAACAAATCTAGTTTTACTTTCCTGCTTCCGCGATGAGCGGACGTAAAGCATCAACGGAGAATCCTAGCGTACCGCCGGAAAATCCGTCGATATAGGCCGAGTTTACACCAATCACTTCCCCGTTCGAATTAAACACGGGGCCGCCACTTCCGCCGTGAGCGGTCGGCGCGTCATAGATCAGCTTATTTCCCACTACGTCACCCAAGTGGCCACAAGTGGTGGAGGGGCGAATGAGCGAGAGAGCGGCCAATTCGCTGGCCGCCGTAATGTCATTGTGGCGGAAGGCCATGCGCTGGTAAATCTCGGTAGGCGATTTGGCTACCATGCCTGCAATTCCCATGGGATAGCCGATCACCGTCACCAACTCGCCGGGCAGCGCGTTCCCTTTCGCCAGCGGCAGTACGGCCATGGCGCGGACTGCCTCTTTATCTGCGATCTTCAATACCGCGAGATCGCTTGTAGAAGAGACTGCGCCGGGCGTCAAGTTTACGGGGTTGACCGATCCGGGGAAGAATACGACCAAGCTCTCAAGCGTGGCGGTGGCACCGCGATCAATCAAAGCTTCGGCCTCGGCGTCTCCGTACCAGGGCTCGGCGACATGGCGATTGGTAGCGAGCAAACCGTCGCCGACCAGGAATCCGGTTCCGGAGACACGAGCCCGGATAGTAGCCGGCTGATTCACGAAACCAATCTGATATATGCCATACACGTAGCCGATGGAATTTCGATATCGATTGAGCACCAGGGCAGGCGTGGCTTGCTCTTTTTCCAGCTTGGCCACCTGCGCGCTGAGCGCGTGGACTTCTCTTTGCAAGTCCTCCGGTTGCGAGCTATCGGCTACGCGAGGCGAATAGTAATAGAACGTGGCTAGCGCGCCAGCCAACATTGCAGCGCCCAACACGGCCTGGACTGCCTGTTGCCAGCATTCGCTGACCTGGTTTGTCGTTTCTTGCGAAGGCTCGGGATCGGACATAGAGTGAGGTGCCGCTCGGCAGGGGAAAGATCGTGGAAAACCGGCGTTTGGACATCTTCCCTCAGACAGTGGTGGCTTTCCAGGGTACCGAAGACGATGAACGTGCGATTCGAAAAAGTGCGGTGCGGGAGGGTAACGGTTACTGCGGCACCAGGTCTACGCAAACAAGAATTCCTTAGTTCGCAGCTCCTTTATCGTATCGCGCAGCTTCGCGGCCTTTTCGAACTCGAAACGCTTTGCCGCCTCGCGCATGTCACTTTCAAGCTTGACGATGTAGGTATCCAACTCTTCCTGCGATTTGAATTCGGGCACGCCCTCGGCCTCACCGCCCGTCAGGTCGGCATAGTCAGCGGCGACGATTCCGGCCAACGTCATATCGAGCGGGCGGATGATCGATTCCGGAGTGATGCCGTGTTCTTCATTGTAGGCAGTCTGGATGGCGCGGCGACGCAACGTTTCGCCCATGGCGCGCTTCATCGAATCGGTCATGCGGTCGGCGTAGAGAATTGCGCGTCCGTGCAGATGACGTGCGCAGCGGCCAATTGTCTGGATT
Organism: Candidatus Sulfotelmatobacter sp.; assembly: GCA_049512655.1. GTDB lineage: Bacteria > Acidobacteriota > Terriglobia > Terriglobales > Acidobacteriaceae > Sulfotelmatobacter. The sequence goes on along the minus strand of JBEKWW010000003.1, from coordinate 107,920 downwards.
AGCGATCCCCATGAACGCAGGAAGCCTTCTTTGTCAGCGTCAAGAATTGCAACCAGGGAAACCTCCGGCAGGTCGAGTCCCTCTCGCAATAGATTGATGCCGATCAATACATCAAACTCACCTTTGCGCAAGTCGCGGAGAATCTTGACCCGCTCCAGGGTTTCAATTTCCGAGTGCATGTAACGGCACTTCACGCCGACCTCGGCGTAGTACTCGGCGAGATCCTCCGCCATGCGCTTGGTTAGCGTGGTGACCAGGACGCGCTCGCCGCTGGCTACCCGGGCTCGGATTTCATGCAAAAGGTCGTCAATCTGGCCCTTGACCGGACGAACTTCCACTTCAGGATCAATCAGCCCCGTAGGCCGGATAATCTGCTCGACCACAACACCCGAGGATTTGGTGAGCTCATACGGCCCAGGCGTGGCTGAGACGTAGATCAGTTGATTGGTGCGGTGGTCAAACTCATCAAAGGTTAACGGGCGGTTATCGAGCGCCGATGGCAGGCGGAAGCCATACTCGACTAGAGTTTCTTTGCGTGAACGGTCGCCGGCATACATTCCGCGCAATTGCGGAATCGTTTGATGCGATTCGTCAACGAACATGAGATAATCGCGCGGAAAATAATCGAGCAGGGTGGGCGGAGGCTCGCCGGGCATGCGTCCCGTAAAATGCCGCGAATAGTTTTCAATGCCGTGGCAATAGCCCATCACTTTAATCATTTCCAGGTCGAACTTCACGCGCTGGTGAATGCGCTGTGATTCGACGAGGCGGCCCTGCTTTTCTAATTCTACTTCCCACCACGCCAGCTCTTTTTTAATTGACTCGACCGCCGACACGCGGGTTTCATCTTTCATAACGTAATGGGTTTTCGGATAAATCGGCAGCCGCATATACTTTTGCTTGACCGTGCAGAAGAGGGGGTCGATCTGCGACAGCGACTCGACTTGATCTCCCCAGAGCTCGATGCGGTAGGCCATGTCGTCGTATGTGGGAAAAACCTCGATGACATCCCCGCGCACTCGAAATGTTCCTCGACGGAACTCGCCGTTGGTGCGCTCGTAAAGAATATCGACCAGCTTGCGTGTAATGTCTTCCCTTGAAATCTTCTGGCCTGTCTCAAGAAACAGCATCATGCCGTAGTAAGCTTCCGGTGAGCCCAGGCCATAGATGCAACTCACGGATGCAACAATCAGTGCGTCGCGGCGCTCGAATAACGATCGCGTCGCCGAAAGGCGCAGCTTGTCCAGTTCGTCGTTGATTGTCGCTTCTTTCTCGATGAAAAGATCCGCCGCCGGAACATAAGCCTCGGGCTGGTAATAGTCGTAATAGGAAACAAAATATTCAACGGCATTGTGCGGGAAGAAATTCTTAAACTCGTGATAGAGCTGCGCTGCCAGAGTCTTATTGTGAGCCATAACCAGGGCAGGACGGTTCACGGCCTCGATCACCTTGGCCATGGTGTAAGTCTTGCCTGAGCCGGTGACACCTAACAAAACCTGATGCTGCTCACGGTCATAGACGCCACGCAAAAGGGACTCGATGGCGCGGCCCTGATCGCCTTGCGGTTTGTAATCGGAGACGAGTTTGAAATCCATGGGCGGAAAAAGGTCTTAGGTCTCAGTCGCTAGCCAAACCCGTGAACTTTGAATTGGGTAAGGTGCATGACCACCTACGTTGTGCACAGGGTTTCGCTTTGCGGGCTGCGAATCTTACTATTATAGCGGTGCGTAGCAAAGGAACCTCCGTTGCCTTAACTCTGGATAGCGGTGCCATTTGCCGTCGTTAGAAAAGCTAAGGAGTCGAGCTTCGCTCGACGGACAGCCAAGCACAATTGTCCGTGCATAAATATTCTCACAAAACGCACCACCGCTAACTTGGCCTGCGGAACGCAGGTGCGTTAGATGACACGGCTTGTCTGAAGTCGCAGGAAGAGTGGCTAGGGTTTCGTTTCGCCTAAGTTCACAATCCTGGTACTGGCGCGAAACTTCTTGTAATCCCGGAAGGTTACATCTTGTTCCACTCTGTCCTCTTTCAGCAGCGCTACACGCGCATCTATCTTTAGCGAGACATGCAGAGGAAGCCAGACCTCATCATTTACGCGCTTTTGCTCGATGACGATGCGTGAACCTTTGTGAATACGAGCAAGAAAGAGTCCGATAGAAACAGTTTCGATGCACTCGACATCCAATTTTGCCCACTGAGCTTCGCCCTTGTCGATCCAGGCGCGGAAGCGGAACTTGGGCAAAAACTTTGCGTCCTTCATATGCGGCTCGTATCCGGGCCGGGGTTCGGCATCGATCACCCATGCATCGCGGCCCTCTAAAACCTCTGTACCCACCAAGTGGAAGTTGTAGGCATCGGCCACTTCGCGTACAAATTGGCGGTCGTGTTCGCGGTCTTTCTCTTCCTTGTCCTCGCGCTTTTGGCGCGCGTCGTCCGTTTCTTCTTTACGCTTGTCGATGATTTTCTGTAACTTTTCTTCCTCTTTGGCGGCGTCTTTGGAGTCGAGCGGCTTGTCATCCTTCTCGGTCAGGCGCCGGACCTGCTCTCCGTAAAGCTCCAGCACTTCGTAACTTTTTACATCGGAGGACTTGATCTGACCATCGCCGTCAAGCTTATGTTCATCGTCGCGTTCAACGTAGGTGTAATTGCGCAGGCGCTTGTCGTTCTCCAGATCGTTGGCGGCGACCGCGCGGAAGAGTTGTTGCATTTGTTCCTGGGAAATTGCACCTTGGGCATCGGGTTTCAGATCCGGCACGGAGGTTGCGACTAACTTGTTCTCTCCAATGCTGGGACTTGCATCTTGTTGCGCAGCTGCGAGGTGCACCAGCATCAAAAGTCCGGAAACTAGAGTGAAGAGCAGGACAGCTGCATGTCTCATGATGGGCATTAGAAGACTAAAGGCTGCTTCACGATTCATGAAAAGAAGCTGATTGGCTGCTTGTTTTCTGCGTTTGGGAGGAATTACCTTCTGGCTGAAGATGAATCGGTAATATAGTCGCATATGTTCGTCGCCAGCGAGTTGAGCTTCGCTCGACCGTTCGGCTTAGCTCAGGGCAAGCTAGCCGAGGGCGACTCATCACATTAGCATTTTGGCGAGTCACATCGCTACCGACGACCTAATGCGCCTGCGAACCGCCGGTGAACCCGCTATCACCGCCGGGTTTCACGCGGCGACTGAATCGCCCTTGACTCGTATTCCAACCCAAAGCTGCACTGCAATCTCAACCTTCACCACTTGTGAAGCTTTGATCAGAGGGGCATCAGGTTGCGATGATCTAGTTTTCCGGTCTAGCCTATCTCGATTCCGAGGGGGAGTAATGAACCGAAAGAACCAGCTAGAAAAGGCAAGTACCATTTCTCAGTGGATAGCTCTTATTTTGTTGTGATTGGAATGACTTGTGCGCCGTCTCCGGCCAGTACAAGGGGCTAATAATTTCCTTCGGCACGGATTCCAGTCTGAAAACGGCTATAGGTTGGGAACGATGTGACCGGAGTCGGAGCTCTCCCCATGCGCAGGCGTTCACTGACTACGTCTACGCCCAATAACAATAAACCGGTTGAATATGCCCGCCATTCTGTTTGGGATGGCAGGGCTTTTCGTTGCACAGCAACCCGGCAGGAGTAATCTAATCCGCGCCCTTGAGCGCCTTGCCTAGGCATTCACCCTGAAACAAGCGATCGTCAACTCGATGCAGGCGCTTGGCCATGGTTGGAGTGATCAGCGGATAGTGTTTTATGTCGCACAGATGGTAGGCGATAAACCATACAGGCTCAGCGGTGGTCATCCAGTTTTGGCGATCAAACTGCGTGAGGTTGACGGGATCCGAAAAGCGCCGCAGAGTGCGTTCGCGGCGTAAATTGAAATAGCTGTTGAAGTAAGTAAGTGCGAGTTCCCGCAAGGTCCGATGCACGGGCTCGCGCCACCGGCAACCGGTGTAATTTGATTTTGCAATAGCTCCCCAATATCCCTTCTCACGGAAAAGCGCGATTACATGGTCGGTGTCGTACTCGGCTTCCAGATCAAGCAGGAGCGGAGGGTAGCCATTGGCACGCAGAGCGGCGGCGGCGAAGATTGCGCCCTCCAGGCAGTGTGCGGTTTGCTCGGCGAGCACGCGGCGCGGCGACCAGGCGGTGCCGGCGAGGTGATAAGGAGCATTGTCGAGAAATTTCTGAATGCCGTGCGGATCTTTCAAGCTGCGCAGTCTGCGCAATTCCGAACTGGTGAAGGCGTTCGCGTTGGTCATTGTGCGTGTCGCATGAGTTTACATGACGGCTGGGGCGCGGAGACAGAACCGGAGGAACCAGCATACTTGCTTAACTCTCGCTCAAGCGAATACCTCGGCGAGTTCGTGAGGAGCGTCAAGGAGAACATCCGGGGGATTCGAGTTCAAAGTATGCGGGGCGAAGCCGTAGCTCACGGCCACCGTCCACAAACCAGCATTGATCCCGGTTTCAACATCGACATGGGAGTCGCCGACGATGACAGTTTCCTCTGGGCGTACGCCGACCTCGGTTACCAGTTTGAGCGCCCCTTCCGGATCCGGCTTCTTGGTGGCGAAGCTGTTGCCGCCATAGATCTGCATGAAGAATCTTCCTAATTTCAATGACTCGACAATTTGGCGCGAGGGGACAACGGGCTTATTGGTGAGCACGGCCATCTTTCGCGGTTTTTCATTGGCAAGGCTCTGAATGGTGGTCAGCGCATCGGGAATGCCGGGATAGACGGAGGTATGGTCGAGCTTGTGTTCGCGATAGTACGACAGAAAAAACTCCAGACCCTGCCGCGCCAGCTTCTCGTTAGAGGCTTCAGCCCCGAGCGCGCGCTGGATCAAGGCAGGGGCACCATCTCCCACGTAGCTGGCGATGACGTCATCGGGCAATTCGGGGCGCTCGATATGACGCAAGGCGGCATTCACGGAATGCACCAGATCTAGGCGTGAATCAATCAGGGTACCATCAAGGTCGAAGATAACCAGCTTGATGGAATCTGGGTCGAAACGTCGACGAATGTGGATCATGCGCTACTAGCATAAATGATCGCCAATTAAATGGATCGCCGTTGCACCCTTATAATTCCGCCATGGCAAAGGATGGGGCTAAGAACGAGGCGAAAAACTGGAAGACGCGATTAATTCACTCTGATGTGCAAGTTCCCGAGGGTTATCGGTCGCTGGCGAGCCCGGTGTTTCGTGGTTCGACGACCCTGTTTCCCGATGCCGCTTCCGTCGACGACAGTTGGGACCAGCACGAAGTGGGCTACACTTACGGGCTTTACGGCACTCCTACCACGCTGGAACTTGCGGGTAAAATCTGCGAACTTGAAAAGGGATACCGGACGATTATTACTCCCGGCGGGCAGGGTGCGATTTCCCTCATCAATCTGGCATTTCTAAAAAGCGGCGATCACATTCTCATTCCAGAGAACGTCTACACTCCGAACCGCAAACTAGTCAGTATTGTGTTGCGTCGCTTCGGAGTGGATTCTACTTCGTATCCGCCGGAGATTGGCAGCGGCATTAAGGACTTGTTCCGGGAGAGCACTCGCCTGGTATGGTGCGAAAATCCAGGGTCGATCACCATGGAGGTACAGGACGTGCCTGCCATTGTGGAGGCGGCACATGCTCGCGGAGGGCTGGTGGCGCTCGACAATACCTGGTCAGCAGGAATCTATTTCGATGCTTTCGCGCATGGCGTCGATATCACGATGCAGGCGTTAACGAAATATATCGGCGGACACAGCGATGTGCTGCTGGGTTCGGTAACAGTGAAAGATGCGGAACTCCACCGCCGCATGGGATCGACTCATCAGCTACTAGGATACGCGGCATCGCCTGACGATTGCAGCCTAGCCCTTCGCGGCATGAAAAGCTTGGCTGTGCGGTTGAAGCACATTGAAGCTTCGGCCATGACGATTGCGAACTGGCTGAAGAAGCGCCCTGAAATCGAGGGCGTGCTACATCCGGCTCTCGAGGGCTCCCCTGGGCATGAATTGTGGAAGCGGGACTTCACCGGATCGGCGGGCATTTTTTCTATTGTGTTTATGCGAGAAGCGACGAAGGAGCAGGTATTGCAGTTTGTGGATGCGCTGGAGTTGTTCGAAATTGGTTATAGCTGGGGCGGCGTCACTAGCCTTGCCGTAGCTTACGATTTCAATGGATCGAAAGGGCGTCCGGATTATGGCGCTCGTATCGTGCGATTGAATATTGGGCTGGAGGACACTCAGGATTTGATTGTTGATCTGGAGCGGAGCCTTGGGCTGGTATGGGGTAGGGCTAACCGGGCCACAGTTTAGTAACCAAAGTTCCGCAGCATGCCAGCCACAACTTGCATGTTCTCCATTCCGTGGTTCCCGTTTACAATGCAACCTGTCCGGTAGCGTCCGCACCTTATCTGAGTTCGCGGAATCTATTCATAGAGAAATTATAAATTTATCGGGGAAACGGATGGCAACGACAAAAACCGACCCAAAGTTGTCAGTGGGGGGCCATAAAAAAACGCGCGAGTCTGAAGGGCTCACGCGGGAGCAGTTCATTGAGGCTTACCGCATTATGTATACCTCCCGGCGCATTGACGACCGGGAGATCATGCTCAAGCGGCAGCAGAAGATTTTCTTTCAAATGTCAGGCGCAGGACATGAAGCGATTGGCGCCGCTGCTGGCCTGGCGCTGAAGTCGGGGTATGACTGGTTTTATCCCTATTATCGGGACCGCGCGTTGTGCCTGGCGCTGGGTGCCAAGCCAGTAGAGATGTTCCTGCAAGCCGTGGGTGCGGCGGATGATCCAAGTTCCGGCGGACGCCAGATGCCCTCGCACTGGGGATTCAAAAGGCTAAACGTAGTAACGCAATCGTCGCCGACCGGCTCGCAGATCCTCCAGGCGGTGGGTTGTGCAGAGGCGGGTCGCTATTATTCGCGTCGTCCTAAGGCAGCCGAAGTACCGCAGAGCCCGGAATCGGTCGACTACCGGCGTTTCAAGGATGTCAGCTTCCATGGCGACGAAATCACTTACGTTTCCTTGGGCGACGGCACCACGAGCGAGGGTGAGTTCTGGGAAGCCATGAACGCTGCTGCGCTCAGTAAGTTGCCGATAATCTTTTGCGTCCAGGATAACGGTTACGCGATATCGGTCCCGGTGGAGGTGCAGACGGCTGGCGGAAGCATTTCGCGGCTGGTTTCCGGCTTTCCTAATTTTCATTTTGAAGAGGTTGACGGCACCGATCCTGAAGCTAGTTACGGAGCTTTTCGGCGCGCAGCCAAGTATTGCCGCGAGGGCCATGGGCCTGCGTTCGTCCATGCACACGTGATCCGACCATATTCGCATTCTCTCTCTGACGACGAGCGGTTATACCGTCCAGATGCCGAACGCGAGCGCGACGCGGCGCGCGATCCGGTAACGCGTACCCAGATGTTTTTGCTGCGCGAAGGAATTCTCGATGCGAACGGCATTAACGAACTGGAAAAACGAGTGGATGAAGAACTTCAAGCAGCCGTGGATCAGGCGCTCGAAGCCTTTCCGCCTGCGCCGGAAAGCGTTACCCAATATGTGTATTCGCCGGATCTGGATCCCGCTTCAGCGATATTCGACACAGCAGCCTTAATCGCTACCGATTTAGCTGACGGTAAAAAGCCTGCGCCAAAGACCATGGCGGATCTGATTAACGCAACCCTGCACGATGAAATGAAACGGGACGAACGCATCGTCATTTTTGGCGAGGATGTGGCGGACTGCAGCCGTGAAGAGTACTTGAAGCGAAAGCTCGTTAAAGGTAAAGGAGGCGTGTTCAAGCTGACCTTTGGCTTGCAGTGTGAGTTCGGCAATGATCGGGTCTTTAACTCTCCTTTGGCCGAGGCTGCAATCGTGGGGCGCGCGACCGGCATGGCGACGCGCGGTTTGAAGCCAGTGGTAGAGATTCAATTCTTCGATTACATTTGGCCAGCTATGATGCAGATTCGAGACGAGTTATCAGTAATTCGATGGCGCTCGAATAATGTCTTCTCCTGCCCTGTCGTCATTCGTGTGGCCATTGGCGGATACCTGACCGGGGGAGCGATTTATCACTCGCAATGCGGAGAGAGCATCTTCACGCACATTCCGGGTTTGAGAGTCGTGTTCCCATCCAACGCGCTGGACGCTGCTGGATTGCTGCGCACCGCGATTCGCTGCGATGATCCAGTGCTTTTTCTGGAGCACAAGCGCTTGTATCGTGAAACTTATGGCCGAGCAGCCTATCCGGGACCGCATTACATGATCCCATTCGGCAAAGCGAACATTGTGAATCCGGGAACAGACTTGACCGTGATCACCTATGGCGCTGTGGTACCTCGGGCCTTACAAGCGGCGCAAAAGATTGAGCGCGAGCACGGCATCAAGGTAGAGCTGATCGATTTACGCTGCCTGAATCCGTTCGATTGGGAAACCATAGCGGCGTCGGTTGCCAAGACGAATCGAGCGCTCGTCGCCTACGAGGACAGTCTTAGCTGGGGCTACGGCGCAGAGATTGCGGCGCGGATTGCCGATCAACTTTTCGAGAAACTGGATGCACCTGTGCGACGCGTTGCCGCAGCGGACACTTTCGTGGCCTACCAGCCGATTCTGGAGGATGCGATTCTGCCGCAGGCGAACGATCTCTTCCGCGCGATGAAGGAATTGGCGGAATACTAAGCCCACTGCAGACGCGGGTCTTGGAAGATCGGAAGAAGCGATTAGGGTCCTCCGTCTCCGAGACTTCCTTCCATTTGACCAGCTTCGATCGTCACCCTAGACTCAATCGCGCTCCTGGGGGGACCGGAATGGCACTTCGTCTAATCACCCACACTCGTGGGCGGGTCGGTATAGTTTGCCTTGCGGCGATACTTCTAGCTGTGCTTGCGCCTATTGCCGCCGCTCAGACCGCTGTCACGACTTATCATAACGACAACTATCGCACAGGTTGGAACTCCGCCGAGAGCATCCTCACTCCGGCCAACGTGAATAGCTCTTCTTTCGGTCAGGTGGCAAAAGTTGTGCTGGATGATCAGGTGGATGCGCAGCCTCTTGTGGTGCCGGGCGTAAGCATCACGGCCGGGAAGTATCAGGGTACCCATGATGTGGTTTACATTGCGACGGGAAATGATACGGTCTACGCCATTGACGCGGATGCGGGCACGGTGCTGCTGAGCCGAAGCCTGGGCAAGCCGGTGAGTTGGCCGCTGGGCTGCAACAACAACGGGCCGAATGTCGGCGTCGATTCCACGCCAGTGATCGATCTTGATACAAATATCTTGTATGTCATGACTTACACGCAGGCCTCGAGCGGTCCTACGTATACTCTTCACGCGCTCAATTTGGGTAACCTTACTGATACCTTGACGCCTGCTGTCGTGTCTGCATCGCGTCCGCTGACGGATGGCACTACCTTCAAATTCAACGCTACGTATCAGCGGCAACGACCTGCTTTGTTGCTGGCAAATGGCAATATCTACGCGGGGTTCGGAAGCTTCTGTGATTACTCGGCGAACCTTTCGCGAGGATGGCTACTGGGTTGGAACGCATCGACCCTGGCTCCGCTTTCCGCCAACCACCTCAACGACACGCAAGCTACTTCTCCAAACAGTTTTTTCCTGTCCTCCATCTGGATGTCGGGCTACGGACCGGCCGCTGATGATTCCGGGAACGTCCTGTTCGCGACCGGAAATTCCGATTACTCAGGAAATACTTACGACGGCGTCACCAACATTCAGGAAAGCGTCGTCCAAATCTCTTCCGACCTCACCACTGTGCTGAGCTTATTCACTCCTTCCAACGTCGGAGCTTTGGATAAGGACGACGGCGATACAGGTTCCGGTGGCGTCATGGTTCTGCCCGACCAACCGGGATCGATACCTCATCTCGCGGTAGCCGCAGGAAAGGCGGGGAGTATGTTCTTGATGAATGAGGATTCCCTCGGCGGGTATTCAACCACCAAGAATAACGTCCTCGGTACTTATTCTGTGGGAGCTTGCTGGTGCGGGGAATCGTATTTTGTGGATCCCACGGACGGTCTGGCACGGGTCGTGAGCAGCGCCGGCAACAAGGTTCGAGTCTGGAAGCTGCGGACCTCGCCCAGCCCAAAGTTGACAGGCATAGCAGCCTCGGCCACCATGTCCAGCGTCCAGGATCCCGGATTGTTTACCAGCATTTCCTCGAACGGCAATGCCAACCCCATCATCTGGGCTATATCTCGGCCGCAGGCTAATAAGACCATTTACCTGCATGCCTTCAACCCTGAGTCTGGTAGCACCATGTCCCAGATATTTGTCCATCCCGCGGGCTCTTGGCCAAACCTAACCGGCAACTTGAACTCCGTGCCGGTGGTTGCCAATGGCAAGGTTTATGTTGTGAGTAACAAGCAATTGCAGATCTTCGGACTTTTACAGCCGAACAACACGAAACTGGCGAAGAAATAAGACCTGGTCCTTGTTTCTGCTAGCCTGCAAGCGATTCCTCTCTTTGGCATCTCTCGGGTGCGATGTTCGTTCGTTCCGCCGTTCAGATTCATAACTTCTCCAGTTCACATTACGACGGCTTTCTTTACCAGCCTCTTTCCGTTGATCGTTCCTTCCGGCAATGCTAGGCTTCGAGAAGTGAGTTCCGGCTCTCTTAATCCGCCCAATTCCGGCGAAATCGCGACTGAAGCGAAGGTGCCTTGGTTTCAGTCGTCGAATGCTGAAGTGTGGGCCAAATTTGTACTGGCGATTCTGGGGCTTGGTCTGGCATTCGGTGCGGCTCTATTTTCCACCGCATTGGGTGAAGCAGGACATCTCTGGACATCGGTAATTTTAGCGTCCACCGCGCTTTTGCTGGCGGCCCTGGTAGGACTGGTTACGGTGCCGTATCTAGCCCGGCGAGCGGCGCTCGAGCGGTTACGGCAAACATTTCATTATGAAGTGACCCGTGCAGGCATCATTTATGTGCTGGTAACGCTGGTGATTGGGATAGCCGCTCTTAACACCGGCAACAACCTCCTCTACATCGTAGTAGCGGCAATGCTGGCGGCCATTTTGGTGTCCGGCGTGTTTTCCGCGCTGGTGTTGCGTGGACTGGAATTGAACGTGCGCCTGCCGAACCAGGTGTTCGCCGGACGCGAGATTACGGGGAGTGTCGAACTGCGTAATAACCGACGGTTTCTCCCTTCCTTCTCTATCCGCGTTCTATCCGCCCGAAAACAGAAGACAACTCGTAAGCAATGGAAATGGGAGCCAACCACATTTGTTGTTCCGCTGAGCCGTTCTTCCCAGAGTGAGTGGCTACGCGTTCGGGACTGGCGCGTGCACCGGGTTGAAGTGGCCGCAGAACCGCCTGGGATCTTCGAGGGGATGGTCTACTTTCCGTTCCTCCCAACCAAGACCACGCTGAGTGCGGATCTGCCATTGCGATTTGAGCGCCGCGGCCGATACTGCGAATCCAGCTTCAGCGTCGCCACGCGTTTTCCCTTTGCCTTCTTAACCAAGATGCGGGATGTTTTATTGCAGCGGGAGATTCTGGTCTACCCGTCGATTGACGCACCTATGGAATTGGCTGAAATTTTACCGCTGGTTCGGGGGGAGTGGGAAAGTTTCGTCCGCGGACAAGGATCTGATCTTTATCGAATTCGCGAATACTCGCCGGAGGACTCGGCCCGTCATGTGGACTGGAAGGCGACTGCCAAGTCAGGATCCTTGAAAGTGCGCGAATTCAACCGCGAGGATAAACACAAGCTCTGCATCGTGTTCGACAATCCTCCAGCCGACATTATGAGCGACGATGCTTATGAGCGAGGCATAAACCTTGCCGCTTCTATGGCGTGGCATTTTTCTTCCCAAGACACCGAGGTCTCATTCCTTGTGCCCGGCCGTGCAAGGTTTACCGATGTGAACGATTTCTTCGCGGAGCTCGCAGTCATTCGGCCGGGTGCTAGGGATGAAATGAAGCCAAACAGTATCTTCCGAGAGTTAAGTCCTGCTGACAGCGGTGAGTACAACATTGTTTTTACAGCGCGCTCACAATCCAGCTTTCCGAGCTCTCGGTGGGGATGTTCCTATTTTGTATTTCTGAACGCGGAGGCAGCCACCGTCTTCGGGAATTAGCCCAAACCGGAGATTGGGCTACCTACCGGTTAGGGCGTCAGTGGGTGGCACGAAGGTAACGTTACTTTCGGTTACCTGAGTACATTGAACCTCCGCCCAAAACGGGTTAACTTCTCTTATCAGTCCATCCGCATTCGTGCACAGCTTAGCTCCATCTATACCTCGACTTAACAGGCCAGGAGAACGGTTTCAGTGAGCGACAAAGTCCGAATACTCTATTACGCTCTGTGGATCGCTCATCCCATTCTCCAGGGAACCATTGCCGTAGTCATGTTCCGGCGCGGGCAATACCGACAATTTAAATTCTTCTTTGCCTACGTCATCACCCAGATCCTCACCTTTGCTGTCGTCTTCCCTTTCCGTAACAACTACTCAGCTTTGTTCTACATGAGCTGGATTGGCACCGCTGTCAGTGTGGCGCTGGGCTTTAAGGTAATTCACGAGGCGTTCTTGGATGCTTTCCGGCCGTTCCATACGTTGCGCGATCTGGGAACTGTGCTCTTTAAATGGGCGGGGCTGGTCATGCTGCTGGTAGCAGGTGTTGTGTCTCTTTCGACCAACTCTTCCCATACCGTACTCTGGGTGCAGGCGATTCTTACCGCCCAACGCTGCGTGCGCATCGTTCAAGTGGGAATGGTTTTCTTTCTATTGTTTTTTGCTCGTTACATGGGCATTAGCCGACGCCAATACAGTTTCGGTGTTGCGTTGGGTTTCGGAATCTTCGCCCTTGTCGAGTTGTCGCTGTTGGCATCCTGGGTCGGCGAACACGTGGGATTCGAATCCATTCAGTTGATCAATATGACTGCGTACAACTGCACGTTGCTCATCTGGCTTGGCTATAGCTTCGTTAAGAGTCCCGCTCGGGAAGCGGCTTCAACTTTGTTCAGACCTCAACGTTGGGAGCAGAGCCTTACCGATGTCCAGCATCCCTTCCCGGCGGACTCCTTAATTCCCATGTTTGAGGGAATGGTAGACCGGGCACTGTCCCGCACGCAGGCGACGATGGAACCCACTGAAGACAAGAATGTCGCAGCCCAAGGAGCGGCCGCTCAGGCTGCCTCAGCCACCGGCGGCGGTCGTAGCTTTGCCCAACGATCGCTGACCGATTCCAAGAAGTAGTCCCGCAAGACATCGGGCAATTGGTCTGCTATTCAGATTACGCGCCCTCCCGCAATTGCAATTCCGGCTTTCGTAAAATCGAACCTAAGAACAGAGCGCTTACAGGCCTCTCGGTCAACATGGAAGTTTTACTTGCACTTTTATATGTTAAACACAGTTATCGTTTGTAGTTATTACTAATACTGCTGCTGTGAGGAAAGGTTCCGAGGAAGGAGTTATGTGACGAAAATTCGCGCGGTGGGTTAAATTTCGAAAATTGGCTTGACTCGTGCTTTATAATTCGTCTCCGCGTCCATTGAGTAGTTCTTTTGCAGACAGACGCGGAGGAGAAAAACCATGAAGCAAGCAATCAGGGTAGCAATCCTGATGTGTGGACTAGTGGGCACGTACGTAGCAGCCGCCGTTCCGCAGGTTCCCGCCCCGGACGGAGGCCCACTACCCGTGTGCCCACCCACACTACAGGAGCGATGCGCTAACATCCCGATGTTGAGATAGTAGTTAAACCGAAGTAAGAAATGGGAGCAAGATCACCAAGGTAACATCTAGTAACTTGGGCCGGACATGGGCTCGCCATACTTGGGCTGACGGACTTCATCCTAATCAACCGTCAGCCCGGTTTTTTTGTGGAGGACCAGACTGGCGGGACTACCTGGAAGATGTCTTCATCGCTCGGCGAATATTCTCCCGCAAATCCGCCGCATAACTGGTGGGTGGGTGGCAGCTGAAGCCTGAACACAGCACGGCAAAGGCTTTTCCTGACTTCAATTCAGGCAGGTTCGGGATTGTAGCTACCATAGCCGGAGGCAGATTCATAGGAGTCAGGTTATTCGACGCGAGTCGAATAACTGTCTTGTTCAAAGCGAAGCGAGCCTGCGCCGCTGCGGCTAGAGCGTCCCCGTCTCCACCCTGGGCTTGGTTCTGGGCAACGATCACTACTTGCAAAGGAGTCTCCAGGTAGTGGACCACCGCAATTCCGTAAGTGGCCGCAAAGATTCCGAACTGCTCCACTACGCCAGCAAAAGCCTCGAGCGTCAATTCCGCCCTATCACGATATGCGGTGTCGCCCGTATAGTGATGCATCCGCAACAGAGCGATTGCCGCCATCCCATTGCCCGATGGGGTCGGCGAGTCCTGCAAGGGTTTGCGGCGAGTAGCCAACACGCCAAGACTTTTGTCTCCCTCCACTTGCTCGCGGTCAAAAAATCCTCCAGCAGTTGGGTCGAAGAATTTGTCGATCATTGCATTGGCGATAGTCTGGGCGAATTTGAAATAGCTAAGCACGGCTGTCGCTTCATATGCGTCGAGGCAGGCCAATACCGTCGCGGCATAATCGTCAAGCAAACCGGCGACTTCGCGGTGCTCAGCTTCAGGATCGGAATATGCGACCACGTGCAGCAAACGTGGTTGGGCGGACTCAGGCCATGGGGATGCGTCACTCGAGTGGTGAATCCAAGCCTCCGCCAATATACGGTCCAAGGAAAGCAACGCAAACTTCCGCGTGCTTTCCAGGCCAAGCACCTTCGCTGTTTCAAGATAGGCCGACACACACATGGCGTTCCAGCCCACGTATACCGTCTTATCAACATAAGGTGTCGGCCGGCGCAAACGCGCCGCGTACAGTTTCTTTTTCGCCGAATGAAGCAGTTCCGTTACTCGGTCCGGACTAATTTTCATCCGCCTCGCGATTTCTTCCACCGAGGCGCGCACGTAAAGCACATTCTTTGCAGGATTGTGATGCATCTCGCCAACTTCATGAATGTCATATCGCAACGACGCCACTTGCGCTTCTTCACTCGTCAACACCGCCCGCGCTTCCTCGATCGTCCAGGTGAAATAGTCACCATCGTCGTCCATGGAGATGTCGGCGTCCTGTGAAGCGTAGAACCCGCCGAGCTCACGGTCGCTCAACCACTCGTCCATCCAGCGGACGATATCCCGTGCCACATCGGCAAACAAATCCGATCCCGTGGCTTGATACGCGTGTACATAGTTCTTCAGGAGCTCCGAATTGTCGTAGGACATCTTTTCAAAGTGCGGCACCACCCAGCGTTCGTCCACCGAGTAACGATGAAAACCTCCCGCCAGTTGGTCGTAAACCCCGCCATTCGCCATGCGCTCAAGGGTGGTCACGATCAGGTTGCGCAGACGTTCCTCTCCACTCCGGGCATACTGATCAATCAACAAGTCCATCACGGAAGGGTGGAAAAACTTCGGCGCAGATCCAAATCCGCCATGCTCGGCGTCAAACATCTTCAATGCTGCTTCTTTTATCGAAGAGATTACATTGGCAGAAACGCGCCCGCTACGACCGGCGAGAGACTCGGTTTGCGCAATCGCGCTCTCGACCATCTTGGCCTGCTCCATGACATCGCCGTGTTTTTCCTTGTAAGCGTTGGCAATGCTAAGTAGGACGCGCTTGAAACTCGGACGCCCGTATCCATCGGTCGGAGGAAAATAAGTTCCACCATAAAACGGCTTGCCATCTGGAGTAAGAAATGCAGTAAGCGGCCATCCTCCCTGCCCACTGACCGCGCTAACGGCCGACTGGTAACGTATGTCGATATCGGGCCGCTCGTCGCGATCCACCTTGACCGCGATAAAATGCTCATTCACGATCTCCGCCACTTGCGGATCGTCGTAGGATTCGCGATCCATCACGTGGCACCAGTGGCACCACACCGCGCCAATATCCAGCAGCATCGGCTTATTCTCCCGCTGCGCGGCCGCAAACGCTTCTTCGCTCCACTCATGCCAACGAATCGGTTGGTGCATGGCGGAGCGCAAGTAAGCGGACGAAGCGCGGGCGAGGGAGTTCAGGGTGCTAGTAGTCATGACAACAGTCTATCGCGCAAGGACGCGGCAGTGCGGTTAGACTTGGGCGTTACTCCTCTGCTCAGTAGTGCGACCTGGAAACGCCCCCTCGCCAGCGCCGTTCATGCGATTTTTGCTTTTGGAGCGGACGCATCTTCACTTCTGGCTTGCATTGATTTGACGAGATCGGCTGCCGAGGCTCCTTCGAGCGATAGTCCATAGCCAACTTCCCGGACGATGCGCTCCTTCAACGGTTGAATGAAGTGGATGCGTGTGTTGCGGCGGGTTACCTCCGGAGCTTTCAAGTACAACTTGGCGAGTTCCCGTGCTCGGGTTAGCGCCTTACCATTCGGTACAACCTCGGCAACCACTCCCCATTCATACGCGGTGCGAGCCGTGATCGGTTGCGGGTTGAGCAGGAACGCCTCCGCTCGCCCCGCTCCGGCGCGGTAACTCCAGGTGGTAAAGATTCCGTCGCCGGGCGCAACGCCCTGAGAGAAGTGGGCGACATCCTGGAAGGTCGCGCCATCTGCGGCCACGATTACACTGGCAAGTAGCGCATAGTCTGAATGCACATGGGCGCGTCCTTCGATTGCCGCGATGACTGGGACGCGGATGTTGGCTATGTTTTCCAAAACTTGAACGCCTTCATCATGAACCTGGCTCCAAACGCCGGGATCGGCGGCGTTGCCGAAGGAGGACCAGTCGACATCCGTAATGAACTCCCCACCGGCGCCCGTAAGGATTACGATCTTGTTCGCGCGATCTTGCGAAATCCGGTAGAACCCATCGACAAACTCCGTGTGAGATTGGGCGGTCATAATGCACGGCCCGCCGTTGGTGTGGACCTCAGCAACCAGCACGCCTTTGTCATCTCGTGTCAGCTTTAGGTTGTGATAAGCATTGAAGTAGTCACTCTGAAATTGCATCCTATTCTCCTTTCTGTGTATCGCCATCTTGCTCGACGACGGAGGATTCGTTTAGGGCTGTAAGTTTATCTTCTAGTTACCTACCCCGCCCCTCCCCCATCGACTTGACAAAATATCTGGAATCAACAACTTACGGAACCCGGACCCGTAAATTTCCTGGCAAAATCCTCATAACAAAGATCTTATAACTCAAAATCCTGAAAGCACGAGGCTTACGGGCCGATTCTTGACCGCTGGCAGCCTTGCCGATATTGCTCGGTTTATATCTTCTGTCGAGCTATTCTTCTGTCGAGACAATGATGGAACAAGCCGGGGGTCGAGCGCAAGGTCAGATCTTACGAGACGGCTGTGGAATATCGTGGCCCCGTCCTCGAATTTCCTGGACACGTTCGCGGTCGATCCGCTACGCCTTCAGCGGATACGAATAACCTTCTTCACTTCCTCGGCATCCTCCTTCGGTCTGTCAAGGAGGAAATGTCTTTCGGACCCCATTTGGTAAACGAGACTTTCGACGTCCATTGCACGACTTGCTTCCCAATTTCCCATCTTGACTGGGGAGCTGAAATGCTGCGTTGTGCAGGTTTACTGCGCACAGGGACTTCATGCCGTCCTTACGTCGCCCTCAGGTGGCAACGACGAGACCGCCTGCGGCCCGAATGACCTCTGCGGTGATCCAAGCTGATTCGTCCGACGCCAGGAACACTGCCAGCGGGGCGATATCCGAGACGCGACCAAGCCGGCCGAGCGGCGTCTTCTCTGCCAAAATGGCGCCGGCACCTCCCGCAAAAGTCCCGGCTGTTAAGTTGCCTTCGGTTTCCGTATGACCGGGAGCGATGGCGTTCACGCGGATCTTGCGCGGCGCCAGTTCGAGCGCCAATCCCCGAGTCAGGGTTTCGATGGCCCCTTTCGTAGAAGCGTAGAGTAGTGCTCCCACGACCGGATGTGAGCCGACGATAGAGCTGAGGTTGATGATGCTTCCGCCCTCGGGGCCAAAACGCTTGATGGCCTCCTGCACAGTGAGAATCGTCCCGAGAACGTTGACGTTGTAGTGGAGGTGAAAGTTCTGTTCAGTAATGTCCGCAAGTGCGCCAAAGCGGAATACCCCAGCGTTGTTGACCAGAACATCCAATCTTCCGAACGCGGAATCCACTTCTTTGAATAGCCGGGCGACATCTGAGGACTTGGAGACATCGGCCCCGACCGCGATTGCGCGGCTTCCATTCTCAGCAATCGTCTTAGTAATCCGTTCGGCACCTTCACGGTCAGAGGAATAGTTCACAGCCACCTGCGCTCCTGCCGCGGCCAAGGCAGTTGCAATCCCGGCGCCTATTCCTTTGGATGCTCCGGTTACGATTGCCACTTTGTTAAACAGTCCGCTCATATCTCACCCATGTCCGTCTATTGAGATCTCCCTCACCCCATGAACATTTCGATTCATGCTCCTTGCCTACTACTTTTGAAGGTGCGGGGCAACGTCCTTACCTTCGGTACGTTGTCTTTTTGATAATTGATGGTTGCCCACCGAAATCATTGTGCCCAAGGAAAGTGCGTGGACGCCATACCCGTGCGCGGAACAGGCGCGCCCCTCTCAGTGGCGAAATGATGGATTCCATCTACATGGCCAATAAATACGGTGCCCCCATCTCCCATGTGGGATGGCAAAACGTTCAGCGCATGCTGGAGTGGCTGGGAAAAAACTGGCAGCGCCCCGATGAAGGCATCTGGGAGGTTCGCGGTGGGCCGAAAGAGTTTCTCCATTCCCGGGTGATGTGCTGGGTCGCCTTTGATCGGGCTTTGCGGCTCGC
Source organism: Candidatus Sulfotelmatobacter sp. (assembly GCA_049512655.1). Lineage (GTDB taxonomy): Bacteria > Acidobacteriota > Terriglobia > Terriglobales > Acidobacteriaceae > Sulfotelmatobacter. Next base: position 89,171 of record JBEKWW010000003.1, on the reverse strand, counting down.
TCAAAAGCATTCGCTTTCCGGCCCACTTGATCTCTGGCGGCGCATTCGAGACGAAATTCAAAACGATATCTTTACGAACTTCTGGGATAAGGAATTAGGGGCTTTTGTGCAAGTCAAAGGCACGAAGGAATTAGACGCATCGGCGCTGCTGATGCCAATGATGAGGTTCATCAGTCCCGTAGATCTCTCGGTCTTTAATTCAGAGGAACTCGCTTCCAATGGACAGCACCTGGGGAATTTTCCGCAGGCGTTCACCCATCTTGCGCTAATCAGTGCCGCGACCTACCTGGACCGGGCACTCTCGGGAACCGGCGAGGAAGTTTGGCGATAAAGTGGCCTTGGCAATCCTAGTCGAGCCGCAGCCCCATTAGGACCGCCGATTACCCAGGCTCCCGCGGGTCTTAACAAATTATGGTTCAGCGAGATGATTCCCACCCATCCAAAAACGTAGGGTGGACATCTTCCCGTCACCGAGAAGTCTTGGTGTTGTTATGTCGACAGGGCGCGTTGTCCGTATTTGCAAGCTTATTGGCGCCTAATACAGTTTGCGCCAGAGCGTTTTCTGATCAATCGCCCGGTCAACAAAGATTTCCCGGCAACCGAAGAGGCTTCATCCGCACCAATCGTTGAGTTAGGCGCGATAGATAATTGGATACATTGTGGGAAGCACCCCAAAGAAAATGTTAGATATTGATTGACAGGCAATGCGCAGCCGAGTAGTGAGAAAGACAAAATCGCATGCATAACCAAGGAATTTCATTGACGCCGACCCGTAGTAACAACGAGCCTGAAGAATTCGATCTGGTAATTCTGGGTGGTGGCACGGGATCGACCGTTGCTGCATGGACCTTTGCCGCCAAGGGGCAACGTGTAGCCGTGGTTGACCGCAAATACATTGGCGGATCTTGTCCAAACATCGCCTGTCTCCCCAGCAAGAACATCATCCACACTGCGAAGGTCGCGTCGTATGTCCGCCGGAGCAGTGACTACGGCATTGCTCACGACGGCTTTGCACTCGATATGGCTGCTGTCCGCGACCGTAAACGGAGGATGGTTTCGGACCTGAATCAGGCCTACCTGGATAACTATAAGAAAACCGGAGCGGAACTGATCTTCGGATCTGGACGTTTCATCGCTCCTCGCACTGTGGAGGTTGCTCTCTCTGATGGAACTTTGCGTCGCCTGCGTGGCGCTAATGTGATCATCAGCACGGGAACGCATGCGGCGCTGGAACCGATTCCTGGTCTTGCTCAAGCACAACCACTTACACATATCGAGGCTCTCGAGCTCGATCGGGTCCCCGGGCATCTGCTTGTGATCGGGGGCGGTTACATCGGGATAGAACTGTCGCAAGCCTTTCGTCGCTTTGGCAGCAGGGTATCAGTCATCGAGCGCAACGACCGACTGTTGCATCGAGAAGATGAGGATGTAAGCGCTGCGCTTGATGCTCTCTTCGCGGACGAAGGGATTGAAGTTGTGCCGAATGCTCGCATCAAGAATATTTCAGGGAAATCAAGCGAGTCGGTGAGGATCGTCATCGAGCAAAAAGGAGTCGAGAAGATGCTCGAAGGCAGCCATCTGCTGGTTGCTGCGGGACGGACTCCCAATACCGAGGGAATTGGACTGGATTTGGCAGGCATCGAGGTGACGGATCGTGGTTACCTCAAGGTAAATGAGAAGCTGCAAACGACGGCAGAGGGAGTGTGGGCGATCGGTGAAGTGGCCGGCAGCCCGCAATTTACTCACATCAGCATTGATGATTTCCGTGTTGTTCATGACAACCTCACGGGTGGGAGTCGCGTGACCACGGGCAGGATTGTCCCCTTCTGCGTGTTTACCGATCCAGAGCTCGCGCAAATCGGACTTAACGAGACGCAAGCGAAAGCACGAGGAGTTGGGCATCGCCTCTTTAAGATTCCAGGGGACGCGGTATTGCGCGCTCGTACCCTCGGTGAGACGCGCGGATTCTTAAAGGCCTTGGTCGAGACGGATAGCGATCGCATTCTCGGCTTCACAATGTTTGGTATTGATGCGGGCGACGTCATGACATCCGTTCAAATCGCGATGATTGGCGGCCTGCCTTATACAGCGCTGCGCGATAGTATCCTCGTCCATCCGACGATGGCGGAAGGACTTAGTCCACTGTTTTCGTCTGTCGCTTCCGAATGGAAACCCACCGCCGCACAGAATGGGCAATCCCGATAACGGTCACTGTAGCCGAGGGCCATAGTCGCTAAAAATTCTCGACGAGCAGGGGTTGAGGTATCGTCAGCCGGCTCCGGCCCACCGCCAGTTCTCAACCTGAAACCTTACCGCTGCGTAGGTCACAGTTCTGGAGTTGGATTCACTCCTGGCTCTCATCGATAATCCGACACGCACTTCCGGTTAATCGTGCCGGGAGCACACTGCCCTCAAGCAGTGGATCGTGCTACGTCTTCGACTGGCGGAAACTGCAAGCGCCGCAATCTTTGGTTGAGCCGGCGAATTTGGATTCTGGAAGTCAAGGTCGGCGACCAATTCCTTAATCCCGACGCTCCACGGCATCGATCTGACACCGGTGGGGCGCTATGTGAAACTTGGTTTCGGCGGGGCGCACACTGATTCGAACCATCGACTGATGTACACCTCGGCGTGAGCTTCGCCGCAGAAATGCCGGGACCCGGCCGCGTTTGCGCTTTCAGAGTTCCAACGGTACACGGTAAGAGCGGCGTCTCCACATCGAATCACGAACCAGTGTGTGGGATTTGTAGTCACGATTCCACAGACCTCACACCTAAATTCCTGCAACGTTGTCATGGCTCACCTCCTTATATATCAGTGGTTAGTCATATCCGCTCGCGATGGTACCGCGTTTGATGCCACGCAGTCTTGTGTCCAGGTCAACCGCCAAATTTCAAGGGCATGAGATCGCCCGAAAAACGATCGCAACGCCGACGTTGAGGACTGCGACATTTTATCGAACCTTTCTGCGTCTTCGTTACATCAGATTATGCGTGTCCACATGGGGGCATTCGTCGTTTCGTCATAGGGCACGGAAGCGCCGCAGGGCGCGGCAATGTGGTTGATATGGGAAGAACTCGCTACTGTGAGCTTTACGAGGCTTAAGGGATGAGCACTTCTTTGATAGTACTGGACGACACACTCAATTCTCATGAGTCGTCGAGCGCACCACCTGAATTGCAACGAGAGAGCGACCGACTGAGGCTGCTCCTGGACATGACGGCTACTTTAGTATCGACTTTAGAGTGTCGCGATCTCCTCCGCACGGTGTCAGCGAGCATCCGTCAGGTCATGCATTGCGACATCGTTGGGGTTTGGTTGCCAGATGTGGAACACGCACATTTGCGCCAACTCGCTATGGACTTCCCAGGGGGTAAAGGATTCGCTAAGGAGGATGCGCTGCAACCGATCGAGGGGTCCGTGATCGGCGCGGTATTCAAGGCGGGCAAGCCTATTGTATTAGATCTCCGGAGTGAACAACTGGCCCCCGGTGTGTCTAGTGAAGTTCGCGCCGAGGCCCTCGAATCGGGTTGCGCTCTGCCCCTGATCAGTCGAGGTCGGACGCTCGGTGTGCTCACACTTGGCAGCCGGGTCGAGAACTCGATCCGCTCGGAAGACGTTGATTTCCTGCTGCGCGCCGCAGGGCAATTGGCGATTGCTATCGACAACCATTTGGCCTATCGCGAGATCGCCGAACTAAAGGACAAACTCGCACAGGAAAAGCTTTATTTGGAAGATGAAATACGCGGCGAGCTAGATTTCGAGGGAATTGTGGGACAGAGTTCGGCCCTGCGTCACGTTTTGAATCTGGTCGAGACGGTGGCTCCCAGCGATTCGACTGTTCTGCTTCTCGGTGAAACGGGCACGGGCAAAGAATTAATTGCGCGCGCTATCCATGAACGAAGCCGGCGCAGGGATCGGACTTTCGTAAAGCTGAACTGTGCTGCGATTCCGACAGGACTGCTGGAAAGTGAACTTTTTGGACATGAGCGAGGCGCCTTCACAGGAGCAATTGCGCAGAAGATTGGACGGCTGGAGCTGGCAGATCGGGGCACGCTTTTCCTGGACGAGGTGGGAGATATTCCCATCGAGATCCAGCCCAAATTGCTCCGCGCTTTGCAGGAACGTGAGTTTGAAAGGCTGGGCAACAACCGAACCAAGCGAGTCGATGTGCGGCTGGTGGCGGCGACCAATCGCGATCTGGAAAAGATGATGGAGGACCGGGAGTTTCGCAGCGACTTATACTATCGCCTGAACGTGTTTCCGATACGCATCCCGCCCTTGCGCGAACGTCCGGAGGATATTCCGCTGCTGGTCCGATACTTCACGCAAAAGTATGGCCGCCGTATGCAAAAGCAGATTGATTCCGTTCCTGCGAAAGCCATGAAGAAGTTCTCCACGTGGCATTGGCCGGGAAATATTCGTGAGCTGGAGAACTTTATCGAGCGTTCGGTAATCCTCACTCGCGGGACAGCATTGCAAGCTCCGATCGCAGAACTTGGCCACAATGGGGGGCATGTCCCAGTGGTGGACACCCGCGAAGCGAATGAGCGCGATGAGATAGTCCGCTTTTTAAAAATGACGAACGGACGAGTGGCGGGTCCCGACGGCGCAGCAGCAAAGATGGATGTCAAGCGCACGACGTTGATCTCGCGTATGAAGAGACTCGGGATTGACCCGCAACGAGTGTTGTGAGCCTTCATCAAGTGCACCTTCTGCACGCCACCCTACGCGGCCTCGTGCCTCTCTTCTGAGCTTCGGTATCCGTAACCAACTGTCAGTAATCGTTGACAATGTCGAGATCGCCCTCGAGATTTCTCGACACTGTCCGGGTCAGATCTATCCCTTCCGTTAAAGCCAGCGATTTAGGACATTCTTGCGGCGCACTGCTTTGGTCCTTCAATTGCATTTAGAAGCTGGGTTGCAAACGAGGAGGATCGCAGATGCCACACGCAATATCGCCGACTACTGAAGAAATTATTTCCGACATTCTCAACTGGGTATGCCCGAATGTGGTGGACCCATGGGCGGACGTAGCAATGCATTTAAGTGTGAAGGTAAATGTCGAACGGACTGGCGCGACCTGTGGGAGCAGCGCTTAGCCAAACCGGCAAGAACATGAACTCTCCAAAGGCTCCTGGCAAGCCGCACAAGAATTGTGCGATGGCCGAGGAAGCGCGGAAGTTAGTGCCATGAATTTTATTGCCCATCTTCTTTTGAAGCACGGTTACTCGGTTCTTTTCGCTTCAGTGTTCGCGCGCCAGATGTGGTTGCCGGTACCGGCGATCCTGTTCTTGATTGCTGCGGGAGCACTCGCGGGCGACGGACGCATGACCTTGGCAGTCGCACTCGGTCTCGCCGTCTCTGCCTGTTTGCTGGCCGACATGGTGTGGTACGAGGCTGGCCGGCGGTGGGGTGACCAGATCTTGCACTTCGTTTACGGCCTCGCTCTCGACCCGGACGCGGCCGTCCGCCGGTCGAAGGAGGTCTTCGTCCAACACGGGCTTCGGACACTCATGCTCGCAAAGTTCATCGTTGGATTGGACGCCGCGACGCCTCCATTGGCCGGATTGTCCGGAACCAACCGGCTCCGCTTCATCGCCTTTGACGCCATTGGAGCCGCTCTGTGGTCGGGTGTTTATGGCGGACTCGGCTTTGTCCTCGGCGAAGACGTTGATCGTGCTGCTTTGTACGCTTGGAGGGTGGGCGAGCTTTGGGTGGTCGTTGTGTTTGTTTTACTGACTATCTACATGGGTCGAAAACTTATTCGATGGCATCGCTTCTCGCGCGAATTTCGAATGGCAAGGATCACACCGGAAGAACTTAAAGCGAAGTTAGACGCAGGCAGAAAGGTCATGATTGTTGATCTGCATGGCTGTCGGGGTACGATGCGGGGCCACCAAAGCATTCCGGGCGCAGTGTGTATAGATCCATATCGGCTTGGACAGCAAAACAATTTCACAAGGCGAACGCCGATCTCTCATGATCACGAAATCGTCCTTTACTGTAGTGCTCCGCATGAGCTCACGAGCGCGCGTGTTGCACTTCAGTTACGCCGCTGGGGATTCGAGCGCGTTCGCCCGCTAGCCGGCGGCCTTGAAGCTTGGCATGAACGGGGCTTTCCTATCACTTCGGTGATTCTGTGCGGCCGCAGCTGAACTGTCCCGCTTACCCGCTAGCCATAGACGATTGTCTCTCACCACTCTCGACAATTTGTCGATTGATCTCGTCAACGCTCGACACACCTGTCGCTGGACTGACCAGCGGGGCATTAGATTCAATAGATTGCTCCGACGGTATCAACGTGGCTTTGGCAAACAACTTGCACTCTCGAGATTCGCCACAGACGCAATATGTTCAAGATATCCACTGTCGATACGCCGTCCCGGCGAACACTGCTTGTGGAAGGAACCTTCCTCGGGCCGTGGATTGTCGAGCTTGACACAACCTGGAGGAACGCGTGCCGGAACTTAGCCAGACGCAAATTGGTCGTCGATTTGAGCAATGTGACCGTCATTAGCCACGAGGGGGAAGACGCGATCTTTGATCTGATGAAAAAAGGGGCGAAGTTTTCCTGCAGCGGCCTTCTTATGAAGCATGTGTTGAAGGAGCTTGCGCGCAAGAAACCGCAGGAATCACAAAAGTGAACATGTCGAAGGCAAAGTACAGCATGAGCCCTGCGCCCTACGCGAGCAGCGATGATTTTCGCAGCGTCTTCCGCGAGGAGGCAGACAGCCTGTACCGACTGGCGTTCCTGCTGACCGCGGATGGCGAGAAGGCTCAGCAGTCCTTTGTCTCCGGACTTGACGGTTCATTGAACGGATACCCGGTTTTCAAAGACTGGGCACGCTCATGGGCCCGGCGGACGATCATTCAAAATGCCGTGCGCGCCATCCACCCACGTCCAATGGAGGAACGTGCCCCCTCGAGTTTCGACGATGGTTGCGCAACGCCGGCGGTGGAGCAGGCAGAGACTGCGGCGGTGCTTCAACTCGAGCCCTTCGAGCGCTTTGTTTACGTCATATCAGTTATTGAACACTACTCCACTCTGGATTGTTCGCTGCTCCTGGGCTGCACGCGGCAGGACGTGATTGCAGCACGAATTCGCGCGTCTCAGCAAATCGAAATGCAATCGGCTCTCACTACAAGCAGCACATACAATTGCAGAAATGATCGGACAGATTTGCTCAAGTGAAAACAAAAAGCCTCAGAAACTTGGCAGTTTCTCGACGGACCCATAGGTAGCGACCGACGAGTTCACGTTGTAGTCGTGATGATCGATGATCAGAACCTTCTTGCCGTAAAGTCGAACATCGACAAAGGTCATATCTCGTTGCGGAAGCCAGAAGTCTTTGATTTTCTGGTATTGACGCACAAAGTCTGCCCGTTGGATCCAGAACGAAAGCTTCTTCGCGGGATGGCCTTCAATCCGAACAATCGCGTAATCTTCAACGTCAATCCATACCTTGCCTTCGAACAGGTATTTGTCGCTGCGTTTGGGGATCGCCTGCACTACGAAACAGTGGTAAGGTCCGACCTGTTGTTCACCGAGCAGATCCAGAGTGTAGTTTGCCGGTGAGATAGCGCTATCGTGATGCTGCTTACCGGCCGCGGTTTCGATCTCGCTGGTAACTAGCGCATCGAGCGCCAACCGACGAACCAGGACCGACCCTTTCTCGGACATGACCACAAATTTCTTCTGGTCTGGCGCCAGGTATTCCATTTGCCCGATCTCTTCGGCATGCACCGTCCCCTTCAGGTCCACGACTTGATAGGTTCTCTGGGCGGTATAGTTCAGCAGCGTCGCGGCCCGGAAGGAGTTGTGCACAACCAATTCATCGAAGATCCGAACTGCGGTGATACCAGGTTGGACGGGGTAGAGCGGGGTCGTGAGTTCCGTTTGGCCCCCTTGGTTCAGCTGTGCATGTGCGCTCACGGCGAACGTTGTCATCGCCAAAAATGCGGCGTCGACCAAAAAGAGTCTTATTTTCGTGTTCGGCGTAGCCGTGTTTCTTGCGTGCACGATGGCGTCTCCTTACTTAATCTCCAAGGCTGCGAACGCCGCCCGGGGATTTATTCTTGATGAGGCTAGACCAGGGAGCGACGGTGCCGTCAGTGCGAATGATGACGTTCTGCGGAACTTGGCGGCTGTGGCCATCTTGCAGGTCACTTGGGCTACGGTTGCATTACGCGGTTTTTCCGTTAGGCGAACCGTTGGCATTACCAACGCAAAGTTATGCAAGGAAGATGCCAAAGTCGTGACAGCTAAATCCTGCAGTGAAGTCCGCCACTAAGACAGGTTCGAGGATGGCATGGAAGCGAGTTTCCAGGTCTGCCGTCGTTCGTCACCGCATTCGAGGGCGTGCCGAGATGCCGACGCTTACTAAACCTTTTTCGTTTCAGCGCAATGGGGGAAATAAATCTTTACTGGGCCTGATAAGCACCCTCCCTCTTAACTGGCACGGCCTTCCTTCTTGTTCCAGAGCTCATAACTCTTAAGCCTACCCGGCGGAGAATATCCGTTGACATGTCGACGGATGCCATTGACATTCGTCGACACTCCCTCGGCTGGGCCTCTCTTTTCCACTTGATTCCAGCGATTTGCGAGATGGTTCATCGCGCATCCCTTTGGCCGCTCAATTGCCTTTGTCAAATTGGTTATCGGAAGGCTCATGTTGACGTTCGCTGTCATTTATAGGAGCGCACAATGAAGTGGCGGGTCGTTACCCTCTTGCTCTGCCTCTGCGCATCGACGGCGTCTAAGGCTCAGGAGCAGCCGACCCCGCCGCTCGACGCGCCAAGGCAGCAGCCAGGGATCATAGTGGGCACAGCGGTCGATGTTAATAATGAGCCTGTACCCGGTGCCAGTGTAACTCTTGAAGGCCCCGCCCTTCGCGATCCACGTGCGATCGTCTCGAACGACAGCGGGTTCTTTGAATTCAAGGATCTCGAGCCAGGAAGCCCCTATCACGTCACCATCAGCGCCGTGGGATTTGCTGATTGGACTTCAGATGAAGTGATTCTCAAGCCTGGCCAGTATGTAATCCTGACGGTCTCCAAACTTCGCATAGCAACGGCGCTCACCCAGGTCAATGTAGGTTATTCCCCGGTTGAGATCGCCACCGAGCAAGTCAAGATTGAAGAACAGCAGCGCATCTTCGGCTTCATCCCCAATTTTTATGCAGAGTACGATCCGAACGCTGCGCCACTTACCACAAAGCTGAAGTTCCAGCTCGCCGCCAAAGTCTCCTACGATCCGGTCACCCTCATTGGCGTAGGCGTGTTTGCCGCTGCCAACCAGGCAGGAGACCGCCCAAACTATCCCCAAGGTGCGAAGGGTTATGCCGAGCGCTATGGGGCTGTCTATGCGGACGGCGTTACCGACATCATGATCGGCGGCGCTGTCCTTCCATCGCTTTTGCATCAGGACCCGCGCTATTACTATCAAGGCACGGGTACGAACAAGTCTCGTGTTTTCCATGCGCTCAGAAGCTCATTTGTCTGTAAGGGAGACAACGGTCAGTGGCAGCCGAACTATTCGACCGTAGGGGGCGATCTTGCTTCGGCAGCCCTCTCGAATGCCTACTACCCGTCGTCAAATCGCGGTGTCGGCTTGTTCTTGAGCAATTTCTTTGTTGATACCGGGCAGCGAGCAGCCGCGAATCTGGCACAGGAATTCCTCCTACGCCGCCTAACCAAAGCGAAGAATCAAAAGTGAGCACCGCGAGCTAGTGTCGTAGTTGAAGCTTACTGTGCCTTCCTTGAGAAGCAAGCCATAGGGCTCGCACCATTAATATTCTGCGACCGCACGGTCTCTTCAGGACTCTACTAAAAAGAAATCTGGAGATCGAAAGGGAGGCTTATGACAGTGAACTCGCACGAATTGCCGGTGCAAGTGGGTATTAATTCATGGCGACTTGTCCTGGAGAGAGTAAACAAGAGACTTTCAAACCTCGCGGACGACCAACTTCTCAACGAGGTGGCTCCAGGGAGAAACCGCATCATCTACCTATTGGGACACCTGACCGCCATTCACGATGCCATGTTTCCAATCCTCGGCCTAGGAGAGCGACTGCATCCGGAACTCGATGCAAGCTTCGTCTCCAGTCCGGACAAGACAGGGGCACGGTTGCCGGCGGCAGGAGAGCTGAGACAATATTGGAACGAAGTGAACAGCAAGCTACTTTTGCGATTTGCTGGTCTTTCCGCGGACGAATGGTTGCTACGGCACAACGCGGTGTCCGAGGAAGATTATGCCAAAGATCCAACCCGGAACCGATTGGCTGTCCTGCTAAGTCGCACAAACCACATGTCCTATCACCTAGGGCAGATAACTCTGGGGCTCAAATAGTATTTCTCGCAGACTTTCCATGAGCGATCAAAACGGTTTTTTCTTGGCCGATCAATTCCATCCCGATCCATCTCCTCTCGCGGAGTGCATTTCAAGTGCGACATGGGACCGCTCGGTCTCATAGATGGTTGCATTGTGCGGCCAGCGACAGTATTATCGCCTCATTGGCATGACCAGGAACGGACATGCGTAAAGGCGAGAAGACGCGGCAAGAGATCATTCGTAAGTCAGCCCCGATTTTCAATAAAAAGGGATACGACGGCGCTGCTCTTTCCGATCTCATGCGAGCGACCGGGCTGGAAAAGGGAGGAATTTACAGGCACTTTGAGAGCAAAGAAGAGCTTGCCTGTGATGCCTTTGACCACGCCTGGAAAGTTGCAATCGATGCGCGCTTTGAAGGAACAGCGGAGATCCCGAATACCGTTGACCGTCTTAAGCAAATTGTGCGGAACTTTCGCGACCGGCGTATGGGGCTGGTGCCGGGAGGCTGCCCGCTGCTGAACACAGCTGTCGATTGCGACGATGGCAGTCCCAAGCTGCGGGCGAAGGCTCGTCAGGCTCTCGGTTCCTGGCTTGACCGAATGCAATCAATTGCCGAGGAAGGGCAACGAAGACGCGAGATCCGCTCCGATGTCGATTCCGGGAAATTGGCCATGTTGATTGCCAGCACGCTCGAAGGAAGTCATATGGTGAGCCGTCTGCAGAAGAAGGACGAGCCTCGAGATCTTGCGGTCCGTCATCTGGAGGAATATCTCGAGACCAATGTTCGCGCACGGAAACTAAAAGCGAAAGCCAAGTCATGAGCACCCAAGAAATCCCCTCGCAGGCGAACTTCAGAGAACGAGCAAAGACGAATGATGTGCCGGTCGCACGTCTGGTTGGATTTGAGGTGAAAGACATTGCTGAGGGACGGGCGACGGTCGTGTTGGCCGCCGGCCCACAGCATGCAAATCCCATGGGAACGCTGCACGGCGGCATTCTTTGCGATATTGCTGATGCCGCGATGGGCATTGCGTTTGCGAGCACTCTTGCCCCAGATGAATCCTTTACTACGGTGGAATTGAAAATCAATTTCTTTCGTCCCGTCTGGCAGGCGCAACTCAAAGCGGAAGGAATCGTCGTGCGGCGTGGCAACACAATCGGCTACGTGGAGTGCGCTATCACGGACGAAGAGAACCGACTGGTCGCGAAAGCAGCTTCCACGTGTATGGCGCTTCGCGGCGAAAAAGCTACAGGGCGGTAATCTTCTCGCGTTGTCGGTTCTTTAATGTCTTTCACTCTGTTAGAGAATTAGGTCTCTCAGTTTGGCCCTCGATAATCCTACTGTTCGTTCGAACTCGCCAAACGTATTTTATTTTGTTTCTCCGCGACCGCCCGACTTCCATCGAATTCGACCAATTACCCTCAAATGGCTCTCAACCGTTTCACAAACGAACCAGCTAAGTCGACTCCCCGCCTTGATGGATATCGAAATTAATATGCAACCTGCAACGCTTACGAGTGATCTCAATTCAACTAGGTCAGTTCCATTGGCTGCCGCTCAAAAATGGGTGCTTCGCCAGATTGCATACAAGAGCGCTCCGCTTGTCGAAGTAAAACGCGTAACTGGCTATACCCATGGTTCGAAAGAAGAGATACAGCTCAGCAAGATTGTACCGTTTCTAGCTGAAGATGAACTTCTACAGACTGGATTATGTACGCGCAAGTGCTTCGAGTTGCTTTTCTGGTCTGGTCCGGGTTTTGCACACTGCTACTGCCGGCCTACTTGCAGGGCCAACAGCCGGATGAAACTCTCGGCGGCCCAGATAGCCACGAGACGGGCCAGGGCCCGCACGGCCACCTCTTCGGTCAGTGGGACAGCGAAAGAACACGGTTGGAGCAACGCGGTGTCCATTTCGATTTTCAATATGTCAGCGATTCGCTCGCTAATGTCGTGAGCGAACGGAAGGACCGTTTTGCCAGCTGGGATCGTTTTCGCTGGACGATCGATATCGATTTCGGTGCGCTGGCGGAACAACATGCGTTGTATTTCCATGCGACAGCGCTATGGCAAGGCGGAGGCAATCTCGGGACTTACCTAGGGCTGTTGACCAGCCCGAGCGGCATGTCCAGCATGAATACGTGCCGGCTTGATTCCTGGTGGATCGAGAAGCGGTGGCTGGACGAACATCTGATCGCGAGGGTGGGTCAATTCGCAGGTCAAGACTTCTACGGATCGCAGCATTATGCTGCGTCCTTCATATTCGAGCCGATGGGGTACGCGTTGGGGAATCTTTTCACAGACTACGAGTCTTTCGACCCTCCTTCTACGCCTGCAGCGGAGGTGCGCGTGGTTCCTATTCACAACCTTTACGTCAAATCCATGGTCGAGGCTGAGGACCGCGATCCATTTGCTCATAATCCAACCGGATTCGTCCCACAGTTTCGTGGGGTACCGGTAAGCATCTCGGAGATTGGTTTTACTCCAGGCCAGAAGGCGACGGGCGTACGGGCCTTCGACAATGTCGAGAGTCGGAAGGGGTACTCCGGACTCTATCAATTTGGCGCGTCCTATAATCCTTCAAAGTTCAGGTCCGCGTCGGGTGTACCCCAGCCAGGAAACTACCTCTTGTACGGGATGGCGAGCCAATCGCTCTGGCGCGTTGACCCGAGAGGCGCGAGGGGATTGGACGGAACCCTTTCATACGACTGGAGCCCGTCAAACGTAAACCGCAACAATACTATGCTCACCGCAGGGCTGCGATTCAATGAACCGTTTCCCTTGAGGATTCACAACACGATGTCCTTAGGCTACGTACAGAATCGCTTGAGCCAGGAATTTGTGCCGCAAAATACGCGACCATGGAAGCCAGAGCACGCGTTTGAATTCAACACGCTTCTGGATCCATTGCCAATGCTTCTTCTTCAGCCGGTGGTGCAGTATTACGCGAATGTAGGCGCAAGAACGGGCCGTGCTCTAGTTTTTGGATTCAGAACCAAGGTGGAATTCTAGAACGAGGCATACGGAAAGAGGTTGCGGCAAGCAGGACAGAAATGGCTTTTCCGCAAAACGATGAGATAACACAAATCAGAGTTTAAACCGCAGGCTCCGGCTTACAGCCGGTAGAAAGAGAGAAATATATGACAGACATTCGCAAGGAAACCGATAGTCTTGGCGAGGTTGATGTTCCGGCCGACAAGCTTTGGGGAGCGCAAACGCAGCGCTCGCTCGAACACTTCAGCATTGGGAAAGATTTAATTCCCAGAGAAATGATCACGGCCTATGCCATTTTGAAGAAAGGCGCGGCCAACGCAAACTTTGCCGGTAAGCGCCTCGATCAGAAGCGCCATGATTTGATCGTTCAGGTCTGCGATGAGATTTTGGCAGGCCAGCATCACGATATGTTTCCGTTGCACGTTTGGATGACGGGCAGCGGCACGCAGTTCAACATGAACGTGAACGAAGTGATCTCGAACCGTTGTTCTCAAATTGCGGGGATGCCGATAGGGAGCAAGACTCCGGTTCATCCCAACGATCATGTCAATATGTCGCAATCATCGAACGACTCTTTTCCGTCGGCCATGAATATCGCTGCTGCGGTCAACGTGAAGCAGCGACTGGTCCCGGCAGTGAAGCAACTGCATGATGCGATCGCCAAGAAGTCGCAGGAGTGGGACGATATCGTAAAGATCGGCCGCACCCACATGCAGGATGCCACGCCGCTCACACTTGGGCAAGAGTGGTCCGGCTACGAGGGCGTGCTCGCGGACGATCTCGACCGGATCGAAGATGCGCTGAAGGCCGTCTATCGTCTTGCGCTGGGCGGTACGGCGGTGGGCACGGGGATCAATTCAGCGCCGGGCTTCGCCGAGGCTGTCGCAGCCGATATCGCGACACTCACGAGCCTGCCTTTTGTCACTGCGCCCAACAAGTTCGCTGTGCAAGGCGCTCACGACGCTCAAGTACAACTTTCGGGCACGATGCGAACGCTAGCAGTTTCACTCTACAAGATCGCCAACGACATTCGGCTTATGTCCTGCGGTCCACGAGCAGGGTTCGCGGAACTGAATATTCCAGAGAACGAACCCGGCTCTTCGATTATGCCCGGCAAAGTGAACCCAACCCAGGCTGAGGCTCTCACGATGGTTGCTGTTCAAGTAATGGCGAACGACACAGCCGTGGGCTTTGGCGGTGCAGGTGGTTACCTTGAAATGAACGTCTACAAGCCCCTGATCATTTTCAATGTAACCCACTCCATCACCATTTTGACTGATTCATGCACAAATTTCCGGAAGTTCCTGGTGGAAGGGACCAAGCCCAATCTGAAAAAGATCAACCAATACGTCGAAGAGTCGCTCATGCTGGTCACTGCGCTTTCGCCGGTGATCGGTTATGACAAGGCTTCCAAGATTGCCCATTACGCGATGGACAATGACCTCACGCTCAAGGCAGCAGCGCTAAAGCTCGGCTTCGTGACGGAGGCTGAATTCGATCGTGTTGTCAACCCGAAAAAAATGGTCCGACCCTATGTAGCTTCACCCGTCGCCGCGTAGGAAAAGGGCATTTCGCAGAAGCCCATATGCTAATGGTTGGAGCCGGCTCACTTCTACAGCCGGCTCTAGTTCAACGATGTGGGGATTTGGAGGTTTAGATGACTCCAGCTATTGTCAATCCGCGATCAGTAGGGGAAGGTTTGACGCGCGAGGAGTGTTCGAATCTAATTCTCGCGTTTGCTCGAGTTTTGTACGTCAACGGCGAATCCACGCAGCAGACCTTGCGCTCTGCCAAACACCTGAGCAACTGTCTGGGATTTCGCGCGACGATCTTTCTGCGCTGGGGAGAGCTGGAAGTTCAAACCGAGGATAGCGGCGGCAAATTTATTTCGACAATTGAGGCCGCGCCATCGGGGGTGGACATGGATCGGGTGGCTTCGACTTTGCAAATGATTGAGGAGTTGTGTGACGGTCGGCTGGCTGTGGCCAATCCGATGGAAGCAATCAGCAGAGTCGCAGACGCCCCACCTACGCCAACGTGGCTATTTACTCTAGCGGCCGGAGTGGGCGCTCTGGCTTTAGCGGTGCTCTTCGGCGTCCGACATCTGACTGCATCGGCGCTTATATTCGGGAGCGCGGCGGTTGGTGCAATTCTGCGCCGCACGTTGGCACGTTGCAGCACAAATGCGTTTCTCCAACCATTCAGTGCGGCGTTGGTCGCGGGCATTATTGGCGCGCTGGCAGTTCGGTATGACCTGAGTTCATCGTTGCGCCTGGTTGCGGTTTGCCCATGCATGGTGCTGGTGCCGGGGCCGCATTTCCTCAATGGCATGTTGGACTTGATCAGGGGGCGCATAAGTCTCGGAGCGGCGCGGCTGATCTTTGCCGTGCTCATTGTTGTGGCCATCTCGATAGGGCTGCTGCTTGGACTTGACCTTCTTGGCGCTTCCTTACCCGTGGACCCGGATGCCAGGGCTGTGCCGCTTTGGAATGACGTTATTGCTGCAGGAGTGGCGGTGGCTTGTTACAGTATTTTCTTTTCTGCGCCTCTCAAGATGCTCCCTTGGCCGGTGGCTGTCGGCGCGGTAGCCCATGCTCTAAGGTGGGTCGCCCTTACCGCGCTTGGGGCCGGCGCGGTAACCGGCGCTTTCGTTGCGTGCCTCGTCGTTGGCGTAATCCTCGCACCGGTGTCGCGCCGTTGGCACATGCCGTTCGCGGCTATAGGCTTCGCCTCTGTGGTTTCCATGATCCCCGGAGTCTTCCTGTTCAGGATGGCAAGCGGACTGGTGCAACTTACTAGTAATTCACAAAAAACGTGGGGACTCTTGAGCGCGACGCTTGCTGACGGATGGATCGCCATTCTCATTATTTTCGCGATGAGTTTCGGCCTCATCGTCCCGAAGTTAATCATTGACTCAGTCAGTGAAAATTGACGCGGTTGCGGGGTAACTCCGCCAGACACAAGGACGCTCCCCGTTTCAAGACGCGAATGCAAGGCGAGAGGTCGGTCGGTATGGAAATATTTCTTGTAAGCTGCGATCCAATCAGTAGCGATGTCGCGTTGGGCTGTGGATAAATCCAGCTCACCACCACAGACCATCTCGTGCAGGCGTTCTTCCAGAGCGTCCTTAACGTGGGCATTCCACGGCCGGGATGTGTAGGGTTCCGGCCACAGATTATGGATGTCCTCTGCACCGCCCAACCCCGGAGCGATCAAATAGTCAACCTCGTAGTCGTCGGGATGAGCATTCACGATGCCGTACTCGCGAAAGACCTCTTGACGAAGTGGGGGTGACACCTCTCCCACTACTTCCTCATGAGCCATCGAACAAGCTTCGCCGATCGTAACTCCCCGCGTTGCTCCTGGTGTAAGTCTGCGGTCCGGAAGGGCGCCACGTTCCAGTCCGGCAACCGTCGAGTTTTCTACATGCCGCGCCGAATGGCGGAGCAAGATGCCGCCAACCACCGCAGCAATGAGAAATGCGGTACATAAAAATACTGCGACGCGCGCGGCCAAAGTGAAGTGCAGTGACCGCCGCCACGAATTAGATTCTTGCTCCGATGCTAGCTCAGCCAATCGCGCTCTTAATAGTGCACGCGAGCCCTCTATGGGGGGCAATTGAGGATCGAGAGTCTGGCGGTGAGCTCGCGCGAAATCGGCAATGGTCGCTTCGATTTCCGCCATACGAGCTCGACAGGACCAGCACTGAGTGAGGTGTTCATGAATCTGGGCGGCGCGGCGGGTTGGGAGTTCGCCATCCACCGCCAGAAGCATTTCCTGATCCGACAAGTGCGTGTCGGACAAGTGAAATTCTTCGCTGAGCATAGCTCTATCTCCCTTCGGCACGGATCAATCGTGCCAGTGATCGTGTCAGCGATATCGATACAGCTCCCAGAGACATCCCGAGTACGGCTGCTATTTCACGGTAGCGGAGACCCTCGGCACGAAGGCGAAGGCAACCCTGGTCCGCTTCCGGAAGAGCATGAACAACCGCCAGCCACCGGTGGCGCCTTTGAGCCGACGACAACTGCTCTTCAGGACCAGGCGCTGGATCAAGTTGCTCTGTCGCAATGGTCCAGTCGTAGATTGTCTTGGCGTGCAATCTCTGGTTCGTGTAAAGCTGTTTCAGTGCGAGATTATGAGCAACGCGAAAGATCCAGCCGCGAAGGTTTTTCCGAGATCTACGTAATTGCAGATGTCGAAAGAGGGACAGGAACACTTCCTGGACAACTTCTTCAGCATCATGCACCGAAATGCCAAACGAGAGCGTATAGCGAAGAAGCGGGTCGCGAAACTGCTCAAAGAGTTCTATAACCTCGCGCTCAATCTCCGAGGGCTTCGCCGAATGCGCCGTGTCGGCGATGGTTGGGAAAGACAGCCCGTTGATCGCATCGGTGGGAGACATAGCTCGGATCCCTAGCATGTATATTCTATTTTCCCCCCTTTTGTTCAAGTGTTTTCAAATACCTCTTTTTTGAGAACTCGCTTCATTGCCTTGAAAAAAAACACTGAACAAAACGACCAGAAATGGAATTTTATAATTAAGGGACGGAAAAACTGACCTTGCTCCATCCGAAAGTAGCTATTCCAACTGGGCAACAATTAAACATGAAAAAGTTGCTGATAATGGCCATACTTCTGTGGGCTCTTCCCATGCTGGCGCAAAGCTTCACCGGGGAATTGCGTTTAACCGTCTCCGATCCCACTGGAGCAGGCGTGAAAAGCACAGTTGAACTCATCAGCCAGGCCAACCAGTATCGCGCTACCTTGACCACCGACGATCAGGGCAATCTCGATGTCAAGCGACTGCCTTACGGCATTTATGAGTTGAAGGTTGAGGCGCCAGCCTTTGCTAAGGTTTCCGAGCCGGTGGACATACGTTCCGCTCTCCCCTTGGACCGTACGATTCGGCTGAAAGTCGCTTCCGTTTCCGAAACGGCGAATGTCACCGCATCCGCCACGTTGGTTGATCCCTATCGCGTAGGTTCGGTCAATGAAATCGGTGTACAGGCGATTCAGAACCGGCTGACCGCGCTGCCCGGCCGTTCCATGCAGGATCTTGTGAACTCCGAACCGGGTTGGCTCTACGAAGGCAATGCGGTCCTCCATCCTCGCGGATCGGAATATCAGACGCAATTTGTCGTGGACGGCATACCTCTTACCGACAACCGTTCTGCCAGCTTTGGCCCAGAGCCTGCCGAAGCCGATGACATCGAATCCATCAAAATTTATACGGCAGGCATGCCCGCGGAATTTGGCAGAAAGATGGGCGGCGTGGTCGAGGTCAATACTCTCAAAAACCAGGACCCGGGATTTCATGGCCAGCTCACCATGTTCGGCGGCACTTACGACACGGCCGGAATCAATACTCAGGATCAATACACGTGGGGCAAGAATACGTTTGGCTTGAGCGCCTCTGGCAACATGACCGGCCATTATCTCAACCCGGTAGTCCCTGAGAATTACACCAACAACGGCACGGTCGCTGATTTTTCGGCGAGCTACGAGCGCGAACTCACGCCGAAGGACCGCCTCACCATGATCGTCCGCCATGAGCTCGCGCGCTATCAAATCCCCAACGAACTGGTGCAGCAGAACGGGGCATATCTGCCGAACGCCAACAACACCGTCGGCTGCCCACCCGTTCCCCCGGGAGATGAACCCAGCGATTGCGTTTATATTCCTGGCGGGCAGCTACAGACGGGCGATAACTTTGAAACCATGGGGAGCATTTCCTTCCAGCACATTTTTTCTTCCGACGCGATCGGCGTGGTCCATGGAATGTCCCGCGATAACTCCACCGACTTTTATTCCAACCAGAACTCCTGGCCCCTCAATGCCACCAATCACAACGACTTCAAGGAAATCTATTTCAACAGCAGTGTCTCGGTTCATCGTGGCCGGCAGGAATTTAAAGCGGGTATCGAAACCGACAACATATTCCTGCACGAAAACACCAGTTATGTAATACCCGACTGCGCAAGTCCTAACGATCCTCAATGTCCCATTGATCTAGGAATCCTGGATTCCGGCGCGATAAGCTTTGCCTTCCAGGCTCATCGTCCGGATCTCGAACAATCGGCCTATATCGAGGATGCCATCCGGCTCGGCAACTGGTCGATTGATGCAGGGCTGCGGTGGGACCACTACCAATTGCTGTTGAATCAGAATGCTGTGAGTCCGCGTCTCGCGGTTTCGCGCTACTTCGCCTCCGCCGGCATAAATGTTCACTTCTCCTATGATCGTATCTTCCAGACGCCATCCTTCGAAAACATACTCTTAGCCAGTTCGCCGGCTGCCGAGGCGATCGATACCAGCATTCCCGCAGTGCAACTGCCGGTGCAGCCTTCTCACGGCAACTATTATGAATTGGGGGCGACGAAGGCATTCCTCGGAAAACTGCGGTTTGATGGGAATGTGTTCCGTCGTCAAGTGAGCAACTATGCCGATGACTCCCAAATTCTAAGTACGGGGATCAGTTTTCCCGTCGCATTTGACCACGCCATCCTCTACGGGGCGGAGGCCAAGCTTGAAGTTCAGCAATGGGGACGATTTTCCGGCTTCGCCAGCTATTCCTATATCGTAGGGAATGCTTGGTTCCCGGTAACGGGTGGATTGTTCCTAGGAGATGATGCGATCAACCCGACCACTGGGCATTTTCCCGACTCGCAGGACCAGCGGAATACCGTGCGCGCTCGCGTCCGCTATCAGGTTGCCGGGCGCTTGTGGGTTGCCCTGGGAGCCGATTACAACACCGGACTGCCATTTCAACCCGATCTGACTCCGCAGCAATATGCCACGGAATACGGTCAAGTGGTGGTGAATCACCTCAATTTTAATCGCGACCGCATCAGTCCGTACTTCACCCAGAATGCTTCGGTAGGCGTCGATCTCTACCGGCGGGAAAAATATTCGGTACGCTTTCAGGGCGACGTCGCGAACCTAGGCAACACGCTTGAACTAATCGATTTCGGAGGGCTGTTCTCCGGCAACGCAATCGGACCGGCACGCCAATACACCTTTCGCCTGGTAAATACTTTCTAGGACCGGCATTCCACGATCGGAGAATTTCATCGCCGTCACCCATCTTTCTGTGTTGGGAACCGATCCCCGGCATACTGGGAAATGCGTCATAATTCATGATTATGCGTAGACAAGAATGCGTGATGCCATCAAGGATCATTTGCTTTTGTTTGTTGACAGTTATTTTAATGGCTCCGGGAAGACTCCTCGGGACAGATCCCCCGAAAGTTCCGAACAACGTGGCCTACGTAAGTGAAGAGGATGGCGGAATCAGCGTGATTGATTTGGCGACGCTGAAAGTGATTGGCCGCGCCGGATCGAGTGATCTCGCTCCCCGAGGAATCGCGGTGACTTTTGACGGGCAATATGTCCTCACTTCGAACAAGAACACAAGCGATGTCGCGGTCTTCAGTACGCGGGATCTGCGCCTGAGGAAGCGAGTTCCTATCGGAGAGGGGCCCGAATTCATTAAGATCAATCCCGCCGGTGACCAGCTTTTTGCAACTTTTGAACCTAGCTCACAGGGTGGGCCACCAGCAACTACGAAAGCCGTAGCGGACGACAGCGATAACGGGCCGCCAGCTCAGATTGCCTCCTTCCATGTTGGAGATTGGGTGCCGGGTCCGGTTTCCACCGCGGGCCATGAAACCGAAGGCATCGAATTCTCGCGCGATGGAAAGTTGATGTTGGTAGCCAATGAATCGCAGGAAACCATCGGAGTATTTGACGAACCCACTGGAAGGCATATACGGGACATCGATCTGAAAACCTACGGGATCCGGCCGCGCGATGTGAAAGTTTCTCCGCAGGGTGACAAGTACGCGGTGACGATGGAAAACTCCGGGACGTTACTGACGATGGATCTCAGCTTTAAGGTAATCAAGTCTGTGCCAACCGCAGCGAAGCCCTACGGAGTCGCGTTCGACCGGGCGGGCAAGCGCATTTTTGTTTCTGCCGCGCAGGCAGGCAAACTCCAAGTGTTTTCCGCGGACTCTCTCGAATTGCTCGCCGAGGCTCCCACTGGGAAGAGGTGCTGGCACTTTACGTTTACGCCCGACGATTCCAAGATTTTGTTGGCCTGCGGACGATCAAATAACGTAGTTGTAATCGATGCCAATTCCTACAAACCATTAGGGACAATCGAAGGATTGAAGCTTCCCTGGGGCATCGTAACCTACCCGAGGTCCTATGGCAGCCTAGGATTACCTTAGATACGGCAATGACGAGAGTGAGCCTTTATAGTTTGGTTGGCTCGCAATGGGTGCGGCGAGTTCCGCCTACTTCTGTCTTTTCCCTCCCTTGGTGAACGCAAGGTTCCGATGGGCAAGCCGCAAGTTATATATGCACACGTCAACAATCACCTACTATTTTCTCATTATTCTCTAACTTAGTAAGTTCAACAAACGCGAAGAGCGGTGCGCACCTTGTCCGCTCTGTTTGATCCTGCAAGCCACGCTGGACGGGCCGCAGCCAAGGCATTGCTACGTCCGCCAGGGCCGCCTTGCGCCACGCAAGTTACTTATGGAACTTGATAAGTTACGAGCTAAGCAGCAAAGTGTTCGACAGTTACTCCTTCCCGTTAGTCGCAAACTGCTTAGTCAAGTTACTGAGTGATAGCAATATGGAAGGTGGACATTACGTCTACGAGGAGCGCCATGCGCAGTATATTTCGCCGAGGCAACTACGTGCGCCGTGAGGTCTTACGGTTGTTAAGTTTGGTGGAGGCGTTCGTTGCCTCCAAGCGTCGCGACCTTTGGCTATGGACGCCGCCAGCAGCCATATTTCTCGTATTGTTTCTCGTCGCCAGTCCGCGAGCCTACACGCAAAGCTGCTCGGGTACAGGCACAGGAGGTTGCGTGCAAGTATCGTGCCCCAATGGGGGCACGACTTCCATTAGCGGCACCGTCTATGCGCCGAACGGAACCGACCCGCTTCCCAATATTCTGGTTTACATTCCCACCGCTTCGATAACGGCGTTCACGGATGGAGTATCGGTAACTAACCCGACTCTTGATAGCGCGGCCAATCTGGTTTCTGGCGACCCTTTGGTGGAAACCACGACAGCGGCGAACGGTACGTTCACATTGAGTAATGTTCCTCCGGGTTCCGAAATTCCCATGGTGATTCAAGCGGGCCGGTGGCGGCGCGAGTTCGTTATCTCGTCGGTCGCCTCTTGTGCGAACACACCGCTGACAAATGTGACCCAAGGTGGATTTAGCACGCTTGAAGGTTATGGAGAGACCACTCATGTGCGCTTCGCGCAAACGCAGGGCGAGGGCGACATTCCCAAAATTGCGCTGGTGACCGGCGAAGCCGACGCCCTGGAATGCACGCTACGCAAAGTTGGAATTGCGGACACAGAATTCACTGACTACACCGTCAACGTCACCGACGACGGCAGCGGGCCCGGGCGGGTCAATTTGTTTGAGGGAGCGGGCGATTCCGGCGCGAAAGCCGGCAGCGTAACTCATACCGAAGACACTCTGGTCGGCTCGACAACCACTACCTTCAGTGATTCTCTCCTCGGTGGCTATAACGTTGTCATGTTTCCTTGTCAGGGCGATTCCACCAATTACACCACCGAAGATGGTCGAACCAATGCTATCGCTTTTACTGGAGCAGGGGGCCGCATTTTCGGCACGCATCACAGCGTCTTTTACATCGATGAGGATTCGTCTATCGATGGGGCTGCAAACTGGACCTCCGACACGACTATTGGTAGCGCCACAGGAACCATCAATACGGCATTTACGAGCGGCAACATGCTGGCTGAATGGTTGCAGGCAATCGGCAGTACAACCACCCTGGGCCAGGTCGCAATGACCAGCCTGTTTAACGATCAGACCGGTGTGATTTCGCCGACGGAGTCTTGGGCCACGTTTACTCACGGCGCTAACACTGACGTCGCACAATTGTCCTTCTACACGCCAGTGGGCTCGGCGGCTTCAAGCCAATACGGCCGTGTGATGTACAACGAATATCACGTAGATAACACAACCACCAGCGACAACATCACTTTCCCGGCTGAGTGTACGGGAACGATGCAAAAGACTCAGGCGATGAGCACTCAAGAGCACATGCTCGAGTACAGCCTTTTCGATCTGATGAACTTCGCCGTGCCCGTAATCAGCACCAACGTGGCAATCGCGATTACGACTTCGCCATCCATCTTCACCGGAGGCGACCAGGACGACACCATCACCGTCGGAGTCACTAACAACGGCACATCGACAATTGCTACCAGCCCGACAGTCACTATGGCGGTGACGCTTCCAGCAGGGCTGACGGCCATATCCATGACCGATCCGCTGGGCAACTGGAGCTGTAGTGTGGCTACCTTGACCTGCACACTATTGAACCCACTGGCCATCAGCGCCAGCAATTCTGTAACCCTGACTGTCAGCGTGGCGGCCAATGTCTCCGTGGGAACTGCTCCCATAGGGGCCACCGTGTCGAGTCCAGGGTTCGCCGCCAGCACCACAGGCAATGTTTCACTGGATGTGGTGCCTGCACCGGCGGGAACCATAACTGGGCCGGTTGATACCACGTTAGCTCCAACCAGCGTGGGTTCAACCGCGACGTCCCCGGCCA
The DNA here is from genome assembly GCA_049512655.1 of Candidatus Sulfotelmatobacter sp. Lineage (GTDB taxonomy): Bacteria > Acidobacteriota > Terriglobia > Terriglobales > Acidobacteriaceae > Sulfotelmatobacter. The sequence continues at coordinate 65,232 of JBEKWW010000003.1, read as the reverse complement.
CGCTCACTTTTGCGATTAGTGCGGGCACGTCTATTGCTTCTATTCAAGTAGTAACCGAAGGATTTACTGGCAAGGACTTCACAAACGCGGGCAGCGGAACGTGCGCGGTACAAACTTACGTCTTGGCCGCAACCTGCACCGTGGTCGTAAACTTCTCACCGCTTTCCCCGGGATTGCGTAAAGGTGCCGTCCAGCTCTTCGGCGGCGCAGTTTTGGGAGATAACCTTCTCGACACGGCGTATATCTCCGGCATTGGTGAAGGGCCGGAGGCGATCTTCCAACCCGGAACCCAAAGCACAATCGACACCCAAACCGGTTCAAACCATTTCGATGATCTGGCCGTGGACATCATGGGCGACGTATACGTGGTCGACTACACCAATAACGAGATAGTGAAAGAGACACTGTCTGGCACTACCTACACTCCGAGTGTTGCATTCAGTGGCGTAGGCAATCCCAAGGGAATGGCTATTGACGGAGCGGGCAACATCTACATCGCCGCTCTGAATGCGGGCGCCGTATACAAAGAAACTCTGGTGAATGGAACTTACACCCAGAGCACGGTCGCCGCGGGACTCGGTCCGGACGGCGTGGCGGTTGATGCCAATGGCAACGTTTACATCGCCGACTCGGCCAATAATCGGGTATTGGTGGAAACGCTCTCCGGCGGCAGCTATATACAGACCGTAATTGGCAGTGGGATGAATAATCCCTGGCGGGTCGCAGTGGATGTGAACGGAAACGTCTACATCGCCGATACCGGAAATAATCAGGTACTGCTGGAGATGCTCTCCAACGGAACCTACACGCAAAGTACGATCGTGGCCGGACTGAACTCGCCGCACGGCGTAGCCGTGGATTCAAACGGAACGGTGTATATCGCCGACACCAGTAACAACCGAGTGATTGAGGAACAGCTCGTCAGTGGCAGCTACGTGCAGACGGTTCTGGTCGGCAGCGGGTTGAATGCTCCGCGCTCGGTTGTACTCGACCAGCTCGGGAATCTCTTTATCGCCGATTTCGGCGACAACAAGGTTTTTGAGGAAAATTACTCCACTGTGCCCAGCTTGAGTTTTGCCAGCACTAGTGAGGGCACCACCAGCAGCGACAGCCCGCAAACTGTAACCTTCGGAAATTTTGGAAATACGGCGCTGTCAGCAGTCGCGCCGGGAATTACGGCACCGACTGATTTCCCCCAGGTCACGGGGAGCTACACCGACTGCACCAGCAGCTTCTCGCTGGCCGCAGCAGCGAATTGCGCGCTCCGGATCGAGTTCCATCCCCTGACAACCGGTTCGCTGGCGGAATCGTTCGTGCTGACCGACAACAATCTGAACAGCAGCTCAGTCACGCAAACCATCGCGGTGAGTGGCACCGCAACTGCATCGGTCTCGATTGTTATTTCACCGTCTTCGCTGACTACCCCCGTGATTGGCACGCCATACAGCCAGATTTTTACAGCGACCGGAGGCACAGCTCCATACACGTTCGCACTTACGAGCGGAACTTTACCGCTGGGTCTTACTCTTAGCGCGAGCGGAGTACTTTCAGGGACGCCGACCGCCGTTGGCCCATCTGCCTTCACCATTCAGGCGACCGACTCGACTACCGCCACTGGCACGCAGGCCTATAGCTTTAGCGTTGCTGCGCCGACCATTACTGTCTCACCCAGCGCTTTGCCTGCTGGAACGGTGGAAACTGCGTATAGCCAGACGGTTTCAGCCAGCGGAGGAAGCGGCAGCTACACCTACGCCGTGACCGCTGGAAGTCTTCCGGGATGGTTGTCGTTCAATAGTTCGACAGGCACTTTATCGGGAACGCCGACCGCCGCAGCCACATCGACCTTCACCATCACAGCGATCGACACCGTGATCACCGGATCCGGTGCGCCGTATACAGGGAGTCAGGCGTATTCGCTGACCGTGAACAAGGCCACGGCAACGGTGGCATTGAGCAACCTCACCCAAACGTATACCGGTTCGCCGCTTGCCCCAACTACAACGACCAGCCCAACGGGATTGGCCGTTGTCATGACCTACAACGGAGGCTCGACGGTACCGACCACAGCAGGAACCTACACCGTAGTGGCCACGATCAGTAGCGCAAACTATGTGGGCACTGCAACCGGTACTTTCACTATTAGCCAGGCACAGCCCGCCATCACCTGGGCGACTCCCGCGGCCATCACCTATGGGACAGCACTAGGGGCGACGCAACTGAATGCCAGCGCGGGCGCAATCGCCGGTACGTTCGCCTACTCTCCAGCGGCAGGCACAGTGCTGAATGCAGGGCCGAATCAAACGCTGTCGGTCACATTCACCCCCACCGATGCCACCGACTACAACACGGCTAGCCAGACTGTGCAGATCACGGTCAATAAAGCACAACCCGCCATCACATGGGCGACTCCGGCGGCCATCACCTATGGGACGGCGCTCAGCGCAACACAGCTGAACGCCAGCGCGGGCGCAATCGCCGGTACCTTCGCCTACTCTCCAGCGGCAGGCACAGTGCTGGCTGCAGGAGCGAATCAGACACTCTCCGTAACCTTCACCCCCACGAACGCCACCGATTACACCATCGCGACTCAGAACGTGCAGATCACGGTCAATAAAGCACAACCCGCTATCACGTGGGCGGCTCCGACAGCCATCGTCTACGGGACGGCACTCAGTGCAACGCAGCTGAATGCCAGCGCGGGTGCAATTGCCGGAACATTCGTCTATTCACCAACAGCAGGCACAATGCTGAATGCAGGCGCAAATCAAACACTCTCGGTGACCTTCACCCCCACGAATATCACCGACTACGCCACCGCAGTTCAGACCGTGCAGCTCACGGTCAATAAAGCACAGCCCGTCATCACTTGGGCGGCTCCGGCAGCTATCGGCTACGGTACCGCGCTCAGCGCGACGCAACTGGATGCCAGCGCGGGTGCAATCGCTGGTACATTCGTCTACTCACCGCCAGCAGGCACAGTGCTGAATGCTGGTGCGAATCAGACACTCTCGGCGACCTTCACGCCCACTAACACTGCCGACTACATGACGGTGACTCAGACCGTGCAGCTCACGGTTACTAAACCACAACCCGTCATTACCTGGGCGACTCCGGCGGCCATCACCTACGGCACGGCGCTCAGTGCAACGCAGCTGAATGCCAGCGCGGGTGCAATTGCCGGAACATTGGTCTACTCGCCGTCAGCAGGCACAGTGCTGGGTGCAGGCGCGAGTCAAACACTCTCGGTAACCTTCACCCCTACGAATACCACCGACTATGCCGCAGCTACTCAGACCGTCCAGCTCACCGTGAATCGGGCGAGCACCACGGCCACTTTGGGAACGAGCGTCAATCCCGCTCTATTGCAGAGCCCGGTTACATTGACCGCGACCGTCAGTTCTTCGATGGGCACCCCTACCGGCAGCGTGAACTTTATGAACGGAACAACGCTGCTGGGATCGAGTGAGCTTTCCGGCGGGGTTGCCACTTTGACAACCTCATCCCTGGCAACAGGATCTGATCCCATCACCGCCGTGTACAGCGGCAACACAGACTTCACCGGCTCATCCAGCAGTTTGATTACGCAGGTCGTGATCAACTTCGCTGTCGATCCAGTTTCCGGGGGCGGTGGAGGAAGTGGAAGTAGCACTGCATCGCAAACCGTCCCTCCCGGAGGAACAGTAACAAATACGATTGCTATCGTACCGACTAGCGGTACGAAGTTCCCGACGATTAGTTACCTAAAAGTAACCGGCCTGCCTCCCGGAGGTACAGCAACTCTCACAACCAGCGGATGGACACAGCTAACGAGTACTTCGTGGTCCTTGCCGGCCTTCGCACAATTGAGCGACGTAACTCTATCGTTCCACGTGCCCGCGTCAACAGCCAGCAGCGTCAACCACGGCGCATCTTCGGGCAAATTGCCACCGGCGTTAGCGGCGTTCTTCTTAGCGCCGTTCGGCATGATGCTGTTCCACTCCCGCAAGCGGAAGGGCTGGGCAGTTTCCATATTGTTCCTGGCCGTGAGCTTGGTGACTATGTTCGGCCTGACCGGATGTGGCAGCAGCAACGGATTCTTCGCGCAACGGGAAAAGAGCTACGTCGTGACTATAACCGTGACCACAGGTTCAATTTCGCACTCCACTAACGTCACGCTAAACGTGGAATAAATGACTAATGACTAAGGGGATGAAATGCGCATAGGAATTTGCGAAAGAGCGCTTCTGGCGGGCGTTTGCCTGATGGCAAGTAGTTGGACATGGGGTCAGTCCACCGAACAAGTACCGGCTCGTTTTGACGTAGCCGTCACCTACAACTCGCTTCTGGCAAACGTTACCACGGGCAACGAATTCAGCATGGAGGGCGGCAGCGCGCAGGTGCAGGCCCGGCTTTGGCACAGATTCTGCGCGGTGGCCGATGTGGCGGGATTCCACGCCGGCAATGTGAATAAATCAGGAATCGGGCTCGATTTGATTACCGCTACATTTGGGCCGCGGTATGTATGGTCTCCATCACAGAGCCGAGTAGTCTTTTTCGGGCAGGCACTTCTGGGGGAAGCACATGGCTCAAACAGCATCTTCCCTGCTGCTACTGCCTTGAATTCGAGCGGTAACAGCTTCGCCTTGGAGGTTGGCGGCGGGATCAACTATCTATTGACTCCCCGTTTTTCGGTGCGCGCCATTGATGCCGACTGGCTGCGAACTCAATTGCCTAATGCAACCACCAACGTGCAAAACAACCTGCGCCTTGGTGCAGGCATCGTTTACCGGATCAAATGAGAAGCTCTTCAAGGTTTACCCGATGCCGCGCGCGGAACGTCACCCGACTGGATGTTTTGGCGGAGCCAGCACGATCAGGATTATACCGACGATAACCAGCGCGGGGATGTCCCCTAGCAGATGTCCGTGTTCGCTGGGATGCTGGAATGCCTGAACGGCCATAATAGCGGCGTGAACCAGGCTCGACCATGCCGTGAACGCGATCAGGCTTCGGTTCGCTGTTGGGTTACGCGCTGCGAACAGAAGGAAAATTCCCAGCGTGGCATACACGCCAAGGATCATCTGCTCGTATTCCGGCTGGTTCGGTTGCCATCGCCATCCACTCGACCACAGAAACATCATCAACGGGTAAACACCAACCAAGAAGATCAGTCCCACCAATACCAAAACAACCTTCAAAGCCCGTTCCTGAGTCATGGTGTTCTCCTGTCACACGAATGAGCGAATATACCCTTAATTAAAGATAGAAGGTAAATACGCCCCTGCGGCTTCGTTGTAAAGCCCATTCGTTATCAATCCCGCCCGGCTACCCCAAAAGCCGTTCTCCGTTCTCGAAACAAGAACGGAACCTGGAATAATTGGGCTGTCGAAAGACCCTATCTATTGCGTAACTCACAGAATTCACAGGCTCAGTGCCGCTCCGCGGTCACCAGCCCCCCGCGGGGCAACCGTAGGGAGAAACCCGCAGTCTAATGCTTGGCATTTGGGCCCGGTTTTTTCCATCAGATAATGAGGTACCTAATGAGCGCCGCTCCTCGCCACTGGCTTCCGATTTTGTTGTGTGCCCCCGTTCTTTCACTCGCCGTCGCAGGGCTGGGATGCCAGGGCATGCAAGGATCTTCTCCCTCGAGCACGAAGACTGTGACCGCCATTGCGGTTACACCTTCGACCATGAGCGTGAAAATCGGCGCCACAGAGCAGTTCACCGCAACCGCTACTTACAGCGACAAATCTACGGCAAACGTAAGCTCCACGGTCACGTGGACTTCTTCTTCCCCCGCGGTTGCCACCGTGAATACTACCGGCAACGCCACCGCGGTTGCAGCAGGTTCGAGCACCATAACTGCAACGCTGAGTGGAGTGACTGGAAGCGCAACGCTCACCGTGCTGCCGAAGTCGCTGACCGCGATCGCAATTTCTCCCAACGCGCCATCCGTGCAATTGGGCGCTACCCAACAGTTCACGGCCACCGGCACCTATAGTGATGGTTCCACTGCCAACATAACTTCATCCGTAAGCTGGTCCTCTTCGGCTGCGGCTGTCGCAACAATCAACGCCGCCGGTCTGGCGACCGCTGTCACCACAGGTTCTACCACCATTACAGCAACCCTCACCGGCATCAGCGGGACTGCTACCCTGACCGTGCCGAAAGTGCTCACCGGTATTTCAGTGGCTCCCAACTCGGCAAATCTGGCGATTGGAGCCACCTTGCAACTCACCGCCATTGGCACTTATAACGACGGTTCCACCGCGAATGTAACTTCCCTCGCGACCTGGATGTCTTCCACTCCGACAGTGGCCACAATCAATGCAGCCGGCCTGGCGACCGGCGTCGCCGCCGGCTCGAGCACGATTTCGGCTTCGCTCAGTGGCTTCAGCTCCAGCGCTGCGCTCACCGTGGCGAGCGTGACATCCATTGCCGTCACTCCCGCCAGCCCGAGCGTCGCGGTAGATGCGGCGCGGCAGTTCACAGCGACGGCCACCTACAACAACGGATTGACCGGCAACGTCACCTCATCCGCTACCTGGACTTCCAGCGCACCTACGATAGCTTTCGTCGATGCAGACGGACTCGCTGGAGGTGTCCTCGCCGGCTCGAGCACCATCACGGCTACTTACGGCGGAGCGACCGGAACCGCATCGCTCACGGTCACAGGGAGCGGCGCCAATGTTCCGCTCTACCACTTCGACGCGGCACGCACCGGCTTAAACCCCGGCGAAGGAATTCTCTCCCCCGCCACGGTGGGTACGTCCAACTTCGGCAAACTGTTTTCCTACACGCTCGACGGCTACGTTTACGGCCAGCCTCTTCTAATATCTAATCTCATGATCAACGGCACCGCACACAACGTAGTCTTCGCGGCCACGGAAAACGACAGCGTCTACGCCTTCGACTCCGATAACTACGGCACCGGCTCGCCCCTGTGGCAGGTTTCACTTCTGCAATCCGGCGAAACCGCAATGACCAATGGTCCTATTCAACCTGTTCAAGGGGTAACGTCCACTCCGGCCATCGACCTAGCGACACATACGATCTACGTCGTTTCCGCGCAAACTTCGACTGCCGCCGGCTCAACGTTCCGGGTGAACGCGCTCGATATAACTACCGGCGCGCAACAGCCTGGCAGCCCGGTGACGATCAATGTTTCGGCAACTGGCGTGAACGCCGGCGCTCTAACCACCGCATGCATCCAACGCGCTGCGCTCCTCGTATCCAATGGGTACGTTTACATCGGCTTTGGTGGTTGTCATGACGGATGGTTGCTGGCATACGAGGAGCAAAACCTAGCCGCTGCACCCGTAACCTTCAACTCAAGCCCGAACCTCACAGGCGAAGGCGCGTATGCCAGCGCGGGCGGCGTTTGGATGGGCGGTGGAGGCCCGGTCGCGGACGCCAGCGGAAACATCTATATCAGCACCGGAAACGGCCCTTGGTCTCCCACGCAATCGTCCTGGAGCGATTCCGTCCTCGAGTTCAGCCCCGCAAGCTCTGGGAGCTCCACCTTTACCATGCTCAGCTATTTCACCCCTGCTGCCTATGAGTTCATGGACTGCTCCGACGCCGATCTCGCAGCCGGCGGAGTGCTTCTTATCCCCGGCGCCAACCAGGTTGTGGCCGGAGGCAAGATTGGAGAACTTTTCCTGCTCAACACAACCTCTCTTGGCGGGGAGAGCACCGGCGATACGGGCGCCGCCTATACCACCTTCTTCGATCAGGGTCTTACCGGGGACGGTCAGTTCTCCAAGAGCTGTACCGACGCTAATAACAACACGTGGACGACGGATGTAAGCCCCTACGAAATCTTCGGCACCGCTTCCTATTTCAATGGATCGGTGTATCTGGGCATCACTCCCACTGCAGCCTTAAGCACTCCAGCCTACATTCGACAGTTCCCATACGACCCCAGTTCCAGCCCTCCCTTGGGTCTGGGAGCCTACGTTGCTCCCAACATTTTCGAAGGCAGCTATGGCTACACTCTAGCCATCTCCGCCGATGGCACCTCGAATGGCGTCGTCTGGCTGCTCGATCACGGCCAGGCGATCCAGGGCAGCGGAGTCGTTACGCCGACGAGCGCCAGCCTTATCGCCTATGACGCTGCGCTGACCACCGAGCTCTATAACAGCGCATCCAACTCCGCCGACACTCCGGGATACGGAATCAAATTCTCCGCCCCCATGGTCGCGAACGGCAAAGTCTACATCGCAACCGGACACGACACCGCTGGCACCGGAGAACTCGACGTATACGGATTGAAATAAACAAGACAGAAATGTCGTTGCCCAATTGCTTTTATGAAGGTATGAGTGAATGCCGGGCGGGCCAGCAATATAGCTACACTGTGGCTTGCAGGGGCTGACTGTCTGCGGAAGGGGTTTCCCGGGGCATGGGGATGCTGACGATCACAGAGGTGCCCAAACCATCCGATTCGACTCTCATTTCTCCGTGGAATTGACGAATACGCTCTCGAATTCCTCTGATCCCAACGCCGGAGCCGTGGGATTGAATCTCCAATAAGCGCTCGGGCGATATGCCCTTTCCGCGATCCCGCACCTCGGCTCGGACATTTTCTCCTTCACGAGCTACTCGGATAAAGGCAGTCTTGCTGCCAGAGTGGCGGTGGATATTTGTTAAGCATTCCTGCACGAGCCGGAAGATTGTGAGCTCCATATCGCTCGGCAGCCTTCCAATATTGTCGGCAACGTCCAGCGTGATGGCTACGTCACTGCGCTCTGCCAACCCCTCTACGTACCAGTTAAGCGCGGACGGGAGACCGCTTTCGTCCAGCAGCGGCGGATGTAACAGGTAAGACGTTGTGCGTATCTCGCGATGTAGTTGCTGAACCATCGCTTCGATCTCTTTTCCTTCTCTTGCCAACTCCGGCGAAATGCCCTCTGCCCGGAGACTCAATTGCGCGAGGCTCATGCCGAGCACCGTCAATGTTTGGCCAGCACTGTCATGTAGTTCGCGGGCAATCCGCCTTCGTTCTTCATCCTGCGCCTTCATCAGGCGCGTGGTGTCATCCGCAATCCAAACCTTTTCCGCCGCCTCTTTCTGGTCATGAATGTCAAGACAACCGCCGACATATCCTTCAAACGATCCATCTGGCGCATAGCGAGGCACACCTCGATCCAGTATCCAGCGATATTGCCCGGTGTGATGCCGCATCCGATACTCCATCTCAAATGGACGACGAGCATCGAAGTTGGCAACGTAGATTTGCAGACAGCGATCGAAATCCTCTGGATGCACATTCTCAGCCCAGCCATTGCCTGATTCTTGTTCGAGAGTGCGTCCGACGAAATCCAACCATCCTTTGCTGAAGTAATAGCAAAGCTTGTCTGTCCCCGACATCCAGACCATGATGGGCGAAGCGTCCGTGATCACGCGAAAGCGTTGTTCGCTCTCCCGCAACGCTTGCTCTGCCTGCTTTTGCGCCGTAATGTCCCGCGCCACTTTCGAGGCTCCAATTACATGCCCCGATGAATCTCTCACCGGAGAGATCGTCAGTGAGACATCGCGCAGGCTGCCGTCCTTGCACCTGCGGATGGTGTGGAAATGGTCAATCCGCTCGCCTCGCCGGAGACCGTCGAGAATGTCCGACTCTTCGCCGTGGCGTTCTAATGGAATGATTAACGTGATATGTTGCCCGAGGGCTTCTTCGGGGGTGTAGCCAAATATCCGTTCCGCACTCTTATTCCAACTGGTAATGATGCCATCGAGGCTCATGCTAATTATGGCATCATCAGAGGAGGCCACGATAGCAGCCAACAGACCGGATATTTCTTCCGCTTGATTTCGCCCGCTCATATCCTGTGGTGACGAGCTACCGCACTCGGTTATCGTCGAATACCGAGCGAAAATGTTCGATCCGAATGCTAAGCCCCATGTGATGAAGAAAGTGGTATTCCCGTCAATCGTCGCCGGTAGTGGCTTTTGCGAGAATTACCAAACGTATGCTAGCCATTTTGTCCAACAATACCAAATACAGTAAACACTGTAGACTCTTCGCTATGCTGAATCGAATAGAAGCCTCATCTCTAGAGCTCCTCTCTTGAACTCCTGGTGCAGCGCCATGCGTGTGAAGTCGTAAAAACGGTACAGACCGAAAGCCCGGAACTATTCGACGCTGAGCTGATGTGCATGCTCTCATCGCGAAGGACCCAGTTCGTGCCTGCGGCACCCGCAACCGCTTAAGCGTCCTGCCAATGGCTATAATGAAAGGAGGTATATTTCGGGGAAATGCCCGCTAGGTCAGGGTTGAAGCGAAGGCTGCCCAAAATCATCAAAGGGACATGACGAAAGCCCATCAACATCCGCTGGAGAAAATCCTTCACAGTCGAATCGCCATCATCGACGGAGCCATGGGTACGACTATCCGTACCTACGGGATGACGGAAGCGGATATCCGGGGGGAGCGTTTCAAGGATTCAACGAAGAGCCTTTTAAACAACGGTGACCTCTTCTCGCTGACCCAGCCGGAAATGATTGGCGACATCCATCGCCGGTTCCTGGAAGCTGGGGCGGACATCATCGAGACAAACACCTTCGGGGCCACCAGCATCGCCCAGAGTGAATTTTTTGTCGAAGATCCGCGGGAGCGCGGCGGCCGCAAGGATCCCGCGTTCTATCAAAAAGTCATTGATGATCAATTTCTCGGAACTTTGGCCTGGGATATCAACCAGCAATCGGCACGGCAATGTCGTGAGTGGGCTGATCGTGTGGGAGCCGCAACGTCGCGTCAGCGGTTTGTGGCGGGAGCGATCGGACCGCTGACCGTTTCTCTCTCGAACTCGCCCGACGCCGACGATCCAGGCTTTCGCGTGGTCACTTTCGATCAAGTCAAAAACTCTTACGCACAACAAGTACAGGCTCTCATTGCCGGTGGCGTAGACCTGCTGCTGGTGGAGACTATCTTCGACTCGCTGAATGCCAAGGCCGCACTTGTTGCCATTCGTGAAGTGTTCGATAAAGATGGCAAGGAGTTGCCGGTGATGATCTCGGCAGCGGTGGGACGCGGCGGCGAGACCATGATTTCCGCGCAGACTACTGAGGCTTTCTGGACCGCAGTACGGCACGTAAAACCGTTGTCGGTGGGCCTTAACTGCTCGCTGGGTCCGGATCTCATGTATCCGTTTCTTGAGGAGCTTTCGGAAAAGGCGGAGGTCGCGATCTCCTGTTACCCCAATGCCGGTCTGCCAAATCCGTTGTCGGAAACCGGCTTTGATCTGGGACCGCCGGATATGGCGCGTTATCTGCGCGACTTTGCACGCGGAGGGTTGATCAACATCGCCGGTGGGTGCTGCGGAAATACTCCCGAGCACATCGCCGCGATCGCGAAAGCGCTCGATGGCCAGCCTCCGCGAAAGTTTGGCCCAACCCACGCTAAAGAATCCTACGCCGGCCAGATTGAGAGTCCCGCGTGAGCGAACCGGGCTGCGCAGTCGCGTCCCAGCCTGCAAAGCCAAAGCCGCTCCGACTCTCGGGATCACAGCCCTTCACCCAGCAACCCGGCGTCTACATCATGATCGGGGAGCGGACGAATGTCGCCGGTTCGCCAAAATTCGCCCGCCTCATCAAAGAAGGGAAATACGAAGAAGCGGTAAGCGTAGCCCGGCAGCAAGTCGAGAATGGTGCAAACGTCCTCGACATCTGCATGGATGAAGGCATGATCGACGGCGTCACCGCGATGACCCGCTTCCTGCAATTGCTGGGGAGTGAGCCCGAAGTCGCCAAGGTGCCCTTCATGGTGGATTCCTCGAAATGGGAGGTCATCGAAGCCGGCCTGAAGTGCATGCAGGGTAAGGGCATCGTCAATTCAATTTCGCTGAAGGAGGGCGAGGATAAATTTCGCCAGAACGCGGCGAAAGTCCTGAAATATGGTGCAGCAGTGGTCGTGATGGCCTTTGACGAACAAGGTCAGGCTGCGACTTTCGAAGCTAAAATCCGTATCTGTGAACGCGCCTACCGCATTCTCGTGGACGAGGTTGGGTTTCCTCCCGAAGACATCATCTTCGATCCCAACATCCTCACCGTGGCCACCGGCATGGAGGAGCACAACAACTATGCGGTCGATTACATCAACGCCACACGTTGGATTAAGGCTAATCTGCCGCACGCGAAGGTGAGTGGCGGTGTTTCCAACATCTCATTCAGTTTCCGCGGCAATAACAAAGTCCGCGAAGCCATTCACTCTGCATTCCTTTATCACGCCATCGCAGCCGGCATGGACATGGGCATCGTGAATGCCGGCATGCTCGAGGTCTACGAAGAGATTGAGCCAGAGCTGAAAGACCTGGTCGAGGACGTGTTGCTGAATCGCCGTCCCGACGCCACCGAGCGACTGGTGGATTACGGCGAAACATTAAAGAATGTTGGCGCGGTAGTCAGCGCAAAGAAAGCTGAAGAGTGGCGCAACGGCACGGTCGAGGAGCGTCTTGCTCACGCGCTGGTCAAGGGCATCGACGCTTTTATTGAAATCGACGCCGAGGAAGCGCGCGTCAAACTGGGCCGTCCTCTACTGGTTATCGAAGGCCCGCTCATGGCGGGCATGAGCGTGGTGGGTGATCTTTTCGGAGCCGGCAAGATGTTCTTGCCGCAGGTAGTCAAGTCAGCCCGAGTGATGAAGAAGGCCGTGGCCCACCTCACGCCGTTCATGGAAGCCGAGAAAGAGGCCCGGGTTGCGGCAGGGGAAGTGGTCAAGGCACAGGGAAAAATCGTACTCGCGACGGTCAAAGGCGACGTTCACGACATTGGCAAGAATATCGTCGGCGTCGTGCTTGCCTGCAATAACTACGAAGTGATCGACATGGGCGTAATGGTGCCCTGCGAAAAAATCCTCGAGCGTGCCAAAGCGGAAAAAGCCGACATGATCGGACTCAGTGGCCTCATCACGCCGTCTCTCGACGAGATGGTACATGTGGCTCGCGAGATGGAACGGCAAGGCTTCAAACTGCCACTGCTTATCGGCGGCGCAACCACCAGCCGGGCACACACCGCCGTCAAAATCGCGCCGCATTATAGTGAGCCGGTAGTCCATATCCTGGACGCGAGCCGCGCAGTGCCGGTCACGACCAGCCTTCTGAGCGACGATGGTAAGTCCGCGTTTGTGGCACAGCATCGCACCGATTACGAGGCGCTCCGCAAGGCCCACTCCGCGCCGAAATTAAGTGTGGTTTCGCTTGGGGAGGCCCGGAAACGGCGGACTCCAATCGAGTGGCGTGCGGACGACTTGCCCGTGCCTTCGTTCACCGGCGTGCGCGTGCTGAATGATTTTCCGCTGGCGAAGCTGCGCGAATTCATTGACTGGAGCCCGTTCTTCCATACCTGGGGATTGAAAGGAATTTATCCCCGGATTCTTGAACACCCAGAGCATGGTGCGCAGGCGCGCCAGGTCTTCAGTGAGGGCAACGCTCTACTCGATGCCATCATTGAGAAAAAATCGATCACTGCGCGAGGCGTATACGGTTTGTTTCCCGCCAGCGCAATAGGCGACGATATTGAGCTGTACACGGACAGCAAACGCGAAAAAATTCGCGAACGATTCCATTTCCTCCGCCAGCAAGCAAACAGAGAGGGCACCGAACCGTGCCGGTCTCTTGCCGACTTCATCGCACCCAAGGAAGTTAGTTTGCACGATCATATCGGCGCTTTCGCAGTAACCAGCGGAATCGGACTGAAGGAACTGTGCGACCGGTTCAGGGCCGAGAACGACGACTACAACGCAATCATGGCGGAAGCCCTCGCTGATCGCCTGGCGGAGGCTTTCGCTGAAAGCCTGCACAAACGCGTGCGGTGTGAATGGGGTTACGGTTGCGCGGAGGGCCTGAGCAATGCCGACCTCATTCAAGAAAAATATCGCGGCATCAGGCCGGCCGCAGGTTACCCGGCGTGCCCGGACCACACGGAGAAGGGTGCGCTCTGGCGATTGCTCGATGTACAGGCGAACACCGGAATGCTGATCACGGAGTCGTTTGCCATGTGGCCCGGATCAAGCGTGAGTGGACTCTACTTCGCTCACCCCGAATCGCGCTATTTCAGCCTCGGCAAGATTGACCGTGACCAGGTCGCCGACTACAGCAAACGCAAGGGAATGAGTGTCGGCGAAGTCGAACGATGGCTCGGGCAAAATCTGAATTACGATCCCGCGGAGTAGCCAGGGTTACGCGATTATGTTTAGCGTGTACACATTCCTCGGCGCTTGTGGCGGATCGTAAAGCAACTCCGAGTTGTTCGCCGCCGTGGCAAAGTATTCGATGGCACCGGCGTCCGCCTGAAAGGGTCCAAGCTTCGCGGTATATACACTGCGCCCGGCATGAGTGGCAGCCGAGGTCTGCCAATCGTGTGCGGTCTGGCGCGCGGTCTGCCGCCGCGTATGCAGGTTGACCGCGCCCACTTTTACTTGGCCCGGGGCAACAATGAAGATGCGGAAGCTTTCTCCGGGTTTGAGGAGCGAAGGCCGGGTAGGAATGAAGAGGCGAGTCGGATTGGCAGCTTCGGGTGAGACTGCGGCAGCATAAGCTTGATCCATCTCAGGCGGCAGTTCGTTAAGAAACTCCTTGATGGAAAGCCTGAGCCGCTCTAGCGAAATCCGAACGAACTTGTTTTGCATGGAGGCAAGCTGACCCAAATCGTTGCGTGTAGCAATGACTGCCTGATATTCGACCATGGCATTTCGTACCATGGGCGCCATGGCGAGCCATAGTGGGACGGCGTGTTGGGCGACTTGTGCACGTGCGGCATCGTCCTCGCCCTTAGCCCGAAGATCGACTGCTTCTTTAAGGACAATATTGAGCTGGTGGGCCTTTTCATAGGCGTCGCAATAGGGCACCATGAAGCCGACGAAGCCAGCAAAGTAGCCGATACGTTCCCGTTCAAGAGGAGATGTCGCGCTCGATGCAAGTTGGCGGAACTTTTCCGCCATGACACGTTGAGTGGGCAAGACAGCGAGATCAGGTTCTGATTCGGCATAGTCAAATGCCTCATCGTAGTCGCCTGCAATTTCGGTTCGATTTGCGAATCCAGATTGATCGTAATTGCCGACAAACGTTGATGAAATGTCGCGATCGCGATCGCAGTGGTCGAACAGCGTTGCCAGTTCCGCGGCGCGCGCGCCCGAAGCCAGTGGAACGCAAAAATTACGGTAATGAGTTGTAGCGGAAAGTTGGCTGTCCCAGCTGGCACGCGCAAGATATGTAGCGGTAGGGTCAATAATGCGGTGCCGCCAATGAATGCCGAGCACACCCTGGCAGCCGAATTCCTGGGCCCGCTGCATGTCGGACTGAAAACGGCTGGCACGGAACTGGGGAAACCACATGGAAGGGTCGTCCTCGATCCATGGGATGGGCCAGCGTTCGCGGCTTCCAAGCTTGCCGAACACTTCATTAACTGGATCCCACCCCAGAGAATCGTTTAACCCGGCAAAAACTATGTCTTCCGGCAGCCGCTGATGCAGAGACTCGAACTGTCGAGTCACTCCGCCCCACCCGGCGAGCACCAGCCGCTTGCCGGGCGCGTGCCGTCTCAGGAAGTCATGTGCTTGAGCGAAGGGTGTAATTGAGAGCGGCACATTTTTAGTGCGGCTGTCCCAGTTCGCGCCTTCGTCCTGCCACAGCCATACGTGATCCACCATGGGGTAGCGTTCGAGAACGTCGCCGAGTCGCCGATCCAGAAGATCGTGCGCCGTTTGAGACTCAATAAAGCCGCCGGGATGCAATAGGGCTTCTGGGGGAAGTGCGCGCACAATTTCCGCCGGATTCTGATAGGGCTCAAAGCCGATGCCGGTACGAATGCCGAGCTCCCTGGCAAAATCGAAAGCGTTGCTCAACATTCTGGTCGTACGCTCGGCAATGTCCCAGGTATCTGCGCCCATGCGCGCAGCGTCGGAACCAAAGGTTTCGCCATCGAAAAACTGGGCGGCGCCCATCTTGAAAGCCGAGGTACGTTGTGGCAGATAGCCCCAGCTGGTCATCGTCGTGTCTTCGAGAGCCGCCCTGTGGCCAGCGCCGGCAAAGTCAAACGACAAATAAGACTCCGCTAAAGGACCGGGATCGTTTTGCGTGTAAACGTGCATGCCAAACATGTTGAGGCGCATGCGCAACATGGCCGCGAAATATGCCCTGAAATCTTCCTCGTTGAAAACGCTGATGCAATTTAAGAAATCTGGCCAGGGCAGCAGTCCGCGCACCGGAAAGCGCGGCGAGCCGGCCCAGGGCTGACCTGGCGCTGGCAGATGTAATCCCGTCGAAGGATCAATCGGAGCCGTGGTTCCATCAATACCGAAGACAATTCCCTGCCGCTCGAGGAAGTCGAATACTGCATAAAGCAGAGCTTGTTCGCTCGCGGCGTGAAAAATTGTACCGTCACCTGAGACTGCGATTTCGTAATCTTCAATTCCCTTGAAGCGTGAGGAATCGAGAACAAGCGTAAGTAAGGTTGCATTCGTAATGTGATCGTCACTGGTTTGAATTACTTCAGGCATGCCATTCAGCATGCGCAGTCCGCTGATCAGCTCTCGAGTTGCAAGTCGCATCTTCAGACTAGCGGCGGCGAGCGTACGGATAGCTATTTGTTTCGGTTCGGTCGTTTGCGCCGGGGCGCTCTTGGGCAGAACCAAGCTCCCGGTCGAAGCCAGTGCACTAATTTTCAGAAACTCTCGGCGGTCCATGATCAATAAGATCTCCTATCCGTTGCTCCACGAAATCCAGCAAGTTTTTGAGAGAGCGGTTCCGAAATTCTGCAGGTGGCTCGCCGAAGGTAACGCTTAGATCGGACCTATTTGATTGGCTTGATAGGCCGCGAGCCGGTAATGAGAATATCAACGAGTCTCCTTGCGCTCTGCTGCCAGTCAGGGCCGGACGCAACGTGGGAGACGCCGATCAGTGCCCGAAGCAGATCGAATGGATCAAGATCTGTACGTATGTCTCGATTCTTAATCGCGCGCTTCACCAGTGCATCAATTGCTCCCTGGACCTGAGCACGGGAACCTTCATACAGCTTCGATGCACCTCCGACGTACGCATTCAGCGCAGGAGCGATGATCTGCTTGGTGGCTATGTAATCGACAAATAACAACATCCAAGCTCGCAACGCTTCAATTGGAGGCATAGCCTCAGCGAATCTTCTTTCGGCTGCGGCTAACTTTTCCACCTCAGTCCGATAGACCGCTTCGATCAGTGCATCGCGTGTGGGAAAGTGGCGATATAAGGTCCCGGGGCCCACGCCGGCGTCCCTCGCGATGTCATCGAGGCTGGCGTCTGCGCCCGACCGGGTAAACGCCTCCTTCGCTATCTCAAGAATGCGCTCACGGTTGCGCTGCGCGTCGGTGCGCGGTTTTCGCGGGGCAATTTTCCTTTTTTTCGTCGGCATAAAAAAGTTGCATCCGGAGATAGTCTCCGGTTATCTTATCCATTGATGCGGAGGCACCCTCCGTTTTAGTCGGAACGCGGCAGCCTGTCAATAGCGTGTTCCCGGATTCGAGAGGTGAGGAATATGAATGTAATTGCTGCTAATCGGCCGTTGAGGAATTCCGATCATCCTTGCCCCGACCTCGCGACGATGGCGGAGCGGGAGTTGTTGGCATTCTT
Source organism: Candidatus Sulfotelmatobacter sp. (assembly GCA_049512655.1). GTDB lineage: Bacteria > Acidobacteriota > Terriglobia > Terriglobales > Acidobacteriaceae > Sulfotelmatobacter. Next base: position 47,650 of record JBEKWW010000003.1, on the reverse strand, counting down.
CAATGCGGTTACACGGTCATTCGGGTCAGAACAGGCGGAGATCTCGGCAGACGACTGGCTACGGGAGTTGCTCAAAATCGAGGACCTGCCCACATCAGCCCGCGAATGGCGACTGATCACTGCGAAGGCTTCTACTCGCCTCGCGACTCGGCTGGGCAGTTCTTCCCTGTCGTCGTCCCTATTAACTGAACTACAAATTGCATAGGAGGAAAAGAATATGCGTGTTTTTGTAACCGGTGCTACAGGCTTCATTGGTACGGCAGTTGTTCGGGAACTAATCAACGCGGGGCATCGGGTGATCGGTCTCGCGCGGTCGGATGCGGGTGCCAAGTCGCTTAGCGGCCTGGGTGCCAACGTTAAAGTGCATCGAGGGGATGTTGAAGATCTGGAGAGCTTGCGCAGTGGAGCGGCCGATTCGGAGGGCGTGATCCACACAGCTTTCGTCCATGATTTTGCTCGAATCAAGGAAGTCTGCGAGATTGACCGGCGCGCCATTGAGACGCTCGGTGCCGCGCTCGCTGGCACTGACCGACCTTTGATTGTCAGCTCCGGAACGGCTGTTGCCCACACGCCGGGCCGACTTACTACTGAGGAAGATGCGCCTAATTCTCCGTTTCCACGCGTGGCTTCGGAAGAGGCGGCGGCGGCAGCGGCGGCAAAGGGGGTGCGCGTTTCGGTCGTGCGGCTTTCGCAGATCCACGACCCAGTCAAGCAAGGGCTTGTCACCTACCTGATCGCTGTTGCGCGCGAGAAGGGTCTCTCGGCATATGTGGGCAACGGGCTTAACCGCTGGCCAGGGGCGCATCGACTTGATGCCGCACGTCTCTATCGGCTCGCGTTGGAGAAGGCGGCCGAAAAAGATCCGAAAGGAGTCCGTTATAACGCGGTCGGAGAAGAGGGCGTGGCGTTGCGAGAGATCGCAGAGACAATCGGTCGAGGCCTGAACCTGCCGGTCGTCTCCAAGTCTCCTGCGGAGGCGGGCGAGCATTTTGGTTGGCTCGCGCACTTTGTGGGCAGCGACATCCCGGCTTCGAGCGCGCTGACCCGGCAATGGCTGGGATGGCGACCGACGGGCCCGGGGCTCATTGCTGATCTCTTGGCGATGAAATATTTCGAGCAGTCCGCAGAAACCGTGGCTTCGCGCGGCTAATGCGTAAGCAATCGTGAATCCTTATTGAGAGCTGTCAGTACAAGGAGGGAAAAATGACGGACGTACTTGAAACGACCTTATTTGGAGCAACCTCGACCACAGACGACGTTTTGTCCGGCGTGAATCTGAAAGGCAAACGGATTCTCGTAACGGGTGCTTCGGCCGGCCTCGGCGTGGAAACCGCGCGGTCCCTGGCCGCGCACGGTGCGCAGGTTGTGGGCGCGGCGCGTGATTTGAACAAAGCCAAAGCTGCAACCGAGCAGGTTCGAAAGGACGCTGCAGCCAACGGCGGAAGCTTCGAATTGATTGAACTCGATCTTGGCAACCTGAAAAGCGTGCGCGCCTGCGCGGACCAGCTGCTAGCGAAAGGGAAACCATTCGACGTGGTCATCGCAAATGCCGGAGTGATGGCCACGCCGCTTGGACATACCGCCGATGGCTTCGAAACCCAGTTCGGCACCAATCACCTCGGCCACTTCGTACTGGTCAACCGAATCGCGAAGCTCATTCGCTCCGGCGGGCGGCTGATCAATCTTTCTTCTCTGGGCCACCGCTATTCTAATGTCGATCTCGCGGATCCTAACTTTGAGCGCACGCCCTATGAGCCCTTCGTTGCCTATGGGCGATCTAAAACGGCGAACATCCTCTTCGCCGTCGCCTTCGACAGACGCCACCGGGATCGAGGTGTGCGCGCAGCCGCTGTGCATCCGGGAGTAATCCAAACCGAACTGGCTCGCCACGTAGACTCCAGCCAAATAGAAAAGATCATCGAACAGAGAAATCAGCAACTCGCTGCGGAGGGTAAGGTGCCGTTCCGCTGGAAGACGATCCCTCAAGGAGCAGCAACTTCCATATGGGCCGGCGTGGTTGCTCCCGCCGAAGAAATCGGCGGCCGATATTGCGAGGACTGCCATGTTGCTAATCTCGTGCCCGATAATGTGCCCGTCAACAGCATCACTGAGGAGTGCGCGGATATGCGCTCGATGCAGACAACGCCGCGGCGCTCTGGAAGAAAAGCGAAGAACTCGTCGGAGAGTCGTTCTAGCAATTTCTCCGATTACTTTCAAGCGGGTTCGTATAAGCCTGAAGGAAGCCGAAAGCTTGCTGCGATCCTGCAGCAGGATTTTGTTTTCTCGCGCAAGGTAAATACGCCTGCGTAAAATCGAGGTTCTAGGCTTCCACAGCAACGTCGTGCTTTACCTCGATCATGGTGGCAATGTCGGCCACTCGCCGATAGGACTCAATCCTGTCCGCGTGCTCGTAGGTATCAGTAACAACAATCACCTCGTCGGCGGCCGTATCTTCGACCAACTTCTTCAACCCTGCCTTCACCGTGACATCCGATCCTACAATCGCTGCTCCCAGTCTGCTCTCCACCGCCGCCCGCTCGTTGTCCCTCCATAGCGACTCCATTGAATCGACTGGGGGCAACAACTCCACTGGCTGATTTCGAATGAGTCGCAGAAAGCGTTGCTGCGGCGTGGTGAACAACCGCCTGGCTGCGGCGTCTGTCTCCGCCGCAATCACCTGCACGGCTACCATGAAGTACGGCTTCCGCTGTGCCTCGCTGGGCTGAAACTGCTCGCGGTACAACTGGGCTGCGGCATATAGATACTCCGGAGCGAAGTGGGCTGCAAACGCAAATGGCAATCCCAGCTTCCCTGCCAATTGCGCGCTGAAGCCACTCGATCCCAGCAACGTAATGGGCACGTTGCTTCCCTGCCCAGGAATAGCTCTCACTGTTTGCCCCGGCCGCTCCGGCCCCAGATAGGTTTGCAATTCAGAAAGGAGCGCGGGAAAATCTTCGCCAGTCTGCCGTAAATCTCTTCGCAAGGCCCGCATGGTTTGGAAGTCTCCGCCCGGAGCCCGCCCCAAGCCGAGATCTATTCGCCCGGGATAGATCGCTTCCAGCGTTCCGAATTGTTCCGCTACCACCAACGGTGCGTGGTTTGGCAGCATCACTCCGCCGCTGCCCGCTCGAATCGTTTTTGTGGCTGCCGCCACATGCCCAATCAGCACGGACGTGGCTGAGCAAGCCAATCCCGGAATGGAGTGATGTTCCGCCAGCCAATAGCGCTTGTATCCCCACTGCTCTACGTGCTGCGCCAGGTTCACCGATCGGGCAATTGCACTGCCTGCGGGCTCTCCGCCTCGCATGCCGACAAGGTCCAGTACTGAAACAGCCAACCCGTTTCTCATAATCGGTTAGATGAATCACATCAGGAAGCGATGCGGACGTTGTTCCACTGACAACAGAATGGAAGCGGGCGGAGCGCAGGTGCAGAACAGCATTAACAAAGTCCCTTGAGTCATCCCCCCGGGTGAAGAACCTTATGCAGGCTCACATCGTCGCCGTCGCCGCTCTTCAAACCACAGAAGACAATTGTTGACAGGACGGTCAGTATACCGAGAGCGATAAGGGCCTTATGGATTCCCTGAATCATTTCGGCGGGGTTGGCGTGAGCGCTGGGAATGAAAAACGCCGTAGCTAAACCCGCAACGGCTACTCCGAAGCTGATTGACATCTGCTGCGCGGTGCTTGCGATCGAACTGGCGCCGCTGGCGTCCTCTTCGGCGATGTCAGCGAATACGAGTGTACTCATGCTCGTATATTGGAGCGACGTCAACCCTCCATAAAGTAGTGCTAATAACACAATGGCCCACACAGGGGTTCGGAGGCCGATGGTTGCAAACACCATCAGAAGAACACCAAGAATTAGCGTGTTGGAGATGAGGACGCCACGATACCCGACACGGCTGAGAATTCGTGGCATGATGGCCTTGATGCCGATGGAGGCTACTGCCTGGGGCATTACGAGCAGACCGGATTGAATGGGGGTGAACCCCAGACCAACCTGATAGAGGAGCGGCAGGAGAAATGGTATTCCGCCTATTCCAAGACGAGTGAAGAAGCTGCCGCTCACGGCGGCGCGGAAGGTCCGAATGCCGAATAGCTTGAGCTCGAGCAAAGGGAACGGAAGATTGCTCCCGTGAATTCCGTATCCGGCAAGTAACACGATGGACAGAACCAGGAGGCCGAACATCGCGCCTGCGCCCAGCCTGTGCTCGCCGAATATCTCCAGCACATAAGACAGCAAAGCAACTCCGGAACCGAAGAGAATGAGACCGACAACATCGAGCGGAGGGGTTTCGGCCTCGCGGTAGTCCGGCAAATGCAGATAAACCAGAATCAACCCCGTAAGCCCAATGGGAATATTGAGAAAGAAAATGACGCGCCAGTGAAGATAGCCGACGATAAGACCACCGGCGATGGGTCCGAGCATGGGCGCCACCAGGGCCGGTATGGAGACAAAGCTCATGGCGCGCAGAAGATCTGACTTGGGAAAGGTTCGCACCAAAGTGAGCCGGCCTACTGGCACCATCATCGCGCCGCCGCAACCTTGCAGAATGCGAAAAGCGACCAGCACGTGGATGTTGCTTGATATCCCGCACAGAAAAGACCCGAGGGTGAATAGACCAATCGCAGATGCGAATACGCGGCGGGTTCCGAACCGGTCCGCCATCCAGCCACTGATTGGGATGAAAACCGCCAAGCTGAGCGTGTAACTTGCCAGCACGGCCTTCATGCTGAGGGGGGCGACGCCGAGCGCGGAAGAGATGGCGGGAACGGCCGTATTAAGAATCGTTGTATCCAGCGACTCCATAAAAAAGGCAACGGCAACAAGCCATGGGAGGAGCCGTTTGGAGGCTTCGGAGGGATGGAATGAAATTGGAGGCGCGGTCAACGGGACAGATGGACTCATATGAAAAAGAAAGCGCGGGACGGTTCCTCCACCAAGAACAGTCGGCGAATGTGTCTGCCTCCTAGTCTTTTGTATTGCGGTGGTGCCTTAACGGCTCAAGCCGCGTAGGTCACCGAACGGAATTATCCTGCGCCTTCCAGGAACTTAATCGTAGCAGAATGAAAAGAGCCAAGAGAGTGGCACTGTAGCAAGATTACTTTCTACGTGTGTTCAACTTGTCCAGCGCGAGCTTCAATTCCTCGAGCTTCTGTCCAGCCTCGCCAAGCTTGCCCTCCGCTGTCAAGCGCTGGTAGTCGGCAAGATCTTTAGCGGCTTCGGCGACGAGCGAGTTGAGATCGCCTGCGGGCTGGGGCGGTGCGGCGGCTGGCGCACCTTGCAGCGACTCCGGCGGCATCGCGGCTGCAGTCAGCGACGAGGCCGCTCCGCCAAAAAGCGCCGCCATCGCCGACTCGAAGGTCGGCCCGTAGGCGAGCCGATCTTGCAGCGCGAGAACCACCAGCCGCAGCTCGGGCATCGGACTCCGCTCGGCCTGCAGGTAAATCGATTCCGCATACAACAGCGCTCGCCCGGTTGGAATTACCAGCAATGCCCCGCGCTGCACGTGCGAGCCTTGCTGATTCCACAGGGTCAATTGCCCGGAGAGTTGCGCATTCTGGTCGATCCTCGCCTCGATTTGCAGAGGCCCATCGACCAGTTTCGTCTTAGGAAAGTCGTACACCATCGACGTACCGTATTGTGCGCTGTCGCTGCGGCCGGCAATCCAGCCAATCAGATTATTCCGGTTGGCCGGTGTGAAGGGCAGAATCTCAACGAATTCCTCGCCGGTTTCGCCCGGCAGTTTCATCAGTACAAAGTTCGGCTGCATCACCTGAGTGACTTGCTCACCGCTCGCGCTCATGCCAACTTCGGTGGCGACGGTCCAAAGATCCTCTCGGTTGTAGAACGCTTCAGGATCCGTCATGTGATACAGGCCGTATACTTCCGCCTGCAATTTAAGCAACAACTCGGGATAGCGAACGTGTTTACGCAGCCCCGCCGGCATCATGGCAGCATCCTTGAACAGAGTTGGAAAGATGCGGCGATAGGCTGCAATGATGGGATCGTCCGGATCGAACACGTAGAACGTGGTTGTGCCGTCGTAGGCGTCTACCACCACCTTCACGCTGTTGCGCATGTAGTTGATGGGATTGCCGTCGAGCTGATAATGGGTTGAGTACGGATAGCTGTCTGAAACTGTATATGCATCCATGATCCACGACAGACGGCCGTCGTCGCCGAGCACGATGTAGGCATCTGGATCGTAGTTCAGGAACGGCGCTAACGCCGAGACGCGCTCGCGTATGTTGCGGCGCATCAGCAACCGGCTATTCTTGTTTACGTCATCGCTGAATGGCAGCTTCGCGAGATCGTTTTGATCGAGCGCGATGATCATCCTGCGCAAGAAGCCGCCAAGCGCTATGCCACCGTTGCCTTCATACGACGTGAGGTTGTTAGTCGCGCCTTGCGGGTAATTAAATTCCTGCTGCCGCGTCTTCACGTAGACGTCAGTGTTGGTCAACTCGCCGAAATAAATCTCGGGGCGCTTCACGGCCAAACTACGCACTGTGCTCTGGACGGGCATATTGCTCAAAATCAGTGTGGGTAGCCCTTCCGCCGTAAACCCGTTGACCGGGTTCATGGTGATGCCGTAACCGTGAGTGTAGATAAGCTTCTCGTTGATCCAATTGCGGCTGCTCTCCGGAAGCTTATCGACGTTCAGCTCGCGGGGCGCGAGCATTACCTCGCGAGTTGTGCCATCGATGCTGTATCGATCAATGTCGATATCGGGGAAGTCGTAGTAAGTACGGATTTCCTGAATCTGGCGCAGGGTGTCCTGGAGGGCATGCCAGTCCCACAGCCGGATGTTTTGAAGTGTAGCCTGATTGTTAGCCGGGTCGACGGCCTCAACCGTGGTTTCGGCGGGAAACTCGCGCTGCGTGACACGGTCCAATCCGTAGGCCTGCCGTGTGAGGCTGGTGTTGTAGACAATGTACGGCTTTTCGCGAACCAGTTCGTTCGGTTTGACGATAAAATTGCTGACGTACCATCCGATCCCTTGAACCGCGATGTAGCAAACCGCTGCCGGAAGGACTGCTGCGGCCAGCCCGAGCCCGCGCGGAACTCGTATGGCGTTTGCGGCCGCGATCAGTGCTCCTAGAATCAGTGCTGCGCATACGACGAGCATGCCGGTGATCGTGATGTGCGCGTCCGTGTAGGTTACACCCCCAAAGATCGTATGATCGTCGAACAATCGCTCGAATCGGCCGATATAGGCGCGCATCGCAAGGATCAGCAACAGAAACGCGAACGCGATGGAGAGTCCGCGCCAAGGTAACGTGACGTGGCGACTGAGACGTCCGGCGAGCATACGGCTTCCCCCCGTAATGAGGATGAAAAATACCGCGAGAAGACAGCCCATCACCGCCAGTGTAAGCAGCCAGCCAAGGATGAGTTCCCATGCGGGCAGGGTGAATAGAAAGAAGTTCAGCGGTTTGCCAAAGATTGGGTCTACGACGCTGCCAGGTACACGGGGTGCATACCAAAACAGCGCGAGCGTCGGCCAATCCGCCATCATGCCCGCGCCGGTTGCCGCGGCAATGACAAGCGACACGCCGAGCGCGAAGAGGCGCAGGACCGGCTCAACCGGAAAGTTCACTGGTCGTCCGCCGATTAGAATCGTATGACCGCTCGGCAAATCGGCGCGATGTGCGCGCCTCAGCCCCAGGAACGACCCGTACAGAATTACGAATGTGGCCGCTGCAAAAACCGCAAAGACTCCCCACTGAAGACTGAGCGTCCTCCAGAACACGTCTCCATAGCTGAGCGAACTGAACCAGAGCACGTCCACGCAATTCGACAGGACGGCCCGACCGCCGAAGAAGATGACGGCAAGAATGGCCAGAGTGAGATAGATACGACGGCGACTACGAGGCCGCGCTGTACGGGTCGGCGGCCAGTCAATGGACTCAGGCATTGCTCGACTCCGTTTTAATTAGCTCCATATAGTTATCCGCATCATACTACCTACGCTTTTTGCACGGTGCTTCATAAGCATTGCCGTGCATTTTGTCCATTTGAGGAGCCATTCGTGCTTTATAGGCCAGGAAGCGAACGGTGATCAGTGGGCTCAGGCGTTCTTGCAGAGTGCGAGCCGGCGTTATTTACCCACATTAACGGGATGGCTTACGCGCAATTTCGATTGGGTTAGTTCCCTCACGTCCAACTGCCCCTTCTTGTCTTTGTCCAACCGGTCGAACTCCGCTTGCATAAAGTTCATCCACTCTTGCTTGGAGATTTTACCGCTCTGGTCGGTATCCATAAGGAGCAGCAATTGTTTCACCTCGACCTCTCCAAGTACCAGTTTGTCTTGAGGCTTCGGAACTGCCGCCTTTTGTGCGATCGCCGGTCCCTGGATCGTGGCGGTGGCGAGCAGCACTGCGAGAGCTAAGGCGATGTTCGTTGCGATGTTCGTTACGATGTTCCGTTGGGGCAACATAATGGGCCTCCGCAATACAGGGTCCAGTGGTTCTCAGGCTGCGCGAGTCACCGGTCTTATCTGCTCTGGTAGTTCGACGATCGAGTCTTCGCCAGGATGGAAGCGCAACCGCACCCAATACCCGCTTGAACGAAGCTTGCTTTCCTTGCATAACGCCAACAGGAATCGCATGTAAAACGCAATTCCCACCGTGCATAGCATCATGATCGTAGTTTTGAGGAACATGTCTGCCCCCGGCCTCGATCCCGATACAGGCAGGATTGTTACTTGGGATCACTCGACCCATATCATTGAGCACGAAAACTCATAAATTTCGAACAAACAATTAATAATTTATTTGTAAAGAGGAGAGTGCACGTCGGGCGTGCCGCGGTCATGCCCAACGACTGCCAAGCAGGATGGCGCGATGACCGTTTTCGACCTGCGCTGGAACGTCAACTATTAAGTCAGTGTTCATCCACGGAAGCAGCAGTGCCGTCCGACCATTGGCCGATTGGAACCAGAAACAGGGTCAGCCGGTCCAGCGCGGACTTAACTCCCAGAATCGGAGAGTCTGGCGGGCCCGCGCCCCAAACCGCGGGGTCAGTGAGCGGAAGGAAAAACATCAGGTGGGGATGCCAGTGACCGTCTCGATCGTTCAAGTATCCTTGCTTTGACATCATGTAGCACATTGCGCCGCTTTCCGGCGTCGACAATTCCTTCCTATCGAAAGCGGCATTAATGGCCTCGGCCATCCGTTCTTTGGACTGTGAAGCCAATATCAACTCGGTTTTCTTGAGAGTGAGAGGAACTTGGGATCGCGCCGCTGACGGATTGAGACAGATCGGGGCCCGCAGTTTAGGATTCCAAAAATCAGGATCATCAGTTCCAGCGGTCCATGACCGCCATACCATGCACACGAAACCGTTCTTGCCTTTGACTGCGATTTCGTAACCGTGCTGTCCTAGCACCATGATTTCAGCGTCTTGCGTCGTGGACTTCGGAGCAGCGCTCCGCGCCAGCGCTATCTCTGCATTTCGCTCCATCAGGTATTGGTCTAGCGGAGCCATGCGCGGATACGGCGCTTTGACGTCTTGTGTTAGCGCCTGCGACGTTGCAGACAGCACCGCAACCAGCGCGCAGCTCCCTAATGCGATCGTCCCGAGACTTTTTCGATTCATAGCTTCTCCTGAGCGGTCCGCGCCCCGCCGCACGCCGGGTGACTGAGGCATCAGATGCTCGGTTAACGCCCGCTGGGACTAGGCGACTGACTTCGCCTGGCCGTATGCTTCCTTCAACCTGGCGATATCAAATTTCTTCATTTTGAGGAATGCTTCTGTTACTCGCGCCACTTTTGACTCGTCTTTGTCATTCAGCATCTCATCCATCGCCCGAGGAATAATCTGCCAGGAGAGGCCAAACTTGTCTTTCAGCCATCCGCACTGTTCTGCCTTCGGCTCTGCGGACAGCTTCGACCAGAAGTAGTCGATTTGTTCCTGAGTATCGCAGTGGACCATTAAGGAAATTGCTTCGTTGAAAGTGAAGTTGTGCGCATGAGCGCTGTCCATGGCGGCAAAGCTCTGACCGTCAAGCGAAAATGCGGCGTATTTTATAGTTCCCTCTCTGTCCGGTTTATGCTCTTTCCCATAGCGAAGAATGTGGCCCACTTTCGCATCGTGAAATACGGATGAGTAGAAATTGATGGCCTCCTCAGCCCGTCCGCACTGCTCGCCGACAAACATCAGCGCTGGGGTAATCCGCTGTTCGATTTTGCGATCGCCCACAAACATCACTTGCCATGAAAGCCCGTATCGATCTTGTGTCCATCCGTATCTCTCGCTGAACGGATATTCGCCGAGGCCTACGAAAGCGGAACCCCCTACGGAGAGCTTATTCCATAGCGCATCGACTTCTTCTTTCGTTGCGCAAGATACAAGGAACGACACCGCTGGAGTGAACTTGAAGAGTGGCCCGGCGTTGATGAGCTTGAATTCCTGTCCAAGAAGCTCGATGGTAAGAAGGTCCACCGTTCCCGAAGGTGTGTTGTGAAGCGTTGCAGTGTTCTTGATCCTGGAATCCTTGAAAATAGATGTATAAAACGTGGCTGCAGCTTTGGCTTCTTTGTCGAACCACAGGTGCGGCGTGATTGTTTGCATGCGGATGTCGATTCCTTTCTTGCCCCAGCAAATGGCACAGTGATTACCGTGCTAACTCTGTTGAGGTATCCGTTCGTTAATGATCGTCCAAGACGTCCCAAACTTGTCGCGTAGCATAGCAAACCGGTGAGCGAAGAATGTCTCCTCCATCGGCATAAAGATCTCACCGCGATCGGAGAGGAGAGCAAAAACACGCTCAGCTTCACCGGTGGAGTCCACAGAGAGCGAGAGGTAAACTCTGCGCATCGGCTGAAAACGATCCGGAGACACATCACTTCCCCTCGAGTCGGTCCCGCCGATGCTCATCCTGGCATACAAGATGGCGTCCTTCTGATCGGAAGGGATATCCTTCGCATTCGGCTGCTCGTCCCGGGTCGTCATCATGATGATCGTTCCGCCAAGATGCTTTCATAGAACCGGAAAGCGTACGCGCAATTGCCGCCGTAATTGAGGTATGTATGTAGTTTCATCTTTTATTCTTTCCTTGGCACGTCAGTGCACATCCGTAGTCGCAGCCGTCCCGTCCGACCACTTCGATGTGGTGCGCTTATTTTAAGCGCAACGCTCGTGAAGTTTTGGGCCCTTCTCAACGGTGTGTGTGTGTCTGCATATCGACCTCCAAGCATGTAGAATACGTTGGTATCAACATCGCTCTGGATTTCTTTGAACGATACGGCGAACGGTTTGATCCGCACCTAGGATAGTCCAATGATGGTGAAGTAGGCGCAGACCTCCGTTTTCTTTGGAAATGAATCTAGCTCGGCCAGGTGGGCGTACAAATCAGCCAAAGGTAAACGCGAATGCCTGTAATCCCGGATCGAGGAACTCAATCTCGAATGTCCGATCTTCCACTGGCCCCTTTTGCCGGATGAGTTGGTAAAGCCGGTGGTCTTGCACGGTGCCTGAGCCGTTGCTATCGGTATCGCCGCCGTGATCGTCTCCCGGCGGCGTGCCATCCAGCTTTACCCTAAAGTGAACAGGCTTGCTATCCTTGGTGGTTCCCAGGACGAGGTGAAGATCGCGGGCATGAAAACGGAAAATAATCTTTCCGGGAGCCGTTTGAAGCACTGCGCTTTCCGCACCAACCCTCCAACTCCCACTGAGAGCCCATTGATTGAGCGAAAGTCTGGGTTGTGGCGTATAGGCGTGGGTCGAATCTTGAGCAATCGGATTAGTGGAAGCAAAGTGTTCCGCACGATGGTAGCCAACGTAGGTTTCAGGCGAACGGACATTCGCATTGTCGGGGGCGGCTTCAGCACCGGTGCCAGCCACTCTTGCCGCTGACATTGCGGTTGACGATGATATCTGCGCTCCGTTCTCCTTTAGAAGCTCCTGGATCACGACCTCGGACTCGCCGTACTCGCCTTCGCCGAAGTGGTGATAGCGAATGCGTCCCTTGCCGTCGATGAAGTAATGCGCCGGCCAGTACTCATTGTTGAAGGCTTGCCAAATCTTGTAGTCGCTATCAATGGCAACGGGGTAAGTGATCTTTAAGTCGCGTACTGCTTTCTCGACGTTCGACCGCTCCTTCTCGAAGGCGAACTCGGGTGTATGTACCCCGATGACAACAAGTCCGGCATCTTTATACTTCTGCGCCCAGCCTTCGACATACGGCAACGCGCGCAGGCAGTTGATACAGGAGTAGGTCCAAAAGTCGACAAGCACAACTTTTCCCCGAAGGGACTTGCTGCTAAGCGGAGGCGAATTGAGCCAGGCAACGGCACCGCTCAAATCCGGCATGGGCCCTTCATCATCGAGGGATGGGTGAGCGTCGGCCGGATTTCCTGAAAGGTTCGCTGCCAAGACCGACGCAGGTTTGTTCGGACGCAAACGGTCGATCAAATGCTCTTCCGCTTTTGCCGTATTCACGAACGAAAACTTGGTGAGCAAATTTGTGTCCCAGCCCAGGCCTATCGCAACCACTCCCATGATCACAGCAACCCCTAGTCCACGCCGGATCCAGACCTCAAAGGAGAGCGAACGTTTCAGGGCTAAGAAAACTTTATTTCCGGCGAAGAGTGCAATTCCCAGCGAGGTCGCGGCGCCCAGAGCAAAAGACAGTAGTAAAAATGAAGATCGCGCACCCGGACCCTGAATCGCAGCTCCAGTCAAGATCAAGCCAAGGATCGGGCCCGCACAAGGCGCCCAAAGCAGGCCGGTCGAAACTCCCAATGCAAACGACTTTCCGATCCCGCCCTCCGACGATGGACCGCGCTGCAGTTTGCCGCCAGCACGCACCAACGGGCGAGTCAATTTCTCCGCAATGGAGGGAAATAGAAGACTGATGCCCAACACCAAAAAGATCAACATGGCCAAGTAGCGCCCGCCTTGATTCAGGCGCACGACCCAATGCCCACCGAACGCAGCTGCGACGGCTACGGCAGAAAAAGTCAGCGCCATTCCCACCAGTAAGGGCAAGCCGGACCGTCGGAAGGGCTGGTCCGCACGCGCGAATACAAAGGGCAAAACAGGCAGGATGCACGGACTCAAAATCGTCAGAACACCGCCCGCAAAAGCCAGAAGATAAATCAGCATCAGCTATTCCAGTCTTCGTTCTTGTTCTTTTTCGTGCTCTCCACTTGCTCGCAACATTCTAAATACGATCCTCGCCAGGGAATTGGATTCATTCGAAACCTAAAGGTTACAGTCCTGGCTTTCACGAGGATGGGCTGTCGCGAGGATACGCTCAGATCGCAGCTTGCCGGCGAGGTCGGCCCAAAATGCGGTAATCTGATTTCCTATGGAGCAATCGGAAGAAACACTCGTCGCCGGGCTGTTGAATGCTCAAAGCAAGGCCTATGCGCTATTCGCAGAGATCCAAGCGCAACGCCTGATTCGGCCAGGGGCCAAGGAAAGCGAGATTAACGAGGCAGTTTATGCACTGGCTGCGAGCATGTTCGGAATCTCGCGCTATTGGCATAAGCGCATCGTGCGTGCGGGGCGCAATACTTTGGCGCCCTATGATGAGAATCCTCCGGACTTGACGGTGGCTGAGGATGACATCGTTTTTCTGGACCTTGGCCCGGTTTTCGAGGAATGGGAGGCCGACTTCGGGCGTACTTACGTTGTAGGAAACGATGTGCTGAAGCACAAGCTCTGCAGCGACATTCAAGAGGCATTCTCCAGCGGCAAGCGGTATTTTCATGAACACCCAGAGATCACCGCAGCCGAGCTGTATGCGTACGCGCAACGATTGGCGGAGCAAGCTGGTTGGGAGTACGGCGGTCCCATTGCTGGCCATTTGATTGGTATTTTTCCGCATGAGAAAATCCCGAACGACAAGATCACTCTTTATGTTCACCCCCGGAATCACAACCGTATGCAACTGCCCGACGCTGCCGGACGAAAGCGACACTGGATATTCGAGATTCACTTTGTGGATCGGGCACGCGAGATCGGTGGCTTCTACGAAGAGTTGTTGACGATCGGGTGAACTTCCCTTCACCGGGTTAAACTGAAACGATGACGCCGACTCCTCCGATCGTGCGTGGCGTAAATCTCGACTCACAAACCCGTTGTGAGCATTATCACGGACCTACTGACATCATCGCCATCAAGATGAAATGTTGCGGTCTTTACTATGCTTGCAAGGATTGCCACGACACGCTCGCCGATCATCCGATTGCAGTCTGGCCGGAAAATGAATGGAACCAGCAGGCGATTCTTTGTGGCGCGTGCGGTACGATGCTGACCATTCTCCAGTACCGGCAAAGTAATTCCCACTGCCCGGCTTGTGATGCGCGATTCAATCCTGGATGCCGCAACCACTATCATCTTTACTTTCAGATCCCACAGGTCTCCGAGCCACATTGAGAAGGTTGAGAAAAAACACGGGAAGAGGTCATCTGTGAGAAAAAAGGCGAACATAACCAATCGGAAGACGATTCACATCGAGTGGGGCGATTGCGATCCCGCCCAGATCGTCTACTTCCCGCGCTATTTTGAATATTTTGATGCATGCACCGCTGGATTGTTCAGAAAGGCCGGACTCCCGAAACGGCAGATGCTCAAGACCTATGGCATTATCGGCATTCCTCTGGTCGACTTGCGGGCTTCATTCATAGCGCCATCGCGATTTTCGGACGCAGTCGTGGTTGAGTCTGAAATAACCGAATGGCGCCGCAGCAGCTTTTCTGTCCGCCATCGGTTATTTAACAAGAATGTTTTGGCGGTGGAATGCTTTGAGATCAGGGTCTGGGCTGCGCCGTCGGAGGCTGATCCAGACCGAATCGAGAGCAGACCTGTACCTCGCGAGGTGATCGAGAAGTTTTCTGGAGAAAAGAACCGGCGTCCGACTCATCAGAAAACGCCGCGGAAGAGAAAATGACAATACGCACGCAGGTTGGGATTGTCGGAGCCGGGCCAGCAGGACTGGTTCTCTCGCACCTCCTGCATCAAATGGGAATTCATTCGGTTGTGATCGAGGGGCGCAGTCGGCAGCACTGTGAGCAGCGGGTCCGAGCCGGCGTCCTGGAGCAAGGTACGGTCGACCTTCTGGTGGAAATGGGTTTAGGCGAACGGATGAAACGGGAGGGTCTGATTCACGATGGCGTGGAAATTCGCTTCAGAGGGCAGGGGCATCGCATCGATTTCAAAGCTTTGACGGGGCGAGGTATCACGATCTATGCCCAGCAGGAAGTTGTGAAAGACCTCATCGCGGCTCGACTCGGAGCACAGGCTGAGATTTTTTTCGAAGTTGAGGGCGTCACCATTCATGACTTTGATTCCACAACGCCCGATTCAACAAAACCCAAGATACGATTTCACCACCATGGCGAACCTTCGGAAGTTGTTTGCGATTTTATTGCAGGCTGCGACGGGTTTCACGGAGTGTGTCGCCCCAGCATAGAAAATGCTTTGACTATTTATGAGCGCGTTTTTCCGTTCGCCTGGTTGGGCATTCTGGCGGCAGCGCGGCCTTCGTCCGAAGAACTGATCTACTGCTACCATGATCGCGGTTTTGCGCTGCACAGCATGCGGACGCCGGAGATTACGCGCCTGTATCTCCAGTGCACTCCCGATGAAGACCTGGCGCAATGGCCGGATGCAAGGATCTGGGAAGAATTGCAGACGCGTCTTACTACTCGCGACGGGCGCAGGCTAACGGAAGGTGCCATCTTGCAAAAGGGCATTACCGGCATGCGCAGTTTCGTAGCGGAGCCGATGCAATACGGCAGGCTCTATTTGGCTGGGGACGCGGCGCACATCGTGCCACCGACCGGCGCGAAAGGTCTGAATCTTGCCGTTGCCGATGTTCGGGTTCTTGCCGCCGCGTTTGTGGAATTCTACGCCTCTGGAAAACACCAACTGCTCGACCATTACTCGGAAACATGTTTAAGGCGAGTATGGCTGGTACAGCGCTTTTCTCTGTGGATGACTTCCCTCCTGCACCGGATTCCTGGGAACGACCAGTTCGAGGAGCGCCGGCAGTTGGCCGACTTGGACTATCTGACAAGCTCTCTCGCGGCGGCGCAAAGCTTCGCCGAAAATTACGTTGGACTGCCGATGAGCTGAAACGTTTTCGTCCGCCGTTTCGCGCTAAGAATCGTCAATTCGCGGTTACAGACCCCAGATCCAATTTGCACTCACCACCAGGCCGAGGGTCAGACACGCGATTAGGACCTCCCCAAGCGCCCCCACGATGAATGGACGCAATCCCTGCTTCGACATGCGACGAAAATTTGTTTGCAGACCAACCCCTGCGAAAGTCAACAAGAACGCCCACTTTGAGAGATTTCCAAGCGACGCGACCTGGTCTTTGCTGAACGTGTGAAAGCTGACCAAAACGGATATCAGAAGGAAACCCAATATGAACTTGGGGAACTTTCGCCACAGAAACGCAGCTTTGTTGCTAACGGTTTCGGCCTGGCCCCGCCCTGCCCAGTAGATCGCATACCCCAACACAACGAAGCCAATCATGGCGTTCCGCGCGGTTTTAGCAAGTACGGCCACTTTGCCTGCTGCATCCGAATACAAGGCTCCGGCGGCGGTCGCTTCGGCAGTGTTGTCGACTCCCAACCCGGCCCACAAACCATACGCAGTGTCATTCATGTGGAGGCTGTGAGCGATGGCCGGAAATGTGAACAATGACAGTGCGCCGAGCGCCAGAATTGCGGCAATGGCAAAGGAGGAATCTTCGTCGTCCGCATCGATGGCGCCCTTGGCAGCGATGATGGCGGAGACGCCACACACAGCAGATCCGATGGCCAATAGGGATATCAGCTTCGGCTTGAGTTTGAATAGCTTTCCTAGAAAGGTCATCAACGCCAGCGAGAGCGTGATTTCGATCACGACCAGCGCCAGACTGATGCCACCTAATTTTAGAACGTCGGCGAGAATGAAGCGCGCGCCGAGAAGAACGATTCCAAGTTTGAGCCAGAACTCATAGGTGGCAATCCCAGCCTGAAAGATTTTGGGGATAGCCAATGTATTCGATATGACAAGGCCTATGAGGATCGCCCATAGGACGTATTCTATGTTGGGAAATATCCAGTGATGGACCTTAGCATATGTGTTAATGGATCGTTCCAGCATTTTAGCGGCATATCCGATCGCAGCCAGCAAAAGAACGCCGGGCACGACGCTCAGCGTATTCAGTAGCCGATTATCGGACTCCACACGCGGTAGCGACGTTGCAGATGCCATGTGCCCTCTCCACAAATCAGATTTCAGTGGCGCTTTTTGCCAGCTACCAGGAAACGTTCTTCAGAATGTCGAGTTTCACCGCCAGGGCTAACAGGAGCGCAGCAATCACGGCCCACGTGTCGAGTGAAAGCGAGAAACTGTTGTTGGATGGATTGGATTTGTCCGTTGACATTGGAACTTTCTCCGCAGCAATCACCATAGTCTACTTACTGCATCGACATTATACACATTAAAGGGTCGCAAGTCTTGAGCCGATAAAAACCGCTGCGGCCACTCTTCTTAACTCATTTATACTTAAGTGTTTCCGTGAGACAAACCTGATCGTCATGACTGAAATGCAGATTTACCTGTAGGTTAAGAAACGATTGCTCCGGTAAAGAAGCATCTTTGCGATGATTTAAACATGCCCTCTTCTCTAACCCAGGACAATAGTTCCATCCCCCGAAAGGGAGTTGTTCCCTTCCGGCGCCATGAGCCGGGGACCCAGCCGGATTATTTATATCCTGCGTATCGCTCGACTACGTTGCGGGCTCCATCTCAGCCACTGATCTACCTGCCCCACACTCTTTCTGAAGTCACCGGACCAGTCTTTGGCCATTCCAGCGTTCATCCCAACGATCAAGACCTAACCCTTCAGCACGCGGGAGAACCGCTGGGGGAACGTATCATTGTGCGCGGGCGAGTAATGGATGGGGATGGCCACCCGGTACCGTATAGTTTGATCGAGATCTGGCAGGCGAATGCAGCGGGACGATATGCCCACGCGAAAGATGACCACCCCGCACCGCTCGACCCGAACTTCACCGGGACAGGAAGAACCCTGACCGACAAGGACGGATTTTACAGTTTTGTGACCGTTAAGCCGGGCGCTTATCCCTGGCGCAATCACGACAATGCCTGGCGTCCGGCGCATATTCATTTTTCTCTGTTCGGTCCGGCCTTTGTCACGCGACTGATCACACAGATGTATTTTCCTGGCGATCCGCTGTTTGCTTACGATCCTATTCTGCAATCGATTCCTGACGAAAGAGCGCGCCAGCGTTTGGTTTCGAGATTTGACATGGAAACGACCAAGCCAGAGTGGGCGCTCGGCTATCGTTTTGACATTGTGCTGCGCGGACGAGAATCGACGCCGTTTGAAAAATAGTAATGAAGATTGGAAAAAGATAACCATGGATCGGACGCCGACGCCTTCACAGACAGTGGGTCCGTATTTGCACCTTGGCCTGACCGATAAGGGGAGCATTTCGCATGTCGCCGGCGATAGAGCGAAGGGCGAACGGGTTTGGCTCACTTTTCGTGTACTGGATGGAGAAGGAGTGGCCGTTCCCGATGCAATGATCGAGGTGTGGCAAGCGGACTCCGACGGGAACTACGCGGACCAGGACCGCAGTGCCGATGATATAGCCTTTCGCGGCTTTGGGCGATTAGCCACGGCGGAAGATGGCTCGTGCACATTTGAAACGATCCGGCCTGGGCGCGTGCCGGGGCCAGGTCAAACATCTCAGGCGCCTCACATTAATGTATCGATTCTTGGCCGCGGCATTCTCAAGCGATTGTCGACACGACTTTACTTTGCGGGAGAACCGGCGAACGCGACAGATCCAATTTTGGCCTTAGTACCGGAAAATCGGCGCGCGACGTTGTTAGCCCATCCGGATCCTGCCCGGGCCAGCAATTGGATCTTCAATGTGCTTCTTCGCGGAGAGACCGAGACGGTCTTTTTCGATGTGTAATGATTGCAGATTGAACAGCAGACCGGCATTGAAGCAACTCGCGGGGCGGAGCCGAACATGAGCGGACGATTGATTGAAAGCCTGGCCACGACGCCGGCCTTGGCCGCGCTGTTTTCCGATGAGTCGGTTTTGCAGGCAATGCTGGAATTCGAAACCGCATTGGCACGCGCAGAAGCGCGACACGGACTCATCCCGATGCAAGCTGCGGACACAATAGCGGCTGCTATACGGCCCGACAAGTTTGATACCTCTGTTCTTGCTGACGCCGCATTTCGAGCTGGAACACCCGCGATTCCTCTAGTGAAAATGCTGACCGAACAGGTACGAAAGGCCGACGCGGAGTCGGCGCGATTCGTTCACTGGGGAGCTACAAGCCAAGACCTCGCCGACACCGCGATGTCTCTAGTGCTCAAGCGCGCAGAACCAGTTCTCATCGCGGACCTGTTGCGATTGGAAAAGGCCTTGGGGGACTTGTCTGAGCAGCATAAGGAGAGCGTGATGGTTGGGCGGACTCTGCTTCAGCCGGCTCCGCCGGTAACTTTTGGACTCAAAGCAGCCGGATGGCAGGCTTCGATTGGCCGAGGCAGACGGCGTCTGCAGAAAGCGTTTCGGGTTGCGGCGGTTTTGCAGTTTGGCGGAGCCAGCGGTACATTGGCATCGCTGGGCGACCGCGGTATTCAGGTTTCCGAGACGCTGAGCGCAGATCTTGGCTTCGGAGACGCTCCCGCAGCACCCTGGCACACCCAACGCGATCAACTAGCGATGCTGATCTGTGCTTGCGGAGTCCTGACTGGATCTCTCGGAAAAATGGCGCGCGACATCAGTCTGCTCATGCAATGCGAAGTGGGCGAGGCAGCCGAACCAGCGGGCGAGGGCCGCGGTGGATCGTCAACCATGCCGAACAAGCGCAACCCCACAGCCTGTTCCCTCACACTCGCCGCCGCGCATCGAGTACCGGGATTGGTTGCATCCTTTCTCTCTGCGATGTTGCAGGAACACGAACGTAGTGTAGGCGGATGGCAAGCGGAATGGCCTGTGGTTGCGGCTGTAATCCAGTCGACCGGCGCGGCCATTGCTTCAATGGCTGAAGTAGCCGAAGGGCTCTCAGTTGATGTGTTGAAGATGCAGCTCAACATCGAGAACACGAACGGAGTGATTTTTGCCGAGCGCGCCATGATGCTGCTCGGAGCAAAGCTGGGACGAGATGTTGCGCACAAGCTGGTTGAGGCGGCCGTTCGGAAGAGTGTTAAAGAAGGCGGCAATCTCGCCGCCGTGCTTGCCGGGACTGCTGAAGTAAACACGCATTTAAGTCCTGCCGAACTCGAGGAGTTGGAAACGCCGGAGCAATATCTTGGATCGGCAGATGCCTTCCGGAAAGCTCTGGCATTGGAGTCCAATCGCGAAGACGACAACAAGGAGCAATGAATTGCCCTTCGCAACTATTCACAATGCGCGGATGTTCTACCGGCTGCAAGGAAACTCCGGGCGGCCTGTCCTAATTCTGTCGCACTCGATCGGTACGGATCAAACAGCCTGGGATATTCAGGTGGAAGACCTGCTCCCGCACTTCCAGATTCTGCGATATGACACGCGTGGCCACGGTGCTTCGGAAGCAACCGCTGGTGAGTATTCGGTCGAAATGTTGGGCAAGGATATTCTCGCCCTGGCCGACGCTTTGCAGATTTCGCAATTTGCTTTTTGTGGCCTGTCGTTGGGTGGGGCAATCGGACAGTGGGTTGCGGCATACGCGCCCGAGCGCGTCACACGTCTCGTACTGGCCAACACCTCGCCGCAGTTCGTGCCGAGGGCGAATTGGGAAACAAGAATTGCTGCAGTCGTTAAAGGCGGGATGTCGGCGGTTGTCGACTTGGCAATGCAGCGATTCTTTTCTCCAGACACGCTGGCGAAACAAAACCCCGATGTGGGTTCGATCCGCTCCGTCTTCCTGGGCACAGATCCCGTTGGATACTTGGGATGTTGTGCGGCCCTTCGTGACATGGATCACGGAAATCTCCTTAGACAGATCAAGAGTCCAAGTCTGGTCATCTCCGGCGAGCGCGACGTTTCGACTCCGTGGAGTGGGCATGGTGAACGGCTGGCGCAGGAGATTCCCGAAGCAAAATCGCTTTGCCTGGCGGCGGCGCATCTTTCTAATCTTGAGCGGCCTCGCTCCTTTACCACGGCTCTGCTTGAGTTCTTGCTGCCGCAATCAAATGCCAACACGGATTCCCTGCAAACAGGGTTCGAAGTTCGCCGCGCTGTGCTTGGCGACGCCCACGTCGACAAAGCAATTGCCAACACAACAGAATTGACGAAGGAGTTTCAAGAGCTGATAACCCGTTACGCTTGGGGAACGATCTGGTCTCGTCCTGAACTCGACCGGCGCACTCGACGATTGCTGACGCTGGCTCTTACGGCATCGCTTGGAAGATGGGAAGAGTTCGCGCTACATGTGCGAGCGGGCTTGGCGAGTGAACTTGAATTTTGCGATTTGAAAGAAGTGCTTTTGCAGACCGCTGTGTATGCGGGCGTTCCAGCAGCGAATACTGGATTTAAAATTGCGGCCGAATACATTGGGAAGAAGAAGGATGATTGAACGCTGGCTTCGCTAAGAATTGATCGAGCTGACTCAGAAGTCGAGGCTTGTGCCCGTGCAGTTCTTTCTTCAAGCGGCATTAAATGGTAACCGGGTATACCCTTCGACACCGCGGAATACCGATCAAGTAGCCCCCAAGGGCGCATGCCAATTGAAAGAGACAGCTCCCGGCACTTTTTACAAGAACGGATCAACCTGCCTCATCCGTGGGGTGCCTTGCGCCAGACTTTCTCCTGTTTGGGCGGTTCCTGGTTTATAACCGGAAGGACAGGTTTCGGTAGCATGGCAGATTCATATTTCGCGAGGCGCAGTGGACCGCTCGTGTCGGGCAAAAGTGGTGGCCCCGCGAATGCATTTTGAAACCTCAAAGCCGAACTCAGGCTGCCGAACGTACTGCGTCGCCACTCACTGATATTGGGCTCCCGGACGCCGGTAAACTCCTCCAGGAACCGGAGAACCGAAGTGTGATCGAAGTTCTGGCTGCACACATACCCTCCCGTTGTCCAAGGCGACACGATAATGCAGGGCACGCGAAAACCGCCACCGATCGGGAGCCTATCCACAAATTCATCAGGCGCGTGCAAGGGTGGCACGGGCGGTGCCACGTGATCAAAAATTCCGTCGTTTTCGTCGTAGTTGAGAATGAAGACGGTTTTTCTCCACACCTCAGGGTTCGCGGCAATCGCGTCGATCTTGCTGGCCACAAATGCTGCTCCATCGGCGGGCATGTAGTCCGGATGTTCCGATTGATAACTGGTCGGGATGACCCAGGAGACCGCGGGTAGTTTGTCATTGACCGCGTCGTATTCGAACTGTCCTTCCGGGCTGCGCAGCATGCCCTTTGTATACAAGGCCGATCCTGTAGGCGCAGCGCGGAAGACCCTGAAGGTTTCCAGAAGGTTACAGCCGTAGTTATCTTCTTGCTGGTAAACTTTCCAGCTTATGCCAGCATTCTCCAGCCGTTCGGCATAGGTGGTCCACGTGTATCCCCGCTCAGGCGCCGTGTTATTGATGATGGGTCCACCATTCCTGCCTTCAGGATCGATCGTCCCAGTCATCCAATACATGCGGTTGGGCCACGTTGGTCCCATCACCGAACAGTGGTAGGCGTCGCAGAGAGTGAATGTTTCCGCCAATGCAAACTGGAACGGAATGTCCTCACGCGTGTAATACCCCATGCAATACGGACCATGGTCGCCATCGGCTTTTCTATGTGCCGGCAGCCAGCGATCCATCCGGCCATGATTCCACGCCTCGTGCTGCACGGCCCAGGCATGGCTGGTCGAGGGAATTTTCTGGGCGCTGGTGGAGCGCGTGTCGAGATGAAAAGGAAGCAAGTATCCCTCGGGGTTTTTCTCGTCCGGCTGATAGAAAACGGATCGACCGCTTGTCAACTTTAAAGCTCCCCGATCATCGAAGCCGCGAACGGCAGCGAGTGTTCCGAAATAATGGTCAAATGAGCGGTTCTCCTGCATGAGCATGACGATGTGTTTAATGTCGTGGAGAGACCCCATCGCAGGAGGTTGCTGTGCCAACATGCGCTGAACGTTTGGCGGCATCAGACTCGACGCGGCAGCGGCTACTGCGAATCGGCCAACATCTCGCAGGAGCTGACGTCGGGTCAGTTTTACTGATCGCGCACGAATATCGAAGTCAACGTGATTCGCCATAGGTTAAGAACCGGCATTGAAATCCAGCCACATCGTATCAATCTTGCTCGGACATGGCACGTCCAAATTCCAACCGACATTGCTATACTTGCCCGATATGCGTAGCCTCGTGTGTGGTTTGGCAGTACTTCTTGCTTCGATTGCGCCGGTGCTCCGAGCGCAAACCATTACGGTTAACTTTCCTGGAACAATCTCCTCGAAACCGCTGGATGGCCGCGTGCTGTTTCTGCTTTCCAACGATCCTACCGATGAGCCGCGCTTGCAGATCGACGATACTCCGCGCTCGCAGATAATTTTTGGAGTGACAGTCGATGGCCTGAAGCCGGGCGAGGCGGTGACAATCGATAAGGGTGCCGCGGGTTACCCGATCCGCTCGATCGCGGATGTGCCTCCGGGCGATTACACGGCGCAAGCGGTGCTGAATATCTACGAGACGTTTCACCGCAGCGATGGCAAGATTATCAAGCTTGCGCCCGACCGCGGCGAGGGCCAGCACTGGAATCTGGCGCCCGGCAATTTGTACAGCACTCCGCAGAAGGTGCATGTGGGCCCGGGCTCGCCGCCAATCAGCATCTCGCTGGACAAGGTCATCGGACCGATTCCTCCGGAGCCGGACACGAAGTATATCCGGCATCTGCGCATTCAGAGCTCACTGCTGACGAAATTCTGGGGACGGCCCATGTATCTCTCCGCCATCGTCCTGTTGCCGGAAGGATTTGACGAGCACCCTAACGCTCATTATCCCGAGATGGTCTTCGAAGGGCATTTCCCGGACGGATTTCCTGACTTCCGAACAACTCCGCCGGATACGGATCTGAAACCGGATTACTCCCAGCGTTTTCACCTCGCTGGTTACAACCGGATTCAGCAGGCCGAAGCGTACGAAGAGTACAAAAAGTGGATCAGTCCGGGATTTCCGCGCGTTCTCGTCATCCAGATTCAACACGCGAATCCTTATTACGACGACTCCTACGCGGTGAACTCCGCAAACGTAGGACCTTACGGAGACGCGATCGAGACTGAGTTGATGCCCGCCGTGGAAAAGGAATTTCGCGGCATTGGGCTGGGCTGGGCGAGGTTCCTCTATGGAGGCTCGACGGGCGGATGGGAAGCTCTGGCCGTGCAGATGTTCTATCCCGACCATTACAACGGCGCGTTCGCGGCCTGCCCAGATCCGGTCGACTTCCACGCCTACATGACTACCGATCTCTATGAGCAGTCGAACATGTTCTATCTGCAGGGCGCCAACAAGCGCGTCGAGCAACCCGCGATGCGCGATTATCTAGGGCACACGCTGATCAGCGTTCGCGACAACATCGCCTACGAGGCAGCGTTGGGCGATCACGGGCGCTCCGGAGAACAATTCGATATCTGGCAGGCAGTCTATGGACCGGTCGGAGCAGACGGCTATCCTCAATCCATCTTTGACAAGGAATCGGGTGAGATCGACCACAAGACAGCGGCCTACTGGCACGATCACTACGACCTGGATGCGATTCTGCAGCGCGACTGGAACACCCTCGGGCCGAAGCTGCAGGGAAAGATCCACCTCTATGTGGGCTCCGATGATACGTATTTTCTAAACGACGCCGTCTACCTCATGGAGGACTTTCTAAAGACGACGGGCACCCCAGGGCATGGGGTTCCATACGACGGAGAAGTAAAGTACGGACCCAGGGCAGAGCATTGCTGGAACGGCGATCCTGAGCTGCCGAACGCCTACTCCCGGCTACACTACAACACCATGTACTTGCCGAAGATCATGGAGAGGATTGAGAAGACAGCCCCGGCAGGCGCGGACATCAGCTGGAAGTATTAGAGCTGCTCGTCGCACATGGAATTCAACGCCACGTGCGGCGGAGAAGCGGTAACTGTCTCAAATCGGCGACCAGGTCAGGTCGGAGTAATAGTTACTTTCCCAAATTGTGAAGTTCCGGACCAATTCCTAGTTGGGGCGCAGTCTTCGCTGCCGCAGTTTTCGCAGCCGACGCCGATGTGCTCTTGCCCACGCCCAGCACAAAAATATTGTGCGGGCTGCCCACGGCATTGTCAGTGATCGTTACAGTGGCCCATTCCGGATCCGCCACAGAAGCGGTGAATCCAACCGTGATCACGCATTTCTTGCCTGTCTTCAGCCCAGTCGTGCAGGTGTTGGTTTGCGTGAAGTCAGCTGCGCTGTGGCCGGTAATGGTGATGTTGCTGATGCTCAGAGTGCCGGTTCCATTGTTGATTACTCCGATCGGTTCGCTCACCGGAGTTCCGATCGCCGAAGCCGCGAACGTCCAGCACGGGTTACTCAGGAAAAGCCCGGGGCCGGTCTTGGAACCGAGCAGTCCGAACACGTCCAGTTGGTTCTGCGTTCCCACATAGACCTTCCCGTTCGCGATCGTCGGTACGGCATACTTATTGGCGCAGCCGCCACGATCTCGCTCTACGCCACCCGCCAACTCTTCTGAGCTGTTATAGAGCTCGGTCAGCGTGCTGCTGCCGGTGGCCGGGATGGCATTGTAAGCGCGCAAGACGGCGGCACCGGCGCCAGGCTGCACACCGAGTCCTTCGGGCCGCTCGATGGCCCAGACGATGCCGTTCGAGGTTCCGTTGGCAGAAATGGCAGGCGTTGCTCCCGAGGGAAAAGTTTCCGGGCTTTCGGCGACGGCAGTCGACGAAAGCAGGCCGCCGCTCTCCACTGTGTACGCCTTGAGATAATCGCCCTTCCCGGGTCCATTGATGCCGATCGAGAAAACGTAAGCGCCGGTCGGCCCACTGAAGTATGCCGGGCTGCTCCAATATCCTTGCGTTGCACCCACCAGTTCCTCGAGATCTGAGTTCTGCGTGGCGTTGTAGCCGCCCAAATCGGTGGAACTCACCAGATAGAGACGCGCTGCCGATGGATCGGTATCGCAGGGTGCACCGCCCTTCCCGGCAATCAGCACTTCGTTGAGGCCGGGCAAAACAATCGGCCCAGCCGAACCCAGATCAAAATCATTCGCTTCACGACAGGATGCGTCATTCGGGGTGAAGTATTGCTGCACTTTCAAGCTGCTGTTGAGCTGCAACAGGCTGTCGCCGTAGTCCGATCCGCCGGTGTTCGCATCGAAGAGCGCATCTCCAGTGGCCACATAAATGTTTCCACTGGGATCGGCCGCGATTCCATTTCCCGAGGCCCAAATGCCGCCCAGCTTTGCGTTCGGCGTGGGAGTAAAAATCGCCTCCTGCTTAAGGGTGGTCGCATTGTAGGCCATAATCCAGCCGTGCTCGGCGCCGGCCCATCCGATATAGATGGTGCCGTTCAGCTCAAGAAGGCCAGCCCGCTGCAAGTCAGACTGCGCATTGTAGGTTACGATTCCTTTCTTGCTGGAGTCGCCGGTGCCGGGTACAGATCCCGTTATGTTCACCGGTCCTCCGAACTTCTCCGTACCGTCGGTGATGTCGAGCGCGTGCAGAGTCTGATAGAACTTGCCGTTGTTGTCGACGCGCGAGATCAGATACATCGTGTTCGTACTTAGATCGATCACTGGCGTCCCCGTGATGCCGATGACCGGATACACGCCGCAGAAAGTAAAGCAATTGAGCGGCGTGATTCCCTCCGCCGGATTGATGAAACTGACCTGCCAAAGCGCGGTCGACTGAAGCCCGTCGGCATCGAACGCATACAAGCTGTCGTTCTGCGTCTCCACATAAACAACATTGTGCGTGGTTCCATCGATGTTCACGTTCGGAACATACAGCGGCTGGGCATAGATTTGGCCGTCCACCGAATACGAAAACAATTTACCGAATGTCGTCGGGCTCACGTTCGCGGGAGTCAGAGTTGTCTCCAACAGATTCTGGCCGGTTCGGCCATTGTCGTTATGCTGAGTGACGACTCCTGTGAACGTCTGCGCTCCAGCGGGGATTAAGCAGGCTAATACAAGCACCAGGACAATTCCCGCGCTGACGAACTGCTCCAACATGTTTCGGGTCATCGGCAAATCCTTTTTAAAGGTTGTTTGATCGCGGATCAATCTTTACGGCACAGGATTGCGATCCATGCAAAGAGGGGAGAAACCGCTTAGGCTACTAATTCTGGACTGCACTTGTATCACTGTCAAGATGCAAGGTTTTGCAATCCTTTCCGCGGATTATTCGACTCTACGACTGTGCTACGATTTGACTTCAAAAATTCCACAATTACTGGGGAGGAAACTCCGGAATGCGTTACTTTGCGCTCGCCTGTCTCCTGCTGAACTTCGCCGCCTGGGCACAGGACTCGCCCGGCCAGAAGGGCTTGCCGCCGCAGTATCTTCCGCCGTACATAACCGACAACGACGGACCGGAGAAACTGCCTGCGTCGGCCGCTAAAGTCAGCCCCGATGCCGCCGTGCTCACGATTAAAGGACTCTGCTCGCAGCCGTCGTCTTCCACTGCCAGCGCGTCGTCTTCTTCGTCGCCATGCGAAACCGTAATCACGCGCGCGCAGTTTGAAAAGCTGGCCGACGTCATCGTCGCAAACATGACGCTCTCCCGCCGGCAGCAACTCGCTGGGGGCTATCCCAATCTGCTCGTGATGGCGCAGGAGGCCGAGAAACGCGGGATCGAAAGCACTCCGCGATTTCAGGAACGACTGGCCTTCGCGCGCGTGCAGATTCTTTCCCAGGAACTCATCCGCCAAATCGATGCGGACTCGGCGAAGATTTCCGACAAAGACGTGGAGGATTACTATCGCGCCCACGCTTCTCTGTTCGAGCGGGCAACGCTGGAACGAATCTTCATTCCAAAGCGCAAGCGATCAGAACGCTCACTCACAGACAAAAACTCTTCAGAAGATGTAAAGGCGCATGAAAAAGAGACGGAAGATGCGATGACTCGCGAAGCCGACGATCTGCGGGCGAAGGCTCTGGCTGGCGCCAGCTTTCTCACCTTGCAGAAAGAGGCTTTTGCGACAGCGGGTCATGACGAAGTTCCGCCCAATCCTAGCCTCGGAGAGCTGGGTTCGAGCGACTTGCCGACTGCTTACTCGTCGGTGCTCGATCTGAAACCAGGAGAAGTCTCGCAGGTCTACACCGACTCCAACGGCCACTACATCTACAAACTCGTCGCCAGGAAAACCGAATCTTTGAAAGCGGCGGCCAGCCAAATCCGCAAAACACTCCAGAACCAGCGCGAGGAGGCGGCCATTCAGGCGATCCAGGGACCGATCACGACGGAAGCAAATACAGCTTACTTCGGATCAGTCGACAAACCAGGAAGCGGCGAGACGAAAAAATCAAAGTAATGCTGCTCTATCGCTGGTCTCGGCTCAACACTTAACCGGCGAGTGACTCGGCAACGACTTGATCTTTGCGATAGGTTCGCCGAGTGGAAGGTCGGCCGATTTCGCAAATTAGCTGCTTTTGCTGCTATCGACGCTTCCCGCTATAGTGTCATGGCATCGCCGGCGCAAGCCCTCCATCCCGTGACTTGGATATTTCAGGCTCGGCGCCATCTCTATCCAGCCAGGTGAAGGCGCCGCGCACGATGAAGACGTTCAACAGAATCGAAATTAACGACGCGGCGATGGTTGTGCTGAAAACATTCTCCGCCACGATGCCCGCCGATCGCGCGACTTGCACAACCACGAACGAAAGCTCGCCGATCTGGGTCAGCCCGGCTGCCACTAGAATTGCCGTCCGGATTGGATAACGGAAGATCCACACAACTGCGGTCCAAACTAGAAATTTCCCGACCACGATGAGTAGAAGCATTAATCCCAGGAGCGGCAGGCTGTTGAAAAGCACCTTGGGATCAATCAGGGTTCCAAGCGAGACGAAAAAGAGCGCCACGAAAGTATCACGAAGAGGTACCAGCTGAGTATGAGCATCGTGAAGCTCCGGCAAACCGCTGATGGAGAGTCCGGCAAGAAAGGCGCCCAGCGCCACAGAGAACCCGACCGCTTGCGCCAGGGCGGCGGTCCCCAGGCAAATCGCAATTGCAACGAGGAGGAGAAGCTCTGAGTTACACGTCAGTTTAACTCGCCGCAATAGGTGCGGAATCACCTTGATCGCAAGAAAAACAAGGGGAATCAGGAGGAGCAGAGCTTTCCCCAAAATCCACGCTGCCTTCGCAAAGCGGTCATCCCCCGAACCCCCAAGAACGGGTAGGACTACCGTCATGCAGATAACCGCCAGGTCTTCCACGAGCGTGATGCCGATCATCACGCGCCCATAAGTTGTATTCAGCTTTCCGGAATCGCTGAGAAGCCGCGCCAGGACCATGGTGCTCGCTACAGAGATCGTCGCGCCGATGACGACTCCTTCTGTGAGACTCCATCCGAAAAGATGGGAGGCTGCCGCCGAGATACCTACCAGCAACAGAATTCCAATCGGGCCGCCGAGGAGGGCAACCCATTTCACCCGCATCAAATCCGGGATTGAGAACTCGACTCCGATTGAGAACATCAGCAAAACTACGCCGACTTCGGCGAATACCTCGAACGTATGCAGGTTCGAGAGGTGGGGGCCCGGAGTAAACGGGCTAATAGCGATTCCACCAAAAATGAATCCCAGGATTAGAGGCAGGCGAAGCCGCCACGCTACCATCCCGCCAATCACAGCAGCAAGAAAAATGTACGTTAGATCGCGGAATAGAATCGGGTCTGCTTCCATGGTTCCACCTCCATGCTGATGGTAATGTTTGATTGCGTCGATTGCATTAATAAACGCAGAGCCCGCTGTGCTCAGCGGGCTCTGCGATTTACCTCGCAGCTGGTACCCAGACCGCGTCCGGCGCAGAGAACTCCACACCGGCAACTTCGGTACTCAGCGTCACGTATTGCAAGCCAGGCTTCGCGCCGGGTTTGGCGGAAAAGCTCAGCAAATACCGGTTGTCGACTACCTTCTGCAGATCATCCAGGTAAGGTTTCAGGCTCACCGGGCTTTGCAGCCCAAGAAAGTAGGATTCCCCACCGGTTATTTCGGACAGCCGAGCGATATTCATCTGTCCATTCGTCGCTTCCCAATAATTGCGATGCAGGCGGCTGTCCCCGGGCGCATAGATCGTATGAATGATCGTGCCCGTCCGCATGGCAACAGCGCTCGCGGAATCTACGTATGGGTTATTGCTCAGTCCTTGCGAACGCGGGCCACGACGCGGGCTGTCGATTCCATCGGTAATCATCACTACTTCGCGCCGGTTATCGCTCTCAGGCCAGCGTTTCATGAGATCGGTCACCGAAAGATACGGACTTCCGTACGCTCCAGCACTGCCGGTTGGAAGCCGGAGCGCCTTAGCAGCCGCAGCATGGTCAGTTGTAAGGTCCTGCGCAATCTGCACTGTGGCATTTCTCATATAGCCGACCCCAACTAAAGTCTTCGGTGACTGTGCGTTAATGAACCCGCGCAAGTCGTCAAGGTTTGAGCCCAGGCTCGGGTTGGAGGCATCATCGATGAGGATGAAAAGATCCAGCCCTGCGGGGTAGCCTTGAGCCGGAGTCCATTCCGTCACTTGCAGCCGTTGCTTCCCTTGCTTCACGACCACATCTTCCAGGTTGATTTGCGGAGTACGTTTGCCATTCGGAACGTTCGCCGTGACCGCGATCGTCACCGGCACGGTTGTAGTGGGCGCCGTTTGTTGAGCCAGCGATGGCAGTGCACTCATGAACATCGCCACAGTGGTTACCACAGAGTAGAGCATGTACATCATTCGTGTTTTCATTGTCATTCTCCTTGTCGTTTTGATCTTGATCTTTGCTTTTTGATCTTTGCTTATAGATTTCCGCGTTTATAGCCTTCCACCTTTCGGTTGCCGGACCGCGGCCCGGCAACCGATTCCGTGGAGCGCTGTTTTCTTTCTCTATGCGTTTGTGCGAACCGCTCTTAGTCCGAGAAACGACCCGAATGCCAGCAGACCAGCCAGGCCAACTAAAGGAAGCGGACTACCCGTCTCCGGCAGCGAGGGAGGGATCGCCTCCGCAACAGTTCGTGGTTCGGGCGCTCTCACAAACATCGTGAAGAAGACTGGCTCGTTGGCTGCAAGTGCAGCCGGGGCCGGTGAGGTCGCCGTTAACCTGGTTTGCTGCGACACTACGTTGCCCGGCGTTTCGATTACTCGGGTCGCAGAAATCTTCATTCCCTTTTTCAAGTGCCAGGCATCCACGACCTTCCCATCGACCATTACTTTGTGATCATTGGGAAGGTCGAACTTGTGATTTGTCCCGTCATCCAAAGTCAAAATCACAAACCGTGGCGGACTAACGTGCCACACCTTCCCAGTAACACTCTCCACCGTTTTGACTGTGTGTGGAGTAGTGGTTGTCGTGATGGTGCGCTCCAGCTTCATCCCAGGTTCAAGGGCGTCGATTGCGACTTGCTTGCCACCGACCGTGGCGGTATCGATTACACCGGCAAAATGCACAATCGTTCCGTCATCCTTCCGCAGTACCAGGTCGCTGCCCGAAGCGTAGACAACCTCGCCGCGGTCAACGCTGACGGCTTCCGTCGCTGGCCCATGTGTGGTGCTGGTTTCGGTTTTGATCTGCGCGTTCATTGCCAGCGAAAAAGAGATGCAGGCAATTCCAGTCGCAACCAGGTGGGTGAGTTTCCGAGTGAGTTGAAGTGAGTTCATGTTGTTTCTCCTATTTTTGATTGGCAAGGATTAAACTGCCTTGCTCAGTTGGTTTGTACTTCTGTGGTTCAAACTCGGTGCGTGATGCATGCACGATGTAGCGCTGTGGCGCGCTGCCGACAAAGTAAAACGGATAACAAGTGACCAGCGTGAGAGACGGCACGGAGCCTGGCCTCAGGACGTCAACCTGTTTGGGGCTGACAATGTCAATTGCATCAACGATGTAAGTGTCCGTCCCATTTCGCCGTTGAAGGTCTATCGTGTCGCCCAGTGCGATATCTTTCAGCCCACGAAACAAGCCGTCTCGATGCCCTGCGATGCCGATGTTCCCTGGCTCTCCGGGTCGCGCAGTTCCGGAAATCCTTCCTACCGCGTGGTTCAGAGTCAAAGCGTCCGTCCCATCAAGCACGGGCACTTCGAGCCCGATTTTCGGAATGTTGAGTACGCCCAGAGGAGCGCCGGATTTTCGGTTAAGGCTCTCTTTATAGGCGTGAACTCGATGTTCGTCCCACTGGCTGAAATCGATGCCGGATGGATCTGCATCTTCCGCAATCCCATCGCCAGCCTCACTCGACAATGGAGCCATTGCAGCGAACTGGTGCAGAGCAGCCCGTGAGCGGAACAGACTCTCAAGTCGCGCGGCGCCGTAAATTGCCAGAAGCGTCAGTCCAGATACCAGCAATATCCGCTCAATCCAGATATTGGCCTGCCTCTGCGGTCCTTTTCCTGGCTGCGGGGGCGCGTTCTCCTGCTTTTCCTGAATCAGGACCCAGAGAATTTGCCGGAACTCTTCGGAACCGTCGGCTTCCGCTATCACTTCGTTAAAATTTGAGACCATGTTCTGCTCCTCTCTACCCAATCACCGCCTGGACGGACCACTCCCTCGGCCTGACCGCCAAAGCTTCGGCGTCGATTTAGTTATTCAGTTTTTAGGGTTACTACGTTCTTCGAGCGCGACACGAATCTGCTCTAGCAATGTGTCGCTCCGTACGGGCTTGTTTACGAAACCACAAGCCCCGCCCTTCATTGCCAAATCGCGAACCGCCGCATCTCCATGCGCAGTGACGAAGACAATCGGAACTGCGCTGTTGGCATCGCGCAACCGCCTTTGCAATTCAATGCCGCTCATCCCCGGCAAGCGCACATCGAGGATCACGCAGCTTATGCTCTGTCGATCGGATTCGAGGAATTCTTCCGCGGACCCGAATGTCTCGATCGGAAAACCAGCCGCCTTCAATACGCTTCCCAGCGCTTCGCGAAGAGGTTCGTCATCGTCAACAACGGCGATGATGCCGGTCTTGCGTTGCGTTTGGTTTGTCTGGATCATCCGATCGCCCACTCCATGAAGCGTCTTACAAGTGAGAAGTTAACAACTCGGAGAATCGAATACCATCCTGCTTTAGGAGGAGGGATCTGCTTACTTTCGAAGTGAGGTTCTTAGCTTTTCAAACATACGCACAAGGTGGGCGAGAGAGTCGGCCTGCGTTTTCTCCATGACGTGCGCGCGGTGGGTCTTAACGGTTAGTTCACTCGTTCCCAGTTCGTATGCGATCTGCTTGTTGAGAAAACCTGCAACGACCAGGTTCAGCACTTCCGTTTCGCGAGGCGTGAGCGAATCGAAACGTCTACTAAGTTCAGCCAGTTCTGCGCGCTCACTGCGAAGTCCACGGTCGTGCGCGATTGCCTTCTGAATTGCGTCCAGCAGATCCTGGCCACGAACCGGTTTGGTCAGAAACTCTAGTGCGCCTTCTTTCATGGCTCGCACCGACATCGGAATGTCGCCATGCCCACTAATGAAAATGATCGGAATGTGAATCTTCGCTTCGCTGAGCTGCCGCTGAAAGTCCAGGCCGTTCATGCCCGGCATCCGCACGTCGAGGACAAGGCAGGCCGGAGCATCGCCGCGCTTCGCCAGCATAAAATCTTGCGCGGAAGCAAAAGCTTCCGCGCGAAGCCCGATTGATTTGACGAGACTCCTGATTCCATCGCGAATCAAGGCGTCATCGTCAATTATGAATACGATAGGATCCGGTTCCTTCATGTGGCGGGGTCACTCAGCTTCGGAAGTGTGAACTGAAATACGGAACCTTGATTCACCGTCGATTCCGCCCACAGCCTGCCGCCATGCGCTTCCACAATCGAACGGCTTATAGGTAGCCCCATTCCTATTCCTTGAGATCGAGTAGTAAAGAATGGCTCAAAAAGGCGGGAGATGTTCTTCTCCGTTACGCCGATTCCACAGTCTTCGATCGAAACTCGAATTTGTTCGGCATCCTGCATTCGAGAACGGACTACCAATCTGCGGCTTCGGTCATTAACCCCGCTCATCGCTTCGATTCCGTTCAACATTAGATTTAAAATCACCTGCTGCAACTGAATTCTATCGCCAACTACCAGAGGCAAATCTGGCGTAAGTTCAGTCACCACTGAGACTTCATTCCTTGAAGCTTGACGATCGGCTAGCGCCACAACTTCTTCGATGATTTCATTGATTTGAATTCGTATTCTCTCGGGCGCCGTCTTATTGATAAGCGAACGAATCCGGCTAATCACCTCGGATGCCCGCGTCGCGCCTTGCGTCGTGCGTTCTGCGGCCGCTCGCGCCTCCACAAGATTCGGGTCGTCGCGGGTAAGCCAGGCGACGCAAGCGTCAGCATTGGCTACGACTGCAGCGAGGGGTTGATTCACCTCATGGGCGATCGATGCCGCCAGTTCGCCGATCGTAGTGATTCGGACTACGCGTGCCAACTCCGATCGAGTGACCTGAAGAGCTTCTTCGGTACGCCTCTGTTCCTCCATTTGATTGAGCAGCGCCTCATTTGCTTGCTTGAGTTCAGCGGTGCGCTCCCTAACCCGCACTTCAAGTTGATCATGAGATTGTTTAAGAAGTCCTTCTGTTTCTCTTCGCCATGAAACCAATCGATTCGCGATCACCTCACAGGCCACGAACGCAAGAAAAAATGGGATATCGCGTGGTTTAACAAGAAAAGAACGGAATGGCGGAATGAAATAATAGAGAACCGCCACTGCGCTTAAGAAAACTGCGACCCACCCAGGTCCCCTTCCGCCGAACCATGTACTGGCGACAATAGCAACCGGGAAGAATAGCCAGAAAGGATTCCCAAAGGGAACCTGAAGAACCAGCGACAAGCCTAGCGCCGCCCCTGCCAGCGCGATTGCAAATGCGTAGCGCGTTAGCGCATTGAACCGGTGCGGCCCAGCGTGAATTCTATGCATTTCGGGATTACGGAGCTGACTTCGCGCGCTATTTTATACCACCCGCGACGGTCGCTTGATCCTGGCATTATCAGGCCGCTCGGCATTTGAGAAACCTCTATACCTTTTTTCGACCTAGCCTTCTTGATTCATGACTAGAATCGGTTACCGGATGCATGCTGTCGCGGAAAACAGGAGCAATCGAAATCAGGCCACTCGTCAATGCCAATTTGCCTTAACGGTGCGCATGAAATTCTTCAGTTAGCGCAGGATGATGATTTGCATTGGTGAACATCATGCGGATACCGTGCTTGGGACGCAGGATGACCATGGGGCGGGCTTGGATGGATTGGCCGGGAGTCAGCTGAAAGTCGTAGGTTCGGAGGATGTCGCGCAAAATCATGAGGATCTGCAGCATGGCGTAATTTCCGCCGATACAGCCTCGCGGTCCGGCACCGAAGGGAAGGAAGGTGAAAGGTGGGCGTAGCTTGTCGTTGGCTTTGGTGAACCGATCCGTGTCGAAACTCTCCGGATTTTGCCAGTGGCGCGGAGCATGATGCGCCCCATAGACATACACAATGACCATCGATCCGCGGGGTATGGCGAGGTCGCCGACGCGATCGTCGGCGACAGCCATGCGGTCGACCATCCAAAACGGCGGGTAGAGCCGGAGCGCCTCCATAATTACCTGAGTCGCAAATTCGAATTTGGGAACGTCGCCGTAGCCTAAAGGCGCGTCACCGAGTACGGTGTCAAATTCTTGCCGTACCTTTTCGAGGCAATCGGGACGCGAGCTCAAAAGATAAAGAAGCCACGATAGGGCGTTCGACGAGGTTTCATGGCCGGCAACCAGAAGCTGCATGCTCTCGCTCAGGATGAGTTCATCGCTCATGCCCTGGCCATCGCTGTAACGCGCATCCATTAAAGTTTGCAGCAGATCGTGGCCGGGTGGTTCTTTGCGGCGCTTCTTGATGTACTCCAGGAGAACGGCGTCGGCGCGGGCCCGCATGTCTTCGTGTTTGCGCAGTTCGCCGGAGACCGCGAACCAGGGATTCAGATAGGGCTGAAGGGTTTGCCGAACGATGAATTCCTGGACGGTGCAGATGGTGTGGCTGACAAGATCGATGTCTCCATCCTTCAAGCGGGCGCCAAATAGCGATCGCGCGACCATGGCGAAGGTAATCTTCATCAGGTGGGGGTAGATATCGACAGGGCCAAGATGAACCTGTCTCTCGAAATCCCGCAGGGACTCGGCGAGGGAGTCGCGCATGATGGACGACAGCGCATCAAGTTGCTTGCGATCGAAGCCCGTCTGAATGAGACGGCGCTGCGTGCGCCAGGGTTCTCCGTGAGTGGTGAGAAGACCTTTCCCCAGGAAGTGGCCCATACGCTTTACTTGAATTTCGGATTTTTGGTAGTTCTCCGCATTGGTCTTCAATACGTGCTGAATAACGGCGGGATCCACGGTAACGATCGCTTCCTTAAGACCACCCACATAGATCCGGAATGTGTCGCCGAAGTTTTCGGTGTACCTGGATAGAACCTGTACGGGATTGCGCGCCATCGCAGGAGAATCCGCAAAGCAGCGTAAGCGAGAAACAGCGGGGATGGGGGTTGATGGAGTCATAACCAGACGTCCTGAGATTTGCCTCGAACCAGAGGAGTTTTCGTGTTACTTGCAGGAAGTGGTGGCTGGGCCATGCGCAAAGGATAAACGCTCAAAATCAGTTTGGGTTCCCGAGTTGCTTCAAGAGTATCAGATGATGCCGGATTGCCCCGGTCATGGTGGGGTTCTCCCGATAGGATACGCCGAACTCTTCGGCAGTCTGCTTCACAATCCTGGTCAGCGGGCCATAATGCGTATGGCACACGAAAGGGCACAGATGGTGGACGATGTGATAGTTAAGACCGCCCACGAGCCAACCCACAAGCGGGTTTTCGGTTGCATAATCGGCGGTTGTCGCGAAGATGTGGTACACGCCGTTGTCAAACTCGGAACG
The DNA here is from genome assembly GCA_049512655.1 of Candidatus Sulfotelmatobacter sp. Taxonomy (GTDB): domain Bacteria; phylum Acidobacteriota; class Terriglobia; order Terriglobales; family Acidobacteriaceae; genus Sulfotelmatobacter. The sequence goes on along the minus strand of JBEKWW010000003.1, from coordinate 10,623 downwards.
GTCGGAGGGAAAGTAGGTGCTGTCAATGGTGTGCGTCGACTGGAATACGAGCGTTACCGTTAAACCTACGATCAAATTGACCAGTAGGAACGCGCCGGCCACCAGCAGAGGTGATTTCCCCAGCACCAGCACCGGCAAAACCAGCATATAAGTGAGGTAGAAGCCCTTACCGGCAAAGAGAATCGCGTATTCTCGCAGAGGATGTTTGGTACGCCTCAGATATTCGTGGGTGGGGAAGAAAAAGCATTGGAAGTCCCGGAAAAACACGTAATCGAGGGAGAACAGCGCGTAAACGAAGAGCGCGTAGATGTGCTGGAAGCGATGCCAAGGTAAGCGGGACTCATAGGGCGTAAAGCGAAAGATGCCGCGGCCTGAAAGCGCATCATCCTCGCCGTGGAGGTTGATGCAGGAGTGATGGCCCCGATGATGGAGAAGGCGCCACATGTAGGAACTGATCCCGCACAAATCGAAGACATAGTTCAGGGTTTTATTGATGACCGACCGGGACGAGATGGCGTTGTGATTGCTGTCGTGGGCGATGTTTAATAAAAGGAATGTCTGCGCCAGCCCGCCTAAAAGATAGAGGGCAACAAACTTCCATGAACCGGGCCGGAGCGCATAGAGTGCAATCCAACTCCCCGCGAGGACTGCCAGACCCGCAGCGATTTTGACCCGCATCATACGGTCCGCTTTAGGCGAAATGTTCTGATCGGCAAAAAAACTATCCAGGCGGCTACGTAAGACTTTCGGGAAGGAAGAAACACCGGCCGGCTCGATAATAGGCGACGTCGAGGTTTCCGATGGTACAAGATCCGCTATCTCTGGCTCTTGGGGAATCACCATTTCGGTCTCAAATGTCATCGGAGTCTCCGCGATCATGGTAAATTGGACCGACGCGATCCACAAGTTACCTGAATGGGCCTGACCCGCGGCGAAATGGTTGCCGCGCCGTCGACGGTTGCGCAGAAGTATTTTTGCGAGCCTTTACGGGTGGCCCATAAAATTTGGAGCGGACAGAACCTGGGTGCGGCGCTTCATCCAGGAAGCGATAACGCATGGCGTTGTCCAAATGCTTTGCTAATATACCAACCAATGAACCGTGTCTCTTGCGTGGGGCCATGGAAGGTTGGCATTGCTCCGCCAGTCTCGCGCCCGATGTGGCGAAATGGCGAGCGTCCGTTCCCCAGCAAGTCGATCGGCGCTTTATGCTGAGAAAAAAAAGGCGTACATTCTCACAGTCAGCCCACAACTCCGGTATGCGCCTTGAGACTAATGGTGTTTCACCCTCGCGGTGGCGACGGATGTTTGGTTTTGTAAGCTTGCGTTCTATTCGATCTTGGAGGATCGCTGATTGATGACGGAGTCAATTCTGGACCACCTGGATAGGCTGGCGGATGAGCACCCGAACAAATTACTTTATTCGTACCTTGACGTAAACGGCGATCCGATCGAAAGCTACACCTACGCGTCCTTTCTTCGCCGAACGCAAGCGATCGCCGGACATTTGCGAAAAGAGGGTCGTTTCGCGGCGGGTGATCGGCTTCTGCTTGCCTACCCGCCGGGGCTCGAAATGATCTGCGCATTTTTTGGTTGCGTGCGCGCCGGATTGATCCCCGTGCCGGTCTATCCCCCGAGTTCGCGCGGCTTCCAGAGCGCTCTATACAAAACGGTTCACATCGCAAAGGATTGCCAGGCGGCTGGGATCTTAACGAGCAGAGATTACCACGCATCTCTTAAGACGAATCTCGCCAGACGTGGAGTCTCGGCGTCGGGCGTGGACGTAGATTACATCTCCGGTCTGCCGTGGATCGTCACGGAAGATTTCGTGGACACCATTCCGGACCAGCCACCTTTCGATCCTTCGAAGATCTTGTTTCTCCAGTACACGTCGGGTTCGACGATGGAGCCCAAGGGCGTGATCGTGACGCACGAAAATATCATGAACACCTATGGGCTAGTGATCGACCATCCGGAGCCGGTCGTGGTTTCGTGGCTTCCGCAGTATCACGATATGGGACTCATCGGATGCTATTTATATCCGGCGCTGAAGGGTGGCACGACATACGGGTTCGCTCCCATGGACTTCATTCAGCGGCCAATCCTATGGTTCAATGCGATAACGACCTACCACGCCACTGCGGCGGCCGCACCCAACTTCGCCTATGATTATTGCCTGCGCGCCGGGAGGCTTTCTAAAGAAAGCCTGGAGGCTTGTGATCTTAGTTCGCTTCGCGTCTTGATGTGCGCTGCGGAACCGGTAAAACCGGATACCTACACGCGGTTTCTGGAAGCGTTTCAGCCCTATGGACTGAAGTCCGAGAGTTTCTATGTCGCCTACGGGCTGGCTGAGAATACTTTGGCAGTCTCAATGGGCGGTCGTAATATCGTATCCGTCAACAAGCGCGCCCTGGCATTGGGTAAGGCCCGCATGACGACCGAGGTCTCAGAAATCGGTGGCGCGGCGCAGATTGTCAGTTGTGGGACCCCGCTCCCAGGTTTGGACGTTAAGATCGTGGATCTCGCCGGAAGCGGTAAGTGCCAGGGTTACTGGAATAATCCTGAATTGACTCTGAAGCAGTTTCGGGCACGGTTGGTGGACGATACTCCCTATGACGACGGCTACCTTCGGACCGGTGACACAGGGTTCATCCACGACGGCGAACTCTATGTCTGCGGCCGCATCAAGGACATGATCATTCTCCGCGGGCAAAACTATTACCCGCAGGACATTGAGAATGTGGTGGAGAAATCATCCAGTCTGATCCGGCACAATTGCGTCGCCGCGTTCCAGGTTCAGGAAGATAGCGAACCTGCGCTGGCAATTGTCGCCGAAGTCAAAAATCCCAAAGCGCTTCCCGAAGCACGAAAGATTGCGGCTGCGGTGCGGAATTATCTCAACGTGGAAGTGGCAATGATTTCCTTCATTGCGCCGCGTGCGATCCCGAGAACCAGTTCGGGAAAGATCATGCGCCATAAGGCCAAGCAGATGTGGCTGCAAGGTCAGTTCACCGTTCTCTCCGACTTCTCGCGGGAGAAAGACGCCGGGAAATGCCATTCTGATATACATTCCACTTTCGCCGAGTTAAAAGCCAGGTACAACCTGACAGGCCTGGAGTCGTACAGCCTGGTCGAAGCCGGACTGGATTCCATGGATCTGGTTGTATTCACGCATGAGCTCAAGGAACTCCTGAAAGATAAAGGCGCCGAGTTACTGGCAAGGCAGGTGGATATTGGCGTGATTCAGCGTGTGAGTGTAGCCGAGTTGTTCGGAATAGCCGAACAACTGGAGCGCGCTCCCGAAGCGGCGCTGATTCATCTGCGGCAATCGCTGGCGGCTTTCCGTGAAGAGCAGTGCGCCGCTGAGAAAGAGATGATGAGCAACGACAGGAAGCTCATCTTCGAGCCTCCGGCGCCTTCGCCCCTGCCGGAGACACCGATGCGGAGTCATGTGCTGCTCACGGGCGGGACAGGCTTCATCGGGCCATTCCTCATGAAGAGCCTGCTGGAACAGACGCGGGCGAAGATCTATGTTCTGGTCCGGTCTTCCGACGAGAAGCAGGGTAGGCAGAGGCTGAGAGCCGCGATGGAGTCCATGGGACCCTGCGGAGCGAGACTGATGGAAATGTTCGAGGCTCGCGTGATCCCAATCTCAGGCGATTTAGGGCAGCCAAAGCTCGGCCTGATGCAGGACGTGTGGGATTTCCTGGCGAGCGAAATCGACACCGTGTTCCATAACGGTGCGACCGTAAACTACCTGTTCAATTACGACCTGATGCGTGACGCGAACGTGCTGGGAACCAATGAGGTCGTAAGATTGGCGTTCGAGGGAAGGCCCAAAGAGTTTAATTATGTTTCCACTACGTTCGTATTTGGCTGGGCGGTCAAGTCAGTTTTGTATGAGACCGACCTGAACGAAAAGATGGAGCTCCTGGATTTTGGATACAGTCAATCGAAATGGGTAGCAGAGCAGGTGGTAGTCGACGCGCGCAACCGGGGACTTTCCGCGCGGATTTTCCGGCCCGCCCTGGTGAGTCCTTCCGTCACGGGCGGAGGTAACAACTTCGATATCGCAGTTCGCTTAGTCGCCTTTATGGTGAATCACGGCATTGGGGTCGATACTCTGAACCAGGTCAGCTTTGTTCCCGCTGACATTGTGGCGAACAATATCGTTGCCATCTCGACCACTCCCGGTACAGCGAATAAGACTTACCATGTCGTTCGGGACGACTATTCGAATATGACAGATATTACCGGGCTTATCACCAAGGCAACTGGCCGGCAATTCGAAAGCTTCAGCCTTCCCGATTTCGTTCCCGAGCTGATCCGGAGATGCCGGAAGGAAGATCTTCTTTTTCCTTTGCTGGATTTTCTGGTGGGCTCAGTCGACAACATCTCCGCCATGGAGTTCAAACGGTATGACAGCTCTTCCTATCAAACGGCCCGGGATGCCTCGGCGTGGGGCAAACCGGACCCGTCTCTGGAAGATACGGTCAACGGCATTCTGAAATTTATGTATCGCAAGGGGATCATTTCCGTCGCGGCTCGCGAGGTCAACACCGTGCCACCGATCTGCGAGCGCGAACTGAATATCGAGACCCATCGGAGAGGTATCGATTGCGGTGCGAATTGCCTGCAATGCATGGCCGCTGCTGGAGAGCCTGAGGAGATTCCAAAGGTCGAAGCTTCGGAACAGGTATGATCGCGGGGCAATGACTGGAATGGCGTGAGTGCGGCAGCTATCTCAAATGGGGTATGAATCAGCACTTCGATAAGCTGTGCTCTCCCACTCGGAATAGCCCCCCTCTAGTTTAGGCGAGTGATAAACAAACGCATTTCATAAACTGTGTCGTTTTCATTCGACAGAAAAATATAGGTGCTGGTTCCGGGCACTGATCGATCCTTGTTGCCTGCATTGCGATTCAGCGATCAGTTTAACTTCGCCGTCCCCTTAGCAATTCCTCAACACAGCGGTCCCACATCATGTCCCGACTCTACGACTGTCACCAATATGAAACGTTTCTAAGTCTGACATCACTATCTGCACAAGGACAGTTGCTCCGTTAAGAGAAGCGCACCCGAGATCCACTCCAATTGGCGGGCCTCGCGTCCGAATTCCGATAAGGAGAACTCAAAATGAGCGAGGAAAATTCACGTCCAACTTGCCCGTTTAAACTCACGGGCCCATATGTACCGCCACGGTTCCAGCAGGGGCCGGTGACAACGGGGCTGAATCTTGGTCCGCTGGCGTTTCTGGCGGGGAGCTGGAGAGGACCCGGCTTCAACGCGATCTGGCGGCCCGACAATCCGCAATCGCTACCGCAAACAACTCCCCTCGACCAGACCAAGCGCTTCCTGGAACTGAACCTGACGCACGACTCCTTTGACTTCCACGTAATCCCGGGAGTCGTGCCCAACCGAGGACTGAACCCGCAGACCGATCTCAGCCTATATGGCCTGCATTACCTGCAGCGGGTCAGCGACGCCGACCCGTCTCCGGGCCCGCACGTTAAGCCAGCCGGATACTCGACCACCGCGAAACAGGCACTGCATATCGAGCCAGGGCTGTTCATGAACGTTCCCGCGAGCACTAAGCCGCCCGCGAGCACTCCGCCCGTAACCGTGGACACACCAATCGTGTACAAGGACGCCATTGTGCGAATGGCGAGCATTCCGCACGGGGTCACGGTGCTGATGCAAGGGCCCAATCCAGGTACGAAACCCCATCCGGGCAAGCCGCACATCCCGCATCTCAAACCCTTCAGCACTCACGGCAATGAGTACCCGGGGCTCAGTCCCTCGCCGCTGTTCCCCGCGCTTTACCCCGGTGCAAACCCACCGCTCCCACTCCCGCCGGGGACGCCGGAGCGGCCGGCCGCCGGGATCCAGCCGATAGAACTGAACACCGCCGGAAGCATCCCGGCAGGGGGACAGCATACGCCGACCCCGGAGATCAACATCAACGCGGATATTCTGCCGCCACCGCCGGCGCCGACACCGGCGCTGCCCATGGGGTCGCCGTACTCCTACCAGAGCAGCGGCCCGTACCCAGAGCATTTCCAACGCTTCATCGACAATCCCAACTCTGTTTTGGAAGAGGCGCTCGAGCACCAGGAAATTCTTGGACACATTACGATCCATCTCACGACGGATACTCTGTCGCCGGACGGCAAACCGACTCTCGGCGTGGGCAGTCTCTACGAGACCGTCAGCAACATCCCATTTCTGGGGGTGGCGAATCAGGCTCCGCCCAATCCTCCACCTTTCCAACCTGCGACCGCTGCTATGCAAGCGAACCCGATCCCTAACGCCTTCGTCTACTCAGCCAGCGCAACGTTCTGGATCGAGTGGGTGCGTATTCCGGACTATCCGATCCTGAAGGCGGATCCCGGCCCAGGGGTTAAGGAGCTTGAGCCCTTCTGGCCGGAAGGTACTTACCTGCAACTGCAGTACTCGCAGCTTGTGATTCTGATTTTCAACAACGTCCTTTGGCCACACGTAACCGTCGGGACGTTGACGCTCAGCGCCGGTTAGCTTATCGAGTCCGGCGGCGCGTTAGTGACGACGCGACGCCGGCATTTACGCGAGATCAAAACAGTCGATCTTGCCCGAACAATTGTCCGAGAACAGACCAACTAAAGGGATCGACGATTATTCCCAAGTGGTCGGCAAACCGGAAGTGATCTCATCGACCCAGGAACGCCCGGCCTCTGCATTGCGCAGACGCGTCGTGCACTACTGCTTCTTAAACTCCAAGTGCTCCGTTATCCGCTGGCCCGATTCCAGAGTGCCCGTGGTGGACACCGTCATCCGCTGTCCATCCGCGGAAACCACCGACCTGTCGTTTTGAGTGATTTGCTCGTCCCGCCGGTAAATCGCATCCACGGTGTGAGGGTCGACGAGTTCAAGTGTCACGGTATCGTTGCGCGAGTTCTTCAGATCGTATGGCTTTCCGTCAAAACGGGCGGTATAGCTGAAGTCACCGAGAAAACGGACTCCGCCGTTTCCGTCCGCTTCAATCTTGAGCACTAAACCTTGCCGCAAGCGGGTCTTGCTGAGATCTTGCGTCCAGTCGCCTACGAACGGGTCACCGACGGCCTTCGCACCTCCGCTTCGCGTCCACACAGTAATCTGGTCCGGGCGTCCCGCGGTTGCAGTCGTGGTTGTCAGCTCGTTTCCATTTTTCGAAAGTTGTTCGTGGACCGTCGCCACAACCGTTCCGTCTTTTTTCTCCTTGACCACCGCCTGCTTCTTGTCAATCCTCTCCAGAGCAATCTGATTGAAACCGAGATTACCGGGTGCGGGCGAATCGTGTCCGTTCCGAGACGCAGTGAAATCGAAATGGCTTTCGCCTGACATGACCACATGCACTCCTTCATGCAGATGTGTGATGGAGAGCCGATTCGGAGGATCCAGGCTGGACTGCGCCGACATGAGCGTCCAGACACCAAGGCGAGGGTCTGGCATGCCAGGTTGGACGGCGGCTAGCAGTCCGAACAACAGTAAGATGGGGATTGATACTTTCAAGGCGATGAGGAAGTTTAGCAGATTGGTCGCGCTTCGATCGATCCTTCGGTTTCGCTCAGGGCAAGCCAGCCGAGGGCGGCTGTCCCTACATAAACTCTAGCGTGACGACGATCTGATATGACATTATGAGGGCAATGCATGTGCGCCGTTTTTGGGTGTCAGGGATCATCCTCGCAGCCGTCATTGCACTTCTTCCGTTCTCTTTTCACGCCGAGCGCCACTTGGAGACTGCGACCCGCGTCGAAGGCAGCCAAGCTGAAACGGTAAAGCAGGAACTGGCCGATCGTTTTCATTCGCCTTTCGTGGACCGAGTGGTCTTGGTGGTCCAGGGACTGCCGCCTGCGGGTTCGGAGGAAGGCGAGACGGCATTAAACACCATTGTGACGGGACTGAGAGACCAAGCCGGGGTTTCCGGAGTGGTTTCCTATCTCGACTCGCGCGATCCCATCTTTCTGGGCCGGGGAGGGGGAACATTTGTTCTGGTAGGACTCACGTCGACCGATGGTCCCGTGGAGTCACTGATTCCGAAGCTTCACCAACTGGCAAGCTCGCTGGAAAATCAACTGCGGGGCCGTTATCCGGCGGTTAAGATCGAGCTCACAGGCGAGATTCCGCTGAATTTCGACATTCGTAAAGCCAGCGCCGACGACGTCCGACGCGGCGAAAGTCTGGTGATCCCTGCGACCCTCGCACTTCTGCTCGTCGCTTTTGGAAGCCTGATGGCCGCCGTGATTCCGTTGGCGGTTGGCCAGCTTGCCATTGCGACCACTCTAGCGATTACGGGATTCCTGGCCCAGCGCTGGCACTTATCCATTCTGGTTCAGAATTTGGCCACCATGCTTGGCCTGGGCCTAGGCATCGACTACGCGCTACTCATGGTCAGTCGCTTCCGGGAAGCGATTTCCGCCGGCAACGACGGACCCGCGGCCGCAGTCATCGCGGCGCGTCAAGCTGGCCGCACCTTGTTGATTTCAGCCTCAACGGTAGCCATTGGATTTCTGGCCCTGTTGACGGTCCCGATCAGCGAAATCCGTTCCATTGGTATCGCGGGATTCCTGGTGGCGGGAATGAGTGTGTTGCTTACAAATACTCTGGTTCCGACATTGCTGGGGTGGCTCGGTCCGCGGATTAATTTTGGCCAGTTGCCCTTTACTCCAAAGTTGGATGCGGATCGGTGCGCGAGTACGGGAAAGCGGTGGCGGCAATGGGGAACGGTGATTGTCGCGCATCCCTGGCTTGCCCTATTGGTAGCAGGCATTCCTTTGTTTTTGCTCGCATGGCAGATCAGAGGGCTGGATACCAGCATCCCGCCGGGAGATTGGCTTCCGCGGACGGCGGAGTCGGTGCGTGCCCTCCACGCCCTTAAACAGATGGATCGGGAAGGCGTGGTTGAATCGTTGCGCATCATTGTCGAGCTTCCAACGGACTCCATCACGCAAACCGACGCTGGGTGGAAGGTGCTTGATGGTGTAACGAAACGCCTGGCAAGCGACCCTCGCAGCAGCCGCGTGATTTCTATCACTACGATTGCGGAGAGTAACCGGTCTTCGCTACGTGACATCTCGCGGGATACGCGCCGAACCTTTCTGAGTAGTGACGGGAAAGCGGCGCTGCTTGAGGTGATACCCGCGAGTTCGGTCTCCATTCGCGACCAAGTCACCTGGGTGCGGGAACTTCGGAAAACGGGCGCGCTAGTTCTCACCGGGGTTCCTGGCGCCAAACTTCTGGTTGGGGGCATCCCGGCACTTAACGCCGATTATGAAACGATTATCAGGGAGCACCTTCCACCGGTGACGGCGCTTGTAGTGGGGGGAACGCTGCTTGCGCTACTCTGTGGGTTCCGATCTGTCATCGTCGCCCTGAAGGCCATCGCACTCAACCTGTTCTCGGTGGCGGCATCCTTCGGAGCGTTGGTTTTCGTCTTCCAAAACGGCCACGGAAGCAGCTTCCTAGGTGTTCCCGGGGGAGCGGGCAGCGTGTTTCCACTGGTTCCGATCGTCGCCTTTGCAATCGTTTTCGGATTGAGCATGGATTACGAGGTATTTCTGGTTGCGCGTGTTCTCGAAGCCAGAAGGAGCGGCCTGAGTGAAATGGATGCCATCCCGGAGGGGATGGCCAGAACCGCAGGCCTGATTACGAGCGCTGCCGCGATCATGATTGTGGTGTTTGCGGCATTCACCTTTGGAAGTTTCCTGGTGGTCAAGATGATCGGATTCACCTTGGCCGTCGCCGTATTGATTGATGCCACGCTGGTTCGTATTGTGATCGGTCCCGCGCTCCTTCGTCTTGCGGGCGATTGGAACTGGTGGCCTGGCGGGCTCGCAACATCGCGACGGTCGCGGCCGTCATCGGCCGAAGAATAACGTCAGCGGTTAGCTGCAATGAAACATTCCGGAAGCGTTACTCCCGACTCCTGATTATCTCCGTTCTCCCAGGTGTCAAGGTAACCGCCAGATTGATTTCGCGGGCGTGAGTGTCGCGTTCGTCAAGATTATCTTGAACCGCTTTCCGAGAGCATTTTGACAGACCTCAAAGCGCTTGCTACGATCAATTGTCGCAGCAAGCATTCACCTCACCGAAGTCCCCGTCGTCTAGCCTGGCCTAGGACATCGCCCTTTCACGGCGGTAACACGGGTTCAAATCCCGTCGGGGACGCCAACAATCCAAAGGACTTAGAAAAGTCGGGTCCTTCCGCCGAAGGTTCAGAAAGGTGCAATAAGAAAAAACGGGTGCCTAATCCCCGCTCGCCGCAGCAGCCTTCCCTGGCAAAATCATCTTCACCAGTTTGGTTTGAGCTGCACGTTTGGTTGGCGTGATGGCTTGCGTGTAGGTATCCGCCGTCACTTTGTAGTTCGAATGGCGCAACAGTTCCTGGATCGTTTTGATGTCCTCGCCATTCGCTTTCATCAAAGTGCCGAACGTGTGACGTAACGTATGCCATCCCACGTCGCCGGGAATCTCGGCCGCCTCTAGCGCCGGTTGGAGATGGACGCGGAACAGCGAACCGGGCCAGTATGGTTGCTTGCCCCTCTTGTGGGGGCTGGCAAACACCCAGTCGTGGAGTTGGGGATAGGGAGAGCGAAGCCTCCAATTGAGCAG
>JBEKWW010000002.1:0-231684 GCA_049512655.1 Candidatus Sulfotelmatobacter sp. | reverse complement strand
CACTCCGATCGATATTCTCGTTTCCGTCACCGTCACCACGAGTCCGGCCGGGCTTTCCTTCACAGTCGACAACGTTAACTACACCGCGTCGCAAAGCTTCAACTGGGTCGTGGGATCGTCGCACACCATCTCGACCACCTCGCCGCAAAACGTATCTGGAGGGTCGGAGGAAGTATTCGGCAGTTGGTCGGATAGCGGCGGGCAATCGCATTCGGTGACCGCACCGGGTTCGACTACCACCTACACCGCCAGCTTCAACACGGAATATCAGTTAACCACGCAGGCTTCGCCGTCTGTCGATGGTTCGGTCACGCCGGCTTCGGGCAGCTACTTTGCCTCGGGCGCAACTATCCCGGTGACCGCAACGGCCAATGCCGGCTTCCAGTTCACCAACTGGACCTCAACCGGTGGGAGCTTTGACTCCACCACATCCGCCAGCACCAACTTCCATATGCCCGGCGCCCCGGCGACCGTCACCGGCGGCTTCGCCGTCATCATTGTTGCCGCACCAACCACAACCTCGGAGTCCTCAAATAACAACCCATCGTTCACCATGGCTCCTGGCAACTCTGTCACGTTCACGGCGACGGTCACGTCCAACACCACTGTGAACGAAGGCACGGTCACGTTTGGTGATACAGCCAACGACTTCACGTGCAGTGGCGGCAACACCGTGCCCGTAAGCAACGGACAAGCCGCCTGCACCACCTCGTTTAGCACAGAGGGAAGCCGAAACGTCACCGCCAACTACAACGGCACGGTCAATTTCCAGACGAGTAACGGGTCCATCACGCAAACCGTGAACAACCATACGGTGGTGAACGGCAACCAGTTCTGCAACCAGGGTGCAATTACCATACCCAGCACGGCTGGCGCTGCCACTCCCTATCCGTCGAACATTTTCGTCACGGGTCTCGGCACCGTCGGGAGCGTGACTGTCTCACTCAGCAACATCAGCTCGAGCGACATTGCGCAGACCGATCTGCTGCTGGTAGGTCCGTCTGGCGCGGCGCTCGTACCGTTTGCCGGCGTGTCAAACGGCTCGACCATCAGCACCCTGAATGTCACACTCGATGACGCCGCCAGCAGCTTTATACCCACTGGTTCTCCGCTTACTAGCGGTACCTTTAAGCCCACTTCAACCACGGGAGGCACCAGCCTGGTCTTCCCCTCCCCGGCGCCGGCGCTTTCTGAAATCAATTACGCGGGCACCGACGGCACCGCAACCCTGACCTCAACGTTCGGAAACACCGCCGCCAACGGGACGTGGGCGTTGTACGCCATGGACAATTCCGGCAACGGCGCCGCGACTATCAGCGGCGGATGGTGCGTGAACATAACGCCCGCCACAGTGCCGATTACGATCACGACCAACCCCACCGGCCTGTTGGTTTCAGTGGATGGTGGCGCGTTCACCGCAGCCCCGCTGGTCGAGAACTGGACGCCCTTTACGTCGCATACCATCGCGACCACCTCGCCGCAATCCGGCGGCGCAGGCATACAGTACGCCTTCAGTAGCTGGTCCGACAGTGGCGCTATTTCGCACAGCATCACGGTGCCTTCGACGGCGACCACCTACACCGCATCGTTTAACACGCAATATCAGTTAACCACGCAGGCTTCGCCGTCCGCCGATGGTTCGGTCACGCCGGCCGCGGGCAGCTACTTTACCTCGGGTGCCACGATACCGGTCACCGCAACCGCCAACGCTGGCTTCCAGTTCAGTAACTGGACGTCGACCGGGGGAACGTTTGACTCGACCACCAGCGCCAGCACGAACTTCCACATGCCCAGCGCCGCGACAACGGTGACGGGAAATTTCGCGCCCGTCGTCACCGCGACCTCGATCGTCGTGACCAACGTGAGTCCGGCTTCGGAAGTCTACGGCGCGGATTCGGCTGCCACGATCACGGCCGTGCTCTCGTGGACAGGCACCGGCTCTTCGCCCACCGCCAGCGACGTAACCATCGGCGGCAACGGGCCGAGCGGCTATGGCGCCACCAGTTGCGGCGCGCCAAGCGGCAACACTCTGACCTGCGCGGCCACCTACACTCCCACGGCCGCAGATGCGGTTGGCTCCTACACGGAGACGGCGTCCTTCTCCGGCGACAGCAATTACACGGGCTCCAGCAGCACGCAAAGCAACAATTTCAGCATCACTCCAGCAACGTCCACAACGTCGGTTGGTTCCAGCCAGAATCCGTCCGTCGTTGGCGAGCAGGTGACGTTTACGGCCACAATCGACGGGCAGTACGGGCTGGTCGTGAAACGCAATGGGGCAGTGATCAGCAGCGGCTTGAGCCAGCGCGGCCTGACGCAGAAGAACCTGCATCAGGTTCCCGCATCCGGTTTCGGCGGCACGGTAGCCTGGAGCGCGAACACAGGATGCAGCCCAAGCCCGGTGTCGGGAGATCCCGGAACCTCGCAGTGCACCACCTCCACTCTGCCTCAGGGTACCGACACCATTACGGCGACCTACTCGGGGGATAACAATCACAGCGGAGGTACGGCGACGTTGAGCGGCGGCCAGCAGGTGAATGAGGCGAGCACGACGACCGCGCTGATCTCTAGCAAGAATCCCTCGGAGGCAGGTCAGGACGTAGTATTTACGGCCACGGTCTCCTCTTCGGGACCAACACCTACGGGAATAATAAAATTCCTGAATGGCTCGACCTTGCTGGGAAAGAAATCGCTGACCAACGGCGCAGCTACGTTCAGCACAAAAACCTTGCCCGCTGGGACCGACGTCATCACCGCCGTGTATGAAGGCAATTCCTCCACCATTGGCAGCACCTCGCCGCAACTGGATCAGGTTGTGATCGCGAAGACGGAAACTTCCGTTACGTCGCAGGTGAACCCGGCGGTGGTGAACCAACCTGTCACCGTAACCGCAACCGTCAGTTCTTCTATCGGCCCACCACCCAATGGGGAACAGGTTACGTTCAGTTGCGGCGCGGACATTCTAGGGACGGGAACGCTGAGCGGAGGGAGTGCAAGCATTACGTTCTCGAAATCGGTGCCGGGTACAGATCCAATCGTTGCCAAATATGCCGGGGACGCGAACTTTGCCCCTAGTTCCGGCAGTTTGAGTGAGGTGGTGAATAAAGCCACAACCACAACCACGCTCAGTTCTTCCGTGAACCCATCGACTTCGGGGCAAGCGGTGATTTTCACGATTTCGGTGACGCCGGAGTATCCGGGCACTACTCCGCAGGGTTCCGTGGTGCTGCTGCAAGGCTCGACTAAGATCTGGGAGGGTACTTTGACGAACGGGACGGCTAGTCCCAGTATCTCGACGCTCACCGTTGGGAAACACACGCTCACCGCAAAGTACACCGGAGGCGAAAGATTTCTCAGCAGCACCTCGGCGCAGTTGGTGCAGACGGTGAGCAAGTAGATTTCGGAACGGGAGCGGGCCGTCGACTTCAGCCGGCCTGCTCTTTCCTAGTACGCTTAACTATTGCTCTTGCTCTTTGCTATCCGGCAATTGCAGGCAGCGAATCGGTGACAACTTCAAGGTCGGCGAAGTCGTCAGGGCGACGCTTCTTCAGATCGTTCAGCAAGTAATCGAGCAGCGGGCGGTCACCCTGGCGAATAGCTTGAAACTCAATGCCCATGGACAGGTTTCCGGTTGTATGTTTGACGTCGCCCTTCAGGGCCACGGTCACGTCGTAAAGATTCAGAACAATTCTCAGATTGGTTCCGGGCTCTATCACGCCGCCGGCACTCACCTGGCAGCCATGCTCGGAAAGATCATTCAGACGGCCCACAATCCGTGACTCTCCGCCAATCTGGGCCAGATCGGCATCGCCCCCTACGGTGAAGCGCGGGCTGCGGCGGCGGTTTTCCTGGCCTTTCCGGTTCGCTCGCATCGATGGGCGATAAGTGAGATCGCCGGCGAGGATCGGCAGATACTGTTCCTGCATTTGCTTTAACTCATCTTCCCAGGGGCTCTTGTTCCCATCGATGCACTCCACCACGAACTGGCCCCGCAGGGCGGAATGCGGATCGCCCGTCCAGGTAACCTGGCACATTGACCGGTTGCGCCCGCGTTCGACCGCGATTCGATCTCCCACCCTTACGTCATGGACGCTGAGCAGGCGCGCACCGCGGGGATGGATGTCGTAAGTGCAAGACATTTCGAGCACCCTGCGCCCGCCATTCGCCATGTGGGTAAGCCGAACAGGAAGCGCAAGATGGACCAGTTTCTCCAGCGACGCCTCGACTGGCGGCAGATTAGCCTGCTGCTGAACTGGTTCCTGGTTCACTTCGGTCCCTCTGAAGCTTTTGCTTGCGATCTTGTCTCCAAAGATAGCAGTGCAGGTATTACCGAACAACGCACGCTCGTAATCTAAGGCTGGTTACTAAGTACAGTTACTAAGTTCCGTTACTTTGCGGTCGGGAACATGATACGGAGGTGCTAAAGCTTTCAAAGCTGTGAGTTATTCCCGAATCGAACTTATTTTCAAGCTTGCGTTGAAGTTAGCTGCCAAGTGAAGATGGTGGAAACATTTTCATCCCATGGCAAGCACGGCAAACATTAAGACAAAATTAGAAATAAAGATTAAGCCGGAAGATTCCATTTCGCCTTCGGCGGCGAAGTTGCGTCTGCTGAAGAAGCTGCGCTGCACGTTGCGTTACGAAAAAATTGCCTGGGCGGCGGGGGCCGCGATGGTGGCGGGCGTGGACGAGGTGGGGCGCGGGTCGTTGTTCGGGCCAGTGGTGGCGGCGGCGGTGATTCTGGAGCGTGGCTACCGGATTCGCGGGTTGCGCGATTCCAAGCTGCTGCTGGCGGAGCGCCGCGAACTGTTGGCACCGCGCATTCGCGAGCATGCCATGGCGTGGGCGGTTGCAGCGGTGGATGTGGGGCGAATCGATCAGATCAATATTTATCATGCATCGCGGCTCGCTATGCGAGAGGCGGTGCTGCGATTGCAGCCGGCGGCGGACCATCTGCTGGTGGATGCCATGCGGCTGGATTGTGAATTGCCACAGAAGGCTATCATCCATGGAGACGCGCTTTCGGCCTCGATTGCGGCGGCTTCGATTCTCGCGAAGGTGGAGCGCGACCGACTGATGTGCGAGTGGGACGCGGTGTTTCCGGAGTACGGATTGGCATCGCACAAGGGCTACAGCACACCTCGACATCTGGCGGCGTTGCGCGAGTATGGGCCGACTCCGCTCCACCGGCAATCGTTCGCTCCAGTTTGGAACTCTCCGACACAAGAAAGTTTTGAGTTCGAAGTGGAGTGAGTCGCATCCTGGCTCAAAAATGGTATCCCCCCTCCCCCCTCGATCTATTGGAATCATCACAGTGGCGAGAATTTCCGAAAAAATCCTAGGGACACAATCACTTGCGGGTAAAATCTTGTGTCCAAAGCAGTTATCGTTCTCTTCGCGTGCGTTCTGCGAATGCGGGCGAAATCTGCCTCCGCGTCGATGATCGACTGGTGAGGCTGTGGATGACAAGGTTGGATGTCACCGCTGGCCGACAGTCATGGCACCATTTGACTGGGAGGTCTTTGTGAATCGTCTAAACCACCAACAGACGGTGGAAGAGATTCTTTTTTCCAACGATGGCCAAAACCTCAAAGACTAGATCTCCAAACCGATATGCCGAGTCGAGGTAATCAGTTCTTCGCCGCCGGTCCATAAACCGCGTGATGAGTTCTTCCTCTGGCGCGTCAGTATTAGATAGAAACGTTTCGTACCCTTCGATAAGCTTTCCGAGAGATGAATGCGCGTCTTCCAGTTCCCTCTGTGAAAGCATCCACTCTAGCCGCGCTGTCGGCGTCAGGGAAATCATGTGTTTGGCATCTGTCGGGCTCACCGTTTTGTTTTTCGAGAAGATCGCGAGTAAATACAAAAGTGCCGAATAGCAGGTTAACAAGCGGCTATGCTTGAGCTTGTAGTTCTTTAGCCTGCGCTTGGCCATTTCTTTCTCCGGAGCGCGCTGAGTTCTTGCTTCGTAATTCACACAGAACGTTCTCCACATCCGAAGAATGTCATTAGCGAGGAACGCAGGAATGAAATCGCTCTTGTGGCCCTCATAATCTTTCCAGTATGCAACGATCACGTCGTTCGTGATTTGTTGGTATACCGACTCTCCGATCAGTGGAAAACTTTCTAGTAGCAGCAGAAGACGGGCCGTGAAAGTGTTTTCCACGTCATCTTCCGGTTTTCCAAGAGTTCCCACGAGCCCCTCAAGGGTGTGGCCGACCAAATACTGTCCGTCTCCCGAAAACTCGGGAAGACCGAGCGCCTTGGTAGTGGCGATAAGGTCGGCCTTCACTAAGATTTCGTCGAGGCGAGACAGGGCAGGTTCTTTACGTGTCCCTTTGCCGACGATGAAAAGGTCAAGATCGCTGAAGGCACTGGCTTCCCCTCTGCCGAAAGAACCGGTGGCATAGACGCAAGCCTTATCTAGGCAAAGAGCGTCTGCCTCCTTGAGTTTGCCCCGTAGGGTTTCAATTTGCAGCTCGGTCGCGGTTCTTCGTTTAAGGAGTTCGCCCACGAATTCCCTCCCATTTAAAGACGTTCGCAAAAATCTCCGCCTGTTCCTTCGCATCTTCAAGGGCATGGTGGGTATGTTTCTTATGCGAACGGAGAGATGGAAAAAGCTTGGACTTCCCAGCTTGTGCGATTGGAATAGCAGCTTTTACAGCAAAGGCTGTTTTTATATCAAAGCACAGGGAGTGATTGAACGGCGAGCCTTCTGCGGAGAAACGAACGAAATACCAGTAGAGCCAGGCCCAGTCAAAGCTCAGGGGATATGCCACTAGGACAGGCTTCGCCTCGTTAGCGATTCCTTTGATCCAGCTACAGGCCTCGGTCATCGCGGATTCCGGAGCCTCGCCTTCTTTGAGTAGTCTCGATCGGTCCAGCCCGTTGACGCGCAGCGCCTCGGGTTGGAAGTTCTCAGAAATAGGCCTGAGTTCACGATAAAAACCCTGATTGTATTTGTGAGGCGGCACGAAACTCTCACCGTCGAAAGTTCCGGCATATACGAGGGCAAATGACAGGATAGAGAAGGGGCCGGGGATTGGGCCGTCGGTTTCTACGTCAGCCGAGAAATAGATATCCACCGCACGGGTGTTTCTACCCGCCGTCTCGGTTCTTTCCATCGGGCTCTTCTCATCCTGGTCTTGTGCGGTCAGCGTGGTATTCATATTAACAGGCTCCATTTTATGTGCGCGGCTAGGATGCCCGCTGCCGGGTGTTTTGTTTTAGGGAAAGCTATCGCTGCACCTTATCACAGGCTCCCTGAGGAAAATTTACTGATCCTCATCGATTACGCATGCGGCGTGGTTGACACGGTGGAATCAGGGGCCTCTGACTAAGTCGCTGCGCCACCCAAAATCATTTGTTCGAAATTTGTTTTCCTGCCTCGGCGGCCTCGCCCGACATGGCGGAGTTCAGATCGTCGAGTAACTTCGTGTTGGCGATCAGGGCTTGGCGCAGAATTTCTGCTTGCTGTTGGGCGACGGGCCAGTCTTGTTTTTCCACCGCTTCGGTTAGGCCTGGTAATTCCAGATGAGCGTAGGTGAAGCGCGCGCCATAGAGGATGTGCTTGAACCAGGGGCGGCTGGGGATGCCATCAGGATTAAGCCAGTTGCGCTCGACCTGCATTGCGCCGTGATTGATGGTGGCGGCGAGTTTGGGATCGATTGAGCCGGAGGAGAGGAGGCGCGCGATTGAGAGATTGAGGCGCTGGCCGGAGGATTCGAAATCAGAGATCGCGGTCTCTACTCCCTTTAGATCAAGAGCAGTGGAGCTGGACCCTTGGTTAGAACTCCCTCCCGAGACGCATGTAGCGCAGGCGGGAGAGGGATCCTTCGACTGCGCAACTGCTTCGCTCCGCGAACCAGTCGCTCCGCTCAGGATGACAGGGCTGTTCTTTTCTAATTCACTTACGAACTGGCGGATATTTTGGGCGTAGGTGGCGAAGTCGAAGGGGAGGATGTCGGAGTTGGAGAGGCGAAGGGCTAAGACTCCCCAGAGTTGAGACATGAGGGTGTGATAGCGGTAACCGGGGTCGCCGAAGTGGTTCATCCAGAAGAAGTCGTCATAGGCGGAGTGGTAGACGCCGTAGGGGCCATCGAATTGCAGGCCGAGGACGGGAACTCCGACGAAGTTGAGGAAGACGGTGTGGTCGGAGCCGCTGCCGATACGGGTATCGGCGAGAGTTCCGTCGCTGACTCCGGAGTCGTTCATTTGACCCGACTGCTTGCCTGCTTCTTTATCTCGCGCGGCGGTGGCTTTCCAGGCGTCATATAAAGTTTTGCCGGAAGGATCCTGCACGGAACGACTGGCTTCCACCAGCATCGGGGCGAGCGAGGCGACGGCCTGGCCGTGGAAGTTGGGGCCGGAAGTGGCTTCGTCGACGTTGATGTAGGCGACAGCCTTTTTGCGGAGTTCGTCGGCGAATTGTTCGCCCCATTCGGTGGAACCGGTGAGGCCCATTTCTTCGCCGTCCCAACTACAGACGACGATGGTGCGGCGGGGACGTATGCCATCTTTCTTCAATTGGCCGAGGGCGCGGGTGAGTTCCATCATGGAAGCAGTACCGCTGGAGGGGTCAACGCCGCCGAAGACCCAGGCATCGCGGTGGTTGCCGAGGACGATCCATTCGTCGGGAAGATCAGCGCCGCGGATGCGGCCTTCGACCACGTAATACGGTTGCGTCGAGTTATCCATTTCAATTTTCACATGGACGCGGACGCGATTTCCGCCGAGGTGATATTTGATGGGCAATCCGCCTTGCCAGTCTTGCCCTTGCCAATCAGTGGGAGCGACCGGGCCGTCCATTTGAGCAAGTAATGGTTTGGCATCGTGCCAAGAGAGTGGCAGGGCCATGATCTTGGGAATGGAAACCGCGTCTTCGACGGGAATTCTTTTTGCGCCGGGAATCGAGGCCCAGCCGGGAGTGAGCGGATCGCCGGGAACCATGAAGTCGTAGGTGATGGAGCCGCGCTGGATGTGATATTCGGGGCCCCAGGGACCGTTGGGAACGACTTTGCCTTTGGTGAATCCGTCTTCGGCGGGGTCGCTGTAGATGAGGATTGCTGCTGCGCCTTCGCGCTGGGCGGTGAGGGCTTTGAATCCGCGATAGCTATAAGGGTTGGAGTAACGGACGAGGACGACTTTGCCTTTGACGTCGATTCCCTGCTTGCGAAGAAGATCGTAGTCTTCGGGATTGCCGCTGTGGGCGTAGACGAGCGGTGCGGTGACTTCTCCGGAGGCGGACATGCCGCTCCAGGCGGAGCTGATGGATTTATTTTTCAGGTCAGGATCGCCAGGGACGGGCAGCTCGCGCAGGAGTGCGCGATAGCGTACCGGGGCGGTCATTTCTAAGAAGGTAGATTTTGGATTACTGCCGTAGACGTCATAGCGGCGGATGATGACGTCTTCGAGACCTTCGTTGCGCCACTGATCGGCAATGTAGCGGGCGAGTTCGTTGTTGCGGACGGAGCCGGCAACGTGGGGTTCGGCGGTGAAGATTTTGTGCTGGCGGCGTTCTCCGTCTGGAGTGGGGATGGATTTGAATTTTTCTTCGACTGCGGATTCGTGGGCGGCCGAGGCGGGAGTAAAACCGAGGATGGGGGTTTGGGCTTGGAGGGCAAGAGACAGGAATGCAAACGAGGTGAGGAGCAGCGTTTTCTGGACGCGATAAAAAATCTTAACCACAGAGGGCACGGGGGAACACAGAGGGGCACAGATACATTTGTGATGCATTTGCTCTCCGCGGTCGCAATTTTCTATTTTGCTTTGTATATCTCCGTCAGTAAGTCAGGCTTCGTTTCGTCGCGCACCAGGTGCGGGTAACGCTCACCGCCGTGGTAATCCAGCTTATAGATTTTGTAGTAGTCGGTGTTCTCGATAAGAAGTTCGAGAGGCGCGGAGCCGGTTTTGCCCGCTTTGAGCGCGTCGCGCATAACTTGTGGAGTGTAGTGGCGTCCGTTGACGCCGAGCAGTTTCATGCCGGGGCCGATTCCGGCGAGGGCGGCGGGCATGTTTTCGATGGTGTCGACGATGACGCCGTCGTCGCGCAGTTCGAGGCCGATGGAATAGACTCCGCTGGCGATGTGGCCGTCGGCTTCGGCACCGCGCAACATGTCGGACGGGGTTTCGTCATAGGCAACTTTCCATCCGCTGCCTTCGATTCCGCCGAGGGGTGCTCCCGGGCCGTGATTGGCGAGGCGCTCGCTCCAGAAGCCGCGCCAGTCGTAAGGGACAATCTGGTTCAGGGCATTGATGACATCGTCGAAGGTATAAGTCTTCAGCATGGGCCCGGTGCTGGGAGGACCGTGGAAGAGGTAGCAGAAATCGTCCAGAGTTTTTGTGCCTTTGCTTTGCTGGCGAATAATGACATCGGCCCAGAGCCAGTCGAGAGTTCCCTCGTCGTAGAAATCGGTGCTGCGGCGCCAGGAATCCCAGGCCTGCGGAGAAAAATAAAGTTCCGGAGCGGCGTCGGCAGTGTCCTGCAGATTGCGCCAGGTGCGGCCGGGGGTGTGATCCATTTCAGCCGCGGTTAAAGCCAGGGCGTCGCGGGCCTCCGCGTCCGTACGCAATCCGCTGCGGGCGGTGAGTACGGTGCCGAGATAGTTGGTGAGACCTTCATAGACCCAGAGCAAATCGTCCTGCATGGGCTGTTCGTAGTCGGGAGTGGCGAGGTCGGCGGGGCGGCGATATTTTCCGTTCCAGGAGTGAACATATTCGTGCGGGAGCAGGTCGGCTTCCAGTTTGCGAGCGGATTCATCAACGAGGCCGCGCTCCTCGACGCGGCTGTCGTCGGATTCGTGGTGTTCGAGTCCGAAATGTGCGACGTGGTCACTGAGACTGAGAAGGAAATGATAATCGCGATAGTGATGCGCTCCGAAGAGTTTATTGGCCTGCTCGACGAGACTTTTGTAGTGATCCCAGACTTCCTGCGGAGCGTCGAGGGCAGCGGCGCTGTCGGCGGCGATATCCATTTCAGTGGGAGGATCCTGCGCGAGGGGGACGACCTTGAGGAATTCTCCGGTGATCACGGGCGAATCGACCAGCGTGTTCAAGGGCGCGGGCTGAAATGTGATTTGAGTTTCACCGTTGCTGAGGGAGGTGGAAGCGACAGGCAGAGCGGTACCGTATTTCCAGTCGGCGGGAATTTTCAGGCTCGCGACGTAGTTTATTTCGTTAGAGTTGAAACCTTTGGGATAGAGCAGGACCTGGTTCCAACTGACGACGGCCATCTTGTCGGTGGCGGAAGATCCGGCGGAGAAGCCACCTTCGAAAGTTGCGGGCGAGAGGTAATCGAGTTCGGCTGCGACTTCGGTTACGCCGGAGGGGACCTCGACGTGGATAGTGAAACCATCGAGGAGATCGCGGCGCCACTTCAGAGGTTTGCCGGCGGCGAAGAATTTGAGTCCGGTTAGATCAATGACGGGGCCGTCGGGGGCGTGCTCACCGGGGATCCATTTGGGATAGTAGAGGGTCAGGTCGCCGGCGGTGGCGGGGATCTTCAACTTTGCGTGAAAGATTTTGCGGGGAGCCGAGGTGGCGTCGACAGAGATGGTGACGGTGGGTGAGGTGGCGGACTGCGCGATACAGGAAAATAAAAGAAGAGTCAGTAAGATCGAGAACATTTTCGAAGCGTTCATTTTGCAATCACCCAGTGGATGGCCAGAGTTTGACGGAATTTTTGATTCTAACAGTGAAGGTGAAGAGAAAGATCAAGATCTTTAACACGGAGGAACACGGGGGAAACACATGAGGAGACGCGGAACGGATGAGATTTCGCTGGTATGATCTTCCACGAATGTCACGCCGGGGAAAGTTCATCACATTTGAGGGGCTCGATGGAGTTGGCAAGAGCACGCAGCTGCGCAAGCTGGCGCAGATGCTGCGCACGGAGGGGCACAAGGTTGTCGAAACGCGCGAGCCGGGCGGGACGGCAACGGGAGAGAAGATCCGGCGGGTGCTTCTGGATTCGGGAACGGAGGGGCTCTCGCCGATGGCGGAGATGGCCTTGATGTTCGCCTCGCGGGCGCAGCACATTGCTGAGTTGATTCTGCCGGCGCTGGAGCGCGGCGCGATTGTGATTTGCGATCGCTTTACGGATTCTACGGAGGCGTATCAGGGAGGCGGGCGGAAGTTGGGGAGTGAAGCGGTGCTGGAGTTGCATCGGGTACTGTGCGGAAATTTGCAGCCGGATTTGACGATCCTGCTGGATAACGACTTGGGAAAGAGCATTGGGCGGGCGCGGCGGAGGAATTTGAAAGCGCAGGAAAATGCCAAGAAGACGGGGAAGCATGATCATAAAGATGAGAACCGGTTTGAGCGGCAGAACCGGGCATTTTTTGCGCGGGTAAGAGATGGGTATAAGGCGATTGCGGAGAGAGATCCGGGACGGGTGGTGGTGGTGGATGCGAGCGGTGAAAAGGGGACGACGGGACGGAAGATTGCAGAGATTGTGCGACGGAGGTTGAAGTAGAAGAGTGAGTGCGGAATGAACCTTGCCCGTCTCTTGTGCTGTCGAGAAGAGGTCTTTGTGCATGCTTCGCTGATTCCCATCCTTGCAAAAAGCGCAGGGGTGGGGCACCCTCGGTACTGGTACATGCTCAGTTCTGGTTCATTTGATAAATTCTGATGTCTTTCGCTGATTTTCACGGCAATGCCGAAACGGTTCATCGCTTGCGCGATATGCTGGGGCGCGAGCGGTTTCCGCATGCGGTGATTTTGTCCGGGGCGCGGGGGTCGGGAAAATATACGCTGGCACTGATGCTGGCGCAGGCGCTGAATTGTCTGGAGCCGACGGAAAGCGATGGTCTGCCGGATTTCTGCGGGCGCTGCGCGAATTGCACTCGTATTGCGCAGGCGGCCGATCTGGATGCGCGATTTGCAGAAGCGGTGGAGGCGCGCGAAGGGCTGCGCGACGCGGACAAGAAAGAGACGCGGCTGTTTGTGCAGACGCATCCCGACGTGCTGATTATTCCACCGGATCCGCCGCAGATGATGATCAAGATGGATCAGGTGCGGCGGGTGATCGAGACCATTTACTACCGGCCGGCGGAGGCGCGCGAGCGGGTTTACATCTTTACCGACTCCGCGTTCATGAAAGAGGCGGCGAATTCCCTGCTCAAGGTTCTGGAAGAGCCGCCGGATTTCGCCACGATCTTCTTGCTTTCGGAAAATCCGGGAGAGCTGCTGCCGACAATTCGGTCGCGCGCGGCGAGTTTTTCTCTGTGTGCGTTGTCGACCGAAGAAATTGAAGAGTATCTGGAGAAGTACCGGCCAGGTACCAAGGCCGCGGAGCGGGCACTGGTGGCAAGGCTGTGCGAAGGAGGGCTGGGGCGGGCGCGGAGTTTTGACGTAGACGCATACGTCGCTGCGCGAGGGAACGCGCTGGCGATTCTCAAATCCGCGCTGACCGCGAGGGAACACACTGATCTCTTCAAGATTACGGAAAGCTATCGCCCCGGCGCCGAGGGCAGGGAGAAAACGGAACAATTGCTGCGCGCGCTCTACTCGTTGCTGCGCGACCTGATGTTCCTGGAATCGGGAGCGCCGGAGCTGATTCAGAATACCGATATCCAGAGCGAACTCAGGAGGCTGGCGGAAGCAGCCGATTTCGAATGGATTTCCATGGCCTCAGACCGCCTGGCGGAAGTGGAGCGCGGAATGCGCCGGAACTTACTACGGTCCCTGTCTCTGGACGGGTTCGGTCTGGCGCTTGAGAAGGCCTCGTAGCAATAATTTAAAGCTTTACCTTTCAATGATTTACCGGGATTACTTTGGTGGTTCTACGCCCTTAAGTTAGATTGTTCCCCCTTCCCGCCACGCCTATAATCGAGTCACTCTGGTTGAAGATTCTCCGTCAGGTTTCCGGGTGGAAGGCGCGAGGGTGAAGTATGTCTTCGCGCGAAAATCTTCGCTGCTGTTTTGTCGTGACGTTTTTTTGTCGTGGCAATGAGGATAATAGCCCGGTAATGCGAAAGCGCCTGCAAATCGCTCTGATGGCCAGCATGGTAGCCGCGACCTCTTTTTCTCTCAACTCTCAGCTTTACGCTGCGGATGGCAGCGATGGTCAGTCCGCGCCCATCACGGCCAGTGACGACCACGGGCGCAAGATTTACGTCAATGATTCTGTATTACCCAGCCCAGCAAGGCACGCGGAAGTGCCCCAGGCACCGCAGAGAACTCTGATGTATTGGAGTTCGAAGGAAAGCCGCTGGAAGCCGGTGCCTTCGGCCAATGCAGCTTCGATGAAGGCAGCGCGGTCAGCAGCAGCGGAAGTGAGCCAGTATATGGGACGGGATTCAACCCAGTCGGCTAACGCTAAGATTGCCGCGGCAAACTATGGCGGGGCAAACTATAGCAGGGATTTGCCGCGAGCTACGGCGGAGGATGTCGATCGGGCAATCGAAGAAGCAGCAGCGCGGCATAACGTTGACCCGAATCTGGTGCGCGCGGTGGTAAAGGTGGAATCGAATTTCAATCCCAATGCGGTGTCGCGCAAAGGCGCAATGGGGCTGATGCAGCTCATGCCTGCCACGGCACGGCAGTTGAACGTGAATGATCCGTTCGACCCGGAACAGAACGTGGATGCCGGAGTGAGGCACTTGAAACAACTGCTAGAAAGTTACAAAGGCGACGTGAGACTTACACTGGCCGCTTACAACGCCGGGGCGGGCGCGGTAGCGCGCAGTTCCGGAGTGCCGCGATATGCGGAAACGCAAAATTATGTCCGCCGGATCACCGCTCTTTATCGAGATCGAGATCGAGATAACGACAATCATGGCGGCGGTCTGGCATTCCGGTCGCCGGGTGCGTCCCGCGATCCCGTTACGATGCAACGAGATGCGCACGGCGTGCTTTACATCAGCAACACGGACTAAGGGCAGGGGCATCTGAATCCCTGTCTTGCTAAAAAACAGTGTCTTACTAAAACAGTTCTTAATTTTCTATTCAACCCAGGGCATTGCTAATTTGAAAAGCTCACCGCGCGAGCGAAGTCGGATGGGAGCATGGCTAGCGCTCGCCTTGCTCACGTCGTTCGCTGCGCCTCTCGCCCAAAGTCGCACATTCCACTCGGAAGCATGGGCCCGCGAACACTTCGCCACGGCAGAGAGAATGCGGGAAGCGTTGAACGGGCGTCCGGCCGGGGAGAGAACACGCCACGACTACCAGCGCGTAGTCAATGCTTACCGGTCAGTTTATTTGGGCGCGCCGTCATCCACGAAAGCCGATCCCAGCGTGGTAGCCGTGGCTGAAACCTTGGTGGAGATGGGCCGGCGCTTTGATGACGACCAGATTCTCAACAAGGCCATCGAGCAGTACAAATTTCTACGGCGCGAGTACCCCGGCAGCAAATATCGATCCGACGGACTCTTCACGGTAGGAGAGATCTATAAGGACGATCTCAACGATTCCAGCTCGGCGCGAACTGCCTTTGAGGAATTTCTGCGCCATTATCCACACGACCGGTTGGCGGACGATGCGCGGGAAGCGATTGCCGAGATCGATAAAGGTGCGAAGGCCGCCAAGCTTGAGGAAAAGGCTGCTGCCGAAAAGAACCCCAGTGGCACGATCAAAAGTGGGGAGAGCAAAGCGGAGGATCAGTCTGCCAGTCTCGGCGGCAAACCCTCCAAAGCTGAAGTTACGCCGGATGCCCAATCTGGGCACTTATCCCGGGTAACTTTGTCGCGGATAACCAGGATTCGCCACTGGTCAACACCGGATTACACTCGGATCGCAATCGACGTGGAAGGCGATGTCCAGTTTTCTTCGCAGCGAATCG
Source organism: Candidatus Sulfotelmatobacter sp. (assembly GCA_049512655.1). Taxonomy (GTDB): domain Bacteria; phylum Acidobacteriota; class Terriglobia; order Terriglobales; family Acidobacteriaceae; genus Sulfotelmatobacter. Next base: position 215,906 of record JBEKWW010000002.1, on the reverse strand, counting down.
CGACTCCTTCGCGCATTGTGTTCGATCTTCGCGACACAAAACTAGCCTCCACACTGGTGGGCAAGAGCTTCGACGCCGACGACGGCTTTCTGAAGAAAGTTCGAGTCGCGCAGTCCGCACCCGGGCGTACGCGGGTGGTGCTGGAGGTCGACAGCCTCTCGGATTACGACGCGTTCATGCTGCCAAATCCTTACCGTTTGATCATCGATCTGCACGGCAAAAATCTGGGCGGCAAAGGGCTTGGCAGCAAGAAGATCCAAGATGAGGATGGCGACACGAATCATGGCGCGCGGCCAGCCGAATCGGCCGCGACCGGTGAACCGGCGACCTCGGATCGCGGCGAATCGCCAGAGCCGGAAAGCGTGAAATCTGGAATGGAAGTTGCGCCGGTTCGGACGGCTGTGAATGAAATTCACAAGGGCGACCCTGCCTTCATAAAGAAGGTGGTAGAGGCCGATGGGGATGACAGTGGAGATTCCAAACCTGGAGTCACACGACTTCGACCGCGGAGCGGACGAGCTCTTCTGAGTAAAGCCGATGCCGCCCCTGACCTGCGCATTCGCGAGGCTAAACCAGCCTCCAGCGGCGACCGATCGTTGATTCGCGCTCTGGGTTTGAAGATCGGCAAGATCGTGATCGATCCGGGCCATGGCGGGCACGATACCGGTACGATTGGGCCAAACGGGTTGGAAGAAAAAGATCTGGTGCTTGATGTGGGCCGGCGTTTAGGCAAGCTGCTTGAAACGCGTTTGGGAGCGGAAGTGGTTTATACCCGGAAAGACGATGTTTTCATTCCGCTAGAAACTCGTACGGCGATTGCGAACCAGGCGCGTGCCGATCTGTTTGTCTCGATTCATGCCAATTCCAGCAGCGATCCGGACGCGAGGGGAGTCGAAACCTACTACCTGAATTTCACCTCTTCGCCGCAGGCGCTGGAGGTTGCGGCGCGAGAGAACGCGGTCTCGGAGAAATCGATTTTCGAGTTGCAGGATCTGGTAAAGAAAATTGCGCTCAAGGAAAAGATAGAAGAGTCCAAAGAATTTGCCGGGGACGTCCAGCAGTCACTGCACAGTGGACTGGCGGCCAAGAGTCCGGCGATCCGCAACCGGGGCGTGAAGAAGGCGCCGTTCATCGTGCTGATCGGAGCGAATATGCCGTCGATTTTGGCCGAGATTTCCTTTGTCAGCAATCCCGTCGACGAGCGACGCTTGGCGACCAGCGACTATCGCGAGCGCATCGCGGAATCGCTCTACCGGGGCATTGCCAACTATGTGAATGGGCTGAGCGGGGTCAAGGTCGCCAGCAAGATCGAGAAAGATTCCGGTCAGTAGGTTATTGCCGCACCTCGGCACCTCGCCCCGCGGGAAACCTTTTGTTCTCCATTGTGGTCTAATTAGTGAGGTGGTTCGTGCGAAGCGCCTCATCCATGATCTCCCGTAGCATGACGTTCACGAGAACTTTCCTTCTGTGCCTCCTGCTTGTCCTATTGATAGGCGCGGCTTTCGCTGCGGCACCATCCAATTCTGGGGCCACGTCGATTTTGCCCAAGCAATTCGCCGGATGGCAGATGGAGGGCGCGCCGCAACTGAGTACGGACGCGAATGTTGCGGATCCTACTGACGCGCCGCTTCTGAAGGAATACAGCTTTACAGATTTTGAGTCCGCAGCCTATAAAAGCGACGATGGCCGTACTTTGAAGATCCGTGCGGCGCGCTTCGCCGACGCCACCGGAGCTTTCGGCGCTTACACGTACTATTTGCAACCTGGCATGGCGCCGGAAGAGATCGGCGATCAGGGTTCGTCCGTGGATAAGCGGGTATTGTTTTATCGCGGCAACATTCTGGTGGATGCGGTGTTCAGCGAGTTGTCGCCGATGTCACCGGCCAGCTTGCGCGAACTGGCGGGCGCGTTGCCGCGGGCGACGGGGAACAACGCGAACTTGCCGCCGCTGCTGGCCTACATGCCGCACCACGGATATCAAACCAACACCGAGAAATATGCGGAGGGGCCTTTGGCTGCGGCGGCGATCGGCGCTCCGCTGCCTGCGAGTTTGATTGATTTCAGCGCGAGCCCTGAAGTGGTGCTGGGACAATATTCAACTCCGGGCGGCGACGCCACGTTGATGCTGATCGAATATCCCACGCCCGCTTTGGCGGCGGAACATTTACGGCGGATCGATGCTGCGCAGCACGCCGCGCAACCGCAGGCTGGCGTGGAGTCGGTGGAAAACGCTGGGCCATTCTTCGACAAGCGGACTGGCCCGATCGTGGCGATTGCGGCTGGACCGCTCTCACCGAGCGATGCTCAGACCCTGCTTGGCGCGGTGAACTACGAACCCCGGGTCACCTGGAACGAGAATACCTATTTCGATAAGAAGGATAACGTTGCGAATTTACTGGTCAACGCAATTCTGCTTTGCATCATTGTGGGTGCGATCTCTCTGGCGGCCGGAGTTGCTTTTGGAGGAGCGCGGGTGCTGCTGCGCCGATATTTTCCTGGGAAAGTGTTTGGCCGCGCGGACGAGGAGGAGTTTATCTCGCTCGACTTAACCCAGTCGATCGGACGGTCGATCAGAAACGCTCCGGAAGAGACTCCGAAGCGCTAGAAACGGCTATAACTGCCATAAACTGATCAAGTTACGGCTGTTTCGAATGGTATCGGTCTCAAAATGAAACAATCCACTCCATTGTTAATACATCTCTTAAGTGACTGATTGCAAAGGTTTTAATTTACCAGAAATTGCTTGACACCCCCCTTTTTCGGCCCATAAGATTTTCTCCAGAAAGTTTTGACGGAATTTTATGCTCCGTTGGAACTATTCTCCCTTGAAAAAGAAGAGGTCGCCCTGTTGCCGGGCGGCCTTTTCGTTTGCAGCTTGTGTCATTTCGAATAGTTTCTTAGGTTCCGGGGGATGACGGAACAATTGCAGAGTGTTTGCGTACCTTTGCTTGAGGCTTTCACGACGGCGGAGGAATTATGTTCTGCGACGCGTGCGGCAATTCGGTAAATCCCGGCGACGGATTTTGCGGCCGGTGCGGAAAGGCTGTAGTGGGGCCGGTGGGCGTTGGGCCGCGCGCCAACCGTGTGCAGTCCCATTTACAGTTGCTCGGAATTCTGTGGCTAGCGGTCTCGGCATTCAACACGATTGGCGGCATTTTTCTTTATATTCTTGCTAACACTTTGTTCGCGCATCTGCACGAAATGGGGGCGCCGAGTGCGGCAGCGGGATTTCTACGGCCTCTCTTGAGCGTGATCGCGATTATCGTATTCGCCAAAGGAGCGGCAGGATTCATCACCGGTTGGGGTTTGTTGCAGCATGAACTGTGGGCGCGTACTCTCGCGCTTGTTCTGGGATTTCTGTCGTTGTTTAATATTCCCTTCGGTACGGCTGTAGGGGTTTATACGTTGTGGGTGCTTCTACCCATGCGGGCGCATCGGGAATATGAGAGCTTGGTTGGCGAGCGCGTGGCGGCTTAATCGTTTATGGGATTTCGCGCCGATCCTTTTTATCCTTGTGGCTTTATCCCTATGTAGCGCGATTTGATAGACTGATTCAGCCAACCATCAGCCGACGTAGCTCAGTTGGTAGAGCAGCCGATTCGTAAAGCAGTCTTTCTGCTTCATCGATCGCGCAGATCATCGCCGGAACTCTTTTTCCTCCATCGAAGCTCGACAGCTTACGCGCGGCCCAGATCGCCGCTGCAATGAGAATGATCCGTTTACGCCCCTCATCCAGTTCCGCACGGTAGCATATTCGTCTTCTGTTCGCCACGGGTATCACTTCTCGGTGAGCGATGGCTTTAAGCGCCGCGACAGTCTTTTTGCTACAATCCGCCGCAAGCGCACAGGAGGTTGGAATTTGGCGCCGTCGAGTCTAGCTCAGTGGTTCAGCGCAGTTGGGACGGTTCTCGCTGTCTTCATAGTTCTCTTCAAAGACTTGTTCCTCGTGTGGAAGCGCAGACCCATTCTCGATGTGACGTGCTCAAAAGATATTCCGGAGACTGTTAGAACTACAATCACAACGTGGCCAGGCAAGTACGTGTCTGGAGCCCCCCGGAACGTCGAGTGTTACTTTGTCCGCATTAAAGTGACAAATACCGGGAGCACCAGAGCGGAGAAGGTTCAAGTTAGCGCGACGACGCTCACTAAGCGTGGGCTCGACAACAAATTTGTGAATATTCAGACGACACTTCCGTCCAACATGAGATGGTCGAACAGCCCACACGACGCGCCATTGAGAGTACTCGATGGAATCTCTCAAAACATGTCGTCATTTTGCGACATCGTAACTCTTCGCGACCCGCATGGGTATCAGAGGAGGCCAGCAGGAGCGCCAGACAATCTGACAATCGGTCTATTGGAATTGGAATTTTATCCGGGTGAAGAGTGGCATCTGCTGACTCCCGGAACATACCGAATATCTCTGAAAATTGGAGCAGCGAACGCTGCACCCATCGACCGGACTATCGAGTTCACGCACACAGGCGCTTGGACGAACGATGACGCACTAATGCAGCGGGACTTTTTGGATGTGAAACTGATTTAAGAGACAAGCTTCGCTGTCAGATCGCCGCGACAGTCTCCGAGACTCTTTTCCCGCCATCACAGCCCGACCGCTTTCTCGCAGCCAATAATTGCCGGCAATGCTTTGCTACTTCTGACGGCGGTCATTTGGGAAATCAGCGCTCGAAGTGCTTCCCGGTTCTGTGGATCAGTCTGCGCCTGGTTACGCCAGCGCTGCATACATGCTTTCCATGCCTTCGTGCGCTTCAACGCTTCAAAGCACTCAAATGGTATGTGACCCTTTTCATCGTTATGGCATAACAGACGATGTGATACCCGCGTTCTGGATTGCGGCTTTCGCGGTGAACTACCGCGGGATTAAGCGGATGCACGCCGTGACCACCTTTCTGCGGCGTTCCAGTTTTCTATCGAACAGCAAAGGCACTCCCGACGGGGCGCATCTCTCTTGCTGCTCACTCAGAATTCCCTTCAATCGTGAAGGTGAGACATTCTGGCGCCGCTTGGATCCATGCTTTCGCTGGTGCCGATAACTCGTAATGCAGGGTTTCGCTAGCCATTCGAAACAGCCCTCCGGAAAGCGGATCCTTTCTTCAGGCGCTAAATCCACTGATAATCTCGTCCAGTGCGTCTGCGTTCAACAACCCTTCTCTCGTAGTTGGTCTGACTTTGTTGTAGTTCGGTAATTCAAAGCACTTGTTCCGAAATGACGGCGCAACTAATTCTCCGGCACGAAGACGTTGGGACGACGCGAGCGCACTATCTGATGTTAAAATCTCGGAAAGACAGTAGCGCTGCGATGAAGAGACTTGGACGCGTTGTTAGACGATTGTTAGACAAGCAAACCAAGCGAAATCGCAGGAAGCCGCATAAACACTGAATAAGCCGACGTAGCTCAGTTGGTAGAGCAGCCGATTCGTAATCGGCAGGTCAGCGGTTCAAGTCCGCTCGTCGGCTCCATTCTAACCTCTTCGAAAAAATCAGTTTACGGATTTTCAGGGTGTCATGGGTTCCGCAGAACACTTCATCCCACAAAGACAAGAGCTCAGCAGCCTTCGCATAGCCTTGGCGGCCACTACGCGCTGCACGAGGGCAGTTATGGGAGCCGACGACGAAAAACTCCTCATGGAGCAAGTGTGCGCCATCATTGTGGACGCGGGATACCGCTTCTGTTGGGCCGGAGCGGCTGAACAAGACGATGAGAAAAGGGTGCGCCCAATCGCGTGGACTGGATATGAGAGCGGATTCCTGTCCAGCGTGGGAGTTACGTGGTCTGATTTGGAGCTGGGTCGAGGTCCTTCGGGAAAAGCCATCCGAACGGCAAAGCCCGTTGTGATCCAGGATCTGGCAGAGAGTCCTGACTTTTTCCCCTGGAGGATGGAAGCCGATAAAAGAGGATACCGTTCATGTTCGGCTCTGCCTTTAATGGCCGACGGGGTAGCGTTCGGGGTGCTCGTGATCTACGCCGATCAACCCAGGGTTTTCGGCGAGGCTGAAGTGGAGTTGCTAACCAACCTTGCGGAAATCCTTTCCTTTGGTGTTACAAACCTTCGTGAGCGACTCGGGGCCGAGCTTGCTCTAAGGGAAGCGAGCGATCTCAATCAGCAGGTCGTCTCGGCTACTCGGATGGGCATAGTGGTTTATGACCAGAGTCTCCGCTGCCAGATGTGGAATCCTTTCATGGAGGAATTAACTGGCCTCTCCGCCAAGGAAATGGTGGGTGGCTTTCCGCTCGAGAAGTTCCCCTTCCTCACCAAACTGAGCATGGAAGCAGGGCTACAAAAGGCATTTGCCGGCGAAGCCAATATTACCGACGAGGTTTTTCTCAACCTTTCCCGCAGAGGCACGTTGCGGGTTTCCCTGCAATACACTCCCTTGCGCAATAGTTTTGGACAGGTACACAAGGCGCTCGCGACCCTGCAAGATGTAACCGGACGGAAAAAAACTGAAGAGGCTCTACATCAGAGCGAGCAGAGGCTACGGCAAGCTGCCCGTGTTTCGCAAATCGGGATTTTCGAACATGACCATTTGGCGGACACGATTTACTGGTCACCAGAGCAGAGAGCAATTTACGGTTTCGGCCCCGATGAAGAGGTGGTGTTACAACGGTTCATCGATCAAGTGTATTCGGAGGATCGCGAGTCAACGGAAGCGGCGGTCCGGCGGGCCCATGACCCGCGAAGTGACGGATTGTTTGACATTGATCATCGGATCGTTCGGCGCGACGGCAGCGTACGTTACCTGAGCACCCGCTCACAAACCTTTTTTGAAGGAGAATGCGAGGCGCGCCACAAGGTGCGAACCGTGGGCGCGGTCGCCGATATCACCGAGCGCAAGCTAGCGGAGCAAGCGCTTCGGGAAATATTTGATAATGCCGTTCTCGGCATTTTCCAAAGCACACCCGATGGCCGCTACCTCAGGGTAAACCAGGCCATGGCGCGGATGTATGGCTACACTTCTCCCGAAGAGCTGATAGCGACAGTCACCGATATCGAATTTCAGGAATATGTCGACCCTTCCCGGCGTGCGGAGTTCAAGCAATTGATCGAGGGACAAGGAGTGGTGCGTGACTTCGAATATGAGGTTCACCGTAAAGACGGCAGCCGAGGATGGGTAGTGGTAAATGCTCGCATCGCCCGGAATAAACGTGGCACGGAAACGGTTTACGAAGGCACGGCAGAAGATGTTACCGAGCACAAACGGCTGGAAGCACAATACCAGCAGTCGCAGAAGATGGAAGCGATAGGACGTCTGGCGGGGGGAGTGGCGCACGACTTCAGCAATATTCTGGGGGTGATCATGGGCTACTGCGATCTCGCTACGGAACAGGAATCCCGCGATTTGGTAATGCAGAATATCCCCAAAATCAAACAAGCAGCGGAGCGGGCCGCTAACTTAACCAAACAACTTCTGACCATCAGCAAACAAGAGATTATTCATCCCAGGGTGCTCGATCTTAATAAAGTAGTGAGCAACGTATCCGAAATGCTAAAGCGGCTGGTCGGTCGAGACGTGGAAATCTCTTTTATACCTGGTGAACGGCTGGGGTTGATTCGGGCTGACCTGGGACAGGTTGACCAGATCCTAATGAATCTGGCGGTAAATTCACGGGATGCCATGCCGAATGGCGGAAAGATCGCGATCCAAACCAATAACGCGAGTTTTGACGAAGGCCATGTGCAGCAGCATCCATCCGTGATCCCCGGAGCCTACGTTAAGCTGTCGGTGAGCGATGAAGGCACCGGAATCGCGGAAGAGAGCTTGCCCCATATTTTTGAACCTTTCTTCACGACGAAGGAGCCAGGAAAAGGGACCGGCCTCGGACTGGCGACGGTATATGGAACGGTGAAGCAGAGCGGTGGTTATATTTGGGTTTACAGTGAGATCAACAAAGGAACAACATTCGAAATTTATTTCCCCAAATTTGAGGAAAATCAGAAATTTGCATAAGGCCAGCTTGCGCGGAATCATGCGTTCTGACTGCGCGCCAACGCCTTCCCGCTGTACATGGCGGCGTCCGCTTGCGCAATTAATTGCGCCACAGTCTGGCCCTTCTCCCATTGCGCCCAGCCTATACAGGCGGATACTTTTACTTTTGCTTCTTGTGAACCAGCATCGAGTTTGATGGTGTATTCGCCCAGCACCCATCTCTTCACGCGCTCTACCTGAGAATTTGCGGTTTTGGCGTCACAATCCGACACTACTATGAACTCGTCCCCTCCCCATCGGCCGACAATATCAGTAGAGCGACAATTGGAGCGCAATTCTTCGGCGAACTGACGCAGCAAGTCATCTCCCGCGGGGTGGCCGTAGGCATCGTTAACTTCTTTGAAGTGATTCAAGTCAAGGACCACGACGCAGAAAACCTGGCTCTGCGCGATGCGCCATTCAATGCGCTCCTCAAGTTTGCGGCGATTGGCGAGTCCAGTGAGGGGATCGTGCAAGGCAAGCCGTTCTACCTCTTTGAGCCTAGCCTCGTAAGTGGAAACCTCCGCTTGCAAATGCGCAACCGACTCCCTGCTGTCTTGCGCCATCCGATCGACATAGCTCCTTAACTCGGTTGCCTGCCGCACCAGGGACAAACGGACCTGCGCCAGATCCTCCAGATCGGCGATGGTATGCAACTCGGCGGTGAGGTCATTGAAATGGGCAGCATAGCGCTGATCCCTTTCGCCGATGGACTCGGCGGTCCGGGCCAGCACAAATAGGAGTTCTTTGATTTCTTTGGTTTTGGCTTTAAAGTATTCCGCGGTGGATTCTCCCCATTGTTCCAGCGCCTGTTCCACCTGGGTTTCTGTTTTCTTGACTAGGGGGACGGTGACATTGACCGAGAGGCGATTCTCCAGGGCGGCCAGAGTGTGCTGGAGGTCCGAGCCGACGGCGGGGCATGCTTGAGCTCCAGTCTTTCCCATCGCCAGCAGCGCAGAGCGATAGGAACTGAGGCTGGCCGACGACAGCTCATCCACGCCGGACGGGGTCGTTGTCGGCTTGTTAGGATCCATGTCCCAATACTTCTTAAGAGAAATCATCGTTGCGTTCTCTTGAATAGCGTCCACTTCAAAATAAGGTTGGGGAAAGCAATCTTGTCTATTTATAGTTGTCCGGATTTTTGGAAAGCTGTTGCTACACAGATAGATGCGGATCAAAATGCAGCCAAAACTTCGGTAGGTCCGCAGCACCACGGCACTATTGCCATTTTCGCTCCCACCCTTATCGGCATTTCCGGCCTGCTGTTTAGGGCGGAGCATCGCATAAGCGACGGTGGCCGGTTACCAAAGGTTGGGCTGCCACCTAAGGTTCTCGGGCATATGGAACGATACTTGAGCGGCAACCGGCCATAGAATTGGCGGCGCTGCAATCAACTACACAGGATCCGAACTGGAATCCGGCTGAGTAAGGTGCCGGTAATTACCTGCGGAAGCGGGTAAGCTATGTAGCAAACTCAGTTTGCCTGAGGCCGATTTACCCTCGATACTGGGCACGCGGGAAATCAGTGCCCGCTCTTTTTAGCAACATATTTTGAATGGCCGCGTGGATCTTCTTATACGCAGGCTGACGGTAGTTCCACCGCTCTTCCGGTTCGGGAGGATTTACCACCATGGTGGCATTGGCCTCGAACAGCAAAATCTCCCCCTGAGCGCTCAAGCCAAAATCAATTCCGCCGTAATCTAATCCGAGCACGGACTGGATTTGCTCAAGCGCCTTCATCGCGAAGGAGCCCAGCACACCCGGCATGTTTTCGAGAAATGCTGCGTCTTCGGCGCGATGCTCGGGACTGTCTGCCATCTCCGCGGTAAAGTAATGGATTTTCCAATTGCTCGAGATAGCAAGGTGCAGGGGATAAATCTCTCCGTCGATCATCATGACCCGGTACTTTCGCGTTTTGCCGTCGCGACCGCGGGCGTCAAGATACTGCATCGCGATCAGTTCCCTGCCCGGCAGCTCGGCTAACGCGGCCGGAAGATTCTCAGGGCGTTCTACTTGCACAAAATGTTGTCCGGTGTGAAACCCAGGGGCGCGCAGAAGAAGAGGAAATCCAATGCCGTGGCGGGCCAGTAGATTGCCGGCATCCGAATCGGCGAGCTGTTCACGGGACAACGTGACCGTAATTGGAGTTACCACGCCTGGGAGACCTGAGAGACGTCCGGCGTTATTGCTCCTGCTGGTGGGACGCACGGCGGATGGCGGGTTGACCACGGGCGCCGTAGTAAGAGCGAGCAGGGATTCCGCGGCAGCCAGCGCCTCAAACGCCACTTCGGTATCTCCGATGGCGTTAACGACAAGTTGGTGAGGAGGCAGCGGAATACTAGAATCGTAGAACTCCGGGAGCACGACGGAAGTTTGAAAGATGCGATCATCCAAAAAGCGTTGCAGACGTACGTTGCCTCCGATCGACGAAACAAGTAGCAAAACCGAAACTGGAGCACTTTCTCCCCGATAAGGCAGCGGCATCACAGAACGGTTTCGAAAAGCTTCGCGCCGGTGCCACCGCGCCTTGTCTGCGTCTCCCAGATCAGCCAGCAAGTACGACAAACCTTCATGTGCCCTCTCGCAGTCTGGCTTGCGTCGCAGCGCTTGAAGGAAATGCTCACGGGCTTCATGCTTGAGTTGCAGCGCCTCCTCGCGGTGTTCGTGAACCTCCTGCCGCTCGCTCTCATCCAGCAAAAAATAGCCTAAGTTCACGCGGCTGGTGGGATCGTCGGGATGCCGGATAACGGCTTCCTTGAATGCAATACGCGCGGCGCTGCGATGCCCAGTGTCAAACAGCAAGCAACCCAGATTGTTAAGCGCTTCCAGATGGTACGGCTCACGTCCGAGTATCTTAATGTAATCGTTCCTGGCATCCACCATCCGGCCAAGTTCCGACAGCAGAGAGGCTCGTCGAAGACGCAGTGGGACTGAACTTTCATCGGATAGGAGACTGCGCTCGATCTGCTGCAACTCCGCTTCCCTCTTTATCCGTATCCGTTGCGGCGATTCAGCTTCGGCAGCAGGCTTCGGCGTTACACGTTCAGCCGCGTGATTCTTATTGAGTATTCTGCGACCCGACGCTAACGTCATTTCGACAAGCTTGTCGATTTCCCGTTCAGTGGTACGGTGATTCACGACGGCGGCGCGAATCGCCAGCCGACCGTCAATTACCGTAGTGGAGGGTGCAACCTTTCCTGATTCCTGTAACTCGACCACAATCTCCGCGTTCACGCGGTCGGAATGATCAGAATCATCCCCCCGATAACGAAAACAGACGATGTTTAGTTCGACCGGCGCCGCGAGTTCGAGTTCCGGCGTATTCGCAATTTGTTGTTGCAGATGGCGAGCCAATGTACAAGTGCGAGAAACGGCAGATCCTATGGCCTGAGTGCCGAAGACCTTGAGCGTGAACCAAACCTTCAATGCGCGGAAACCGCGGGAAAGATCAGGGCCGTAATCGCACGGCCAGAATGATCCGGCGGCGAGTCCACGGGTCTCGCGCCGCAGGTAGGCGGAGGAAGCTGCGAAAGCGCTCCGTTGAAGGTCGCCATCGCGAACCAATAGGAATCCGGCATCATAGGGAACCTGGCCCCATTTGTGAAAGTCGAACGCTAGCGAGTCCGCCCATTCGATGCCCCGCAGCCGTGAGGCAAGATCGGGAGCCAGCATTGCCAAGGCACCGTACGCTCCGTCAACGTGAAACCAGAGTTTTTCGCGGCGCGTGAGATCGGCGATACTCGAAAGGTCATCGATCGCTCCGGTGTCCACCGTACCGGCAGTTCCCACCACCAGGAACGGGGTGAAGCCGCTTTCGCGATCCTTTCGGATTGTTTCCTCCGTAGCCGCCAGATCCATGCGGCCACAGCAGTCGGTAGGAATCAGCCGCAGCGCGTTGCTGCCGATACCGCAAAGGTCCATGGCTTTGCCAATACACCCATGCGCAGCCGTCGAAGCGTACGCGGTCAACCGTTTCGATTTCGCCGCAACGCCGTGGTTGCGTACGTCATAACCAAGTTCAGCATCACGAGCAATCAGCACGGCAACAAAATTCGCCATGGACGTACCGGTAACAAACAGTCCGGTAGCGTTCTCAGGAAATCCGAATATTCGTTGCATCCACTGCGCAACCTGCCGCTCAACCTCGATAGGAACTTGATCGCGCCCACCGACATTCGCATTCAGTCCCGCCGCGAGCATTTCCGCCAACATCCCGACGGGCGTACCGCCGCCCTGGACCCAGCCCATGAAACCCGGATGAACGTTTCCCGCCGCGTACGGCAGGATATAGTTCATGAACTCGTTATGTGCTTCCGCGAGACCTGTGGGTTTGTATGGAACAGCACTTCTAAACCGCTCTCGCACTTCGTTCGGAATTGGTTGCCAAACCGGGCGCTGCCGTATATTTTTCGTGTAATCAAGAATGTCGTCCAACATTCGATGCGCCTGGGCGCGAAAACTTTTCCAGTCAGATGGGTCAAGTGTCTGGCTCTCGCGCCCGCGCAATAAGACATCCGCCTTCTCTGCTTCGGTCTTCTCAGTTTCGGTCTTCCCAACTTCGATCTTCCCAGCTTCGATTTCTGGAACGTAAGGTAGCTGTTCCTCTGTTACGGGCATTCCTGACTCCATATTTTGGTTGCTGCTGCGAATGAGAGCAATTTGAAAACCTTTCACTCTCCGGGTCACGTAGCTGCGGATTGCCCCTTCATCCACAAATCTTGAAGCCAGAGGTTGCGGAGGAATCAGAATTGCTTCTGATAAACCCCAAGCCAATGCGGGGATCTGTCGGAGTTTGATGTTGGCGTACAAAACGAAGAATCGCGTGCTCCGGTATTAGGCGCCGATGAGAAGTTCCGTCGAGAGAGAAACGCTCGCAGGGGGGATTATTGGAAACTCTAATGAGGCAGAACGCCTTCACTCGTGTTTCTATTCTTCCTTCTGCAGCGGCGGAGATGAATGCTGTTGTTTGGGATTGAATCAATGAACTATAAGCTGCTCTGTTCGGGGTGTGGACTACTCTTTGACGACGACGGTTTAGTCCTCAGCTGTCCTCGTACGCACTCTCCCTCGCTGCTCACGACTGTCTATTCCTCGCATAGGTTTCAATGCGATCACGGGAGCCCCGGCATGTACCGCTATCGATGTTGGCTGCCGGGTACGAATCGGTCCCCCAAGATTGCAAGGACTGCAACCTACCAAAGTGAGAAGTTGAGTTCGATTCTTCGACTGCCAAAACTTTGGATTGCTTTCAGTGGCTATTGGCCGGAACGGGGAGCTGCGCTTGAGACTTGCAGCTTTAAGGAGCTCGAGGTCGGCGGTGTCCTGTCTCGAATTCCTAACCACAGTGTTCGCATTCCGGTAGTTGCCTCGGCTGGAAATACCGCTGCAGCATTTGCAAGGCTATGCTCCGAGGGCAACATGCGGTGCCTGATTATTGTTCCCAGATCTGGCATGGGGAAAATGAAGTTCTGCAATCGCCTGAATCCCTGCGTTCAGATCATTTGCCTTACCGGAGATGCGGGCTACTCGGACGCCATTGCACTGGCGGAGCGGATTTCGCAGGAGGACGGTTTTGTTTGCGAAGGCGGAGTGAAAAACGTTGGTCGCCGCGATGGCATGGCGACGGCGATGTACAGTGCAGTGGAAGCCATCGGTGGACTCCCCGAGTATTACTTTCAGGCAATTGGCAGTGGCGCCGGGGCGATCGCAGCTCATGAGGCGGCAAAAAGGTTGTTGGAGGATGGCAGGTTCGGCTTAACTCTTCCCCGTCTGATGCTAAGTCAAAATACGCCGTTCACGCCAATCTACGATTCATGGAAGACAGGCCGGCGGGACTTCTTCGAGGTGGAGCCTGAAGTCGGCAGAACGCTAACAACCGGAATCGTGGCCACAGTTCTCTCCAACCAACGGCCCCCCTATTCCATTGCTGGTGGGGTGTACGACGTACTTCGCGAGAGCCGGGGTGACATGTTTGCGGTATGCAACGAAGAGGTCTTGCAAGCGATGAAACTTTTTGAGAAGTGCGAGGGCATCGACATCGATCCCGCTGCTGGAGTTGCGTTGGCCGCCCTGAGAAGGGCTGTGAGTTCCGAACGGGTCGCCGCGGAGGCAACCATTCTTCTCCACATCACGGGCGGCGGAGCGGGCAAGAGAGCAGGGGAAACTGCGTTGTTTGCGGCGGCACCGGATTTGGAAATCTCGCTTGCCGAACTTGGCACCGCCGCTTCCCTGGACAGGATCTGCGCACTCTTTGCGGATACAAATGGTGGCACAAAGCAACAATTCTTGAAGGCGGTTGCCGGCAGATGAATGGCGGGTTGGCAAGGCAACGGGATAGAACGGAGATGCAGAAACCGTCTTCGGTCATTCGGGGCATGCTTGGGGCCGCTCTTGAGCATCACCGAGCCGGGCGATTGACCGAGGCTGGGCAAATTTATCGACAGATCCTTGCTGTTGATGCGCGCCAGTCGGATAGCCTGCATTTGCTGGGGATGATCGAACATCAATCGGGACATCACGATGCTGCTGTTGAAATGATTCGCAGAGCGATTACGATTCACGAGAAAGGCGCCTCCTATCATTCCAATCTGGGCACCGTGCTCCAGGCGCAGGGCAAGCTGGAGGAGGCTCTGGCAAGTTATGAGCGGGCGCTGGCTCTCAGGCCAGACTTAGCCGAGGTCCATACGAACCGGGGAAATATTCTGCGGACGTTAGGCAAACTGGATGAAGCAATGGCATCTCACGAGCGGGGGTTGAGCCTCAGTCCGGGGTTGACGGAAGCACGGTACAACTTGGGATTGGTTCAACTACATAGGGGGTACTACGCCTCAGGCTGGGGCAACTTTGAAAGCCGATGGCAATCCAGGGATTTTGGAACACCGATGAGAGTTTATCCGCAACCGCTCTGGACGGGTGAAACCCTCGTGGCGGGGCGTCTTTTGATTTGGGGCGAGCAGGGTGTGGGCGACGAAGTCATGTTCGCGGGACTCATCCCGGAGGTAGTCCGTGCCGGGAATCGTTGCCTATTGGATTGCGACTCACGGCTCAAATCCCTTTTCGCTCGTTCATTTCCTGGCGTTGACGTGATTACAAAGGATGACCGGATCCAGAGCGATCCTAGCCATAGTCGAGAAGAGGAAATCCTGGCGCATCTGCCAAGCGGGAGTCTGCCGAAGTTGTTTCGAGCCACCAGCGCTGCTTTCGCCGCGACCACGTCGCCCTACCTGACGGCCGACAAGGTTCAACGCGATCGGTTTCGCGCCCGATACGCTGACCCAGACGGACGACGACTGGTTGGCCTGGCGTGGCATACCAAGAACCCAAGCACGGGCCGCTATCGATCGGTCGACCTCTCATTGCTCGCCCCGCTGTTCGCACGTCCCGACATTCGATGGGTTAGCCTGCAGTATGGAGACCATGACGAGTTGGAACGGCAAGCAGCGGCAGCAGGAGCGCCCATCTTCATTGATCGTTCGGTCGATCAGTTCGCGGACATCGATATTTTCGCGGCCCAGCTCGCAGCCATGGACATGGTAGTAACTATCGATAACTCCACGGCGCATCTGGCTGGAGCGTTGGGCATCCCAACTTTCGTCCTGCTGCCGTCGGCGTGCGACTGGCGTTGGCTCGAGGCGCGCGAAGACAGTCCCTGGTATCCCACGGTGAGCCTCATCCGGCAGACGAGGCCTGGCGATTGGCAGTCCGTGGTTCAAAGATTGCGAAGCGCCATGTAAGTACTCGACCACCGGGAGCAGTCAATGGTGGGGGTAAGCTGAGAACGAGGCAGACCGAACCCGACTCTATGCGGTGTCGTGCTGGACTGGCAGTTCTTTCAGCTGCTGGGCATCACGGTCGATGCTGGTTACGCCGCCCTTCTTCATTCTGTTCAGCATTTCATAAAGCGTGCCGCGGCCTATGCCCAAGACTTCCGCAGCCCGCAATTTGTTGCCTCCAACAAGCTGTAGAACCCTCAAAACGTGCCGCTGCTGTACCTGCTCGAGAGTGAGCATGCCATTTTCGGTCTCCACTGGCGGATCGGCCTGGCGGGCCAGTGGTTCAGGAAGATCATTGATATCAATGACGTTTCCTTCCACCATCATGCACGCGTTGCCGATGACGTTTTCGATTTCTCGAACATTTCCCGGCCAGGAATGGCGAGCCAAACGAGCTTGGGCACGACGCGTGATGCCATGAATTTTCTTGCCGTACTGCGCGGCAAATTTTGAAACCAAGAAGCGCTGCAGGAGAGGCAAATCCTCTTTTCGATCGGCGAGCGAAGGGAGCGCGATCTCGACCATGGACAGCCTGTAGTAGAGATCTTCGCGAAAAGCCCCTCTTGAGATCTGGGTTTTGAGATCGCGATTCGTGGCAGCAATCACGCGCACATTGACGGTCCGCGGCGTGGGGGATCCGACGCGCCTCACTTCATGATTTTGGAGCACCCGCAGGAGCTTGGCTTGGGCGGGCATGGATAATTCGCCAATTTCATCCAGGAATACCGTGCCGCCATTGGCATATTCGAAGACTCCAACCTTGTCGCGGAGCGCGCCAGTAAAGGCACCCTTGACATATCCAAATAACTCACTCTCCAGGAGAGTGTCTACCAGGGCCGAGCAGTTAATAACCGCAAACGGCCCTGCCGATACCGGACTCAGGCGATGCAAAGCGCGGGCCACCAACTCCTTGCCGGTTCCGGTGCTGCCGGTTACCAGTACAGTCTTGAAATGGGGGGAGACTCGCCGCAGCTTGGCGAAAACTTCAAGCATCAACGGGCTTCGTCCGATCATGCCCTCAAATTCGTAAACATCCAGTAACTGGCGATCCAGTTGAGCAGTTCTCTTTCTACGCAGCGCATCGGCCTGGATGGCGCCAATACGGGAGCGAAGCTTCTCCAAATCCAGAGGCTTGATTAGATAATCGTTCGCACCCTTCTGGATCGCCTCAACTGCAGATTCGGAAGAGTAGTGGGCCGTGATGAGGATTACCTCCGCGGCTGCGTCCGCAGCAACGATGGTTTCCAGGACCTCCATGCCACTGATCTTTGGCATCAGCAGGTCAGCCAACACGATTAAGGGGCGATGTTGAAAGAATAGCTTGAGACCGGTTTCCGGATCACTCGCAGGGAGGATCTCCAACTGGTCCGTGCCGAGCGCATCCTGAACGAAGCGAAGCGTTTCAACATTGTCATCGATGACGAGTAACTTGAAGGGAGCGTTCTGGGCCCGGGACATGAGGGTGTCTGAAGATCAAGCAAGAGAAGTTGCCCTCTGGCCTGATCGAGTAACCTTTCGCATTAATTCTAACAGGCTAGAGTGCATACTAACCTTAATTTCAATAGAACATAGTTAGCAGTAAGGAACTTACAATAGATTTTAATATAAAGTGATTATTCGTCGAGTAAGTTACCGTTTATATCATGAACAATTTTTGAAGTTTTTCTCGGAGTTTGCCGATAAGGACCACAGCCGCAATTTTTATGGATAGATTCAGGATGAGAATGTATGGATCACTTTTCCATACCAGATCGACTCGATCCAATAAGTCCCGCCGAACCTAGGCGGCGGCCGCGATTCTCCGACGATCAACGCCGTCGACAAAACCGGAATCCGCTTCCAGCGAAGGTTGAGGATGACGATGCTGAGGCCCCCTCTGACGACGAGGACTTACATAACGTCGATGAGCTAGCTTGAGATTTCGCGCTTGCCGATGGGCAACCCGCAACGCATCTCCAGACTTGCTATCTCCGTCTCCGCGCGTTGCTGTTACTCCTGCGGGTTTCGCCGTTTCGGATTCCAGAATGGCGGGAACGCTTTCTTCAGACGGCTGCGGTCATTTCGCGCGCCCACTGCATGGCTTTCCAGTGAGCCTCTGTGACGAGGCTTTCAGGCAGTTTCAATTTTGCGCAGAGTTCAGATAGTTTCGACCAGTCGCCCGCTTCCTGAGAAAGCATCAGTTGGTATATGGGATCTAATTTGCTTTCCTGGCCGAGGAGTACGGCTCGGGTTTCGCGGTCGAGACTGATACCTTCCAGGACCAGGCCCATTGGTATTTCAAGAATGACATCCATCAAAGAGAGCAGCCCGAGAAGAAAAAGATCGGATTCCCCATGCGGAATCTTGGCGCCGAGCAATTCGCAATAGCGAGCGCGGACCAGTGCGGAAAGCACCAAATCAGAAGATTTGCCCTGGGCCGCGCCCAGGGTGGCCACTAAACGCACCCAGCGGCGTACTTCCCGCTCACCCAGAATTGCGAGGCCATGTTTGATGGAGTGGATTTCCACTGCAAAACCGAAAGCGGCGGAATTTAAGTAGCGGAGAAGCCGATAGCAGAGGGAAGCTTCGCGCTTGATAATATCCTCGATTTCCCTGGGTTCAATCTCCTGGCGGGCGATCGCCTGGAGCAGGCGCAGATAGTTAACCTGGTTCTTGGGAATCTCGCGAGCTTGCAAAACTTCCGGCCGCCGGAAAAAATAACCTTGAAAATACGTGAATCCCGCTTTCTTGCAAGCGTTGAATTCTTCCTGGGTTTCAATTTTTTCGGCCAGCATGTGGCAACGCGGGCTCCCGAAGAGCTTGACTAAGGCAATTCGCTGGTCGGCGCTAGTACCTTTCATGTCGACTTTGATAATGTCCGCAAACTCCACGAGCCCGGCGCGGGGATCATCTTCGACAAAGTCGTCGAGGGCAATCGTGTAGCCAGCTTCCTTCAAACGAATGCAGGCAGCTTTTACCAGATCATCGGCAGGCACGGACTCCAGGATTTCCACAACCGCCTGGGTCGGCGGCAAAAGCGTAATGTAGTCCTTCAGCAAAGTGTCGCGGGTGCAATTGATGAAGGCTCGCCGTCCATCACACAGAACGTCCAGTCCCATCAGCATTGAGGTGTCAAGAGTGCTGCGAGACGCTGCGTCGCCATCGGTATGGCGGAAATAATCCTCTACGCCATCACGGAACAGCAACTCATACCCGAATACCTGCTGGTTGGTGGCCAGGACCGGCTGCCGGGCTACATAGCTGGAACGCTGGACCCCGCTATCGGTTTCGACGGTGCTTGTCCGGGCAGAATTCACGCACGCTTTATCGGCATTTGGGGGGATAAACTTTAACTGCTTCGGGGGCTCAGAACGGCGGTTTGCGTAGTTGATCGGAGCCGCCGTCGCGCGC
Source organism: Candidatus Sulfotelmatobacter sp. (assembly GCA_049512655.1). Classification (GTDB taxonomy): domain Bacteria; phylum Acidobacteriota; class Terriglobia; order Terriglobales; family Acidobacteriaceae; genus Sulfotelmatobacter. Next base: position 196,755 of record JBEKWW010000002.1, on the reverse strand, counting down.
GACCGTAAAATGTCTCGTATGATCTCTGGAAGAAATCACCCTCGGAGTGAGCCATAGCTGGTTGAACTTATAGTTAGCTAAACTACAGCTCCGGAGCATTCTGCAGCATCGCCTCAGCTATTTCGTCTGGCTGAACTTTGTATTGACCGCTATTAATGGCTTCGCGCAGCGCATCGACTTTGTCTTGACGCACGTCGGTCACTGCCATCGCCTGTGAGGTTAATGTTCCAATCGTAGTACGGTCAAACGCCAACTTGGTTGTATCTTCCACGGCAGTTTGGACCTGACTCGTCGAAGTAGCATCTTTGGCGTTGCCTTGCGACGTAATGCCAAGATCAGAAGTAGATATGCTGGGATCGATCTTCATCGCGCACCTTCACCACTGGATTTCATTATGCCTATATCGACTATTGTCCGTTCAATTGACCATCGAAATGCCGGGCAATCGAACCGTCAATAGCCGGAGCGAATGGGAGTTGCTTCTACAATGTTCGATTTATTGTCGAACGTCCCGTACTTCTGTAATTCGAATGCCGTAATTACCATCTACGATCACTACCTGCCCTCTTGCTATCAATTTGTCACCCAAGAGAAGGTCAGCGGGCTCCTGCACTTCGCGGTCGAGCTCGACAATCGATCCAGACGTCAAATCCAAAATCTCGCGCAGGGTGAGCATACGCTGGCCGAAGCGCAAGGTAAGACTAACGTCAACGTCCAAGAGTAGATCAAACTTTTGCTGATGGCTATCCCCGCCGGTTGCCGCATCGGCGCCCTGAGTTTGCACTTGAAGCTCAGTTTTCACGCTTGCCAGCATTTCTCTGCCCAGCATAAGTCCCAAGACCAGCTTGGCAGAAGATGGTTCAGAAGCCAGCAGTGCGATCTCTACTCCCTGCCAATTGGGAGGTTCGACACTATTGACGCTGAGCTCAGTGTCGCCGCAGGATTCCTTTAAATAGGAGGCGGCCGAGCCAGCAATCTTCCCTACTAACTCCTCCACGGCTTTTTTTCGAGCTGGATTTAGTTCAGCCGATGGATCGATGGATTCCGTCAAAAACCTTTGGGCCAATAGGAGTGCATCCGTGGTTCGGATACGGATTAGCGCATCGCCCTGTAGTCCTCCAGAGGCTGACAACTGAAAGCACAAGACAGGCGTTTCCGCGAAGCGAGTGCCATCCACGGTATCAATCTCCACCATCCATTTCGTGCCGAGAGCTTGCGACAAGACCTCGCCGGCCGCTTTGCTAACGGCATCCACAAAAGGGTGGAACGGAGTTCCTGGAGTAAGGTCGATCATTCTATGCCTTCCTCTCCTCGGCGGACGATACTAAGGGTGACCCGACCTGGGCGGCACGCATCCGGCCGCGGCGTACTGGATTGGCTTCATGGGCCCCACGACCGCCAATGAAGAGAGAAGCAGGTTTCCGCACGGGAATGCCGAGATTGTAGACCATCTGAGGGACAAGCCCAGTCAGAGTGTTGATGGGCAGCTTAATAGCAGGGATTCCCAGCTCAAGCGGAAACTGACAGTCCAACATCTTGGCAGCCATGTGTACCCCCGTAGAATCGGCAGGGCGAGACTTGACGTAGGACTGATCCGTGGAGAGTTTGCGCAGCAGCGTGTTGGAAACCGAAGCCGGGAAGATCAGATTCAACTTGCCCGTTATCTCCGCCAGTTTGACCTCGAAGCTCAGGCACAGGGTCCTTTCAGTGGGAGCGAGAAAGCGCTGCATCTGTGCGCGAGACTGTCTTCTGTCCAAGTGTATCTTTGTTCCCAGCGGCGTCCATGCCGTTTCCAATTCACGACAAATAATTTTCGCGACTTCCTCCATGACCTGTTCTTCAATCTCGCTGATATCCCTGGTAAAAACCTCACACTTTCCGACCCCGCCCAGAAGAATGTCGACCAACGGAAAAACCAGAGAGTGATCAATCTGCATCGCCGCCGCTGCGCTCATCGGCTCGATCTGAAAGCCCACCATGTAAGTGATATCCGGGACCCGTGTTAGATATTCGTTGTAAGCGGGCTGCTCGATGGAAACCAGCCTGACTTCAAAGTTCACTCTCAAGTACGCGCCTAGCGATTGAGTAAGGCTGCGGGAAAAGCCTTCGTGCAGTCCGTTCACCGCAGCAAACTGTTCTCCCGTGAGTTGCCCGGATTGCCGGAAATTGCAAGCTGTGATCGAACGCGTCTCCTTTATCCGGCCTTTCTCTTGCCGGCTAGAGGCAACGCCGATCAGAGCGTGAATCTCTTCTTTAGTAAAGACTTTTTCCATGCCAGCATTCCCCGCTACGATCCACTTGTCCGCTCGAAATGGTTCGTTAGAATGTGATGAGCACTGGGCAACATCTGCCTACCTGTGATGCACGGAACATGCCAAAGTCCTGGGGGAAGGCATTGACGCCAGGACTTTAGTTGCGAGATCATGCGAAACAATTAACCGCGATTGAGTTGGGACTCTAGATACTCTTGCATGGAAGCGCGCTCAGTGGGTGAAGAGAAGATGAAAGCAAAACCGTAGCCACCGCCATGGCAATTCGTCACGCGGGCAGCGACTCTCCGTGACGTGGAAGTCCCAGGCAACGTCATGATGAGAGTCACCCGTTCACCAATACCCAGGGATGTATCAAGGTCCACCGCTACTCCATCCTCACTGAGATCGGTGCAAACACCGTTCAGCAGGGGGAGATTGCGATCTTCGTTTTGTAGCAATACACGAAAGCCGCCGGGCCGGCGCGGCGAACGATACTCGAAATCGTAAATATTATTCTCCGTCACTTTTCGTTGCTCTCCAACACCAATCCATCTATTAGCACAGCTGCGCACCCAGCACAAGAAAAACTCAGAGTTCTCATTTCAGCCTAACCGTTTGCCTCGCTGTGAAGACAAAAATCACTACCGCCGGTAATCGTCTTCGGCGGAATCTGGTTTTGCTACATCGACACATTCAATCAATTCCTTCACTTCTATCGGAGAGCTTGCGTCGACTGCGTTACCTTCGACATTGTCCGGTGGGGGTCAAGGGGTTTTGGCAGAGGCGTTGCATATCAACTGGGCAGATGTTGCCTACTTCTCACAGAATTCCAATGAGTGCTTCGATGGAAGTGCCACAGATCGTGGAAAGTCAGCTGGCGGATGCGTTCAGCGCATTCATCGGCGCGGCCAACCGGCTTGAAGATACTCATCGGCACTTGCACACAGAAGTGTCGGAGCTGCGGAAACAACTCGAAGAGCGCAATCGCGCCCTGGCCCGCAGCATCGCCGAGACCGAGCGGATGCGGGTCACGCTGCGTCAGATTCTGGACACATTGCCGTGCGGGGTGGCCGTTCTCGACATGGAGTCTGAAGAAGTCGTTTTATTGAATCCCGAAGCCCGGATGCTGCTTGATGTTCCGATCGCTGCGGGGTGGCACAATCTTCCGAGCTGGCTGCAAACAATTGTGAAGGAATTGGATTGCGATTTGCCGGCCGACGGCTACGAGCAAGAGCTCGTGCTTGAGAGAGAAGCAGGAGAAATCTGCATCGCGGTTCGCTACAGCAGGATGACGCTGCCTGAGGATGAAATGCATGGTGCCGTTACTTCCTCGCCTCTCGTTCTCATTATCCGAGATGTGACGGCGCACAAGAACGCTGAGCAGGAGCGCGAACAATCACGGAACGTAGTCGCGCTTGGGGAGATGGCGACGGTCCTTGCCCACGAAATTCGAAACCCTCTGGGAAGCCTTGAGTTGCTGACTACCTGCCTCGAGGGCGACCCAGGAATGGGTGATGAGTCGAAGCAATGTATCCAACACTTACGAGCTGGAGTGCGGACACTTTCCGCAACCGTAAGTAATGTACTTTGCTTCCACAGCCCCGGGACGCGGCCAATGGGGCCTTTGCAGCTAGGGCCGGTGCTGCGGGATAGCGTGGAGTTTATTCGTCCATTGGCACAGCAACGAGGCGCGAATCTTACTCTCCGGGAAAGTTTAAACCACATGGAGATTGCAGGCGATTCCAATGGATTGAGGCAGGTGATTCTAAATCTGGCTTGTAACGCGCTGCGCCACACACCAAGCGGCGGAGATATCAACATCGCCGCGAGTGTTGAGAGCGGGACCGCAGGAGCAACGGCGATCATTGAGTTCGCCGATACCGGCGACGGCATCCGGCCAGACGATTTGCCCCATATTTTCAAAGCGGGATTCACCACAACCGGGCAGACCCCGGGATTGGGTCTCACGGTTTGCCAGCGAATTATGGAGCAGCATCGCGGAACGATCGAGGTTCGCAGTCACCTGGGGTGCGGCACAACATTTCGCCTGGAGTTTCCGGTCTTATGAGCGAAGCAACAGCTAAATCGGTATTGGTTGTAGATGATGAGCCCGGCATGCGTATGGCACTTAAAATGAATTTTCAGCGGGAAGGCTGGCTGGTGGATGTTGCAGAGGGAAGCAGCGAGGCGCTGCGCAAACTAGGATCCCAACACTTTCCTCTGGTCGTTACCGACGTCCGCATGCCCGACGGCGACGGCATGCAATTGATGCGTTCTCTCCGCATCTCCAGTCCCTCAACCGCTGTGATTGTGTTGACGGCCTTCGGAAATGTTCCCGAGGCGGTGCAGGCGATGAGGGGCGGGGCTTGTGACTATTTGACCAAACCCATTCCTTTTGAGGAATTACAGTCTGCAATAAAACGGGTGATGCGGCGCGCGGGAACTTTGCCCGGAAACACACCGCCGGCGGGGGCCATTGTTGGTACTGCCCCAAGCCTGCTGCGAGCATTGGAGCGAGCGCGGCATGCTTCCAGAACCGACGCCGATGTGCTCATCGAAGCCGAGAGCGGCACCGGAAAAGAGCTTTTTGCCAGGTACATCCACGAGAATAGCGACCGGCGAGACCGGCCCTTTGTAGCGGTGAATTGTGCGGCGGTACCGGAACCTCTTCTCGAAAGCGAGCTGTTCGGCCATATGAGAGGAGCTTTTACCGGAGCCATCACGTCTAAGGCCGGAAAGTTTGAGTTGGCGGAAGGCGGGACCCTGCTGCTGGATGAAATCGGCGAAATGCCGCTTCATCTGCAACCCAAGTTGTTGCGGGTTCTTCAGGAGCGCGAGGTTGAAAGACTGGGAGACACGCGCAGCACGCCGGTGAACATCCGCGTGGTTGCGACCACCAACGTGTCGCTTCGGGCCATGGTCGAGCAGGGGAAGTTTCGCGCCGATCTTTACTACCGCCTGAATGTAATTCCTTTGCCTATCCCTCCGCTTCGCGAACGTCCTGAGGATATTCCGGTGCTGGCAGAATTCTTCGTGCGCCGGTTTACCAGCGAAGCCGGCCGGCCAACTCCAATTCTGCATTCCGATTTTATTCGCGGTCTGCAAGCGAATTCCTGGCCGGGGAACGTGCGCGAGTTTGGCAATTTTATGCGGCGGGTCGTGGCCTTGAGTGACGGCAACGAGATTGGTCCAGAATGCCTGAAGACTGAACTATCCGCGGCGACCGATTTCAAGACGCTACCGTTGGCTTCTCCGGCTCCGCTTCGCGCCGGCAAGTCCATGCGCGAGATCGAAAAGCATGTGTTGGAGGCGACGCTGCAAATTACCGGCGGAAACCGAACTCGTACCGCCGAGATGCTCGGAGTGAGCCTCCGCACTGTACGTAACAAAATTCGTGAACACGGCTTGCCGCCGAGGAGGTACGCGTGAACGATGTATCGACACCACTGATGAATGTGCTGGAGAAGGCACTGGATGTTACTTCGCAACGCCACGAATTGGTGGTTGCCAATATGGCGAATGTGGATACCCCTGGATACCACACAAAAGATTTGGACTTTCGGGGTGAACTCACGAGAGCTGTGGAGAATGGCGAAAACGGCCAGGCAAGTTTCTTTCCAGTCGCTCGCTCGGTTCCCGGACTGCTGGAACGGCCTGACGGAAATAATGTCAGCTTAGACCGCGAAGGGTTGCTGCTCGCCGAAACGCAGATGCAGTTTGGACTTGGTATTCAGCTGCTGCAACACGAATTTCACAGCTTGATGAGTGCGATCAACGAAGGAGGCAAAGGATGAGCATGTTTTCGACGCTTGAAATCAGTGGGTCCGCATTGAACGCCGAACGGCAGCGGGCGGAAGTGGTGGCCGCGAACATGGCCAACGCCGAAACCACGCACACCCCGGGGGGCGGACCTTATCACCGCAAAGAGGTTGTATTTCAAACCACGGGAAACCTGCCCTTCCGCATGATGCTGGCGGATTTCCATCCGACGCTGAATGGGGCCCTGCCGGCGGTCAGGATACAGCGGGTGGTGGATGATCCTACTCCCGCCTTGATGCGGTACGAGCCGGGTCATCCTGACGCTAACAAGGACGGGTACGTGGCTTACCCAAACATAAATCCGATTCAAGAGATGGTCGACCTGATGGGAGCGGTCCGCTCTTATCAGCTTAATGCTTCGGCCATCACAGCTTCCAAGCAGATGATCCAACAATCCATTGAGCTTCTGAAGTAGGACTATTTCAGAGACAACTATTAGAGACAACTAGAAAATGAACAACATCACCTCAGGTCTTCCGGCTTTCAGTGGAACTCTTCCGACGAGCCCCACGCTGCCTTCGAGTTCCGAAACAGAGGGTGGCTTTGGAGCGACCCTTAAAAACGCCATCAACGAGGTCAACGATCTCAGTGACAGCTCAGATCAAAAAGTCACGGAGTTGATGCAGGGAGACCGGCAGGACGTGCACAACGTCATGATTGCCGTGGAAAAGGCTGATATCGCTTTTCAACTCATGATGCAGGTGCGAAACAAGATTGTGAACGCGTATCAAGAGGTTTCAAAGCTGCAGTTTTAGCCCGACTAACCTACCAAACCTATGCCGCCATTGAAGCAAGTGCAAAAGCAAGTGACGGATTTCCTTACCGGTCTGTCTGTCAAACAGCGCCTGCTGTTGATTGGGGCGGCAGTGCTGACTGTCGGCGTGTTGGCCGCCTTCGCGCATCTGATTTCCACGCCGGATTATGTACCGCTGATGACCGGAATGGAACCATCCGATGCTCAGGCGCTGGGCGCCAAGCTGGCGGCGAAAAACATTTCCTATCAAATTGCCCCGGATGGCAAAAGCGTGAACGTGCCCAGCGACAAGCTGGATTCGAGCCGCATGGAGGTGGCTTCCGATGGGATGCCGCACAGCGGCCGCCTGGGATTTGAATTGTTCGACAAAATGAACTGGGGACAGACCGATTTCGACGAGAAAGTAAACTATCAGCGCGCTTTGGAAGGAGAGTTAGAGCGCTCCATCCAAACACTGCGCGATGTGGATAGCGTACGAGTTCATCTTGTGATGTCGACCGATTCTGTCTTTCTGGATCGCGAACGCCCAGCCAAAGCCGCGGTGATTCTTCGATTGCGTTCCGGACGGCTTTCCGAAGAAACTCAGCAGGGCATTGCGCGCCTGGTTTCGGGAGCTGTAGACAAGCTAAGCCCGGAGAACGTGACGGTCATCGATGCGGACACCAACCGGCCGCTGGGAATGCCGCAACATGGAATTAACGCCGCAGACACCAGCCTGGAGGACGCCTACACTGCGCGCTTGTTACAGACGCTTGAACCTGTGGTTGGCCCGCAGCATGTACGGGCGAGCGTAAATGTAGAGTACGACCCCAGCACTTCGGAGGAAAGCCGGGAGACGTATGACCCGGCCAGTGCGGTCGCCGTCGCTTCGCAAAAATCGGAGGAGCAAGTGGGTGGCAGCCTGTCTGGTGGCGTTCCGGGAACCTCCAGTAACGTACCCGGCGGAAGCGGCGGTGCGAAGGCGACGGCAGATGGTGAGGACGGGACCCAGCTTTCGAAAAGCGAGAGCAACACATTCGCGGTGAATAAAGTCGTGCGCCATACGGTGGAACCTGCCGGGCGCATTCGTAGAATCTCGGCAGCTTTGCTGGTCGATGATGCGGTTGACGTGAAACAAGAAAACGGCAAGCGCTCGGAGTCCCATAGAAAGCGGACGCCGGAGGAACTCAAGCAAATTGAAGATCTGGCCAAAGCGGCGATCGGAGTTGATGTGACGCGCGGCGACAGTCTGACCGTCCAGAATCTCTCTTTTGAACAAACACCCATGGATGCGCCTGCGAAACTTCCTATTACCGAGCGCGTGCGGACCACGTTGAATGACTGGTCCAACATTGTGCGGTACGCCACGCTGATCCTCTTATTCTTGCTAGCCTATTTCCTGCTACTGAGGCCTCTGAAAAAGCAACTACTGACCACCTTCCGGGAGCTGCCTGCCGGCATCGCTTCGCAGCGATCGCAAGTGAAAGGCTCGACAGGAGCGGAACTCGCAGCCGGCGACGAGGCGTCAAGGTCTCCCGAGCAACTTCGCACCGCCGCAATGAGAAAGCAGCTCGTAGAAAAATCGAAAACTGAGCCAGCGGCGACCGGCAAGCTGATTCAAGCCTGGCTCAATGAAGGTGCCCGGTGACAAGTCGCGTCCCTTCGCCAATCAATGGTGCTCGCAAGGCCGCGATACTCGTGGCGGTCATGGGGGAAGAAGCTGCCAGCGCAGTTTACCGCAGCCTTTCCGAGAAAGAGGTTCAGATCGTAACGAAGGAACTTGCGGAATTGGGCAGAGTTCCAGCCGAGATTGCTCATGGTGTCTTAGAGGAATACAGCCAATTCGCAAACAATCAGGATAGCCTGGCTGCCGGGGGTCTGGAATTCGCCAGTCGCCTGCTGGTCAAAACTTATGGGGCGGATAACGCCAGCAAACTTCTGCAAAAGATTATCCAGTTGCAGGAATTGAGCGCCGGCCAGTTGGATTTGCTGCAAAAGGCTGATCCCCAGCAATTGGCGAAGTTCCTTGAGAACGAGCATCCCCAAACAATCGCCTTGATTCTGGCCCACCTCGATGGGAAGCAGGCTTCTGCTCTATTGATGAAGTTCCCTGAACCGGTTCGCGCCGAATCGGTTATGCGTCTTTCGCAATTGCGTCAGTTTTCTCCTGAAATCGCCGAAAAAGTCTCCGATGTTCTCAATCGGAAGTTGTTGTCACTGGGGGAGCAGAGCCGAAAGAATTATGCGGGCTTCAAGAGTGTTGCCGACGTGATGAACCATCTTGAACCTGCAGCGGCAAAGGCGCTTCTAGAGAGCATTGAGCAAAACGACCCCAAGACCGCTATTAATATCCGCAACCTGATGTTCACATTCGAAGACCTTCTGGGCGTCGCTGATGTCGCCGTTCGGGAGTGGCTGGGATCGATGGATAAAAAGACACTGGCAGTGGCATTGAAAGGTGCGAGTGCGGATCTGAAAGATCACGTTTTTAGAGCTATGTCTTCGCGGGCAGTCGAGATGCTGAAGGAGGATATGGAAGCGTTGGGTCCGGTACGCGGCAAAGATGTAGCTCAAGCGCAACAGGAAGCGGTGATTTTATTACGTAAGCTCGAAGCCGAGGGCAAGGTGACTTTAAAGGCGGAGGGAGACGATGAGTACGTCGTATGAGAATAGTGCCGCCGGATTGAGTCCCGTGGTGGAAACCTTTCCCTATCACGACGCCTTGGATCTGCTCCGGGTAGACCCCGATCTCGAGCCACCAACTCCCGTCCTATCGCGCGAAGCAGAAAGCGCGAAGGCCGACGAGGGGCCGCACGCGAGCCAGGAAGAAATGTCGCGCCTCATCGCGGAAGCTCACCGTGCGGGATTAGTGGAAGGAGAGCGCCAGGCGGCAGCGCTTTTTCAAGAGGAATTGTCACGAGAGCGCAAGCGCATCGCCGATTTGTTGCACGACTTTCAGCATCAGCGGAAAGAATATTACTCCAAAGTCGAAATTGAATTGCTTCACCTGGCGCTGGCAATTGCCGCCAAGATTCTGCACCGGGAGGCTCAGGTAGACCGCATGGTGGTGGCGGGACTGGTGAAGGTGATGCTTGAGCGATTTCAACAGAACACAAAGGTCGTCGTTCGTATACGGCCCGAGGATGCAGAGACCTGGAGGCACTACTTCCGAGACCAGACAGATCTGCAGGTGGTCGAAGACCTGACCCTGGAGCCAAAAGCCTGCGTCCTCGAAACCGAACTGGGCAGTGCCAACCTCGGGCTGGACGCGCAACTGAAAGAAGTGGAACAAGGTTTTTTCGATCTACTGGCGCGGAGGCCTGAAACGAAATGAACCCCGCCCCCCTCGAACCCTATGCAAACTGGCTGAGGAGCGGTTCGACCCTGCGATGGAAAGGGCGTGTAACTCAGATCGTGGGCAATCTCGTGGAATCCGCGGGACCGTTCTGTTCCGTCGGCGAATCGTGCGAAATAGTCGATTCGAGCGGCATCCGGTTCCCAGGTGAGATCGTTGGATTCCGTGGCTCCAATGTTCTCTCCATGACGCTCGAAGAACCACAGGGGATTCGGTTCGGAGACCAGATCGTCACCTGGGGTGCGAGACCCTGTCTAAGGGTCGGCCCGGAGATGCTCGGAAGAGTAATCGATGCGACCGGCCAGCCCATGGACTCGATGGGAGAGTATCGCGCCGTGAGATCAAGACTCATCGACGGAGCAGCACCGCAAGCGCTTGACCGTACACCGATCCTTGAGCCATTAGGTTGCGGCATCCGCGCAGTGGATGGTTTCCTGACGTGTGGGCGAGGCCAACGATTAGGGATTTTCGGTGGCAGCGGGGTGGGTAAAAGCACGCTCATCGGAATGATGGCCCGAAACACATCAGCTGACATGACGGTGCTTGCATTGGTCGGTGAACGCGGCCGAGAAGTGGGAGAATTTCTAGCGACGCTGGGTGCAGAGGGACGGAAACGTTCCGTCGTAGTCGTATCCACTTCGGACCAATCCCCTTTATTGCGAATCCGAGCTGCGCTTTCGGCTACTGCTGTAGCTGAATATTTCTGCTCGCAGGGCAAGAACGTTTTGCTGGTGGTGGATTCTTTGACACGATTTGCGATGGCGCAAAGGGAAATTGGCTTAGCTGCTGGAGAGCCCCCGACCGCAAAGGGCTATACGCCATCGGTACTGACCATGCTCGCCCGACTGGTAGAGAGGGTAGGGCGATTTTCGCAGGGGAGTATCACGGCTTTCTACACCGTGCTGATGGAGGGTGACGATCAACAGGATCCTATCGTCGACACGGTCCGCTCTTTGCTGGATGGCCACATTGTGCTGGATCGGCGGCTAGCCCTGCGCAATCATTACCCTCCGATCTCAGTTCTGGACAGCCTGAGCCGGTTGATGCCTAACGTTTGCTCGCGGGAGCACATGCAGAAAGCCGGGGCATTGAGAATGTTGCTCGCGGCCTACGCTCGGTCCGAGGATCTAGTGCGTATCGGCGCCTACCAGAAGGGCACGGATGTCACTTTGGACAAGGCGCTGTCAGTTCTGCCACAGGTCGACAAATTTCTGCGGCAAGAGCCGGATGATCGGGCGCCGCTGGCTTCGAATCTGGAACGATTGATCGCACTACCCAGCTAGCCATGTCCTTCCGGTTCCCTCTGGCCACCGTACTGCGCTACCGGGAAAGCCTGGAACAGCGGGAGTATTTTGCTCTCGAAAGAATCCAACAAGAAGTCAGCCACGTCGAGTTGAGAATTCGCCAGGTGGAAGAGGAACTCTCGGCGGCAGTCCACAATCGGGCCGCCCAACTTGCCCACGGTGTTCCCGCCGCCGAAGTGCAAACCGCATATGAATACTCGCGCGCACTCGAGGAGCAAGGCCAGGGGCTGCAGAACCTGCTCAAGGAAGCAAAGATGAAGTGGCGACAGCAACTGGCTTCTTATGAACTTGCCCGGCGCAATCGCGAGACTCTGGAAAAACTCCGCGAAAAGCAGTTCGAGGCTTTCAGCAAAGAACAAGCTAAGCGGGAGCAGGCCGTGATCGACGATCTCTTCTTATCGCGGCATGGGTCGCGGCGTGGCCACGGCCACTAGGCAAACCTTGCCCATCCATCCATGGGCAACAGTTGCCTAGCGGACCGTTTCTGTAACAGTTCAAGTTCCCTTCTAATCGGCACAATCCTAAAAAGTCTTTAATTGACAACAAGCTGGTGCCATGCCGGGAAAGAGTCTCTAATCGGGAAAATTTGGCCTCAAGCTTGCAAAGGTACTGTCCGGTCAACAGAAAATCGTGATTGCAATCGCACCAAAAATCGCACCCAGTGGAATCTCCTCCACATCGCCTTCATCGCAAGCGCCTGCTGCGAAGCAATCTTTTTCGGATGTACTCGAACAGTCGACGCCGTCCGCAGGTAAGTCATTGGCAGATAGGGCGGTGAGAAGTGGCGAGACGACATCTTCGGTCAGCGGGCCGTCGGAGCGAGAAGCCAGTTCATCGGACTACCAGTCATCGGATTCCAAGTCGTTGGATACTAAATCCTCAGAATCTGAGAGCGACGACTCTAAAACCAGCGATTCGAAAACAAACGTTTCCAAAGCGACCAACTCGAAGCCCGATCCTCATGTTTCAACCCAGGTTGCTACGTCCAGCTCTGAGGCGCTGGACAAAACGGTTCCAGTCGTCGTAGTTCAGCCATTGCCAGCGCCAGTTTCTCTTCCTCAAGGGACCATCAACGTCAACGATTTCTCGCCCGATACCCTCTTCGCGGACGCGGCCGCAAGAGAAATGGCTCTGACTGGCCAGGCTCCCAACAACGAAGGCAACAGTTCGTCGATTTTAAGAACTGCCTCAAGTGCTCCGAAGGACCAGTCTGGCTTACCAGTCTCCGCGTCGACACCATCGAAAGACGCCGCTGCCACAGAAACTCAGGGAGATGCTCACGATCAGGATTCAGCGACTTCACCGGGTGAAAATCTGGGCGACACGAAAGCGGTGGCGAGCCTCATTGCCAACTTGCCCGGAGTAGCCGTGTCTGCTCCAAAATCGCAACCCGATAATGCGCCAGCTCAAGGCCGCAACATTTCACGCGGCACGAGCGAGACTTCTGATGGCAGTAAGGCTCAAGTTGCGGCACAAACCGAATTCGATCAGGCCTTGCTGCTTCCAACTGCTTCTCTCCCGCCATCGGTTTTTTCCGCTCCGAATCTTGAGACGGGATTCTGTAGCTCATCGACAACACAGAGCAAGCTGTCTTTGGACAGATCCCAAAGCGCCGTGAACCCGACGGGGGCTGGAACATCGCAGAAAAATCCCGGAGACTCGGGAACTATAAAGGCCGAGACCCAGAAGAATGACTCTCAGTCGTCTTTGAGCTCAGACACAACGGCTCAAAGTACGGATATTGCCCCCGTCAAAGCACCCGATTCTTCCCCCATCTTTTCTTTGGACGGAATTCAATCCTCGCTCAATGCAAACGACGGGAAGAGCGCGCCTGTGAGCCTGCCGCAGGAAAGTAGCGGTCAGCAGCCCGGTCAACTCGAGCAGAAATCGACAGGCGTTTCGCAGACCCCATTGCCGGGAGAGCCGGCAAACTCTTATCTCCCATCGCTGGTGCAGTCGGCAAAGCTGGTTGAGCGTATAGGAGAGGCTGAACTCCGGCTCGGAATACGAGCCGGGGAATTCGGCAGCGTCGATATCCGGACCTCGATGGTTCGCAATCAGTTCACGGCCGAAATTTCCGTCGAGCGCGGAGAGTTGGGGCGGGTAATGGCGGCGGAGCTAACCGGCCTGCAGAACCGGCTTACGGAACAGAGAGTGCCGGTGGCGAGCATTACGCTGCAGAATCACACCGGCGGCCAATCCACAGGTTCCGAGCAACAGAAGCCAAGAAATAGCCAGCCCATGTACGCGACAAGTTTGGGAAGTGGAAGTGGAAGTGGACGGGATGAAAGTTCGACGAATGCGATGGTTGCCGTTGAGGCGACTGCGCCAGCGTCACGACTTGATATTCACATGTAAGGTTTAGTGCAAAACGGCATAAAACAAAGCAGCAGCGAGGAGAAATAGAACCATGCATATTTCAGCGTTACCCAGTCTTGCGTCGGGGCTAGTGGCGGCTCCTTTCAGCTCTACAAGTCCGATAAGTTCCACGAGCTCTGCAAGCTCCAGCACACCATCGAGCTCAAGCTCAAGCGCAACTCAAAGCTCAAACAGCGCAGAGCAAACCTTTATTCAGTTGCTGGTGACCGAACTACAGTCCCAGGATCCAACCTCACCGATGGATCCCACGACCATGGTCAGCCAGATGTTTTCGATGAACCAACTGCAGCAGCTGATAAACATCAACCAGGACCTCTCGACCGCTTTGGGTGAGTCACCGACCAGTGCGGCTTCCGGCGCCACAGCGGCTTCGGCCATTCATTCCAACACGGGCATGTTGCCGTCGCAGGCTGCGATGTCGCCCACAAACGCTGCGGCTTCCTATGCGCAGCAATTACTGACAGGAGCCTTCTAATGGCATCATTTTCGATTCCTCTATCCGGTATGGCGGCTACTTCGGAAGCCTTGAACATCATTTCGAACAATCTCGCCAATTTAAATACAGACGGCTACAAGGACCAGCAGGCAAACTTTCAGGACCTGTTCTATCAAAACTATGGCAGCGATGGCGCGGGCGATCCCATCCAAATCGGCGCTGGATCCGAAGTCGGGTCGACCTCTACTAACTTCAGCGATGGCAGTTTGCAGGACACTGGCGTGAACTCCAATGCTGCCATTACGGGCAACGGCTTCTTCGTTACGGCAGAACCGAACGGCACGATTCAGTACACGCGGAATGGAGACTTCACGGTCAATTCCTCCGGTCAATTGGTCACTACGGATGGTGAGACAGTGATGGGTTATCCCGCTGTGAACGGAGTGGTCAACCAAGGGGCGTCTTTATCCTCTCTTAATGTGGGGCAAGGACAAAGCAGTCCTCCCGCCGCAACTACTACCATGCAGCAAACGACCAACCTGGATGCGGCCTCACCTGTGGGGACAACTTTCTCAACACCGATGACGGTATACGATTCCCTGGGAGAGTCTCATACGCTGACGTTCAACTACACCATGACCGCCCCTAATACCTGGACCTACCAGGTTACGCTGCCCGCGGCGGACACCGGCGGCACCGGCAATCCCACGGTTCTGGCCAGCGGCACCCTGAATTTCAATAGCAGCGGCAACCTGACTTCCCCTACGGGCTCGGTACCGGTGAACCTCAACGGTTTGGCAGATGGCGCGGCAAATATGAGCGTGGCATGGAGCCTTACCAACCCGACGGGAAGCTCGCTTATCACGCAGACCGCATCAACGAGCGCCACTTCCACTACAAACCAAAACGGCTACGTCGGTGGCACCCTGCAGAATTTCACGATCATGCAAGACGGTACGATCGACGGACAGTTTAGCAATGGGCAGACGCAGGCGATCGGACAGATTGCGCTGGCAAGCTTCGCAAACCAGCAAGGCTTGCAGCTGGTGGGCGGAGGCAGCTACCAAAGCACGCTGGCTTCGGGCGCGGCGGTGGTCGGAGCGCCCAACAGTGGAGGATTGGGAACGATTACCGGAGGCGCGGTCGAGCAGTCAAATGTGGATATTTCCACCGAGTTCACCAACTTGATTATCGTGCAGCGCGCATTCGAAGCCGATGCTCGCGTGGTAACCACGTTCGATTCTGTAAGCAGCACCACGATTGATCTCCAGGCCGAGCCGGGGAATTAATCTCTAATTAGAGGATTCGGCGGCGCGGTCAACCAGCCGCGCCGCACCTCTTCTTCTTCTACTCGACCTCTAATCAGTCCGCGCCGCGGTTGTACATGTACGCCAGTAATTGCGGCCTCCCAAGTTGTTGTCAACGCACATTCTTTGCAGACATAGCACTCGACTGCGACCTCACGGGCGCGTGGTACACGACTTGCATTTGTGAAGCTGATGGATGCAGCCGTACAGCGCGCTAAGGAGACGCAATCGAGCCCGGCTCATGCGATTGCAGAGGTGCCGAAAGATCTGGTGGAGAAATTCGGTTGGCTTCCCTGCCAACTGTCACTCGAAATTCCCGTGGTCAACTTTACCGTCGGAGATTTGCTTTGTTTGGGTAACGACTCAATCGTAGAGACCGCTTGCCCTTCCACCAGTGACATTCCCTTGCGAGCCAATGGACTTTTATTCGCTCGCGCCGAATTTGAAGTGATCGAGAACCGATTGGCAATACGCATCAAGGAACTGGAATGAGTAGAAAGATCAATGAGCTAAGCCCGGAGTTGGTGGTCGAAACAGAAGCCCCGGCTTCCACCCGGATCAAGCGAACCAAGAACAAAGACTCGGACAGCAGGGCGAAGGCGAAGAAAAAGACTGCGCCCGTTCGTAAAACCAGGTCTCTCAGCAAACAGAGTCCCTTAAAAACTGAAGCAGTTGGCGAAGCGGTCGAGTTGACTGAAATGAGCATGAAGGTCGATGAGGTCATTCCAAAGATAGACGAGCAACCTGAGGCACAGGGCTTGCCGCTGGCGATCGACCGCGTTGCTGATTCAGAAGTAATTGACACGGCTCCGCATGAAATTCGACCCATGCCTTGCAGCAGCACTGCCCTCCTGCCGGAGCAACCTTGTGAGGGTGCACTGGGAAGCGATGTTCCGGTCTTCACCCATCTGACCAAGATGGGGCAATCGACACGGCTGAGCACGATTTTGCATTGGTTGGGTGAGGCGTGGAATTGGATGCAGAAGCTCGGAAGCAGGCCTACTAAAAAGCGGCTACGCGTATGCGAGAGCGTTTCTCTCGGCGAGAAGCGCTTTGTTGCAGTCATCGAGGTCGATGGCGAGCAGTTTCTCGTAGGTGGCGCTTCGAGTTCGGTAGTAACGCTCGCCCGGCTCGAACCCACACCGGACTTTTCTGAGGTTCTAAAGCGTCGCTGGGCTCATGATGCGGTGCAGGCATGACGATCGTTTCATTGCGCTGGGCGAGGATCATTGCGATCTTCATGCTCCCGATTATTGGCGCTTTACCAGGCGCAGCGCAGGCCCCCGTTGCGTCGAGCGACGCAGCGGAGCCATCCCACACAGAAAGCCCAGCGGTTCCAAAGACGGTAGCAAGTCCATCCATGCCCGCCGATCCGAACGAGATTCGTATCACCGGCATGGGCAAGGGATCGACTTCATGGACCATCGTAGTACTGTTAACCTTTCTCACTCTGATCCCTTCATTGTTACTGTGCATGACGCCGTTCGCGCGGCTACTGGTAGTGTTTCATTTCTTGCGGCAAGCGCTCGGACTGCAAACCACTCCCACAAATCAAACACTGATCGGCCTTTCTCTGGTGCTCACCTTCTTTCTGATGCAGCCGGTCGGCGCCACTATTTACCAAACATCCGTGCTGCCTCTGCAAGAAGGACGAATTTCGGCTACGGAAGCACTGGCGCGGGGATCAGGGCCGGTACGGCAATTCATGCTGCACTATGTCCGCGAAAAAGACGTCGCGCTGTTTGTGGAATTGTCTAAGGAAGGGCGGCCGCGGAGCCCGAACGATCTATCGCTCAGGGTAGTAGCGCCCGCATACATACTTTCCGAGCTCAGGATGGGATTCCAGATAGGGACCGTTTTGTTTTTGCCTTTTCTAGTGATCGACATGGTCGTGGCATCGATTTCGACTTCGGTGGGAATGCTGCAACTGCCTCCCGTCGTAATCTCCACGCCCCTCAAGCTGCTGTTGTTTGTAATGGTCGACGGATGGAATCTGCTGATCGGATCTCTGATGAGGAGTTTCAGCTGATGTTGATGCCGGTCGAACAAGCCATCGATTTGGGCCGCTTGACCATGCGGGAGGTGTTTTTACTTGCCAGCCCAATACTGGCGGTTGCGGTGGTAGTGAGCTTGTCGATCAATGTCGTCCAGGTTTTGACATCGCTTCAGGAGACCACAATTTCAGCCGTGCCGAGACTCTTGGCAGTCGCGGCATCAGTGTTCTTTCTCATGCCATGGATGTGGAAGCAGCTGTGCGAGTTTACGTTTCGACTGTTATCGGATTTTCATCCGTACTTGCCTTAAAGACATGGACATCGCGCTCACACAAATTATAGGTGCGGTACTCGTCATAGGCCTCAGAGTTTCGGGGCTGATGCTGTTTGCGCCGTTCTTTGGCAGCGCCGTGATTCCCGCGCGAATCAAGACCGTCCTGGTAATCGCGATTACAGCAATTCTCTACCCTGTCTATTCGCCTCGCTTGCACGCGGTCACACTGTCGCATTGGCCGATGCTGGTAGCGAGCGAAACGGTAGTCGGAATAGCGATCGGAATAGCAACCAATATCGTATTCGAGGGCGCCCAGATGGCGGGCCAGGTATTGAGTGTGCAGATGGGATATTCGCTGGTGAATATTCTCGATCCCAACACTCAGGTCGACAGTACGGTCGTGGCATTCTTCCACCAAACTCTGGCCATGCTTATCTTTCTCGGGCTGGACGTTCATCACTGGATCTTGCGTGCGGTCGTACACAGCTTCGATTATCTGCCGCCGGGATCCGCAACTCTAAATCCGTTATTCGTACAAGCGCTGCTGCATGAGGGAGCGGTTGTGTTCGACCTCGGAATCCAGATCGCGGCGCCGGTCCTCTCGGCAACACTTCTTACGGACATTGTGCTTGGGTTAATGGGAAAAGCTTCGCCGCAAATGCCGCTCATGTTGTTGGGGCCCGCGGTGAAAAGCATGTTGGGAGTGACGGTTCTCGGAATCACAATGCGTTTCTGGCCGCACCTGTTTGAGCGCTATTTTACGGAATCAATTGCATACACCGAACGTTTATTGCACCTGGCGCACTACTAAAACATGGCCGACTCGAGCAAAACAGAAAAAGCGACACCGCAACGGCGAAAGAAAGCCCGCGAGCAAGGACAGGTTGCCCGTACGAGGGAACTTTCCAATGCGTTGGCATGGGGTGGTGCGCTCGCGTTGCTAGCCTGGCGGCTCCCGGATGTACCGCGACAATGGCGAGGCTTTTTCCAGAACACATTGGACTTGTCAATTCAACAGCCGATCATGCCCGGCGGCCCGATCCTGTTTTGGACTGGCTGCGCGGTGTTGCGCTGGATCGTGCCGATCGTGGTCACCGCCTGGGTTCTTTCGGTTTCTGGCGGCCTTGCGCAAGGCGGACTTATTTTTGCTCCCGAAGCATTGATACCGAAGCCCGAAAGAATGAATCCGGCCGGGAAGTTGAAACAGATGTTTTCTCTCGCCGGTCTCAGCGGAATTCTGAAGTCACTGCTGCCATTTGGAATCATCGTTTGGATTGGGGTTGCGACGGTGACGAAGCACTGGGAAAGCGTGGTTCATACCTCCGAACTCGGAGTCCGTGCCTATACGAGTTTTCTAGTTGGCGTGATGGGAGAGTTGGTGTGGAAGTCGGGTCTGGTGCTGGTGGCGTGGGCGGGGGTGGATTACCTGTTGGTATGGCAAAAACTGGAAGGCGATCTAAAGATGAGCCGCCAGGACATGAAAGATGAACACAAGCAATCGGAGGGTAACCCGGCGATTAAGGGTCGCATTCGGCGCCTGCAGCGCAGCATGAGAAGACGCCAGATGCTTCGCGATACCGAGAAGGCCAGCGTGGTCATCACCAACCCAACCCACTTTGCCATTGCGCTGCGCTATGAAATGGCGATGGAGGCTCCCATTGTCATCGCCAAGGGACGAGATCACCTGGCGCAGGAGATTAAAGAAGTTGCCCGGTGGCATGGGATTCCAGTGCTGGAGAATCCCCCTTTGGCGCAGGCACTTTATCGCACGGTGGAAGTCGGAAGACCGATTCCGGCAGCGCTTTATGCTGCTGTCGCCGAGATTCTCGCGTTTGTGTTCCGCGCCCAGACGCGCGCGCGTCAGCAGGCAAAAGAAAGTCAGGCACGTTGAAGCGTGAAAGGTGATTCGGAGAAATAATGGCGGCTAAACCAAAAGTGAAGGGTTCCGCGGCTGGAGGTACTGCCGACTGGATCGTGCCAGCGCTGGCCGTGAGCATGGTCTTTGTCATGCTGATTCCACTGCCCGCATTGGTGGTCGATCTATTGTTGGCCATCAGCATCACTGCGGCGGTTCTGGTGATGTTGGTTGCCATCCAGATATTGAAGCCCGTGCAGTTTTCCGTATTTCCCAGTTTGTTGCTCTTGCTTACTCTGTTTCGTTTGTCGCTCGGACTGGCCAGTAGCCGCCGTATTCTGCTGCACGGCAGTGAGGGTGCGTCAGCCGCGGGACGGGTAATTGAGTCGTTCGGACAATTCGTGGTCGGCGGTAATTACGTCGTTGGATTCGTCTTGTTCCTGGCCTTGATCGCGATTCAATACATGGTCGTCAGCCACGGTGCGGTCCGCACCGCGGAAGTCACGGCCCGATTCACGTTGGACGCCATGCCTGGCAAGCAAATGGCAATCGATGCCGACCTGAACGCCGGGCTGATTGACGAAAAACAAGCTCGGTCCCGCCGGGAACAGATTGCCCATGAGGCCGAGTTTTATGGGGCGATGGACGGCGC
The DNA here is from genome assembly GCA_049512655.1 of Candidatus Sulfotelmatobacter sp. GTDB lineage: Bacteria > Acidobacteriota > Terriglobia > Terriglobales > Acidobacteriaceae > Sulfotelmatobacter. The sequence continues at coordinate 176,395 of JBEKWW010000002.1, read as the reverse complement.
CGCTCGTTTCAGCCAGCGCGACTCCCTGGCCACAATTTTGATTACGGCCATCAACATCATTGCAGGTTTCCTGATTGGAGTTTTTCAGCACGGTATTCCTTTCATGGAAGCTTTGAAAACTTATACGGTGCTGACCGTGGGTGATGGATTGGTCAGCATGATCCCGTCACTCCTGGTTTCCGTTGCCGGCGCCATCGTGCTCACGCGGGCATCCTCAAACAGCACACTGGGGGCGGATCTTGGCCAGCAACTGTTTCGCAAGAAACGTCCTTTATGGATCGCTGCGGGAGTCATGGGAGGACTTGCAATTATTCCAGGCTTGCCGAAGCTTTCCTTCATCCTGATGGCCGGGATACTAGTGTTTGTCGCCCGCCGGGTAACCACAGAAGCCGGTGAAGCGCTATCGCCATCCGGGGGCGATCCTGCCAAGCCGCAAACGGCTGGCGCGCCAGCTTCCGAGCCACTCGATTCGGTTTTAAAACTGGATGAATTGATGCTGGAGGTCGGATTGGGATTGGTGCCTCTGGTAGATAGCAAGCAGGGCGGCCAACTGCTGGGCAAGGTGCGTTCGCTGCGTAAGCAATTAGCTCAACAACTTGGATTCCTCGTTCCTTCCATCCACATTACCGATAACTTGACGCTGAAAGAGCGCGAATACGTGATCTATCTGCGCGGGGTTGAAATTGCGCGCTGGGAGATGCGCCGCGATTGCCTGCTTGCCATCAGCTCCCAGGCATCGCTCCCTCCGCTGCCTGGACAGGAAACCCGCGAGCCCGCCTTTAACGCTCCCGCGAAATGGATTTCACCCGAGTTGCAACCGCAGGCAGTCACGGCCGGATATGTCGTCGTCGATCACACTTCCGCTCTCGCCACTCACCTGAGCGAGGTCGTGAAGCAGAACGCGCACTTGCTTCTAACTCGCCAGGAGACGAAACGCCTCATCGATAGGATGGGGGACTCTCATCCCAAGCTGGTGGAAGAGCTTCTTCCCAAGCTGATGACGCTGGGAGAAATACAGAAAGTACTGCAGCAGTTGTTGCGCGAGCAAGTCTCGATCCGCGATCTGGGCACAATTCTGGAAACCATGGTCGAAACTGCCGCGGGGAATAAGAACCCCGTGTTGTTGGTCGAGGCGATTCGACAGATGTTAGGACGTGCGCTAGTTCGGCCACTGCTGGACGAAAAAGGAGAGCTGAAAGTCGTGACGGTCGATCGTGCGACAGAAGAAGAATGTGCGCGCAGTCTGAATCCCCAGCCCGCCACAGCCGGCGCGATACAACCGAACACGGCGCGCCGGGTGTGCGATGGCTTACGCAAACTCTTTGGCGACCAGGTGGTGACTGCGCCGCCGATTCTATTGTGCCAATCTCCGGCACGCTTTCAACTGCGCAGGATGCTGGAGCCGTTTCTACCAAAAATTGTCGTACTCGCTCCTACGGAAATTCCGCCGTTAGTTCCGGTTCAATCGATCGGAGCTTTAGGTTAAATCAATTATCCCAATCACGATCTGAGGACCCATGCTACAGGCACAAGCCGCTTACAAGGAACAGCAAGTAGACGAAAAAGAAGACCAAGAGCAGCTCATCATGAACGATCTGCCTCAGGTCTATTACATTGCAAGACGAATTCATGAGCGCCTGCCCCAACAAGTTCCCCTCGAGGACTTGGTACACGCGGGTGTGATCGGTCTGATTGAGGCGGTTCGCAGTTACGACCCAAGCAAGGGTGCGCCGCTGAAGTCGTATGCCAAGTTCCGCATTCGCGGCGCCATACTCGATAGCCTTCGTGAGCTGGACTGGGGATCACGACGGCTTCGCCACAAGGGCCGTCAGATCGAAGAGGCAATTTCGAAACTGTCAAAGCAACTGGAACGGCAACCAGAGGAAGAGGAAATTGCCGCGGAATTGGGCATTTCGATCGACGAACTTTTTGACATAGCTCACCGCATCGATGGAGCAATTCTGGTGGGCCAGCAGGTCAGTTCCACGTACGACCGTTCCGAAAAGCAGGACCTCATTGAGTCAGCGCCCAGTCGCGACGAAAATCCATTTGAGCAATGCGTGCGGACGGAAGTCAAAGATCAACTAGCTAAAGTGATCGCGACTCTCTCCGAAAAAGAGCAACTGGTGATTTCTCTGTACTACAAAGAGGAACTAACTATGAAGGAGATTGCTGCTGTGCTGCAGTTGCGGGAATCGCGAATCTCGCAGATACATACCATGGCGCTTTCGAAGCTTCGCGCAGCGCTTCAGAATTCCGAGATTGAGCAAGCATTGTAGTTAACGAAGGATCGACTCAGAGCGGATTATGCCAGACATACAAATCACCCCGAAGAGTTCCTCGATATGGCGGAAACTGTCGCCTAAGTGCGCCAATCGTAGTTGCGACAGGAAGACGTGGCTGCAGGCGTTCGGCCCGCGGAACCCCGGGTTGAACGTGGAGGGTGATTGGTATTGTTGTGCAGAGTGTTTTGAGCGTACGGTCAGAGAAAAGATTGCGGACTTGATGAACTCTCAAGTCGCCCCGGCAAAGCCGCACACTTCGCGAGTGCCGCTGGGATTACTGCTATTGCAACGAGGGATCCTATCGGCAGAACAACTCAAAATAGCGCTCAACCTGCACCGCGCGACGGAGTCGAATTTTGGAGAGGTAGTGCAGCAGCTCGGTTTCGCCACCCAGGAACAGGTAACGGCGGCAGTGGCCTCGCAATGGGCATGTCCGGTCTTTCCTTTGGGCGACCGGCGGCTGGATGTTCAGGTTCGGGTTCCACGGCGATTTATGGAACTGTACAGAATGCTTCCAGTCCACTACTCCGAAAGTGAGCGCCGGCTCTTGATCGGTTTTGTTAGCAGTGTCCAACACCAAATTCTTTATACGATCGGGCACATAACTTCTTGTACGCCGATACCCTGTTTCATAACCGCCCGCGAATATGAGTTGCACTTGCACCCGCCGTCTGCCCTCTTGGTGGGCGAGGACGAACTCGTTTTCGAACAAATTGTAGATGCTGTCGAGCTGGCGCGCATCACTACGAGCTATGTTGTTCAGCTGGTGGCAGATCGGATCCGGCTAGGAATCTGCCGCGAGTACCTCTGGATTCGCATCTGGGGGAAAGAACGGGAAATGGATCTGTTATTTCGGGTGCGCAGCAGCTAGTTGTGCTGGACATTTTGGCCGTTAGTTAAAGTTGGGACCAATGATAGCCGATAAGTAAACGGCGAGATGGTCCCAATGTTTGCAAAGGACACAAATCACAGAGCTCGACTGACGGTTGCCGCTCAACAACTAGTAGTTTGCGCACCGGGACCGTCGACCGGTGCGCTGCGTGGCGAAGCACACTTTCCCAGTCCGCCCGCGTTGGCAAATACGTTGCTCCAGTTGGAGTTGAGTTTGTCCAGCCCCGTCTTCGATCTGCGGGACATTACCAACATCATACGAAGCGATATTGGACTCACGACGCAGTTATTGCGTCTCGCCGCAGCTGAGACTCAGGAATCGCCGGATAGAATCGTTTCGCTGAGCGAACTCGTGGTGCGCGTTGGAGTCGACCAACTGAGAGAGCTGGCATCCCGGACAATTCCCCTCCAGGACAATCTGCCGAGCCATGCCGGATCAACTGTAGCCCGGCGATTCTGGGCACATTCCCGATTGACAGCCCTGGTCGCTGAAGAATTAGCCTACGAATTCCCCGAGGTCCGCCTCGAAGAAGCCTACATGGCAGGATTATTGTGGAACCTCGGCGAGTTGCCCGTGGTCTTGGGCTGGCCGATCACGGGCTCAGCGGCAATGGAATCCCATGATCTCGGGTGCCAAATGGCGGACGCCTGGGGATTTCCCCGCGCGCTGGCGGATGTGATCGGTGGGGACCGTGAAGTCTGTATCACTCGTGAATCGCGGGCATTGCTTGAGGTTGCGATTAATGCATCCAGCTGGGCGTTTCGGCTGGAATTCCTAGCGGCTCGTGAATCTCCGAGTCTACGCGCCAAGAATCCGCCTTACAGAATAGGAAGGGATTAGAAATAATAATGTAGAACGTCATTGGCGCCGCAATGGCGCGGGCGCTTTAATCCTGCTCTCATTCGCGCGGTCCGGCATCGACGAATCTTCAATCACTTACAGCTATCCTTCCAGATTTCCCGTGTGGCCCCGCCCGTGCTTATCCATTGCAGAGGTTTCAATGGATAGCGGGTTCTATGCAGCATGCACGGCGTTGATGGCGCGAAGCCAGACTCTTGATCTGGTGGCGAACAATCTTGCCAACGTGAGCACTCCCGGATATCGGGCTCAGCACGACTCGTTCAGCTCGCTTCTGGCAACCTCTTCCGGGGCGTCGCTTTCCGGGCTGAATCAAGCGGTGAACGACTACTCGGTTCTGGGCGGCGGCCAGCTTGATCTTTCTCAAGGCAATCTAGAAAAAACGGGTAATGAATTGGATCTTGGAATCGAAGGCCAAGGTTTTTTTTCGGTTCAAACCGCCAATGGCCAAGTGTACACACGGGACGGAAACTTCCATGTCTCTCCGAAAGGACAATTGGTCACATCTGCCGGGGATCCGGTTTTGGGGACCGATAATCGTCCTTTACCGATTTTGGGCGCACCAGTCTCAGTGAGTCCGGATGGAACCATCTCCGTGAATGGCGCCCTGGCAGGGCAGTTGAAGATTGTCGATTTCAAGCCGGGAACGCCTTTGCAGAGCGTCGGGCAAACTTACTATTCGGCGCCAGATAAAGCTGCGATCCCGGCGACTCAGGCAAGTATCCAGCAAGGGATGCTGGAAAGCTCGAACGTAAATGCAGTCGCCAGTTCGGTCGAATTGATCACGGTGCAACGCTATGCAGAACTCATGCAGCGAGCATTATCGATGTTCCACACCGATATGAATCAAGTTGCAACGCAGGAGATACCAAAAGTTTCCACCAACATATAAGGAGCCGGAAATGCTTCGTGCACTCTACACAGCAGCCAGCGGAATGTCAGCACAACAACTTAACCTGGACAACATCGCCAATAATCTTGCGAACTCGAGCACTTCCGGGTTCTATTCCCGCCGGCTTCAATTTTCAGATTTGGTCTATCAAAACGTGATCATGCCCGGCGCCGCTTCGACGCAGGAAACCACCATTGCCGCGGGTCTTCAGGTCGGGTTGGGAACGATGCCTGGCGCGTCCGAAGTTGTGCAGACTCAAGGGAATTTCAGTTCGACAGGCAATCCTCTGGATCTGGCGATCCAAGGCCTAGGGTTCTTTCAGGTCACGTTGCCTGATGGTCAAATTGCTTATACGAGAGCCGGGTCATTTCATCTCGATGCGACGGGAAACGTAGTTACTGCAAACGGAACCCCGCTGCAACCTAACATTACGATTCCAGCGAACGCCACCACGGTCACGATCGGGTCTGACGGCACAGTCTCCGTGACTCAGTCGGGGCAGACCGCAGCCCAGCAGGTTGGCAGCATTCAACTGGCAATGTTCCCAAACCCGGGCGGTCTAAACAGCGTTGGCAATAATCTTTACCTTGCCACCACAGCCTCCGGTGACCCCATCGTGGGCGCCCCGGGATCCGCCGAAGGCATGGGCACAATTCAGCAAGGCATGCTGGAGCAGTCAAACGTGGATGTAGTGGCGGAATTCGTCAACATGATTGTGGCGCAGAGATCGTATGAGTCCAATGCGCGCGTCGTGACCTCGGCGGACCAGATGCTGCAGGACCTTACCAGTCTCGGCCGTTAAACGCGTGCAATGATGCCAAAAGAAAAGCGCAACAGCAAGCTCGTGCGGTCAGTGTTGATGTTTTTCGCTATCGCGCCTGTAGCGTGGACGCAAACGCAGATTGTGCGAAACGCCGCCTCGACCGAACACGTTCTGCATGCAATGGCCCTCGCTGGAGTTCCCGTAAATTCAGACCAGATCGAACTTCTTGCAGGCTCCGGCGGCCGTACCAAAGAAAGCGCAAGTGTACGAGTGGTCAGCGTGTCCCGCGGCGCGGGCGGCACAATGAAAGTGAAGCTTCGCTGCCAGGACAATGGAGAGTGCCTGCCCTTCTATGTTTTGGTGCACGGCCTCAACGAGGCTAGCGCTATTGACACGCGAGTCCATCCGGTGCAGGCGGTTGAAACCAGTGCGCAGCCAAATGTTGTTCGGGGCGGCGATCGTGCCACCCTGATTCTGGAAAGCGCGGACTCTCTCATGAGATTACCTGTGATCTGTTTGCAAGGCGGAGCGCGCGGCCAGAAAATTCGAGTTGCCAGTCTGGATCACCGACAGCTCTTCGATGCCGAGATAGTTTCTACTGGCATGCTGAAAGGTAGTCTCTGATCTCGTGAAACTTATGAGAATGCATCCGTGCGTCAGGTCGGCGATCGTTCTGTCGACGTTCATTGTGTTTTTATACAGCTCTCCTTTTTTGTTGGCCAGCACCAAGGAAAAACAGGATTCGGAGAAGTTGCGCGCCGATTATATCGCCCGGATGCAAAAGCAACCGACACTTCAGGAAGCGACGACTTTGGGCAGCCTGTATAGCCCGAACGGCGCTCTTACCGATATGAGCGCGGACTACAAAGCCCACCGCCTGGGGGATGTTGTGACGCTTCTGGTATCGGAAACGACCGCGGCTTCATCCACCGGCGACGTGAATAATTCAAGATCGTTTCAGGCAAATTCCGCCATTGCTAATGCGCCAGGAACAAGTTCGCAGGCAGCCAACCCCCTCCTTGGAATGAGCTCTTCCAAAACATTGAAGGGACAAGGCGAGACGTCGACGGGTTCAAGCGTGACCGCCACCGTGTCCGCCCGCGTGATTGCAATGTTGCCTAGTGGAAGCATGATTGTGGAAGCGGAACGGCGCATTCTTATCAACAGTCAACATGAAAACCTGATTCTGCGGGGGGTTTTACGCCCTGGGGACGTGGGGCCGAACAACACGGCTTCAGCCACGTCTCTGGCCAATCTAGAGATCGAGCTTAAAGGTAAGGGAGTCGTCTCGGATTACATTGGCCGACAGAATCCTATCATCCGGGGGCTACTATGGCTGCTCACGTGGTGAACCAGAGCGGCTCCGAACGACTTGGCTTGAGCCTGGCCCCTCTTCGCCTGTCCATCTTTATCTCTTTATCTTTCTTCTTGTCTGTTCTGCTCTTTCCTCTGAAGTGTCAATCGGAGTCCGAAGACACTCGACACGTTCTGGTTCGAGACATTACGACTATCGAGGGCATCCGGGAAAACCCGCTCATTGGTTACAGCGTGGTTGTCGGGCTAAACCGAAGTGGCGACAGCCAGCAAACCGAGTTCACCACGCAGACCCTGGCCAACGTTCTACAGCGGCTGGGGGTTCAGGTTCCCGCGACTACGATTCAGGTTCGTGATGTCGCCGCCGTCATGGTTACAGCCTCGCTTCCGCCCTTTGCCCGGCCGGGAACAGCTCTCGATGTAACGGTCTCCGCGATCGGCGACGCTAAAAGCCTTGAGGGCGGGGTGCTCTTGCTCACATCCTTACATGCAGCCGACGGCCAGGTATATGCCGAGGCCCAGGGGGCACTCACTTTGGGGGGATATGTTGCCGGTGGCGGAGGGAACTCGAAGGTAGTCAATCATGCGACCGTAGGCCGTGTTCCCGCCGGCGGAATTGTGGAGCGTGATTCTTCGATTGACCTGAAACAACTCAAGGTTCTCTCCTTCTCCCTGCGCGATCCGGATTTCACGTCCGCACGGGATGTCGCCGCCGCAATCAACCACGAATTTGGAAAACAACTGGCCTCCGCGCTGGATAGCCGCCACGTGGACGTAAACGTCGATCAATCCGGCGCCGCCTCGGTTCCAGCGCTAATTGCGCAAGTGCAGAATCTGACGGTCTCCATTCACCCTCCCGCCAAAGTTGTGATGAACGAGCGCACCGGCACAATCGTGATGGGAGGCGATGTAAAGCTGTCTCCGGTTTCTGTACTGCATGGCGATCTAACGGTTGAGGTCACCACTACATTCTCGGTCTCGCAGGCGCTGCCAAATGCAAAGGACGGAAAGACCGAAGTTATTCCTGAAACTGAAGTACGGGCAAGAGACAAACCAGCCCGCTCGTTTCAGCTGAAAGAAGGAGCGAATGTGGAAGAGCTTATCAATGGATTGCATGCCATGGGTGCGACCGCGCGAGACATTGTCGCCATTCTGCAGGCGATAAAGGCCGCGGGTGGATTGCAAGCTGAGCTGGAGGTGCTCTAAATCATGGGAAATTTTCGCATCGCGAACCTGGCCACGGACTCATCCAGCCTCGGGCAGGCACGGAGTGATCAGGCGGTTCAAGCCCTGCGTAATGCTTCGCCGAAAGACAGTTCGTCAAAAATCGACAAGGCGGCTCACGACTTCGAAAGCCTTTTGGTGGGTCAGTGGCTAGAGAAAGCAGAGAAATCATTCGCCACCGTTCCAGGCACCGACCCGGATCAGGATCGCGATGCGGGTCACGACCAATTTCAGAGCATCGCCTGCGAATCACTCGCAAAGGGACTGGGCAAGACTGGGGGATTTGGAATTGCTGCAATGATCAGCAGGCATCTCACCGCTGCAGCGGCAAAGGAATCGGATTCGGCTACGCAAGCTCAGGCTTCGGCGATAGCGCGTTCAACACCTTTGCACGGCTCTAACTTAAAGGATAACAAGTAGTTACGCGAGCAGGGGCGGGCGCAAGGTCTACGACTGAAGTTTTTCAATCGAAGGGCCGATAAGAGTTTGCCAGCAAGGTGCGAGGGGTTTCGATTATGAGAATTGGATTTAACAGCGCCGATCCGCAGTCGGTTTCAACTGAGCAGACGCAGAAGTCTTCGACGGCTGCTATAAACCCGTCCGAGGTATCGTCTACAGGCGATAAGTCCGGCATCTCGCAGGATAGGGTCACGCTCAGCGCTCTTGCCACGCAAGCGTTGGGAACGCCCGAAATGCGGCAGGACCAGGTGGATAGCTTGAGGCAAAGCATCAGCAGCGGGCAGTACCAACTCGATCCCGGTGGTATCGCTGACGCGATCTTAGGGAATCAACGGAATTGTTAAGAACTGAGAGAGTAACCGGAGCATGTTGAAATCGGACGCAAGCGGCACGCAGGAACACCTTGAGCATCTTGCTCAGGTGCGTGCTCTTGCGCAATCGGTAGCGGATTCAATCTCGGCCATCGAACAGAACGACCTGAAACGGTTTGAGATCCATTTGGCGACCCAGGAAAGACTATGCAACCGGCTTACTGGGTCGAAGTGGATACTGCCGTCAACTGCCAGGGATGAGGCAGTTGACGGCCCAGCCCCCCGGACGTCGATGCCAGAAGAGATTCGCTCCGCCTACATCGCGCTCGGACGGCTCAATCGCACCTACGCGGCCCTGTTAAGGCGTGTCCGCAAATCCGCAGAAACGATCATCGCTCTTTATCGCAGCCACGGAGAGGGCTACCTTCCCGAGCCGTCCGGGATGCGACAACGCCACACTTGGTCGTGCGAGGTATAACAGCATGGGAAGCTTGTCATCTTCGATGTGGATAGCGGCTCAGGCGCTCGATGCCGATCAGGGCGCGCTGGACGTAACCTCCAATAACATCGCCAATCAAAACACTCCAGGTTACAGCCGCGAGGTGGCGATATTCGCGGAAGCGGCGCCGACCGAAGAGAACAACGTAACTTACGGCAACGGAGTGGTGCTGCAGCAAATCCAGAGCATCACCGATCAGGTTCTGCAGATTCAGATCGCAGATCAGAATCAACAACAAAGTAGCGCGCAAGCGCAGTACAACGCCTTACAACAGGTGCAGACCCTCTTCTCAAATCCCACGCAAGGCATTGGGGCAGATTTTACCGCATTCTTCAACAGCATCAGCCAGCTTTCGACCGACCCGGCGAGCATGCCCGATCGTCAGGCGGTGCTCGCTGCGGCGCAAAACCTCGCGGGCGATTTCAATTCAACCGAGCAGAACCTTGACTCAATACAGTCAAGCTTGAATCAATCGGTTACGCAGAATGTAACCCAGATCAATACTCTCACTCAGCAGATCGCACAGCTGAACGTCCAAGTCGGACAAATGCAAAAGCTGGGCCAGGATCCCGGCAGCCTTGGCGACCAGGAGACTCAACTGATTCAGCAGCTATCCCAACTGACAAATGTGAACCAGATCCAGACGGAAAATGGCCTAACGCTAACCACTGGGAATGGAACGCCTTTGGTTGTGGGAGGTCAGAGTTTCGCGCTTCAGACAACCAGTGGGCCAAACGGGATGACGGATATTTCGTCTCAAGGTCAAGACATTACCAGCTCTTTGCAAGGCGGCCAACTGGGCGGGAATCTTCAAATTCGAGACACAGCGATTCCCAGCATGCTCAGTCAACTGGACAATCTAGCGAGCCAGTTCTCCGCCAGTATGAATGCCGCACAGGCGTCTGGTTACGATCTGAACGGAAAGGCCGGCCAACCTCTCTTCTCGGATACTTCCGGCCCCGGCGCCGCCAGCAATCTGACGGTTGCCATTACAGACCCCAGTCTAATCGCCGCCAGCTCGGACGGGACTTCAGGAAGCAACGGTAACGTTGCCAATCTCATGGCGGTACAAAGCCAAGCGCTTCCGTCCGGAGAAGATCCACTCGACACCTATTCGAGTCTGGTCTCTCAAACCGGGAATTTAACGGATCAGGCGCAGGCAGAAGTGACGGCCAGCACCGCAAGTTTGAATCAGCTCAACGATCAATTGGGATCGGTTTCCGGAGTCAATCTTGACGAAGAAACTACCAATTTAATGAATTATCAGCGAGCCTACGAGGCAGCGGCTCGCGTGGTATCGACCGTGGACGAATTAACCCAATCGGTTTTGGATATGGGATCGGGAGTAACGGCTGCGCCGTAATCTTATGCGAGTTAATCCAAATTTTACGCCGGATATTCTAACCGACCTGTTTCAACAACAGGCCCAGGAACAGACTTACATCGAGGAACTATCTACCGGCCAGAGCGTCAACCAACCCTCTGACAATCCTGCTGCTTTCGCAGCGGATATGGAGAACCAGTCGCTTCAGAGCCAGACGGACCAGTATCTCCAGAATACGAGCAACCTTGAGGGTACGCTGCAGACTGCGGATTCCGCCCTGAGCTCGGTGGTCACTTCCCTTAACCAGGCAATTTCCCTTGGGGTACAGGGCGGCAGCAGTAATTTGTCGTCGTCCGACCTGCAGGCGCTGGCACAGCAGGTCCAGAGTATCCAGGGCCAAGTCGTGCAACTGGCTAATACCTCTTATGAAGGCAGTTATCTCTTTGGGGGAACTTCGACCGGGTCGGCTCCATTCGCTCTAGATTCGACCCAGCCCTCGGGCGTGCAGTACAACGGAAATACGGGAGTGAACAACGTCGAGATTGCGCAAGGGACAAGCATCCAGGTTAATGTTCCTGGGAGCCAGATATTCCAGGGAACAGGCGGTAGTGTCATGGGTTCTTTGCAGCAACTGGTAACTGCGCTGCAAAGCGGCAATACCACCAGCATTGGGACGGCGACTACTCAAGTCAGCAATGCACTGAACTATCTCTCCCAGCAGCGGGTTTTTTACGGCAGCGCGATCAGCCAACTTGACTCCAACCAATCCGATCTACAACAAGACCAGGTAAATCTGCAGACTCAAGAGAATACTTTGGTGGGCGCCAACATGGCCACGGTTGCAACCGATCTGTCGCAGGCGCAGACAGCCCAGAGCGCCACTCTCGCAGCGCTGGCGCAGATAATTCCACAGAACTTGCTTAGCTATCTCAAGTAGTTTGCCCGCAATCCTGGAAATTAGAAGTTGCGGCCTTTCCATGACTCGCTCTTACCGCCTGATTTGGCTCCGTTTGGATCACATTGGGTTCCGACCAGTATTAATAAGGATAGCCATCCGGTCTTAGGGTTCCCGGCCACGATGGGGGAACTAGCCCAGCCGTACTCCAGCACGGCACGGGATGCCCCACCCGTGGCAGGTTCACGGGTGGGCCGCTGGGAACTCTCCCTAGCATATTGACTCGTCACAGCTAAATCGGCCGCGTTCGTGTTACATCGTTTCAATGCGGGCAAACCTGCACCACCTGCTACGGCGCTGGATACTTCCGCTTTGTTACCACCAGCTCTTATCAGCGCCGCCCGCTTCTCGGCACACCTCGCTCCCGCGATCTATGACGAACGCGGTCGAGTTCTGGTCAATGAGGTCCGGAAGGCAGACCTTCGCATCCGTAAAATCTCTTGATCCGATCTGTATCGCAGCCCACCCGTGAAACTGCCACGGGTGGGGCGTCTCGTACAATGACTGGGATGAAATGCAATTCGTGGAAATGGGGTTACCGCCGACTTTTCCGCCTACGCCGACCAATTCATGGAACCAGCGCCTCCGTTGCCGGCGGCTGCGGCACTGAACGCGCCCGTCGCGGCGGCAGCAGCGACCGGCTCAGCCGCAACCAGCCCGGTGCTTAGGTTGGGCTTGTCAACCTGCTGCCAGGCCTGGCGAACGTCCAGCACCAGCGCAATTTGCTGTTTCAGGATTTCCGGGCTTGCCTTCAGATGGGCTTCAAGGATTTTGCTGCGCAATGCGGAGTAGAACGCCGAGAAATGTTCGGCCGCCTCCGCGCCATTTTCGCTGTCGAGTGATCCTTCAAGTTGCTGGAGCACAAGAAAAGAGTGCTTAATTTCCGCGCTCCGCTTCTCGATGTCTCCCTCGGCAAATGCGGTAAGCGCCTGCTCCAGGTCTTGCGCCAGCAGATCGTAAAGGATGATTACGAGACCGACCGCTGTAGCATTCTGTGCGGCATTTCTTAGATAAGCACGTTCCGTTTGGGTTTTCTTCATTATGAGCTCGTCGACGTGGTTGGAGGATACCCGAGTTCAGCGTTGATTTGCGCCTCTTCTTGTGGGATTTCCTGCAAGGTTATGTCGGCTTGATTGTATTCGGCCGTAAGCAGAGTCTGTTGGGTGTTGAGATAAGTCTGGAAATTGTTGATCTGGTTTTGTAAGTCCGAGTTTTCGCTGTTGATGCTTTGCAGGTCGACAGTGAAAGCGCCTGTCCCCGGCTCGGTGAGAGTATTCAACTGATTATTGATAAAGGAAGCGAAACCGTTTGAGGACGCCCCCTGCATAAAATTCTGTACAGCGGAAAAGTTGTTCTGAATAGCGTTGGTCAGGGTGGCGGTGTCCAGGCTTAAGGTGCCATCCTTATTCATGGTAATTCCGAGATCCGCGAGAGTCGAAATCCCGTTCCCCCCACCAGAATAACCAGCGATGGACAATAGACTGTCCTGCAATATCTGGACGGAGCTGTCGCTAGCGAGCGGGCCTTCTTGATTGGCCGCGTTCACGGTGTACTGCGTATTTACATCGCCCATCGCCGTGTTGTAGGCGCCTACAAAAGTGGCGATGGCTGTCGAAACTTGAGTGGAATCAGGTGCGACCGTAACGGTAATTTGGCCGCCAGGGGCAGCGCCGACCAGATTCAAAGTCAAACCGTTCACCGCCCCGGTAACCGTATTCGACGCGCTGTCGATAGGAATTCCATCCACGGTGAGTGATGCATCTTGTCCCGCCGAGGCCTGCGTGAAGGTCAGGCCGGAAGCGTTGCTGATGGTGAAGCCGTTTGCGGCGCCGGAATTATTGCTCACGATCGCCAGGCGCGAACCGCTGGAATCGTTGACCACACTGGCGGTCACGCCGAGATTCTGTGTATTGATATAGCTGGCGAGCTGGTCAAGCGTGTTGACTCCGCTACCGATCTGGATTTGTGTCGCGGTTCCGGAGCCCGTCTGAAGTGTGAAGCTTCCCGGGGTCAAGTTAGTGCTGCTGCTGGCAACGGAACTGGAGTACCAGGATGCGGTCGAAGCGATATTGTTGACGACCACGACATGCGTTCCGGCAGCGGTACCGGAGGCGGCCGACGCCTGGACGACGTTCGTATCTGAAGATGTGGCCGTCATCGAAGCGAGCGCCCCCGCGGGATCCGACAATGCGCTCAAGCTGGTCTGTAAGCTCTCAACGTCGGTTTGAATCTGGTCGATATCGCTGGTCTGGGTTTGCAGCGTTGTCTGTTCTGTCTCCCACTGCTGCTCCGGAAGAGAAAGGGCCTGCATGGCCGCGGCGACCGCGGAAGAAACATTGATGCCAGAGGAAGATGAGCCTAAAGCGGACAACAGCGAACTTAGGTTGATACCAGAAGTGCTCATACGTGTAACAACTCCTGTTCAGCGTGAACGGAAAAACAGAATGGTGGGACACCGAGTCCCACCATTCTCTCCAGGTTAGGATTGGAGCAGCTTCAATACTCCTTGCGACATCTGCTCGGACTGTTGCAGTGCAGAGATACCGGTCTGCTGCAGGATGGTGTACTTCGAGAGATTTGCTGTCGTCGTCCCGATGTCCGCATCCATGATTCCGCTCTCGGCGTTCTGCACGTTCGTGATTTGGCTATTCATAACGTTGGTAGCGGCCTGGAGCTGGTTCGAGCTGGCTCCGAGGTTGCCACGCAGAGCAGCAACCGCAGCGATCGCGCTGTTGATGTCAGTCAGAGCGGTCTGGGCAGAGGCGGCGGTGGTCAGCGCCGTGCCGTTCAGGGTCAGACTGGTTGCGCTAACAGCTGCCAGATTCACAGTGATGCTTGAGGTGCCAGCGCTGCTGGAATCGCTCATGAAAACCGTGAGAGTGCCGGATCCGAAAACCGCCTGGCCATTGTAGGTGGTGCTGGAGCCGATGGTGTTGATTTCGCTCTGAATCGACTGATACTCGTTGTCGAGAGCGGTACGCTGAGAGTCGCTCACTGTACCAGAAGCAGACTCCGTAGCTACCGTGACCGCCTGGTTCAACAGCGTCGTGATCTGGGACAGGGCGCCATCGGCGACCTGAAGCATGCCTACGCCATCGGTAGCATTCTGCACCGATTGAGTCAGGGCGGTTACGTTCGCTTCCAAGCCATTGGCAATGGCCAGGCCGGCCGGATCGTCCGCGCCGGAGTTGATGCGTTGGCCGGTGGAAAGTTGCTCCAAGGTAGTATTCAGAGACGCCTGTGTGGAATTCAATGCGTTCTCTGCTTGCAACGAAGAAATATTGTTCAAGATGCTTAACATGGTGAAAGTCTCCTCAGTTCGAATTCCACCTGCGCCAAGGGTTGCGGCCCATTTCTGACTTCTCGAAGGTCGAGAACCGCCCATCCGAGCAGGAGGTTTATTTTTGACCGGCTATCTATCGGCACTTTGCCGGATTAAGTTAGTTTGCCAACTTACGCCGGTAACCTGACTTCGGGTTACCTCGTGGCTAGGCTCCGAGTAAGAGCTCGCGGGAGCCTGATCCAGCCTCACAACTAATATCAAGAGCAATATCTGTGTATTGGTGTTGATCTTGTTTATTGCTCAACTTTCGCATCGGCACTTCTAATCAATCGCTAATGCGAGTGCGTACTTTGATGAGAAATGTGCAGTTCGGTAAGACCACTCAGCTGTGCGATCAGTTCCCCGCCGTTACATGGACTGGCCCGAATTCTCTCGTGCAACTGAGAATTGCGGGTCACTCTCCAGTCTCTTGCTCGCCGCCTCCGCTTGAGCCACTCGTAACTCCGATGATTCCGGGAACAGTTGTAAGCCCCGCGACAGAGTATCTTCAGCCTGGCTCCACTGCTTTAACTGAGCGCGGAGGCTTGCAGCCCGCAAAAACAGTTTGGGATGGCCCATTATGTGGGTGAACCTTTCCGCCACTTCCGCCGCTTCTTCCAGCCTGCCCGCGATAATGCAGCCTTTCATGAGCCGGTCGTTGTTGGGGTGAAGATCCGGAGCCAGTCTGGCGGCATGTCGAAGTCTGGCCAGACCGGTATTCTTCTGACCCAGCTTCACTTCGGTATATCCGAGCTTGCTTTCCAGCAGGGGATTCTTGCCAGAACATTTCATTGCCCGGTGATAGGCCATGCGTGCTTCCTTATAGCGTCCGACGCCATACAACGAATCTCCCCTAAGATCTTCTCGCAGAGCGCTGCTACTGCCTTTGCGCGTGTCGCCTTCCAGTGCGTTCAGAGCTTCCTGGTACCGCTCCAGTTTAACGAGGACCATACCCTTGAAGAGCCACGCTTCGGGCGATGCGGGTTGCAAGGTTAAAGCGCGATCAAAACACCGCAAAGCTTCCTCGGCCCGATTGAAGCACTCGAACTCGTGGAGGCCGAGCTGGGTCCATGCGGCAGGATCATCTGGTTTTTCCTGGGTTTTGGCGCGCAGCAGATCGAGGTAGAAGGCATTTTTCTTTTCTCTTGCTTCCTGGCCGACCAGTTGTCCGAAGTGATGAATGAAAAAGTTCGCGATCTGCAGCTTGAGTCCTAATGCGATAACCTGTGGTTCGACTAATTCATGAATGCGACCAGTGAAGTAAATCTCCGGCCGTCTTCTGAAAATGCGGCAATTCTCATGCGCGATGTAGGAGGGCGCGTTCTTAGCCCGGGGATGCCGATAGTCGTTCGGCACGCCGAGCCGATCCCACCCGCGGTTGAATTTGCTCAACATGTAATTACGAATCGGGGTAACGTATCCACCCACATCCGTAGCTGTGAGCAGAGCTGGAATGTTCCTGGCAGTGTCGTGATCCAGCTCTTCGTCGGCGTCAAG
This sequence comes from Candidatus Sulfotelmatobacter sp., assembly GCA_049512655.1. Lineage (GTDB taxonomy): Bacteria > Acidobacteriota > Terriglobia > Terriglobales > Acidobacteriaceae > Sulfotelmatobacter. Next base: position 159,800 of record JBEKWW010000002.1, on the reverse strand, counting down.
CACTAACACCCAATCCGTAGTCATGGGCGCGAGTGCAGCATTGCGGGCGTCTGCAAAATTGTTTTGCCAAGGGACGCGGAGCATGGTTGCACCAAACTCACGGGCGATGTCGCAGGTGTTATCGGTACAGCCGGTGTCGGCCACCACGATCTGACTCACAACTTTGTGAGCACTTTCCAGACACGGACGGATCGTGTCTGCTGCATTCTTTACAATCATCGAAAGCCCTACCGTCGGCATGCCCCGCCTCGCATGAACATTAACGTTTGATTTGAAAATCGCACCATTCCAATATCTTTCTCGGGATTTAATGCATGTGAGTTTCCATGGTGATTTCGACGGGCACCCGAACTTAAATCCCAACCGTTTGCGCAAAGTTAATAACGCAAGGAAGGAACCTGCTCGTACCCTCGTCCATTGACGGAAATAATGCGACTACGAGTTAGAGAAAGATGAGGAGACTGGATTGCAGGGGTCGCAGGGGGCGACCCTCGGCGGGCGGAGATGGCGGTGTCGCCAATCGCACCCCGCAGGATCAGGTCCAATCACGAAGTCAGAATGAAGAGATTCAATATCACGCTGGTACGACCCGAAGGCTTCCTTCACGCGGAAGCGTTCCACGAGGTCGCGGAGACGCTTCAGTTCGGGCTGCGTAGTATTGGCCACGCAGCCAACATCCGGGAAAACGTGCTCGACCCGACCGCGACCAACATTTTACTGGGAGCCCATTTATTGTCGGCGCCAGAGGCGTCGATCGTTCTTCCCGGCTCGATCCTGTATAACCTCGAACAGCTAGGCGGACCGGCCCTGCCTAAACATTTCTATGAACTCGGAATTCGGCATCAAGTGTGGGACTACAGTTTGCGAAATCTCAAGACGTGGAGCGTCTTGCGATGTGCGTTCCCGCCGCTTCACGTTCCACTGGGATACGCACCGGAACTACGGCGTATCAAAGCAGCTCAAGTCCAGGACATCGATGTTCTTTTCTATGGCTCGCTGAACGATCGCCGGAGCCGGATCCTGGAATCCCTGAAAGACAGCGGTGCCAAGGTGCACACGGCGTTTGGAGTCTACGGTAAAGAGCGCGACGAGCTCATAGCTCGGTCCAAAGTCATCCTTAACATTCATTTCTACGATGCAAAGATCTTCGAGAGCGTCCGCGTCTCCTATCTGCTGGCCAACTCGAAAGCAGTGGTAAGCGAGTGTTGTGAGAACACTGAAATCGATGCGGATCTGGCCGATTCTGTCATGACCCTTCCCTATGACTCCCTCGTGGAGGGCTGTCAGTTGCTTCTGCAAGATGAGGAAAAACGCCGAGAACTGGAGACTCGCGGGTTCCAATGCTTTTCCCAGCGAAAGGAGTCGGAAATCTTGAATAAAGCCCTGCAAGAAAATACTTCAGCGGTAATTAGGCCTGCTGAGACTAACTTCCCCAAGAAACTCAACTTAGGCAGCGGCAAAGACTGGCGTGAGGATCACTTCAACGTCGACGTCGATTCTTATTGGGAGCCAGACGCGGTAATGGACTTCAACCATCCCCTGCCCATCGGGAAGGCGCTTCAAACCCAGCGCTTTGGCACGATCGTTCTAGAGAACAACTCGTTCGAGGAGATCATCACCAACGATGTACTGGAGCATATTTCCAGTCTGACGACGGCAATGCACTCCTGCCTGAACCTGCTCAAAGTTGGGGGCTTGTTTCGCATCTGCGTACCTTATGACCTCTCTTGGGGAGCATGGCAGGATCCCACGCACGTGCGGGCATTCAACGAGCGCAGCTGGCTTTACTACACGGATTGGTTCTGGTACATGGGCTGGACGGAAGCCCGTTTTGATCTCGTAAAGTTCGACCTAAAGCTAAGCCCCGTCGGCGAGGAACTGCAGAAACAAAAAATGAAGGGCGAGGAACTGGTTCGTTATCCGCGCGCGGTTGATCACATGCAAGTTATCTTACAAAAGCGATTGTTGACGGAAGCCGAGAAGGACCAGGTTACCGTTTATATGAAGCGCCCAAATCGCAGCGCAGCAGTCGCGCGCCACGCTGGGCACAATGGGTAAGACCGCGATGGGTAAGACCGCGATGGGTAAGACCAGGGAACCCATTGTCTGCTGGTTAAGGATCCGAATATCAAGAACAGCTTTGGTTGGATTTGCGGTGCGCCGAGCAGTAACTTGCGTCGTATGACTTCGGTGCAAAAACAAGCGAGTGTTCACTTCAGAGTAGCCACGTAGTTGCCGATTAATGCCCGACAGCGGTGTGCCCGCTATCGGACTTCGCCGAGGTATCTTGTGATTCGACTTACACGTTTGAACAGCCAGGACATCGTCGTGAACTCCGATCTGATCAAGTACCTTGAGAGCAACCCGGATACCGTGCTTACTCTGGTAAGCGGGGACAAGATCTTAGTGCAGGAGAGCGCTGACGAAGTTATCGCCCGGGTCATCGAGTTCCGCCGCGCCGTAATCGGTAATTTGTTGTCGATCAGCGCTGATCACGCCCTGGCAATAGCCACCGGGGGCACCGCGCACAAGGATCGCACCATTCCGCCGTCTGAAGGAACAGTGCGTGGATAAAAGCACGATCGGCGGAATACTGCTTGCCGTCGGAGGAATTCTGGCTGGCTTGTTGTTGGAGGGAGGCAAGGTCGCTCAAATCCTCCAGCCGACGGCCGCGATGATCGTGCTTGGCGGAACCATCGGCGCCGTGATGGTTCAGTTCCCGCTCTCGACGGTCATAGAAGCCTTTAAAGGATTGGCTTGGGTTTTTCTGGACAAAGATGAAAATCCGAGGCAGTTAGTGAATACGCTGGTGGGATTTGCGCAGCGTGCGCGCAAGAACGGAATCGTCTCGCTCGACGCTGAACTCCCAAATATCAAGGATCCTTTTCTAAAAAAGGCATTGATGCTGGCGGTCGATGGCATTGAACCGGAGGAGCTACGCAAGATGCTCGACCTCGAAATCGACAATCAAGCAGAACACTCGGAGAAAATTGCCCAAGTATTCGAGTCGGCAGGCGGATTTGCCCCCACCATAGGAATTATTGGAGCCGTTCTTGGCTTGATTCAAGTGATGCAGCACCTTTCGAATATCGATGAAGTGGGCAAGGGGATTGCGGTTGCATTTGTGGCGACCATTTATGGAGTCGCATCCGCCAACCTTCTCTTTTTACCTGCTTCCGGCAAGCTGAAGATCAAGGGACGCGAGAAACAGATCTGGCGGGAAATGACCCTGGAAGGCGTGGTTTCAATTCTGGAAGGCATGAACCCGCGCATTCTTGAGACAAAGCTTCTGGGCTATCTGATCGATCAAACGCAACCGGAGCCGCAACCTGCATGAGCCGGCGAAGGAAGCAAGCGCACGCGAACCACGAGCGGTGGCTGGTCTCTTACGCAGACTTTATTACGTTGCTATTTGCTTTCTTCGTCGTCCTTTATGCAACTTCCGAGATGGACAAGAAGAAGGTAGTCCAGGTCTCGGCTGCGATCCGCGGAGCCTTCCAAGAACTGGGCGCGTTTTCGGGCGTCGAAGCCGCTCCTCCAAGTCAGGCACAACCGGTGCCGGAGCCGCCGCCAGCACCCGCGCCAGGGTTGCTGGATGGCAAAGGATCGGGAGTCAGTGGAGACGGCATGGATGTAGATCTGCTGAAACGAGAACTACAAGAAGCCCTGGGCGATCAAATCAAACGGCATGAGATTGAAATGCATTCTACCCCGGAGGGTTTGGTAGTGAGCCTCCGGGAAGTAGGATTTTTTGCCAGCGGCAATGCAGATCTACTGCCGGATGGACAAGCTCCGCTCGGCCGCATCGCCCACATTCTGAATGCAAAGGGTTTCCAGATTCGAGTAGAAGGGCATACCGACAACATGCCTATCCACAATCCTATATTCAAGTCGAATTGGGAACTTTCCACCGCGCGCGCTACCGAAGTAGTGGCGCTATTGGTGGAACGATATGGATTGGATCCGGCGGAAATCTCAGCCGCCGGTTATTCTCAGTATCGACCCGTTGCCAGCAACGACACTGACGAGGGCCGAAAAACCAATCGCCGTGTCGATCTGGTGGTTGTTTCCCATGTCGCCCCTGTTAGTAAAGATCTCCCGCCACAAGTATTTCTTCCAGAGCGGAGGGAAAATTAGCCGTCATGTTTTCAATTATTGGCATTCTTATCGTCATCGCCGCGATCATGGGTGGGTACCTCATGGAGCACGGCAATGTGCGAGTGTTGATCCAACCAGCCGAACTCCTGATCATCGGAGGAGCGGCGATTGGCACTGTCTTAATCGCAAATCCCCTGCACATTCTCAAGAAAATCGCCAGTGGCATTGCAGGAGTTTTTGGGGGCTCTAAATTCACCAAAAAGCGGTACGTGGAATCCCTGCAGATGATGTATGCGCTGTTCAACAAAGCGCGCAAGGACGGGCTGATGGGACTCGAAGCGGATGTTGAGGAACCATCAAAGAGCTCGGTCTTCTCCAAACATCCCCAATTCCTGAAGGAGCACCATGTGCGCGATTTTGTTTGCGACACCCTCCGCATGGCAGTCACGGGAGCTGAGGCATTCGACCTGGATCAGCTTCTGGATCTCGACATGGAAGTTCATCACCACGATGCAGGGCAGCCTATCGCCGCCCTGAGCAGCATGGCCGATTCCCTCCCCGGCTTGGGCATAGTGGCCGCGGTGCTCGGTGTGGTGATTACCATGGGGGCATTGGGAGGACCTCCAGAAGAGATTGGGCGCAAGGTGGCTGCGGCGCTCGTAGGAACGTTTCTGGGAATTCTGCTCTGCTACGGCTTCGTCGGTCCGATCGCAGCGAATATGGCAAAGAACGCAGAGGAAGAAAGAGCCTACCTTTACGTTCTTCGCGTTGTGATGATCACATTCCTGAAGGGCACTGCGCCCATCATGGCTGTGGAAGCCGCCCGCCGTGCGATTCCAGGACATGTTCGTCCCTCTTTCCAGGAGGTCGAGAAGGCATGCCGAGGCGGGGACGGTGAAGCATCCGCTGCGGCTGCGGCGGCGTCCGCTTAAGGGGCTGATGACATGGCAACCAGCCGCCCCATCATTATCGTCAAGAAAAAGATCAATCATGGCGGTCACCATGGAGGAGCATGGAAGGTTGCATATGCTGATTTCGTGACGGCCATGATGGCCTTGTTCATCGTGCTTTGGCTCATGAATTCCAGCAAGCAGATGCAGGAGGCCATAGGAGGTTACTTCAAGGATCCATCGGGTAATTCGAAGAAAGTCGGCACCGATAAGCGCGGCTCGGGCGACAACTTCATGCTGAAGAAAGAAGACATGCCGAAGCTGAAGGAGCAACTGCAAAAGGCCGTCCAAAAGCTGAACGACTTCGATAAGCTAAAAAACCAAATCCAGATGACAGTGACAGGGGAAGGTCTGCGTATCGAGCTTCTGGAATCCGCCTCGGGAACGTTCTTCGAAAGCGGCAATGCTACCCCTAATAAGGATGGCAGGGAGTTGCTGATTCTACTGGCAGCAGAGTTGGGGAAACTTCCCAATAAGCTGACCATTGAAGGGCATACCGACTCCAAGCCCTATGCCGGCGCTCGCGGCTACGGGAACTGGGAACTTTCGGCCGACCGCGCCAATGCCGCGCGGCATCTCATGCAACAAAGCGGCATCCGTGAGGATCAAGTGTCTCAGGTTCGAGGATACGCAGACCAGCAATTACGCAACTCAAAAGATGCATTGGACCCTTCAAACCGGCGCATTTCACTGATTGTTCAATATATCGAGGTCAATACCGGCGATGCGGATGAGCCCACTGATCCCAGCGCCACCGCAACGTCGAAGAGCAATTCCACGAAAGAGTAGTACAGGCTCGGCCTTCCTATCATCGGCAAAGACTAGAAGTCGTCTCATAGATCAATGGGGGCGGTGGCGCGCCCGCTTCCCCGAGGACTAAAGCCCTGATCTTTAGTGGCTCGGGGATGGCAAGACTGGGGAGAAGTCGCGCCCTTCGCGACCCTCATTCGTGAGCTAGCCTCTAGAGTCGCCGCTTCCCATCTGTCCTTCTTCATGACAGAGTGTCCGAATTGCGAACACTTCCCTCCTCCAACGTGCGCTAACGATTCCCGCAAAAGATCTTCACAGAAGCGTCATAAACCCGCTCAATTCGTGGAAAAAATGTTAGATCGGCATTAAGGCCTTCTAATTGCTTTGTAACTTCTCGTAACGGTACTCGTTAATCTGCGACGCCGTCGGGTCGCTGTAATTCCCTTTCCTCGACGCCGAGAAAAGAAGGAAATCAGCGAGCTGTAACTCTTGAGGATGTCAAATCTAGCGACCTCGCCAAATAGAGGCTGCATTGCGATGGGGAGAAATGGAACAAGAGACGTCTGAAGTGAAAGCACGAGTAATGTCAGGCAATCAGGTGCAAGTTTTGATTGCGGAAGATGATATGCCACTTGCGAACTTCTTAAAGCGGGGACTGGAGGGTGACAAATATGCCGTAGACCTGGTACACGATGGCCAGGCTGCCCTCGAAGCGCTGAGCAAGACCCAATACGGGCTCCTTATTCTAGACCTGAATCTTCCTGTAATGGACGGGATGATGCTCCTCGAGCAACTCCGACCTACGATGCCGGCTTTGCCGGTGTTGGTACTTACCGGCCGAAGCGAGTTGCAAGACCGCGTCAAGGCTCTGGATGGCGGAGCTGACGATTGCCTGGTCAAGCCCTTTTCCTTCCATGAATTGACCGCGAGAGCACGCGCACTGCTTCGACGCCACGGAAAGGGCTCGAGAAGTGTTGTCCGGGTTGGTGACCTCGTGCTGGATCGATCCGAGTTTCGCGTCGAACGGGCGGGAAGAAAGATCGACCTAACCGCCAAAGAGTTCGCTCTCCTGGAATACCTGATGTTGAATACTCGAACCGCGGTGAATCGGGCCATGATTATGGAAAACGTCTGGAAGGCTCCTTACGATGCCAAGACCAATCTCGTGGATGTCTACGTCAAATATGTTCGGGACAAAATAGACGCAGCGCATTGTTCAAAATTGATTCGTACTGTACGTGGCGTTGGATATGTCCTGGCCGAAAACTAGAAGGGAATTTCAAATGTCGTTCGATTTCGGAACTAGCGACACCGGGGTAACTGTGGATCAACCGACCTCGGGCGCCATAGCACGCGGATTACACCAGGCGGCACAGCCCTTGAGTGTTCTGCAGGGAACTCTTGAACTTGCACTGCTGCAAGCGAATTCGGTACGTGAATATAAGGATGCAGTCGAACGGTCACTCGAAGAATTGCAAAGAGTGACCGAGTGCTTCAAGAATCTTTGCGGCCTTCCCCAGACGTCCACGGCAAGCCACCGACCCGCGATAGAAAATAGGAAAGAAAGGTAGATAATGTCCAGCGTTATTTCCAGCGTAATGGTGAATGGACCTGTGTCGAATCACGGAGCCACTCCCCCGGTGACGGTGGGAGTTTTAATTGTAAGTTCAAACTATGACCTTCGCCACGAGCTTGCTTCCAGGCTTCAATCGAGCCGTTGGGACGTTCAACAGGAAAGCAGTGGCGCCTCTGCGCTGGAGCAGATCCACGACCGGAGAGCTTCTCTGGTTCTGCTCGACCCCACCCTTCCCGACCTAAAAGTGGAGGAATTCCGGGAGATTATCGAGGCCAATTATCCTGAAGTCGAAGTAATTCCCGTTAATTCCCGTACGGGGCAACCCATGCTCTCGGTACCTTCGCCGGGCTCAGCCTGCTTCGAACTGGTACGAGAGCTCGAACGACGAGGACCGTTCAGCGTCGAGAAGCCAAGCCCTTCGTTTGTGCTAGACAATTTCGGAAAAGATGACAGTAGTCTCCCCGGTTTTGTCGGATCGGCTCCGGCGGTGCAGCGACTATGCGCGATGGTCAGGCTGGTCGCACAGCGTGACACAACGGTATTAATCACTGGCGAGAGCGGAACCGGTAAGGACCTGGTTGCGAGCGCCGTGCACGACCTGAGCTTGCGGCGGCAGAGACCATTTATCGTTATCAACTGCGCCGCGATCCCTGAATCTCTGCTCGAAGCGGAGCTATTCGGATTCGTCAAGGGGGCCTTCACTGGGGCTGTCCAATCCCGCATCGGGCGAATCCAGGCCGCCCAGGGAGGGACGCTTTTCCTGGATGAAATTGGCGAACTGCCCCTGGGACTGCAATCAAAATTACTTAGATTTGTGGAGCAAGGGGAAGTTCAGCGACTGGGAAGCGCGGACTCCTTTCGTGTGGATGTTCGTGTGATCGCAGCCACTAACGCGAACTTGAGAAGGCTCGTCCAGGAGCGCAGCTTCCGGGAAGATCTGTTCTATCGACTGTCCGTTTTCCCCGTAGAATTGCCGCCCCTTCGGGATCGAATGGGCGATCTTGGGTCTTTAGCCCAGCTTTTTCTGTCTAAGTTTTGCCCTCACAAAGTTTCCCTGAGTCCGGAAGCGTCGGCCCTTTTACATCAGCATGCATGGCCCGGGAATGTGCGCGAGGTACGCAATGTAATCGAAAGAGCAAGTATCCTCATGGGATCGGGGAGGGAGATCAGACCTGAACACATAGTGATCTGATTCAGCCGGAATTGGTCGGACTAAACAAGAGTCTTGTTGAACATCCGCGCGAGGCGTTCATGAAGGTTTCCGACGGCGCGAAAGAGATCTGTCAGGCCGTCGGTTTCCAGGCCCAATTCGAACGATTCGAGGTCGATAGTCAAGTCCTTGGCAATTTGCGTAGCACGCCGTACGCGCTCCTCGGCTAGCCTTCCGAGGACTGTGTACGGATCTCGGCGCTGCTGTTGCAACTCAGTCCATTGTTGGACGGCAAAAGCAGTTTGGCGGATATTATCGACTGCATCGCGGAAGTCGCTCAAAACGCGCGGGGAGGATTCTTCCGCGATAATCAATTTCTCCAACGCCTCCAGTTCATCCGTGGCTGCGGTCAGCCGTTCCGAAACAGATGGCGCACTGCCTCGATTATTCTCAGACGGTTCCATGATGAATGAACTGTTGCCGTTAGCGTCCAACCTTTCCCCCTGCGCGATCCTGCCTGACTATAATCGGCAACTCTGCCGGAAAACTTTACACAATTCGTCTCGAAAATCGCTCCAGCATGGCCGGGATACATGCTTCATCTCAGTACGGTTTCCGCGGGGTTTACTTAGCTTTATCCACTATTGGTCGTCCACACACGACACGAACCGTTTTTTGATATTACGGTCGTGTATGAAACATCGGCAAAAGACTCTAAAGAAAGTCGCTCCTTCGTCCGATAAGTCCACGCATGAGGAGCTTCTTGTCATTCTGGGTTCGTGCTCTCTTGGTTCTTGCTCTCGGTGGCTTCGCCGCAGTCGCACAGGTGGGCGACCAGGATAACCAATTAGTTAACTCGGATCGACTCGCTAAACCGTCAAAACCCGAATCGTCCGAGGAAGATGTTGAATTGCTTACCGCACCGTTACCACATCCGTACATCTGTGTCGGCCCGTCTCTCATGGGAGGAGGCTATGCGCAGCTGGCGTATCGCGTTGAAGGTGGAATCGATGTAGAAAGCAAACATGCAATTGTCCGTGCATTGGGAGCATACGATAACGGTCACAAAGTTGATGATGCTGATCAACCCAATCCCAACGGGCACGACCGGTACCTGGAGAGCGCAGCATATTTTCGCGCCAGTCGCGGCTGGTTCGTGGGCATGGGATGGCGATGGAACCAGCTTTCCACCTCAAATTATGCAAAGGGCGGCACCCGGCCTGAGTTCGGCGGCGGATATGATTGGTTTCTGCGTCCTTGTAACGAATGCCGGCGCGACTTCTCTATGCGGTTCGACGTCGATTGGGTTACGGCTGGCAACGATTGGGAAAACGGAAGCCACGGACCGGACATTACCCTGACGTACCCCGCGCCCAGCGAAAAGCGCCACTGGTTCTTGCGTCAAAACACCGGTATCTACCGCTTTCACCAGACGGTCACATCTCCGACAGATTTATCGCTCACACAACAGCAGCGCGCGAATACATCATTCGATACGTTCACGGATTTTGGGGTTCTCTTCCGCTATTAATTTCCATCCACACTCGCTCCCCTGTGTGTTGCTGGGCCGGAGGTTGAGGGCACTTATATGAGGATGCGCACAGGCGCCGCATGACAGAACAAGCAATTTTGGGGATGCTCGGTGTGCTGGCAGTTCTTTTGGGCTACCAGCAATTTCGCATCTACCGGCTTCGTGTATCGGCGAAGCATCGAGATGAGCTGTTCAAAATCGTCACGGAGAACGCGGCGGACATGATCGCGCTCGTCGACATGAAGGGAAGGCGCTTGTATAACAGCCCGGCCTACAAGAGAATATTGGGCTACTCCCCCGCAGAGCTGTCGGAAACTTCCGCGTTCGAGCAGATCCATCCCGACGACCGATTCAAGGTCCTCGAGGCGTCTCGAGAAGCGCGAAGTAGCGGGGCTGGCAAGAGGCTGGAATACCGGATCCGGCATAAGGACGGAACCTGGCGAGTACTGGAATCGGTCGCCAGCACAGTTCGAGACAAACAGGGTGAAGTCGTCAAGTTGGTGATTGTCAATCGCGACATCACCGAGCGTAAGAAGAACGAAGAAGAACTACAGCGCCACACCTTTCTTGACGGCCTGACCGGCTTACCGAACCGGCGCTTGTTTGTGGATCGATTGCAGAATCTCATTCTGCGGGAACAGCGGAATCCTGACTATCGATACGCAGTGATGCTGGTAAATGTTGATCGCTTTAAAATTCTGAACCAGACGATAGGCAATACCGGCGGCGATGCGGTAATTATTGAAATTGGCCGCCGTTTGTCCGCCTGCCTGCGAAACATCGATACCACGGCTCGGGCCAATGACAAATCCCAGTCCGACGATCCTCTCTCCAGGTGCGGCGGCGATGAATTCGGAGTTCTGCTCGATTCGGTCACTGATCCGGGAGACGCGATGCGGGTAGCTCAACGAATTCAGGCTGCGATTGCGGAGCCTTTCCGGGTGGAAGGGCGTGAAGTACTCGTATCATTGAGCGTGGGCATCGCCATGAGCACAAAGGCACACGAGCGAGTTGAGGAATTGCTTCAAGATGCCGAAGTAGCTGTACGCCGGGCCAAGGGGCTGGGAGGGGCGCGCTGCGAAGTGTTCGACGAGGCCATGCATAGCCGTGCCGTGCGTCGTCTCAGGCTGGAGGCCGAACTGAAAAATGCCGTCGAGATGCGGCAGTTTCGGGTCTATTACCAGCCGATAGTGAACCTGGCCGACCAACGCCTAATGAGTTTTGAAGCGTTGCTCCGTTGGCAACATCCCGAGCGCGGCCTCATATCACCGATGAAATTTCTGGAGGTAGCTGAGGACACGGGTTTGCTCGTGTCGATTGGGCGCTGGTTGATTTCGGAGATATGCCAACAACTACGGGCGTGGCAGATAAAACGAATTGCAATCGATCGGATGCGAATCTCGGTAAACCTTTCTCCCAGTCAACTCGCAGATGCCGGGCTGGTTAACGATCTGCGGTCGGTTCTTAAGGAGACGGGCATTGAACCCTCATGGCTGCAATTGGAATTGCGGGAGAATGTGGCTATGGCAGATACGCAGGTGAGCGCTGCCGCGCTATCGCAGCTTCGGAGCCTGGGGGTGGGAATTATTCTGGACGGTTTTGGCACCGGGAGATCATCTCTACGCGAATTGCGCTACTTTCCCGTCGATGCGCTCAAGATCGACCGGTCCCTCATCGGTGAAATGCAGACCAATCGCGGCGCTTGCGACATTGTGGAGTTGATCATCACTTTAGCCCACAAGTTGAGTCTGAAGACAATTGCGGAAGGGATCGAAAATGTTCCACAGCTTGAGTCTCTAAGACGATTTGGATGCGATTTTGGGCAGGGTTACCTCTTCTCTCAGCCACTGGATTCAATGGCGACGGAACAGTTTCTAAAGCAGCAATTGGCGCGTGCAAACGGTGGGGGAAATTCGTAACAAGTGTCTGCTGGATATGGATTTCGCTTAATAATCCCCATAGGCGCTGTCCCATTACTGTCCCCAAGGCGCTACATCGAGTAACTTCGTATCGATCAGTATGCGGAATCGTCACTGCAAAGAAATGAGGTCAAAGGTGGCGTTGTTCGGCCTTGCGCGAATTCGTAATCGGCAGGTCAGCGGTTCAAGTCCGCTCGTCGGCTGCATGCCAGCCTCTTCGAGAAAAGCGGTTTACGGATTCGGGCTGGAATGAAGGGACTCAACCAGTGCCCGGATGTCGCGGTTCTCGAGAACCAGACTTTGCCGCTCTAGCTCTTTTCGGACAACAACGTTGACCATGGCTGCGGCCAAGTCGTCGGCCCGAATGATCTGGTTAGGGAACAGCGCCCGAAACACGGGGTAGATCGCGCGCATCAGGCGGTAGCTGAAATTTGGTTCCTTCCGTGGCTCCACGGGGTAAATGTAGGCTGGCCGGAAGATATAAATGCGAGGGAAGTCCGCCGCAAGGAGCGCCTTCTCGGCCTCTCCCTTATAGCGCGCGAAGGCTAGCCTGCTTCGTCCTGTTGGGTCCGCGCCGTTTCCGCTTAAAAAGGAGAATGCCGCGCGGGGGTTGCCGAGGCGGAGAACTCGTGCGAACTCGATTGTGTAGTCCACGGTTATGGTGTGAAGCTCCGCGTCCGGGACTGATCCAGTATATGTGCCCAGGCAAAAGACCGCCGCGTCCTGACTCGAGAGCCTCTCCGCGAGAGCGGAGCAGTCCGCGAAGTTTTGATGCAGAACCTGTTTCAGCTTGGGGTGCGAGATGCCGAGGTTTCTGCGCCCAATGGAAGTCACACTGGCAACGGCGGGGGTTTCGAGCGCGTAGCGAAGAGCGTATCCACCAACCATTCCAGTCGCGCCCACGATAACAAGACGCTTTTGGTCCGCGGTCGCATGGGGAGAGGTCATGACATGATTGCTCATGAGATCATCTGGCGCGGCTGCATAACGCCGCGCTTAGTCCGTACACCAGCGGAAGATAGACAATCGAGGCCGTCAGCAGACGGCGAGCGGCGACTCTCGAACGCTTGAATACGAATTCCCATCCAAAGTACATGAATGCTGTTCCCAGAAGAACCACTGCACAACGAAAAATCGCCGCGTGCCGGGTTGGGGATTGCATGAGGCTGATGGCGACTAGAGCGGAGAGCGGAAATAGAGTTTCCAAAATCACGAAAGGAATTCTCGCATTGCCCTTGGGCAAAACCAAATAGCCCGCGCGGTCGTAATCTTCGCGGTACATCCATGCGATTGCCATGAAATGTGGAAACTGCCACAAAAATAGCATGGCGTACAGGATCCACGCCTCAATATTCAATCGGCCGGAGGCTGCGGCCCAGCCAATGAGTGGAGGGACGGCGCCTGGAAAGGCTCCGACAAGAACGCATACTGGTGTTTTTCGTTTCAGCGGAGTGTATACGAACAGATAGATCAGTAACGTCGAAGTTGCGAGCACACTCGCTAGCACGTTAACAGCTGTCGCGAGATAGATGCTGCCGGTCACCGCCAAGGCTGTTCCGAAGGCCAGGACTGCGGACGGTGTGAGACGGCCGGCGGCGGCCGGACGGCGGGCGGTTCGGCGCATTTGGGCGTCGAACTTTCGTTCGAGGTATTGGTTAAGCGCCCCGGTTCCACTTGCTACCAGCAAGGTTCCGAGCAAAGTATTGAATAGCCCTGCGAATGAAAACCACCCATTACCTGGCGAAGCCAGATAAAACCCGACAAAAGTGGTGATCAGAATCAGGAAGTTCACTTCTGGCTTGGTAAGCGCCCAGTAATCAGAGAGCAGACTGGATCTCCCGAATTGTTGCGCATGCACTGTTGTGGAAGAAGACTCTGCAAGTGCTGAGCGTTGTGACATTTCAGATCACTTCCATCTCGACGCTGTGCGGATCCGCAATGCGCCTTGAGTCGAGCTGCGGAATCGCGACTTCTTCCGATCGCGCGAGTTCTTGCGATTGATGGGATCGATGAGGTGAAAGTAAATGCATGGTGAAGATTGTTCCGGCGATTAAGTAGACGATAGTGACGCAGGTCCACATCAACGCACCGGCGCATTGCTGGTCTTCCAGCGCGGAGAGTCCAAAGGGGCGTGGCGAAGACAAAAACACCGGGTACACCACCCGATCGCAGAACACCAGAAATCCGGAGAGAATATCGCAGGGCAACGTAGCCAGAAACAGATACAAGAGTATCGAAGGTTCTGACCATTTCGAATCTCTTGGCCACGGGCGAACTACTGGCCACCAAAACAGCAATCCCGTTGCGAGAAAACATGCTTGCTCAATCCCATGCCACATTTGGGATCGCATACCGAGTATGAATACCGGCGGAATATGCCAAACAACTAATGCGCCTGCCGCGGACAACCAGCAAAGTGCCGGGTGCGGCGGGCCATATGGCAATGCCTTTCGAGGCAGGCCGAGGAAGATCAACGGAGGCGCGAGCGTCATGAGAAGAAGGTGTTGCACCATGTGCGCCGTGAGTAGCTCATGATCGAGTTGCGCCAGAGGTGAAGCGGTTGCAAACCAGATGAACAACAGACCGAACACAAAACTAGTGGCGCGCCAGCCCTCAACTTTGCCGTGTTCATGCTTGTGAAGACGTAGCAATCCACGCAGATATATAAGCGTGGCGAGGATCAAGGCACTCGAAATCCAGAGTGACTCGGACGCGCTTTGATGAATATGCGTGTGCGACATCATCGGCGGCTACGGTTGAGTTCCGGACGTTTTCACTTGGCTGTTGCTGAGCACCTGATCAAGTGCCGCATCACGAGCCGCGCCTTGGGTTGCGGGATGCAAGGTCTCGAGGAAGGCCACGAGCGCCGTGGTCTCCGCCGGACTTAAATTGTTCCCATAGGCGGGCATGTTGCCGCCACCTTGGATGACCTGCCGGATGAGTTGGTCTTGCGTCAGGCGGACGGCAACGCTGTCCAGGGCTGGTCCCCTTTGTCCGCCCGTGTCGCCTAGTGAGTGGCAGTTGCGGCACTGTTTGACCTGAAATACCAGCGCACCCTGGCGCTCGAGTGCGGTCGTGCCATGAATGTAGCGGTCGGGCACCGGATCGCCGCTCCAGGCGTTCATATGCGGACTCCAGGGCGTGAACTGGGCCATGCGGGTGAAGGTGCCGAGGGTGATCGCGATCAACAGCACGGTAATGACCGCAATTGGACGGCGCTTCCAGCTTTTTTCTCCTTCCCCCGAAAGAAACGGCAGAAGAATCAAGCCAAGGATTACTAAAGGCGGGCAGATGAGAAGGAACGGCGTCTCCAGCGATGGCGGAAGAAGTGAAAGCAGCGCGTAGAGCCAGAGGAAAAAATAATCGGGCTTGGGCGCAGTTTGGATTATTGTCGGGTCAGGCTGGCCTGTCGGACCAAATGGGCCAAAGTAGAAAGCGCATGCCGCGACTGCAAGAATGATAAACGCGGCGAAAAACATGTCCTTCCATATCGCGTATGGAACGAAAGGTTCGCCATCTTTTTTGGTTAAAGCGTGATACTCGGCCTCATAGGTCGCTCGTCTTACGATGCGTCCCGGCATGGGCCATTCGTTGATGCCCAGCTTCAACACCATTAAGACATGGAGGCTGACGAATGCAATCAGCAGCCCAGGAATCACGAAGACGTGCAGCGCAAAAAACCGAGAGAGAGTTGCGCCTGCGATGATGGGGCCACCCAGCATCAGCTTCACAATAAAAGGACCGAGGAGGGGAACGCGGCTGGCAATCGATGCTCCGATTCCGAGCCCCCAGTAGGCATCCTGATCGAAGCGCAGGACTTGACCGCTGAATGCCATGCCAAGCGTCATCAACAGAAGAAAAACGCCAATGATCCAGGTCAGTTCGCGAGGAAATTTGTGAGCTCCAAAGAGAAATACCTGCACCATATGAATCAGGACAATGGCGACCATGAAGTTGGAGCCCCATCCGTGCATGGCGCGGATGAACCAGCCCAGCGCAATCTGATGATTCAGGGCCTGCAGGCTGCTCCAGGCTTCGCCGGCCGAGGGCACATAAATAAGCGCCAGCAGAATGCCAGTGACCAGCTGCAGAATAAATACGGTGAGGGCGGCGCTGCCAAAAACGTAGAACCAGCTCGCCGTATTGCGCGGCACGGGATGGCCGGCGGCTTCGCGAATCGGCGCTGCCAGCTGCAAGCGGTGGTCAAACCATTCGCCAATTTTCGCAATCAGGCGCATGGCGATTTCTCCGAGGTCAGACTTGCTACCGGGTCGCCGGGAGTCGGCAACTGTCCGGCGTCAATCGTGAGCACACCGTTTTCGACTTTGTAGGCGTACTCGAAAAGGCCGCGCTCTGGTGGCCCGGACGCGCGTGAGCCGTCGCGGTAGTATGCCCCGCCGTGGCAGGGACACATAAAAAGACCGGATTGCGGGAACCAACGAACGGGACAGCCAAGGTGAGCACAATTGATGGCAAATACCTGAAATTGATCACCCGCAATGCGACGCACCCAGCATACTGTGTCTACAGTTTTTCCATCCGTTGGCATGACCAGGGGATTGCGAAATGTAGCCATCCGCGTCTCTCCCTCGGGAAAGTTGCCGACTTCTCCCAGTCGCACCCACGAAAGATAGCCATTCCCGCGGCCACGCGTAATGGAGGAAAAAAGAAAACCCACAATCGGCACAGCCAATAGGATCGCAGCAAATCCGTTAAACAGGATTCCCAGCTTCATGAAGAACCCGCGCCGCGAGAGGCTGGCGTTGGTGAGCGGGGCCGTCTCAGTGTTGGTTGACATCTTTATTCTCCGAGTGTTGCGGGGTCAAAGCGGAATAAGGCTGACCGGGATTCTGCACCCGCCGAGATGCCAGCCACGCAACCACATCTGTAATTTCCTGATCGGTCATGGGACGTCCGGGGACATTTCCGCGCCAGTCAGGCGCGCCCAATTCCGGCCTGCCCGTGATCACGACTGTGCGCAGTCCCTGATCGCTGACCAGAGCCAGGAAGGAATCATTGGTAATGGCGCTTCCCTTCTGCGTTCCCACGCCTTCCGTACCATGGCAGGATGTGCAATAGGTTCCAAAGACGAGTTGGCCGTGATCGGCATTCGCGGCGGTTTTGGCCGCGTATGAAGGTGGATTAGCTCCATCGAGAACCTGTTTGTGCCCCCAGCGAGAAAACATTCCATTCGTAATTGCTTCGATCTGCTGTTCGGTCAGCATCCCCCCGGCGCGCTGCGCGAACGCGGGCATCGATGTTCCGCGGACGCCGCTGTCGACAACATTGCGCATTATGGTTTCATCAACGATCCCCAGATACACGGGATTGGCCAGGGCAATCGCCGCTCCTCCGCGGCCTTGTGCACCGTGGCAGGCGGCACAGTTCTGCGCGTAGAGAGTGTCGAAATCCAAGACCTGGCTCGGGGCCAGTGGCTCTGGATCGGTTCGCGGTTCACGATTTAGAGTGCTGCAAGCGGCGAGCAGCATCAAGCAGAAAACCAGGCTGAGCCCCGCGAGCGCGGAGAGAGTTCCGATCCGGTTCGTCGTCATCAGCATCAGCGGTTCTCCCCGCGCTCTCGCGGTGGCATGGTTCCGGGAGCCTCGATTCCTGCACGCACAACAAACGAAACATTCTCGCGAGTGGGAAAGCTCGGCTGGCGCACGACCACAAGTCCAGCGACGACTCCGAAAGCCACTTGAGAGGCCATGAACCAGAGCCAATCAATGTGACTGGCGAGCAGTGGATTCAGCAATCCGAGGATTGTGTACAAGAGTCCTGACCACAACGCTGGGGCAATGAGTCCTCCAAGCACAATCGGGCGGCGGGGAAACATGGGCAGCATCGCGCCGTAGAGCAACCCAACAAAGATGGATACAACGCCGTGCAAAACAAAGGCAATCGCGAAAGCATCAGCGTGAAAAGAATTCAGCTGCGCGGGCACGAGTCTTAGCGACTCCCGATAAAAGACTGCGGCCAGCAGATTGATCGGGTACCAGATGCTGCCGGTCTTCAGCACGCCGTAGGCACACGCCAGGATTGCCATTGCGATGCTGCCCGCCAATCCGCCTTTGACGCCTGCCCAGATCGAATACGTGCGGACTGGAAGCCAGGCGCGAAATTGATCCGGCAGAATCAGCACCCGATCCACAACCCTCCGCTCAGTTGTTATGCGAATGTCTTCGGGAACGATCGGCACAACCTCTTCATGCTCGTGCGGAAATACCTCACGGAACCAGCCGACAGAGCCAGCCAGCGACAGCACCGCGCCAAGATAGCTTACTGCTGCGCTTGTCACGAGACCCGCGAACAACAGCGCCACACCAATTGCCAAAAGGAATGGCCACGCCGTCGGCGCAGGTACTTCAAGTTCGCGCGGATCTCGAGACGTCTCGCTCAATTGTTCTGTCGCGGATGGTCTTGCCATATATTCCTCAGCGTCCAAGAACGTAAACCACGGTGAAAACCACAACCCATACGGCATCGACGAAATGCCAGTACATCGAGAGCACCGCGATGCGGCCAGCCTGCTTCACTCCTATACGGCCACAAAGTCCGAGCAGCGCCACGATCAACAGCATGATCAGGCCTGCGGTGACGTGAAACCCGTGCAAACCGACAAGCGAGTAATAGGTTGTCCCAAATAGGTTCGTCGAGATTGTCAGCCCGTGTTCGTAAATCAGCCGATGCCATTCCTGGGCCGTGCCGTAGAGGAACAAGCCGCCGAGCAGAATAGTAAGAAGCCACAAGCCGAGAAATAATCGGATGTAGTTCCGCTCCAATGCCTTCGCCGCGAAGTGAATGGTCAGGCTGCTCGACAACAAGCAGATCGTGTAGAAGATCGGCGTCTCCAGCACTTCTGCGGGAGTCGGTCCGGTGACGCTCTTCCCCAGATAAAAAAGATAGGCAACGACGAAGATCGTGAAGATCGCTGACTCGGCGATGATCAGACCAGCCATCGCAACCTTCCCGCGAGACGGCAGATCCCAGGCCGCTGGTGCGTTCGGAAATGAAGTTGTCGTTGTCACTGCGCTCATATGGTTCGTTCACTCATAGCGGCTATCGGGATCTTCCGGATGTTTCAGGTCCCAAAGCGGGCGGCGGCTCGCGACTGTGGGGACGGACGCAAAGTTATATGCGGGGGGCGGCGAACTAATGGACCATTCCAGAGTCCACGCGTCCCAGGGATCGTTGCCCGCTTTGGCTCCCTTGAAATAAGAAATAATCAGGTTTGCTATGAACACGAGAATCGCGATGGCCTGAATGAACGCGCCGATTGAAATGATTAAGTTCAAAGTATCCCAGCCGCGGCCGGGCTCGTAGGTATAGATTCGCCGTGGCATCCCGAGAATGCCGGGAACGTGCATGACGTCGAACGTCATGTGAAAGCCAATCAAGAACAACCAGAAATGCCACTTGCCCAGGCGCTCGTTCAGCATGCGGCCAGTCATTTTGGGATACCAGTAATAGAACGCACCGAAGAGCGCGAACAGAATTCCGCCCACGATCACATAATGAAAGTGCGCCACGACAAAATAGGACAAGCTAAGCTGCCAATCGAACGGCGAGGCGGCCATCATGATGCCGGTCAAACCGGCAATGAGGAATTGAAAGAGAAATGCAATACTGAACAGCATTGCGGTTTTAAACTGAATCCTGCCGCCCCACATGGTGCCGATCCAGTTGAAAATCTTAATTCCTGTGGGAACGCCGACAGCCATCGTGGTTAGTGTGAAAAAGCTATTGGCGTAAGAGTTCATTCCGATGGTGAACATATGGTGCGCCCAAACGCTCATGCTGACGAAGGCAATGCACACGGTAGCAGCAACCATCACGGGGTAACCGAAGATCGGTTTGCGGGAAAAGACGGGAATGATTTCCGACATGAAGGCAAAACAAGGAATGATCAAAACGTAGACTTCCGGATGTCCAAAGATCCAAAAGAAGTGCATCCAGAGTACGGCCGATCCTCCGGCCTGGGTGTCGAAAAAGTGGCCGCCCAGGTAACGATCGATGAGAAGCATGATTTGAGCGGCCGATAGGGGGGTAATCGCAAGTAAAACCATTCCCGCCATGACCAGGTTCATCCACACCAGCAGCGGCATGCGATTGAGCTTCATCCCGGGGCAGCGCAGGCAGAGAATTGTGGCGATGATATTGATCGCGGTTCCGATGCTGCCAAAGCCGGAGACGAGCAGCGCCAGAGTCCAATAGTCGGAACTATGACCGGGGGAGAAGGCGCGTGCGCCCAATGGCGCATAGGACCACCAACCCACGTCCGGTGCGCTTCCTGCGCCGTACAGGCCACTGCCTCCGAGAAAGCTGAAATACAGAAGAAGTCCTCCGAGAAACGATAGCCAAAAACTGAAGGCATTCAGGCGCGGAAAAGCCATATCGCGCGCGCCGATCATCAATGGGACCAGGTAATTGGCAAACCCAAACAGGACTGGCATGGCCACGAAGAAAATCATGGTCGTGCCATGCATGGTGAACATGCGATTGAAAACTTCCGGTGAAACGAAGCTGTTGTGCGAGTGCATCAACTGGATGCGAATGATGAGCGCCTCGACCCCACCGATCACGAGAAACAACAGAGCCGAGACGATGTAAAGAATGCCCAGCTTTTTGTGATCGACTGTGGTTACCCACCGATGCAGTTCGTCGACCCAAGGCCTGGTTTCAGTTTGGCCGACAGGAACGGTGATCACATTGGATGACATAATCAGCTTTCCAAGCGTTCTAGTGCAGGGTTTCCATGTAACTCACCACGGCATCCAGGTCCGCATCGCTCAACTTCATGGCGGGCATCAGCGACCCCGGTTTGATTGCGCTGGGGTTTTGGATCCAAAGACGGAGATTGTCGTGAGTGTTTTCAGCGGCGCCCGCTGCAATCGTGGTGCGGCTCATCAAATGGGTCAGATCCGGGCCAAAGCGTCCGTCCGCCGACGTTCCGTCCACTCGATGACAGTTCATGCAGGCGTTCCGTTCAAACACTTGCCTGCCAGCGATCGCGCCAGCGTCTTCGACTGCGGGCTTCTGTTGAGCCTGCACCCAGCCGGCAAAATCCTCCGGTCCGTCTACAGAAACGCGGAGCAGCATCTTAGCGTGCTGGGTTCCGCAATATTGCGCACACTGGCCAAGAAAGACTCCGGTGCGCTGCGGCTCCATCCACATTCTGTTGGGGTGGTTTGGAATAAGATCCGTCTTGCCGGCAAGCTCCGGCACCCAAAAACTGTGGTCGGTATCGGCTGAGAGTAATCGCAGAAATGTTGGGCTGGGATGACCAGGGTCGCTGACCGGAATGTGCAGTTCGTTGGCGGTGACGATCCCCAGCTTCGGATAACGAAATTCCCACCAGTATTGATGTCCAATCGCGATCACATCCAGAGCGCCAGCCGGCTCGGGAGCGTCCTGAACCGCGTGGATAACTCGCGCGGTGGCGAGAAACAGAACGACCACGATCAGGATGGGAATGATTGTCCAGGCTAGTTCAATCTGCATGCTTCCATAAACTTGAGCCGGTTCACGGCCACCGTCGCTTGCTCGCCCACGGAACTTAACGACGGAGTAAAACAGCAATGTAAAGACCGCGATAAAGATGATTCCGGTAATGACCAGTACAAAGACTGACAAGTCAGCGATTGACTTGGCAGGAGTCGAGGCGGGAGAAAAGATGTTGGTGCCATGAACGGATGAACCGGTCGGCTCGGCTGCCCAAACTGACCTCGCGGACCAAACTAAAAAAAGGCCGATCCGCCATGAGCAGCACAAGCTCGATTTCATTCTCCGCGTCAACATTTCCGTTCTTCCGTTCAAGGCACAGCTGCTTCGGCGCAGGTGGACTTCATCCGGCCTTCGCCGTGGTTGAGATGCTAATTTCGATCCTTACAGTCATCCGATAGAGAGCAAGCGCGCTACCAAACGGATGGTTTAGAGTACGTTCCCTGCACAACGCTTACGAACAGTCCGAACACGTCAATTCGACTACGGACTTTGTTTGATGACCAATACATTACATGAGGTAGTGTCATTTTTTTGCCCCTTGCGTCAAGTGTCATTTGTGACGTCACGTAATAGGGGTCTTCGCGATCTGGTCCACCGATTCCGCAGCGATCACTAGTTGCGGGAAGAGACGATAAGGACTGGGGTGGTCCATGAAGTAGCGCAGCAGGTAAGAGAAATTATTCGTTCCCAAAGCGTTCCCAAAGTTCATCTGCATATAATCGGAGAAGAATGGAGACTTTTGATTATTCCGCAATGCTCGAAGTCGCGATTGCCGAGGCTCGCAAAGGGCTGGCGGAAGGCGGTATTCCGATTGGGGCAGCGATTTTTGACGAGACGAGCAATTTGCTTGGCTCGGGTCACAATCGACGGATACAGGATGGCGATCCCTCTCTGCATGGCGAGACTGATGCATTCCGCAACGCGGGACGCCAGCGGAGTTATCGCAAGCTGATTATGGTGACGACGCTTGCGCCTTGCTGGTATTGCAGCGGATTGGTGCGGCAATTTGGCTTCGGTCGGGTAATCGTGGGGGAGAGCCGTAACTTTCAGGGTGGCGTTGAATGGCTGCGTTCGCTTGGCGTAAAGGTTATCGATCTGGACTCCGCGGAGTGCGCCTCAATGCTGGGAGAGTATATCCGATCAAATTCTGAAATTTGGAATGAGGATATTGGGAAAGAGTAGTCTTTTCGTTCTCATTATTACGCCGCAGGACAACCCTCTCGGCCGCAAAGTCGACTAACTACGGACAACCTTAACCTCAGGGTGCGGCGACTTCGCAATTGGCTGTACGTCACTACGAACGAGATGGAAAAGGCAGCCAAAAAGTTGCGGAGTAAGCGGCAAAGCATTGTCGGTTTAAACTCCATAAACTTTTTTCAGGCAGAAATGGTCGGGGTGGTTCTGCCTGCCATGGGAGTATTGCTTAAGGAGCACGGCTGGCGTTACGACTCGATCGGTATCGCCACAGCGGCGGCCGGGCTTGGTACGATGTTGTTTCAAACTCCTGCTGGGATAGTGATCGACCACGTTTCTTCCCGCCGAGGACTTTTCGCCGCGGCGGCTCTGGCGACTGGCCTGGGGTTAGCCGTCTTACCGCTGCTGTCGGGCTCGAAGCTCCTGGTGGATGCGGCGCTATTCCTGGCTGGAACAGCGCAGAGCCTTTTCCCTCCTTTACTTGGCGCACTGGCGCTGGCGCTGGTAGGTCACGATTTGCTCAATAAAACCGCCGGCGTAAACCAAGGGTGGAATCACGCGGGAAACATTGTGGCAGCAATATCCGCGATTGGGCTTGTACGATTTTTTGGAGTGAGTTCGATCTTTTATGCGGTGGGAGTTTCGTCGCTGCTCGCCGCGGGGGCGGTTTTCCTAATCCGCGGTGAAGACCTCGACGAAGTTGGGGCGACAGGTATAACGGAGGGCACGACAAAGAAATCATCGTCGAAGGAGCTTCTACGACAACGAGCGGTGCTCTTTCTTTTCGTCTCCATCTTTCTTTTTCATCTGGCGAACGCGCCTATTCTACCAACCGTTGCGCTCTATGTGAAACAGCTCGGAGGCTCGGACACTCTGATGACAGCGACTGTTCTCACAGCCCAGTTGGTGATGGTCCCGGTGGCGTTGTTGGCCGGACATTTTGGAGAACTTTGGGGTCGAAAACCGGTGATGGCTATCGCATTCTGGATTTTGCCGCTCCGAATCTTTTCCTACACGCTAGTAAGCAGCCCCAGGATGGTGGTGTGGCTACAGGCACTTGATGGGATTGGAGCCGGAATCTACGGGGTAATCGTGATTGCCCTGGCAGCCGACCTGACGAAAGGTAAAGGCCATTTCAACACACTGGCCGGTCTGTTCGCGACGTCGCTGGCCATAGGCGGTGTTGTGGGGCCGCTAGCGAGCGGAGCTCTGGTTCAGCACTTCGGATTCAAGATGACGTTTTACACTTTTACCGGGCTCGCGGCGCTGGGGGCGATTGTGTTTTCTATCTTTGTTCCAGAGACGAAAATGAAAACTTCTTCGATCCGCCAGACGCCGAACCTTCAGACGGCATTCGAATAAACTCAGATGGATCGTTCGACTTAGCGATCAGGCCCGCAAAAGATTACGAGCGATAAATAAAACGTTGGCCGGACGCTCGCCGAGCCGCCGCATAAAATATGGGTACCATTCCGTACCAAAAGGAATGTAGATGCGCACGCGCCAGCCGTCGCGAACCAGTCTTTGCTGCAGATCGCGTCGAATGCCGTAGAGCATCTGGAACTCGAAGGAATCGCGAGGAAGCTTTTCTGTCGTGGCAAAGGCCTGGGCTTGCAGTACGATGTTTTCATCGTGGGTGGCCAGGCCGTGATAGATGCCGCTCGTCATCAAGGTTTTCATCAGCTTGACATAGTTGGCATCGACGTCCGATTTTTCCGCGAAGGCAATGTCCGCTGATTCTTTGTACGCACCCTTGCAGAGGCGAATGCGAATCCCTTCGGCAAGAAGCCTGGCTACGTCAGCCTCGGAGCGCTTCAAGTAAGACTGGATCACGGTTCCGACGGAATTGGCATTTCCGGGCATACGATGCAGCTCATGGACAAAGTCCAGCGTGCGCTGCGTGTAAGGCGAGCCCTCCATATCAACCCGCACAAAGCCGGGAGGGTTCAGAGACGCGGCCTTCGCGACCAAGCCGCTGACAAGGTCGCGAGCCAATTTCTGGTCCACATCCAAACCCATGTGAGTGAGCTTCAGGCTGATATTGGCATTGAGCTGCCTGGCGACTATAGCGTCGAGAATTTGATAATAGAGCTCGGCGCTTTGGCGGGCTTCTTCCGGGTTGGTAACGTTTTCGCCGAGATTATCGATGCTGACGCTCATGCCCGCACGGTTGATTGCCTCGGTCGCGCGAACGGCGTCAGCTATCTGGGTACCAGCGACGAAGCGCCCGGAAACGCGGCGGCCGAGAGCGGAGCGCTCGGCAAAGTTTCGCAGGGAAGGATTTTCAGAAAGACCAACGAAGAGCGCTCTTAACATTTCAATCCTGCTATTTCATTATCTGATATTGCAACAGCCGGGAAACTTTTGGCGATGGGAAGCACAGAACGTTGTATCACAGGGCAGGGGTCGAGGATCTCGCGGAGTACCTGAAAAAATAAGTGTTCGGGAAGCAACCTGCACTAGGGAGTGAATTTCAATTCAACGCTTTCGTGGCTCTCATGAGGAGCCGGCCCCCATTTCCACTGGCGGAGCGCCTCTTGGGCAGATTGGCAGAGCAAAGGATGCCCGCCTTTCACCTCGACGGATTTTACCGTGCCATTGGGAGCTACCAGGACATCGGCACGAACCGTGCCTTGAATGTGCATGGTACGAGCGAGGCCGGGATATTGTGGCGTCACCTTGGTCACAATTTTGCGGTCAGCATCAGATGAAGCCTGCGCTGACGCAGGAAAGGGTGTGAGAATTAATCTTGAAACCAGGAGAAGTGCTGCAATTGCAATCCAGTTACGCACACGAACCTCGTCTAACCGGAATGCAGAATACGGGGAATCTGCGCGACGCCCAAGATCACCTTCGTACTGCCAAAAAGTAATTTTCTAACGATACTTCCGGGCACAGTGGTTCGCGCGGGAAACACGCGGGGGGAACTAGGTCCCGTGCGCTTCAAGAAATTTCTCGACCTCAATGGCTGCCATGCAGCCACTTCCGGCCGCGGTAATGGCTTGCCGGTAGCGACGATCCTGCACGTCTCCGCAGGCGAAGACTCCGGGCACGCGAGTGAATACATGGTCGTGAGTCTTCAGATAACCATCGGCGTCGGTCTCGAGCTGGCCGTGAAACATCTTGGCATTCGGTTCATGCCCGATCCCGAGAAACATAGCGCTAGCGGGAAAATCCGAGACTTTCCCGGTTTTGAGGTTGCGCAATTTCAATCCGGTCACTTCCTGGCGGATGGGGTCATACACATCCTCAACTACCGTATTGGTAAGAAATTGGATTTTTTCGTTATGCTGGGCGCGCTCTAACATGATTCTGGAGGCGCGAAAGTTCTCACTACGATGAATGATCGTCACCTTCGAGGCGAAGCGAGTGAGAAACAGAGCTTCTTCCATGGCGGAATCGCCACCACCGATCACCACAATTTCTTTTCCCGAAAAAAAGAATCCGTCACAAGTGGCGCAGGAGGAAACTCCGTGGCCAATGAGCTTGTGCTCGTTGGGCAGTCCCAGCCATCGGGCCGATGCGCCGCTGGCAATAATTAAGGTTTGTGCGTGAACCTGGTGCTTGCCAAGATGCAATAAAAATGGCCGCTGGCTAAGATCGGCGCTGGTCAGGTGTGCCATGCGGTACTCAGCGCCAAAGCGTTCCGCCTGTTTGCGCATGTTCTCGACGAGCTGCGGCCCCATGATCCCCTCAGGGAAGCCGGGGAAATTTTCCACCAGTGTTGTCATGGAGAGTTGTCCTCCGGGCTCATGACCTTCAATGAGAAGAGGACTGAGATTGGCGCGGGCGGCGTAGAGGGCAGCAGTGTGTCCGGAGCAGCCGGAGCCGATAATGACGACGTTGCGAGTTTCGCTCATGATTTTAGGTAGTAACCGTTAGATTGTGGATCTCAGATTTCGATGCATGGCCACTGTCAACAACGACTCAGGGGCACTGACCGATTAATGCTCGCGGCTCAATGCGCAATCCTTCTCTTCCTCTTCATTTATCGGCGGCATCCCTGGCACGCTTGACTTTGGACGCATGTTCGGGCGTTGCTGTTGGGATCTGAGCGAGTTCGGCAGGCACGGTATGCTTTACTCCGAGCAACCGGCGGTAGCCGACCAGGGCTTCCGTGGCGGTGCGAAATAAGGGTTCGTAGGCGCTCTGGTCGGGAGCGGGACCGTTATCAGAGCCGTTGCAGCGGGCCAATGCAATCGAGGACTTGCCAAAGCGTTCCAGACGAACCCGGTTGACGGGCGTATTGGCCGCGACCATGGCGGCGTCTGTGCCTAGAGCGGATGCGCTATCTTCCATCGACACCTGAATCAATTCCTTCGGGTCGCGAACGTGCAGCACAAGAGTCTCCACCATGGTCTGCCCATCGTCGCTGAACGAGTACTGTACGCTGGAGAACAAAGCCTGCACCGAAAATTCGCGGCGAATGCGAACATAGCGAGCGACGGAAGGCTCACCAGCCATATGTGCACCTTGCCCAGGTTGAAGAAAGTTAGGCGCGTCGGTCAGCGTGGACACGCCGTGGGAGATTTCAAAGTCCTGACTGAATAGCGGTTGTTTCGGAATGCGGGCCAGCGCCGCAGCGATTTCCTTTTGCTCCTCTGCAGATGGAGTACACACATTGAGAACGTTCACCTTCACCTGCGGCTGAGCGGATGCGCTGTCGGGAGCTTGTTGAGCGAGCAGAGTGCCGCAAGATGCAGCGCAAAATGCTACTACTGTGAGAATGGCTTTTGAGATCACTGCCGAATTCTAAATGAAGACAACGAAAAGCTTAAATCACAGGCGGCCCGAAACGTTTGGTCTTGCCGGAAAAGGCGGTTAGAATCCAAGCATGGCGAACTTAACGCTGGTTTATGGCATGCGGCTGTTGCCTTCGGAAGATGTAGTCGAAGTTGGGCAGGCTCCGGTGAAACTGGCCAACGGACGCGAGGCTCATGTCACCATGCACGTGCTCGAAGGCAGCAAGGAAGAGATCGAAAAACAGTTGCGTACCAGTTTGGAAGCGTTCTTCGATCTCTACCCGGAGATTTAAGATTTAGGATTCCACGTTTTGGGGAGGACGCTACGTGTGTCTTAGCGCTGCGAGTGTAGCAGTCTGGCCCGATTTCGGATCTTGAACAAGCCATGCGAGAAGTTTATTGGAAATTGCGCGCTCAGATGACGGCTGCAGGCTGGTGGCCGCAGGGCTGGATTGCGCGCGGGGCTTGCTATTCGCTGGCCCTGGCGCTGCTGCTTCTCGTCCTGGAAATGGTGCTAAGCCTGGTTGCCCCTTCAGCCACGCGCGGCCTAGGTGGATGGATCAAATTTCTAATTTTTGATGCAGCATTACTATTCTCTATTGTTGCCTTCCGCGTACTCAAGCGAAAAATCCTGTGGAGGCTGCGCAACCGCCTCATTGTCACCTACGTTTTTATCGGCGTAATTCCGGCGGTTTTGTTGGTCGCCATGTCTCTGATCGCGATATATCTTTTTGCCGGTCAGTTCGCCAGTTTCGTCGTAACTTCTGAGATCAATTCTCAATTGCGCAGCATGCAGGCGGTAAACGCCGCCGTGGGAAACGAGCTGGCAGCCCGCATTGAAAAGGGCGAGGCGCCGACGGCGGAGTCGCTGGAAGGCTTGAGAAAACGCGATCGCACTTGGGCTAGAAGGCGAGTGGGTGCCTGGCACGGCGCCCGCGTTCTAGTACAAAGCAGTAGTGCGCAAAATCCATCGCCGATAAGTTTTCCGGAATTCTTCAATAAGAATGGCAACGCGTTCGCCAAAGAAATCCGCGATGGCCAGCCGTTTAAGGAGATTGTTCGGGAAGAGGGCGAATTATATTTACGCGTGGCTTCCGTCTTTCAGGTGGGGCAGGAGCAGTTAACCGTGGTTACGGGCGAGCCTCTGGATCAGAATCTGGTGGCGGAAATCGCCACGAATTTAGGGGAAATTACCCTGTACGCAGCCGGGATTTCGCTTGATGAGAAGCGGCCCCGCGTTCTGAAACAAAGCTCTGGAAAAGAAAGCACCCAGAACAGCGGCTACCCGACTAGTCTGACGGTGAAGCCGGAGACAAACAACAACGCAGTCGTGATCAATGAGGACAATCAAGACATCAGCGTGAAAGGTAAAGACGAGGTGCTTCGTCCAACCTTTACAGTGGGCGCGCTGCCAGCAGCTGCAAGCGCGATGGATCGCGAGATCACTTTCGGGACGCCCTTGCCGGTGGTGGACTGGAAAACCGGGGACATGGAGCGGGCCGGCGCGTTAGTAAAAGTTCGCACTCGGCCTTCCGTGCTCTACAACCATCTATTTGCGGCACTGGGAGATATTGCGCGGGGTATCGAATACATTCTGCTGGGAGTTCTGATTTTCTTCGCGATCATCGAACTCGTCGCGCTGATCATTGGTACGCGTATGACTCGCACGGTGACGGGCGCTGTGGCGCAGCTCTACGATGCCACGAAGAATGTGGATCGAGGCGATTTCAGCCATCGCATTCCAGTCAAGTCATCGGATCAGTTGGCGCAACTTTCCTTGTCGTTCAATTCGATGACGGAATCCATCGAAAAATTAATTCAGGAACAAAAAGAAAAACAGCGATTGGAAGGAGAGCTTGCCATCGCCCAGGAAGTACAGGCGCAACTCTTTCCGCGCCAAGTTAGCGAGTTGGAATCGCTTGAAGTTCACGGATTCTGCCGGCCGGCAAGGACAGTGAGCGGAGATTATTACGATTTTCTGACGGCCAGCTCCCACAAGCTGATTCTGGCCGTAGGCGACATCAGCGGCAAAGGAATTTCGGCAGCGCTGTTAATGGCCACGATCCACTCGGCGGTGCGCGCCTACAGCGTGGAAAGCTTGCCACAGATGCGCGAGCCGGTTGCCGTTGGCGCCGTGGCGGGAGCGGGAAGAGTTATGGCGGCGTGGCCGGAAGGAATCGAAGTTTCGCCGGGAGCACTGCTCGGACTGCTGAATCATCAGCTTTATGAAAGCACTCCGCCGGAAAAATATGCGACTCTATTTCTCGCTATTTACGATGGGCGCTCTCATCAATTGACCTATAGCAACGGGGGACATTTGCCGCCAATCCTGATCGGCGAGGACGGTGCGATGCGGCGTCTTGAGGCGGGGGGAACCGTTGTGGGCTTATTCGACAACATGACGTATGACGAGGGATCGGTCCAGATGCATCCCGGGGAAATTTTTGTAGCGTACAGCGATGGCGTGACCGAACCGGAAAATGAATTCGGGGAATTTGGCGAGGATCGGCTGATTGACCTGGTGAGCACGAACCGGCATCTGCCGTTGATTCAAATTAGCCAATCAGTAACCTCCGCGGTGGAGGACTGGATCGGCGACAACGAACAGCCTGACGATATTACGCTGGTGCTGGCGCGACCGCGGTAGTAATTCCTGCAGTAGAAATTGAAAGTTCTTTCCGTCGAAGTTCTTCGACGATCCGTTCATCTTTTGGGAAACAAAGTTACGCCAGCGGTTACAGCTAAGTTTTGCGCAAGACCGCCCAGCACGACCGGCCCAAGCGGAGTTTCCACCAAACCACGGCCATCGGCACGCGGGTCCACCGTAGCATCGGTGAGGGTTTCCCACTTGTGGGCCCGCACGTCGAAGTCGAACGTGATCGCAGAAGCTTCGGCGGGTTGATCGTCATAGGAGACACCTTTGTAATCGTGGGGAGTGGGAGTTCCTCCCGAGAAATAAATTCGGTGGTCTTTGTCAGAACCGCCACCAGCGATGCCGAATGTCGCCGTTCCAGGATGCGGCGGCAGTTTGCCCCATTCGATTTTGGTGGGATCTTTTTTGTCGATTTTGCCGAACCAGCATTCATTGGATGCGAGATAGCGGGCTCCAGCTCCCGGACCAGCCTTTGCGCCGCCCGCGACCACGATGGCTTCGTCGGCGATGCCGCCGGCCATGCCGAAAGCGGGAGTGCCCGGAAATGGAGTCGCCTGGCTCCATTCATCTCGCTGAATATCATAAACCTGCACGTTATTCACCGGACCGTTGGGAGAGCGGCCGCCGATCAGGTAAACGAACCGGTCCAGGATAACTCCAGTGACGGCGCTATCGACAGGCACTGGGATATCCTTGCCGCGTGACCAGCGGCGTGCACCGGGTTCGTAGATGTTTACGTCCGGCACGATCAACTCGGCGCCTCGATTGTCGACGGTGAATCCGCCCATCAGCACGACCAAGCCCTTGGCCCCGTCCGCCGCGGCATTCAAACGGCCCACGGGTCCGGGAACGGTGCGGCCGGTTGCCCACTTGCCGGAGCGAGTAAGAGTCATGATGTAAACCTTATTGCTGACATCGTCCCAGGTTTTCTTGGGGCCGACTCCCATCATCGAAAAAAGGTAGTACCCGCCCTTCAGGCTGGCGACCGCGTTGCCAGAGACGGCGGCGGGCATGGGCGGGAACTTCGGCTCATCTGCGCCCGTCGATTGCAAAGCGCAAAAAATCAGAACCGAGAAGAGGAAAGGCTTTTTCATTCCTGAGATATTACCCGATTCATCAGCGACAAAGGGGCGTTTGCAAAGATCGGCCATCCAAAATCCTGCACCGGTCGCAACGGCGCTCGCATCGAATCTTCAGGAGCAAATGAGATGAAGGCCGCAGTCGTTCCTGCAGCGAGCAGTGCGTGGCAAATCAAAGACGTTCCACAACCTCAACCTGGACCCAATCAAGTGCTGGTGAAGATGCATGCAAGTGGCATCTGCTACACCGACGTACATCTCACCCTCGGACACTTTCCTGGAGCATTTCCCCGAATCCTCGGCCATGAGCCTGTAGGCGAGATCGTTGCCGTGGCTCCCGGGGTCACCGCGCGCAAGGTTGGCGACCGGGTGGGTACGGCATGGGTTCAATCCACATGTGGACGCTGCGAATGGTGCCAGCGCGGCCGCAGGATGTTCTGTCCCTATATGAAGGGCACGGGAGTGGATGTGCAAGGCGGTCACGCGGAGTACATGCTGATGAACGCCGACGCCACCTACTTGATTCCCGACAAGGTTTCCTACGAGCAAGCAGCCCCGATCTTCTGCGCGGGTTACACAGTTTATAGCGGGCTGCGCTGGGCCAATCCCCAGCCGCATGAGCGCGTGGCCGTGCTTGGAATCGGCGGCCTAGGGCACCTGGCGGTGCAATACGCAAAGGCTGCGGGCTTCGAGACCATCGCGGTTTCGCACTCCCCCGACAAAGACAAGATGATCCGCGAACTCGGGGCGGATGAAATCGTGCGCGATGGAAAGAGCCTTGCCGCAGCGGGGGGCGCAGATGTAATTCTCAGTACATCGAATTCGACTAAATCGATGGTGGATAGCATTCAGGGATTGCGTCCGGATGGACGCCTCGTCACGATGGGCGCCGATGCGGAGCCGCTCACGATCTCGCTGATGGACCTCATCATGAAGCGCATTCAAATCATCGGCAGCCAGCAAAACGGCCCCGAATATCTATACGAAGCGCTTGATTTCGTGGCAAAAGGGAAAGTCAAAACGATTGTCGAGACGTACTCCTTGTCAGAGGCGGCGAAGGCGTACGACCGGGTTGCGGAGGGCAAAGCAAGGTTTCGCGCCGTCCTAACCATGTAATCGACGCTCCGCTTGCGGCCAACCAGGTTTAGTTTCCGCTATTCAGTTAACCCTTGGCGTACACCATGGATGAAGTCCGTATACGCCGGCGTAATGCCGGCGGCGCGCATAACCACGGCGATCTGTCCCCGGTGGTAGGCGGAATGAAACAGAACATGCGTGAGTATATCGTTCACTGTGCTCGACCAGGATTCACCCTTGGTGTTCTTGTAGTCGACCTTTTTGGAAAGTGTCGAAGAGGAAAGTTCTGCAAGATATTTGGGCCAGACCTGGTCGAGATTTTTTAGCTCGGCCTCGCATTGCGCGATGCTGAATTCTGGCCAAACAGGGTGAGTTTGCGGCTGCTGTTTGATGCGGTCAAGCCACAGCAGTTCCGCAGAAAGAATGTGCGCCAGAAGTTCCAGCGGGCGCGCGGAAACGGACTCCGCAGGGCTATTACTTATTCTCGCCAGAACTTCGGAGTTAGCCCAGGCATCGTAGGAGAATTGGCGGCGTAGATGTTCCAACAAATCCAAGGTTAGTACCCGTCGAGCAGAGCGCGGTCCCTGAAAAGTATAGCGTCGAGTCTTGTTGTCAATCGACAGCGGCTCGAATATCGGTGTGGCGAAAGTCCTCGCCCTTAAACAGCAGGGGCTCGCCGGCGATCCTTGCCAAAGCGTAGGAGAAGCAGTCCCCGAAGTTTAGGCCGGCCCGATGGTGGCCCTTGCCGAAATCGCGATAGGCCTCACGAGCTATCTTGGCCTGCTTGGGCGTGACAGACTCGATCACAATTTCCGCTTCACGAAGAAAATCATCGAAACGGCGGCTCATGACAGGGTCTCGGCTCCCGTCAATGACAGCAGCAGCTTCAACATAGCTCACTGCGGAAAGCCGGCAAGTCTCGGCCTCCTCCATAGCCCGCGCAAGCGCTGGGGCTTCCGCCTCATCCCGCAAAATCGCCATAATGGCGGAAGTATCGACAATCACCGGGGCAATCCTTTTTCGTCGTAAAGCAGCTTTCCGTGGTCGGTAGATCGATAAGGTTCTTTGAGCCGAGCCGCACATTCTTTTCCGAGCTTCAATAGACGCTGCGCTTTACCGCCGTCTTTTCTGCCACGCACCCGCTCCAGTCGCTCGCGCACTGCGGTGCTGACCGCGCCAGTCATGCTCTCGCCCGTAAGGCGGGCAAGCTGTTGGGCGATACGATGCGTCTCCTCGTCTTTAATATTTAAGCTCATTCTACCGTACTCCCATTAGCTTCTACCATTCTACCACACGCTCTTAACTTTGACAGTAGATAGATAAGTGCCGCTACTCCTGCGAACCAAATTGCAAAAGCTGTATCCACTACCCATTTCGGCGCCACACCTACTCGCCGGAGCAAAAAAGGCAGAAAGTTCCACGTAGTGATGTGAACATAATCCCAGGGATCTTGTGTCATGGCTTCGGTGTTCAATCCCCATGCGCCCATTTTGTCCAGTGAGAATGCAACGATGTTCTTGAAGCGCAGCGCGATTACGAACGTGGGATGACCGAGGGTTTCCATCTGGTAAATTTCCAGCGGCAGCCAAAAGGCGAGGGAGGCAATCTGAATCATCAGGCTTACCGCTATCAGCCCGATTCCTCCGCGCCAGATCCATGGACTGAGGACGCTCCGATAGCGCAACAGCAGAGGCACAGCTAACAGCGCCGCCAATTCAACCGATGTGGAAACATAACGATCGCCCCAGGCGAAATCTCCCGCCCAGTAGGTATACCTGGCATAGAAGCTGATGTAAGCGACGAGCAGCACAAGCGAAGCCACGCCATAGGCGCGAATTTCCGGCGACAGCCTCCTCCAGATCACTACAAGCAATATCAACAAAAGCACCAGCAACGGATCGAAAAGGAAGATGGATTTCTCCGGCTTGAACAAAGGTCCCAAGAAGCCTTCCACAAAAGGCGTGCTCCAGGGAAAATTCGCGGGCAGCGTGGGATCTTGCAGCCGTTGTTCCTTGGCGAAAAGCGAAAC
Organism: Candidatus Sulfotelmatobacter sp.; assembly: GCA_049512655.1. Taxonomy (GTDB): domain Bacteria; phylum Acidobacteriota; class Terriglobia; order Terriglobales; family Acidobacteriaceae; genus Sulfotelmatobacter. Next base: position 125,548 of record JBEKWW010000002.1, on the reverse strand, counting down.
ATAAGTATTGGTGAACGATCCGAATCGATAAAACTGGTAAACGCGGTCGAGCAGTATAAAGAACGCATACACTGGAGCGGCAACCTTGCAATAAGCCACCAACCTCAGCCAGATCTCTCTGGGTTGAGACCGTTCAAACCAAAGCACGAGAAGGATAAAAATCCCCGCCGCAATCAGGTCGAGACCCGTGGTAAGACGAGTGAGCAAATTCAGTCCGAGAGCGCCGCTACCGATGAGTAGAGTATTCCTGCTTCCTGTCCGCAACCATTCATATTGGAAGGAAAATCCGATCAAGGTGAGAAGCATGATGTAGTTGTTCTCCATCATGTTCTGGGTGTAATGCAGATGCGTGGTGCAGAACATCAAGGCCAACACGCCCCACACCGATTCCCGCGCACTGAAGCGCAACTGCCCGAGCAGGCGGAAAGCAATCAGAGCGGTAAGCACGTTCACCAGAATGCCGGTGAGATAGCTGACCACGATACTGCGCACCGCAGGATCGTCTTCATAGTCGGAGAAGATATTCCAACGGGAAATCCAGGTACCAAGCAAATCGGCTGGCAGCATTAGAAGGGACTGTCCAATTCCGTACCAGCTATAAAGCTTGCCGCCACGGCCGTGGAGGCCGAATTCGGGGTAATCGCTGGCCGGAACTTGTGGGTCGGAAGTCCAGAGCCAGTGCGTGGTCTGAAGGCGGTGCATGGTGTCGGCAGTCCCAAGTTCGCCGGATTGCACGACGAATGCGAGCAACCCGGCGACGAGGCAAAGCAGAGTAATCGGATCGGCCATCCAGCGGCGAACGAACGATGTCATCGTTTGGATGGTAATACAAAGGCATGGATGGTAATACAAGGCTAGGTCACCCAGCCGCAGGACTACTCCGTTCGATGGGGAGCGCAACCCACTTCGCAACGCGGTACACTGGATCGGGAAAATCATGTCGACATGCCCCTCATGTCATAGCGAAACACCTTCAAGCGCACGCTTCTGCTCCGCCTGCGGAGCGCCTTCTCGCAATGGTGACGCAGACGAAGTCGCCACTCTTGATATGGCGACCTCGTCTTCTCCCTTGCCTCCGCGACCCGTTTCAGCAGGTTCGTCACGGCCTTCCAGTTCCGCCCAATTTTTCAGCGAGGGCCGGTTTCTTCCCGGCCGCTTGCTGGCTGGACGCTACCGCATCATTGCCCTGCTGGGAAAGGGCGGGATGGGGGAGGTATATCGCGCCGACGACTTAACCCTAGGGCAACCCGTGGCTTTGAAATTTCTGCCCGACGACGCGGCGCGAGATGAGAGCCTGGTGGAACGATTCAAGAACGAAGTTCGGACTGCGCGGCGTGTTTCTCATCCCAATGTTTGCCGGGTTTACGACGTTGGCGATGTCGAAGGCCACACTTTCTTCACCATGGAATATGTGGATGGCGAGGATCTGGCATCGCTGCTGCGGCGAATCGGGCGGCTTCCTGAAGATAAGGCTCTCGACATTGCGCGCCAGCTTTGCGCCGGACTGGCTGCGGCTCATACCAAGGGAGTTCTCCATCGCGATCTTAAGCCGGCAAATATCATGCTGGATGGCCGAGGCCAGGTGGTGATCACCGACTTCGGGTTGGCTGGACTCGCCGACCAGATTCAGGGCGCAGAGGTGCGGAGCGGCACGCCGGCCTACATGGCGCCTGAACAATTGGAAGGAAAAGAAGTCAGCACGCGAAGTGACATTTTTTCATTGGGCCTGGTGTTATATGAAGTGTTCACCGGCAAGCGGGCGTTCTCTCCAAAACCGGCAGACGTCTCGTCCCATGGGAACGGCCATAAGAACGATAGAGAGATAAGCCGCCCCTCGAGTATGGTCAAAGATCTCAATCCGGTGATTGAGCGCGTGATTCTTCGCTGCCTGGAGACGGAGCCCTCCGCCCGCCCGGCAACGGTTCTTAGCGTAGCAGCGGCTTTGCCGGGTGGTGATCCTCTAGCCGCGGCGCTGGCCGCAGGAGAAACGCCTTCGCCGCAGTTGGTTGCCGCGTCCGGTGAAACCGCAGGCCTGCGGCCACGGGCCGCCGTTGCTTGCCTGGCGGCGCTGCTGGCAGGTTTGGCGTTGGTCATGCTTCTAGGCATTCACTACAGTGGGCTCCAGAAGATGCACATCGATCTCACGCCGGAAGTGCTCGCCCACAAGGCGCGGGAGATGATTGCAACGATGGGCTATACGGAACGGCCAGCCGACAGCGCCTCCGACCTCTACTTCGATACGGATTTGCAGGAGTACATCGAGAAGAATGACAAGCCTCGTCCGGATTGGAACGCGGTGCTGGCGGCTCGGCCTTCGCTGCTGGGATTTTGGTACCGCCAAAGCCCGGATGACATGCTCCCCGAGGGGTTTCGCGATCAGCTCCTGAGCCCCGGAATCATCACCCGGGACGACCCTGCAACCACGTTGTCTGGAATGATCAACGTCGAGCTTGACCCGCAAGGAAGGCTGACCCATCTGCTCGCGATCCCGCCGCAAAAAGAGAGCCCAGTCACGCAGGTCGCGGTCTTTGATTGGAGCATTCTCTTCAAAGCCGCAGATCTTGATATAAAGCAGTTTCAGGCAACGGAGCCGTTGTGGAATTCACTGGCTACTGCCGACACCCGTATGGCCTGGACTGGGACCTGGCCCGGAACAATGCGCCCGCTGCACGTGGAAGCGGCCGCGTGGCGAGGCAAGCCTGTCTTCTTCTCGCTTACCGGTGACTGGACCAAACCCGACCGGATGAAGAATCCTGAACAATCGGCGGGCAAGCAAGCGCAACAGATTGTGGAATTCATTTTGTTCCTGGCGCTGCTCGTTGGCGCCGTTCACCTGGCGCGGCAAAATTTCCGCCGCGGGCGTGGCGATCGCGAAGGGGCTCTGCGCTTGGCCTGGGTAATGTTCGTGCTGGAAATTCTATTGTGGTTGTGCCGGGGACATCTGGTTCTGAGCCTCGATACCCTCGGTGAGTTCCTCATTGCGGTGAGCACGGCCCTCTTCGTCTCCGGGCTGACATGGTTGTTATATCTGGCGCTCGAGCCCTGGGTGCGACGGCGATGGCCGCAGACGATTATTTCCTGGAGCCGGCTGCTCTCCGGTCAGTTTCGGGATCCGCTGGTAGGCAGGGACATTCTTTTCGGCGTAATGCTGGGTGTCGTCTGGATTCTCATTTTTCAGATCCGCTACATCCCGATGATGCACATGGGCGCAGCCCCCACGCTCGCTCAATCCGAGTACCTGGCTGGCGGCCGCGAGGCGCTGGGCGCGTGGCTCATGCAGGTTCCCACCTCGATCTTTGCCACATTGCAATTCTTCTTCCTGCTGCTCGGCCTGAAAGTCCTGTTGCGCAAAGATTGGCTGGCTGCGACTGTGTTTATTGCCATCTTCGCGCTGCCGCGCGGTCTCAGTTCTTCTTACGTCCCGGTGGAATTGCCGGCGTGGATTCTGATCTACGCCATCGCCGTGCTGATCGTTTATCGCTTCGGATTAATCCCGCTGGCTTGTGCGATCTTCACCGTCAACATGCTGTCCAATGTTCCGTTCACGACGGATTTTTCCGCGTGGTACGCGAGCACCGCCATCCTGGCATTGCTCAGTATTCTCGTGCTGGCTGGCTGGGGTTTCTACCACTCTCTGGGTGGCGAGCCGTTGTGGCGGCCAGAGATCGAATAGCCGTGCAACTTGCCGGAAATGTTAATGTAGGGACAGTCGCTGTCCCTCGATCAAGCTCGACTTCTTGTGCCTTCCCGCCCTTCGAGCGCTGTTATAATTAGAGATTGCACTCATGCCTACGAAGCGACTGATTCGATCCACTACAGTTTTATCCATACGCCGAAACGGCAGCGTAGTTTTGGCTGGCGATGGCCAGGTCACACTTGGCGAGTCGGTGATCAAGCACTCCGCCAAAAAGATTCGACGGCTTTACAACGATAAAATTCTCGCCGGTTTTGCCGGTTCCACCGCGGACGCTTTCACTCTTTTTAGCCGCTTTGAAGCGAAGCTGGAGCAGTACCACGGCAACTTGGGGCGTGGCGCGGTTGAACTGGCCAAAGATTGGCGGACGGATAAATTTCTGCGTCATTTGGAAGCCCTGCTGCTGGTCTGCGATAAGGAACAGACTTTTTTGTTGAGCGGACAAGGCGACGTGATCGAGCCCGACGGCGGCGTGGCAGCCATTGGCAGCGGCGGTCCCTACGCGCAGGCCGCGGCCGAAGCGCTGGCCCGCCACACCGAACTCCCCGCCCGAAAAATCGCAGAAGAAGCGATGAAGATTGCGGGCAAGATGTGCATCTATACAAACGATTCGGTAACGATTGAAGAATTGTGAAAGAGTCGTTGGTCGCTGGCCGTTAGTCGTTGATGTAAACGGCAAACGACTATCGGCCAATGGCCAACGACGAATTTATGGCTATCTATCTCCCTAGCAGCGCTGAAGAAGAACAACTTGCACTCGACGAACTCACTCCGCGCCAGATCGTGAGTGAACTCGACAAATATGTGATCGGCCAGAAGGACGCGAAACGCGCCGTGGCGATCGCTCTGCGCAACCGTACCCGGCGGCAGAAGCTCACGCCGGAGTTGGCCGAAGAGATCATTCCCAAGAACATCATCATGATCGGCCCCACGGGAGTGGGGAAAACAGAGATTGCGCGCCGCCTGGCAAAGCTGGCGAATTCTCCGTTCCTGAAAGTTGAGGCTTCCAAGTTCACCGAAGTCGGATATGTTGGCCGCGACGTGGAGTCGATGGTGCGCGATCTGGTGGAGATTGCCATCGACAACGTCCGCGAAGAGAAGCTGGAGGATGTTTCCGATAAGGCCGAACTCAACGCCGAAGAGCGGCTGCTGGATATTCTTCTGCCGCCTTCGCCTCCGCCCAAACCTGCCGAGAGTACAGCCGCCGGCGGCGTAGTGATAGACGGCAGCACGACACTGGCGGAATCTTCTTCGCGTACGCGCGAGAAATTGCGCCAGCAACTGCGTGAAGGCAAACTCGACGAGCGGCAGGTTGAGATTGATGTCCGCGAGCGCAACTTCCCTACGTTCGAAATCATGAGCAATCAGGGCGTGGAGGAGATGGATATCAACATCAAGGACATGCTTCCCAACATCTTCGGCGCGCGTACCAAGAAGCGGAAGATGAAGGTGAACGAGGCCTTCGAATATCTGATCCAGGAAGAAGAACAGCGCCTGATCGATATGGATCAGGTCACGCGGGTGGCCATCGACCGCGTGGAGAATTCAGGAATTGTTTTCCTGGACGAGATCGATAAGATCGCTGGCCGCGAAGGCGGCCACGGACCCGATGTTTCGCGAGAAGGCGTGCAGCGCGACATTCTTCCCATTGTGGAAGGCACAACCGTGAACACGCGCTACGGCATGGTCCGTACCGATCACATTTTATTTATTGCCGCCGGGGCATTCCACGTTTCGAAGCCGAGCGATCTGATCCCGGAGCTCCAGGGGCGCTTCCCCATTCGTGTGGAGTTGCAGTCGCTTACCATGGATGATTTCGTGCGCATTCTCACGGAACCGAAATCGTCTCTGGTGAAGCAGTACACGGCGCTTTTAGAAACCGAAGGCGTGAAACTGGACTTCACTTCAGAGGCACTTCAGGAAGTCGCCCACTTTGCCTTCCGCGTCAATGAAAGCACGGAGAACATTGGTGCGCGCCGGTTGCACACCATTATGGAGCGCGTGCTGGATGAACTTAGCTTCGAGGCACCCGAAAAAAAGGGCGAAGCCGTAACCATTGACGCCGACTACGTGCGCAAAATGTTGACCGACATCGTGAAGGATCAGGATCTGTCACGGTATATTCTGTAGGTTGCTTCCTTCATCGTGCAACTGAAGATCGTGCAACTGAAAGCTGCGCTAAACTCCGCGATCAACCAACTTTCCGAAGCGAAGGTTCCCTCCCCGCGCATGAATGCGGAGATCCTTCTGATGTTCGCTCTCGGCTGCGATCGGGCCTATCTTTACGCACATCCGGAACGCGAACTGACGGAAGACGAGAATCATCGCTATACCGAGGCGGTCTCGCAGCGTGCAAGCGGCATTCCGGCGCAATATATTACCGGTCACCAGGAATTCTGGGGCATGGATCTGATTGTCAGTTCCGCAGTGTTGATTCCGCGGCCTGAAACCGAGCACTTAGTCGAGACAGTGCTCGAAATTGTTAGTGCGAGAACTGCAGATGGTGCGGTCGATTCGGTAAAAAAGATCCGCATCGTCGATGTCGGTACCGGCTCGGGAAGCATTGCCTTGGCGCTTGCCACCGAGTTACCCTGGGCAGAAATTCACGCTACTGATATCTCCTTCGCCGCTCTCGAGATTGCTCGCGCGAATGCCGCTCGCCATCAACTCGAATCTAGAGTTCAATTCAGCGAGAACGATTTGCTTGCCGGCTTTGAAATCAATAGTTTCGATATCGTCGTCTCCAACCCACCCTACGTCGGAGAATCGGAAGAAGATCAAGTGCAGATGGAGGTTCGCAGGTTTGAGCCACGCAATGCCGTCTTCGCGGGACCTACAGGCACCGAGGTCATTGTGGAGCTTATCTCGCAAGCGAGGACCGTGGTCAACCCGGGAGGATGGCTGGTCATGGAAATCAGCGGCACGATTGCGAAGAGAGTCGAAGAACTGCTGACCGATTGGGAGCAGATAAGAGTGATTAACGACCTTCAGGGAATTGCCAGAGTTGTGGCGGCACGAAAGGCTTTTTAGACGCCGGCGACTGGCGACGCAGAAATGTCTAGCGCGGCACTGTCGCGGACTGGGTCTCCGGAGGCTGGATTCCAGCTGGTTGGATCTCTTCCACATCCACAATACTGGTTGGATATTTTCCCGTATAGCAAGCCGAACAGTAGGAAACTTTCTCGCCTTCGCCGCAGGCTTTCTTGACTCCTTCGAGTGAAAGGTAGGCCAGGGAGTCGGCGCCGATATACTGGCAGATTTCTTCGAGAGACCGATTGGCGGCAATCAATTGATTCTTGGAGGGCGTGTCCACGCCGTAGTAACACGGTGAAATCGTAGGCGGACAGGAAATTCGCATATGAACTTCCTTAGCGCCGGCGTTGCGAATCATGCGAACAATTTTGCGGCTGGTTGTGCCGCGCACGATCGAATCGTCGATCAGGACCACTCGCTTCCCTTCCAGCAGAGACTGCACCGGATTTAGTTTTAGTCTGACTCCGAAATCGCGCACGCTCTGGCTGGGTTCGATAAACGTGCGTCCCACATAGTGATTACGGATCAAGCCGAAGCGGAACGGAATGCCGCTTTCGGCAGCGTATCCCACGGCAGCCGTGACGCCCGAATCCGGCACCGGAACCACCACATCGGCATCGACCAGAGCCTCGCGCGCCAATTGCCTTCCCATTTCTTCACGGCTAGTCTGCACCGGACGACCAAACACTCTGCTGTCGGGACGCGAAAAGTAAACGTGTTCAAAGATGCAACTCGATTGCGGAGTTGCCGCGGAATAGAAGCTTGAGGTAATGCCCTCCGGTCCCACTACGATAAGTTCGCCCGGTTTCACATCGCGCTCGTAAGTTGCGCCAATCAGATCGAAGGCACAGGTCTCGGAGGCGAAGACAATGGTATCGCGCTTCTGACCTTCGAGCGCAGGAATGCGGCCCATGGCGAGGGGCCGGAAACCGCGAGGGTCGCGGGCTGCGATGACTCGGTCGGGGCTCATCACCACCAGCGAGAATGCACCCTCCACGCGACGCAGCGCGTCGGCGATCGCTTCAGGAAGAGTTTGCTCGTGCGAGAGCGCGATGAGGTGGACGATCACTTCGGTATCGCTGTTGGTTTGGAAAATAGAACCCTGGCGCTCCAGTCGACCGCGAACGTCTATAGCATTGGTGAGATTTCCATTGTGCGCCACGGCAATCGATCCCTTATTCGATTGCACAAGAATCGGCTGCGCGTTCAGCAGAGCGGAATCACCCGCAGTGGAATAGCGCGTGTGGCCGATGGCCTGCGTGCCGCGGATTTGCGCGAGCACTTCTTCGGTAAAAATGTCCGCGACCAATCCCATGGCCTTGTGCACCCGCGAAGTCAGTCCGTCGGAGGTAACGATCCCGGCTGATTCCTGTCCACGGTGCTGCAGGGCGTGAAGTCCAAGGTACGCCAGCTTTTCCGCTTCGGGATGGGCGAAGATGGCAACCACTCCACACTCGTCGTGAAATTTGTCGTAGGACATTTAGCTCCCGGCTTTAGCTCTTAGCTTGCAGCACTTACTCTGCCACCACTGCCTGCGGATCCGCCCGCAGCGCCGCTTCCAGCGCGCCCTCATAAGCCGCGCGAAGCTCCGAAACTTTTGCGCTTACAGCGGCCTTGCCATTGAGATTGATTTCCAGAAGCCCTGGAATGGTTTCACCAAGGACATCCGCCAGGATGCCGTTATCCTGCGCCACCTGTTTGATTCGCGAAACATCGGCTGGGTCGCAGGAGAGCAGGATGCGGCTTGCGTCTTCTCCAAACAGCACGAACTCTGCCGGGAGCTCATTGGACGAAAGATTCACTCGCGCCCCAATACTCTTCGCAAATGTTTTTTCGGCCAGAGCTACGGCCAAACCGCCATCGGAGCAGTCGTGCACGGAATCCACCAGCCCTTGCGAAATTATCTCAATTACAGTTTTTTGCAGCGCGGCTTCATTTTCCAGGTCAAGTTCCGGAGGATAGCCCCAAACCGCGCCAAGAATTTCCTTGGCATATTCCGATGATCCAAATTCACTTTCTACGTCAGTCAGATCGGCTACTTCACCGGAGTGCAAGAGAACAATCGCGCGTCCCGCCGCAGCAAATGGCATCTTGGCGGCTTTGTGTACATCGTCCAAAATTCCCACCACTCCAAGCACTGGGGTCGGATAAATTCCTTCGCCAAGAGTCTCGTTGTAAAAGCTGACATTCCCCCCTGTGATGGGAATGTCTAACTCCTCACAAGCTTTGGTAATACCATCAATGGTTTGGGAAAACTGCCACATGATATGCGGCTTTTCGGGATTGCCGAAGTTGAGGCAATTGGTGGCGCCAACCGGGTTTGCGCCCGAGGACGCTACCTTGCGCGCGGCCTCAGCCACGGCATGCATCGCACCGAGACGAGGATCGAGATAACACCAGCGCGAGTTGCCGTCCAGCGCCATCGCCAGGCCGAGTTGCGAACCTTTAATGCGAATGACACCTGCATCGCCCGCGCCGGGCGACTCGACGGTGTTGGTCTGCACCATGTGATCGTACTGCTGCCAAACCCAGCGCTTACCGCAAATGTTAGGGCTGGCCAGCAACTGCTCCAGATGCTCAGTGAATTCGGACGTGGCACTTAGCTGGATATGCTCCGGCATCTCGCGCGGCACGGGCGGTTCCCAGCGCTCTAACGGACGTTTATAAACCGGTGCGTCATCGGTGAGCGCCTGGTTTGGAATATCAGCCACTAACTCGCCATGATGCAGCACGCGCAACCTGTTGCCGGGAGTAACTCGGCCCACTTCCACGGCATCGAGTCCCCATTTTTCGAATACGCGGAAAACTTCCTGCTCGCGGCCTTTTTGCGCCACCAGCAGCATGCGCTCCTGCGATTCGCTTAGCATGATTTCATAGGCGCTCATGCCGGTTTCGCGTTGCGGAACCTGATCGAGTTCAATCTCAATGCCAACCCCGCCGCGTCCGCCCATTTCGCAAGTGGAACAGGTGAGCCCGGCGGCTCCCATGTCTTGAATTCCGACGATGGCTCCGGTCTTCATGGCTTCCAGACAGGCCTCAAGCAGCAACTTCTCCAGGAACGGATCCCCGACTTGAACGTTGGGACGCTTGGCTTCAGAGGCCTCGCTGAACTCCTCGCTCGCCATAGTCGCGCCGTGGATGCCATCGCGGCCCGTTTTCGAGCCAACATAGATCACCGGATTGCCTTCCCCTGCGGCCCGCGCGTAGAAAATTTCATCTTTGCGAACCAGCCCCATGGCGAAGGCATTCACCAATGGATTGCCGGAGTAGCAGGATTCAAATTTAGTTTCCCCGCCAAGGTTCGGCACGCCGAAACAGTTGCCGTAGGAAGCTACGCCACTGACCACGCCTTCAAGAATGGAATGATTGCGGTGAATATCTTTCTGACTGCCGTCCTTGTCGGCACTGATTGGCCCAAAGCGTAAGGAATCCATGACTGCAACCGGCCTTGCGCCCATGGTGAAAATATCCCGCAGAATTCCGCCCACGCCGGTGGTTGCGCCCTGGAAAGGCTCGATGAAGGAGGGATGATTGTGGGATTCGATCTTAAACGCGCAAGCCCAGCCGGCACCAATATCGATGATCCCGGCATTTTCGCCCGGGCCTTGCAGCACGCGCTTGCTGCGGGTTGGCAAACGTTTCAAATGAACGCGCGAAGATTTGTAAGAACAATGCTCGCTCCACATCACGCTGAAGATGCCAAGCTCGGTGAGAGTGGGCTCGCGGTCGCCCAGGAGCTGTCTGATCTTTTCGTATTCGTCGGGAGTAAGCCCGTGCTGCCGGAGTACCTCCGGTGAAATGGCCTGAGTGGCGGTGGTCATGGGGAAGTTCTATTGTCGCATTTCGCGACAATGCTGGGTAGCGCAATTATCGAGCCCGTTTCGGCGGATGTGCTACCCCGAGGTGATCCGTCTGACATTTGTCAACTACGAAAGCTTTTCCGGTAATATCCTCGCAGATGAAGATGAAATCGATGGTGATTGGAACCGCTGGGCACATCGATCACGGCAAAACCGCGCTCGTGAAGGCGCTGACTGGGATCGACGCGGATCGCTTGAAGGAGGAGAAGCGTCGCGGCATCACGATCGACATCGGTTTTGCCAATATGGACCTGCCTATGCCCAACGACGAGAGGCTGCGGGTGGGTTTCGTCGACGTTCCCGGTCACGAGCGTTTTGTGCGAAATATGCTGGCCGGAGTGGGCGGGATTGACCTGGCTCTGCTGGTAATTGCGGCAGACGAGGGAATCAAACCGCAAACCCGCGAGCATTTCGATATCTTGCAACTGCTTGGGGTGCAGCTTGGCATCACCGTCCTGACCAAATCCGACTCGGTGGACGCGGAAACGCTGGCCGTCGTGCGCCTCGAAGTGGAAGAGTTTCTGCGCGGGACATTTCTGGAAACCGCGAAATCTCCGATCATTGCGGTCAGTTCCTTAACCGGCGACGGGCTGGAGCGACTTAAAACCGCGATTGTTGCTGTAGCAGCCAACGCCAGAGCCAGAGATTCTTCGGCCATAGCGCGCCTGCCTATCGATCGAGTCTTCAGCATGAAGGGATTCGGGACGGTGGTGACTGGGACCATGGTCTCGGGCACAATTCGGCACGAGGATGAATTGGAAGTTTTTCCGACCGGACGGCGCGTGCGAGTACGTGGACTGCAAGTGCACGGACAGGCGGCGGAAAGCACAGTCGCAGGGCAACGGAGCGCACTGAATCTGGCCGGCGCCAGCACAGACGATTTGCGGCGCGGCATGACGCTGGTTGCGCCAGGTCTGCTCACAACCACCCGCCGCGCAGACGTTCGGTTGCGGCTGCTTTCTTCCTGCGCTCGCCCGTTGAAAGATCGAGCCCGCGTGCACTTTCATTCCAACACAATGGAAACGGTGGTTGAGGTACTGCTGCATGGGGTGAACCAGATTGGAGCAAAGCAAATTGCTCCAGGCGAAGAAGCGCTGGCCCGGATAAAACTTCCTGAAGCTGCACTGATTCTTCCGGGGGATCGATTTATTCTGCGGCAGTTTTCACCGGTTGTTACGATCGGAGGCGGAGTTGTGCTGGATGCTGCCCCAATTCCGCGAATGCCGCGGTTGCAAGAGTTTCTAAGCGGCCTGAACAGTGCTGAAATCGCTCTGAGTGCACGAATCGCTCGGCGCGGCAATCGCGGCATGTCAATTGCCGGACTAATCGCGGAAACGGGGTGGACGAGAAGCTCCCTCGAAAAACATCTGGCGAACTTGGTGCATAAGCAGGAGGTTGTAGGACTGGGAGATGTGTTCCTGTATTTTCCTGCGTTCGAAGCGCTGAAGTCGCTCATTGCGAGCATGGTGAACGACTTTCAGAATGCGAATCCGCTGGTCAGCGGGATGAACAAAGAAGAGTTGCGCTCCCAGGTTGACGTATCCCCGGGAGTATTCGAGAGCGTAGCGAAGATGTTGATCGGCGAGAGGAAGATTGAAATTGCCGGGGAGTTGGTACGCCTACCAGGACGCGGCGCGGTGCTGAAGGATGAAGAAGCGGAGTCGAGGACGAAAATCGAAGAAGCATTTGCCCTAACCGGATTGAAGGTCCCAGCCTTAACTGATGTGCTGAGCGGTTTGAAGATCGACAAGACGCGGGCGCAGAAAATCGTGACCATCCTGTTACGAGATAAAGTGCTGATTAAAGTTTCTGACGAGTTGGTATTTCATCGCAGCGCACTCGACCACTTACGCCAGCAAATACGCGCTCACAAACTCAAATCGGCAACAATCGATGTCACGCAATTTAAAGAGCTGACTGACGTGAGCAGGAAATATGCCATTCCATTGCTGGAATATCTGGATCGCGAACGAATCACGAAAAGAGTAGGGAACGTGAGAGAGATTCTTTAAAGCTCGCTGCCGATCACTCGTGGGAAGACTACTTTTCAGAGCAGATTCTACGCCTTCGCTGCTTTTCTAGTTTCTTTTTCCTTCTCCAGCGCGGCATAGATGGCAGGGTCGGTGCAAACTTCGTAATAGCAGCGGTCGGTCCAGCCCTGGGTGGAGAAATCTTCCACCTTGAGAAGTGGGATGCGGCTCTCGCGGACGACAATCTTGCGAAAGATTTCACGATCCACGGGGACGGTACCGCTCAACAGCCGGCGATCTCCTTTATCGCGAACGGGCAGATTCGGCACTTTTCCGACGATCGATTCTGGGATGGGAATCAGGGAAATTTCCTGCTCGAGTTTGCGAAAGGCGGATTGATTCATGCGAATGCCGCCAAGGTTAAAGCTGATGACAGTGTCTTCCGGGTTGATATTGGGATCGGCAGCGTTCGTTGCGGCAAGAGTTGCGTCGCGGCCGCATGCATCGGCTTCCTTAGGCTGGAAGACGTAAACGTGAAACGGTCCTGCCTGGGATTCCATCACTTTGCGAGCGCGCTTGTTGCAGGAAGACAGGCGATCGCTCTCATTCAGGGCTTCGGAGATCATGATCTGATGCTCGCCATCCATAAGGTAGAGAGGCGCGGATTCCTGCAAAGTGATGCCGATGCCCAGCTCAAGTTCGGGCATGCCGGAGCGCCGCATCAATTCGTTGTAGCCGCGCACGATTTCGATGATTTCGCGGGCCAGCACACACATGCGGCTCACCGCGAGTTCCGGTTCGCCGGCACGCTCAAGAATGGCGAGGATGATGGCGTCGCCCTCAAGAAAAACCTTTTGCGCGCCATACTTGCCGATAATTTTATTTACCGGGTCATAAAAGTTAAGGCTGAAATAAGACGCGGGATTGAGCCCTTTCTCCATCAGCGTGCGAGTGAGGCGCGTGGAATCGCGAACATCGGCCTTCATCACCACATGGCGCAGGACGCGCTCCTCTTCCGGTTGCTGGGGTTGCTCGTCGGGCAGAAGGAATTCGTAGAGTGTGCCATTCATGCGCGAAAGTTCGCGAAGCTTGTCGGTGGCGATCAAGCTGACGGAATCGAGTGCGCCATTCAGGGTCTCGAGCCGGCGAAGGTCGCGATGATATTGGGAGAAATCGTGCAAAAAACGCGCCGCGACTTTAGCGCGCTCCGCCCCGCGGCAACCAGCCACTTTCCCTACCGCGGCATAAAGGCTGGCAGGCGAGAGTTTGCCGTGTTCTTGAATCATGCGCTCCACGCGGTCGCATTCGGGACGCGAGATGAGCGCATTCTTCAATTGCTGGGGATTTATGCGCGGGGCGTACTCGCCGAGCAATGGGACAGCATAGTAAGAAGCAATGACGCACTCCATCACCTGTTCGTCTTCGAGCAGGCGCACCCAACGGCCAAGGCGATCTTGCTGGGCCAGCCCTTCGGCGTTTGATTCATCGGGAGTGCCGGTGCCGACCAGGGCGCGGGCATTCTCTGGAGCGCACATCCAAGAATCGATCGTATCGGTGTGGGTCTCCTCTCCATACAGCGAGCGAATAAAACTCCACACCAGATCCTGCAGGCGCGGATAGCGGTCTGGATCGCGATCCCAGTTGCCGAGCATGACGTAATATTCGGCGCATAGGTAATCGTCGCGGCCATCCTCGGTAAAAGCCAGACGATTCACGAATAACCCATAACTGGAGAGAGCATTGACGGTCGGCACATCGGCGGATTTCGAAAGCTCCGCTTTGGCTTCTCCAAGACTCCCCTCTCCAAAAAACGACCGGCGAGTGCGGGCCAGGGTTTCTTTCTCAGTGGCTCGCAAGGTCTCGAATAAGTCTTGCCCGGTTTTCCGCAGAATGATTTTCTTGCGCACCTGGAAGTTAGCGACGCGCTCGCGGTATTCAACCGCTTTGCCGCTGCGCATGCTTTCATAACCCTTCAGCAGGACGCGACAGCGCTCCAGCACTTGAGCAAACTGCGAATTCATTTCAGTGCGCAGCAGTTTGGTCACAGCCAGGCGCGCCAAAAGGTCAAGCGAGATGTTTTCTTCTTTCTTGGCGCGATTCAAAGCCGCGAGATGAAGTTCGGTGAGCAGCGGCTTCCAATCAGACGCTTCGGAGCCAGAGCCCGCCGCTGCACCATTCTTCCCCGCCGCAGCTTTTCTCATCCAGGCAGGAGCCTGCTCTTTCGGCGGAGCCTCGGCGGAAAGCAAGCCCTCTAATTCACCGTGGCGCACGATCAAACGCATGATTTGAGCACGTGCGGCATCCACGAAATGCGGGCTTAAGGCGACATCGTGCCGAAGATTATCTACGCCAAGGCTCAATCCCTCGAGCGTCATCGACGGAGCTGTAGCGGCAAGATTCGGCGGAGCTAATTGTTCCGGCTCCTTGCCAAGGCGAAACATGGGGAAGCGTGGCATTTATGGGATGGCCTGTGGTCTCGATCATTCCATGGAACTCGCTGATTCCACGGATAGATTTGAGGCTAGCATGCGGCGGGTGCGGGCTAAAGTTACGGTGGTTATATGACCAGGGTGGAGAAATCCGTCGCAACCCCGAAAAGCCGTGTTTGTGGAGATCTACTGATCTTTCGTCCGGGCGGATTCGAATTCGTCGCCCTTCTGCCAACCCACTAAGCGTGAAATGCTTGCGGCCTCCCAACCCAGCGCGAACCCAAAGCGAGCCATGGCGGCATCGCCCACGAAATCCATCTCTGGATGATATTCGTCACTGGGCTGGTGATAATGCTTCTCGATATATTCTTCTTCCTGCGCCATTCCCCATGCCTCATCGTGACCTTTGAACTTCATACCTTCATTGATGGAGAAGGATGGAATGCCCACTCGTGCCAGGCTGAAATGATCGGAGCGGTAGAATTGCCCGGCTTCCGGACGAGCGTCCGGCCGGATGGTAAGACGGAATTCTTTCGCGGTTGTCTGCACCCAGGGAAAGAACGTTGTTCGCTCGGCGCCGCTCACCTCAACCTCCTCGGGCGCTCCGAGCGGTTTCACATCGTCATAATTCAAGTCGAGAGCAATCTTCCCCGCTGGCACAGGGGGATGTTTGCCGAGATATTCGGAACCCAGCAATCCCTGCTCCTCCGCGGTGACCGATGCAAAAATGATGGAGCGTCCGGGACGATCCTTGGCAACGCTGAAGGCTCGTGCCAACTCCAGCAGAATGCCACAGCCGGTAGCATTGTCGGCCGCGCCGTTATAGATGTTGTCACCCGCCATCTCAGGGCGAATGCCAAGATGATCGTAGTGCGCTGTATAAATCACAGCCTGATCTTTTAGATTTCGGTCGGATCCTGGCAATATCGCAAGTACATTGCTGGACTCGAAATTCCGCACCGTGCTTACCATGTGGGCGCTCAATTTCGTGCCCAGATCCACCGGATGGAACTCGCGCACGCGGGCGTCCGCGATCATCTTTTCGAGGTCCATGCCGGAGAAGCCGACAAGTTTCTTGGCGACGTCAAATTGCACCCAGCTTGCGACCTTCAGCGCCGGGCCTTCTGCTTTCAGAAACGACTTCTCGCCTGAATTTGAATTTCGCACTACTTCCCAGGGATAACTCGCCAGGTCCTGCCGATGAATAAGAATCACGCCGACAGCGCCTTTGCGCGCGGCCTCTTCATACTTGTAAGTCCAGCGCCCGTAGTAGGTAAGAGCTTTGCCTTTAAAAAAATCGGGATCGTCGGACGGGGGTTCATTCACCAGCATCAGCAGCACTTTGCCACGTACGTCAACGCCTTTGTAGTCATCCCAGTTATATTCGGGAGCTTCAATGCCGTATCCAACGAAAACAATGTCAGCATTTACGTCCGACTGCGTTTGCTGAGTCTGATCGTAGGCAACGTAATCGTCGAGCGGCTTCAGATTGATGGCCGAACCTTGCTTAGGAACTAATGAGAACCGCGTTTCCGGTAGAGTTGTGATACCCACCAGCGGCACTTTCTGCAAGTAGGAACCATTGTCACCCGCCGGCTTCAATCCATATTCGGCGAACTGCGTGGCAATGTATTCGGCGGCAATCTCGCTGCCGCGCTGGCCGGTACCTCGCCCTTCCAGCAAATCGTGCGAGAGAAAGCGAACGTGCCAGCGAATGTGTTCGGGATTAATGGTTTGCATGGCGGCAAATGCCGCTGAAGGCAACTGCACCGACACTGGCTCATGCGACGGAGCCGCAGCGGGAGCTCCGCTTGCCGCCCGCAGCAACGGGACGAAAGCGGCAAACAGGCTCAGAAGAACAGTTCTCCTCAAGTTTACTTGCATAGGTCGTAAGCTTCTCCCCATAAAAAGGCGCGGGGCATCCATTCAGGATGTCGCGGCTGATAGCAATGCTCGTGAAGACTGGTTGTAAAGACTGAGAGAATTGTAACGGACCGGAGGAGCTTCCTCGTACGAAGAACGGCCTGACTTCCCGCACCGGAGGCCAATCGCTCTCTGAGAGTTCAGCGAGTTCAGACAATGACCAGTGGGACTTGCACAACTTTCCTTCTCGTCTTCTACTGCCCTTTCGTATGTTGTCTCCCGCAGACCGCGGGATCAGTTCTTTGAGCCTCAGCCCGCACGAAAGTCGCGCACGTCCTCACCCGGCTTGAAAACGATGGCAGGAGCGGTCTTTGCGAACTCTGCCATTTTGCGATTGATGTCAGAAAAATCGGCTTTCACCCAGCCCACGCTCGATAATTCGATTTCACCATCCTGTCCGACCCAGAAGATGGTCGGGACATTGGTCAATCCATAAGCATTCGATACCGGGTAGGTTTTTGTATCGTCCAGCAGTACGGGAAAGGTAATGCCAAATTCCTTGGTGAAATTAGCCGTGTCCCTGGGATCGTTCTGCGAAACGCCGACAATTCGCACGCCCGATTGCCCATGCGCTTGATTCAGCCGTTCAAGGAAGGGAAACGCATATTGGCAGGTCGGGCAGGATACTTTGAAAAACGCGAGAACGACCGGCCCCTTGGCCAGTTCATCACGCAACACAAAGCGCTTGCCATCCATTGCTTTCAGTTCAAAATCGGGCGCCTGCGCGCCCGCAGTCAATGCCGCCATTGATCCTCCTCCGTCTTTTCCGCGCAACAAGTTCCAAAGCCGACTCAATCGAACTCCTGATCTGATGGTCTTAATTCTAGATGATTCGGACACGGGAAGCAGGCGAAAACGCAGGCTGCACGCCAAGAGTCATAGAATGACCGCCTTGCGAAGAATCTTTCTCGCCAGCCCTGTCAGAGCCAGCTTATGAAGTTTTCCCACCGAGATCCACTTGCCGGGCGCTTCGGCCGGTGTGGCAGCCCGCACTACGCGTACCGTATAGTCGGTAATCGTGATGGAGTGCCGCAGGCTGAACGCTGGAATCTCTGCGCCGTATGGGCTCGGAAGTTCTGGCAGTTCCCACATTCCGGCCATTAGCGGGGCATCCAGTGCTCGCTGCACAAGAAAAACCTCGTCATCGCCATTCCGGCAATGCAGCGCGTAATGAATCTCGCGTTTCTCTTGCGCTGGGGCTTTCACCGTCCCTGCCAACTCCCCGCGCGTGGCGCACATCTCCACCACGGGACACGTAAGACATTGCGGAGCACGAGGCGTGCATATCACCGCACCAAGTTCCATCACAGCCTGATTGAAATCTCCCGGACAATTCGTATCCAGCAACTCATTTGCTGCCACCCACAATCCCTCTCCAGCTAGCCGCTTTCCCAAAACCCGCTGCAAAACGCGCTCCACGTTGCCATCGACCACAGCCACAGGCTCTTCATACGCGATGCTGGCAATCGCGGCCGCAGTGTAGCGGCCAATCCCGGGCAACCCACGCAAGCCCGCTTCACTCTGCGGAAGGTTTCCGCCATGTGCGCGCACAATTATTTTGGCGGCGGCATGCATCATGCGAGCACGCCGGTAGTATCCTAGCCCGCTCCATGCCGCCAGCACGCTCGCCTCGCGCGCCGCGGCCAGTTTCTCGACCGTCGGAAACCTCCGCAGAAATTCGCGATAGTGCTCAATCACTGCGGCTACGCGCGTCTGCTGCAACATGATTTCCGAAAGCCACACGCGATAAGGATCGCGATTCGCACGCCAGGGCAGGTCGCGGCGATGCAAACCATACCAGGCGAGGAGTTTTTTGCGAAAGCGCGAACGTTGGATAAAGGGCTGGATAGAGGGCTGGGCGTTCGGAAGAAAAGCTTCGATGGAGTGCGGCGTCTTCACGCTCTTCAGACTACGCGAGACCGGCCGAGACAAAGGAATTTCTTACCCGTACGATCTTGGGCATCATTCTTACTTACTATATCAAGGATGGAATCCTTACTCAGTCTTGTGCGCGAAGACACGAATACCAAGTGCCGAGTTAAGAAGGCTTTTGAACTTTGTACTTGGCGTTCGCCCCAGGTCTCAATCCGGGTCATTGACCCAGCTCTCCGAAGCAGAAATAATACCCACGTCAGTGAACCGCATCGACGAGCACCATATCGAGGAGCCTCATGAACGATTTCAACCGCAAGGTGGAAGACGCATCGGCGCGCGTTAGTAAGACCGTCGCCGAAGCCGCCGAAAAAATCGAGAAAGAGATTCCTGAGTTCATCAAATATCTGAACGACGAAGTCGTTCCCACCGTTCGCCAACATTCCACTAAAGCTCTACGAACGGCCAGCCAGAAGCTCACCGAACTGGCCGATTACATGGAACAGCAAAAAGCGTCGCGCAAGTGAATTTCCGCTTGCAAGCTCCGGCCGGCGGCATTGCGATACTGGTCGTGGCGATCGCCATATCCCTGCTCACTGGCTGCGGTCACTCCAAACCAGCGCAGGTAAGTGTGCCCCCGCCGCCCGCCCCTGAAACTTCATCGGAACCGGCACCAACCAAGAAAACGGTCGCCGATATGGCGGAGCCTGCAATCCCTCCCGATGCCAAACCTATTTCGACCGAGATTGGCAGGGCCAGTTGGTATGGTCCGCCTTACCACAACCGCACCGGGTCGAACGGTGAAATTTACAACATGCACGCCATGACGGCGGCGCATCGGACGCTGCCGCTGGGATCGATTGTGCGAGTGACCAATCTGAAGACGGGCCATAGCGCATTAGTGCGCATTACAGACCGCGGTCCGTTCATTCAGGGGCGCATTCTTGATTTGTCGTTGGCTGCGGCACGGAAAGTCGATGTTTATTTGCCGGGGACGGCGGAAGTGAAAGTGGAAGTCATGCAGACTCCAGTGCCGATTGAGACTGGAGGAAGATGGGCCGTACAGATTGGCGCCTTTGCTCACGAGCGCGAGGCCAGCAAATTTGCGGAGCATCTCACGGAAAAATATCGCACCGCCAAGGTGCAGCATTTTGGAAGTCCAGTGGGGGATTGGTGGGTGCGGGTGCGCGTACTGGATGATGACCGAGGCGTCGCGCGCAAACTCGCGGCCGAAACGCGAACCTCCGAGGGCGCAGTTTTTCTGGTAAGGCTCGATTAGAAGCTGCCTCTGGATGTTTTACGCAGACAACAGCCCTTGGCTGTCCGGAGCAAAGTCTGTCGAGCGAAGCTCGACTCTTTAGCGCTTCTATCGCCTTACCTGACAAGCCTGCCGCTGAAGTGCTATGTTTTTGCCGGAGCGCAACGATGCCCAACGATCCTAAGAGCGATTGTCTGTTCTGCCGCATTATTGGCGGCGAGATTCCCGCCAAGAAGGTTTATGAGAACGATCATGTGTTCGCCTTTGAAGACATCCATCCGCAGGCTCCGACTCACGTGCTAATCATTCCAAAAAGACATTTTGCAGGATTGAAAGAAGCACAAGAGGAAGACGCAGAAACCATTGGTCGATGTCACTTAGCCGCCGCGGAGATTGCACGCCAGCGAAAGATCGAGCAAGGTTACCGAACGGTGCTTAACGTGGGCCCGGGAGCTGGGCAATCGGTGTTTCACCTGCACGTCCACCTGCTCGGCGGGCGTTCGCTGGCGTGGCCACCGGGGTAGCGGCGATTCTCAGTTAGCCGCTACTGGACAGTCGGATTTTCGTCTTCCGGAGCGCCATGGCGGCGGAGCAATTGGGGCAGGTTCTGCGAGAACGCGGAACGCGGCAGGACCATATCGCAGCCTACTTCATGTGCCTTCTGCTTCAGGTCCCCCTGAACGTGCGAGAGAAATCCGATGATCGAAGTTCCCTTCTTCAGTTTGGACTTTAGCTTGGGAATCAGCGTTAGCGGCTTGGCATTGGCGTTGTTCAGGTCGAAGATGATCAGCGACGGTTTTTCCTCGCCGTTGTGTTCCATGCGCTGCGCCAAGTCTTTATCGTTTTTCGCAAATTCGACTTTGACGTTCAGCTTGCGCGCGGTTTCCTGAATCTTGGCGGCGAAGAAGAGATCGTCGACAAAGGCGAAGATACGCGAGTTGGAATCTTCGCGGAGCGCGGGCAGCGGTTCAGGATCGACCGGCGCGAAAGGCGCGGCAAAACCCGGCCTCGATCCACGGCGAGAGCTCTGTCCATTATTGCCGTTGCCAGCCAGAGCGGCGCGGTAGCTGTGATCCATAGGAGCGGTGTAAATGCCATCCTGATTGTGGCGCGACTGGCTGGGGCCGGCAGGGCGTGGCCCGCGACCATTGTTGGGACGGCGTCCGCGACGCCTTCGACTTCTGCCTCCACCACCACCGGAGGGTCTTCCTGGTCCTGCGTTCATAGTCCTCTCATACCTGCCATAGCCGGATTTGTGATGCCGGTGCAGGGTAGTAAATCTGGATGTTCAGTTTCCCCAATTTCAGGTTTGGCCAAATCAGCTTGGCAAATTTAGTTCGATAAATTCGGCTTTGCCACTTGGTTGCACACTGCGTAGCCTAAGTTGGCGCATTCACTGCTGTACACCGGAGGTAGTGCCTGTTTCAGGGAATACACCTGGCTCGTCTGCGCGACGCAACAAGCCTAAACTCTCCAAGCGGGACTTCCAGCTGGCACAAAACACTCGTCGGCAACTGTTACCTGATAAAACAAATTCGAATTGGCTAAAAATATAAATTGCGTATCGGTTATCCGTTGTCGGATCCGTCGCGTCACCGGGAACCGCCTGGGACGCGGAAGGCCTACGCGGGAACGAGGCCACTGAGAACAACTTAATGGTACTCGTGAACCTTCTGCCGTGCAAGTGGCAAAGTCGAGGGTTTTGCACAAGCGTAACTTTCTGAAATTCAGCTTCCAGTTTCTGGCTGCGGCTTCAAAACTACTTCCAAAAGGGTTTACTTGTGCTGACCGTTCCCGAAGCGCATAAGACCAATCCGAGCGCCTGAAGCCGATACTCACGCTCCGCTGGAGAGGTCGCGGGCCCACTGCTGCGCCTGCCAATGGAAAGCCGCTACTGCATCAGAATCAATGGGAATACTATCGCAAATACCGCGTGAGGCTTCCCACTCGCCGCTTTCGTGCGCCAGCATCAGTTGGTAGACAGGCCGGAGCAGACTGGGTTCGCCGCGCAGTACAGCTTTGGTCTCTGTATCCAGAGGAATTTTATCCAGGATTTCCGGCATAGGCATTTCCAAAATAACATCCATCATGGAGAGCAGGCCGAGCAGGAATAAATCGGAGTCGCCATGGCGCACCAGCGGCGAGAGCAGTTCGCCAAACTGGGCGCGCACCAGAGCGCACAGCACCAGATCGCTACTTTTATCCTGGGCGGCCCCAACGGTTGCGATCAGCCGCACCCAGCGGCGAACTTCGCGTTCGCCAAGAATCGCCAGTGCGTGACGCACGGAATGGATTTCGCTTTTGAACCCGAACCTAGCCGAATTCATATACCGCAACAACCGGTAGCAGATGGCAGCTTCGGTCTTGATCAGCTTTTCGAGCTCCGGAATATCAAGATCGGCCCGGGAAACCGCCTGTAGCATTCGCACATAGTTTAGGGAGTTGAGTGGGACATCGTGCGTCGTCATCATTTCCGGACGGCGCAGGAAATACCCCTGGAAATAGACAAAACCTTGCTCTTTGGCGGAAACGAAGTCGGCGTGATTCTCCACTTTTTCCGCCAGCATGCGACACCGCCACGGTCCGTGCTTTTTTATTAGTGCGGCACGTTGCTCGATCGTGGTGAGCTTCAGGTCGACTTTGAGAATGTCTGCCATTTCCGCCAGCGGCTCGCGCGGATCGCCGCTGACAAAGTCGTCGAGAGCGATCATGTAGCCGGCTTCTTTCAAATGCTGGCAGGCATTCAGCACTTCGGGGTCAACAGGTACGCTTTCCAGAATTTCAATCACGGTGGAATGCGACGGCATTAACGTGAGCAACCCACCGATCAGCGTGTCGCGCGTGCAGTTAAGGAAGGCGCGGCGGCCATCGCAGAGAACGTCCAGACCCACTAATAGAGAGTTATCCACCGTGGAACGCGAGGCCGTGTTGGCATCCACTTCATGAAAAACATTCTCCATGTCGTCACGGAAAAGCAGTTCGTAGCCAAATACTTTTTGGTCGCGGTCAAAAATGGGCTGGCGCGCCACATAACGCAGCTTAATACCCTTTGGGGCTTCAGAGGCATGGGCGGGCGCAGAGGATTTCGACACACTTGAGACATCGGCAGAATCGGAGAACACTCCAGCGCTGGAAAGCATATGTAAGGACAGCCGCCTCCGGCTAGCTTGCCCAGAGCGAAGCCGAAGGGTCGGGCGAAGCTCGGCCGCTGCTCTCATGACACAAAAACGCCTCGCTTAACATCAAAGCGAGGCGTTCTGCTCGTTTGGAACTCCGGTTATTGCGTTACCGTCAAATTTACGGTGAAGCTACTCGTAAGGGGTTTTGCGCCGCCGGTGGTCGCATTCACCACAATCGCGTAGGTTCCGGCAGGCGTTCCGGGATTGTTTTGGCTGCTGTTGCTGCCTCCACCACCGCCGCACGAACCCAGCCACATCGTGGAGAAGCCAAGTACTACGATCAGGCCGAGAAGCTGAGCGCTACGCTTGCGCGACCCAGCCGCGATCACAATTCCAAACATTCCAGGGAGCAGCAGAGCGTAGAAAATCCCCTTGCCGCGACCCAGCGGCATCCGCAGTTCCGAGGTAGGAGGCGTGGTCGTAATGGTGAGCGTGAGCGTATTTTGGGCAACCGCCTGGCCGCTCGTAGGACTGAAACTGCACTGCGTCTGAGACGGCAGGCTGCTTTGAGCGCAAGTGTAGGTCAGCGGAAGCGTCGCCGGAGAAAATGGCGCCGGTGACCCCGATCCAGTGACTGCAATGTTAATGGTCTCTTTCCCGCCGGCCGCGATGGAGTAAGTAACCGCGCCATTGTTGGGAGCGATGGTAAAGGACTGGTTGGTCGCGGCAATTTTTGTCAACGTAACTGGGACGGTGTGCGTGGCGCCACCTGTGCTGAGGGATCCAGTCACGGTGAAGGTCTGCGCTCCCGTCGGGACGGCCATGTTGGCGTCCGTAGTTATGGTGAGAACAGTCGAACCCGTGACACCCACGCCACCGAAGGTCACCGCAGATGGATTAAAGCTGCAAGCGGCCCCGGTAGGCAATCCCGAACAACTGCTCGGAGCAAAATTAACGACGCCCGCCCCGTTTACGGGAGTCAACGTCAAAACCGCTGATGCGGATTGCCCCGCCGGGATCGAAGTGGGACTAGCCGCGCTTGTGACCGCCATGCTGAAGTCCGGCTGCGTAACGACGATATTAACCGCTGAGGATGTAGAGGAAGCGTTGATGCCGTTGTAAGTTGCGGTAACCGAATCCGGGTTCCCGGTAGGGAGTGCCGTGGTTGTAATGGCAGCTGTACCACCCGACAAAGTAGCCGTACCCAGCGGCGCACTGGTGCTAGCTACATAGAAGCTCACAGCTCCGCTCGTGGTGGGTGGAGTCACAGTGGCAGTTAACGTCACTCCCAAACCGCCGGCAGTCTGGTTCGTGGACGACACCAAGGAAGTAGAAGTGCCAATCAAAGATTCCGCCCAATCTGTGGCTAACGCGTTAGCGTCCACCGATCCCAATCCGCTCACCACGTTGTAGCCGGTGGCCGGATCCGAATTCACTGCGTTGAAGCCGATAACGCCAGAGGTAGGGCAAATCACGTCGCTGGGATTTCCGGCAGGGCTGCCAGCCTCGCAGTAAACCTCGTTGTTCCCACTGGTCACGTGGTGAAAAGAATCATAAAAGGAGTTTCCTGCTATCGCGTAAAGCTTCGCGTTGATGGGACCCAGGCCGGTTCCTCCGAGGTACTGATTCAGCAGCGTCACGATGCCAGCGAAAACCGGAGAGCCAACCGAAGTCCCGCCGATGATAGAGGGACTAACCAAGACTGTATTGCCACTAAATATACCTGCGGTGGCCGCCTGTATCCCCGCCGCTCCACCGCTGCCACAACTGCTGGCTGTGTCATTGCTATAAGAGTTTTTTGTGGGGGGGGTCAGATTCTCAATCGGAGTGCAGAAGATATATCCCGGAAAATTGGGAGACCCGATCAGGGAAACATCCGGAATCGCACGATAGGTTGTCTGCGGGCTTACCAGACCAAGACTGGTCAGATTTTGCTGCCACGTGGGCAACGGCAGCCCCCCGGTACAAATGTTGTCGGTAGAATAGTAGCAGTTGCTAACTCCGCCGCTGCCCGCATCGATCCAAATATCTTGCTGCGCGGTCTCCGCTGAAGTAATTGCAACCCCGGTGGATGAACCACCATTCGTGCAGAAAGAGTTATTGCTGTCAGACTGACATAGGGCGGCGAAGGCTGCATCATCGTTCCAGGCAACCTCCGTTCCAATAATGGCTGGGAGTGCCGAAGCCCCGAAACTGGTCGTGCTTGAGCCATTTGAACCCCAGTACGTAGCGGAGAACTCGGTGATGGGAAGACCGGTCCCGCCAACAGATGTTACATTCGGACTGCTCGCCGGATAACTCACCGCGAGTCCCCCTACGGCGGGACTAAAGGGCGGATTCACCTCATTATTCGGCGGATCTCCGTCACAAGAGGCCGCGCCCTGGTCCCCAGCCGCAATCATAATCGTCATCCCGTAGGAAGCTGCCTGCAGCAGTTGCGGCTCCAGCGTTTCGGCGGGTAGATCGGACTGTGCCTCGCACCCGCCATAACTCATGCTGACCACGGGCGCGACCTTGTTATCGATCGCATATTCAAGAGCCTCGTAGACCCCACCGCTATTAGTGACCTCCGTACAATCGGTGTTAAAAGTGGCGGGAGAGTTGACATAGATGATCTGCGCATTCCGGGCTGTGGCGCCAGACCATTCGATATCGAGATCAGCCTCCGTTATGTCGCCGCACGTGCTGGGTGTGCCGAGGTCAGCACCTACAACCACATATTGGAAATTGGTGGCATTGCAAGCCGTGATGATGCCGCTGGAATTTGTGGTGCAACCTGTGATCGGATTCAAACCGAAGCCCGTACGGAAGTTGGCGATATCCGCAAGGTAAACATCCGTCTGGCCAATAATGGCCAGCTTCTGTCCCGTGCCGTCGATCGGAGTCGAGGCGTTATAAAGAGGATTCAGATTGTAGAGTGTAGCCACGTCACCGGGAGCAAGAAAGTAATCTGGGCTGCCATCCACAGTAGTCGTATAGCTGGGATGCGGACCATTCTTGGCGGCATGAACTGGACGTACATACATTGGCTTTGGCCGGAAATTGGTTAGCCCGCGAATTCCGGTGACAATGCCGCTCAATGCCACTGGCACCGAGGGCGGCGTGGAGTTCGCAACATGCATTTGATCGCTGATCTTGAAGCGATGAATCTGCGTTTTGAAAGTATTTTGAATCTGCCCGGCAGTACCACTGAAGGAGATGGAGTTGCGGCCGTTGGCGACATTCACAATCTGCAGGCCTTGCGATTCCAGCCAAGCAGTAATTTTGTTGACGTCCGCCTGGCTCAAGCCAAATTGGCCAGCGTATTGCGCGGGAGTAAGCCACTTGTGATAATTCGGCGACGAACGATCCTGTTGCTGCGCGAGAAGTTGGTCGAGGGCCGCTTGCTGGCTGGCGGAAGGCGGGATGATCAGCGTGACGTAGCCAAACTGCAGCGAATCCTCCACCGGTCCCTGGTCAAATTGCGGCTTTGCCATGCGGTGCACATTGCCGGGCAGCGCGACCATCTGATTGGAATTGACCGGGCCCGCGATGCGGTCGGGTTGGGCGGCGAAGCACAGGGATGAGGCCAGAAGCGGCAGAAAAAACTTCCACGGTCGCATGAATACTCCGTCTGCAATCTTGGTTTGGTTGTGATGGTTTCTTAGCTTATACGGCTTTCTTGCACTCTGATCAAGTCGCAATAAGCCCGGGTTGTATGCCTACAAAGAATATTACAAACCCAGGCGCACGAAATTAGTCTCGTCCACACCAAGGTAATAACTTGGGCACCTAACCGGAGCTGTGCGTAAAGATTTGTATCGAGTTTGCCCATTCCCGGCGAACTGCACAATCCCGCTGTCATATGGCTGCATCCAAAGCTTCGAGTTACTGAAATCCAACGACATCGAATATTATGAGAATGCATTCTTGAGGGAGACCATGCGCGCGCTAACCCATGCAAGTGCTCTTACTGCGGTAATCCTGCTGCCGATGGCGCTGCTGTTCGCAGCCGACGACACCAATTTCCATAACGCGCCAGCGTCGGCGCAGGCTATGAAAAATCCATACGAAGGTCAGGATGCAGCCGCTCGAGTTGGAAAAGAGCTTTATGGGCGCAACTGCGGCGCCTGCCACGGACAAGGCGGTAAAGGCACGGGCAATGTGCCCTCGCTGGTGGACGGAAAACTAAATTCCGTGAAGTCCGGCGAGGTTTTCTGGTTCATCACCCGTGGGGATCCTGCCAACGGCATGCCTTCCTGGGCTGCACTGCCCGAGAAGCAGCGCTGGCAAATCGTTACTTACATACAATCAATCCAGGGCTCGCAAGGCTCTCAACAGGCTGGCGCGGCTTCGCCGCCCCCGGAGGATACCAGCACATCGAAATTAAATGCTCCTGCGCCGACTCCGCCATTTACTGACTTCCGCTATGAGAAGCCGGGGACGACGCGCAAGATAACCGTGAACGATCTGCCTCAACCATATGCGTCCAAGTCGGCGAATAACGGTCCCAAGCTGGTGGCGCGACCTGAAAATGTTTGGCCGATCGCGCCCGCAGGATTTAAGGTCGAGCTCTATGCCTCCGGTCTGGACAATCCCCGCACGCTTCGAACCGCGCCTAACGGCGATATTTTTCTGGCGGAAAGCGATCCCGGAAAAATTCTGGTCTATCGCGGCATCGGTAGCGACGGCAAGGCGGCGCAGTCGGCCACTTTCGCTACCGGATTAAAACGCCCTTACGGCCTGGCATTCTATCCACCCGGTGATAACCCGCAATATTTGTACGTCGGTAATGAGCGCGAAGTAGTTCGCTTCCCCTATCACTCTGGGGATTTGAAAGCGAGCGGGGCTCCCGAGCACGTTGCCGATCTGCCCGGACCTGGCGGCCATTGGACCCGCTCGGTTATGTTCTCGCAGGATGGCAAGAAAATGTTTGTCGCCGTAGGTTCCGGGTCGAACGTGGACGATCCTGACACTACGCCGCGCGAAAAAAATCGGGCCAACATTCAGTGGTGCGACCCCACCCACTGCACATTGCAGGTGTATGCCTATGGAATTCGCAATGCCGGAGGCGGGCTGGCAATCGATCCTCAGACTGGCGAGTTGTGGTGTTCGGTGAACGAACGCGACGGCCTGGGAGATAACCTTGTCCCCGACTACATCACCCACGTGCAGGAAGGCGGATTCTACGGCTGGCCTTGGTGGTATATGGGCGGCCATCAGGATCCTCGGCATCAGGGCGCGCATCCGGAATTAAAAGACAAGGTGATCGTTCCGGATGTGATCTTGCAACCCCACAATGCTTCCCTGGAATTCACTTTTTATGAGGGCACTCAATTCCCCGCCGAGTACAAAGGAGACATTTTCGCCTCGGAGCATGGTTCGTGGAACAAGGCCGTGCGTGTGGGCTATGAGGTGATCCGTGTCCCTTTGCACCAATCGGGCGATGCCAGTGGCGAGTATGAGGATTTTCTTACCGGCTTTGTGCTGCCTGACGGTAATGTGTGGGGCCGTCCCGTGGGCATCACTCTGGCTCCCGATGGTTCGCTCCTGGTGAGCGACGATGGATCGAACTCAGTATGGAGGGTGAGCTACAGCGGAAAGTAATTGTAAAAAATCTTATCTAGAGGCGGCCTTCCCTGTGAGGCGCTGAAATTCAGTCGCGAGTGCCGAGTACCGAGGAAAAACTTTGTACGAATACAGGCAACGAGCGCGAAGACTCGGTACTCGCAAACAGACGCCTTAGGATGAAAACATCTGCGCCAGATGAGTTACCCGCAGCAATTCCAGCACTCTGGGTGTCATGTTAATGAGCTCCAAGCTGCAATATCCCTGCCGGATCGCCGATACCTTTAGACCAACCAATGCACCCAAGCCGGCGCTATCCAGATAATTCAAATCGCTAACATCGATAACGATCCGGCCACCAGCCGTAATGAGGGGCTTAACCAGTTCCTTTATCTCACTCACCTTCTCGCCAACTAGCTTGCCATGACACTTCACCGTCGTTACGCGATTCCCTTTTTCATCCTTATCTTTCAAATTCTCAATTTCACAATGGAAGGAACCATCGACCGTCATATGCTCTACTGCCCCCTGGCTCAAATGCCAAGATGGTAGCATTTCCGCCGCGCGCCTCGTTGTGAAGAATTGGTAAATAGTTGTGCCTTTGCCGACCGCGCAGGTTTTCCCGCTCCCTAGGAATTGCGATGGATTAATGTGCGACCCTACTCAACAAGCGGTGCTGAACCTATGTGAAGGAAGATGCGCCGGTGCTAGTGCTGGAGCATGTACGCCTTATCGGCGGCACCGGCTCGGCGCCCCAGGAAGACATGCGCATCGATATCGCCGGCGGCAAGATAACTGCCGTCCAGGCCTCCAGCGCGCATAGCCCTTATCCGCCGTACGCCAAGGTGTTAGAGATGACGGGAAAGACGGTGATCCCCGGACTGGTCGGCATGCACGAACATCTTTTCTATCCGACGCCGCAGGAACCCGAGGGAGGTGTGGGGTTCTATGGTGAATCTAAAGACAGACCGTCCCAAAGGACAGATCGAATGCGCTTTCACTTCAGAGCGTGTCCTGCCAAATCCTTACTGCGGATGATCCTCGGGAGACGCTAAAGGCAGTCTCGTAGCTCCCCGCATGATGTCGCGCTCTTCCGGCGAAAATGTGCTTTTGAAGCGGTTGGAATCGATAATCTGCTCGCGCTGCCCCGGCGGCAAGGCGCTAAGATCGCGCACCGCGGTTCTCACCATGTTGCGACGGTCCGGTGGAAGCTGCTGCATCCTACCGAACAATTGCCGGGCTTGCTGTTTCTGGCCGGGAGTAAGGTGCTCCCAGGTTTCCATCCGGTTCAGCACTCGCTGCTGCTGTTGCGGCGGAAGACTGGAAAAATGCTGCAACCGCTGCCGCAACATCTGCTGTCGATCTGGAGGCAACCGGCGAAAAGCCGGGTCGCTCTGCAACGCCCGCTCCTGCTCGCGCGGAGACATGTTCCGGTAGCGGCGAAGCCAGTCTCCGGCATGCCCTTGCGGATTATTCTGCGGCGCGGGGCGCGCTTGCACCGGATGGAAGTTGCTGCGTTGAGCCGAACAGGGAGCCGGAATAAAGATGGCCACGGCTAACAGAGCAGTCGCCCATCCCATCATAAGATTTTTCAGCCGCATTCTCCCCTGCCCAACTGTTCATTTCAGCTACGTCTCAACTTTTACGGATTCGCCACCACATTGTGCTGAACTTGCAAGTCATCCAACAGATCGAAGTCGGAATACAAATCGTGATTCTTGTCCAAGGCCTGCAAATCGCCAACCGCACTGCCCGGCTCCGCTTGCGCCGGAGAATCCATGGTGGCCACTTGGCTGTCCCACAAGCCGAAGCCTCCACCCCCGTTAGCGTAAAACAACCCCACTCCGATCCCCATCATCACCGTCAGTGCAGCCGCCAGCACCGGTCGTCGGAACCAGGCCAGCCATCCTGGCTGAGGTTTAGCCATCTCTTCCCGCAAACGCGCTTGCAATCGCACATCAAAATACGGCGACGGCTCCGGCGCCTTCCATTCATCCAGCAACGCCATGGTTTGCTGCATTTCCCGCATCTTCGCCGCACAGGCCTCACAACTTGCTACATGGCTACCCATCTCCGGCGTAATTTCCATCAATCCCAACGCCACATCCGGCATCAGTTCCCGAATCTCTTCGCACTTCATAACCATATTCCCCTGATTTCTTCGCCACTGCCGCCAAGGAAAGTCGCCAAACTCAAAAAAGCAATCCTATACAAATTCTTTTAACTGTTCCCGCAAAGTCTCATAAGCCCGAAATAACAGCGACTTGGTCGCGGATTCGCTCAATTTCAATACTTCCGAAATCTGTTTGTAATCCATCTGCTGGTATTTGTGCATAACTACGGCCATCTTTTGCCGCTCCGGCAACGCCTCAACTTTTGCCCGTATGGCCATCATGCGCTCGCGCCGCACCAAGGCCTCTTCCGCCGTGATGGTCCCATCGGCTAGATCGGGCGTGGTGCCGGTTTCCTCATCCGGCTCGTCCAGGCTGATGGTGACCTCCGGCCGCTCATGCCGGGTGTCGCGGGCATGGTTCACAGCCAGATTGGTGGCAATGCGATACAGCCAGGTGGTGAATTTGGCGCTGGCCTCATACGTCTGACGCGACCGGTAGACCCGCAGGAAGACCTCCTGCGCCAGATCCTCGGCCACCGCCGTATTTCGAGCCATGCGGTACATAAAACCCACCAGCGGGCGGCGATACTTCTGGACGAGATAGTCGAAGGCCGATTGATCGCCAGCCTTCACCCGCAGCATCACTTCGGCATCCGTATAGGGTTCGCCGCCGATCATCCCCGGCTGCAAGGCTGGCTGTAAACTGCTCATGGGAACCGGTCCCAATGAGGCCAACAGACTGCTTCCGTCCATGGCAGCGGTGCTCACATTAGTTTCAACCCAGGACTGATCGGAAAGTTGCTCTTTGTCTTCCTCTAAGGGAATGCCAGAACTTCCGCCGGATGAGAAAGATGCGGTCGTTCGCCTTGGCCTGGAATCGTCCGTCATAGAGGTTACTTTTGGTGTGGATTCCCGGCGGCCGAGCGCCGCCTCCATCCCCACCGGAGATTAGGCTACCATGCCCGACTCGCGT
Organism: Candidatus Sulfotelmatobacter sp.; assembly: GCA_049512655.1. Taxonomy (GTDB): domain Bacteria; phylum Acidobacteriota; class Terriglobia; order Terriglobales; family Acidobacteriaceae; genus Sulfotelmatobacter. The sequence goes on along the minus strand of JBEKWW010000002.1, from coordinate 93,757 downwards.
CGCCAAAATACAGTATTCGGGAGTAAAAGTGCCGTTTGTAAGATAGAACCCAGCCCATACTTTCAACAACTTGACCAGGGCGAAAATGCGATCAGTAAGGCAGAAATGTATATTCGGAAATGTATATTCGGTCACCAACTCCATGATGGACTCACCCCTGTGCTCCTCCGTCCCCCTCTGTGGTAAAGATTTTCACGCTGGCGACAACGTCGCCGTTGCCGAGGTCACGATCGTCATTCAGTTCTTGCGCTCCTAATTCTTGCGTTCGGTGCTAAGTTAAAGGGTCTCTCTGAAGGAGAAAAAATGAAGCTATTGCTGCTGGTTGTGCTGACACTTTCGACAACGCATGCGTTACGCGCGCAAACCGCCGGGATCGCGGATTCCGGAACCCCTGCAAGTTCTGAGTGGAGCAAACTGGTGGACAGTTTTTTTGATGGATATTTCAAGTTGAATCCCACCCAGGGTACAACCGCGGGCTTTCATCAATATGACTCTGATTTGGAAGATTACTCGCGCAAAGGCGTCGATCATGAAATCGCATTCGCGAAAGATTATCTCGGCCGGCTGAACAATTTCGAGAGCAAATCATTGTCCTTGGAGGAGCGCCAGGATTACCAGCTACTCGTCAATAATTTGAAATCGACGCTGCTTGACCTGGAGGATATCCGAAGTTGGGAAAAGAACCCAGATCACTATTCCAGCGGCCTTACAAATAGTGCCTTTGTGATCATGTCGCGCAAGTTCGCGCCTCCTGAGAAACGATTGCGGTCTCTGATCGATCGCGAGAAAAGCATGCCCGCAGTTCTGCTAGCGGCCAGGGAAAATCTTAAGAACCCGCCTCGAATTTACACGGAAGTCGCGATTCAGCAACTTCCGGACATCGTCGGATTTTTCCAAAAGGATGTGCCGGAAGCCTTCAAAGATGTGAAGGACCAGCAATTGCTCTCTGAATTCCAAAACAGCAACACGGCAGTGATTACGGCATTGCAAGACTATGAAAAGTTTCTGAAGGAAACCTTACTAGCTCGCTCCAACGGCGACTTCCGCCTTGGCGCGGAAAACTATCGAAAAAAACTTCTTTATGACGAGATGGTGGATATTCCGGTGGATCGGTTGCTTCAGATCGGCTACGACGATCTCCATCGTAATCAACAGTGGTTCAAGAAGGTCGCTGCGCAAATCGATCCCCAAAAATCACCGGAGCAGATTCAGTCAGAACTCCAACAGGACCATCCTGCACCTGACCAACTGCTTCAGACTTTCCGGGATGATCTGGGTGGGATACGGCAATATCTCATCGACAAGCAAATTGTGACCATTCCTTCGCCTGTGCCACCCATCGTGGAAGAGACTCCGCCTTTTGCGCGAGCGCTGACTTTCGCGTCAATGGATACACCAGGACCGTATGAAAAGGTGGCGAAGGAAGCTTTCTTTAACGTCACCTTGCCGGAGGCTGATTGGACAAAGGAGAGAACCGAATCCTTCATGGGGCAGTTCAATCGCGAAACCATGATCGCGGTTGCCGTGCATGAAGTGTATCCGGGGCACTACGTGCAATTCCTGTGGCTTCCGTCGGTTCCTTCGAAAGCTCGCAAGTTGTTAGGCTGTGGATCGAATGCCGAAGGCTGGGCGCATTACAGTGAGCAGATGATGCTCGACGAAGGCTATGGGAACGGCGACCCGAAACTCAGGCTCGGCCAGCTCCAGGATGCCCTTTTGCGGGATGCTCGTTACATCGTGGGAATTTCCATGCATACCGGCAAAATGTCTTTTGACGATGCGGTACAGTTTTTCCAGAAGGAGGGTTATCAGCCCCGAACCGTCGCGGAAGTTGAAACCAAGCGCGGCACCAGCGACCCCACTTACCTCGTTTATACGCTAGGCAAGCTGGAAATCATGAAGCTCCGGGAGGACTACAAGCAGAAAATGGGAGCCAGCTTCAGCTTGCAGAAATTTCACGACACATTTCTCCAACAGGGCTTCCCGCCGATCAAGATCGTCCGCGAGACCATGCTGGGAGATGAGAGCCCGACGCTTTAATCGACTCGAATTAATCGCTTCAAAATTTGCCAGAATGCTTAAGTAGGGAGCACGGCTCGAGTCCTTGTTTTCCAACGACGTTTTCCAACGACGGCAAATTGCACGACATTGATTCAGTGAATCGCGAACCGGAACTTGTATATAATAAAAAACTTACCGCATCACAAGTGGGCGCTTAACTCAGCGGTAGAGTGTCACCTTCACACGGTGGAAGTCGTAGGTTCGAATCCTACAGCGCCCACCATTTTCCTTGCCCGCCCAGTAACGCTCGCATTGCCTTCTGTCTCTGCCGCTCACTTCGAGACCTGCCATTCGTCTAAGGCAGACAGGACAGCCGTCAGGCTCGCCACATTCCATCCCTTAACTCTGTGTAAGCCGCGCGGGCTGAATCAGCTGTCGATTCCGACTAAAGAGGAGTCTGGTATGTCCAGGTTTCGTGTAATCGCTTTACTCTGCTGCTGTTTCTGTGCCCTCAGCCTCTGCCATGCTCAAACGGTAATGCTCGACCTGCCACTGCAGAGCCAACAAGCGTCGGTGATGCAGAGGATTGGCATCACTGACATAACCGTCGATTACCATCGTCCGCTGGTCAGCGGCCGCCAGATTTGGGGCAAGACGGTGCCTTATGACCAGGTCTGGCGAGCCGGCGCTAATGAAAATACCACCATCACCTTCACCGACCCTGTAAAGATCGAGGGCCAGCCTCTCGATAAGGGAACCTACGGCATCCACATGATTCCAGATGAAAATCAGTGGACGGTGATCTTTTCGAAAACTTCAACCGCGTGGGGAAGCTTTACCTATAAGCAGGACGAAGATGCATTGCGGGTCACGGTAAAGCCGCAAGCGTCAGACTTCCACGAAGCCCTGACCTATGACTTCGATGACGTCAAAACCGATTCTGCCGTCGTTACGCTGCGTTGGGAAAAGGTTGCAGTGCCTTTCAAAGTTGATGTCGCGGTCAACGACATCGTCAAAGCCAGCATACCCCGGCAGATCCGCGGCTTAAACCGGTATTACTGGGAGAGTTGGGATGACGCGGCCGCTTACTTCCTCGCGGCGAAGGTCGATCTCGACGAAGCCTTAAAGGATGAGGAACAGTCGATCCGGACCGAAGAACGCTACGACAATCTGCTTAACAAATCGCACATTCTGGACGCCATGGGACGCACACAAGACGCCGCGACCGTCCGCAATCAGGCTTTGGAAAAGGCTTCAGCGCAGCAACTTTACTTCTATGGGCGGCAGCTGCAAAACGAGAAAAAACTGGACGAGGCTTTCGCGCTTTACCGCTCCAACGCGAAGAAATACCCCGATTTCTGGACCTCGCATGTTGGGTTGGCGCGCGTCTACAGCAGTCAAGGCAACTTCGATCAGGCGGTAAAAGAAATGCAGGCTGCCCTCACCGGCGTTCCGGATGACGCGAACCGGTCAAATCTGGAAAATTACATAAAGCGCTTGCAATCGAAAGAAGACATCAACCGCTAGAACAAACCGGTCGAGAACGAAAGCAAAAGGCCAGCCGAGAAGGCTGGCCTTTTGCTGAAGCTCGCTCTAATCACCAAACCCGGCACGCGTTGGCCCGAACCATCTTCTGGCCCGCCTTGCAGCCGAAGGCCTCAGCAAACTCCGGCATGTTTGAAACCACGTTATCGATGCGGAAAACCGGCATTGAATGGGGATTCGTAGTGACGATCAACCGCGTGATTTCTGGACGGATATTCGAACACCACGAATAGGCGTTCGCCAGGAAGAACCGTTGCAGTTCGGTCCAGCCGTCCGGACCTTTGTCGTCGAGCGATTTGCCCTGGCTCTTGAGATCGGCCGCCAGCGCAATCAAGGCGAGGTGAATCCCGCCATTATCGGCCGTATCCTCGCCCTGTGTCAGCAAACCGTTTTGTTTCACTCCTGGACCCGCGTCGGGCACGTCCTGGGTGTACTCATCGGAGATGCATTTTCCGCGCTCGTCGTATTGCTTGGCATCTTCCGCGGTCCACCAATCCCGCAGGTTGCCGTGGGCGTCAAATTTGCGTCCCTGGTCGTCAAAGCCGTGCGTGAGTTCATGGCCGATCACCATGCCGATAGCGCCATAATTCACCGAGTCATCCATAGTTTTTTCAAAGAACGGCGGCTGCAAAATGCCGGCGGGAAAATTGATGGTGTTCAACTGGGGATCGTAGTACGCATTAATGGTCGGCGGAGTCATTGTCCATTCGCTGCGGTCCACGGGCTTGCCGATCTTCTCAACCCAGCGCTCGAACTCGAATGATGAAGCCTGCTCTACATTCCCCAGATAATTGTTGCGAACAATCTTCACGCTGGAATAATCCCGCCAATGCGAAGGATATCCAATTTTGTCTTCAATTCCCTTCAGCTTGACGATGGCTTGTGCTTTCGTCGCGGGCGTCATCCAACTCACCGTCTCGATGTCATTCTGCATGGCATTTTCGATGGCATGCACCATTTCGAGCGTGCGCGCTTTGCTCTCCGGCGGGAAGGCGCGATCTACGTAAGCCTGCCCGAGCGCCTCGCCCAGATCGCGGTCGGCGTTATGAACGCAGCGCCGCCAACGCGGCTGGTTCTCCGCCTGCCCGGCCAGAGTGTGATAGAAGAAGTCGAAGTTTTCATCGACCATCGCCTTGTTTAAATAAGGCGCGGCATGATGAATCGCCTGCCAGCGCATGTAAGTCTGCCAGTTTTCCAGGGGTTGCTCCACCAGCAGTTTGTCTTCGGCGCGGAGAAAATCTGGAGAACTGACGATGTAGTGATCGCTTGCCGGAGCGTTCACCGCCTTCAAGTAGACATCCCACTGAATATGCGGAGTGAGTTCGCGCAGCTGAACCAGGCTGAATTTATTATTAATGTTCTTGGGATCGCGGCGCTTGACGTTATCCATCTGCGCCTTAGCCAGCGCGGTCTCAATTGCGATGACCGTATCCGCATCGGATCCAGCTTGCGCCTCTGGTTCGCCGGCCAGGACGAACATCTTTTGCACGTGCGCGCGGAATTTCTTCAGAGTCTCCACCGACTTGTCGTCGGTATTGATGTAGTAATCGCGATTCGGAAGACTGAGGCCGCCCTGATCGATCTGCGCGACCACCTTCGAGGCGTCGTCATAATCCTGCCCGCCGCTAAAACCGAAAAATGGCGCGTTCGCCTGATTGTCGGAACTCTCCCACGCGCCGGGAAACTCATGGTGAAGACGCGCGATCTCAAGCGTGATGTCTGACTTCGACTTAAGCCCCGCAATGCGATCGAGCACCGGCTGCGCGGGTTTTAGTCCCGCTGCCTCGATCCCACTTTCGTCCATGCAGGCCGCCCAATAGTCGCCGATCTTCTGCTGCACCGGAGTGCGCTTGGGATCATCTTTGCTGGCGGCTTCAAGGGTCTCGCGCAAAATCGCGTCGTTCCACATCTCCAGGCCGCTGCCGGTGCTCCAAAATACCTCATCGGAGGGAATTGGATTGGCTGCAATCCATTTGCTGCACGCGTACTTGTAGAAGTCATCGCAGGGGTTCAGCGATTTATCGACCAAATCGGGGTTGAAGTGATCCAATTTGGGGGTTGCGGCATTCACCGCCGGAACCTGCGCCGCTGCCGCGAGTGGAAGAGCTAAGACAAGAGTTAGTGCGAGTTTCGACATTGGGCCTCTTCGATATTGATATTTGTAAGTTCGGCTCTTAGTAAGTTCTATTCTTAAATCTGAAAGCAATCCGAGCGTACGTTGCTCCGCGAAGAATGTTACGGATACGATCACCTGCGGGTTCCGTCGACGATCCGATAAAACAGTGCTGCCAGCCTTCGACACGATACTAGGTAGACGTGCGATTCGCCAGAATGTTTATGGGGAGACAAAGTTTATGTGGGGACAGCCCGGCTAGCTTGCCCTGAGCGAAGCCGAAGGGTCGAGCGAAGGTCGACTCCGTGCCGTCATGCATCATCCCGTATTATGCAGCCCCGCCGCGATGCCATTGATGGTCGCGCCCAGGGGATATTCCAATGCCGCGGCATCCTCGCCACGCTGTTTCCGCCGCAACAGTTCCACCTGAATCAGGCTCATCGGATCCACATACGGATTGCGTAGATGAATCGACCGCGCCAGCACGCGATTTCGCGACAATAACTCGCGCTCACTGGAGACGCTCAGGATCATCCGCCGCGTTCGCAGGAACTCCCCCTCCACCATGTTGAAAACCCGGGCGCGCAACGCGGAGTTCTTCACCAGCCCGGAATAAACCCTAGCAATATCGAGATCGGCCTTGGCCATGCCGAGTTCGACATTCCCAATCAGGTCGGAAAAAAGACCGAAGTATTTCAACATGTCGCGAAGCAGGCGCACAGCGCTCTTTCCCTTGGCGGCAAAATTTTCCAGTCCGGCCCCGACGCCATACCAGGCCGGAACCGCATGGCGGCTTTGCATCCAGCCAAATACCCAGGGAATCGCGCGCAGATCTTCCAAACGGCGGCCTTTGGTCCGGCGCGACGGCCTTGAGCCGATCCGCGCCGCATCCAGTTCAAGCACGGGCGTCGCTTGCTCAAAATATTCGAGCACATCGGTACTCTCTGCGATGTCGCGGCGGTAGACGCGGTAAGCTTCCTGCGACATCTCCTCCATCGCCTCTTCCCACAGATTCCGATCTTTCGCTTGCCGTGAAGCCGTGCGGGTCAATGCTTCCAGACTGGCTGCAATCATCAGCTCCAGATTCCATTCCGCAAGCACCGCATCGGCATACTTCCAATTGAGAACTTCTCCCTGCTCGGTGATGCGAATGCGCCCGGAAAAACAACCCTCTGGCTGCGCAAGAATCGCCGAATGGGTAGGTCCGCCGCCGCGCCCCACCGTCCCTCCACGGCCATGGAAAAGACGAAGCTTCACTCCGCAGTCTTTCGCTGCGCCATGCAGTTCACGGTGCGCCTTATGCAGCTCCCATGTGCTGGTGAGCATTCCTCCATCTTTATTGGAGTCGGAATATCCCAGCATCACTTCCTGCCATCGTCCCCAAGAATCGAGCAGTGGCTGATATTCGGATAGCTGCCACAGTCGACGCATAGCCGGAGCGGCCGCGCGCAACGACTCAATCGACTCGAACAGAGGCACCGGCATCAGCCCGGGATCATCGCCGGAAGCGGCCATTGCCACGCCGCAAGCCCTGCCCAGGCGAATGACATTCAGCACGTCTTCTTCCGATTCCGCGCCGCTGATGATGTATTGCCGTATCGACTGTGGAGGATAAGTCTGCTTCAGCTTTTGTACCGTGTGGAAAGTTTCGATCAATTCGCGAGTCTGCGGGGAACCCATGTCACCATTTTCCGGCGGAGCGGAGCCCGTCATCAGCACCGGCGCGGCCTCTCTCAGTTCAGCTTTTCTGACTTTGTTCTTCTTTAATTCCAGATTCCGGGGTTCGCTTTTTCTGGCGTCGATTTCTCGCGCCGTGATTTCCTTCAGGACCTCGGCGTGAACCCTGGCATGCTGGCGAATATCGAGAACATAGAGATGAAAGCCGAAAGTCCGGAGTTCGCGCAACAAGGGATCGAGATAGGTCTCTGCCAGGCGCTCGCCGCGATTCGACACCAGGCTTTCTCGCAGCAGAATCAAGTCGGATTCAAATTCCGCGGCGTTCAAGTACGCATTCTGTGTGCCCGCGCCTTCGCGGCTCCGCTGCAATCGGTGAAAGAGATAAGAAAAAAATCTGCGGTAATGCTCAACCGTGTTGCCCGGGCCCCAGGCCATGGAGACATTCGGCATGGAGCGCGCATACTGTGCGATCCGCGCAATGATCTCCGCCGACGCCTGGGTTTGCCGCGCCGACGAACTCAGGCAATCGCTCAGGAATTCTACTTGCTGCATGTATTCGCCGAGGACCACGCTGCGCGCCAGTTCGATAGCGTCCGTCACACATTGCGGCTTCACCAACGGATTGCCATCCCGATCACCGCCGATCCACGAGCCAAAGCTCAACAGGTTTGGCAAATCCGCGGAATCGAGTACGGCGCCGTAAACCTCGCGTAGCGATTCCGCCACTTCGGAATAGATATTCGGCAGCGTTTCAAAAAGCGAAAGCCGGTAGTAACGCAAACCCATGCGAATCTCATCGTCCACGGTGGGCTTGGTTTGCCGGACTTCGTCGGTCTGCCACAGCGCCGTGATCTCCGCATGAATGATCTGTTCGCATCGCAGCGCCTCATCAAAGGTCAACGGAAGGCGATCCAGGCGTTCCAATTGTTCATTGATGCGGCGTCTTTTCAGCAATACCGTTTGCCGCGCCACCTCGGTGGGATGCGCGGTGAATACCGGAGTCACCATGATCTGCCGCAGCGCCTCCAGCGCCGCATCCACCGTCATCCCGGCTTCTTTCATTCGCAGCAAGGTTCCACGAAACGATCCAGGAAGCGGGTGTTGACGGTGCAATTGCCGGGCGCGGCGGCGGCGCTTGCGATGATTGGTTTCGGCTAAATTTGTCAGTTCAAAATAGATGGCGAACGCTTTGGTTACCTGATACGCGCGGGTGACATCCATCGCGGATATCATGGCCTGAGCGTTGGCCATAAGCTCGCTGTGCGCCGCGGCACGGGCGCTGTGGATCACCCGTTCGCGATGCCGGATCATTAGCTGACGCAATCCCTCGACCGTATCGAACAGCTCCTGGCCGCACTGCTCGACCAGAACGCGCCCCAATAGCGCGCCCAGCGAGCGCACATCGCGCCGCAAGGAACGATCTTTGGCGGAATTCTCCGACTGCGCGGTAAGCTCGGAAAGACGGTCCTTCTGATCCTCCGCTTTCCACAGTGGTTTTTGACGGGTCATTGAGTGGGCGCTGGCGTGACTAGACAGGATAAATCAACGGCCAGTTTTCGGTTCTCGAATAAAGCCCACTGCGAGATCTGCCCGCCGCAGCAGCAAATGAAAGCGGAAGTGATTAGGGTAGCGCCTCACAATTAAGGAGAGATTCAGCATGGTGCCGCGAGCCACTGTCATCCTGAGCATCGCGAGGAACCTTGGTTTCAGCCGATGGCATTCGGCATTACGGAATTAGTGAGACATCCCGCCGCCGGTATCGCAAGTCTTCGACCTGGATTTTATTGAAATGACCTGGATCGTATTCGAGGAATCTGCCACCGATACGGTCCCCTCGACATTTGCTACATGGCCGACATGATCTTTGATCTCGGACCTGTCTAAGCTGTCGCCCACCAGGTGATACAACTTTCCGTTTTTCGCAGAGAGCGTGTAGTTGCCCTTGGAGCCGCCCAAGCAGCCGCTTACAGATACTCCTTCGGCTTCGCTTCCCGCCACGTTGGAGCCGGCCCCAACCTGGCCGCTCCCTCCACTGCTTCCTTGCACCGTTGCGAAAGAACTACTCTGACCGCTGGCGACTGGGTTCGAATAGGCTGGATTTATCTGGCCCTGCCCCGGCTCAGTGTTGTAGGAATTCTGCGCTGCAACCCAGCATGTGCTCAGTAAAAGTGTGGAGAACAGAAGCAAATATCTCATTTCGCACCTCGACTTCGATTTTGATTTGAAAGGCGCTGGCGTCGAATTGCTGGTATCCACGAGATACCTCAGACGCGAGAGCCCTATGAAGACTTTGCTACGTGAGGTCGGTTTCGCACATACGAAATTCGCCGGAGGAGATACGAGTTTTATCCGTAATCCCTTCTTCCTACTAATTCATTAGAAAAAGGATGTAGAGACTTTCGCTGTATGCATCGCAATTCGTCACCAGATAGCACGTGAGCCCGCAGGCAGCGATGTCGATGCAAGGGGCGGAGACCCAAGGTCCCGTGCTGCGCGAGGGAGCGAGGGATGATTGAGTTAAGCAAGACAATCGCAATCATGTGGGAGCGTGGGTTCTCGCTCTTTGGTTTCCGACTTTCGGTCTGCTTTTCAGCTTCTTCCGCGGGTACCCTACCCCTCCCCCCTTTTTCCAAAATATCTGGAATCACCGTGTTAGCGGGAAATTCTCCGCATAGTGGATGGTCTAAAGGACTTAGATACTAAGTTCCTTTAAATCAGTGATTTGCTGGATCGGCTAGGGGCTTGTGCCGACCATCGCCGCCTCCACTAGGATTGCGCAGGTGATGAGGTGCGGGCAAGGTTGGATGTCACAGCGGAGTTGTGGAGAAGTGGAAGTGGAGGCGACGCCTCAATTCAAACAGCGCTACGCTCGGGATTACAGGGGAATCTTCTTCATTCTTAATTCTTAGTGAGGCGTTCCCCCGCAGGCTGGATGCCGGGGAGTCGGAAATCGGACGGGTGAGAACTAATGCCGGACATCTGAGACCTGTCACCCAAGACCTGACTTCCCTACTTCGGCTCTTCGAAACGATAGCCGATGCCACGCAGGGTCTTGAGATAGCGCGGATGCCGGGGGTCGGCTTCGATCTTCTCGCGCAGTCTGCGCACATAGACATCGATGGAGCGTGGGGTGACGAAGGGGGTTTCTTTCCAGACGGCATCGAGCAACTGGTCGCGGGTGAGCACGCGACCGAGATGACTTGCCAGATATTCCAGCAAGCGGAACTCGCGCACCGTGGTGAGAATGACTTTGTTCTCCACCTGCACCGTCATGGAAGAGGCATCGATGATGAGATCGCCGATGCGAAGCACCTCCGGCACGATCGCCGGCTGGCGCACGCCGCGCAGCACACTGCGCACCCGCGCGACCAGTTCCCGCGGGCTGAAGGGCTTGGTGATGTAGTCATCGCCGCCCAGTTCAAGGCCCTTCACGCGGTCGGCTTCGGCGGTTTTTGCAGTCAGGAATATGATCGGTGTCGCGGATAGGATGGAAGTCTGGCGAATCTGGCGGCACAGGTCGAAGCCGTCGGCCCCCGGCAACATTACATCGAGGAGAAACAACGAGGGCATCTCGCGCATGGCTTCCGAAAGCAACGATGTGCCGTCGACAAAGCTTTGCACTTCAAAGCCGGCGGCCTGGAGGTTGTGAGAAATCAGGCGCGCAATATCTTCTTCATCCTCGACTACAAACACCAAGGGGCGAGACACGCCTGCGGTGCCCGCGTCGCCTTGCGGTTCGTAGGATTCCCTGGGAACATGCATGTTTGATTGAGCAGCAAGCCAGACTGACTTAGTCCGGTTTTACTGCTCGAATGTAGTTTGGGAATGTTGCGAGAATGTTTATAGGCTGTTAACGAATGATGAATTTGCGGAGCAACTTGATCGTGGTGCAGTTTGGATTACGCAGTAGAGATCTTTCGCTGCGCCTGAAAGGCGGCGTCGCTCAGGATGACAAAGGCGTGTAAGGGACGAAGTTTTTATGTGGCCTCTCGCTTCTTCGGAGCATGCCGCAAGCTGCGGCCTTCGATCAGATTGTAGAGATCCTCGGCCAGATTTGTGGTGTGGTCTCCGGCGCGCTCCAAGGCCTGGGCCATCAGGAGAACTTCAAAGCTGGAAGGATTGGCCTGCGCGGAGTGTCCCGTCAAGTGCTTCTGAAACAGTCCATGGCACACGCGGTCGATCTCTTTATCCATCTGCAATACCTTGCGCGCGCACTCGAGATCGAGGTTTACAAAGCCGCGATAAACAATGTCCAGCATCTCCTTCAGAGTTGTAGACATCTCCACCAACTGCCGCTCATCGGAGACCGCCATCTTGGCGGTGCGCGCCTGCACCCGCAGCGCCATGCTCATCACTAAATCTCCGATGCGTTCCAGGTCGGTGGTGCTTTTCAGGCTGGTCAGCAATTGCCGGGCGCGAACTTCATTCACCCGTGTAATGGCGGCGGGCAGGCGTTCATCGATGTAGCGCTCGATTACGTCGAGTTCCTGCTCACACTGCTTGATGGCGAGAAATGCCATGCGGGAAGACTGGGTGAACAGATCCGGCACATTAAAAGCCGCGTCCTGCGCGATGAGAAAGGCCTTCAGTGCAGTCTGGGTAAGGTCGTCCAGAGAGGCTGCGCCTTTTTTTATTACCCGCAGGCTGGTGCGATGATTACGGCGTGCTGCGATCGAGGCGCTTTCGGTCCGATCTTCTTCGGTGGTAGGCGATGGGGCAGTTTTACGCGGCATAGAAAGCAGCTCGAGCCTATTTTAGGATGACCCAGAGGATCTGGACTTCAGAATATCTCACCAGTCAATCCCGGCAAACTCGGAACCTCTATTCAACGGTCACGGACTTGGCCAGGTTCCTGGGCTGATCCACGTCGCAACCACGGCGAACTGCGATGTGATACGCGAGCAACTGCAAGGGAACGATTTCCAGAATGGGTGAGAGTTCATCGGGTGCGGCGGGGACATAAAGGACATGATCCGCAGCTTCTTTCATCTCTTCATCGCCCTCGGTGGCAAGCGCAATCACCACACCGGAGCGCGCTTTCACTTCTTTGAGGTTTGACATGGTCTTCTCGTACCGCTGCATCGATTCGGGATCGCGCACGTCGCGAGTGGCGATGACGACGACTGGTAGATTTTCATCGATCAGCGCGTTCGGCCCGTGTTTCATCTCGCCCGCCGGATAACCCTCAGCGTGTATGTAGGAAATTTCCTTGAGCTTCAGCGCGCCTTCGAGTGCGATGGGATAGTGAATGCCACGGCCGAGGAAAAGAAAATCGTGCACACGCTGGAAGCGCTTGGCCAAATCTTCGCACGGCGCATCATGGGCAAAGATGGTTTCCAGCTTGGCGGGAATCAGAGTCAATTCTTCGGCAGCCTCGCGTATTTGTTGCGGGGTCATCACGCCACGAACTTGCGCAAGATAGAGAGCAAACAAATAGAGCGCGGTGAGTTGGCAGGTAAAAGCCTTGGTGGAAGCTACTCCGATCTCAGGGCCCGCATGGGTGTAGATAGTACCTGCGGCCTCGCGAGTGATCATGGAGCCGACCACATTGCAAATGGCCACGGTGTGCGAACCTTTCGCCTTGGCCTCGCGTTGAGCGGCAATAGTGTCGGCAGTTTCGCCGGACTGGGAAATGACCAGAGTGATCGCATCCGCATTCACAATGGGATCGCGATAGCGCCATTCGCTGGCATAATCCACTTCGACGGGAACGCGGGCGAAGTGTTCAATCATGAACTTGCCGGCTTGTCCCGCATGCCAACTGGTGCCGCAGGCCAAAATATTTATCTTTTTCGCGGCGCGAAATTCCGCCTCGCCGATTTGCATCTCGTCGAGAAAAATGTGACCGGTGTCCAGGGAAACTCTGCCTAATGTGGTTTCACGGATGGCGCGCGGCTGCTCATAAATTTCCTTGAGCATGAAATGCTTGAAGCCGGCCTTCTCCGCCATGATCGGATCCCAGGTGACATGTTGCACCTGGCGCTCGATGGGCTTGCCCTCGAAATCGGTGAGTCTCACGCCGTCGCGCGTGACTACTGCGAGGTCGCCATCGGCGAGAAAGAAGATATCGCGCGTGTGGTGAAGGATCGCAGGCACGTCGGAGGCAACAAAAAATTCGTCTTTGCCAAGTCCAACCACCAGAGGCGGACCATTCCGCGCCGCCACAATCTTATTGGGATCGTCGACGGAAATAACCGCGAGCGCAAATACCCCATTCAATTCTTTTACGGTGCGCCGGACCGCATCTTCCAGAGATGGCCTCTGGCCGTTTCCACTCTTAAGATACCTTTCGATCAAATGTGCGATGACTTCGGTATCGGTCTCCGTGACGAACTTGTGACCTTCCTCGATCAACTTCTTCTTCAGGCTGAGATAGTTTTCGACGATGCCGTTATGCACGACCACGATTTTGCCGGAGCAATCGCGGTGGGGATGGGCGTTTTCTTCGGTGGGACGACCGTGAGTAGCCCATCGGGTGTGGCCGATGCCGTAACTGCCGTCGAGCGGTTTGAGCTTAATCGCTTCTTCAAGATTGTGCAGCTTGCCTTCGGCCCGCCGGATTTGCAACTTGTCCCCATTGCCGGAGACGGCAATGCCAGCCGAGTCGTAACCGCGATACTCCAGCCGTCGAAGCCCTTCGATAATGACCGGGACGACTTCCTTCTTCCCGACATATCCGACAATACCGCACATGTAAGAATCTCCAGGGTTTACTCTGCTAGAGAGCAGCGAAACTCTTCGATCACCGGATTGGTCAGCACTTCGCGTGCGATGCGCTCAACTTCGGACTGGGCTTCTTCGCGGCTCAGTTCTCCATCCAGAGCGATTTCGAAATACTTTCCCTGCCGGACTTCTTTTAGCCCCTTGTAACCCATCTTGTTGAGGGCGCCATGGATGGTTTTTCCTTGCGGATCGAGAACACTTTTCTTGAGGGAAACGTAGACGTAGGCTTTCATGGGAATTCCTAATTATACGTCAGGCATTATTGGGTTGATGACGGGGCGCAAGACCGTTGGTAACAGCGAAAGACTCCGGCTTTTCAGAGCCATGAGGACCGCGGGGCAATAACTGCGCAACCACACCGGGAAGGCGATGCGATACCAATGGCGGAGCCCAAGGTCCCTTGCTGACGTTCAGAAGGACGCAGAGTGCAGCGCTATTGGCGAAGCGCTTGAAGCTTCTTTTCTAAATCCGCCTTGGCTTGCTCCAGCATTTCTCGACGGCGCGGGTCGTGGATGCCATTCAGCCGTTGTAGAACATTTTGTAATGCCAGGCGGTAACCCTCGATCATGCGGGCGCGTGTCGCCTCTTCGCTGGTCAAATGGGGCTTTGCGGAAATATCCCGTGTCGCCACCTCTTCCTGCTGCGCCTCGACGGACTTGCTTTCCCATCCTCGGGCCATACCAGATTATAGAGCGCCGTCTGGGATCATCACAGCTCTGTCTTCCGGTCCGTCGCCGGAGCGAAGAGGGAAATTGGTTTGTGTGTGGGCACAAAGTATGGCCGCTGCAGGCGAGTACCACGGTCTCTCGCTTCGCTCGGGATGACAGAGGGGCGGATGATCACAGATCGGATGATCGATAGCCCGCAGGGGGCGAAATGGGGACACTGCGCAACCTTGTTCCCGCTCTTCCCTGTTCCCATTCCGGGACAGTTTGTACCCGAAAAAACGAAAACTTATGAATTCTTTATGTAAAAATGCCCATCAGTGCCTATAATTCCATCCGGGAAAGAGGGACGTGTACGCATGCTGTTATGGGGAACAATTCGAAGGAGATTTGATGGATGTGATGGACCCCTTGGAAAACACGTCGAAAGAAGACGCTCCGAACCTTGAACTGAACTATCAACAATACGCGCGGCTATTAGGAGTGGCGGACGTAGTTTCGTTGCGCCACGAGCCTGGTCTTCTTTTCCAAAATCTCGCACCTCGCCTGCGCGCCATCATCCCGTTTGACTTCATCAACTTCTCTCTCTGCAGCCCCCACAACGAGAAAATGAGAATGTACTTGTGGGATGGAGGAGACTGGCCCGCGGACCCGATCGAGGTCCCGATCGAGGATGATCTTGTGGGATGGACTTGGCAAAACCAGTCCGTCCTGGCAATTGACGATCTCCGGCTAGAAAAGCAGTTCGAGGAGAGCCTGCGCTGGCTTGGAAAACCGCAACTCCGTTCGTACTGCGTGTTACCTATGAACACTCCGCACGAGAAACTTGGAGCTCTGGGTTTTGGAAGCGAGCGCCCGCGCGCCTTTAGTCCCCGCGAGATCGGCTTCCTCGGTCGAGTGGCCGATATGGTCGGGCTTTGCATGGATAACTCGCTGGCCGAGGTGGCGTTGAATCTGGCCCCACTGGTTTCTGCAAGAAAACTAATGAAACCATTCAGTCGGGCCACTACTGGAGATGAACTCTTTACGACTCGCGATTTTAATTTTCTGAGACAGATTGCCGCAGCCCTCGTCCCGCTGGTCGAACGGGTACGGGCGAGCAGAGAAGGCGATAATCCAGGAGAAGCGAATCACGTTTTCCCGGGCTTCAGCAAAGGGGTTCAAGCTGTGGGGCCCGCGGTCAGTTCCAATTCCCCCAAAGTCAACGCTTTCACCGCGCAAACTCTGCTGGAAAGCAAAACCTTCGATTCGTTTCCAGCGCCTGAGTCCCTTCAAGAGTGGGAACAAATCCTAACCGTTTACTCCGATGCGTCTCGAGTAGGCCTGGGCATTCTCGACACTGAACTTCGTTACCAAGCGGTGAACAGCGCGCTTGCGAAAATGAATGGCCTGGCTCCGGAAGCACATTTGGGAAAAAGCGTGAGCGAGGTTTTGGGAGACTCGGCAGGCCCGATCGAGAGCTATTTAGGCAGCGTAATAGCCAGAGGCCAGGTTCTTCTCAATCGGCAATTCAGCGGCCTACTAGCGGGCAGGAGCGATATTGGCCACTGGATCGCACATTACGTCCCGATCAGGAACGCTTCGGGAGCGGTCACGCAAATCGGCACCGTTGTAGTAGAGATCACCGAGCAGAAAAAGCTTGAGGAATCGTTTCATAGCGTTTCGCAGAAATTGAGATTTGAGGAGAAACGCAGTCAAGTCATGACGGAAATGGCTGGCTTGCTGATGGGGAAATGGGATCTGCGCCAGAGTTTTCCAAGAGTCTCCGCTTATCTGAGGCGGCTGCTATATCAGGAATATTCTGCTCTCTCTTTGCGCAACGAAGAAACCGGTCAATTGGCGCTGCAAGCGGTCGATTTCCCTCTGCAAAGGGTCGCCGACAGGGATGCAGAGTTTGGAACTTCAGAAGATCCGCTGGAAAGTGCCCTTCGCGAAACCGCACCCCTCATTCTCACCGAGAATGACTTGAAGAAATCCAACTCTCCGGCGGCGAAGTACTATCTTGCGGAAGGACTGCAGTCACTGTGTTGTGTGCCCCTGATACGGCCAAAGGGTTCTTTAGGCGTTCTGGTTCTTGGCAGTACCCGCGTGAGCGCATTCAAGCATGACGACCTGACCCTGCTGAACCAGGTTGCCGCACAACTTGCCATCGCGCTAGAAAATGACCAAGCCTCGCGCCAGGTCGAACAACTCAAGAATCGATTGGATTTGGAAAAGAGTTATTTGCATGGTGACCCGGAGAGCTCGTTCGAAGGAATCATTGGCGAAAGTCCCACCCTGCAGAGAGCTCTAAGAAGAGTGGAGGTCGTGGCGGAAAGTAATGCCACGGTTCTTCTATTGGGCGAAACCGGTACCGGCAAGGGCCTGGTGGCGCGGGCGCTGCACGAGAGAAGCACCCGTAAGAACGAACGTTTCGTCACTTTGAACTGCGCAGCCATTCCCACGGGGCTCCTGGAAAGTGAACTATTCGGCCATGAAAAAGGAGCTTTCACGGGAGCGATCCAGCAAAAGATTGGACGGCTGGAACTGGCGGAGAATGGAACTCTGTTCCTGGACGAAGTCGGCGAAATTCCTTATGAGTTGCAGCCCAAGCTCCTGCGGGTTTTGCAAGACCACGAGTTCGAGAGGTTGGGGGGCATCAAGACGATTAAAGTCAATTTACGACTCATTGCCGCGACCAACCGCGACTTGGAAAAAAGCGTGCTGGAGCGAGAATTTCGCAGCGATTTATTTTATCGCCTGAATGTGTTTCCCATTCGTTTACCCTCTTTGCGCGAACGTCGCGAAGACATTCCTAGTTTGGTCTCACATTTCGTGAATAAGTTTGCCGCCAGGATGAATCGCGTCATCGAAACCATCCCCAGCGAAACCATGTCCGTGCTAGTCAATTATGAGTGGCCGGGGAACGTGCGGGAACTCGAAAATTTTATCGAGCGCTCTGTGATTCTGACAGAAGGAACCGCGCTGCGCGCGCCGACCGGGCAACTCCAGGTAGAAGGTGCCAAACTTGCGGATCTTTCGCTGAAAGAATCAGAACGGGAACACATTATTCGAATCCTCCGCGAAACCAGAGGGTTGATCTCCGGACCATACGGGGCGGCTGGACGCTTGGGCCTCAAGCGCACAACTTTACAATCTAAAATCGAGCGTCATGGGATCATGCCGAATGATTATTTGGATACGCCGCTCGATTAGACAGAAAAGAATAGAGACACAGAGGAAGTGCCGATGGTTGCCATTTCTGCCTACCAGTCGGCAAGCGGATCAGCGCTCATTCGGATGATGATCCGAAATTCCCTTGTTCCGCTATAACTTAGGGCCTTCTTAGACCCGACCTCTTCTGGAACCCGAAATGCAACAGCATTGCTCAATCGGGAAAGCGTAAAAAATTGTAAACTTCCCGCCGATCAGAGACGGTCGCAGCCTCGTGGTGCGCATTGGGGCGTGAACATTGTTAGTAGCCAGAAACTACCTGCCAAGTAACTTAGTTCGCGTTTTGCCGGAACATACCAGCGCTCTCCAAAAAGGGGAGGAGATTTCGCCTCAGGACTTGTGGCAGGGGGGGCTGCCGGCGCCGCTAACCAACTGGAAATCCATTCCCTCCGTGCCAGCGGCCCTGCTTGCCGAACCCGGCATTCAGCAACCAATCAGCACAGAAGAGATCAATCCATTCTATCTAGTTGCCTGCCATGCCGAATGGAAGCGAAGTTCCGATCCAAGCGCCGCGTGGGAGATGATTTCTGCCGCCCGCAGTCCGAATCAGGATACCCGTGCCCATGCGCTCGCGCTGTTGGAACAGATGCAAGAACCGGCGGAAGGACAGAAAAAGGGATGCGAGACGCGCCATCATTCGTACAAGGAGCCCGTTATGAGAGTTCCCTATGGTCTCGAAGTCATCGAAAGTTGCATGAGCTGTAAGACTTGTCGCGCAAGTTATTTCTGTAGCTTCTCGCCAGCAGTGTTGCGCGCCGCCGACGCCTCCAGTTTCCACAGCGTGATGCCCGCAGGCGCGCTGCTGTTTGTCGAAGGACAAGGCCCGCGAGGCGTCTACATTCTTTGCTCAGGCAAAGTGAAACTCTCGACCACTTCCAAAGAAGGAAAAGTGCTGATTCTGAAACAGGCCGAGGCCGGCGAAGTGATGGGGTTGAGCGCGGCAATCTCCGGCACAAACTATGAAATGACAGCGGAAACATCCACCGCATGCCAGCTAAACTTCATAGCGCGGCGTGATCTCATGGTGCTGTTACAGAGCGAAACAGAAGTGGGCGTGCACGCGGCCCAGGCATTGAGCCGTGAATTCCAGTCTGCCTATCGGGATATTCACGACCTGGTGCTGGCCCGCTCCTCCTCGGGAAAGCTAGCCAAACTTCTTCTGTCTTGCGCTCCCCGTGGCATGTCGCAAATGGACGAACAGCGGGTGCACTCCGGCATGACTCATGAGGAGATGGCCCAAAGAATTGGCTCGTCCAGAGAGACGGTCACGCGATTGCTAAGCACCTTGAAGAAGAAAAGACTGATTCGTATCGAAGGCGCAACGCTAGTGATTCGCGACAGAACAGGGTTGGAAGCGCTGGCGATGTGATTCAGAGATGTGATTCAGATTCGACTAAGTTTTTTTGTTCTTCATGCCCGACCTGTCTGGCCTCTGCAAGGTCGAGCCAAAGGCGAGTTCGACTTGTATTCCGGATCGTTGATTCAAGAGCTTCTTGCCTCGGTCGAAAAAGCCGAGCAAGTTGCGACGGACAGATGTTCGAAAGACCCGTCGGAGTTGGCGGCCTTTAGCATAAACAGTGAGGCCGTAGGCATGGGAGCTTGTCCGGAGTTTTCCCCGGCCACGTTTCAGAGCTCAGAGCCCGAACAATTCACGCAATCGCTTGGTTTGCGCCCGGCTGACTGGAATCTCGCTCTGCTTCTTATCATCCATGCGCAACTGGTAAGAGCTCTTAAACCAGGGCACGACCTCGCGAATTCGATTCACATTAACCAGATAGGAGCGGTGAGCGCGCCAGAACAATCCCTGGTCCAGGCTGCTGAGTAACTCCTCCAAAGTGCGGCAGTTTGAGTGCCCCTCCATGCCGACCGCGCCCGCCGTCACCACCGTGATTACGCCATCTTCAATCGAGGCGTAACAGATGTCCTTTTGATCCACCAGGAACATTCGCCCCACTGCTTTAAGCAGGATCTTCGTGCTTTGCGTTTTGGGCGACTGCAACATGCGAACCAAGTTGTCGATTTTTTCAGCAGGCAGCTCCTCGGCTTCCTGCTGGCTGCGAGCCTTCTGTACCGACTGCGCCACCCGCTTCTTGTCAAAAGGCTTCAGCAGGTAGTCCACGGCATTCACTTCGAAAGCCTTTACCGCGTATTGATCAAACGCCGTGGCGAAAACGATCTTGGGCAGGGGAATTTTCTTGTCGAGAAGTTTCTTGATGACGCCGAATCCGTCCAACCCCGGCATCTGCACGTCGAGGAAAACCAGATCGGGATTGTGCTCTTTGATAAGGCCGATGGCCTCCAGCCCGTTTTTTCCCTGCGCAACAACGTTCACATCTCCAGCGCTCTTCAGCAGAAAGGCAAGTTCATCCCGGGCCAGTTGCTCATCGTCGACAATCACTGCGGAAAGAGTCATGCTTTCGAAGTCCAATCCATTAAAGTATACCGCCGCTAACCCTCGCGAGTACGCGGTCATCCAGTCATTTAACGAGCTTGCTGCATCATCCCGGTGGGCATCTCCATTTTGCTGAACCCGGCTGGGATCTCGAATAGCAGAGCGGGTTGCGTTCCTTCCTGAATGTTGCGTAGTTCGCCGCTACTATTTTTGCCCTGCCACTTCACCGGGAACCGGAGCTTGGGGTCGAGCCAAAAGTGGCTGGTGTCGCCGCTGGTGTTTGTCCCCTCGTACTCAACGGTACTCCGGCCGTTCACGGTCTCGTTACCGACCTTGTGGCAACTACCGCCCTGGTTGCGCCCCGATTTTTGCCAGTCAGAACAGGCGTTCTCCACATCTCCGGCCTGAAAGAAGGCATACCCCAGGCGCTGTGCCTGGGTTTGGGCAGGCATCTCCATATACATGTGTTGCTGCGGCATGAGAACGGTCGTGGTCTGGGCGGCAAAGTTCACGATGACCGCACCCCCGCCGTGCGGGTTGGCATTCTGCGATTCCACCCGCATCTTGTCCTTCGCGAAATAAATTTTCGCCGTGCTGGGTGTACCCGGCTTTTGCAGGTCAACAATCTCAGCGGAGAATTCCGCCTGGGCGAGCGCGAAAGTGGCGGCAAACATCACCGCGAAGGAACAGGAAATACGGGCGGCAGATCGAAGCATCTCAGTCTCCTTGGGAGTGCAATTTACGCTGACTGCAACACTTCCGCACGACGCGATGGAAGCATAGCAGACCTTCGAAGGACGATACAAAGTTTGCTACGCCGCATTTTTGCTACGCCACATTCTCCAGCGCCAGCGCCATACCCATGCCCCCGCTCACGCACAGGGTTGCGACGCCGCGCTTGGTATTGCGCTTTAGCATTTCATGCAACAGCGTGACCGTAATTCGCGTTCCCGTGCATCCGATGGGATGTCCCAGGGCGATGGCTCCGCCATTCACGTTGAGACGTTCACGATTAAAATTCAATTCGCGATCGCAAGCCAGCACCTGGGCGGCAAAAGCTTCGTTCAATTCAATCAATCCGAATTCATGCGTCCTGAGATTGTGTTTGTCTTCCAACTTGCGCAGCGCCGGAATCGGGCCAATGCCCATCTCCCGCGGATCGACCCCAGCCGCGGTCACAGCCAAAATTCGCGCCAGCGGCTTCAGATTATTCTTCTTCACAAAATGTTCATTGGCCACAATTACAGCGGCCGCACCATCCGTAATGCCGGATGAATTGCCGGCCGTGATGGTGCCGGTCTTCGAGAATACGGGATCAAGTTTGCCCAGCTTCTCCATACTCGCATCGGAAAAGGGATGCTCATCCCGGCTGAACGTGATCGATTCTTTCTTGTTCGCAATGGTGACGGGAACAATTTCATCGTCAAATCGCCCAGCCTTAATCGCCCGGGCGGCGCGGGATTGCGACATCAACGCAAATTCATCCTGCTCCTCGCGAGAAATCTTGTAATGCTCGGCCAGCACTTCAGCGGTCTCACCCATCACCATTTTTGCCATGGGACAAAAAAATCCGTCGCGGTACATGCCGTCGACCAGTTCCTGATTGCCCAGCCGATATCCCCATCTGGCCTCAAGATAATAAGGAAGGCGGGACATGGACTCCGTTCCACCTGCGAGGATGCAGCTAGAATCGCCGAGCAGGATTGCCTGATAAGCCAGCGCAATCGACTTGAGGCCGGAGGCGCAAGCTTTATTTACGGTGAACGCCGGCACTTCCTGCGGCACGCCGCTGCGAATCGAAATCTGCCGCGCCGGATTCGGTCCGCCCCCCGCCTGCCGGGCGTTGCCGAAGATAGTTTCCTCCACCTGCTCCGGCTGAATGCCCGCCCGTTCGATCGCAGCTTTCGCCGCGACTGCGCCCATGTCGGCTGCCGTCAACGAAGCCATCGAGCCGCCAAACTTTCCTATCGGTGTGCGAACTGCGGAGAGAATATAGACTGCCTGCAAACCGTTACCTCCAAACATTCGAGTCTAGCAGCAGGGGAAACGATGCAGGGCGCCTAAAGGCGTTCTCATTTAGCGCGGTACTTTTGGCATGTCTGAAGACAGGCTCTGATGCGAATCGATCTCGAACGTAGCATCTTGCACGTCGCACGCGCAGACCGTCCTCCTTAAAGTAGTATCGACTTTATCCGCGAACCCGCCGATAATTATGGAGTAACTGGACAGGTTAACGGCCCCTGCTGAGATGGCTCGGAGTTTTGTTTTGCCCCTGCCGCCGATTGCCAATTCCCTTAACCTCCGGCATAATAGGAGTTTGTCTTGACCTCGCCGGACTCTTCCGGAACAAGGATATATCTGTGTTAATGATTCGATTGGCGCGCATGGGTGCGCGCAAACAACCGTTTTATCGCATCGTAGTGATTGAAAAAGAACGCGCGCGCAATGGCCGTCCAGTAGAGGTTGTTGGGACGTACAATCCCCGCACCACGCCTACCAGCATTGATTTCAAGCGCGACCGCGTCGACTACTGGGTTTCGAAGGGCGCGCAAATGTCCGAGCGGGTTGGCAAGCTTTACTCCAAGCCGGCTGCTGCTCCAGCGGCAACTGTCGCCTAACCGATCATGACTGAACCCACAGGAGATGTTCGCGGCCTGGTTGAGAAGATCGCGAAGTGGATGGTAGATGCCCCGGATGAAGTCTATGTCGATCATCTGGAGGACGACGTGATCGAATTGGAAGTGGCCGAAGGCGATGTAGGCAAAATAATCGGCCGCCAGGGACGTAACGTTCGCGCTTTGCGCACGCTTCTTAGCGCCGCTGGCCTGAGGTCGCGCAAGCGCTACACGCTCGAAGTCATCGACTAGATCCCCCGAGGGGACCGCACCATTCGCGATCCTGAAACAAATGATGGGTTCATCACTCTCGCCCGGGTGGTGAAAACTCAAGGCCGCCGCGGCGAAGTCGCCAGCGAGATTCTAAGCGACGTTCCTGACAGATTTGCGATTGGGATGAGATTGCTGGCACTGCCGCGAGACTCAAACCAGAATCGTCGCGAACTGGAAGTGGAAGAAGTCTGGCCTCATAAAGGCCTGCTGGTTCTGAAGTTCGCGGGAGTAGATTCGATCTCCGACGCGGAAGCGCTGGTGGGCAGCGAATTGCAGGTGCCGCGCACTCAGCGGGCTGCGCTCGAAGAAGGTTGGAAGTTTGTCAGTGATCTCGTGGGTTGCGCGGTGCTCGACCAAGGGCGGCGCGAGGTCGGGCGGCTGGAAGATGTACAGTTCGGAGCGGGGGAAGCTCCTCTTTTAATTGTGAGAGACGCCAGCGGGCGATTGGTGGAAATTCCGTTTGCAGCGGCGTATCTCGACAGTGTGGATGTGGAGCAGAAGCAGATCCGGATGAAATTGCCGGAAGGATTGTTGGAAGTAAATGCGCCGCTGACCGCTGAAGAGAAACAGGAACAGATGCGCGGGGGACGGAAACGGCATTAAACACAGGGACACAGAGGATCTCAGGGTGAAGGAAGATTCCAAAATCCTCTGTGTTACTCTGTGCCCTCTGTGTTTAGGGTTTTAGGTTTCTGCGATGAAGGCCGACATAGTAACCATCTTTCCGGACTTCTTTCGCGGACCGCTGGATTACGGCATCACTCGCCGGGCCCAGGAATTGGGACTGGCGAAGATTGAAGTCCACGATCTGCGTGGGTTTACGCATGATCGGCATCGTACTGTGGACGACCGGCCCTTCGGTGGCGGCGAAGGAATGGTCTTGAAGCCGGAGCCGCTGTTTGAATGTTTAGAATCGCTGGCGATTGCGCCGCGAGAGGAACGGGTGGCGGGCCGAGCGCGCGAGTCGGTCGTATTACTCTCGGCGCAGGGGCAAAGATTCACCCAGAGAATTGCGGCGGAGTTGGCTTTGCTGGACCGCCTCGTGCTTCTCTGCGGCCGGTACGAGGGAGTTGACGAGCGCGTAGCCGACTTTCTCGCAGACCGGGAGATCTCTATCGGCGACTACATTTTGAGCGGCGGAGAAATGGGCGCGGCGGTTATTGTGGAAGCGGTGATGCGTTTGCTTCCCGGCGCGGTGGGAAACGAAGCGTCAACCCGGCAAGAGTCGTTTACGGTAGATGCAAACGCGAAGATCGCTAGCGGTGCGGATTCAACTTGTGGCTCGGATGGGTTGCTTGATTACCCGCACTACACGCGTCCCGCGGAGTTTCGTGGAATCGTGGTACCGGATGCGTTAATGTCCGGGAACCACGAAGAGATTCGAAAGTGGCGCCGACAGCGCGCGCTGGAGAAAACGTTTCGAAACCGTCCCGATTTGCTGGAAGGGGCGGTACTCAGCAAAGAAGACGAAAAGTTTTTGAGCCGGATGAAAATTGGCGGGATAAATCTAAGTAAAGATTAAGCGATCAATCTAAGTTAAAGATCGCGGCTGAGTATGCAGAACTGATTTTAGACTTTCAAGAGGGAATCAATCATGTCAAACCTAATCATCGAAAGACTTCTGGCTAAGACGCAACGCACCGACATTCCAAAATTTGCCTCGGGCGATACGGTTCGGGTTCACGTGAAGATTAAGGAAGGCGACAAGGAACGCGTGCAGGCGTTTGAGGGCGTCGTCATTAAGCGCGACAATGGCCCGCAGGCGAGCTTTACCGTGCGCAAAATCAGCTTTGGCCAGGGCGTGGAACGTATTTTCCCGCTTCACGCCAAAGTGATCGACAAGGTCGATGTGGTGCGCTCCTCCAAAGTGCGCCGCGCCAAGCTGTATTATCTTCGCGGCCTTCGCGGCAAAGCGGCGCGGTTGCGGGACGCGGAGTAGCAGATTCTTATGCACGGCATGCCTTCAGGCATGCCGTGCACAGCGCTCGGAATAACGAGGGTCAAGCGGTTGCGGAAAATCTCACTTTGCCGGGCAAGCGCCCCGGCAACGGTGAACCGCCGGACCACCCAAAATCAACATTAAAATCGAGTTTTTCCACTACCTCACAGCCCTCCGAGCTTTGGGATTTGACGGCATCGGTGAGTTGATGTCTTGACACGAGTCTCCTCCTGTAGAATCTCCCGGTACGCCTATCACCCCAAGGCGCCATGGAGGATCTGCATGCCACTTTTGTTTTCCCGCCGTAAAGGACCAGCAACGCTTTTCGCCATAGCCTGCATCGCGCTGACTGCGATTGCGCATGCGCAAAGTTCACCGGGCCCGCAACCGGTGCCGCAGCCACCTCCAGTAGTTGCACCAATGGATAAACCCTATCCCGGCACTATTTCGCTGACCGTCGATGCCACGAATGTTACGGATCGCGTGTTCCCTGTACGGGAGACAGTCCCGGTCAAAGGCCGGGACCTTACGCTACTTTATCCCGAGTGGCTTCCGGGGACACATTCGCCATCGAACCCCATAAGCGAACTCAACGGTCTGGTCATTACGGCGAATGGCAAAACCATCCCTTGGGTCCGCGACTCGGTGAATATGTATGCCTTCCATGTCGAGGTGCCGCAGGATGCAAGCTCGCTCGATATCAATTTCCAATTTCTCGCGCCACTGGATCCTAAACACGGCCGCATTGAATCGAAGTTCGCGGACATTACCTGGAACAGCGTCCTGCTCTACCCCGCGGGATACTTCTCACGCGACATAAAGTTTGACACCACGCTTCGACTGCCGGAGGGCTGGAAATTCGCCTGCGCGCTGGATGTGAAATCGCAAGACGGGAACTCAGTTGAATTCAAAGATACGACATTGAATACGCTGATCGACTCGCCTCTCTATGCGGGCGCAAACTTCAAGCGTCTGGATCTGTCGACTGGGCCGGATAATCTCGTTTACCTGGATGTGTTCGCAGATAAAGCGGCCGATCTCGAGATCACTCCCGAAGAGATTCAATTCCATAAGAACCTGGTCATTGAAGCGCAAAAACTTTTCCACTCGCATCATTACGACCATTATGATTTTCTCTTTTCCGTCAGCGACGTAGTGAGCGGCAAAGGACTGGAGCACCACCAATCCAGCGAGGACGGCTCTGCTGCCAATTACTTCACGGACTGGAGTGCGGGAGTCGCACGCCGGGCGCTCCTGCCGCATGAATACACTCATTCGTGGAATGGCAAATTCCGCCGGCCGGCAGATCTTTGGACGCCAAATTTCAACACGCCCATGCGCAATGACCTTTTATGGGTTTACGAGGGCTTGACCGATTATTACGGCAACGTCCTTACGGCGCGTTCCGGAATGCGTACCCCCGAGCAAGCTCGCGATACGTTCGCGCAGATTGCCGCGTCGTTCGAGATCAGTCCGGGGCGCACATGGCGCTCTTTGCAAGACACCACCAACCAGCCCATTATGCTGGGACACTCAACCGATCGGCAGGATTGGGCAAGCTGGAAGCGTTCCTTCGATTACTATCCCGAGTCAGACCTGATCTGGCTTGACGCCGACACCAAGATTCGCGAGTTGAGCGGCGGTAAAAAATCTCTGGATGACTTCGCCAAGCTTTTTTACGGAATCAATAATGGAAGCTACATCACCGTCACCTATACTCTCGACGATCTGGTGAAAGCATTGAGCACGGTGCAGCCCTACGATTGGGCAGAATTCTTCCGCACGCGGGTTTACCAGGTCAGTCCTGGTGTTCCGGAGAACGGGTTCACTCAGGGCGGCTATCGGCTCGTGTACAACGATGACCAGCCGGAGTGGTTGAAGAAGACAGAAACCTTTCGCGGAGCGAATTTCGCAACTTCCCTGGGCTTTTCAATGAAGCCGGACGGCCCTGATTCCCATGGCGGCATTGATCAGGTCTGGTGGGATAGCGTGGCCTTCAAAGCCGGCATTGTGCCGGATATGCAACTGGAAGCCGTCAACGGCCAGAAATATACCGCTGCGGGACTGCGCGAAACTATCCTATCAGCGGAGAAAACCAACGAACCGATTAAGCTCCTGCTGAAAAATGGCGATCAGTTTGTGACCGTATCACTCGACTACCACGGTGGAATGCGCTATCCCCACCTGCAGAAAATCGAGGGAACGCCCGATCGCCTGGACGAAATCATCGCTCCGGGAAAATAGAGGCTGGCAGCAGATTGACCCGGGTGCCTGAGCTCATTCATGAGCCGGCCCAGCACTGAACCGCAATTCTTAGTTTAGGCGGAAAAATTAGGCGACGTAAAAATGCGCGTTGCGGCTAGTCTGATTTTAGAATTGCCCCCAACACGCTGAGCTTGCCATCGATCGGACCTGTCTTCAATTTTGTGATGTCAAGGCCCAGAATCTTCGCGATCAGCGGATAGACGTTTACGTTTTCAAACGGAGCAAGCGCAGCTCCAGTTCGAATGTCGGGTCCTGCGGCAACAAACAGGGCCTTCATTTCGGGCATGTGCGTGGCGTCATAGCCGTGCATACCCACAGGTGGGTTCTCAAGACCACGGGCGTCTGGGTAAGCGGTGATGAGATAAGGGCCGGTGGGGACGACGACGGGATCGCCCTCGCGGGGATTGCTGTCAAAGTGGAGGTAGGCAGGCACTTGGGCCCGGCGATAGACGAGGAATTTGTCGCTCTTTCCGCGGAGCGCTTCATAGGCTTTCTGCGCATCATCGTCGGATTTAGAGTAGAGAATTGAATCTACGGTCTGGACAAACCATGAGGGGTTCAAACCGTACTGATCGAGGCGGACGGGCGGCCTCTCGACTTTTGCCATTCCATGATCGGCCAGCACGATTAAATCAACGGGCAGCTTGGATTCCTTGATGCCATCCATCAGCCTCCCAATCTCGCCGTCAAGTTCGTGCACGGCTGCGGCAACTTCGGGACTATCAGGACCATACCGGTGACCCGCTGTATCGGTATCGGAGAAATACAGGGTGATCATGTGCGGGCGCTGCTCCGGTGCCAGATGGAGCCAAGCGAGGACCTGATCGACACGTTTTTCATTGGGAAATTTCGCATCGTACTTAAGATAAAAAGTGGGGCGAAATCCCTGGATCTCGGCCTCGGAACCGATCCAGAAAAAACAAGCCGATCGCATGCCCTGCTGCTCGGCCAGCAGCCAGAGCGGGGTTCCGCCGTACCAGGTGCCGTCGCCGACTGACTTGGCATCATGGTAGCTGTAGACCTCTTTTCGAGACGGATCATAGAACGTGTTGGCCACGATACCGTGATGTTCCGGATACAGGCCGGTTACGATTGTGTAATGGTTGGGAAAAGTGATGGAAGGATAAGCGGGAAGCATTCCCTCGGGTGCGCTGGCGCCCTCGGCAGCGAGGGCGAGCAGATGGTCGGCGTGATAACGCTTCGCGTAGTCATAACGGAAGCCGTCCAGAGAAACAAGGATGACGTAGTGTTTCGAAAGTTGCGGCGGCGCATTCGGGCCGTGATCAACGGCGATAACAGTGGAGACGGCCTGCCCGTAAGACAAAGCCGCGAAGCAACCGACCGCGAGTACTGCGTTGAAAACGCGGATAGAAAATCGTCTCACGAGATGGCCCATACATAGTCTCCGGTTGCCTTTTAGGATGCCACATCAGAATAGTTGCCGTTGAATCGCCCAAAATCTTAGTAAAACAACTCCTATTTGCGAAGAAAAAGTACAACTTCTCAGGCTCGTAGTCTGGACTTCCCGCCCTCGAGTGGCAGAAATTTTTCAGGCCGATCCCGTTGCCACAAAACAAGAATACCCCCGATAATCTTTATCTTAGGTGACGTAACCGTCTGGCCATGAATCAATCATCGTTCGGTCCCACCATCGACGAATATCTTCGCAAGCGGCTGATGCCGGTCGAAGGCGCGATCCCGCAACTGGCGGGCATCGATATGTATGGCAACTCCATTCCCGCGGGGACGGTTGGCGGCGACCTCTTCGAGTACATCAACTTTCAGCAGCGCTACAACATCGACGGCCGCATCGCCCGAGCACTCAAACTTGCGAAGCTCTATCTTGATCCTTTGCCGCCCGGTCAACCGGAGCGCAACATGGTGGATGATCATGTGGGCTGGCTGGAAAATCGGCTGAACCACGAGCCATCGACGCCTCTCGAATACAGAAAAGCAAAAAGCTCGGAGCAGCTGCGTATCGCCGAAGATCTGCCGGAGTTGAAGACCACGGCAGGTGTATTGCTGGTGGATGCGCAGGGACACGGCCTCATCTCGGCCAAAATTGCATCGACCGTCCACGATACATTTCATGCTTTAATGCTGGTGGAACTTGACCGCCACGGTAAAACGACGCCGGGATTTTTTGAAAAAATCAATCTGCGGCTGGCGCAGTCCGTCACCGCGCGCAACGCGCTGGGACGCAATCCCAATGACAGTGCGCGCGAAATCGCCACGATGCTCTACGGCGAAATGCGTCCCGAAGGACTTTTTCGTTTCGTTAATTTTGGCCATCCGCCGCCGCTGGTTTTTTCCAACGAGTTCGACAAGTTTATGGAGATCGACCACGATCGAATGGTGCAGTTTCCTCCGCTAGGCCTGGAAATTCCCGAAGATCATCCCGATCGCAACAAATATTTCTCGATCAGCCTGCGTAAACGGCAGGTAAACTCCTCCGATGTGGCGGAGATTACGCTGATGAGTCCAGGCGACATACTTTTTCTCTATACCGACGGAGTCTACGACGCCAATGATGACGAGGAACGATCCCAGTTGGAGCGCGTAATGCGGAGTCACAAAGAGCAGCCCGCCCGCGAAATTTGTAACGCGTTGCTTGACTACGCCGTCAAGCGCGATGAACGGTTACTGCAAATCGGTGAAGCTGACGTCATTGACGACAAGACGGTATTCATCATTAAGCGCAGATAGATCGTCGCCAGCAAGTCTTCACTGTAGGGAAATCCGACTTTTTCTCGCTCTGAAATACGCGAAATATGCCAATTTCCCCGGTAATTGCTCAACCACACCCTGCGCTCCGCTCTCGCCGTGAAGATCACCTGCGTCGCGTAGGTCAAGGGATTCGGGCTGGAAGTAACGCTCGCGGTTGAGGTCGCGCTGTTGATCAATCCGCCGGCATCGAACCACCGTTTGCCAAATTGATTCCGGACAGCTGGTTTGCTAAGGTCGTCATCATGTCCGAGGGCGCCAAGTCCGAGCAATCTACTGACCAGATACGCGAATTGCTCGACTCCCTTTATCGCGTGGATTCGGGACGAATCCTGGCAACGCTGATCCGCTTGCTTGGCGATTTTGATCTGGCCGAGGAGGCGATGCACGAAGCCTTTGCGGCTGCGCTGAGCCTGTGGCCGAGCAGTGGAGTGCCCGGCAACCCGCGACCATGGTTGATTTCGACGGCTCGATTCAAAGCCATTGATACTCTGCGTCGACGGGCAAGATTCGATGCGTCGCAAGACAAGCTCGTACGCCATATCGAGGCGCAATCGAGTTTGGGGCAAGGTTCTAGTGAAGCGGGCAGCAATGAAGAGAACAACCTTGAAGACGACCGGCTGCGGCTGATTTTTATCTGCTGTCATCCATTGCTGGCGCCGGAAGCGCGCGTTGCACTCACCCTGCGTGAGGTGTGCGGGTTGACCACCGAGGAGATCGCGAAGGCATTCCTCACCACTCCGCGAACGCTGGCACAGCGCATAGTGCGCGCCAAGGCAAAGATTCGAGAGGAACGAATTCCCTACGAGGTGCCGATGCCGCAGGAATTGCCGGAACGGCTGGGCGCGGTGCTGCAGGTCATCTATCTCGTCTTCAACGAGGGTTATTCGGCTGCGGCGGGAACGGAGGTGACGCGGGCCGAGCTGACCGGCGAGGCGATTCGACTGGGCCGGTTGCTGGCCGAACTTCATCCAGAGCCGAAAGGCGTTTCTCCGCAGATCGTGGGGGCAGAAATAACGGGGCTGCTTGCCCTGATGCTACTGCAGGAATCCCGTCGCGCCGCGAGAAGCTCTCCGACCGGAGAATTGATTTTGCTGGAAAATCAAGACCGCGCCCTCTGGAATCGGGAGCAGATCACGGAGGGGGTGGCATTGCTGGAGAAAGCTCTGGGGGCCCAGCGGAACTCCCGCCGCTTCGGCTCCTACACACTACAGGCTGCGATTGCGGCCGTTCATGCGGAGGCGGAATCGGTCGCCGCGACCGACTGGCGGCAGATTGTTGCGCTTTACGATCAACTGCTACGAATTCAGCCATCGCCAGTGGTACAGCTGAATCGTGCCGTGGCCATTGCCATGCGCGACGGTCCAGAGGCCGGTCTGGCGCATATCGATGCGGTGTTGGAACCTTCTGGAAAACAAGGCGAATTGGCAAATTATTACCTGGCGCATTCCGCCCGCGCAGATATGTGTCGCAGGCTCGGCAGGACAGCCGAGGCTCGGGCGTCCTACGAGAAGGCGCTGGCGCTGACCCAACAGGAACCAGAACGCCAATTCCTGCAGGAGCGGATTCGGCAGTTGAAATAAAAGATCTCCGGTGGCGCATCGCTTAGAAAAAGCCGGATAGGTCTGGTCTGTCCCCACGTTGCCAAACAACCAAGGTAATGTCGACTCATTACCCGTCGTGCAATAGCATTGAAGCATTATGAAGTGTCCTATAAATGCGTGGCTGCTCCCGTTCACACTAGTTGTCGCGATCTCGTTCGTGAGCGCTTCCGGCCAGAGGATCAACGAAGGCGCAAATCCGTCCCCAGCGATAACCAGTGCGGAAGCGGGTAATCTCATTAACCTGCTCCCGGTCGTAGAAGAACTCCGAGCCAAGGGAATGGATGTGAGCTCGGATCTAAGAGCCGTCCCGGACATGAACAACACTGGCTATTACTTCTTCTGGGTTTACAACAAGACCGCGCAGAAACAGGGTGAAATTGCATCGATCAGTGTCGGGAACTATGCCGTAAACAAGCGCACGGCCGATGTACGCGTCTGGTCCGTATCCGAGGAAGTCTTCCATGGAGACAATGGTGCTCTTATCACTTCGAAGGAGCTTGACCGGATGCAAGCGGAGCTTCGCACGAAACATGGCATCGACTCCGCGTCGATTCAACAATACCGGTCTGGGCATCTGGCCGCTAAAATCATCCCTAGAGACGCTGCACAGTCGGCGCTGCGTTTGCCCATTACCGAGCAATTGAGCGATACCGCAGAGCTCAGTTGTTGGAGGGACAGTCAACATTTCATCTCTCGGCAAGGTCGTAGCTCGATCTTTTCTTCTTCCGCCGGGAGCCGGGCGTATGCGGAAGTTAACGCAGTTGCCTTTAAGCCCAAATACCAAGAGACCTATACGGGGCCGTTATGCGAGAACAGCGTCAGGTTGTTCCTTGCAAAGGATGGAGCCTCGGACTTCCAAGTTCTCTTTGACTCAACCAAACCGAAGAATGATTGCGTCACGATCGCAGGCGAAGCCTGGTGTGCTGTTAAGGGCATACGGCTGGTGGATTGGTCCAAAGATGGAAGATTCCTCCTCGCTGAGCTGCTTGCTTGGGAATATGAGAGTGATTCTGGAATTACGCGAGTCCCGATAGTTTACAACACGTCAACGGGAGAGTTCATCCGGCCCGACGTCTACCACTTCTTTGACCAGTACTATTGGACGGACGCTTCGAAAAAGAACTGCGAGTTCGATCTCACGACGAAAGGCCTTTCGCCTGGGGGTGACCTCGTCTTGACGGCTACTCGACCCACGCCAAATTCTACGTACGACCAGATATTCTGCTTCAACGCAAAGCAGACTTTCGAGTTTCAGTTGAGGACCAACAAGATTACGCGCCTTCCTGACACCTACAAAGAGCAACGATATGGTATTTGGGGCGGGTGGCCCAGGCCTTGAATGGATGAAATCAGAAACACGGCGGGTGCCCCGCTCCTTCGCGTTCTTTGGGGCGGGTGGCCCAGCCTTTAAAATCTTCGGCACAAAATATGAGAAGGGTGCCCCGTCCTTGCGTTTTTTGCAAGGGCGGGTACGCGCTGCTTGTATGATGAGATTTTCGGGAAAGTCAAAAAACGGCACTGCAAGCTGCATCGTGCCCACCCTTCGCAGAGTGCGCGAAGAGTGGGGCACCCGCTTTATCATGGCGTCCGCAACTGAAAGGCTGGGCCACCCGCCCTCCGGCATGATCACATATCCGTAGACCTGAAGCTTGAAGGTGTGCCGCGCGCGCTCCAAGGCTGACTCAAAGATTCGTCGTCTTGCGTCGGTGGTGAGCAAAGGGCGGCGATGGTAGCAGCAGAAGGTGACGAAGTGACTTTGACCGCTGTGCTGGAAGCGCGTCAGTCCCCATGGCATGAGGACAATCTAGCTTTGTTCGCCGGACTGCGACTGTGACATCTGAACATTCCCGCTTCCCCACTCAAGCCAAAAGAGGGCTGGAGTGGGCCACCGGCCATGGGACACCCGCCAAAGTATAGTTCTGAAACGCGGAAACAAAAGTTCTTGAACGACCGTCGAATTCCGGCCGGTCGTTCGACTATATAGTGAAGGCCGGGCAACCGGCCCGCCAGAAAGTGTTTCCCGGGTGATACGCTACGCGAAAAATCTGCAAATCATGTGTCGATTCCTTCCACCCCGTTCGACTAGTAAGTGGAGCCGCACCCCGCTCTTATATAAAAGGAGCGGCCCGGATACGGTGTCCGCACAACACCCAATACTCGATACCCGATACTCACTACACAAGGAGAACACCATGCGCTTCATGATGATTATGTTTCCGAAGGAGTACCAAACCGCAAAACCTGGCTGGGCGCCCGACCTCAAATCCATGGAGGCAATGGGCAAGTACAATGAGGAACTCGGGAAAGCCGGGGTGCTGCTGGCGCTCGACGGGCTGACTCCGCCCTCGACGATGAGCGCGCGCGTCACCTTCAAAAACGGAAAATCGAAAGTTACCGACGGTCCGTTTACTGAAGCCAAGGAAGTGGTCGGGGGCTACTGGATCATCCAGGTGAAGTCGCGCGAAGAGGCGCTGGAGTGGGCCTCGCGCATCCCCGGAGGGGATAACGAAATGGTCGAAGTTCGCCGGATGTTTGACATGACCGACTTCGATCCCGAGACCCAAGAGTATATCCAAAAGAAGTTCGGCGACGAGGTGGCCGCTGAGATGCGCCAGTAGTAAAAAACTCTCTGTGCTATGTCGATTTCTCGAGGGCGGGCAGCACGTCTCATGAGGCGGGTGGCCCGTCCTGTCACACCCCGTTCTTCTTTCCAGTTCTAAAGCTGCAGGTGCCCCGTCCTCGCGCTTTTTCCCAAGGGCGGGGGCGATGCTGCCGTTAGCATAGGTTCCAGCTTTCTCTTTTGAGTCCTTCGAGCCAAAACCATTCGCTGTTGGCAGTCCGGCTTCGATTGAGGAGACTAGAAACGTCAGCCTTTCCACGGAATTTTGTAGACGACGGACTCGTATTTCGGATTTGTGCGATTTTCGATGATCTCGCCGTGGAGCCCTTCCGCGATACGCCGGCTGGCGGTGTTTTGCACCGCGACAGGATAAATGAAACTTTCCTTACCTAAAGTTTTATGCGCCCATGCAGCGACCGCCGCGACGACCTCCCGGCCGAAACCCTGACCGTGCGCGCTTTCCTTCATCCACAGGCCCAGTTCAGGCGATTCCGTGTCGCACTGTTCCACCGCGGCCATGCCAAGGCATTCGTTGCTGTCGCGCCGTCTGATGACAAAGGAAAATGTCGTTGGATCCGGAGCCTGCGATCGTGCTTCGCATCGTGCGACGTATTCGCTCCAGGATGGAGGGTCCCACCGCATGAATCTGGTGATTGAGGGCGTGATGCAAGCGAAAACCTCTTCCGCGTCCGCCATTTGAAACTGGCTGAGATGTAATCTCGCGGACAGGATAACGATCATCTCGTTCACCTGGATATGACGCATAACGCGTCAGGAATCAAACATTATAGAGCGAAGCCAAATTCATTCCTCTAGTTCCAGGGCGCGGGAGAAGAAGAAAATCTGGGACGATTTGTCGAATTCCGATTCGGCGTTCGACTATATGGTAAAGGCAGGGCAACCGGCCCAGCCTTTACGGGAAGAAGACCGCTGCAAGAAGAAGACCGTTACAGGAAAAGATCGTCACAGGAAAAGGAGAAATCATGGCGCGGTATTTAGTTGCGATTCACCACCCCGACAACTACAACCCTTCTACAGAGGGCGAAGCGATGGTGCGCGATATCGGCGCGCTCAACGATGTCGGGTGACAAGCAACCATTTTTTAAGTGAAACGCAAAGAAGAGTTGATTTTACTGGGCTGACCTGCGCCGCTGTTACACAAGCGCTGGCACATAAGAGAGGACCGTGCAATGAGAAATGTAATCTACGCAATCAACCTTACCCTGGATGGCTGCTGCGACCACACCAAATTCAATCCCGCTGAAGATTTGCTTGAACATTACACGAGCCTCTTGCGGGATGATGCTGGCCTGCTCGTCTATGGGCGTAAAACCTACCAATTGATGGTCCCTTATTGGCCTGATATCGCAAAAAGCCAGTCCGAGACGAAAGCAGATATCGAATTTGCTCAAGCATTTGATTCCCTCAACAAGATCGTGTTTTCGCGATCATTGGATAGCGCGGAAGATAAGAATACGAAAATCGTTCGTTCAAACCTTCACGACGAAATACTTAAATTGAAACAGGAACCAGGCAAAGATATTCTGGTTGGCGGTGTCGATATTCCTTCACAACTGATAGAGCTTGGCCTGGTTGATGAATATCGTTTTGTCATTGCGCCAATCTTTGTAGGAGAGGGGAGACGGTTATTGCAAGGCGCTAACCTGGCGGAGAAATTACAATTAAAACTTGTTGAGTCCAAGATTTTTAAATCAGGATCTATTGCGCTTCGCTACTTGAAACAGTGACGGAAAAATCTGCGAGGCTGTGCTGCCCGCTCAAATTAAACAAAATCAGGGGAGAGGCCACGGACAGACGGAACGTTCACTTAATTTTTCAACGAATGGAAATTGGCGAACGTCCGGTCTGTCTCCACGTTTCCCGGCTCGACGCCACAGCCCGGAAGGCCTCGAGAGAAACATTCGCAGCCGTTAAAATCCGCATCGCATCCGGGCCGAGCGTCAACCGTAGGTAACGGTCGTGCTCTGTCCGACTTCGATGATGTAGCCATCAGGATCGCGGATGTAGCAGCGTATCTCGCCGTACTTGGGTATGGGCTCCGTGATGAACTCGGCTCCTCGACTTTTCCATAGTTTGTAGCAGGCTTGAATATCTGCAACGCGGAGATTCAAAAAGCTGTTGATGTGATTCGGGTCGGGGACGCTGAGCGTTACCGTCGGCTTATCCGGGGTTGGGCCGCCTCCAACATTCAGAATCATCCAGATATTCGCAAGCAGAAGGTACGCAGGCGCGTTGCCGTCACCCAGGGTCAGAATGCGGGCGCCGAAGACCTTTTCGTAGTAGCGAGCCGATCGCTCGATGTCGGCGACGGTGAGAAATTGCGCGATGCTGATCCCTTCTTTCGGGGGCATCTCATAGTTCTTCTGGTCGATTTGTACGGTGCTCATTGATATCTCCGATAAACGTCCGGTGATTCTAGTTTTTTCGTGTTCCTACCTGCTGGCTATTAAAGCCTGACGAGAAAAGAAAAAACAATTGGACCAAGGTATTGGCGGGTGCCCGCCTTTGCCGACTCCTGCATGCACCATTGCCACTGAGGGTGCCCTATCCTTCCGTTCTTGCAACAGCCCGCCCTGAGCTTGCCGAAGGGGTGGGCGGAGTTGCTGCGCGCGCGACTGATTTTGTCGTCGACACGTGACAGGCAGGCTCTTCACCGGGAGCGCGAAAGGGGCACTCGCGCAGCAGCGAAGACCGAGATCTAAGCCAGAAAGGCTACGTCATTTTTTTAGTCTAACGTTAGAAAAAAACCGCGGTATACTCCTTCCGACCGTCGCGCCACCAGCGGTTGTGTGGCAGCGTTTTTCGGAGAACGCCATGAAAAGGTCTCGGAATCGGATTCTCAGAATCTCATTGTTAGGCTTGTCTCTGGTCAGCGCAATCTGTGCGGCACAGACGCCCATTCCGAGGGCTAACAGCAGAGAGACGAAGACTGGCATTTACCCAGGGGCGACGGCTCCAGCAGCATCGAGCGATTACACATTTGTTACCTTGGATGTCCCCGGCGCAGAAGCGGCTTCTGCTCAGGGCATCTCGAGTCCAGCGAATCCTACGAAGACCCCGCCGATGGTGGTAGGCACGTACAGCGATTCAGATGGGAATACCGGCGGGTTCACCTATTCGATTAACACCAGCACGTTCGGCACCGTTACGTTTGATGCAGAGTCGATTTATGTGAATGGCATCGATAATTTAAATGGATTAACGGGCTATTTTCAGTCGACTGCGACGGCGCCCCGCGAGGGCTACTTCTACTCAGGCCGACTGAACACAGTTTTGAAGTTTCCAGGCGCGAGTGAAACACTTCCATACGCAGTCAGCTTTGATCCGGAGGACCCAGCAGCGCTTACAACCGTCGTTGGCACCTACAGCGACAAGACTGGCGGATTTCACGGACTCGGTTACGAGGGCGAATTCTTTACGATCGACTATCCAGGAGCGGTTTCAACTGAATTGACTGGAATCTACTGTTGTTCTGGAAGCGGGTACGATTTTATTGTGGGTAATTTCGATGGTGGTTCCGGCAGCGCGACTTCCGGATCTTTTCTGTACGCCAGCCAAACATTCACTCTGCTTGCCGTGCCCGGCGCAGCACAGACGTTAGCCAACGGGATCTCCGAGAATCTCGATATCGTCGGGGGGTATATGGATTCGAGCGGGACCGTGCATGGCTTTGTCAGCTTCTACAAAGGTGGCAGCTATGGCAATCGCAACTACGTCACAGTTGACTACCCCGGAGCGGCTCAGACGTTCATCGGGTCCGTGTCTTCGAACGGCACCCTGGTTGGCTCGTACGGCCCGAATGCTACTGAAACAAGTGCTTTTATTGCCTTCCCGAACGCGTTCGGACAGGTCGAACCAACGAGTCTTTATTTTGGCGGGCACACCATCGGCAGCAAGACCCAGCTCGCTGTGACACTCACCAATACGGGAACGGCCAAAGGCGCCGCCTTAGACAAGATCACCGCCAAGGTGGAGGGAACCGATCCGAACGATTTTACCGTTGAGAACCATTGCGCGGGCTCGACGCTTGAGCAAGGCCAAAGTTGCACCATCGACGTGACCTTCGATCCGCTTGCGACCGGAAGCCGCTCTGCTTCGCTGGTTGTCGGTGAAGTGAACAACAGCACGGGCGACCCGGCGGTGAACAGCCCGCAAGTGATTCCGCTTGCGGGCGTCGGCAGCGACGATGGAACTCCGGGCGCGCAGCTCGCCCCCGCGTCGCTTAATTTCGGTACGTTGCTTGTCGGCACCTCTGTCACCAAATCTGCCACACTCACGAATACGGGCACGGGGACCCTGCTGATCAAACCGATTGGACTAGCTGGCAATTATTCCCAGAGTAATAACTGCGGTACGAGCCTGGCGGCGGGGAAAAGTTGCACGATCAGCCTAAAACTTGCTCCGAAGTCGGCCGGCACGTTTGGGGGATTACTATCAGTTTATGACGACGTAAGTGGCGGCCGGCAGGTTGTGTCGCTGACCGGCGCAGGAACCGTTGTCAGTCTAACGCCGAATCCGCTCGGCTTTGGCAGCACCCCTGTTGGTGGCACGAGCGCTCCCGAGAATATTACCGTGGAAAATACCGGGAAAGTATCGTTGACGATTAGCGGAGACGGTATTACCGGGGACTTTCACATTGCGGGCGGCACTTGCGGTAAGACGCTTTTAGCAAGCGCAAGTTGCACGTATAGCATTGAGTTCAAACCTAGCCAACAGGGTACGAGGAGCGGTACCTTCAGCCTGAAAGATAACGGCGGGGGAAGCCCGCAGAACGTCACCCTGACCGGAACAGGAACATAGGTTTTCCGCGGGATGCCCATCCCTTTATTCTCTGAAAGCTAGAGCACGAGTCTTCGGGCTCTGCTTACTGGCTTTTCCGATTCTTATGCCGCTGAATCCGACTCCCTTCTTCGATTGAGAGCGGGTAGAAGAAGTTTTATAAGCGCTTCATCGGAGAACGGGTTCTGACCTGAGATCAGTTCGCGATCTTGAAGGACATAGCTCGACCATGGAGCGAGCACACTTACGTCACCGCCCGCGGTACGCAAGGCGAAGTCCGGATAGAACAGAACCTTGCCACCAATCTCCAGCGGCTCCCGCTGCTGCTCTTCCGCGGTCGAAAAGATGGTCATCTTATATCCGGAATAGATCCAGCCTTTGGCTTTCGCCTGCGCTCCAGCGTTATCGCCCGCCGCCAGCGCGGCGACCACCTCTTTCGAATTCGGAAGAGCCGAGAGCAGTGAAATCGGGCCGTGGCAGAGCACTGCCGTGGGCTTGGATGTTTCATGAAAGTGTCTTAGCACAGCGCCGGCGTCGGGGTCATCGAGAAGATCCTCCATGGGGCCATGGCCGCCGGGGACGAAAACTGCGTCATATTGATCCAGGCCGGATGCGATGACATCCGCGATGCGGCTTGGATCTCTGAGCCCAGTCAGGCCGTCGCGGAATAACATATAGTCTTGAAGCTTGGCCGCGTCCCCGCCGAAGAAATCGGCGACCTCGGAATGCACATCCACTTGGGGCGTGTTGCCTTTGGGGTTGGCGAAGGTGATTTCGTAGCCCTCCTTCATCAGGGCGCGAACCGGAACCGTCAGTTCGTTGAGATAGTAGCCGGCGCCTTTGTACCATCCGCCATCCTTTAAGGGCAAGCCACGACCGCTCGAGACTAGTACCAGGACTTTTCCTTTAGTTGTCATATTGTTCTCCTTTTTCGAAATCAAGTCTGTTTCCTGAGATCTTTATCGGCGAAAGCTTCACTCAGCCAGTGGAACTTCTCGACCGCAGAGTGGGATTTCTGCGCTCGTTCATGCAACTCCCGGCGCGACTGCCTCTCGTTTTGCTGGCAGAAGCGCTAACAGGACAACTCCGATCACAAGGAATAGGATCACATCAGTAAAGCTCCTGTGGACGCCGTGAATCCACGCTTCCGCGGTTTGAATCGCCATTACAGCGCCATGGGAGATGCTCCACCAGGCTGCCAGAGCAATCATCGAGCGATGCTCAGACGGTCTCCGAGCGGCGATGAGTAGAAAGACTCCGACCGGAAGAAAAAAGCTCAGAAACATGGGTTCGATCTCGTTCTTCTGCTCCAAAAGCCAGCTGGAATGCCGCAGATCCGTATATAGAAAATAACTTGGGGCCAGATACAACAGCCCCACGATCACCAGGACGATCTGTGCCAGGCGTTTTCTTTTCACATTGACCTCATTATTTCAGCAACGATTTCCGGGCCTTTTCAACTGTGGACAACCTTCCACCGTGCGCGAGCAGACATCGCATCACCAGCTAATGCAGGTTATGCCCCCGGGAATCCGAACATCAACCACGACTGATTGGCCACCCAATGGGGGTACAGCTCGGTCATCTGATCGAACAGCGCCTGGTCGGACGTCGCTGTTTTCTGCAGCCGATCGAAGTCTTGCAGATAACGCTTGGTGTCCTGGATCGCCGAGGGAGAGTCGGGCGCGCCGGGCTTCTTGTGACCGGCGACGACCATCGCCGGGTTAAGCGCCGCCAACCGGTCCAGTGCGGCAATCCAATTCTTTCGGCTCTCGGGGGTGGTGTCGCCGACGTACATACGGCATTGGTTGTAGACAACGTCGCCAGCGACGATCAGGCCGATCGATGGAACGTAGAGAGACGTTGAATCGGGACTATCGGTGTGGCCCTGCTCGATGATGCGCAATTCGTGGCCCTCGAGAGTGAACGTGTCGTGCTCATAGGGCTCTGGTGGAACCAACTTGGCGGGCACTTGCCCAGGAAACAACCGGCGGGCTAGCCGCTCCACTGTGGGAGTGAAAGACATCTGCATGGCGCTCAGCGCCGCGGGCGTTGCTATGGCCCGCGCGCCCGGGAAGCGGTCGAGCAGAATGCTCAGCCCATAGAAGTGATCGAAGTGGGCATGCGTTATATAGATGGTCTCCAGGTTGCGGTTGTGAAGAGCAACCCAATCCGCGAGAGCCTCGGCCTCAGCCACTGTGCACATCGAGTCGACCAGCACCGCGTCGTACTCGCCGAAGATTAAGGTCGAGGTGATCGGGTCAAAGCCGAACGCTTCGCCGAAGGGCTTTGGCCGCTCCCCGACCATAGTCTTTCCCGGGGCCGTAAAAACGTTCACACCTAGTGTGTTCGAAGCAGGTGTGTTCGACTCAGGCGTGTTCGACGCGACAGGCGCGGACGTTGTTATGCGCGTGGCCTCTTTCAATCCATTTGTGGCGTCCATTTGGTAGCCCTTTCGGTGTCGGAGCGAGTGACTGCTCGAGGCAAGATTGGCAGAATCGCGGCGGCGAGTCTATTGGACGAACGTATCGACTGGACGAAGGTATCAATCAATTGCGAAGTGCCGGCCAGACGCGGCAGCCCGGAAAACAACAACAGATAGGTTCACGAGTACGGCGTAGCAAGGGGTTTGTAAATGAGACCAATGACTATTCCGACGATCATCCACTGGATGAAGTAAGCCACAGCCTGTTCCAAGGCGAGTTTCAGTCCGATGTTCAGGTTCACGTAATTGTGCAGCACGAATGCGCAAACCACGAAAATTCCGATGAGCACGCCTAACCGAGCACCTTCCATAATGTTCGATCCGTCCGGCTGTGTCGTTATCATTGCGAAAATTATCGCGACAACCAGGATCGCTATCAAAGTTGCGGCCATTCCGATGGGCATAACGGCCATTATTTTTTCCTTGGGCCGGAATACAGCCGGGTACTTATGGGCTTCCTCGATAAGAGATGGCACCAGCCAGAACAGTAAGAAACCAAAGGCAAAATATGCGACCGTGCCACCCAGCGCCGCCAGATCGAGACGTGAATAGTTCATTTGCAATTTATCCGGAATATCGTTTTGACTTCAAAAACTGCGAGGATTGTACACAAAATGGAGGAGCTGTCGATTTTTGGTCTCTCGAACGACTATCTGATAACAGAAAGAGGAACTGATGAAATACATTTGTTTGGGATACCTCGAGCCAGGAAAATTCGAAGGGATGACCGAGGACGAGCGACGCGCAGTGTTCGACGATTGCTTTGAGTACAACGACCATCTGCGGGCCAACGGACATCTGGTTGCCGAAGTGCCGCTTCAGTCTCCGGAGACCGCGGTTACCCTGCACTGGAAAAACGGTAAGGTCGCGACCACCGACGGTCCCTATGCGGAAACCAAGGAACAGGTCGGCGGAATTCAGATCCTTGAGGCGCGAGACCTCAATCACGCCATTCAGCTGGTCTCACAGCTACCAGGCCTTAAATATGGACTTGGCCCGGTTGAGATACGGCCAGTTGTGGATTTGACCGACATAATAAAGGAGAGCGAGCAGCGACGACGCCGAAACGATACCTCGCAATGAGGGCGGCCACAGCCGCAGTCATTCATTAAGAGTAGATAGGTTTCAGAGGACTAATTGCTGGGCGAGCAACGGCTCTTTTCGGCGAGCGAGAACGTAAACTGCGGTCAGGGCAGCGGTAAAGCACGCTCCAGCACCCACTGCAAGCGACCAGCGCGGACCAAAGTGATTGGCAACCCAACCAAGAATTGGAGCGCCGACCGTCATTCCTCCAAGTCCAATCCCTACCCTCAGGGCCATCACCCTGCCCCGCATAGATGTTTCTGTCGAGAGTTGCATGATGCTGTTCGTACCATTGACGAAAGTCATCACGGCTGCACCACTCAGCGCGAGAGCTGCCGCAAACCACCAGTATCCCGGCGCGAGCGCGGCAAGAGTACAACCCAGCCCGAAGATACCGGCTCCCATCGACAGAGACGCTAAGCCTGGTTTCTTTCGGCCAGCAGCAAACAGCCCTCCCGCGAGTGAGCCCACGGCCATGATGGAGGAGAGCAGACCGAAAGCACGCGCGTCGGCGTGGAAGGCATCCACCGCCATGGTCGAGATAAAGATCGGAAAGTTGAATGCAAATGTGCCGATCAGAAACAACATGATCAGGATGGCCCTAAGGTCCGGTCTTCTCCACACATAGCGAAAGCCTTCTAGAAATCCAGAGGTGGTGCGATGCGCTCTGGCGCTTGCACCTAGTTCGGAGAGACGGAAGAACGACATCGAGAGCAGCACGGCCGCGAACGAGAGCCCGTTCAGAAGAAAGGCCCAGCCGATGCCGATCTTTGCTATCAACAAACCGGCAACGGCGGGACCAATCATCTGGGCAGCATTGAATGAGGTGGAATTCAGCGCCACGGCAT
This sequence comes from Candidatus Sulfotelmatobacter sp., assembly GCA_049512655.1. Lineage (GTDB taxonomy): Bacteria > Acidobacteriota > Terriglobia > Terriglobales > Acidobacteriaceae > Sulfotelmatobacter. The sequence continues at coordinate 50,172 of JBEKWW010000002.1, read as the reverse complement.
TGGGGAGATCCGCATCGCCGACCATCTCTGCCACGAAGGTCTGTCTCACCGGAGCGTCCAGCGCAGCGGCGGAGCCAGACAAAAAGGCAAACACGTACACGTGCCAGAGGCGGATGACTCCCAGGATCGTGAGAACTCCCAGGATAAGCGCGAGCAGACCCATGGTTGCCTGGGTGAGCATCAGGAGCTTGCGTTGATTGAGGCGGTCCGCAGCCGATCCCGTCCATGGCAGGAGCAGTAGTTGCGGGGCGAACTGCAGGCCCGTCACGATGCCCAGCGCTGACGCGTCATGATGGGTCAGTTGCGTGAGCACAAGCCAGTCCTGTGCGATGCGCTGCATCCAGGTACCGACGTTGGAAATCAGGGCGCCTGCCGTCCACAAGCGGAAGTTGAAGCTCCTCAAGGAGCGAAAGGTGGCGGATACTGGGTTCATCATGGTCGCGACGGCGTGTTGCCCCCATGGAACTGGCCGAAGTGGCGCGCAGAAAAGATGCTGATGAGCAGAGCGCCCAGGCCGAACGCGAGGATGTGGCTTGGCGCCCGTGGATCGAAAGCACCGACGTGCGCGACCAGCAGATACCCAACCACCGCGTTGAAGAATCCCCAGACAACATTGACGGTTGCGGAGGAGAGCCCTTGGCCCGGCGGTTTCGCAAAGGGACTTTGAAAGGGCTGTCCCATCGTACCCGCGACAAAGTGTGGGATTGCATTCGCCGCAAAAATGCCCCCAAAGAAATACGACACAAGCCAAAGCCAATTCATAATGCAGAGCTCCTTTCCTCCAACAATCTTTCCAATAGCGAAATAATTTCCTGTGTAGACCCTGTCTCGCCAAGACGAGGAAAGACATTTGCGAAGCTGTACTCGTGCGCCTCCTCACGGATATCGGTCATTGCATCGAGTGCGAGGGTCACATTGAACCCCTGCTCGTAGGCCTGACGAGCGGTCGCCTCAACGCCAACAGACGTGGCGACTCCGGTCACAACAACCTGGGTAACGCCTCGCGCCTTGAGTTGGCGTTCAAGGTCCGTTGTTGCGAACGCGCCCCAGCTTCGCTTGGTAACGATAATATCGTTCGGTTGCTGATCGAGCTGCGGCAGAAGGTCTGTCCATCCCTCGGACAAGGATGGGTTGCTGCGCGGACCCTGTTCCGTCCGGCCCGGCGCCCGTCCGGCCACATTGACCAACACGACGGGAAGATTCTTCGCGCGGAAAAAATCGACTAACGCGCGCGTCCGGTCAATGATGTCGCCGATGGGATGAATAAAATTCCCGTTGACGATGCCTTTCTGAAGGTCAATGACGATCACCGCGGTGTTGGAGTCCAGAGTAGTAAGCGGCACCGGTTCTTCTCCTCAGAATACGAAGTTAGTGGATACGAAGTTGACATGGGCCAGAAGCAGGACGCAGTGGGTTCAATCCTCAACCAGCCGCGTGAGTAGTTCGAGGGCCGCCTGAAGCTTCTCCTGCTCATGAGCAGAAAGCTTCTGCGAGATGGTGGTGGTGAGCCAGTCCTGTCTCGCGGCCCTACCCTCCTGAATCAACTTCACACACTTAGGCGTGAGAGACATGAGAGTTTGCCGCCCGTCGCTCGGGTCCGGTGCACCTCTCACGAGGCCCGACTCCTGCAAGGGCGTCACTACAGCGCTCATGGATTGCGGCCGCATGCCTTCCGCTCGCGCCAGACTTGAAACCGTGGCCCAACCATCCTTTTCCAGACGAAGAACAACGGAGATCTGGGACGGCGTCAGATCGCTGCGTCCCCCATGCTCGCGTAAACGCCGCTTGAGCTTACCGCCTACCGTACGGATCTCGGCAGCAAGCCTGGAAGCGAGCCCAGTCTGAGTAGAAGGCTTACGATTGCTCACCAGATCAATATCTCACATATACAGTTGAACTGCAAAGTTTAACTGTATATCTTTAAAAGCTTCTCAGGCGGGATTCTTTAGCAGATTCGCCACTGTCTTCAAGATTTCGTGGGAAAGCGCATCCAAAGACGATTGTTCTGGCCAATGAAGGCGTAGGATGGGATATTTCGAACGAAGGAAAGGAAACTCACATGTTTATCGTCGTGGCATTGGTACTCGGAATTGTATCGGGATTACGGGCAATGACGTCCCCGGCCGTCACCAGCTGGGCGGCTCGCATGGGACTGCTTGCAGTGTCTGGAACGCCGATGGCCTTTATGGGTTTCAAGTACACGCCGATCATCTTCACTCTGCTGGCAATAGGGGAGCTGATCAACGATAAACTGCCGAAAACGGCAAGCCGCACGGTGCCACCACAGTTCATTGCGCGCATCCTTAGCGGGTGCTTGGTGGGCGCCACGGTGGGTGCGGCGGCCGGCTCGCTGATAGTTGGGCTGCTCGCAGGCGCACTCGGAGCCGTTGTCGGCACGTTGGGTGGTGCGGCTATCCGCGGGCGCCTGGCTAAGGCCTTCGGAAAAGACTTGCCTGCGGCGCTGCTCGAAGATGTTGCGGCGATCGTGATATCCATCATTGCAGTAACAAAGTTCTGATTGGAATGGATCTTTGGCGCAGTGATTGCAGGATTCGAATCGCCTGCCAAGATGCCGACACGAATTCCTCGAATGTCAGCCGGATCAGGGCTCATCTCGATGGTAGCTATAGTGATCGAATCTGTAGTTTCAATCCTTGGTACGGATGTCTGCTCTACGCCATCGATTTTCGTTTTACACGGCCGATCCTTCGCATTCCAAAGGGGTGCTAAACGCCGAGGCTGCGCTGGATGGCATCCTAGTTCCCGTTCTGCAGCGCCTGTTTTAGCAGTACCCGCCTGCCGGCCACAGCCGCTAGCCTGGACGGATAGTATGTCAAGCCGCAGCTGTATTCACGTATAATCCTGCGCTGGTTCGAACTGCTATCCATGATTGCCCCGCACCCGAGCGATGGCCGGATCTCTACTGAGCGCTACTCGATCGCTATCATCACTATGGAAGAACAAATCTTCCGCGAAATGCGCCGAGCTTTTGCGCCCACTTTTCGGACGACACTAGCCAGCACAGAATCTCAGATCAAGCTGCTCATCGATGATACGGACCTGCAGGGGATCGTCCTCGACCTGGAGAGCATTGGAAATGAACCCGCCGACGGCATAGATGTACTCCGGGAGATGCGCCGGTTGCGCGACGATCTCATCATGGTGGCTATTACGGGGTCGACGGACGGGGAACTTTCCCTTCAAGCAAGTCAGGCAGGAGCCGACCATTTTTTCCGCAAGCCGGTGGATTGCGAACAGCTCAGACAAGTCCTTTTGCAGACTGCCGAAAAACGAGCGCTGCAATCCGAGGGGCAGTGGCTGCTGGAACAAGCAGCCAAGCGGGCGGCATTCTGCGGATTGATTGGCGGCAGCGAGGCAATGCGTAAGGTTTATCAGGCGATCGAAGCGGTCGCCGGCAGCAACGCCAGCGTCGTGATCCGCGGCGAAAGCGGAGTGGGCAAAGAACTGGTGGCGCAAGCCATTGTTCAAAGCGGAGAGCGCCGCGACCAGCCCTACATCTGCCTGAATTGCTCCGCTCTGCCCGATGCTCTGATGGAATCCGAACTGTTTGGGTATGAGCGCGGGGCTTTCACCGGCGCCGACACGGCCAAGCCTGGGATGATCGAACTGGCGCACAAGGGGACGCTTTTTCTCGATGAGATCACGACTCTGAACCACGCCTTGCAGAGTAAACTGTTGCGCGTTCTCCAGGAACACTCGATCCAGCGGTTGGGTGGAAGAACCACCAAGAAGATCGATTTCCGGCTCATCACCGCGACCAACGACGACCTGGAGGGAATGGTAAGCAGGGGGCAGTTCCGTGAGGACCTCTATTACAGAATCAATGTGGTGCCGATCTTTGTGCCACCTTTGCGGGAGCGGGGCAGCGACATCTCGCTGCTGGTGGAGCACTTCGTCCGCTTATATTGCACGGCCAACCACAAAGCTCAGAAACAAGTGCAGCCGGAGGTCATGGAGATCCTGGAGCATTACTCCTGGCCCGGCAATGTTCGGGAGCTGGAGAACGTGGTGCAGCGCGTGGTGCTAATGAGCGACGGCTCCAGCATTACAGCCTACCAGCTCCCGCAACAGCTGCTCTCCTCGACGGCGGCCAGCCAGGAGGCGATCCTGATCCCGGAAGAGGGGTTGGATTTCGACGCGGAGATGGACCGGATTCAGGTGGCCTACCTCAATGCAGCTCTACGGCGCAGCGAAGGGAAGAAATCCGCGGCGGCAAAGCTTCTACGCATCGACCCGCAGCGTATGAAGTACCTGTGCCGTAAGCTAGGTCTCTAAATTTGGTTAAAAATTAACCCTTGGCTGGTTAATTATTAACTAAAGTCAATTTTAAACAATCGTCGGCTCACCCTGAGCCTCGCCCATTTCGGAGGTAACCCCAATGAAAGCTTCAGGTTAGACATTTAAGCTGGAGAGGCGGCAGTTTGGCACGCTTCATGCAAATAGACCAAGTGTCCTAGCGAAGAAAGACAAAATCCACGAGGAGCAAATAATGACCATCCAAAAGAAGTCCCTGATCAACTCTTTGAATACCACCAAGAAGGCCCTCGTGGCCAGCGCCCCTTCGATCGGTTCAGCGACCGCGGGCACGGTAAAGCCAGCCGTTGCGCGACCCGCTGTGGCCCGACCGGCAGTGGCTCGTCCGGCCGTTGCTAGGCCTGCGGTAGCGCGTCCTGCTGTTGCCCGACCCGCCGTGGCGCGTCCGGCGGTAGCAAGACCAGCTGTGGCCCGGCCGGCAGTGGCTCGTCCCGCAGTGGCTCGTCCGGCGGTAGCGCGCCCTGGCAAGAAAATCTAGTGCTTCACCAATATGGAACAGGGGCTGCCTTCGGGCAGCCTTTTCTTGTTACCAGATTTTGCGTCCGGCAAATTCCCAGATAGTCCGGCAAGCCAGGGTTGCCAGGCTGCGGCGCGCGCCGTACACGCGGGCGGTACCTGCCATCCCGGGTTGCATCGATCCGTCTTTGTTATCTCCGATCAACTCAAAAACATAAAACCTGGGTGGTCGTTCGCCCTTATATTTGGTCAGGTCGATGAGGCCGGGAGCTATGTCGGTGGACACGGGAGCAATACCCACGATGCGGGCGTTATGTTTGCGGAGCGAGCCATCGACTTGAAAACGCGCCGGAGAGTTCGAGGTGAATTTATACATGTCGAATTCGGAGACATAAATACGGGCGCGAACCTGACTTAGGTCCGCAACCTCGGCGAGTTCGGTTCCGGCGGCAACGTAAGATCCCAGTTTGTCGGATAAGCGCGGTGTAAGTACGGTTCCGGAAATGGGGCTGCTCAACGATAGATCTGCAACTTCCGAAGTGAGTTCGCGGGTCTGCTGGCCGAGCCGCTCACGATCCGCCGATGCAGCGCCAAAGTCGGCGTAATGAAGGAGGGCGGTCTGTGCCTTCTCTTGCGCCATTTCGAAGTCGGACTGGCTGCGTGCCGCTTTTGAGGAAAGAACGACATTCCGCAATAGCAGAAGCGGAGCACCCTTCTGAATCGGTTGACCTTCGTCAGCATAGACCGCCGATACCACTCCGGGAACTGAAGCTCTGAGCACCGCGACTTTGGCGGGTTCCATAACGAAGCGGCCGACAGCGGTTTCGTGCCAGATCGGCAAAAACGAGAAAATGATCGCCGCTGCCAAAACAGCAAACTTGCGCGTCGGATTGAACCAACGCGCCAAACGGTCCTTCTTGTCGAGATAGAGGAATTTCATAAAGTTCCAGAGAGTGCGGATTCGGCCGCGGAAGATCATGAACGCCGTGGCGTATTCGAAAAGAAAGCCCCAGTCGGCGCTGAAGTTACGAGCAATGTTGCCGATGAAACCGGCGAAAAAGTAAAGCACAGAATAGCTGTAAAGTCCGGAGAGAATCGCGTAGGTCACGTACCCCGGACGGCGGCGCTGGGGTACAAAGGGAACTTCCACTGGAAGACGCCAGATGTTCCGCTTGACCCATGACGAGAGATACAGCGTCGAGGCTTCCTTCAGATCTGAAATCCCGATCAGATCGCAGACGATGTAATAACCGTCCAGCTTCATCAAAGGATTCCAGTTGATGAAGACCACGGCAATTCCGGTGAACAGAATGATAGTGTAGGCAAAGTCGTGGGCAGGAGTGTTGGGTGGCGTAAGCCACCAGATTGGTGTGACCAGAGCGCAAATAACCAGTTCCGACCAAACGCCGGCCACCGCGATCATGAGCCGCTGAAAACGGTCTCCCTTTACCTCTCCAGCTGTAGTGTCGGTGTAGAAACCGGGAGTGAGATAAATGAGTAGAAATCCCATCGCCGGCACGGGTGCTTTGTAATGCTTGACGGTGAGGCCGTGTCCTACTTCGTGAATGCAAAGCAGGACCGACGCGATTATCCAGAAACTAGCGACGTCGAACCAGTTTTTGTCGGCGAAGTTATAGAACTCGATAGTGTCCCGTCCTATTTCGCTCCAATGCACGACGAAGATTCCGGCGGTAAAGGCAAACGCGAGCAGCGTGAGGACGACACACCACGGCTTGTACATAAAGCTGATCTGCCGGTAGAGCCACCCAAGGAAGCGATCCGGATTCACGGCCGGAAAGGTAATCAGGGAGAGGTCGCCCCAGTTGGTTTTTTTCTGCAGGCGGCGCCGCTCGTCCGCAGTTTTCTGCATCAGCTTAATATTTCTTTCCTGCGGCGTCTGGTACCAGAAATTCATCGCCGCGATGCTCGCGGAGAAATCGCGGACGATTTCCTCGGAATAGTCCGCACCTGTTTCTGCCGAGTAAAGCTCTCCAATTTCCGCAAAGGAGCGCTGCCCATCGAAAAGCTGGATGAGGCGCCAGCTTTCCGGAGGAAAAACAAACATGGATGCCACTCCAGGCACGAATGCCCGCACCACCGGAACCCCGTCTTCGATGTGATCCCGGAACACGACATCGGGATGTACTCGCGGAGGGCGTTCGCTGATAAGCCGAGCCGGCAGCTCTGGCAAGGCAACGTTGAGGGCCTGGGTGATATTCATTGGAACATATTCATCAAAACATATTCATCAAAACATGGTCAGCTTGACGCTTGCGTTCATGCCGGGGCGCAGGTCAGTACGGGAGTTCTCCACCTGTATCAGGACTTCGAAGCTGCCGCTGGAGGGATCAATGACCGGGCTTACTTCCACAACCTTGGCTTTATAGCTTCGATCGGGAAGATCGGATGTTGTGAGATTCACTTCCATCCCCTTCTTGATCTGATTGATGAATTTCTCCGGCATGGTGAAACCCATACGGAGCGGACCATCGCCGGTAATCCAGAATAGGCGGTCGCCGCGTGTGACCTCTTGTCCGTCGCGGATGTATCGTCGGGAGATCACGCCAGAGAAAGGAGCACGTATCCGGGTCTTATCCAATTCCAGTGCGATGGATTCTTGGGTTGCATTTGCGGCGGCCAATGACTGTTGGGCCCGTTGGACTTCGAAGTGCTCTTCTTCGGCTTTGTATTTGGTGTGTTCGAACTGCTCGAAAGGAATGAGCTGGGCGTCCCACAACTTTTTGGCTCGCTCATAGTCGGAGTCCAACACCTTTTCCTCAGATTGCCAGCTCTTCAGTTCGGCATCGGCGCTGTTGGCTTTGGATCGTGCGGCCTCCAGATCTGCCGTGAGTTGTCGATTGTCCAATTCGGCCAGAACATCTCCCATTTTCACGCGAATCCCCACATCCGCCGCCAGCCTCGAGATCACGCCATCCCTCTGCGCCAACAAGTCAAGCTGGTGCTCCACAACCAAAGGACCAGAAGCGGTGAACGTGTTTTCCCTTACGGGCGTAATGGATTCCCTAGGTGCAACAGGAACTGGTTCTGGGGCCGCGGAGACGCTTGGGGGCATCGGGTCGGAGCATGCGGTGAATGTCAATGCCAGTCCTATCGAAATTACGGCAACAGGCGACAGTCTGTTTAATCTCATGTTTCTCACGCTCCGAACTTAACCCCGAAACCTTCCACTCCGAACTTACACTCCGAACCACGACCAGAACTGCGTATACAGCCAAACGAACGGCCGGCGGAACAGCACATATCCGGAGGGATACCACCCTACTCGCACTTTTCCGCGTCCTTCCATGCCGGCACGAATGTCACCGGTTGGGTTGGCAATAGTGACGCGGGCAAAGAAAAATCTTGAGTCTCCCACAAGCACGCCTTTGGGACTCACCAGCGTTACATTCCCGTGGAAAACCCGGGCTGGGAAACTGTTGAGCTTGATTGCTGCCGGCTCACCATTGCGCAACAGAGAAGCATCGTTTTCGTCGATCGCCACGTCCACCACGGTGCGAGAGGTGTCGACGATCTCAGCGAAGGTTTCTCCGTATTGAAGGCGCCTTCCCACCATATTTTCCACATGCGGTGTTGCGACAACGCCGTCGATGGGAGAGCGCAATTTCGTTTTGTCGAGAAGGTTCTGATCCCTTGCCACCTCAGATTTCCAGTAGTCCGACTGCACCCGCTGGACTCCCGCTTCGGTTCCCTCGCCGGTAGCCAAGGCGTGATTCATCTGCAAGAGAGCGGTTTGGTATTTGGCTTGCGCTTGTGCCAGTTGTGTCTGGTAGTCCCAGTCCGCCAACTCGGCCATGACTTGCCCTTGGGCGATATGGTCTCCCTCTTTAACGTCGATTGTCCGAACCACGCCCTCGACCTCGGGCTGGACCTGGGCGGTGCGTACCGGTGCAACCACCGCATCTCCATCCAGCCGCAAGGGCAACGGAACCGCTGCCAGAAAGATCAGGAGAGCGGCCGCCGACGCTATCATAAAAGCGCGGCGTCTTTTTTCCATCGCCATGAATTTCCGCTTCCGTTCCATGACGGGCTGGAGAACGGAAATGAACGGCACCTCTTTGTACATCTGCGCATTACGCAGCGCTACCGTCGCCTGCCCGGACACAACCTGTAGAACCTCCAAATGAGCGGGCAGGAGGAAATCCGGGTCGCGGCTCTCTATTCCCATGATTCCGACGCGGCCGGTATCGTCATTGAGCGGGATGGCGTAGAACGCTCGCATTCCCGAACTCTCGAAATAGCTTTTGAACTTCGCGACAGTATCTTCCCGAGTGCTGTCGATCTCGTCTCCGTGCTGACGAACGTAGACCACTTCGCCGGACAGCACGGCCCAGCGCAGAATGTCATTGAGCGGAGCGATATCCGGGGAACTCGCGTCCAGCTGTGTGACCCCGGAGACGGCGGCGAGTCTGTACCTCCCGCTCTGCTGAAGCCCGATTGCCGCGCGCTCGTAGGGGATGAGCGCCTGCGGTGCATTCACAATCGTCTGTAGCACGCGTTCCAGATTGAGAGTGGAGGTGATCTCCCGGCTGACGGTCACCAGCATCTCGAGAACTTCCACCTTACGCTCGGCCAGCAGGAGACTAGCGTTGTAGAGAGCGATACTGGCAGTTTCGTTGAGGCTGGTCAGAACAAACAGATCGTCGTCGTCGAAGGGTTTGCCGTCCAGCCGGTTAACGGCTTCCACTACACCTACGAGCGATCCTTTATCAATCAGAGGCGCGGCGACAATGGATTGCGCCCGGCCGTCCTGAAGTTCGCCGTTGCGGCGAACCAGACGCTCATCTTCCGACGAATCGATCAGGACCGCATCGCCGCTCTCGGAAATGTCGCCTGCGATGCCCTCGCCCCCTCCCTGGGTCATGCCTTGACTCGAGGTCGGGTCAGAGCCTGCCTGATGCATAAGCAATAAACGGCCATCCCCTTGGACGAGCCAAACGTTGACGGCTGCGCACTCCAGCATTTCTCGAGTCTTGCTCCCGATGATGGGCAGCAACTCGTCCATCTCCAGCGTGGAACTGAAGACTTTCTCGATGTCGTAAAACTGGGTGACTCGTGTGATGGATGACAGTGAGTTGTTGCGTTCGGATTCGTACGCCTGAGACGCTACCAGAGCATGGCCGGCGATCTCGCAGAGCGGCCCGAGATCATCCAGCACGGCGTTGTCCGGAACCGAATCAAAACTGAGGATCTCAATCGCTCCCACCAGGGCCGAGCTGCTCAACAGAGGCAGACACGCCAGGCTTCGCAAAGTCCGCCGAATATTAAGGTGCGCGTATTCCTCTCGCGCCAGCGTGCGCCCCTCGGCAATAAAGGATTGCGGAGCTTGAACCAGGGATCCAAGGGTTCCGGCCTCAACCGGGACTCGACGGTCCGGTTCGGCGCCGTCCCCGGACGTGGCTTTCACGGCCCAGAACTGCCGGTCATCGTCCTCCTGCAAGACGTAGAGGATCGCGGTTGCTTCCGGGAAGATATCGACGACGGTTTGGGCAATGATTCGGGCACGCTCCGCCGTTCCGCTGACCTCAATCAGCCGCGCGGCAAAACCCGCAATGTTCAGGTCCACATTCGAACCCGGTGATGTCATGGCTTCCGGTATACAGCGCGCCCACTCAAAATTGGGGGAGGAGTGGCAGAAGCTTGCAAAAATTGCCAGCTTCTTCTAATGTGAGCGGGCACTTTATCAGAGGCTCGTACGAGAGTCAACATGATCTCATAAGCCTTCCCTGACAGCCGTACGAACCAATAGCCTGAGGGTGGAAGCGGGTATGGAGATCGAGATCCGTAATCGGGGAGAAGTAAAGCTAATTAAATTGACCGGCAGGCTCAACCTGGGCGACGCAGTCGACAGCCTGCGTGCAACTTTTGACGACCTCGCGGGCACTGGAGCGTACTGTTACGTTGTGGACCTGAACGATGTCGCCATGCTTGACTCGAGTGGCATCGGTTTGCTGGTTCAGTATCTCACCCTCACCAAGCAGCAGGGAGGGTCGCTGAAACTTCTCAATCCGTCCCCATTTGCAATCAAGACCCTGAAAATGATTGGCTTGTTGAAACTGTTCCAGGTGTTCGAAGACCAGGAATCCGCCGTGGCTTCGTTCAATGTATCGGCCTGAAACCGATCTCGTTAATAACAGTTTGGCAGGGGAGTCTTGTTGGAATACACGATGCTGCCACCATCAGGCATGCGATGGCCGACAGGTAAAGCGCGTTCTGCTTGGTTTGCTTGGAAAGCGTTTTCATTTCGATTCTGCTTTTAACTCCGATTTTTTCTTTCCCAGGTCCAAATTCCTGGGCTCTATTTAGGAAATCGGAATGGGAAGGAAAAAGACGACAGACGTGAAAAAATTCTGGGGCTCACCGGATGGAAGCGAGCAATCGCTTGCTGTAGGTTTTTTGACCGTCCACGTACTCGTTTGATTCCGGGAACTGCTGCCAGAGGTTCACGATCCGTTGGTAGCATTCGCGCGCTTCTCGAGTGCGGTTTCGGGCAGCATAGAACGTCCCGAGGGCCTCTTCGGCGGTGGCCAGTGGAATCAAGTTAGTGAGTTCGTGGGAGCGGGCGATGCCTTGCGCCTCGTCGCGGGCCTCGCGCAGCAGGCTTTCAGCGTGCGCCGGATCGCCAGTGGCGGCGCTGGTCTTGCCGCTCAAGATCAGGGACTCCACCAGGTTACTGCGTCCATCCGGGCCTTGGGCAAGCTCGCGTTCGACCGCGAGCGCCAAATCGGAAGATCTGCGCGCTTCCGCCAGTTGGCCTGCGTTCAGTTGAGCCTCCCCCAGTTTCCGCAATCCCTCCGCCCGATGGGCTACAGCCCTGTTGCGCTCACCCTTGTTCGAAGCGATCATCTGGTCGAGCATTCGGATCGAGTCACGAGCCAGGAGGATGGCGGCAGAAGGATCAGATTTCTGGAGACAGTACGAGACTTTCACCATTGCAAGCTCCACGCTGAACCGGGCCGCGGTATTGTTGGGATCGCGATCAAGCATTTGCTGTGCGGTCTGCAGATACAGCTTAAAGTTTTCGAGCCCGCGCTTCGGATCGCCATAATCTGGATAAGCGTCACTGAAGTAAACCCGGCCGCGGAACTGGTACATGAGGGCTAGAGTCCGATTAAATCTCGGATTCAAGGGCTCTGCGGCGAGAAGTTCCCGTACTGCAGCTTCCTCTTCGTCGAACGCCTGAAGCGCCTCTCGAAGGTGACCTAATTCCTGGGCTGCGGTGCCGACGCGCTCCGCAGACTCGGCGACCATACTTAGTGACGGCTGATCTCTTTTTCGGTTCAGCTGGGCGTGCGCCAGTTCGCTGCAACGCCCGAACTCGGTCCAGGCCAGCTGATAGTTGTCCACATCTTCGTCGACGTCACCCAGGTTACACCACGCCCTGGTATAGAGGTTTTCCTGGGCTGAGTCGAGCGGCTGCTGAGCGCGAAGGCGATCGAGTGTCTGAATCGCCGCCTCGTACAACTCCCTTGCCCGTTGCGGCTGATCGGTGAAACGGAACAATCCGGCGTAGCTGCGATAATAGGCTGCGAGATCCGGCAGATAGGAGACGTTCTTTTTGGCGATCCGCTCGTAAATGTCGCCAGCTTTGCGGTAGCTGGCCATCGCGTCGGCGATGCGGCCCAAGTTGGGTTGAGTCGGGTAGCCCTGTGCATCTCCAATCTTCATGTAACCCGCTGCGATTTCCTTTTGCAGCTCCGAATCGCCGCCCGCGTTTTTCGCCAGGTTATCCAGATATTGCAGCCCGGTCTGCACCATCATTTCGCGGGCTTTGGTGGACCCGTCCAGTTTGGCGACTTCGTCATGCAGATCGAAAACAAATGTATGAGCCAGTTTGCGGACGTCCTGAAAACGGCGCTGCGCGATTCGAGCCTGATAGATTGCAACCCCCGAACCGGCAATGATGGCAGCCAGTGTTACCGTCGCTAGCGCGACTACTACGCGATTGCGGCGCACAAACTTCACAGTGCGATAGGCGAACGTATCCGGCCTCACGCTGATCGTTTCATGCTTGAGATAGCGCTTCAGATCGTCCGCCAGTGCAATCACCGAGGTATACCGTTCCTGGGGATTTTTCTTGAGAGCTTTGCCCAGAATTGTGTCCAGGTCTCCGCGAAGCTGGCGACAGAGCTTCTCCGGGGTGCCGCTGCGGTTTTCTGCTTCACTTGCTGCCGTCAGTGCGGCTACCGATGCTCGGGGTGCTTCCTGCTCAACAATCGCTTTAATCAGTTCGGCAGGGGAACGTACGCTTGTTCCCAAAGGATGCTGCCCCGTTAACAGCAGATAGAGCATCACTCCGAGTGCGTACACATCCGCCGCCGTGGTTATAGTTCCGCCCGTCACTTGCTCTGGCGCCGCAAATTGCGGAGTCAGCGGTCCTCCAGCTTCCATGGTGAGCATGGTCGCCGCGTTGCTATCGTCCTGGGCAAGCAGCTTAGCGATGCCAAAATCCAACAATTTCACCTCGCCATCGTTACGCACAAGTACGTTGGAAGGCTTGATGTCGCGATGGACGACAAGAGCGGCATGTGCTTCGGCCACGGCACTCAACACGTCGAGGAAAAGTTTTATGCGGGAGTCCACGGCAAGTTTACGGGCATCGCAGTATTGATCGATGGCTTTGCCGTCGACGTACTCAAGAATCAGATATGGTGTGCCATCGGAACAGATTCCGGCATCGAGCAGTTCGGCTATATGAGGATGAATCAGCCGGCCAAGAATGCTGCCTTCGCGTTTGAACCGCTGTTCAGTGATTTGACTGGTGAGCGCGATGTTCACGAACTTGACGGCGGCATTTCGCTCGAACCGGCCGTCGCTCCGTTGCGCCAGCCAGACGCTGCCCATTCCGCCTTGCCCGATTTTCGAGACCAACCTGTAGGGGCCTACTTGTTGACCCGCAAGCCCCCTGCCCGTCTGCAACGGCGATCTTTCCAGGAACCCTTCTTGTTCTACCTGTCGTTGCTCATCCAGGAGCGCCTGCACCAAGGACGCTAGTTCTGCGTCCTTTTCGCTCAGTGTGAGCAACCATTCGGCGCGCTGCTCAGGAGGAAGTTCCAGTGCTTCGTCTAGATATGGGCTTACTCGTTTCCATTGCTCAGGAGTTAGTGTGGACATCGGTTTCTCACGCCGGCAAATCTGCCCGCAGGCTACGATGCAGGTAAATCCGTGCTTTTTCCCATTTCCTCTGTACAGTGCGCTCGGAAATTCTCATCATCTCGGCGATTTCGCCGAAGGAGAATCCACAGAAAAACTTTAAGTCGACGACTTGAGATAACAAGGGATCAACACCGGCCAACTCATCGAGAGCATGACCAATCCGAGAGAGTTCTTGCTCGTTGCCAAGTACATCTCCAATATCAGTTGTAAGGGACGTGAGTTCGAACCGGCCTCCCCTTTTTATCGCCAGCCGATTCCGCACATGATCGATAATGAGTCCCCGCATAACCCGTGCAGCATATGCCATGAAGCGGCCCTGGTCTGGGAAAGAGTGGCCCACTTGCGCGGCCATTTGAAGATACGCCTCATGGATGAGAGTTGTAGCACTAATGCTGACTTCCCCCTGGCGCGCGAGTTGGCGCTCGGCGAGTCGATGGAGTTCCCTGTAGAGAAGAGAAAAAAGCTTCCCTGCCGAAACTTCATCTCCCTGTTCGGCCAACTCGATCAAAGTGGAAATGTTAGGTTCTGTCACTTCCCTATAGCACTCCGAGATGGCGGACAGCCTCTCGCACTTCAAGACAATAGTCAAGATCAAAGGCACTGTAAGTACCCAGGGCCGTGGTTTTCCGCATAGCGCCGGGCAGAGGAGCGCCACGACTGTCAGCTACATTGTAGGAACCTACAAGAGTGGTACCCACCTCGCAACCATCTCGGTCTCGGAAGGTCTAAATAACACTGCTGCGGCAAATGGAAAAGGCCGAACCGGAGTTCGTATCCCCGCCTCGTTGCCTTCGGTGAAGGCGTCCGATGCCGGAACACACTGTCTGGGAGTGCACATAAACCTTTCAATGCGCGGTCAGACATCACTGAGCTAATCCGACAATGAAGGCGAGGTTAGAGTCTGATTGAGAAAGGGTGTTGCGCGTGCGCACGGCAGCGTCACTCTCGCCCGGCAACCCCTGCTATCAGTGCGGTTCACAAGCTCAATCGATCCACCGTGTGCCTCGGCAATTTGGCGCGACAGCACCAGTCCGATGCCGCTCCCCGCTGGCTTAGTCGTGTAGAAGGGAACAAACACATTGCTCGGGTTCAGCAGACCGGGCCCATTGTCTTCGATGGTGAGAATCAGGTCCCTTTCGGAGATATCCCAATGTATGACCACCAACGGATCCGACGCTGACAAGGAAGTTGCTCCTCCATCTCCGGATATATCGTTCGAGTGGCGTGGCTCAAGGGCAGCCTCAACTGCATTGCGTAGAAGATTGATCAGCATGTGTTCGAGCTGGTCGGGATCAACCTCTAGCTCAGTGGGCGGGCCTGGAACCACCTGCACGCGTAATCTCATCTCCAACCCGGCTACGCGCTCGACCAGGGGAAACAATGAAGTCTTGCGGAACACAGGAGGCGGCATCTGGGCCAGTTGACGGTATACCTGCAGAAAGCGATTGAGGCTGTCGGCACGAGTTTCGATAATAGCGAGTCCGCGTTCAAAATCCTGGCGCTGACTGGAATCCGATACTGCGTTCGCAACCTGCGTACTGAGGCTTCCGGCAATTGACTTGATTGGTGTGAGGGAATTGTTGAGCTCATGGCCAAGCACCCGAATCAGGCGCTGCCAGGCGCTGCGCTCTTCCTCGCGCAAAGCGCGGCCCACATCGGAGAGCACGATCAGGGAATGGGGCACGCCCTTCTGGCGGAAGGAACTCCGCCGGACTAGCCAACGCGCATTTGGGCTTTGGAAGGGGAAGGGCAGCAGCTTCTCGTTTTCCACAGTCAGGCATGCCGCCAATCCGATCTCTTCTGCGGTACGTCCAATGAGCCTAACGGAAGGCTGTCGCAGCAGGCGTTCTCCTGCGGAGTTCACGAGCCGCAGAATTTGATCCGGGTCAAAGGTGAACAACGGTACATCGATTTCTTCCACCACGCGGCGCAACAGAGCTGTGGCTTCGACGGCCCGGATCCTCTGATCCGCCAGCAGGTCGGCCAATGCATTCACTTCGAGGGAGAGTTCGCCGAGTACATCGTCGGGAGCGCCGCCGCGCGCGCGAAAGGAATAGTCTTCTTCGCGCAAGGCGGCAATCACATTGGCAAGAGTTTGCAGCGGCCGCGATGTCTGCTCCTGCAATGCCAGCGCCAGTAGCCACCAAACGAACAACTCGGCAATCAGCACTCCCCACTTCGATTCCACGGACCAGGATTGAAGCCAGATCAGAATGCCGCCAACGATCATTGAAGGAAGGGCAACCAGCAAAGAAAAGAGACTAATGCGGCGCTCGTACAGGAGGCGGACTCGGTTGCGTGAAGGCTTGCGCACGCCGGGGCCGGGGCTCCCGCGCGGACTAGAGGCCATACTTTTCCATCCGGCGGTAAAGAGCACCGCGGCTCAATCCCAGAGTTTCCGCGGCGTGGCTCACGTTCCCCTGAGAGCGCTGCAACGCCTTGCGAATAAGAATAGCTTCCACGGCTTCCAGGCTGAGTTCTTCCAGGTTCTGACTCTGCTGACGGGACAAGTCCAGGCCCAGATCGGCGCGCTGGATCTCGTCGCCCCGGCACATGAGCACAGCGCGCTCCAACGTGTGTTCCAGTTCGCGTACGTTACCCGGCCAGGAGTATTGCGTGAGCAGTTGCAAAGCCGGGGCCTCGAAACCCTGAACCGTGCGCCGGTAGCGCGATGCATAACGCGCAAGAAAATGTAGGGCAAGAGCGGGAATATCCTCTCGCCGGTCGCGAAGCGCCGGCACGTGGATCTCCACGGTATTCAGGCGAAACAGCAGGTCTTCGCGGAATTGTCCGGAAGCGCACGCTGCTCGAAGATCCGTATTGGTGGCGGAGATCAAGCGCACATCGACCCGGCGTGTGCGCGACGATCCGATTCGCTCAATCTCGCCGGTTTCGAGCACGCGCAGCAACTTGGCTTGCTGGCGATTGGGCACATTGCCAATCTCGTCCAGGAAAATCGTACCGCCATCGGCCAGTTCGAAGCGGCCGACGCGGTCGGTGCGAGCGTCGGTAAATGCGCCCTTCACGTGGCCGAAGAGTTCAGTCTCAAATACTCCGTCGGGTATGGCGCCAGTATTTACCGCGATCATGGGGCGTGAGGCGCGGGGTGAAAGCGCGTGAAGCGTCCGCGCCACCACTTCCTTGCCTGTGCCGTGCTCTCCCGTGATCAGGATGTTGGCGTCGGAGGGTCCCACGCGCGTGATGGCCTCGAGCACGGGTTGCATCGAGGTTGCCGAGGCGATGAACTCGGGGCGACCTTCAACCTGTAGCAGACGATTCTGCGCCGCTAAACGCTCGGCGCGCTGCAGGGCGCGGCGCAGGTCAACCTGTGTGCGCAAAATCGTGAGTAGACGCTGGTTCTCCCAGGGTTTCTGAATAAAATCCCGCGCTCCCCGGTGAATGGCCTCCACTGCCAGTTCAATGTTCGCCCAGGCGGTCATTACGATGACCGCGGCACCGTTGTCCAAGGAGACGATTTCAGAAAGCAGGTCAAGACCTTCACGACCGGAGGTTGTGTCCCGTGTGTAGTTGAGGTCGATGAGGAGTGCATCGTATGAGCCAGTAGCCAGCGCCTCGCGAACCAGGGCCGGGGACTTCGCCGTGTGCACCTCGTATCCCTGTGGTCGCAACAGAAGTTCAATGGCTTCGAGAACGTGCTGCTGGTCATCCGCTGCCAAAACTCGGGGCCGGTCGTAGCTGGCGTTCGTTGACGCGGCAACAAGATTTCCCGGTTTGGCCGTAGTTTGCATGAGAGCTTAGGGGCTCGCAGCGTTGATTGTACCGCTGACGGCGTCCTGCACGCGGATGCCATTGTGCTCCAGAGTGGTGCCAGTGGCACGATCAAGCTCAATTTTCGCCTTCTCGAAGATGGTTGAGGCACTGACCAGATCCAGTTCCGCCAATGCGAGATCCCGTTGCGCCGAGAGTGTTTGATAACTCGATCCCGCGCCCAGATCCTGCTCTTTCTGAGTGATCTCGAAAGTTCGCTTGGCGAGATCCCGCGCCTTGCGAGCGGCCTGGACGCGCGCAGCAGTTTGTTCCAGGGCATATTGCGCGTTGCGAACCTCAATGCGGACCTGTTTCTTCAGTTGCTCCATGCGTAATTCGGCCTGCCGGTACTCGAGTTCGGACCGGTACTGATCGGCCTTGGCGACACGATTCCGGATCGGGATGTTCATGTTCACTCCAAGGTAGTAGTCGGGAGAGGAGTCGTTGAAAGCGTTTTGCAGTGCTCCCCCGAAATCGGTTGGTACGCTGCTGGTACAGGCGGGGCCACAGACAGGATTCAGCGGGCCCGCCAGTCCCGAACTGCCCCAGAAGCCAACTAGTGAAAGCGATGGCAGCAGGGCGTTGCGCGCAGCCTGGCGGCTGATCCGACGGTTCGCCAAGTCTATGTCAGATTCAGATAGCTCCGGCCGGCCCTGCAGGGCGGATGAGATCAAGTCCTGAATCGATGGAACGGCCTCGGCCGGTACACCCTGCATATGATCCGTAGGAATGACCGGCATGGCCTCGAGCACTGGATCGTCCAGACTCTTGGTGACCGCATTCTTCATCAGCGTCTCCTGCAACTCGAGACTGGTGCGGGCAACGATCAGATCCTGGTCGCGCCGGGAGACCTCGGCCTCGGCGCGCATCACGTCCATCTCGGGAATACTTTCCAATTGAAACTGTTTTTTTGCATTGTCGAAAGTCTGCTGGGCAAAAGCGGAAGATTGTTCGTTGACCCTTGTTTGCTCGTAGGCGCTGACCAAGTCCCAGTAAATATTCTCGATCTGGGTAACGGTGGCAATGATCTGATCTTTGAACGCGATGTCGGAGATTTTCTTGTTGTTCTTGGCAATGCGGAGATAGCGCAGATTGGGTCCAAAGCCGAACCCCGCGAGGAGTTCCTGCTGAATGGAAAAACGAAACATCGAGCTTAGAGCGGGAGAAAGAAAGATGTCTGGACTATTTGCAGTCTGGCGGCCGTTATTGAACTGAAACGAAATGCTGGTGCCGGTGGCAAAGGCCTGGGCATAGCTGAAATTCGCTTGTGTCGTATTCAACTGGAGGAAAGGCACGTTGTAAACCTGCAGGCTGGCGAGGGGTGTGGTTTGATGCTCCACGCCGACCGATCCGGTGATCGCCGGATCATAGGATGAGACCACAGTTCCCGCGCCTAGTGTGGATTGCACCAGGCCGGACGCACCGGCGCCCGCGCCTCCGGCGCCGCTCGTGGTCCCGCCTGCACCAGCGCCGGGAGCGCCCGTGCCAAAACCTCCCACTCCTCCGCCCGGAGTTCCCTGAACCACTCCGGTGTTCACACCGCGGAAAAATCCGCCTGCTTGCGTGCGCAAAATGTCGGTATCAGCAATCGGCAGGTTGTAACGCGCGATGGCCAAATCGAGGTTATTCTCGAGCGCGAGGTCGATGGCATCTTTCAGCGACAGGTAAAGCTTGCCGTCGCGAATCAGACGGTCAAGGCGCGACGAATTTGCCAACACTGGCTCGGGAACCTCATCGGCTGAATACGCTTTGAGTGGGTTGCGTGACTTTGGCATGTCAAATCGGGCCGTGACGGCAGCTTGGGGGCCGGCGGGTTGTTCCCTGTCGCTCGGGCCTGAGACGGTACCAGTTTGCGCCCGCGCCAGTAATCCACAAGCGCAAAAGATGAAGATCGAGAATCCCATCTTCATTAAACCGGGATTCTTCGCGAGCCCGCGCGTTGCGTAACGAATGTTTTGCCTAAGAATATCCATGCCCGTCCTTTTGGTTCCAAGACGCATTGCCCTCCGCCGAATGGTCGAGTGCTGGATTGGCGGTATCTGAGACCAGCCATCCGTCGCGGAGTTGAATGGTGCGGTTCCCGCAGGCCGCATTCGCCTCCGAGTGTGTGACCTGCACGATCGTCGTCCCTTGCTGATTGAGTTCGCGAAAGAGTTCCATGATCTCTTTGGCTTGCCCGGAATGTAGATTGCCGGTGGGCTCATCGGCGAGCAGAAGAGGAGGTTTGTGGATCACGGCCCGCGCCACACCCACAAGTTGCTGTTGGCCGCCGGAAAGCTGGCTGGGAAACAAATCTTTTTTGGCGACAATCTGAAAGCGATCCAGGGTATCGGCCACAAGACTCTGACGCCGGGCTCGAGGAATATCTTTATAAGAGAGCGGGAGATCAAGATTCTCCTGCACGGTGAGGTCGTCGAGCAGGTGATAGCTCTGGAAGACGACTCCGACGTTGAGCTTGGCAAGCTCGCTTCGCTGCTTGCGCTTCAGATCATGCACAGCCTGTTCGCGGAACCAGTATTCGCCTTTCCACTGGTCGTCGAGGAGTGCAAGCACGTTGAGCAGCGAAGACTTCCCTGCCCCGGACGGTCCCATTACCGTAATGAACTCGCCTTCACGAATGTCGAGGCTCACACGGCGCAGTACCCAGGTTTGGCCGGCACCGGTCTTGTAGCTGCGATCGATATTTCTCAGTTGGATCATTTGTCTGGTGCTTGTGCCTTCATTCCACGCGCAAAGATTCGGTCGGGTTCACATGAGCGGCGCGCCACGCCGGCCTTAAACCTGAGGCAACGGATACCAATAACAACATCGCAGCTGCCCCGAAGACGGTTTCGGGGTCGTGCGGGCTAAGACCAAATAAGAGGCTTGAAAGCGTGCGCCCCGCAAGAAACGAAAGCAGAAGTCCGGCAGCAATGCCTACGCCAATCACCGCAAGCGTCTGGCGCAACACCAGCCAAACCACCGCATTGCGCGAGGCACCGAGTGCTAGCCGGATTCCGAGTTCGCCCGTCCGCCGCGCCACCGTGTAGGACATCACGCCGTAGAGGCCCAGACATGCCAGGCCAAGCGCGAGCCCTCCGAAGATTGCTGTCAGACGGGCGATAAGCCGTTGCTGGGCCAGATCATTCGCCAGTTGCTCCGCCACCGTTGTGACCCCGCCGACCGGCAGGTTCGGATCCACACTGCGCACCGCTTGCCGGATGTCCGGGATGAGCTGCGCGGGATCGCCTGATGTTCGTATGTCCAGGCTCTCGACATCAATCACGTCCTGTGCGAGCGAGTGGTAGATCATTGGTGAAGCGCCTTCGGTGATGTCGTCTACGCGTGCATCCCTGACCACGCCGACGATTTGAAATCGGTGATCCTGGGTAGCGTTGTAACCAAAATATTGTCCGATGGGGTTCTTGTCGTGCAGGAACTCGTGCACAAAGGCCTGGTTCACGATTGCGACGGGAGGACTCTTTTCAGTGTCGGTTGTCGCGAAGTCTCTTCCACCGAGGAGAGGAATTCCTGCCGTGCGGAAAAAATCCTGGCTTACGCGCCGTTCCTGAGCATCCGTTTCGCCGTCGGGGTGGGGAACGCCGGGAAGGTAGATGTCGCTGGAATCTCCACATCCTTCGGCAAGCCCGCAACTGGCGAGAGATGCCGAACTCACGCCTGGCGTGGCTTCCATGCGCTCGATAAGCCGCAAGTATAAAGGAGCAAGTTGCTCCTGTTTGTAACCGCCCATGTGCGTGTCGATCCAGACCGTCAGAATGTGGTCGCGATCAAAGCCGGGATCAAGCTGGGTAAAGTTGCGAAGCGTACGGAGAAACAATCCCGCCCCAACCAGAAGAACAAGAGAAAACGCGACTTGGCATGCTACGAGCGCTTGTTTGAAAGACCAACCTCCGCCGCTGCCCGAGAATCCACGCCCACTAGCTTTTAGAGCGCGGACCGGCTCTACTCGCGTGCCCTGCACTGCGGGCGCAAGGCCGAAGATGATTCCAGTCAGCAATGCGACGACCGTGCTGAAAATCAGCACACGCGCATCAGGCACCAGACTAAGCGGAATCGGCGTGGATCCGCTCGACGCCCACCTTGGAAAAATTGCACTGCACCAATAGGCGACCGCGATCCCAAGCAATCCACCAATGGTCGAAAGCAGCAGGCACTCGGTTAGAGTCTGCCGGACCAATCGAAAACGGCTGGCACCGATGGAAAGGCGCACGGCGATCTCATGTTCGCGAGCGGCCGCGCGCGCCAACAGAAGATTGGCAAGATTGGCGCACGCAATCAACAGCACAAGCCCAACCATGGCCATCAATACAAGCAAAGGTTGCGAAAAATTGCGGCGCAATGTGGACAAGCCGCGGCTTCCCGGCTCGAGCTCCAACCGAGCGCGAAGTGAAGCCTCGTGTTCCTGAAGATCCTTAATGCCCGCCGCGTCTCGTTCCAAGTCCTGCAGAAATACTTGATTGATTGCGGTAACCGTCATCGGAAGGGCGCTGCGGACTCTCTGGCGCACGATGAACTGCAGCCATCGAATATCCAGCTGCGGCATCCAGGGCTTGTCGAGTTCGGCGGCTTCTCTGTTGCTGTAGTGCTGGGCATAATGAACGGCAGACTGCATGGTAAGGGGCAGCCAGAAATCCGGCGCCGTCCCGGCTCGTGCCCCAAAGAATCCCGGAGCTGCAACCCCGACAACTTCAAACGGCATGCCGTTTACAACGATCTTGCGCCCAACCACGCCTTCGTCCCGCCCGAAGCGCCGTTCCCAGCATCCATAGCTAATTACGGCCACTGGACTGCCACCTACGACGCGGTCATCGTTCGGGGTGAGCAGGCGTCCGAGCGCCGCATAGGTTTCCAGGGTCTGGAAATAATTCCCGGAGACAAGCTGCCCTTGCACCATCTCGGGCTGGCCATTTCCCAGGCTCGAGTAAAAGTCGGCGGGCCACGTCATGGCAGCGAGGCTCGCTGACTCCGGCATCGCTGAGCGCATATTCTGAAACACCGGGTAGGAAAACCGGGTGTTCTCGGCGAAACGGCCGCTCTGCCTGACCAGGAAGAGCTGTTCGGGATCCGGCACTGGCAGGGACTTCAAGAGCACCGCATTCACCAGAGTGAATATTCCGGTGTTCGCGCCAATGCCTAAAGCCAGCGTGAGCACCGCTACCACTGCGAAACCGGGGCTCTTGCGCAACTGACGCAGCGCGTACCGCAGATCTTGCAATAGTCCCATCATCTTCGTCTCCTACTCATAGCGCAGCGCCACCATGGGATCGACCTTGGCGGCTCTGCGAGCCGGAACATAGCTGGCGAGCATGGCAACCGCGATGAGTGCGATGGGAACGCACAAGAAAGTCAACGGATCGGTGGGTCCGACTCCGTACAGCAAGCTCGCGATAAGTCGCGTCAGCAAAAACGCCGTCGCCAAGCCAATAAGCGTTCCTGCGCCAGCCAGAAGTGTTCCATTCTTGACGACCATTCCCAGGATCGCGTTGCGATCCGCACCCAGCGCCAGCCGAATGCCTATGTCGCGCGTCCGTTGCGCCACCGTGTACGAGATCACGCCATAAAGTCCAACCGCGGTGAGCAAAAAGGCGAGGATGCCGAAAGTCCCCAGAAGGACCGCTTCGAAGCGCGTCCCAACGATTGAATCACTCACATATTCGTCAAGAGTCTTGATATGCAAAAGGGGCAACGCGCTGTCCAAGGATTGAACTTCCGTGGTGAGTGTGGGAACCATGTTTGCGGGAGCAATTTCGGTCCGCACGACAACCGACATTGGGGCGAATGGCAATTGGGCGTAAGGCACATAGGACTCTGCAATCGAGGGGGAGCCCAGCCCTTCGGCTTTCACATCTCCGGCCACGCCCACGACAACCCTCATGGGAGCGTTGTTTTTTCCACTCGAAATATCAGGTTTAATCCGCCGGCCGATCGGATCTTCTCCGAAGAAGGCTTGTTTCGCGAGCGTTTGACTGATAATGACGACAGGCGTTGCTCCCTCAGCGTCATCCTGGAGGTTAAAGGCGCGGCCTCGCAAGAGCGGAATCCCCAGGGTGAGGAAATAATCGTTATCGATAACGTGCAAGGTTGTAACCGGGAGCTCTGAGCCCTTCACCGGCCGGCCCTCAACCTCAAAGCTGGTCTTGACGTCACCCGCGGAGAGCGGAAGAGGAAACGCGGCACTGGCGGAATGGACGCCGGGAGTGGCGCGGACCTGTGCCAGCAGGCTGCGATAAAACTCTACTCTCTCCGGCTGTCCGTAACGGCCGGGCAAATCGAGTCCGAAAGTAATCACGTGATTCTTGGCAAAACCAGGATCGACCTTTCCCAAACCCAGAAGGCTTCGCAGCAATAGACCGGCAGCCACCAACAGGACGATTGCAAGAGCCATTTCCGTTGTGATCAATGCAGAGCGCAGGCGGCTGCGGGTCACAGTTTCCGTTCCGCTTCTGCCGCCTTCCTTCAGCGAGGCGGCTAAATCAGGCTTGGCGGCCTGCAGGGCCGGAACCAACCCGAACAGGATGCCGGTAAAGATCGCGACCAAAGTGGTAAAGATGAGGACTTGCAGGTTGAGGCCGCTTTCAGTAATTCTTGGTAGGTCATCCGGGGCCAGCGCCGTCAAAATTCGAACTCCCCAGGAGGCAAGCCCTAGACCCGCTGCGGCGCCTGCGACTGCCAGCAACAAGCTTTCCGTGAGCAACTGGCGCACGATCATCCAGCGCGTCGCTCCCAATGCCGAGCGCACACTAATTTCTCTGTTTCGTGCCGTGGCCCGGGCCAGCAACAAATTGGCCAGGTTCGCACACGCAATCAACAGAACCAGCCCCACTGCTCCGAAAAGGATGTACAAGCCACGACGCATATCACCCACCACGGCATCGGCTTCCGAAACGATGCTGATGCCTTTGGGCCTGTTCTCCGGATACTGCATGTTCACAGCGCTTTGAAGTTCAGACATCTCGGTCTGCGCGGTCGCCAGTGCAACCTGAGGCTTCAGCCGAGCGATCGCATCAAGATAGGCCGCTCCGCGCTGCGCCGTCATGGGGTTTGAGCCCTGCGCATCGAGAGCGATAGTGGTCCAGAATTCAACCGGGGTTCGCTGTACCGGAAATTGGAAGCCCGCCGGCATCACACCAACGACGGTGAACGGGTTACCGTCCACGGTGAGGCTTTGGCCCGCGATGTTCGGATCGGATCCGAACCGATTCTGCCAGAGACTATGACTAAGGATGATCGGCAGACCGGTGCCGGTTGGATTATCTTCCGCGGGAACGAAGTCTCTGCCGATTACGGGCGCGACGCCCAGCACGGAAAACATGTTCGCCGAAACGACCGCACCGGTAAGGTGTGCCGGCTCAGATCTTCCTGTGATCGTGAAATCGTCCACGCGAAAGGCAGAGATCCCGTCCAAAACATGGTTCCGCGACCTCCAATCCAGAAAAGCCGGATAGGAAACTCCGATGTTGTCGAGCCGGCCAGGTTCCGTGGTTTTTACCGCGACCAAGCGGCTTGGGTCATGAAACGGAAGTGGGCGCAGCAGGACCGCATCAATTACGCTGAAAATCGCGCTGTTCGCGCCGATGCCCAGCGCCAGCGTAGTGACCGCCACCACCGCAAAGCCCGGGCTCTTGCGCAGCTGGCGAAGAGCGTAGCGAAGATCCTGAAACAGCCCGCTCATGCGTGCACATCCGCCATTAGTTTTTTCAGTTCTTCTTCGGCTACCACTTTGCCGTCGAACAGATGCACTTCGCGCTGAGCGTGCTTGGCGAAGCGGGGATCGTGCGTCACCATGCAGATGGTCGCTCCCTCGCGGTGCAGGTTCTGCAGCAACTCCATGACGGCCTCACCATTCCGCGAGTCGAGATTGCCGGTGGGTTCGTCGGCCAGCAGGATGGATGGTTTCCCGCCCAGGGCGCGGGCGACGGCCACGCGCTGCTGCTGGCCTCCGGAAAGCTGCGAAGGATAGTGCCGGATGCGATGCGCCATGCCCACACGTTCCAGCGCTTCCATCACGCGCTGCTTCCGGTCAGCGGACGGCATTCTTTGCCGGTAGGTGAGCGGCAGTTCCACATTCTCGTACACGGTGAGATCGCCGATCAGGTTGAAGCTCTGGAAGATGAACCCGATCTCCTGGTTGCGAATGCGCGAACGCTCGGCAAAATCGAGGTTCTCCACCGGCTTCCCATTGAGCGAGTAGTTGCCCTCGGTTGGCGTATCCAGCAATCCGATGATCGAGAGCAACGTCGACTTGCCGCATCCCGAAGGACCCGACATCGCCACATACTCGCCCCGGCGAATGGAAAGGTGCACGCCCGAGAGCGCGTGCGTCTCGATCTCGTCGGTGTAAAAGATTTTTTTCATGTCCTGAATCTCGATCAATGGCAGTCCTGCTTCGCTCATAGAGTCTTCCTCGAAATTTCTGAATTGCTGGCTTACTCAAGCCGGATGCGGTCCGTTTTGTCCCAACGCGACATGTCGGAAAGAATCACCGTGTCGCCCTCGTGTAGCCCTTCCATCACTTGAATCGAGTTCACTGACTCGCGCCCTACCTTCACCGGGACACGCACCGCCTCTTTGCCATCGGCCTCCAGCTTGAAGAGACTGATGGTGCTGTTCTCCTGCCCAAATGCCGGCCGCCCCACATAAAGAACATTGTCCATACGTTCCAGGTCGACCGTTCCATCCACACTGAGGTCAGGGCGAGCGCCTTTCGGCAGTTCGCTGGTTAGTTTGACGTCCACCGTGACAGTTCCGTTTTGTACCTCCGGATCGACCCTCATCACCGTGCCGCTGATGATTCCGTTGTGCGTATCGACCGATGCCGGCTCGCCAAACTGCACGTCGCGTGCCTGGGTTTCGGCAATCTTCAATTCGGCCATCAGATGATTAGGCTGTACCACCTTGGCCAGCATGGTTCCCGGCTGAACGTGCTGGCCTACCTGCAGCGGAAGGTCTACCAGCACGCCGTCAATTCCAGCACGGACACGCAATGAGTCGAGTTGTTTTAGTTTGAGGGCGGCAAGAGCCCTCATCTGCCCGACCCGGGCCTGCTGTTCCGCGAGCTGTGATTCGATCGCTTTCTGGCCGATCGTCAATCGCTGCGTTTCCAGATCATTTCTGGTCGTGAGTTCATCGGATTTTCCCTTGGACGCTTTGTACGCCAAGCCAGAAATAACGCCCATCTCGTATAAGGCTTTGTCCGTATCGGCCTGCCGTTGTGCCTGGCTATAGTCCGCGTTCACCGTCGCCGCTCCCGCTTTCTCGTTCATGAGATTGCTTTCGAGCGTCACGCGCTGGCTTTGGTATTCGGCCTCGGCCGCCTTCAACTGGAGCTGTGCGTCCAAAGCTGCTTGCTCGGTTTGCGGATTGCTCATCTCGAGCAAGATGCTGTCGGCCTTCACTTGGGACCCCGGCAGGATTCGAATGCGAACCACGGTAGCTTCGGTCTCCGCGGGAATTTGGCGAACCGACTCCTGACTAGGGATGAGCGAACCCAAGCCGCGAACCTGCCGCAGCATGGGGCCGCGTTTCACCGTGTCTGTCCAGACGGTTCCGCGTTCGACGGACGGAGCAGCCGGTCTCAGTCGTGAAACGCCAATGGTCGCCAGCACGACGACGACTGCCGCGATACCGGCCAGGACAATTTGGCGGCGGCGCTTCTGGAGCTTAAGATCTGGGCGGGCGATATCCATTCTCTGTAACGGTTAGCACTCGATTCACCATCGTGTGCAGAACGCAAATACGAGGAAATACAAGTGAATAACGTACATTCCCGCCGCGCCGCGCTGCCGGAGTTGTCCGTTGCTGAACCAGGGTGTCCAAAAACGGGCAGTGCGGCGGCGAATCGGTTCGCAGTTTCTGGAGAACTTTCTGGTTAGCCGACAACCTCGCGAATCTGAATAAGAACAATCCTCTCTTGGTGCGGGGGCTCTGTTTTAGTGTCCGAATTTGCAATGGCAGTGTCCTGAAATGGACAGCCCGGACTAACTTATGGCCTATTAAGTTATGTAGAATGTGTCCCCTATTATTGGCCAGTGTGATGCTGATAGCCCCGGTAGGAAAGGTAAGAACATGTCATTCATTCGCGATTTGAGGGTTGCAGCGCATTCGTTAATTCGGACTCCAGGGCTGTCGATCGCCGTGGTTCTAACACTCGCGCTCGGCATCGGCGCCAACGCTGCCATTTTCACGCTGGTGCGCGGAGTCCTGCTCAAGCCCCTTGTCAACCGTGACGAGGACCGGCTGATTTATCTCCGACAAAGCGCCCCCGGCATCGGCGACGAAAACGCGGCGTTTTCCGTACCCGAGATACAAGATTTACGCGCGAGCGTGAAAACACTGAGCGCATTCGGCGACTTCTCCGCCATGGACTTCACGATGATCGGCCTCGGCGAACCTCGTTCCATTCAAGGCGGCGTTGTCGGCGGTACGTATTTCGACGTAATGGGTCTTCATCCCGTGCTCGGTCGCCTCATCGGACCTCAAGACGATGGTCCCAACGCTGCCGGCGTCGTTGTTCTCACGTATCGTTTCTGGACCACCGCTCTTCACAAGGATCCCTCGGTGATTGGGAAAACCGTTCGCCTCGGCAGCATCGGTGATCGCTCTGCGACAGTCATTGGCGTCCTCGAACCTTGCGTCCCCTATCCGCAGGAGACCGAAATTATTTCCAACGTGGTCACCAGCCCGCATCACCTTTCCGCAACCATGGTCACTGGCCGCATCCATCGCATGACTGAGGTTTTCGGCCATCTCGCTCCCGGAGTCACTCTCGATCAGGCTCGCGCTGAGTTGCGCTCTGTATACTCTGCGATGAAAAAGGAGCATCCCGAAGCCTACCCGCAGGCAGCGAACTTTCAGATCGGGGTGAAGCTGCTGCGTGACCAGATCACGTCGGGAGCCCGTACCGTGCTGCTGG
Source organism: Candidatus Sulfotelmatobacter sp. (assembly GCA_049512655.1). Classification (GTDB taxonomy): domain Bacteria; phylum Acidobacteriota; class Terriglobia; order Terriglobales; family Acidobacteriaceae; genus Sulfotelmatobacter. Next base: position 21,527 of record JBEKWW010000002.1, on the reverse strand, counting down.
TGCTGCTGGCGGCGTCAGCGCTGGTCTTCATCATCGCGTGCTCTAATGTTGCCAATCTGATTCTGGCGAGGACGGTTCGCCGCGAAGGCGAACTGACGGTGCGCGTGGCGCTGGGCGCAAGCACCGGCGCGTTGCGCCGCATGCTGTTAGCCGAAAGCCTTCTGCTCTGCGGTGCCGGCGCCGCAATCGGTGTACTGAGCGCACAGCCGATGGTAACTGTTCTGGCCCGCTATGCCGCCCGTTTCTCCATCCGTGCTCTCGATTTCAGAGTCGATTGGAGCTTGCCCTGGGTTGGAGCGGCGCTGGCTATCGTCGCCGCAGTGATTCTCGCATTTGTCCCACGCCTGCCTTCTTCCTCCGGCACATCGGGCTCCGGCACGTCCAACGGACCGAGCCTATCCGGCGGAAGTGCGCGGATCACCGGCGGAACGAGCCGCCGCCAGCGGATCTTCGCGGTGACACAGATCGCCGCGTCGTTCGTGCTGCTGGCCGGCGCAAGTATGCTGATCACTACGCTGATCGCACTACAAAGGGCGCAAACAGGTCTGGACACGCAGCACGTACTCGCTATCGATGTTCCTGCCATGTCGCATGGGAAGACGCCTCAGCAGGTCGTCGATTTCTACAAAGAAGCGATACGTAGTATTGATGCCCTGCCGGGCGTGACTGAGACCGCATTCGGCGATGTTGTTCCCTGGCGCGATGGCGGCGGCCCCGGAAGCGGTCTGCAATTCTCCGGCGACGGACACGTGCATTCCGCCGTCGGAGAAGATCCCCGTGCGCTGTCGCGAACCATCTCTCCCGGATTTTTTGCGGCGCTTGGCGTTCCTATCATTGCCGGCCGCGATTTCAATGCGCTCGACGATCGGAATAATAATGATGAACCTGTCGTTATCGTCAGCCAGACTCTGGCACAGCGCATGTTCCCCAATCAGGATGCGATCAATCGGCATGTCTACTGGACGGATCCCGTGCTGCAATTCTTTCCCGGGACCGATCTCGAAAAATCGCGTCTTATGGCGCCGCACCGCATCATCGGCGTCACCGCCGACATTGACGACGCACACGTCGTTCCTGAACCCACCCTCACTATTTACAGCCCTTTTGACGAAGGCATGATTTTTGGTGGTCGTCTCTTCATTCACACTGGTGCAAATCCGTATGCTCTGGTCCCTTCGGCCACGCGCATTATCCGCGACATGTCCGCCGAGCAGCCGGTTGAACACGCCGCCACGCTCGAAGACATTCGGGCAGAAGTGCTCACGCCGGATCGTTTAAGCTCGCTAGTGTTTGGCGTATTCGCGGCCGTCGCGTTGGCGATCGCAGTGGTGGGAGTTGCGGGCGTGCTGGCGTTTTCGGTGAGCGCGCGGACACGGGAATTCGGTATCCGGCTGGCCCTTGGATCGGAGCCGCAGCGACTTCTTAAGGGCGTGATCGCGGAGGGCACCGTGATGGCTGCGGCCGGCGTGGTTGGAGGCGCGGCATTCGGCTTCGTGCTGGCGCGTTTGGCGGGAAGATATTTTCTGGACGTGAAGATGCCGGGCGCATTGCCTGTGATTGTCTCTGCGTTCGTGCTGATGGCAGTCGCCGTAATCGCATCGGTGCTGCCCGCGGCTCGCGCGGCTCGCGTGAATGTGATGCAAGCCTTGCGCTCCGAGTGACCGTCGGACGGGTGTTCAGGGTTATCGGCAGCTCGTAACGTGAAATGAATCTCGGGGGCACTGGGCGGCTTGTACTGGAGGCCCTGCCAAAACACGAGATGCCGCGAGTATATGACCAAAGCATTGCAGGTGCAGGAAACTGTCAGCGAGCCGGAAAAACTTGACATCACATCTGCCCATTGTCTAGAAGGCGCTGACTCTATTTCGTTGCTACCCGGCTCTGACGCTGCAACCAAGAGGCTAGCTGATCATGCTGCTGCGCTTTCAGGTCCACACAGTAATTCATTCGCTCGACCGACTGCTTCAGAGAGCGTTCTGCCGCAGGTGCGGGATGGGCGGTGAAAAAGGCCTGCACTTCATCGCGCATACCTGAGTCACAGAAGCTGCCGGTAGCCTGGACAATCGACCAACCGGCAAAGGCGCCGCCCAGCTTTTCGATACTCCCCCAATGCTCCTGAACAAAACTCCACGCCTGGTTCGCCGTGCGGGGATTTTGCATCACGTCTGCGATCAGATAAGGGGCGTCCTGCGAGCGCATCTGTGGGGAAACAGCAAACTCCAGGGTTCTCTCCGCCAACTTAGGGTCATTGAAGCGCCTAAGAGCAGAGATGTCGGCGAAGTAGCTTTCCGGCGTCTTGGCAGCTTTAAGATCTGCCATGATTCTGTCGTACAAAGCCTGATCGCCATTGCCTGCGGCAATTTGCAACGCGGCGCCCGCAATTTCGTGATCGACGGAGGCAGGGTCTGCCAGATATTGGTTGGCTAGCCTCACTGCCAGTGCCAGTACCTGTGGATCATGTGCAACTCCACCCAAGGCCATCATGAGTTCTGCGCGCAAGGCGGGACGGTCTTCGCTCTCGCCAGACTTGGCTTCCCACCCTACGTCGCGGGCCACCGGATTAAGCAGCTGTCCCACCCATTGATCAAAGGCTTCGAGATCACCATCACTCACCAAGTAATCGCTAATGTAGGTGAGTTGATTGATAATTTCGCCTAGGACTGCGCTGCTGCGGTCTCCCTGAAGCCCTTGTGCCAGCACCAGATAATCCCCGATGGGTTCGCGATTGACGCGGACCGAAGCCCAAACATCGCTCAACAACATCATGCGTTCGGCCGGAGTCAGCGCGCTCTCGGCTACTTTAGCGAGGGAGTGTGCGGCCTCCGACGTATACGCGGACCGATAGAAACCCTTCGCATTGGCGTTGGCGTATACCCACGGCGAACATTCCCGGAAAGAGACGTTCTGCTGTTTCTTCGTCACCACCTCACACTTCGGTGTCGCCGATGCGCCCACTTTCACGCATAGAGGGATCTGCCAGAGTTCCGGGGCATCCGCGTTCAACTTCACTCGGTCATAAAAATAGCGCTGCTGTTCGAGCGTGACGGTCTGGGAATTTCCGGAGCATTGCGTCTTCATTGTTACGAGTGGAGCCCCAGCTTGTTCGGTCCAGGTGGGCATGATCTTATCGATGGGTTTCTTTGAGACCTGAGTCTGCGCGTTCCAAAAGTCAGACGCAGTGGCGTTGGCGTAGGAATGTTGCTTCAGATACAAATCCACGCCGGCACGGAAGGACTCTGGCCCTACGTAGGATTCCAGCATCCGCAACACAGCGGCCGTCTTGGTGTAGGTGATCGCGTCGTCAAGTTCGAGGATTTGCGCCGGAGTGTCTGCCGGTTGGTGAATCGGGTGAGTGTTGACGAGCGAGTCCAGGCCGAGCGAGTACACAGTGTCGCTGATTTCGTCGAGTTGTACATTCCATTCAGGCTTCCACGCTGCAACCGGCTTGCTCGACATCCACGTGGCGAAACCCTCATTAAGCCACTTGTAATCCCACCATTGCATGGTCACCAGGTCGCCAAACCATTGGTGAGCCATTTCGTGGGCAAGGACCGAAGCCACCGTTTTCTTCAGGTCAATGGCCGTGTTCTTCTGGTCGAGCAGCAGTAAGACCTCGCGGAAAGTAATGCAGCCGGTGTTCTCCATGGCGCCCGCCGAGAAATCAGCGAGGGCGACCAGGTCAAGCTTGCCATAAGGATATTTGATTCCAAAATAGCGATCGTAATAGCTCAAGTTGAATTCGGCTGCCGCGAGCGCGAAGCGGCCCAGCTCTTTCTTGCCGGGGCTGGTCCAAACGCGAATGGGAATGCCGTCCGCCTCGCCCTGGATGTATTCAAAGTGGCCGACGAGTACAGCCACCAAATAAGACGACATCCGGGGGCTGGTCGAGAAATGAACGGTGTGTTTCGCTTCGCCGGGACCGGGCGTGTCGGAAACTACTTTTCCGTTTGAAATTACGGTCATTTCTTTGTCAGCGATGACGGTGAGGTCGAACGTGGCTTTATAGGCCGGCTCATCAAAAGAAGGAAAAGCACGGCGTGCGTCGGTGTCTTCGAGCTGAGTCGCGGCATATTTGCGGCCTTGATCGTCTTTGCCGATATAGAAGCCGCGCAGTTCATCGTTCAGGATCCCCGTGTAACTAATCTGGATGGTCGCGGGTCCGGGCTGAAGCGGTTTGTCCACCGCCAGCCTGGCCATTTGGTTCTCTTTGTCCAGGGTGACGCTAGCCTTTTGAGCGCCACTGGCGCTGGTAATGCTCACATTCTTAAAATCGATCTCCTTCGCATTAAGCACGATTTCCGAGGTCAACTTCAACAACCGCACCTGGATCGTTTCCGTCCCCGCAAAGGTGTTATTGGTCAAGTCTGGGTCGAGGCTCAGCCTGTAACTGTCTGGTACTGCGATCTGCGGGAGACGCTGCGCCATGCAGACGGAAGTCAATAAGGACAGCCCGACCAAGAACAAGAGTTGCTTCATTTCTTAACCCCAATCTCGAGCGTGGTTCTAGACTGCAATCAAGAGCTGCCCAGTGCGCTGCCTGAGTTCAGCTCATGCTGCTTTATAGCCTTACTGGCAGGGTGGCTTCTTGAACCGTATTAGCCTACTAGGAATTTATTTTTTCAGCTTGCCGCCGGGGCTGGAAGCTCCGACGAAAGGCAGAGGGAGTGAGGCCGGTCGACCTCTTGAAAACCCGACACAGGTGGGCGTGATCAGCGAAACCACAAGCATACGCGACCTCCACGATTGGCTGCTTTGAGTTGAGGAGGAGTTCGAAAGCTTTACGAATGCGCATCTTGGCAAGATGATCGCCGAACGTGTATCCCAAGAACCGGCTAAAACTACGGGCTACATGTACAGGATGGATGCCAACAGCAAGGCCCAGGCTCGCCAATGTGGGCGGCTGTGCATCAAGGTCACTGCAAATCTGCAATGCACGTTTGAACCAGGCGGGGGGATGCCGCTCCAGTCGGCCAGCGAATAAAAAGCCCAGCAACTCTGTCGCTAAGTCGTCGACCCGTGAGTCGGCGCCGAGTTCGCGATACAACCGCAGGCCTAACGAATAGGGAAGACCACCGCAAAACATCCGAGACTGCGAGATCGTTTTGTGCTCATGCGCGATCTCGTCCAACCAGGCAGCGTCGATCTCGAGATCAAGCAAATGGCCGCCACCGGATTGAAACGCGTCAGCATGAACCTCGGTACGCGGGTGCCAGATCACCGTGCCTGCCGCGCAGTTCCGCTCTTCCTGCCGGGAACGCTCCACGTAGGCACCCGCGAGAAGGAAGGAAACGTAAGCCGTTTCATGTTCATGTAGGGCCAGCGCGGTGCCCGGAGAATAGACCTTTTCGATAATTCGAAAGGGGCCGATCTGCTTCTTGCGAAGAATGTTTCCCAAGGATTTCATCTAGGGCGCCATCGTTCATTTCGCCGGCTCAACACTGCAGATACGGCGAATCGGCTCGAAACGTTCCCAATGCCAAGTGTGCTCCGCGGTTCCGTCTTTCGTGAAGAGGATCATTTCACCTCTTTCACCTCATCTATCTGTAGCTTAGACGTGCCTGTCTGATTTTTGTGTGGACGTGGAGAGATTTCACCATGCGGCTTCGGCCGCGAGTCTTGAGACGTTTTAAAGGGAATGTGATTTAGCGCTTCGTCACCCACTGGGATGCAGCGGGGAACTCCAGCCGAAATAATCGTTTGCGTCGCTTAAAGAGTCTTCGCTTACCAGCCGAGCATGGGGAGCTCGGTCATTACACACTGACCCATTCAGTTTGCAATTTCGGCGCTTGGTTCAATGTCTGCATGACCACGCAATACTGTTCCGTTTTCTCGCGCAGTGCGCTCAATTGCTCGCTTGTCGCGTGAGGAGCAACGATTTCAAATCGGGTATGAATGCGCTGAAAGCCGACCGGCACATCCTTCGATATGCCGAGCGTACCTCGAAGATCCAAATCGCCCTCGACCGTTACCTCAATTCGTTCGATCGGCACTCCCATGGCCGCGGCAACCATCTGGCAAGTAATCTGCGCGCAGGCCGAGAGAGCTCCAAGCAGCATATCTCCCGAACAAGCGGCAGTGCCGGCCCCTCCGACACCCGTGTGCGCCTGGGCCTCATAGATAGCGCGTCCCACGGCAACCGAACATGCAATAGGGGTCTCGGTTTGACCACCTCGCGCCTTGAGCGTGATTCGCGAACTCGTGGGATCGCTGCGGTATTGTTCCTTAAGCGGTTTTTGCACCGACTTCAGATCCATGTCGAACTCCAATAGTGATCCTGGCTAATCTTAGACATCTCTTGTAGCCTAGGGAATCGTCCTCTTGTAGCAAATCTACCTACTTGCTAGCATGCGTTTTACGGAGGTTACCACATGCCGAAGTTCGTGATCGAGAGAGAGATACCTGGAGCCGGAAATCTATCCGATGCCGAAATCCAGGAGGTTTCTCGAAAATCCGTGGCGGCTCTCAAGGGAATCGGGAGTGAGATCCAGTGGTTGCAAAGCTATGTTACGGGCGACAAGGTCTATTGCGTCTACCTCGCTCCCGACGAGGCAATGATCCGAGAACACGCAACGCGGGTAGGTTTGCCGGCAAATCGTATCTCCGCAGTGCGTCGGCTGATCGATCCTACAACGGCAGAATAAACCTGAATTATTAACCACAATCTCTCTTCACTGGTCTCGTTTACCCGCCAATCAATGTGCTCAGTCGCGGGGATGAAATCCTAAGGTTAACCAGAGGTCTGCCTGAGGACGTCCTCGATGGCCTTTTCGACCGGCATGACCCAACCCTCCAGCCACAGTGTTCGTCCCAGGGTGGTAGTCAAAGCCCGTCGTGCCGGATCCAGATATTTTTCAAGTTTCGCCTGTTCCGCAGGTGTGAGCGGAGCGCCTATACTCTGGCGCAGCGCCGCCGACGCGCCTGCCAGGCGTAACGAGCGATCCGGTTCCGATTGCGCCGCAGCGGAGCAAGCGAAGGACTCCAGCAGACGCGCGACCCCTCGCTTATGTTCGAGCGTTTGGAAAAGTCGAATGCTCTCCCGGTAGAGCGAATCTGCCCCGCGATAGTCCCCTTGCTCCCGACCGAGGTTGCCCAAATCGGCGAGCGAGCCGGCAATTCCCCATCGGTCGTCTAGCTCTCGAAAAGCAGCCAGACTCTGTTCGTACAGGGAACGCGCCACTTCGCATTGTCCTTGATCACGCGCTACGTCCCCTTGGTGGTTGAGCGCCCAGGCAACCCCGGTTCTGTCCCCCACTTCCCGGAAGATCGATAGACATTCCTCGTAGAGCGAACGAGCGCGTGTGTAGTCCTCCTCTAGCTTGACTACATTCGCGAGATTACTCAGTGCGCGAGCGACCGCTAACGGATCGCGCATCTCTCTCCATAGCGACAGACTCTCTTCGAAGATCAGGCGCGAGGCCGCCAGATCGCCACTGTCGCGCGCAATGACTCCCAGAGCATTGAGTGAGACCGCAGTGCTCTGCTTATCCTCCAACAGTCTCCCGATCTCCAAGTTCTCCTTGAGCAGTGCGTCGGCAGCAACGTAGTCGCCTTGCTCTCCGGCCAATACTCCCGCCGCAAATAGAGCCCGTTGGCGCGGGCTGCTCGGAACCGACGACGTTGTGAGTTTCAGCAGTTTCCCAAGTTGGTCCCGGCCTTCGGCGAGATACTCCCGCATCTCCCAGAAACGAAAGAGTGCCGAACCCAGACGTAAGCCCCAATCTGCATCACCGGTTGCTGTGAGCCACTCCACGGCCGCGCGAAAGTTATCATGTTCCAACTCGAACCGGTCCAGCCATTCCTTGGGATTCGCACCAGTATTTTCGGCGGCGCCTTCTTCGGCCAGAACCACACAGTAGGCGGCATGGGCTCTCCTCGTCAGCGCTTCTTCTCCGCTCTCCACCATTTTTCCGAGCCCATATTCGCGTATCGTTTCCAGCATCACAAAGCGGGGTTCCCCGTCTGTCTGCTCTATCTGCCGCGCCAGACTCTTGTCCACCATCGACGCCACCCCGTCGAGCACATCCAAACCCAAGTCTTGTTTCGTGTCGCAGACGGATTCCACCGCTTCCAAAGTGCATCCACCTACGAAGACGGAGAGCCTCCTGAACAGCTTCTGCTCAGATGGGCTCAGCAGGTCGTAGCTCCAATCGATGGCCTGACGAAGCGTCTGCTGCCGAGCAGGCAGGTCTCGCGCGCCCCCCGTCAACAGCTGCAGGCGGCTTGCCAACCGCGTGCACATGGCAGAAGGAGAAAGAAGCTTGGTGCGTGCCGCAGCCAGCTCGATAGCAAGCGGCAGCCCGTCGAGCCGCGAGCAGATCTCCGCCACAGCTGCCGCGTTATCTTCCTTGAGGGTGAAATCCGGCTTGACGGCTGCGGCGCGATGTACGAACAGAGCGATCGCCGAATACTGCATCAGTGCGTCCACGCCTGGTAAGGATTTTGCATTCGGCAGTGCGAGCGGTGGCACGGGGAACTCGTGTTCTTCGTAAACGTGAAGAGCAGCACGGCTGGTCACTAGAAACTTCAGTTGGGGCGCCACTGCCATCAGTTCAGCCAGCATCGGTGCCGCAGCGAGGACGTGCTCAAAGTTGTCAAGCAGCAGAAGCATTGGAGCGCTTAGCGAATTCCGCAAGTAATCCTTCAATGTCTTGAGCTGCGGTTGACCTCCCGCTTCACGAACTCCCAGCGTCTGCGCAATGACAATGGGGATCGACTCGGAATCGCTAACCCCCGCGAGTGGCACAAAATAAATGCCGGACGGGAAGAGTTCCAGCGTGTCACGTGCCATCTCCAAGGCCAGACGCGACTTGCCAATTCCTCCGGGTCCAGTAACCGTTAACAAGCGTACATCTGGCCGCAGCAAGAGTTCTTTGCCCCCCGCCAACTCCTTATCACGTCCGACCAGCATGCTCCCCGGGATTGGCAAATTGCTGGGACGAGTCTTCGAATGCCTTTGTTGAAGATCCAATAGCCGGTCCCGTATTGCGGCAAGGTCGCGTGCCAGATCGCGGGTAGAGAAATAGCGGCTCGCGGCCTCTTTGGCCAGACAGCGTTCAACGACCCACCACAGCGGGGCGGGAACCTCGGGGTTCAGCAAGCCCATCGGTTCGGGCTCTTCCTGAACAATCGCCAAGAGGGTCTGTGCCTGCGCCTTCCTTCGGAACGGGCTTCTGCCGGTTGCCATTTCGTAGAGAACTACTCCGAAAGAGAACTGGTCTGATCGAAAGTCGACCGCCCCGCCGCTTGCCTGCTCCGGGGACATATATGCGAGGGTCCCCAGAATCATGCCTGGCTCAGTTTGCAGAGCCGCTGTGGTGGAACTATGGGATGAATCGTCGGCACTAATCGTGAGCTTGGCCAACCCGAAATCAAGGATCTTGACCATCTCGTCGGAGACCATGAGGTTCTCGGGTTTTAAATCTCTGTGGACTAGGCCAAGTTCATGGGCCTTGGCCAGGCCCTCGGCAATCTGTACTGCTATTGAAACCAGTTTCCGCATGGGGAGGACGCCTCCACCGAGCAGTTGACCCAGCGTCTTTCCCTCGACGAACTCCAGCACAAGGAAGTCGATATCGCCCTGGTGGCCGATGTCATGAAGAGTACAGATGTTGGGATGAGAAAGCTTGGAGATGGTTCGCGCCTCGTTCTGAAGACGCTGGCGCAGATCGGAGTTCTGCGAAAAATGGTCGGGTAACACCTTAATGGCCACGTTGCGGCCGAGGCGAGTGTCCAGTGCACGGTACACCTCGCCCATGCCGCCAGCTCCGAGTTGCGACAGAATCTCGTACGGACCGAGTCTGGTGCCGGAACTGAGTCTGCGTGGTTTGGGCCGTTGCAGAATTTCCGGAGCGGCTGCACCCAAGAACTGGCTTCCGGCCGCCTCGTGAGAAGCAATCAAGGACTCCACTTCGCTGCGCAGATCGGCATCTCCCCCGCATGCAGAGTAAAGATAGGCCTGACGTTTCTCGGGGTGTAATTGTAGGACTTGCTCCAGGATTTCTTTGGTACGTTCCCAGCATTCTCCCCTCATGCCCGGGACCTCCCGGACATTTCCCTATAGAGCCAAGCACGAGCCGCAGTCCAATCGCGCTGGACCGTGGCGGTCGCAATCCCCATTACCTCCGAGATTTCCTCCAAGGAGAGACCGGCGAAGAAACGCAACTCAACCACCCGGGTTTGCCGCGGATCGAGTTCTGCAAGAGTATTCAGGGCATCATTCAACGCGACGATATCCACGTCTTTGCGCTCGGGGAGGGCCTCGATATCGTCCAGCATGACCATGCAGATACCGCCTCCACGTTTTGCGGCGCGACGGCTGCGAGCGTAATCAACGAGGACCTGGCGCATGAGCTGGGCTGCAATTGCGAAAAAATGTGCGCGCCCTTCCCACTCCGGAAAATCTTGCCCGACCATCCGAAAATAAGCCTCATGCACCAGCGCGGTGCTCTGGAGAGTGTGGTCCTGACGCTCATTCCTCAAGTGCCGGTGAGCCAGACAGCGCAATTCTTCATAGACCAGCGGCAGGAGAGCGTCCAAGGCCTCGCGGTTCCCATCCCGCCAGCGCTGCAAAAGCTTTGTGACCTCATTTGAGTACGGATGCACCACAGGTTCGCTTCGCCCCGGAAGCACTTTGCTCGGTAGCGTATCCCGTCTCAACTGGGGTGTCAAACGCCGAGAAAAGAGAAACGTCCGCGTTATTGAATACCTATTTCGCTCACGATGATCAAATCCGCCTTTTTTTTTCGCCTCTATAAGCAGGGGATTATGAACCTCAGCAGAATCGAGCAATTTGTCCGAAAAAATTAAGGAGAATTACACCATGAAACAGACACTGTTTGCCGCTTCCAATACGTCCATGCTCCTGGTTGCCTTGCTGGCACTTACCTCCTTCGCCCCAGCCCAGGAGAACCTGCAGCCACCGGGAAACGGAGATCAGAGCAAACTCGTTGAGACGGTTCGCAATGCCACAAAGCAGTATCTTGATGTCAACAACGCCGTCGCAGCGGGATACCAAGCGTTCCTCGGATGCGTAACCGGCCAAGACCACGGCGCGATGGGCGTGCACTACGTAAATGGCACACTGCTCAGCGCGGGCGAGATTGATGCCTCACATCCGCAGGCCCTGATCTACGAGCCGCTGAAAGGTGGGAAGATGCAACTGGTTGGCGTCGAGTTCATCGTATTTGCCAGCCCCTGGCTGGCGAACAACAACAAAACTCCACCAGTATTGGAAGGGCAAGTCTTCCAATACGTTGACAGCCCCAATCGGTTCAATATACATGCTTTTTTTGAGCTTCACGTCTGGGCTTGGCGGGACAACCCGCAGGGTGCATACGTGGATTGGAACAACCACGTGACTTGCACGAATGAGTAAATTGCGGGAGGAAGGAAACAATTTTTTCAGGAGCCATATCCTCGCGCATTAGACCAGCGGAGAGGACGGACGCGAAGCATCTGGGTGAATGGCCAGTGTGCTTCGCGGGCCGTACCCAGCGGCCTCGCGAAGAAACAAACCGAAACTGTTGACGGGCTCAGTCTCAAATTGCTGTCACAACGGTCGCGAAACGGGCTCAGGGGAAACGTCGGCCCTCGGTGAACAAGGTGCTGACAAAAGTCAACTCGCTCGGGCCGAATTCGCGGTTTCTGATCGCAATGCCGTTGGCCTGATGCCCTCTGTGAAACCGGACCACGAATATACACTCCGGAGAAAAGCCGCCATGGAACCGCATCTGACGGCACAGGGTGTAATCCTCGATCGCAGTCTCCTTAGGCTATTCGCCGCTGCGAACTTCCAATGGCGAAGTGTGAGGTATCTTGACGTACACAAAACGGATGAGCCAACTCTCCGATAAAAGAAAAATCACGGCGATCAATATGAACAGCAGGCTGCCGTTGAGGAGCACCAGACCCAAGGGGATCAGCGTCCCGGCAGCGATGAGCACGCCAAAACGCCATTGTCGCTCGCGGGTGTAGAGCCGCGCGTGTGTCGGTTGGAGGTTCGCAAACAACAGCGCTAAGGGAATCACATTGAGCACGAGCAGCACGATAAAGGCGGTGCGGAGGATGGCGGTCGCCTGTGTTCGCTCCATGAGCACGGACAGGACCAGCAGCTCGGCGCAGCCCATCAAGAGGGCCGAATTGCTGAGATAACCTCCCATCCAGCGCGCGTCTTTCCAACCCGGCTGCGCGTTCGTGCTGAGCAAGACGCCTTTGTAGGCCGCGGAGCCGAAGGCGGGCAACAGTCCCAGGACTACAGCGGTTATGCGAGCCCATTCAAAGTCCAGGCCGATTTCGGATAGCAGGCTGAGCGCCGCCGCGGCGGTTAGCGGGAGTGAGAAGATCGTCAGACACCACGTCCCCACCGACATCGGCGAGCCAGGCTTGAAAACCCGGAGCATGTGATGGAAACGCAGTGAATCGCCCAGATCCAGCACGAGCAATCCGAGGTCAACGAGCAAAAGCACGAGAGCGACCGGATAAGCCACTTTCGCCACTGGGGTAAAAACCGCGGGCGCCGCCAACTCGCTGACCGCGGCGGCCATGAACAGTCCTGTGGCCATGCCATTGAGCAAAGCATCCCAGGCGATCATGCCGTGCCATCCCGGCACCTTGGTCACTGGCATGTTCGCGTAACCGCTCTCGCTCCCCGTTTCTGGCGAAGGAGGTTTGGTGAAAGCGTGCTGCGCTCTTGAGTTTCCGTGCATTCAGGGCTTCAAAAGAAACACCACCACGAGCAGTGCGGCGATAGCGGCCAAACCGCCCACGATGGAACGAACATAATCTCCCATCATGTGCAGCCACGGATTGAATGGATTATCCGGCAGGCCATAAACGGAAGGACGATCGACAAGGAGATAGAACGAATGCATCTCAGAATAGGTCTCAGTCGCGGCGTCGCCATAAAGGTAGGCCTGCGGAACGCCGCGTCGATGTAGTTCCTCCACACGCTTGTGGGCCTGCGCGCGCAGCTCGTCGATCGGGCCGAAGTGGATGGACTGGGTTGGACATGCCTTGGCGCAGGCCGGCTCGAGGCCGTCGCGCTGGCGGTCGTAGCAGAGCGTGCATTTGTGCGAATGACCGCCCAGCTCGCTGCGCGTGATGACTCCGAACGGGCAGGCCGCAATGCAACACGAGCAACCGTTGCAGATGTCAGCCTGAATATAAACGTTCTCAAACTCGTTCTGAATGATGGCGCCAGTCGGGCAAGCCTGATGACAAGGGGCCGCGAGGCAATGCTTGCAATGGTCGCTCATCATGAGCCACCGGTTGAAACCTGACTCGGCAGGAGCAATTTCAAGGGAAGCGAGAGAAGCATAATTACTGGCCACTTGCTCGGAGAATTGCTCGATGAACTTCACATGTCGCCAGGTTGTCGCCGACAACTCAGTCGTATTGTCGTAGCTATTGCCCGACCAGTTAAATCCGTCGGAGGGCAGTTGATTCCATTGCTTGCACGCCACCTCGCAAGCTTTGCAGCCGATGCATACGGTGGTGTCGGTGTAGAAGCCGGTAGCCAGCTGGGGTTTGGGCGGTTCACCGCGCAGGAACGGATAGATCAGGCGTCCCATGAGCTCCGCGAGCCGGCCGCGCGGCGGATCGCTGGTCTGGGGCAAGGCTGACAGTTCCTTTTCTCTACTTGTCATGTCCGATCCTCCCTTCTGGTTGGGCGCTGGCCGGCGTGTCCGGGATCGGATCGAGGGTCGGCCAGGGCGCCGCGGGTACAGTGGGCCGCAGGGCCTGGCCCTCGATTCGTCCGGCATGGACCTGGCAGGCAAATGCCTTGCTTTCGTGCATGCTCACGTTCGGGTCAGCCACGATCGCGGTCAGGTCATTGGCGTTGCCGCCGACGCTCTCCCCGGCGAAGGCCCAGTGGAATGGGAGTCCGATCTGGTGGACCACGCGCCCCTCGACAACAAAGGGCCGCAGCCGCCGGGTCACCATCGCACGAGCCTCGATTCGACCGCGCGCCGTCTGGATCGTCATCCACCCGCCGTGAGCAATGCCGCGCTCGGCGGCCAGTTCGTAACTCAGCTCAGCGAACATCTCCGGCTGCAATTCGTTGAGCCAGCTATTGAAGCGGCTCATAGGCCCACTCAGGTAATGCTCCGTAAGACGGAACGTCGTGGCCACCACGGGATACTCGGTTGTCGGCGTGTGGGCAATGGGGTTCAGCGGTCCCTCGAAAAAGCGTACGGTCGGGTTGGTATTGTGTTTGGGATAGAGCAGGTTGCCCAGCGGCGACTCGACCGGTTCGTAGTGCGTCGGAAGAGGACCGTCCTTGACGCCGGGGGAGTACAGCCAGCCCAGCCCGTCGGCCTTGGTGATGAAGGGCTGTGTGCCGGCGATAGCGGCCATGCCCGTCGCGCCCGGAGCCGGTTGGAAATCGGGCGGTTTCTCCAGTTCGAAGTCCGGTTTGTCGTCCCCGACCCAGCGCCGTTTCTCCGAGTCCCACCAGACCAATTTCTTACGTTCCGACCAGGGCCGCCCGTCGGGGTCGGCTGACGCGCGGTTGTACAGGACGCGGACATTGTTCGGCCAGGCGAAGCCCCAATCCGGTTGAACTGGGTTATCGGTGATCTTGCGTTCCTTCGCGCGGTTGCTGCCCGGCTCGGGGAAGACACCGCTGTAGATCCAGCAGCCGCATGCCGTCGTTCCGTCGTCCTTCAACTCCGAGTAGCCGGTCACAAGACGCGGCCGTCCGGTGCGCGGGTCGATTTCATCCAGCCGATGACCGTTTATTTCCATGAGGACCTTCTCCAGATCCGGTTCCCCTTGAATGCGGCTAAGCGTTCCATCGGGCAAACGCGGCTGCTCATCGAAGTCGTAGTCCCAGGTGAGGTTTAGCAGCGGCTGATCCTTAGGATCGGTCGAGCCCGCGTAGAGCTGCTTGAGGCGCTTACCCAGGTTGTAGAAAAACCAGGCGTCGGAACGACAATCGCCGGGCGGATCAACGGCTTTCTTATGCCATTGCAGCAGCCGCTGGGTGTTGGTTAAGCTGCCCTCCTTCTCTGGGGCTGCCGCCGCAGGGATGAAGAAGACCTCGGTCCCGATCTGGGAGGGCGGCGGCGCATTCGGGTCGTCCTTCCAGAAGACAGCACTTTCAGTCTCGAACCAGTCGAGAACCACCAACCACTCGAGGTTGCGCAGGCCCGCACGGTGCAGGCCGGCGTTGATTCCGCCGCCGGCGGGGTTCTGACCCGCCAGGAAGTAGCCCTTCACCCCACCCTTTGACATGCGATCGAAGTAGGCCAGTTGCGAGTAATCGCCGTCCACGCGCGGCAGCCAGGAGAACCCGAAGTCATTCTCCGGTGTTGCTGCGTCGCCGTACCACGCCTTGAGCAGGCTGACAATGAATTTGCTAAAGTTCGCCCAGTAGCCGGTGGGCATCTCTCCATACTCGATATAACAAGTTAGATCCTCGTGCACGGGTTCGTGTACAGCGGGTTGCGGCAAGTAGCCGGGCAGTGTGTCGTACAAAGTCGAGAGGTCGGTCGAGCCCTGGATGGTAGAGTGGCCCCGCATAGCCATAATGCCGCCGCCGGGCCGGCCCATGTTGCCGAGCAACAATTGCAGGATGCCGGCAGTGCGTATGATCTGCACGCCGGTGGTGTGCTGCGTCCAGCCCAGCGCGTAGGCGATGCAAGTGGTCCGCTCGCGTCCGGAGTTGGTGCAGAGCAATTCGGCGACGCGCACAAACTCTTCCGGCGTGCAGCCGCACACCTGGGAAACGACCTCCGGCGTGTAGCGGGCGAAGTGGCGGCGCAGAATCTGCATAATGCAGCGCGGATGCTGCAAGGTCGGGTCGCGCTGAGCGTTTGTCATGTCCTTGTACGGCGAGGTATATGGTTCGCCGCTGCCATCCATGCAGTGGCCAAGACGGCCGTGCGGGTCTTTTTTCGCGGACTCCGCCTGAGGTGTATTCTTCGAACCGCCGTGCTCCGCGGGGCCGTTGCCGGACTCGTCGTAGCCCCAATGGCCCTTTCTGGAATCATAGGACTCGTGCTGCGGGTCGAAGCCGCTGAACAGTCCTTCCAGATCTTCGGTATCTTGGAAAGCCTCCTCGATGATCGTCGAAGCATTGGTGTAGGCCATGACGTATTCATGAAACCAACGGTCGTTAGCTAAGATGTAATTGACGAGGCCGCCGAGGAAGGCGATGTCACTCCCGGAGCGGATGCCCACGTAAACATCGCACACAGCCGACATGCGGGTGAAGCGCGGATCGACATGGATCAGGGTCGCGCCTTTCTCCTTGGCCTCCATGGGCCAGCGGAAGCCGACCGGATGAGCCTCCGCCATGTTCGATCCCATGAACAGGATGCAATCGCTATTAGCCATGTCCTGCTGATAATTTGTAGCCGCGCCGCGGCCGAAAGAGGCGCCCAGACCGGGCACCGAGGCGCTGTGTCAAATCCGCGCCTGGTTTTCGATCGACACCACTCCCAACCCGCCGCCGAACAGCTTCTTGATGAGGTAATTCTCTTCGTTGTCAATGGTTGCCCCGCCCAGCGTGCCGATGCTGCGCACCGAGTTGAGCAAACAGCCTTGTTCGTCGCGAGAGGTGAAATCGGCGTCGCGGGTCACCTTGACGCGCTGGGCAATCTGGTCCAGCGCCCACTCCATCGTTTTCGTCTCCCAATGATCGGAGTAGGGAGCGCGGTAGAGGACTTGGCGGACGCGATGCGAGTTGACGGCGAGCTGGAAGGCGTTGGCCCCTTTGGGACATAGGTGGCCCGCGCTGATGGGACTATCAGGATCGCCCTCAATATCGATAATTTCACCGCCCTTGCTGTAGATGAGCTGCCCGCAGCCGACGGCGCAGTAAGGGCAAACGCCCTCCGTGACAGTGGCACCGCGAAGCCGCGAAGCCTTGGCCAGTGTCTGTAAGCTGAAGGGTTCCCGGGAAACCTGTGGTTGCTCGGTCAGTGGGAAGCGGAACATTGCGACTCTCCTTTTTGAGAATCCTTAGTTTTAAGATGACTAAGAGTGAGGTTGGTTGCGCGATAGTAGATCAAAATGCGGTATACGTAAGCGAAGCCCGTTACCCTGCGATCACTAGCTGTTCTGCAGGGATCTTCCGGATGGTTGCGTCATCGATCGTTAGGTGTGAAATCTAACTGAAAAACCATCGTCTATGTCAGCCGGATATGTCAGCCGGGCTGCGGACAGCGGAGAACGAGTCATCCAAATCCCCGCGTATGCTAGTGCGCTGGTGCAGGCTGAGGGTTGGTCTGTGGAACTGGAGCTACCGCGCCTGAATTTGAGAAGTTAACTTTTGGAACCTCACGCGATCCTGGCGAAGCTTCGAAGTAAGCTTCGTTGGCCTTGAATCCTGCGATGCCGGCGAAAAAGCTGTTAGGAAACTGCTGTACGTAAGTGTTGTAGTCGCGCAAAGTGTCGTTGTAGCGTTTACGCTCGACCGCAATACGATTCTCCGTACCCGCCAGTTCGTCCTGTAGGCGTAAAAAGTTCTCGTTGGACTTCAACTGAGGATAGTTTTCAACAACCACAAGCAGACGCCCCAGCGCTCCATCGAGCTGCCCGTTGGCGGCTATTTTTTCTTGCGGAGTGCCGGCCGAAAGCAGAGCAGAACGCGCTTTCGCGATATCCCCGAACACCGTCACTTCCTGCTGCGCGTAGCCTTTCACCGTCTCCACCAGGTTTGGAATCAGGTCGGCGCGGCGTTGCAGCACAATGTCGACTTGCGACCAGGCTTCCTTCACTGCCTCGTTTTTGCTGACCAGCGAATTCTTCACGCTTACATATTGGCCAAAGGTGAACAGTACTGTCAGCAATACTATTGCGACAATGATGACCACCGCGATCAGTGCCTTGCTCATGAGATTCTCCTGAAGAACAGCTTCCTTCGAATTTACCGAGAGTTGGCGGCGCCAGAGTCCAGCATTTTATCAACTGCGGCGGTTACCTTCTCCAGCGCAGCCAGATATCGCGAAAAAACCTCCGCAACATTGAAATTCTTTCGCTCGGACTTCCGCTCTCTCACATCCAGAACCTGCAGAACGCCGGATGCATCAAAGCCAATCTGTTTGGACAACGCCTGCACCGCCTCGCGCTTCGCTGCCGGTGCGTCGTGGCCCAACACGATCAGCGCGTGACGGAAAAGTGTAGCAAACGACGATACCGATCGCAGTAGCAACTCCCACAATCGCGAGTCATCGCTAGAGGCCAGAATTAAATGCTGGCGTAGCAGCGCGAGTTTCTCCCGCAGTTCGTATTCCACCTGAACGCGGTGCAAGTTCGCAGGAATCGTTAAACCTTGAATAACATCCTCACCATACAGAACTCGATGGTGCTGTTGCATGTCGATCAACTCGATCGTAAACACATCGACCGAGCGCTCGATCTCTTCGCGAGTCATGAACAGCGGCGGCGGCTGTTTCTGCGCATGCCACCACTGGACCGCCGGGGCAAGCGCCCGCAACGCGGAAAATGAGCTGTCACGAATCACGCACAACAGATTCACGTTCGAGAACTCGGGATGAAAGTCGCCTGCAACCGCCGATCCGAACAGGACTATGCTTTCCACGTTCGCTCCAGCCGCGGTCCTTAATCGACCCACAAAGTCGCTGATCTTTTTTTCGGGAACCATTTGCGCCCTCGCTGATTACCAACTGCTGCTAGCTCCGCCGCCCCCGGAACTACCACCGCCAAATCCCCCAAATCCGCCCCCGCCGCCGAACCCCCCGCCGCCCCAGCCTCCACCGCCGCGATATCCACCACCTCCACCAAACATTCCAGAAAAAAGCATCGCAAAAAGCAAGCCACGTAGCGGAGTGACAAGAACAACTACTACGATGACGATCAGCAGGATAATTCCGCCAGCGGATATTCCTTTACCAGGTTGCACCGCCGGTTCCGAATGCACTGGTATCGGTTGCGAAGTTGTAAGTTGGACGCCTGCATCCTGGGCAATGACCTGTGCCACACGTGCGGTCACCAGCAACAGCGCCTGACTATCGTTCCCGTTCCGCATCAGCGGAATGGCTTCCCGCTGAAAACTACCCACTTCTCCGTCGGGTAGAATCGGCTCCAGACCGTAGCCGACCTCAATGCGGGCGTGATGATCATCTATCGCATACAGAATCAGTACTCCGCGGTTCGTCGATTTGTTTCCGATTCCCCACTTCTGAAAGAGATCAACGGCGTAGCTCTCGATATCTGTATCATCGGTCGAGTGGATTGTAACCACCGCGATCTGGGCATGGGCTTTTTGGTCGATCTGCCGGCAGATATCGTCAATTTGTGCGATCGTGTTCTGATCTAGAACGTGTGCGAAGTCGTTGGCGTAACCCGTGGCGTGAAGCTGTGCAACCGGTTCGGCCTGCGTCGCCAGGGCCAGTAGTAGCACACCGGCAACAGTTAGACAGGATTTTGCAAACAAACTCATGGAAGAAAAATTGTACAGGACCTGGCGCGGAGGAAGAGCCGGCCATTTACCATTTCTGACTAACGTTTATTGCAGCAGAAATTTACCTTGATGTTCGGATGGCGTTGGAGGGAAGCCAATCTGTTCGCTCGGGATGTCCTAAAGCACCGTTGGAAATCAAAGGCATGCGGCGGCCGATTCACTGGGCCGGATGCGAGCAGACGAATCCAGATGGTGCGCTTACGATTCGTTTGAAGAAAGGCAGCGACTCAGATTGGAGGGAAGGAGTATGAGTGTCGAGCCATAGCGACAAAAGCGATAAGGCGCTGGGATTAAATCAACCGATTTGCCGCCGCGATTTTCTGAATTCCACTTTGTTGGCCGCGGGTGGCGCGCTGCTTGCGCCACTCACGCCACAGCAACTATTAGCTAACGATGCGGGCGCTGATGAATGGACTGGTTACGGCGGCGTGGGCGACTACTCAAGTTCGAACGGAAACACACTCGAAGTCATGACCGCCGGGCACCAGATTCGCAGCGGCACTTTCAATTCATTGCCCGCAGATGTGATCGATACCGGCGAAATTTTCGATTGCGTTGTGGTGGGTGGAGGAGTGAGCGGCCTTGCGGCAGCGCTGTTTGTTCAGAAATACGGCGGGTCCAAACTCAGCTGCCTGGTTCTCGACAATCATCCAGTTTTCGGGGGCGAGGCGAAGCGAAACGAATTCGTCGTAGATGGCCAGCGCATTATGGGACCGCAAGGGGCAGATCATTTCCAGGTTCCGCTCCCGCACAGTTTTATGGGGAGATTTTTTGATCTGATCGGGCTCGACTGGAGCCAGTTCAAATATCAGGAGTGGGGAGCCACGTCTCCCGAGGTCCCGCTGGGTTACAGCTTCGAAGATGGAAGGGGTCCTGGTGCTTTCTATTTTGGCGCGAAGTTCGGTCAAAAGCCCGGAATGTGGCTGATAGATCCGTACGAGAAAAGACTGCGGGGCACGCCAATTTCCGAGAAGACGCGGGCCGAACTGCTCAGATACAACGATCGGCCGAAGACTGGCTTGCCGTTCGAGTATCCGGGAGATCAGAAATCGCGCCAGTTGGATAGCATCACCATCGAACGCTATCTAATGGACACCTACGGCCTGAGCAAAGAAACGATTCAAACATTCATGGCCGATGAGGGCAGTGGTTTCGGTGCCGGGCCGGATGTGGTTTCCGCGTATTGTATTTATGCTTTCGACGTTGATCGTTCGATGGACCAGCCGTCGCTTTCGTTTCCTGGCGGAAATGATGGAATCGCGCGTCACATGGCGAAGACCCTCGTGCCCGACTCAATAGCCGGGGCGAAAACGCTCGATGCAGTCTGCCGCAACAACATTAACTTTGAGGCGCTCGACCGCCGCGGCCAACAGGCGAGAATCCGTTTGAGCAGCACCACAGTTTGGGTAAAACACGAAGGGGATGCTGCCAAGTCGGACTTCGTTACGGTTGGGTACACGCGCGGCGGCAAAGTTTACCGGCTCAAAGCGCGATCGGTGGTTATGGCCGGCGGGTGCTGGACTTCAAAGCATATCGTTCGCGATCTGCCTGCCGCGCACCGTGAGGCCTATGCTCAGTTCTACCGCTCACCCTGCATGATGGCAAATGTTGCGCTGCGCAATTGGCGCTTCCTGTACAAGATGGGCATCTCAGGCTGCCAATGGTTTGAGGGCCTGGGAAGCTTCGCAGCGATTCGGAAACTACCGACGTTTTCCAGCGACGACAAAACGATCACCCCGGATTCTCCGGTGGTGCTTACGCTCAAGGTGATTTTTCCTCATTATGGACTGCCTTTGCAGGAACAAGGGAACCTTGGCCGCGCGCAACTCCTCACGACTTCTTTCCGCGACTACGAACGTCAGATTCGCGCGCAGATGACCGAGATGTTTTCCGCTTCCGGGTTCGACGCTTCTCGCGACATCGCCGGCATTGTTCTGAATCGTTGGGGACACGCATACGTCAGTCCGCAGCCGGGATTCTTTTTCGGGACGGATGGCAATCCCGCGCCACGTACGATTCTGCGCGCTGCGCCATTCGGACGAATCGCATTCGCCAATACTGATTTGTCCGGCACGCCCGACCATCGTACTGCTATCGG
>JBEKWW010000001.1:0-417746 GCA_049512655.1 Candidatus Sulfotelmatobacter sp. | reverse complement strand
TTCCATTCACGGTAGGGCCGGTTCATAAGCGCCTGAATGAGTCGACTGGGAGCGACACCTCCAGAATTGTTTCGCACATCGATTATCAGAGTCTTGGCATTGCCGAACCTCTTCACAAAGTCTATAGCGCTCTGTTCAAACCATGGAGGGTTGAAGGCAGGGACGCGGATGTAGGCCGTTACCTCCGGTTTGACCCAGTGGGCGTCGGGCATTTGGCCGGGTTCATTGAACTTTTCCCGATCAATTGCTACCGTACGGTCGCCGTCCAAGGTTAGCGTGAATTGCTCGGGAAAGAGATACGGAAGAAGAAACAGATTGTGGCGCTGGGCCGCTGTGCTGGACGCGGAAATGTAGCGTTGCTGTCGTTGGAAAAAAGCTTCGGTCGGCGTGTTATCAATGCTGGCGATGACATCGCCGGGTTTGAGGCGCGGAAGAAAGCTGCTCTGGACCACCCAGTATCCGCCAAGCGGTGCCGCATAGAAGCCGAGGGGCTGGTTGCTCTTGTCGAGCCAGGTGTCCCAGAAAAAGGTGTGTCCGTTGTGTAGCTGGGCGACGAATTCTATCGTCGCCAAGTCGAATTGGCGGCGGTCATCGGACGCGAGCGCCGTCCGCAGGTAACTCTTATACGAGGAATTCAATCCCGATGTCGGCAGGTCTTTGGCTGCGAAGAAGTATCCCTGCACTAGGGAGTCCACTTTCGACGCCGTAAAGGCCCGGTCGGCGGCGTTCGGGCTCGGATCGTCCGCCGCCTGCCCAGATGTTAATCCGGTTAGGAAGAAGAGTAAGAGCAAATGAAAGCACATTTTCCTCAATGTAAACGGTATTGTCGCAAATCGATGGGAGGCCCCGTTCGGATCGCAACCGACTTGACCTGACAGCTTTATGCCGGACGAAGGGCGCAACGCTGGACATTTCTTAACTTTGCTGATGTCGTTCACCGATTGTGAGCGTCAGATGTTGTTCGCTGGAGCAGAAGCCGAAAAGCGCCTGAAATACCAGGCCCAAAGCAAGCTGAAGAACAAGCCAACCACCGGGCAGCCAAACATCACGTAATCCCAAACCTTACCCCACTCCCACACCCGAGTAGTCGGAACAATCCTCATAATTAAGCCAGAGAGACAAAACCAGAATGCATAATGGATAAACAAGAGAAAAGCACTGACGGCCTCCGACAAGTGCCACTTTCCGTAGAGCCACAAGATAAAGCAACAACTCGCGATTAGCAGTTCGACGATGGCGAACCATGGGGAGCCCACGCCATACAGGCAGGCGAGAGGAAAGCCGCCGATAACCATTGTGCCCCCGACCCACGTCAGAATTCTGGCCGAGAAACGCCGTCTGACTAGTTCGAGGCAAACGAAGAAAGCAACGGCTGGAATCAGCAGGAGCTCCGCGTAAAACAAAACAAAATCGCTTGTTTGCAAACTTATGGCGTGAGGATGCCATAGGTAGAGGTAGCGAAGTTTTGGCCCAACGCCAAAGGGAGGCCTACCACCTTCAAGAAATACCAGCAGAAGGGAACAGTAGAAAGCTAATACCAAATTAAGATCAAGGCCACGAAAGCGACTGCTTCCACGGCCCACTTCGGCGATCGTGTCACGTTCGCTCATTCAGTCTTCCTCCCGGTGTTGCTACTTTCCAATCGCGATGCAGCTTCCAGGTGAAGAGTAATTCTGAAGCCAACAGCTATCGCTCGGTCCCCAATGGATTGGAGTTTGTGCGTGAACGACCCATTTTCGCAGGCATTCCCGACTCCCGCCCTTCGCAAAGTACGCGAAGGACGGGGCACCCGCTGTGTGGGTGATGCCAAGCAGATCAAAAGCCTGGGCCACCCGCCAGTATGCAGCGCCCGAGCGAATGCTGCATGACTCTTCGCGAAGAACGCGTTATTGCCTTTCAAGCTAAGTGCCGTAGCGCAACTTAAAGCACCACCCCCAAATGCCGGGCCAGTTCGCCGCAGCGGCCATCACAACAGCGTAGAGTACCGTTGCGGGTAGCACCCACCTCATCTTGCGCTCGCTTAGGTTGTCGCCTGATCGGAGAAGCAATCCTAGCTGGCAAATCGCGTAAACGCTCGAAACGATCAAGGAGAGAATAGCTATCGGCGTATCTGGTTCATAGCTAATCAGCCAAGCCAAATTTCGTCCCCAGCCCATGCGCCCGAATTGCAGTGAGAGAAGCGGCCATGACAGAGCGGCCGCAGAGAGAGCGCAGACCGTCGCCCACTGCGGCATGAGGAAAGATAGCACGCACGCAAACCCGAATAATGCGGTCCCCGTAATCAGGATGTATACGAGGTGGCTTGTGCGCGGCCCTGTACCGTAAAGAGAGTCGACGAACCCAAAGAGACAGATGGCTGTAGTGGCATATATGATCGCCGCAACGAGTCTTCGCTTTTTCATGTTAACCTCTGGACCTAATAACAGGAAAATCTCCTGACATAAGAATCTTGCTCCAGCCCCTGATTGTCGAGTGGGTTGGTGAAATCGAATCCGGGCGCACGAAACCCGTAGTCGGTCAGTGTAATCGTGCCAGCAATGAATGACTGCTTCTGTTGAGCGGTCCACCAATAAGGTGGAACGTTAGCCGAGGAGGCGTCTATGTAGTTCGGAAAGCCACTGTTGGGTTCAACGACAATCCCGACATGCCCGGTGCCGTCCGGTCCGTTGGCTGGATACCCAGTGGCTATTACATCGCCGGGCAACGCTCCCCCCGGTCCCGCAGGCAAAGGCTTCCAACATCCACCGTTAACATTGGGATTTGCCCAGTCAGCTGCCAGGAATGGATGCCTCCAATTGCTTTGCCACCAGCTTAGGTTTGGCCGGGTTGGGGCCGGAATATTCAGCTGGCATTCATTTGACGCCTGAGTCAATACGCTTTGCACAAACAAGTTGCACGTTACCGTGCCTCCATTTGTTTTTTCGTTCCAATTGGTACTGTTCCCTACATATCCCTTAGCATCACTCGCGATCTGCGCTCGATACATGGCACCTAACGTGGGCACATAGACCTGTGGCGGGCCAGGATTACCACCGGCGGTCGCGGCGTAAGAGGTCGTATAGTTGTACGGTGTATCAAGGACCTGATCAATAGAGCCAAGCTGGTAATCATTTCCAGTGAACGACTGGGTGGGTAGGCTGGCGAGTTGGCCGTTGGCGTTGCCATTTTGGTCGTAGGTGGTGCCGGAGGCGCCGATGACTCCGCCGCCGGCAGTCGCAATCTGCGGCGTGTCGTTCGGCACCGTAAACAACGTCCCACCCGATGGAGTGAACGCGATCATGAAGTTCCCGACTGTTGAAGAAACCGTGCCCACATAGGACCCGTCGGCCCGCTGTAACACCGGTTGCACCGGGTAGGTCTGCTCAGGAACCATCGCCACTTGGGAATTCGAAGCCAGACTCGCACCGGACGTCGTGGCCAGATAGTAGGAGGACGTAGAGGAGTTGCTGTAGCCAGCAGAGTAGCTGGCTAGCACGCCCTGATCGGCGTTGGTCATGAGGATGGGCAACGTGGCACTAGCGCTATACCCTCCACCACCTCCACCACCACACCCGCCCCAATTGCACGAACAGCCGGCTTCGGCGGAAGAGAACTGGCCCAGCGAGATTTCAGCAGAGTCTCCGGTGGGTCCGACCCGCAGCAGATTCAGATACTGCGTGCTCGCGCTCGAGCCCTGACAGCCACAACCGCAACCGCTATTCGCCGAGCTCAATTCCTGCGCCAGTATGCCAGGCGTCGCGTTGGGTCGGGAAATTTCAAGCTTTCTGATTCCGTAAGACTCTGGCTGTCCGCACCGCGTTTCTACATTCTTGTGCGATAATTCGCCTTCTCCCGTTGCCTCGCGTTTCGGATGGTTGGGGGATCGTTTCCGCACAACACTATGCTTACCGGCGAAATCCGCAGTCAAATCGATCAAATCTGGAATGCCTTCTGGTCGGGCGGCATCTCCAACCCTTTGAGCTGCGGCTGCGGAACGGCATGAATCCCCCTGTGCCAGAAGTCACTGTGTTAATACACAAGGTAACTAAGAATCGCCGTTCCGGGCTGTACGAATTGCACATTAAAAGGGTACTTCATTTCAACCATTGGAATAAGAAGAGGCAGTTACCAAAGCAACGTCCGTGAGTCGACCTGAGGACACGCGCGATAAATACGGCAAGGCGAGGTACTTTCCACCAGTTGGGCAACGATTTGACGACAGGAAGTCGATAACGGTGACTCCGAATCAACTGACCGCTAAAATGCTAACCATATTAGTTTCAAATACTTACATAAAACTCAGCAAAAATCGACCCCTATCTACCCCTCATCCGACCTTCAAACCGGCGGGAAAATGGCGGGAAACGCAGGGAAACGCGTGATTCTTGCACCCCATCCAACCTCCATTTCACGCTTAGCACCCATAAACAGCTGAAAACAGACATCTTGCCACTCATGCCACCGACAGCAAATCGACGCTCTCCTAGGATCAAAAGCCCAGAGATTGCAGTCGCCAGAGTTAGAAAAATGAAAGTATTCCGTGCATGCGAAAAGCACAATTGGGGCAGTAGGACCGTCAAGCAGCTAAATGCCGACTAAAGCTCCTTGACAAGGTCACGGACTCGGAGCCCAAGGGCTGTAGCGATTTCGAAAAGATTGAGAATTGAAACATTGCGAATTCCACGTTCGATACCAGAAACGTATGTCCAGTGAAGATCGGCCGCCTCCGCAAGTTGCTCTTGCGTCAAGCCCAGCTTGAGCCTTCTGCGTTTAATCGCAGCTCCTAAAATCTTTCGAGGATCTCCGTCAACGGATGCCACTCACCAATACTTTTCGCTTGGCGAGCACTAGTACATAGCATATAGTCTATGTCCCAAGAAATGAATCTGCGACCGGATTGGAGACCACTATGATTAGAGTCGTGTTCGCAGCGCTGCTCGGCGGCGTGATGATCGGATGGATTTTTAACAGCTCTGCCGCTGTAATTCCCGCGTTTGTTGTCTTGGCAGTCGTAATTGCATTGGCCAACGTAGGAAAGCTGAAATGTCCTTATTGTCGAAAAAGTGTAAAGCTTGGCGCGAGTGTGTGTCATCACTGCGGCCGAGAAGTGAAAAGCCTCTTGCAGCGGGTTAAGAAGGGCTGATCATTTCCAGCAGAAGCGATTCGCCAGACCTCTAAATACCATCAACATGAAAAAACACCCTTCTAGTCATTTTGAGTATTCAGAAAGAAAGCAAAACAGTGAAGGAACGGCACTCAGTTTTGCGCTTGCGAGAATTCTTCAGCCTAGAAGTCACAATTAGAAGGTTTTGTGCTTTTTGAAGTTTTGAATGGGAGATTGAAACCTGGCGACCGACCCAACGCTGAGTGCGCCGCCGAGTTTTCCGTTGACGTGGGGAAGCTTTGCTGGGCTTTTTGACGGGAGAATCGCATTGAATTTGATGGCGCGAAGTTACCCAATCAGACTGGTCAACAGTTTTGCAGTCTATCTCGTTTTGCTGTGACTTTCCGCCTCAATCACTGCTGGCGCGGCTTACGGCGTTTTCGCACTGCCTCCTCGTTGCTCAAGAATGTTTCGCGCATTTTGAGGGCGATATCCGTCTTTCCGTCTTCCATCTGCTTGCGTGCCCAGATCCCCATTCGCAAAATCCACTGAAATTCCTCTGGCGAATAAAACCAGCGACAGCCATTGCAGAGGCCGTGCGCCGCTAGGAAGTTATCAGTGGAATCCTTCCCCCCAGAGGCGAAGGGAACGATGTGGTCAACTACAAACTCGCGTTCCTCAGTTAGCTCCCCATCAGAATTTTCGGCCATGTTACCGCCGCAGAGGTGGCAATGTCCGGCAGTCTTGTTCATCACAGTTGTGCGTTCTTCATGTGTGAGCTGGCGACGGCGCTCCGCCCGGAGTTTCTTACGCTCCGCTTGGACCGCTCTCAGATCCTCGTGAAGAGATTTAAGACGTTTCGCCAGTTCTTCAGCCGATTGCGGGAGACGAAGTTCGTTCATATTCCAGTTGCCCTCTCTTTTTCTGTCAACTCGCTTTCAGCGTCACGGTGTTACAGATCGGCGTCTTCCCGTGGGCGAGTTCGGAATACGGGGAATTCGCGGTAGGCCCGAATCTCTTTATCGATATGCTGTTTCGCACGGAATACCGCCATCGGCATCCGCTGCAACACATCATCAGCCCGCTCTCTACTGGTGTATTCCTTAGCAGCGCACATCGCGCTGGCGATCAAAGCGTTCTGCTCTTCCTTCGAAGAGGAGCGAAATGCCTCATTGGCGATGTAGTTGTGGACCTCGGCAACATAGTCTGAGCGCAGCTTTTTGAGGTGCAATGCTTTTAGCATGATTTTCGAGAGTCGCTGGTGTTGCTTGATCTCAGCGATTTCGTGGTCTAGATCCTTCTGCAATAGCACCAGCCTATCGTGCACCGACTTCGCAAACAGTCCGGTCGCCGGCCATCGCTCGCTCTCCGCCGATTTCTTTAGGAACTCCCTCAAAGCTGCCAGCCTTGCATTGGTCGTCGCAATCCGCTTTCTTCTGTGGCTCCAGTCCTGGACGAGTCTATCCCTGTTAATAGAATAAACAGCATCAACTCGACGAAGGTGTTCGTCACTGATGTCGAAGAGCACTTGAACATGAGTTGCATCTATTTTCGATCCCAATCGCTGGCCGGCGAACGTCCGAAGTTCGTTTTCAAAGGTGCCACGTTCTAGCTTGCTATTCGCTCCCTCAATGTAGTCGCTAGGTCCCTTCCCCGTACTTTTTGGCCGCATTTGTCCCCCTATAAGCCTTTAACAGATTCTTGCGAAAACTTCCAAATCGACAGGCGAAGTGTTATGGGCTTTTCGCGAGTGCACCTATAGAAAATATCCTAAACCCGGAGGAAGGAAAGGGCACCATGAACGCCAGAAAGAAAGAGTACAGCACGGATGAACTGCGGGAGCGCCTTGGGCTCACCGAGGCGAATCGTTGCGAACCTGAAGAGGACAAACGAGGACAACAACGACTTGGAGGACATGCGCACGCCTGTCGCGCGAGATCGCGGGCAACCTGCAGCTTATCAACGCTGACGAGAACGACCTCGACGAACTGGCGAACGAGGCGACCGACATCGTCCGCAACCTGTGCGAGATCGAGGATGCGGAAACCAACCTAATCATCAGCGACCAAGCCAGGCGGCTGATTGCTGCGTAAAGACGAGCATCCGAAATCGCAGCCTGAGGCCGGCACTTACAGCATCAGCCGCTCGTCGTGCGGCCCAACAGAGGGAGGACTGACATGAGACGCCACAGATCGAGCGAAGTCAAACGAATATCGTGGCACAAACAAGCGTTTAGTGCACTGGCAGAGTTTGATTCTGCCCAGACATCCAGCCAGAGGATGGCAGCGCTTAAGAAATTGCAACCACTGTTTGCAGGAAATGGAACCCGTAAAGCTGCGCTCAGGAAATGCTTAGCGCTGACAATCAAAACTGAGCGGATGGGGGAATGGGAGATTTGTACCGAGCGCCGACATCGTGATGCAGCACGAAAGACCCTCGATTCGAGCCTGCCTGTAAATCTATCCAGGAGGTTCGGACGATGAGACCCATCAAAGTGCGGCTCGACCGCGTACAAATCGTGTCAACAAGATATAGATGCCTCGTCGGAGTTACCCATTTCGAACCTTTTTACAAAGGAATCGCAAAACGCCGCACTTCCCGAGGATGTCATCGACGCTCTGGCAGCGCCCTACGTGATAGTGGACCGCTCTGCGTAGAATGTCGGCAATACCGGCACAAATGTGTCAGGCCGACCGTAGCTTCAAATATTCTTTTGCTTCCACCAGGGCGTCGAACTAGCGGACGAGCCTGATGCCTTCGGCGGCGATGTGGGTATGGTTCTGCTGGAAGGGGAATTGGCGACAGACGGCAAAGATTGTGCGACGGGAGGAAGCGTTTGGTGAAGAATCTGCGGCGTCTGGGCTTGACTTGCGGGCCGAGGCGACTTGCCAAAATACTTTATCCACGAAATTCCCGTCCGTGGAACTGTAATCCAGACATATCGACGACCTTCTGGCGAGATTCCCATACGAAACATCGGGAATCCCCAACTAAAGCCCAGTCCTCGCCTTGAAAGGTTCAGTCGTAGACCGCCGACATTGACGGCTTTTTTGAATCTCCAGCCCAAACGAAAACCTCGTTAAGAGAATAACAGGACATGCCTGACGTAAGAGACAAATGACACATGAGAAAACCTAGCAACTTCTCTGTCCACCTTTCCCATTTTCCACTGTAGTGAAAATGCTTCCTTGCGAACCTCGTTCTGCCGCACATCACATTTCGCGAGTTCACGAACTCCAGCTTGTTCCGCTTCCCGATTTTTCGCAGCCAGCACTGCACGCTTTTGGATGAACTCCGCAGCGACTCGATTTGCCTCTGCTTGGTGCTTCTGGCGCTCCGAAGCGACCGCCGTGTCAATCGGTACTCTCAATCCATCGTATTTTTTCCGAATGGCTGTTTCTTGATTTGTCAGGTCTTCTTGAAGTCTATGCAGCTCCGCTTCCGATGTTGACTTCTGATGTGAGTATTTCGCCTTTATGCTGTTTTGTTCGTGCCACGGGACCGAATGCGGCATTCGATTTCTAGCGTCGGCTTCCACGAGTCGTCTCCACGCTTGTAATGAGGCCGCCTTTTGCGAACCGATTCCCTTGACACGGATGATTCGATGATCGACATCTGCAGCGGTAACAATCCCAGCCGACTGTAAGCGCGTTCGGTATCCCGCGCCGATGCCAGAAATCGCAGCGCTCTGAATAGAAGCGTTTTGCAATGCGTTCTGCATAAAGGCTTTTTGCGTTGCGGTTAGGAGGTTCGTTAACTCGTTCGCTTCTGCCTGTACAAGTGCCGCAATCGATTGGCTCAGGATTTGCACGGCCCTCCCCAAGCCATTTTGAAGAGAATTAAGCTCAGCGACTTCTTTGGTATCTAACTGTTGTCTGGCGCGTAGCGACGGCGAGATCGCGGATTGCAGCTTTCCGTCGTTCTCATTTATGACTTTCTGCTCTGTTGCCCGTTGCTGCTTTTCCTCTTTGGCAATGATCGCGACTCGGTCGGATACCTGTTTCGTGATTTTCTCTCTTTCCGACTCAGCTTTCTGAATTTGGCTATTCATAACACGAATGCGCTCTCGCAATTCATTGCGCTGACGCAATACAGAATTCAATCGCGGGACGGCAGGCTCGCCCCGATAGCGACTCCGCCATGCAAGTAAATTCAGGCCGATCAAGGAGCATATCGGAATGAGCGTGAGCGGAATGGAGTACGGAATTACAAACTGAACGGCAACTATCAGAGCGACCAGTGAGAGATAGGCTAATATTCGCACAGCGGCAATCGGATTCTCAAATCTCACACCTGGGGCTGTCACTTCAGTCGCATCCAAAAGCCAGTCGATATTGTGGGTCAGTTGAGGGGTGCTGGGTTTGATCGGTGGGGCAATATGATCTTGTATCCAGCTTGGACCAGTCGTGTGGACTGGGAGGACGGGCACAGGAGGCAGAGAAAATGTTCCCACAATCGCTGGCATGCTCTGGGAGCTGCAGGCCATTACAGTTCTGAATAATGCTACAAGCTGGTGTAGGTCTTGATTCGGTTCCCCATCTAATGCCTTGAGCAGCGCGGATTGATTGGGAACTTCAAAGTCACGCTTGCGGAAGAGTAGGCAGTCATCTCCTCCTTTGAACGTTTGCCAGAGCTTCGGGTCCACGATGAGAGCAAGGAGCGACAGAACGATCACCCAACCAGAGAAGTTGTCGAGATAGGGCCCAAAGTCGTGTGCTGATCGTCGTGGGTTTTGGTAGTTGGGCTGCCCGACTTCCGAACTGAGCCGACCGCTCAAAGCGGGTACGTACATCCCATCGTAGTCAACCAGCTTTGGAGCTGAGTCAATAACCAGAATGTTGCCGTGCTGAAGGTCTCCATGAGCAATTGAGGCTTTTTGCAGAGCAGACAGCATTGAAACAAAGGCCCTCAGAAAACTCGTGAGGGCTGCGCTGTTATGCAGATTCTTTTCAACCCATTTGTCTAACTGTAAACCGTCGGCCCATTCCATCTTGACGATGGGGTACCACTGAGCACCGACGCGAATGCCCTTTGAGAAGTATGTAAAGTCAACCGTGTAAGGGAGAGCGACCTGACGGAGATACGCGTTTATAGCAGCATACCGCTCTTGCTGATCCTGCGCTTGCCGGTTGAAACATCTAACGGCCCATTTTTTCCCGCCGCAGTCGAACTTGTACACAGTCGCAAAGTTTCCGCTTCTGGCTTTTGGTAAGCCAAGGTTATTCACTTCGACGTTGGCGTTTCGCAAGTCAGCTTCCTCGAAGCACGTTCGAGGGTTTTGCATCGCTTCGTTATAGTCCTGCTGACTAGGCCAAGACATGAGGCAGATATTCAATTCATTCGATTTCGATTCGATAAAGCGTTACATCATCATTCCGTATTTGTTTTTTCTTTCGGAGGTCTTCGACCCAGGGACGAAATGACAGGTCCTCAGTGTCTAAATCTCGTAACGTGTGCCATGGTGTTTCGCCGTCTTCGACCTCGCGCAGAAACCACGCGGCAAGAGCGTCAGTCATCAGATAGAACTTATCTTCGCGTTCCCACTGGCCGTTGGCGATCTGAATGTGCGTTTCGATTTCTTTGTTCGAATCGGGATGACTTCCGAGCAAGAAGGGACTATTGTTGAAGTCGGCTGCGTTAGAGAGGGGGAACATCTTGAGAATCTCCTCACCTCTGATATGCACTAAGCAGCTATCCCCAATGGCGATCGCGTTCCACGGGCCTTCCTGTCCATCCCCGTTGTCATTCAGAGTGAGGCCGAGAAGCGTGGAAAATGTCCCACTCCGAATCTTTTCTTCCGCGTACCACGGAAGGGGCTTTCTGCTCACAAAACGCGACCACCCTCGTTGCTTTGGAAGAAGAGAGACGCTGGTATTAGCGGGGTCAATTTTTCCGCGACCGTAGGCGCGCACAAGCTGATTCGCCCATACACCCGAAAAAGATGATTCCGTTGCGCCATCTGCCACCGCGAAGGATACGTTATTCTTGGAATCGTCAGACCCAGGCTTGCTAGGCCAGAAGGCGTCTTCGTACTCCTCCTCTGGGTTGCCAGCCTTTTGAATCCACATCGGCTCGTAAAACAAACGCATGGTCATCGTAAGTTGCTTGCTCTCGTGCCAATGTCCAGGGCTTGAATCACTAGAACCAGGTCGGCATTCAGAACGAAGCATCTTGCCCCGTCTGACGGACTGAATCCATGCTCACCTGCTACGCTTCGCATTAGCGGAGTTAGAACGCTGGCTCCGTCAAAGAGCTGTCGAGAATACTGGTCGGGGAGACTCGCAGATGAATCGGGAAATGCTGTAGGTTGAGCGTTGGGATTGCTTGAGATATGCAGATTGAACAATAGGATGTTGCCGTCGTTTGAGGAAAGAGCTTTCAGGTCGTTCATAGCCTGAGCTGGATCGCCATCCGTGGACTCACCGTCAGTGATCTGTATCACTGCGGGAGGGAAACCATTTGGGTGCTGGCCTAGCCATCGCTGCAAGACTCCTTTGGCAGTACTCAGAGCCTGACACATAGGAGTTCCGCCGTTAGATGTTGGGTCAAACCAAATCGGAAATTTGATCTTCTGCTCTACCAAGCCGCCAGCGCCGTCGTCTACTTTCTTGTTACGCTCCTCGATCCGAGCAGGCGAGTTAGCAATCTCGCTTATTGGCACAAGTTCCTTTCCCGCCAATGCGCCGCTGAAGGCAGGACCAACTGTCGCGCCGTAACCGATCACACCAACGTGGAAGTAGTCGCGGACACCTTCTTCTTTCGCGCACCGAATAACGAGGTTCTGGAGCAGCTTATTGATTGCGTCGGCCACACCATCAGCTTTGTTCTTGGAAGCCGCTCCCGAAAAGTTATCCGCCATCGAACCTGACTGATCTATTAAGAATAAGAAGCATGAGGGGTTGTTACGGCTAATTTCTGCAGAATACGCCATCTGGCCTCCTTTGAAGGCACACTTGTTTGGTAAGGCTGAACTGAAAAGTCTTTCACTGACAGCTTGGGACCCGACAGCTTAGGGAAAGAATGGAAAAACACATTAGCATACAACCGCTGAAGGCTGAAACACCACTTTAGTGCCTGCGCGGTAGTGTCCTAATTTGAAAACTCGGAGGTCGATGGAGTGTGATGGTATGCTGCATCAAATGGAAATAGAGCCGGGTATCAGGCCGACTCTATTTCGCAAACCTTTGCGGATTCTGCAATTCGAAGGGTATCGCAGAGGTTTGCTTGGTGCAAGTATTTGTGCGGCGCAGTATTTCAGTCTGGTTAATCGGCATAATTGTCTTTCTTCTTGCCGTTCAATCGCCAGCCTCCACTATCACTGACAAAGTGTTTGCCGGGTTCGCCAGATTTGCTGGGGACTTCCATCCAAATTTTTGTGGCCCAGATGTATCGGAAGGAGATCGCGTGCGAGTCTCCAAATACATCCTCGTAAGTAATGCGTCCGAAAAAGTGAATGAAATTCTGGTGCGACCATACGGTTTGCAACTTTTCAATGTCGATTGCAAAGAAGGTCATTGTGGCAAATACGGGGGCTTGGCCGCCATCTATAACGTCTGGAATATGAAGCCGCGATATGTGCTTTCGTTTACGCTGCCCTTGTTCGGATGGCTCAAGGGTAACAGCGGCATGGCCCTTCACGTTAAACGCTTTCGTGGGGCCGTGTTGGGTAACCCGCACTCCGGTCTCGCCGAAGTCATTACGCATCGTGGAGGGTTCATCAAAGTCTGCGTACCCAAAACCAAGTGGTTCTACCGACAGCCTGGCTCTTTCTTTGGCCTTCTGGGAGTTGGTCGATCGGCGCATTTCATACGCTTGATAGCCGATAGTTATGCCTGTCAGGAAAGCAACGATAACCAAACACCAGTTAGGGTCTTTAAGGGGTGCGTACCAGCGTGGCGGGCTGGCCTTGGATGCTTCTGTATTTGCTGGGCTTTCTTTGTGGTTATCAGGAAGGGTTGGCTTTGGTTGGGTCATCTCTTGGTGCTGGGCGGCATAGCTATATGGCTGGGCAAGAAGGTGGATTGCGATAAAGCAAAGAACGACGTTACCGACAGCCCAGCGCTTCATAGCGAGAAAGTGTATCACAAAAAGTGCTTGACAAATCATACTTTCTGTAATACATTTAATGTCATGGCAAACGTACTCAGCGCCGAAAAGCAAACCGCGATAATAGCAGCCTTGGCCGAAGGTTCCAGCATTCGGAGCATTGAGCGCATCACGGGCGTTCACCGCGATACGATCATGCGGCTAGGCGTCCGTGTGGGCAAAGGATGCGAGATGCTGATGGATTCCAAGATGCAGGATTTGGGCTGCAACTATCTCCAATTAGACGAAGTCTGGGGATTCATCGGAAAGAAAGAGCGGCATTGCCGGGTAGACGATAGCCCTGAGTTCGGAGATGTCTGGACGTTTTGCGCTATCGACTCCGAGACAAAGCTAGTGCCATCGTTCAAGTGTGGAAAGCGCACTGCAGAAACAGCGAATGCATTCGTGCAGGACATTGCTAACCGCGTTCGCAATCGCGTGCAAATCTCTACCGATGCTTTATGGTCATACGGCGAAGCCGTAGAACGGGCCTTTGGCGCGGATGTCGATTACGGGCAGATCGTGAAAGTGTACGTCCATGACTCGGCGCATCACCCAGAACGGCAACACAGCGCTCCATCGCCTTTGCGTACCGTAGGCCGATTGCTTGCAATCCTGAGATGGCATTGGTTTCGACTAGCCATGTCGAACGGCTGAACGCGACGACCCGACTGCACGTAAAGCGCCTCTCCCGCCTCACGCTGGCATTCAGTAAGAAGTTTGAGAACTTCCAAGCGGCAGTCGCGCTGCACTTCGCATATTACAATTTCGTGCGCCGTCACAATACGTTACGAACGACTCCCGCGATGGCTGCCGGAATCGAGCGGGATTTCTGGTCTGTGGGACAATTGGTCGAGGCCACTGTGTGACAAGTCAAACGAAGCATTTTATAGAAATCTCGGACATCATCGGGATTGAGTTTAAGTGCAAGACGTGCGGAGTCTCGTTGTTGGTGGAGGGAGATGCAATCGCGACTGCCGTAGATACCTACAGCGAAATGCTGCATGAATGTCCGACTTGCAAACATGCGTGGACGGTATCGGAGACTAATCCGCGCAACCTTGGTACGGATACCTATCTGAAAAAGTTCGTCAGGACGCTAGACGAAATCAACAAACTGCAAGCAAATCTTGGGTGTGGCGTTCGTTTTGAAATCGCAAGCGGGGAGAAGTGAGTTATATCGAGGAATTGCGCGACGTAATCCGCCGATTGCACGGCGCAGAGGCTACGCATGTTGCAAGCGTGCCAGTAAAAGAGACGTTTCAGGGGCAGACGGTTTGGGAGGGGATTGTTGAGGTATTTGACTTAGCAGGGCACGCGACGGCGCACAGGGCATACGCATGGGCGCATGAGACGGACAACCCAGACAAACCGCTTCGGCACGTTACAGTGCTGCATCTCCATCCAATCAAATCGGCTCAGGATGCGGTAAGGGCCGCGATCATGCAGGAGGCGAGGAACCTTGGCACAGAAGAAAGCTAAGATGGGGCGTCCGAAACTCCCGAAGGGTGCAGCAAAGGGCAGGATCGTGCCTGTGCGCTTCTCGCCAGACGATCTAAAAGCTATCGCGGCACGAGCAAAGGCTAGCAATCAAAACGTCTCGGAATGGATTCGGCGCACGATCCACGCCAACCTCGAAGAGTGAAAAGTTCAAATTAGGACACTACCGCCTGCGCGGTGTGCGTCTAAAAAAGACCAGCCTGAGAATCGGCGAGATCTGTCAGCCGGAAGCGGATGGTGAGTGTCCAGCTGGGAGCAGACCTCGACGCCGAGCGGATATCCGAACTCTGTGAGTGAAGACTTCCGGAAGTTCGACTGCGGAAGTTCGATACGCGAATCGAAGGTTTGCGGCTGCGACAGGCTTGGCAATATCAAATTTTGTCAGGTCGGGACCATCTTTCCGCCCAACACCCGAAGCACGGAGTTTCCGATCTTCTTCTAGATAACGACGTGCGAGTTGCGAGCCTTGCCGTAGATTTTCTAGAGCTGACCAAAATCAACATTCTTATCCTATACACCACGCGCGTAGCGGTGCGTTGATCTATATGCTTTGCCGAGAATTTTCAAGGTTGGCATTTGTCTCCGTCCTTCACTTAAGCGAAGCTGAATCATCCTAGATGCGCGGTCTGTGAATACCACTGGCTATGAGTAGCCTCCAATCCACCGAGATTATAGTCTCGGCCCGCGGCCGCCCGATCCTACACAGCCTGCCCAAAGCATTTCATAGTATAAGTATATTATTTTGTTTAACTGGCGGCCAGTACGCAGTTCCAATTCCCGATGCTGTAAAGGGGCAAATTAGACGCGGCCCCCACACTCCTTGCAGGAATCGTGGCGTCCACGAACTGTTTCAAACGAAGCTGGGCGCGCTCAAGGATCCCGGCGCAGAATTCAGCACGCTGCAAACGTGAGAGAGCCACTTTTCTAGCGAGTCTCGAAGAATCTGAGTGGCTTTTTGTAGATCGTCGCCAGATGCAGCAGTTCGACGAAATCCACTCTCCGTTCCCCAGATTCCGACTTGGAAACGAAAGATTGAGGGCGTAAAAATAGCTTGGCGACCTCCGCCTGGGTCAGTCCTGCATCTAGTCTGGCCTGTTTCAGCCGTGTCAAGAACAGCCTATATTCCCGGATGTAGTCTTTGGTTTTCAGTCCTGCCTCGATGTCCCTGAAGCAGCTTTTACAATCCCGAATTGGGATATCCCAAAATCGAATATTGCAATCGGCGGCCCGCGGGGACTACAATCCGGCTGAACATTCCCTCCCCAAACTTCCAACTACTCTCGAACCGAGATGTTCTCGTGAAAGCTGTTCTGAATGGACAGCTGTGAGGTGGCGGCATGCGATGGTTTCGTGCTAACGAATTGTGCTGTCTTACTGCAATCGTGATGTTGTGTTTTGCGACTTCAAGCTGTGGCGGGGGTAGCAGCGGCGGCGGCACTAATCTATCGATTACGTCGGTCAGTGTTTCCTGCTCGCCTTCCTCGGTTCAGGTGAACCAGACTTCAAAGTGCTCGGCAGTGGTCACCGGATCGGGTAGTTTCAGTTCAGCGGTGACTTGGGCCGTGGATAACGGAACCATTGATCAAAACGGAAATTACACTGCTCCCGCGACCACAACCGCCGCCACGGTGAAGGCGACAAGCACGCAAGATTCAACAAAGTATGGATCGACTTCTATTACCGTAACGGCAGCCACGATTACATTGTCCTCGCTTACTTTCGCGCCCGATTCAGTCGTGAGCGGGAACACATCTACTGGAACGATTACGGCCGCAGCATCAGCTCCCACAGGAGGCGTGGTAGTTTCGCTTTCGACTGGCACTCCTTCTACTGTGTCACTGCCGTCTTCGGTGACGATTCCTGCTGGAAGCACGAGCGCGATGTTCTCGGCTTCCTCGGGGAGTGTGGCAACCGCAACTGGCGTGACAATCACAGCTTCTTCAGGGACAGCCGTTTCTTCTGTTTTGACAGTGAACCCCGCTGCTACCGTCAACTGGCGTGGGGGGCCTACTCCTAGTATTCCAATCACAGGACAATGTTTCGCTGGAGACTTCAACGGCGATGGCAAAACCGATCTTGCATGCTATCTGGGAAACGGGGGATCCGGCTCAGATGCTGGAGTCTGGAGTATTGCCCTTTCGACTGGAAGCAGCTGGCAGCTTGAGTCTTGGGGCAACGGTCAAGGACCGGCCCTTCCGGTTACGGGACAGTGTGTCACCGGCGATTTCAATGGAGACGGCAAGACCGACATTGCCTGCTTTACCGGTTTTGCGGGGGAAATTTGGTCGGTTTCCCTTTCTACTGGCAGTGGGTGGAATACTGAGTCGTGGAGTGGAGGTCCACTTCTTGCCGAAGAATGGAATGTCGTACCCATCCCAGGCCAATGCTTCGCGGCAGATTTTAATGGTGACGGGAAGACTGATCTGGCTTGTTCTGACGGTGTCGATGATGTTTGGAGCGTCGCATTATCAACCGGCAGCGGGTGGAACACCGGATCATGGAGCGGAGGCCCCATAGTTCCGCTTCCAATTACGCAGCAATGCCTGGATGGTGACCTAAACGGGGATGGGAAAGCTGATCTCTTTTGCTGGACGGGCGAAAGCGGCGGCTGGGGCGTGGCGCTTTCGACTGGAAGTGGCTTCCACGGCTCGATATGGAGTGGTGGGCCGGTTCCCGTCGAGGAATGGAACGTAATACCTGTTCCAAATCAATGCTTCGCCGCAGATTTCACCGGAAATAAAATGACAGATATCGGATGTTCGAACGGTACCAACGGCATGTGGAATATAGGTCTCTCAAACGGGAGCGGATGGAACACCGTCGTGTGGAGCGGAGGTCCAATTGTGCCTCTGCCCATGACGCAGCAATGCCTGGATGGTGACCTAAACGGGGATGGGAAAGCTGATCTCTTTTGCTGGACGGGCGAAAGCGGCGGCTGGGGCGTGGCCCTGTCCAGCGGAAATGGCTTCCAAGGCTCGGTATGGGGTGGAGGGCCAGTTCCCGTCGACGAATGGAATGTGATTCCAGTCGGAGACCAGTGTTTCACTGGTGACTTCAATGGTGATGGCCTCACCGATGTGGCTTGCTATTCAGGGAGTGGTGGGAATTGGAACGTCGCGCTTTCTTCCGGTAGCGGTTGGTAATCGCAGTGTTCCGCCAATTCTTCCCGACCCGCCGGTTTGACTTTTCGGGCGGTCTGGTGGGAAGAGCATTAGCGCGTCCAGTTCCTCTCGCGCACTTCGACCAGCACCTTCACGTTCGGAACTCAGCGAATCTCTCGCAGCAAAATCCCCTTCAAGAAGCCTCCAAACAGCCAAAACAACTCGATAAGCTTGTTAAACTATTTATTTTCAGCAGGTTAAAAACAATAGCGCCAAATATTCGCCCTACCAACCCCCAACCCGTCGCCAAAACCCCGGGAAAATGGCGGGGAATGCAGGGAAATGCCATCTGGGAAGCTCAACCCAACTCACTTTTTACTAAATATTGCAGTTTGTTGGGCTTACGAGCCTCCAACAGCTCAATTGCGTTTTGCCGAGGACTTGCCCGACCTTGTTGAGCGTCCAGCAGTGTCACCTCGACCTCACGCGGCTCCTCAATAATGCGAGTCTGATTGTCTCCCATAAATTTAAATCCTGATTGGCCATAACAGAACAGACTGTCCGCCGCAGGATTGCGGAATCGCGTATGAAAAACGTCATCATCCCTTTTTTGCGGAGCGCCTCTGCCGCCCGGTTGTTGCCCACCATCTCCGCTTGGCTTCCTGCTGGAAAGGCTTCGCGCAATCCCGAGAGCAGTATTTCTGGGTCCGCTTGGTTGCGATGAAATAAGGTGCTGGGCAGTCTTCGTTATTGCAATACCGAAGAAAGTCCGCCCATTCCATCAATGCTAGCAAGAAGAGCTCGGTCCGAGTAGGTGGTTTCCAACTGAGCAAGAAATCTAGACCCCGGCCCTCGCTTCGGCGAATCATATGTGGATCTCCTTGCAAGAAAAAGTCCTGCGAGATCCTAAATAGCCCCCACTGCTTCGACTTCACATCGGGGGTTCGCCAGATTACACGCAATGTGTCGCGCAACGGTATGAGCCAAGACTTACGAACCAACTCGTCATGTTCGGGAGTACCTGGCCGGTAGACTTTCGGCGACACCGAGGGAACTGCTACCACCGTCCGGCTCTCCGCTTCCAGGACATCGGGAAACTTAGATCGAAGCCATTTAAGCCCATTCTTTTCATCCCGAAGATTCGCCAGTCTCACGAGAAAGTCCTTAGCTTTCTGGGAGGAAGATGCCCCTGCTAGACCGCAACGTGTTGTTTTCTCGCTAGAGTTCACGTTCGTGTGACTTCCTTCCTAGAGTTCGTGCTAGATTGCATGGGAAATGTCGAGTTCGCGATTAGTTCGCAGAATTCTAAGGGATAGTACTCCAAGTATCAAGCGAACTATGCACGCCGTTAAGTCAGAAAGATTAGAGGCAAGAGAAGCATGCCGAAGACGGTGCATCCGGGCTCAGTAGTAACAACCGCGTCTCGCCCGAACACGTTTGGAGAAAAACAAATGAAACTTTCTGATCACAAGACGCCCGGAGTTTTTTCACACCTTGTCAACTCGGCAGCGTTCTTCGACACGGTCGCGGTTCATGTCTGGGGCAATCGACGAAAAGAGGACCTGGATTACGTCTCAAAGAAACAAAATCGCCCTATCGGCGGCTACGGCAGAGCGTATGCCCGCTGCGTCCCCGGACGCAACAAAGTGACGGGAAATCCCAATCAGGTGAAGTACGGCGTGATGCTCCCGCACAAAAACATCAGTCCGTTCGTTGTGATCGTGTGGGCAGGTGACCTCCCTGTAACCTGGGCAGATGTGACGCTCGTCATCGATGACTTCTTGAAGCGGGGCTGGCGAGTCCGAATTGCGTGGGTGGAGCTTACTTTCGACACAGAAGGCATTCCCCTTAACCTTTTCAGTCGAGAACTTTGCACAACGGCGAGAGCAGTACGGGAATTTGAGAATGCGCATGGACCGACCTTGTGCATTGGCAGCCCGAGGTCTTCGTGGAGATTGAAGATTTATCAAAAAGGTGCCCCAGTGCGAGTTGAGTTCACGCTCCAAAGCAGATTCCTTCGCAAGCATGGAATTCGTCGGCCACAAGAATTGTCGTTGGTAAGGAAAGTGAATTTATGGGACCACGTGTCCTTCCGTAAAGTCGATCAAACTCACGGGCATTCCCTTCCTTCAAAAATCCGTGATACATGGACGTGGCTTGGCCACGGTTTGCCGCCGGCAGACTTGCTGCCTTCGGTTTTACTGAAGACCCTACGCAGCGTCCGTGTCGATCCTAAACCGTACATAGTTAGGTCGGGGCGGGAAAAACTGTTCCGGGGTATGCAGCGCAATTTGATTTGGTGAGGCTGTGCAAGCAAACCGGAAAGCAATTTCAACAGTTTTTATAGTTTTTTCGGAGGTGCACAAAGGTGAATCAATCTGAACGAAGGAAGGCCGAACGCAACGCCAGAAAGCTGCTGAAATCTCGACGCTTCTTCAATCAATTGCTACTCGCATTAAAGAAGGATGGTCTTGTCGGAGAGGAACACACCGCGCTAGTGCTTTTCATCGTTGTTGTTTCTCGGTTGCTTTTGCGTCCACTGAACGCATTCGTAAAAGCTAGGAGTTCAGCAGGCAAGAACTTTCTCATCAATAAAGTGCTCCATTTGCTCCCGAAGCACGCTATTGCGGAAATCACCAGCATCTCTGAACGAGCATGGAATTACATGGGCACACGATTGCGCCACACTGTCGTGTATTTGCAAGAACGCAACGAAGCGGCCGGAGATGTGCACCCCTTGCGCCTCTTGATAAGTGAAGACAAAATTATTCGTCGCGTTACCAGATGGAAGGACGGAAAGCTCTCGACGAAGAAATACGTGGCCTATGGACCTGTGGCGTCGATCTCGACAGGCACAAAGCAGCTCGAGATAGACGATCAAACTCGACACATTTCAATCTTCCTCGATGAAAGCGCTGACCAGACACGGCAAATCGTGAAGTCCTACACCCGCCAGATCAAAGGTCTGAGTCGACAGGAACTGAGAACCTGGCACGTGGTTCAGCGGCTTCTGGAGAGGAGAATGGGAATTGAAATCACTTTTCCCGGCTGGTTCGACAGGGTGGCGGACTGGCTTTTCGTTGACGAGCTAAGTGTTCGCCGCTACTACCCGGCCTTCATCGAGGCATGCCGGACGGTTTGCCTGATTCGGTCCTTTCAATCGCGAAAGTCGTCAAGGGCAACCCAGTTGAGGGTAGAGTTTGGGGATTTCGCGATCACAGCTCTCATTTTCGACCGGATTTTCGTCGACAGCCTTCGTCTGGGTAAAGGCGTGAACGAGTCAACTCGGAACCTTGTTGACCGTCTTTCTGCCCAAATGGGGAAGCCGGTGGAGGCGAAGGACGTTGCTCACGCGCTTAGAGTCTCGAAAGATCGTGCCTATCGCATGCTAAGCAATGCGGCGAAGGCAGGCGTTATAAAACGGACAAACGAACCCGAAAAAGGAAATCTCAAGCTATACATTGCTGTGTCGCCTCCACGCTTTGTGCCTGACCCGAAGCGGCTTTTTCGGAAATTGCATTTGAAAGAGACGGTTCGAATTTTCCATCCGATTACTGGCGACGAGATCGTCTATCGACACGAAAAATAGACCTTTTTGGTTTTGTAGTTTTGCAGGTTTTGTCATCGAGATGCCCGCATGGATCGATTGCTCACCGTTAGAGAATTGTCAGAGCGCTTAGGCATTTCCCCAGGCACCGCGTACCACTGGCTGAGCCAAGGCCGCCTCCCATGTGTGCGGTTCAGTTCCCGCTGCGTCAGATTCCGGCAGAGTGACGTGGAGAACATGCTCAAACAACTAGCGGAAGGAACCCTCGTTGACTCCCTTACGCGCAAGCGGTTTCCATGACGATCAGTTTTTCGAGGAACAGATGAAACGCAGCATGGCTAATGACAGGCATGGCTTGGCGTGCAGACGAATTCTAGACGAGTGCAGCGCTGTCTACAGAAAAGTCAGTCAACGACGACCGCGTGACCGTGATGATGATTGATAAACATACGATTCAGCGTTTGGTCATGCCGGGGATTCGGTTAGTTGTTGGACAACTCTTTGAAAGTTCCAAAAACTACCAAATTGAGCGGGAAAGCCCCGCCCAGTGCGGCAGAGCGCCTGATTTGGAGTCTCCCCTGAAACTGCTGCCAACCGCCCATTTTTCCAAAGCCGCCTTGGGTTTCGATCGGTGAGGAAGTTTATAGTTATCTTGTAGATATAGCATAAAACACATATAATATCTTTGAGATAACATGAAAAACGTGAAAGCCAAATGCGCAACCTTCTCGCATCCTTCGGAGGGCGCCGGGGAGGATGTTTTTGAGCGGCTTCAAAAAGCGCTCGGTGACTTGGCCAGCTACATCCCTATGGCTCGACAAAACCCGTTTTGGAAGGCTCGCGTCATGAAATACCTCTGCCTCGGATGGGAAGAGTGGGCATTCACGAACGGTTGGCTGGATGATTTTTCGTTCCCAGCGATCGAGGATTGTTTCGAAAGCGTGTTGCAGGAGCTCGGAATCGTTGCACAAGCCGCGCTCCTCGATCCTCGTCTACAAATCGAAGCTGTGCCTGTGGACCCCGATGTGACGGTGGAAGGTGACGGCTGTCCGAGTTGGGCGTTCCCAGTGCATCGCCACCAATGGATCAAAGAATTTGTCGAGGTACGACCTGCGACCACAGTTCTCCTTGTGCTCTTTCAGCCTGACATTGTGCATCTGCCCGAGGAAGAAGTGATGGAGGACCTTAGACATGAATTCGGACACGCGTTTTTGTACCTGCGAGATCCGGACGCAAAAGACGACTGCGCCGCCGCAGACGAGGAATGGAAAAGATGCACTCAAAATCCGTAATTTTCACTGAAATTGCACCTGAAGAGAGCTGTTGCGCAGTCTCGGTCGTCGCTGGTGGAAATGCCGAAAACTCAAGGTCAATCAGACGCCCGTGTCGCGGTGATTACGATGACTGACCAAATAGCCAGTCGGCACTTCACCAAGGCAG
Organism: Candidatus Sulfotelmatobacter sp.; assembly: GCA_049512655.1. GTDB lineage: Bacteria > Acidobacteriota > Terriglobia > Terriglobales > Acidobacteriaceae > Sulfotelmatobacter. The sequence continues at coordinate 394,990 of JBEKWW010000001.1, read as the reverse complement.
GGAACTTCGGTTAGTTGCTGGGAATAGTTTTCAAATGTGCCAAAAAGTACCAAATTGAGGGGGAAAAGCCCGCCCAGTGCGGCAGAGCGCCAAATTAAAAAACACTGTTCATCTCGCTAGCGGATCGCTGAATTGCGATCTTGTGCAAAGGGGAATTAAATACAACCTCCAAAAGGGGGGTGGCCATGAAGGAAAAACGGGCAGCGATCTACGCACGCGTGAGCACGAGCGACCAGCACCCCGAAATGCAAGAACGGGAACTGGTGGAATACGCAAAGCTTCGCAATTGGGCAGTCTACAAAATCTACAGTGATAAGGGAGTGTCGGGAGCAACCGAGAGGCGGCCTGCACTCGACGCACTATTGGATGACTGCCGGCGCCGCAAGATCGACGTCGTTGTCGTTTGGAAATTCGACCGCTTCGCACGATCCCTAAAGCAGCTGCTTAACGCTCTGGAATTGTTCAGAAAACTGGGTATCAGTTTTGTTTCCTGCACCGAGGCAATTGATACATCTCTCCCGCATGGGGAAATGTTGTTCCAGATAATCGGCGCTATTGCGCAGTGGGAGAGATCGCTGATTGTCGAACGAGTTCGAGCGGGGCTTCAACACGCACGAAGCCAAGGGAAACGATTAGGACGTCCACCATTGCGAATATTGACGTCCGATGAAGTCGCAAAGCTGCGGAAGGAGCGAGCACGGACAAAAGCACCAATCAGGAATCTGGCGACGAAATATGGACTGTCTGTATGGACAGTCCACAAATTGTGCAGCGGAAGACAGGATTAGACCCATGGGCATCTACCTGCGAGGGAAAACGTGGTGGATTAGTTATTTCGTTGGAGGTCGTCAGCGATTTGAGAGTTCGCGCTCGACGAAAAAGAGCGATGCTCGGCAACTACTAGACATCCGCAAAGGCGCAGCCAGAGAGGGACGACTGAGACTGACAAAATCCAATGCTCCCCGCTTTGACGAATATACGCGCAGCTTCCTATTGACCATTCAACATCCGAACACCCAGAAACGATACAGATCATCAGTCCGAAATCTAACGTCTTGCTTGGGGAATGTGAAGCTTTCGTTCATCACCGCGAGCGCAATCGAAGATTTCAAAGAGAAGCGTTTGTCACAGGGTGTTCGCACCGCGACGATAAACCGTGACCTCGCGGTACTGCGTCGGATGATGAAGTTGGCAGAACGCAAGATGCTCGTTAACGAGACTCCGTTTCGAGATGTGGACTTCCTCGAGGAACGCAAGCAACGGCGTCGTCCGCACATTCTCACTTTCGAAGAAGAGGATCGAATGCTGGCCGTTGCAGCTCCTCACATTCGCGCCTTGGCTGTTCTAATTCTTGAGACGGGCATGCGTTCGCGGCGAGAAGCGTTGTCGCTGCTTTGGAGGTATGTGGACTTCGTAAACAACCTAATCTGCGTGCCTGATTCGAAAACGCCAGCTGGAGAGCGCACCATTCCCATCTCGGACAGGTGCAAGACCGAGCTCTTGCGTTGGCGTAGCCTTCTCGGTCCGGAATTTTCCCCCTATGTATTCCCGAACATGCACGACCCATCGAAGCCTCTGAAGGATCTTCGCAGAAGCTGGGCGAGGGCGCTCAAGGATGCTGGCTTACGATATTTCTGGCTGTATGATCTGCGCCACACGCTTGCATCACGGCTGACCCAGGCAGGGGTATCGCCGATCTTCGTAGCACAGATCATCGGGCACTCCAGCACGAGCATTTTGAGTACGTATGCTCGTGCCATCGATGAATACCGACGGGACGCAATTCACAAATTGGAAAACCTACGACACGATCATGTATCCCGAGAGGAACGACCTCCGAAGCTCCCAAACGGCTGGCGGAGAGGGAGGGATTCGAACCCTCGGTACAGGTGTTAGCCCGTACAACGGTTTAGCAAACCGCCGCATTCGGCCACTCTGCCACCTCTCCGGCGCTGCGGAATTCTATTTTATCACGCGAACTCAAGCGTTCCGGCGCTCGGTCCGCAAGTTAATCTTTGTTATTTTTGACCCGAGTCCCAGTTTTACTGCTCAAAGAAAACCCATCACTTCGAGTTGTACGCCTCTGTTAGTGACGTAACTTTCATTTGTCCAGACAGCTGATCCTGCGCGGAATCGGACTTCAGATGCAGCGTGATTGCTTCGCCCGGTAGTAAGTCGAAATAATTGTCCGAGGTTTGCACTTCCAGATTGCCGAATGAAAGGTAAACGCTTCGAGCGAGTTGTGCCGATTTTAAAGTCACGTCATATCCATCCACCGTCTTATTGAAAGTGGTTTCGATCTTCGGCGCGACCGGCAATTCCAGATCATGCATCGCGCCAAAGAAAATCAGATTTCGCGATACTTGTTTGCCATCAACATTCAAATCGAATACCAGAAAGCTGCGGTGCAGGTCGCCTTTCGCGGCCATCGCCGATTTGTCCATCGTAAAGTAAATTGAGTTGGATTGCGCCGCGACTTGCACGTCTTTCGTCTGATCGAGCAAAATATTTCCCGAAAAATCGAGCAGGCGTATGTGGATGGTGCCCGCGAATGGCTGCAGCTTGTCGGAGACGACGTACACATCCACTTCGTCGTCATGCAAAAACGGAGAAACCAGAACATCGTCGTAAAATCGGCGTGCGTAATAATTAAGCGCCTTCCACCGTCCGTAGTAATCGATGCTGGCCCATGAGGCCACCGGCCAACAATCGTTCAGCTGCCAATAGAGCGATCCCATGGTGCGCGGCCGTTGCCGGCGCAGGTGCTCGGCGCCGATCTTGATGATTTCCGCCTGCTGCACCTGGCTCAAATACACGAAGGAAGCGAAATCCTTCGGTTCGCGATACTCACGCAGCATATAAGTAAGGATGCGTTCATTCCCGCCCTTATTTTTCTGGTGCGCTTGCATCACCGTCGAGCGAATATCGAAGTCCTCGGGCTTTTGCGCGAAGGTTTCGATGGTGCGCATCTCGGGAAAGGATTGAAATCCATATTCGGTCATGAAGCGCGGGAATTGCAGCGTGTAATCCGATGCTGGCGCCTGCTGATGCCAGACCGCCCAGTAATGCATATCGCCGTTGTGCTGGTTGTCGGGAATTTCTTCGAAGTTAGCGCTCGGAGAACTCGGCGTGTAAGGCACAGGATCGGCGAATTGCTCGACCGTATGCCGTAGAATGTCGCCGAACAAAATCACGTAATCCTGCCAGACTTTTTCCCGTTGTGTTGGCGAAACCGCCTCTTTGAATTCCTGGCGGTCGCCCCAGTGGTACCATCCAGTTTCAACTTCATTATTTCCGCACCAGATCACGATGCTGGGATGATCGCGCAGCCGCTTGATTTGGTCGATCGCCTCTTGCCGGACGTTTTCTTGAAAAGCTACATCGCCCGGAACCATATCTCCGCCGAACATGAATTCCTGCCACACCATAATCCCCAGCTCGTCGCAAATATCGTAGAAGTCGTCGGACTCGTAGTAGCCGCCGCCCCACTCGCGGACCATATTCATGTGCGCGTCGCGCGCGGCTGTAAGAATCCGGCGATGAATTGCTGGCGTCACGCGGTTGGGAAAGCTGTCGAAGGGAATAACGTCCGCGCCCTTCGAAAAAACTTCGATACCGTTTACTACAAATTCGAAGGTCTTTCCCCACTGATCGTCCACCCGGCGCATTTCAACGGATCGCAATCCAGTTCTTGTCTCGGCATGAGCGGCAGGTTCTTTGCCGATCCGAATTGCCGCGGAAAAATGGTAACGGTTCTGCGCCCCATACCCCACCGGATACCACAGCTTCGGCGAAACGATCCGGATGGGCACGGAAACATGATTGATACCTGCGTTGAGTTGAACCGTCTGGCTGCCATCCGCCACTTGCGGTTCGCTTATTTCATCGTGATTCACCGTCAGAACAGCCGTGGTGGGCGCAGTGGCCTCGATCTCGACTTCCGCGCTGGCGTTAGCCAACGCGGGCGTAATGCGTTGCTGATGAATATGAAAAGTTTCGATGCGCAGCGCGTCCCAGGTTTCCAGATGTACCCCAACCATAGTTGTAAGGAGCCTTGCGCGTATAGGGGGCGGTGGCAATGTTTTCTTCGTTGCCCCGAATAATCGTCGTAACCGAGGGCAGAGCGTAGGGCAGCGACTTGACGTAGGGAATCTTCTTCTCGATCGCCGAATGGAATACGATGCGCAGCGTATTCGCTCCCGGCTTTAAAGTGGCCTTCGCTGGAATCCTCCAGGTGCGGAACATATTGTCCGCATGGAGAACCGGTTGTTGGTTTAGATAGACATCGGCGAATGTATCCAGTCCGTCGAAAACCAGGTCGACGTGATCGTGGGCCAGGGCGGCCGCATCCACCTGGAACGTCGTCTGATATTCCCAGTCGGCCAGCCCAATCCATTGCAGACGGAACTCGTTATCGCGATCAAAAGGATCGGCGATCAGCTTGTTATCCAGCAGATCCGTCTGAACCACTCCCGGAACCCGCGCCGGATGCCATTCCTTCACGGCCGCTTGCTCCGCATTCGCGACTGCCCGAAACTGCCAGCCAGAGTTGAGTTCTCGCGACGATGGTTCGGCCGCCTGCGACGGCGAGGCGGACACTAAACACAAAGCAAAACCAACGAGTAATAGCAATGAAGACAAAACTCCAGAAAAGCGCTGGACGAACATGGTATGCGTGAGTTCCATTACGAGCTCCTGATTTCAGGTTTGAATGCGACTACTGCGATGAATCTTTTGCTCCAGTGGGCTGGGCTTTTGTCGCACTCTGTAAACTCTCAAACTCCTGCATCTCGTGCCTGGCCTCTGTCGTCTTTCCTTGCTTCCGGTAGATGGCTGCCAATCCAAAGTGTGCTTGCGCTGCCAGAGAACTCTGCTTCTCAATGGAAAGAAGTTTGGTCCACTCTTTTTCGGCCGCAGCCGTGTCGCCCTCGAGCGAAGCGGCTTTTCCCAGGGAATAAAGCGTCTCCGGCATGCCGGGCATCAAACGATCCGCGCGCACGAGTTCAGCCCGCGCCTCGTGGGCTTTCCCCTGTTCCAGCAGTGCGTCTCCCAGGCGATAAGCCGCTTCGGCATTTCCCGGTTGCAGCTTCACTTGTATCCGGAATTGTTCTTCCGCCTTCGGCCACTGAAATGCGCCGGCATACACCAGCCCTAAAGCAAGATGCGCTTCAGGCAAGGCTGGCCGCAGCCGTAATGCTTCCTGATATTCCTTTTCAGCATCGGACATCCGGCGCAGTACGAAATAGTTTTCCGCCATTGCCTGATGAGCGCGCGCCGAATCAGGATAGGCGCCCAATAGAGTGTCAACCGATTGCTTCGCCAGCAATCCGCTGGCGCGCCCGAGATAATAAAGAATGTCTGGATCGTTGGGATGTGCCGTCAGCGCAGCCTGGAGATTTACCACCGCTTCCGGCAGTTGCCCGGTTTGTATCTGCGCAATGCCCAACGTGGTTTTGTCCGGCGAGTGTTGCAAGTGCGGAATCGCCTCGCCCGCGTAGCCTTGAGAAAGAAGCGCGTACCCGAGCAACTGATGAGCTGGAACGGAATCCGAACTCAACTCCAGCGCGTGTTTCAGCGGCGGAATCGCGGAGCCGTAATCACCCTTCTCCATATAAGCCTGGCCAAGGCTGATAAAACCATCGGCCAGCGCCGGATCGGCTTCCGTTACCTTCTTAAATTCCGCGATGGCAACATCGAACCTGTGCGCCTTGTCGGCTGCAATCCCCGTTTGCATATGCTCAACCGCTTCCGGTGATGCGGCCTGCCACGCCATCCATAGTAATAAGGTGGGGATCACGGCTTCTCCGGTTCGCGAACTTCCAGAAATTGATCGGCATGAACATCATTCAAGGTCTGGTGAATCCCAGATGGCCAGATTACTTCCACCTTCGCCTTCTCCGCCGCACCCAGCCCGAAATGCAACCGCTTGTCGCTGGAGGAAAGATAACTGCCAGCAGAGGTCGCGAATCTCGTTTGCCCATTCACTTGCACGCGCGCGCCGAATCCATCCCGGTTGCTGCGAGTGCCGCGCAGCGTAATGACCAGCCATTGGAGCTTGCCGCCTCGATTCATCAACACCTGAGGCCGTCCGCCCAGCGTGGTCATGACTACATCCTGCCAGCCATCATTATTCAAGTCACCGAAAGCCGCCCCTCGTGCGGCCCAGGGAACCGTGCAGCCGGAGTCGACCCGCTCGAATCGTCCATTGTGATTCATCGCCACCAGCGGCAGTTCGAGATAATGCAGGGAGGGGTCGATCTGCTCCACATTGTCGAGCACATGCCCTTGTGCAACGAATAAATCCTTCCATCCGTCGTTATCGAAATCTTCCAGACCCACGCCCCACCCCGAACTTCCGCTCGAGAGCAAGCCTAATCCGGTCTCAAGGCTACGGTAAGTAAACGAGCCATCCCCATCGTTGCGGTAGACGCCGTAAATTTCTCTGGGCAATTCTGTCACGATAGCATCCGGCTTGCCATCATTGTCATAGTCCTGAAAAACCACTCCCATGCCGGAAAGCCGCCGCCCATCCTGAGAAAGCGCGGTTCCAGCTTCCATCCCTACTTCAGTAAAGGTTCCGTTGCCATTGTTGTGAAATAAATACTGCTGCATGCCGTCGTTGGCGACGAATATGTCGGTGAATCCGTCCCCATCGTAGTCGGCGAAGGCCACGCCTAAAGCCCGTCCCTTTTTCGCCGCGATCCCCGATCGCTGGCTGACATCGCTGAATGTTCCATCGCCGTTGTTGTGATAAAGAATGCTCGTGGTGGAAGGGAATTCTTCCGGCGGGCAGTAGGTATGGTAATTTCCGCCGCAGTCTTTGCTGTGCTTCGTATCCCACTCCATGTAGCGAGTTACGAATAGATCAAGTTTCCCGTCATTGTCATAGTCGAAAAATCCCGCCGAGACCGACCACCCGCCGCCGGCCACTCCAGCTTTCGCTGTTACATCGGAAAACGTTCCGTCACCATTATTATGGTAGAGAATATTTTTGCCGTAGTTGGTCACATAAATGTCGGGATATCCATCATTATCATAGTCGCCCACAGCAACTCCCATGCCGTAGTTTCCGTCTCCTGCGTGGGCCAGTCCCGCCTGCTCGGTCACGTCGGTAAAGCTGCCATCCTTATTCTGCCGGTACAAACGATTCCAGTATTTCGGATCGTGACGATCAAAGTTCTCCGGCATGCCCATAGGATTTGTCACCCGGCCGCCGTTCACCACAAAAATATCCAGCAATCCATCATTGTTATAGTCAAGCAGAGCGACGCCGCCCGGCATGGTTTCAATCAAATATTTTGCTGACGTCGGAGAATTTTGCAGCGTGAAATCCAGTGGGGATTTCACGTCAAACACTTGCGCGGATGCTTGCCCGGAAAGCCCCGCACTTCCACCAATGAGAGCCAGGAAGAAGAGTGCACGAACCCAGCTATTCAGAAACCAAGCATTTGCAAAACAGCTATTCCGGGAAAAAGTATTCGGCAAAATGAATCCTTCAACTGAAGACCCTATCGCTATCCTGACCAACAAAGAGGACGAGCCGATTAATCTCTGTGTTTCCCTAGCGTCGATTCCCGCTCGACCAGTCTTGGAGGAATCAGGATCGTCTCTGGCTTTAATGCCCGTTTCGCTCCAATTCGCGCCATCAGCAACTCTGCCGCTAAAACTCCAATTCGTCCGGTACCCTGGTCAACCGTCGTCAGCGGAACCGCCAGTAAGTCGGAATAATGTATGTTGCCCGATCCCACTATCGAAATATCCTCTGGCGGCTTGAGTCCCGCCTCTAACACCCCACGAATCGCGCCAATCGCTACCGGATCGTTGTAGCAGAAAACGCCGTCTGGCATCGGGCGCAGCTTTAGCAACTGTCGCATTCCTTCACATCCGGTCTTGTCCGAACGTCCGCCGTCCACCACGTAATCTGAAGAGATTCGCAATCCGTGCTTCGCCAGAGCCAGCCGATAGCCCGCCAGCCGGCCTTCCGCGATGCTGGCTTTCGGACCTCGCAAATGGGCAATCCGCCGACATCCCCGGTCGATAAGATGTTCTGTCGCCACTTTCCCAATCGCCCGATTGTCTACGCCCACAAAACAAGCCTTTACTCCGGGAATCGGTCTGTCGATCAATATATAAGGTACGCCTCGCTGCCGTATCCTCTTGAATAGATCCAAATGCCGGGGAGGTTGCGAGGATGCAATTATCAGCCCATCGACCTGCCGCGCCAGCATCGAATCCGTCTCGCTGGCTTCCAATTCGGGATCCTCTTCAAAGCACGAAAGTACTACATGGTAACCACAGGGACGTACCGTCTCAGTAACCGCCCGGGCCACCTCCCCAAAAAAGGAATGGGTAAACTCTGGAAGGAGTAACCCGATGGTAAATGTGCGCCGCGTCACCAGGCTGCGCGCCACCCAGTTCATCTGATAATTCAGCTCTTTGGCGCGCTGTAGCACCCGTTCCCGGGTCGCTTGGCTGATCCGCCCCTGGTTTCGGAGCGCCTTCGATACCGTAACCACGGAGACGTCGAGGTCTCTCGCGATTCGCAACATCGTGACTGGCATGACCGCGACAGCATAACACTTTCGAGTGAGTTAACGATTATTCACATCGTTTTTTTTCATTTTATTCTTGACAACCGTTGTGCATGTGCTCGAAAATCCAGCCGCTCCCCTAACCAGGGAATTCCTGTAATTGAAAAGGACTAGCATGCCGCGTCGCATCCTGTGCACCCTCCTCGTCTCCGTGAGTCTGCTGCTCTCCGCTTCGCTTTCTTTGCATGCTCAAAGCACCTACGGTACGGTTGCCGGCCAGGTTACTGATTCATCCGGAGCTGCGATTGCCGATGCAGCTGTGACCTTGACGAATGTCGGGACGCAGGAAAAACGCACAGCGCAAAGCGGCGCGGACGGCCTCTACACGTTTGTGAATTTGAACCCTGGCAACTACCGGGTTGATATCGAAAAAACAGGTTTTAAGCACTTCGCGCGCACTGACGTCACTGTCCAGGTGCAGCAGTCCACGACCGTGAATGCGCCTCTGCAAGTTGGCGAAGTCAGTCAGGTCGTCGAAGTTACATCGCAGACGCCGCTGCTCCAGTCCGAAACCTCCTCGCTGGGCCAGGTGGTTGACACGCGCGAGACCAATGAGCTTCCTCTGAACGGACGCAACGTTTTCAACCTGCTTACCACTGCTCCTTCCGTGGTAGCCCAGGGCGGCGCAGGTGGAACTCCCGTCGGGCAGAACCCGTTTAGCTGGGGCAACTATCAGGTTGGCGGTTCGTTCGCAAATCAGGGCGCAGAGTATCTGGATGGTCAACCCCTGAACATCGGCTATATCAACCTGCCGATCGTCATCCCGACCCAGGACTCCGTTGGTGAGTTCAAAGTCCAATACAACAACATCGGCGCAGAGTGGGGCAAGTTCTCCGGCGCTGTCATGAACTTCAGCACCAAATCGGGTACGAATCAGTTCCACGGATCGGCGTATGAGTTTTTCCGCAATAAAGTGCTGAACTCGAATGAATACTTCTATAAAGGTTCGGAACTAGCGGCTGGCACCTCTAACACCCCTCCACCGTGGGTGCAGAACAATTACGGAGTCAACGTAGGCGGTCCGGTCATCAAGAACAAGACTTTCTTCTTTGGCAGCTTTGAGCAGTTCCGCCTGCGCACCGGCGGTGTCATTACCACGGATGTGCCTACGGCAGCCTTCCGGGCTGGCGATTTCTCCTCATTGCTCGCCCAGGGTGTCCAGCTCTACGACCCGTTCACTGTGGACCCCGCCACCGGCCTCCGAAAGGCGTACCCTGGCAATATTATTCCGACGACCCAGTTCAGCAAGGCTGCGACTACTCTTTGGGATAAGTACTATACGTTTCCCGGGGCCCCAACAACCTTCAACTTGAGCAACCCCGACAACTTTACCTCCGCCAGCAGCACCGGCGGCAATACTACGCAGTTCGTGGGACGCGGCGACCAAAACATCACTGACAAGACTCGCCTCTTCGGGCGCTTCACCTACTACGGTCTGCTCGATCTTCCCACCAATCCCTTTGGAACTGGCCTCTGCCAGGATCGTTGCGCTGAGGATTATCACACGAAAGCTCTTGCGGTGGACCTCAATCACACCTTCACTTCAAACCTGATCGGCGATTTGAACGTGTCGGGCAGCCGATTCATTTACCTGCGCGCGCCAATCCTCGCCGGATACGACCTGACCCAGCTGGGATGGCCTGCGAGTTACAACACCGTCATACCCTCAGCCGCCAGAACGCCACCGACGCCCGCATTTCCGTACCACGATGACGTAGGCATCAGCCAAGGCAACAGCGCAATCGGCGACCACAACACGCAGTACAACATCTCTCCATCGCTGACCATTATCAGTGGGAAACACACCATTCAGGTCGGTGCTCAGTATGAGTTGGGCCTGGATAACTACTATCAAACCAATATCGCCAGTGGCGCATTCGGTTTCTCGGGAGCATGGACCACCAACTATGCCCTTCCCGATTGCACTACGGCCAACAATTGCACCATTGGGTCGCCGTACGCCGACTTCCTGCTCGGGTTGGCTCAGAATGGTCCTACGACCTTCGTGAATCAGACGGAAGGTTCCGCTCAGGTTCCCGCGCAGACCGCGGGCCGACAAACCTATCGTGCCTTCTACGGAGACGATACCTGGCACGTCTTTCCGAAGCTGACTTTGAACATCGGACTGCGCTACGAGCTTCCTGGGACATGGTCCGAACGTTACAACCGTCTGAGCTACTGGAACCCGACCGCAGTCAATCAGGCGGTTACGGGCTGCGGCGGCACTATAGGTTCCCCCTGTGTCGGGGACGCCAACCTGGTTGGCACCGGCATCAATTCCAGCAACAACAACCTGCCGCTGGATAAGACGCAGTTTTCGCCGCGCCTGGGCTTCGCTTACAGCGCGGATGAGAAGACGGTTATTCGCGGCGGCTTTGGACTATTCTTTATCCCCAACTATGTGTCCTTCGCGCTTAACCCGGATAATGACGTAATCAATCTGGCCACCACCCCCTTCCACGCCTCACTCGACCAAGGTTTGACCCCGAACTCCTCTCTTGATGAGAGTAGTTGTACCTTTGTGGCGCAGGGCACTGCGGGCGCACCGACGAGCGCTGCTCTTACTGGTTGCACGCCCGGACCGTTTGGAGTTGCAGGAGTTTTGCCGCCTCCGGGTCGAACCGGCGGAAATGCGGCCACCTCGGCATTCGTGGCCACAAACGGCAATCCTACCCTGGCGCCCTACAAGAGCCCGGAATATGGATACGTAGAGCAATACAATTTCGACATTCAGCGCCAACTCCCAGCGGGTTTCTTCGCCGATGTGGCCTACGCAGGTTCGCACGGGGTTCACCTCCAACAGTACTCAACCAACATCGATCAAATCCCCGACTCTTTCGTTAACCAGGCCGCAGCGCAATTCGCGGCCGGACAACCGGTTGCTATTGCCCAAGACATTACGAATCCCTTGAGAAGTCCGAATCCGTCGATTGGCGGACTCGCAGGTCAGAGCCCCACGATTCCGGCCGGACAGCTTGACCGTCCGTACCCGCAATATGCGGGCCTCAGCCTTGGCGGCTACGGATGCTGTGGCAGCAGCTATAACTCTTTGCAAGCCACGGTCACTCGCCGGTTCCAGGGGGGCGGTACGCTGTTGGTCGCCTACACCAACGCTAAACTCATGACCAACACCGACACGCTGACCAGTTGGCTCGAAGGCAATACGGGCGGCACCGGGTCGGTGCAGGATTACAACAATCTGAATGGTGAGCGGTCGCTCTCCTCGCAGGATGTGTCGCAACGCCTGATCATCAGCTACGTGCTGGATCTTCCTTTCGGCCACGGTAAACCGTACGCCTCCGGAGTTTCCAACGCGATGAATGAGGTTGTCGGCGGCTGGGGAGTGGACGGCATCACCAGCTTCCAGCGCGGCTTCCCGGTTAAGATCGACTGGGCGGGTACTGCCACACCACTGGAAAGCACCGGGTTGGGCATCAGTAACATTCGCCCTGATGTGATAGCCGGTTGCGATAAGAAGGCCGGTGGTGGCAGCATCACCAATTGGTTCAATACCGCTTGCTTTGCTCCCCCTCCAGCGTGGGGCTACGGTTCTGAATCGCGCGTGGATTCCAACATTCGCATGCCCGGAATCAACAACTTTGATTTCGCCATCTTTAAGCGCTTCGTCTTCGACGAGAAGTACGGCCTGCAATTCCGGACGGAGTTCTTCAACCTGTTCAACCACCCGCAATTTGGGCCGCCAGGAAACGGCTTTAACCCGACGACCACGGCTAGCGGAGCCTTGGATACAACCGCGAATGGCTTCGGAGCGATCACCGACACCGTCAACAACCCGCGCCTGATTCAATTCGCCCTGAGATTCCAGTTCTAACAAGAACTGGTTAACCGGGCTGGGCAGTTTGCCCAGCCCATTTTTGTTGGCAACGACCGGTTGCTGTCCTAAGCAATCGAAGGATCCCGTGTATCTTTGCTGTGCGCCAAAATGAGATCCGGCTTCTTCCGTCCGTGGACGCTCCTTCCACCATGAGAACCCTTCACACCATCGACTATTCGGAAGCCAAACACGCTCTCGATCTCGTTCTCGAAAAGACCTCGCACATGCAGAAGGCTGCATCCGTTGCCGTTGCTGACTCGCATGGCGACATCATCTGCTTCGCACGCATGGACGGCGCTCCCGTCTCCTCCATCCAAATCGCCATGAATAAGGCCTGGACCGCCGCGCGCGAGGGCAAACCAACCAAAGAAATCGGTGACAAGGTCAAACACCCCGAGAAGGGGCATGACATTTCTTTCTATGGCGACCCTAGATATGTTGGTTGGGGCGGCGGAGTTCCCATCCGAAAGAATGGCGAGATCGTAGGTGCGGTTGCAGTCAGTGGACTCTCGTCCGCTGAAGACGCTGCCCTCGCAATGCTGGGCGTCGAATCAATCTCCAGCTCATAGAGAGCGATTCGACGAGATGTTTTTTGCTGGCGAGGCGTTCACTGCTGCGACCGGGCGATTCAACAAAACATTTTGTTCGGATTTCGTAACAAAAACCATTTTTTTTCTTGGCCGTTGACTTTTGATGCAACACTCAATCCAACTGAGGGGGATGAGTGGATCCGAAGGACTGTCCGCGCTGCGGCGGTACCGGATATGTCGCTAAGCCTGTCGAAATCAGTGGCAAATCCGACGGCGTGGCGTTTATCCGGCAAAAATGTCCGGTCTGCGCAGGCACTGGGCGGAAACACTCTCATTCACCTTCACCCGCAGGCTGACCGCACGGTCTGTGGTGTTTGCCAACGCATAAGCCCGGGAAGTCCTCTTCCCGCCTTCACGAGACGATCCCGGGCTCATGCGTAGTTTCTTCTCGCCGCCCCGATCTTCAGAGTTTCAACCAGCAGCCTGGCTCGATCCGCAAGCCTAGTGGCGCAATCTGCCACAATGTCCATGTTGGACAGCGGCCCCGGCTAGCTTGCCCTGAGCGGGACCGAAGGGTCGAGCGGATCTCGACTTCTTCTTCTTCTAACCATGGCAAATTGCGCCACCACTTAAGAGTTCAGGCGATTCCCGCCGTCTTGCTCCTCGCCCTTCGTGGCTTCGCGGAATCTGTCTCGACTCGGTTACGGCCGCTAGCCTTTGCTCGATAGAGCGCTTTATCCGCCGCTTTGATCACTTCCTCCGGTGTAGAACTCTTCGTACCGGAGGTCGCTACCCCGATACTCGCGGTGACCGAAAGCTCAGTCGCCGCAACTGCTTTCGCCAGATCCCGAATTGCCTTGCCGCGCGTTCTTCTCCGAGCACCAGGCTCACGTCGATCGAACCCTCTGGGTTCCTGACGGCGCTCTGAACCGCGGAACCTGAAACTGCTGCTCTCGATCCTGGAGCGCAACTCTTCGAGATGAGGCAACACCTCGTTGGTGGTTTTGCCGGGAAATACAATGGCAAATTCCTCGCCGCCATAGCGATACGGCTGTCCTCCGCCTGTGACACGCGCCAGTCGTCCCGCGACCAGGCGAAGCACCTGGTCCCCGGTATCGTGACCATAAGTATCATTGCACCGCTTGAAGTGGTCGATGTCTACCATTGCGATGGAATACACCGGCTCCAGACGAAGCAAGCTTTCCTGGAATGCCCGGCGGGAAGGCACGCCCGTAAGTTCATCTTGGTAGGCGAGCAGGTAAGAGGCTTCCACAATCGCGCCCGCCAGAATGAACGCGGCAGCCGCAAAATAACTGGCCGGAATGAGGCCTACGCCTCCAAACCGAAGCGCCAGAAAACAAGCCAGCAACGCCCAAAGCATTCCCCCTTCCGCCGGCTTGCGATAAAGCGCAAATCGTATGAGCAACAGTACTGCCGCGGCCGCAAAGGCCAGCAGGGGGGCGAATGGAAGTGGCGCAGGCGCCAGGGCGCGATGTGCGTGTTGCGCACCAGCAAGAGGTTGAGGTCGGCACAGCACAGCCACGATCACCGATTCAATGAACAGCAGCAGGGCAGGCGGGGCAACCGTGGGGAACGTGAATCCCTTCTCCTTACGCAGCGAAAGCAAAACAAAATCCAGCGGCAGGAGCACTCCAACCGCGGCCAACGCTATGCTGCCTGGCCCACGTGCTGAAACATGACCTGCGGAGAAATATGCAATGGCCTGTTGAGCAAGGAACAAAACCAACAAGGCAAACAGTATGCGGCTGGAATGAAATCGCCACGCCAGCAGCAGACCTGCGACCCACACGCCATAGAAGGCGTAGCCAATGATTGCGGCGCTGGGAGTAACCAGTCCTGTGTGCAGCAGAATGGCGACCGCCAGCAGAAAAACGCCGGGCGTGATCAGAGACTTCATTCGCTTGCTCTGATTATCGCCGGGGTCGGGAACGGAAGCGATGACGCCTCAGGTACGCAGCCCTCCAAGGCGATATTCCCCATGCCGAGCCCAGACCCCCGCTACACCAGACATGCTATCTGCCCACCTCGCGAATGCACTCTTCCAGCACATCCACTGCAACATCCCCTTGCTCTTTCGTCACCACCAGCGGAGGGCATATGCGAATCGTGCTCGGCCCACAGCCCAGGAAGAGCACGCCACGCTCGAATGCCTTTTCGACAATCAGATCGCGCTCAGCTGCACCATATTCTTTTGTGGTTTTGTTTTTCACGATTTCCACGCCAACCATAAGGCCGCGTCCACGCACATCACCTACCAGGCGCAGCTTTGCCGGCCAGTCCGCCATACGCTTCATCATGTGCCCGCCTACCTCCGCCGAGTGCTCGAGCAGATTTTCTTTCTCGATCACATCGAGCGTAGCCAGCGCTGCCGCTATACACACCGGATTGCCGCCAAAAGTCGACGCGTGCGAACCCGGCACCCAGTCCATGATTTCAGCCCGCGTCATGGTGACGCCCAGCGGCATGCCCGAGGCAATTCCTTTCGCCATACAGACCATATCCGGCTGCACACCTGTGTGCTCTACTGCCCACCATTTGCCGGTGCGTCCGATGCCGCTCTGCACCTCATCCATGACGAGCATGATGCCATGGCGATCGCAGATGCGGCGCAGTTCCTGCATAAAGATGGTTGGCGCCACTACGTAGCCGCCTTCCCCTTGCACCGGCTCCACGAAAATTGCCGCCACTTCTTCAGGAGCAAGGATGGTTTTAAAAAGCTTCTCCTCGATGTAGCGCGCGCACCCCAGCGCAAACTTTTCCGCATCCTGCGCTCCACCTGAGCAGCCACGATAGACGTCGGGATAGCGAACATGCGTCACTCCCGGCATAAGCGGCGCAAAGCGGCGCCGTTGCTGGGGTTTTGAGGCGGTCAGCGACATGGCGCCCATGGTGCGTCCATGGAACGCGCCAAAGAACGCAATGATGTTCTGGCGCTTGGTGTGATAGCGTGCCAGCTTCAGAGCGCATTCAATGGCCTCCGCGCCCGAGTTGCCGTAGTAAAACTTGTGCGGACCGGGCATGGGCGCGATCTTCGAAAGCCGTTCGGCGAGTTCGACCATGCTCTCGTAATAGAAATCCGTGCCCGACATGTGAATCAGTTCGCCCGCCTGCTTCTGCATTGCTGCAACCACATGCGGATGGCAGTGGCCGGTTGAGGTCACGGCAATGCCCGCGGAGAAGTCATAGAACTCGTTGCCGTCAACATCAGTAATCACAATGCCTTTGCCGCTCTTCGCGACCATAGGATAGGAGCGGGTGTACGACGGCGAGATGTATTGCTCATCTTTGGCCAGGATGCGCTTGGCGTTAGGCCCGGGCAGCGCGGTCTTAATTTTGGGTCCAACTTTTTCTTCAACGGCTGCGGTTTTGGTAGTCATGGAATCCTCCTAAGGCAGTGGTCGGTGCTCAGTGATCAGGCGCCAGTAAAGGCCATCGGCGCACGCTTTCGCGCTCCAACGCATACTTCACAGAAGGTTGAGGAGGATTGTTAGTCGCTACCGAAGAGGCTGGGACGAAGACGCGAAGGGAGGTTCGCACGATAGCGGCGCGGGCACACCAGGCAGTGCAGCCAGCACTCGGGCTTGTGCAAATTGATCTGACTCGAATTGGAACGATTGCGTGGCATTGGCTGACATCTTATTCAAGAACATTATACGTGGTGAACGAGCGCGCCGTAACCCCCGTTTTTCTTGCTAGCTCTCGAACGTTGACAATTACATCAACTGTATGTACATGTTGTGCATAACGGCCTCTTGCGGGCCAATTCCTCGCGCCGTGTTAGCAATCGAACGCATGGACGATATAGAGATCGTTGTGGTCTACGTTATGCGGGGCAACCGCCGACGGATTATTTCGGCCAGGAGGGTTCACAGAGATGAAAGAAAAGAATACGCAACCCACCTCAGGAACACGCTCCAAGGGAGCGACAGACTTTAAGCGGCTTCGCGCCATGAGCGACGTCGACATCGACTTTTCCGACATCCCAAAGCTTGGCAAATCTTTCTGGAAGAATGCTCGGCTCAAGATGCCCGAGCCGAAAGACCGACTTACGATTCGGGTCGACCATGACGTCGTCGAGTGGCTCAAGAAAAACGGCCGGGGCTACCAGACGCGCATCAACGCGATTCTGCGCTCTTATATGGAAGCGAAATCGAGCGCTGGAGAGTAGCTGCCAGGTCTGCCCAGCTTTTCACCGCATAATCCCCGTGGGTGCGCCGCTCTTGTCTCGCCTTTTGCGACAGGGCGGGGAATTTGACTTCCTGTCCGCCGCCTGAAGATATCCCCTTGTTAATCGCCACGCTGGTTTTAACTTTCGACTACAGGGGGTGTGCCCCCTCCCCCCATTTCACAAATTACTCAGGATCATGGGCTTGGCGGTTTTTTGTCCGCAAATACCACTATTTAAATCACTTAGATGTTTAGTTCCTTTGAATCATGTGCTTACATGCCATGTTTTTGCCTGCATGGACGTGACGCAGTCCGCGCTCCGCTCCTTGTGCTGAGCAATGATGGATTGATTTGGCTGTGGATCACAAGGTCAGGTGTCACAATGGGTGCTCCGGAAACCGCCAGCCGCACTCCAATTAACGTCTTAACGACGCATGGGAAAACCACAGTCCTCGTTAATGTCGCCACTAGGTGGGTTCGCAAAGCAAAGAGAAAAGAGAAAAGAAAAAAGAACCGGCTTTTTGCGGCGACGACTAGCCGGGTGAGTCTGCCCCTACATTAATTTTTGACTCCGCCGCGCACTGCGCCTAGCATGGGTGCACTCTTTAAACGAGGAATCTTCTTGCTCGATCAGACGATTTCGCATTACCGGATTGTAGAGAAGCTGGGCGGCGGCGGGATGGGCGTTGTCTACAAAGCCGAAGACACGCGCCTGGGCCGATTCGTTGCGTTGAAATTCTTGCCCGAAGAACTGGCGCAGGATCGACAGTCGCTCGAAAGATTTCGCCGCGAGGCCAAGGCGGCGTCCGCACTTAATCATCCGAATATCTGCACGATCTATGACATCGGCGAGGAGAACGGCCGCGCCTACCTTGTCATGGAATATCTGGACGGGGCAACGCTCAAGCATTTGATTGGCAGCCGGGCGATGGAGTTGGAAACGATCCTCGCTCTGGCAATCGAGATTGCAGACGCACTGGATGCCGCACACATGGAAGGCATCGTCCACCGCGATATTAAGCCGGCGAACATTTTTGTGACCAAGCGCGGGCACGCCAAGATTCTGGACTTTGGATTGGCCAAGGTGAAGGCGAATCCCGCCTCGTCGAGTGACGTCCCCGATGTCACGGCGCCCACGGCCATCGCGGTTGAAGAGCACTTGACCAGCCCGGGATCGACCTTGGGGACTGTTGCCTATATGTCTCCGGAGCAAGCGAAGGGGAAAGATCTGGATTCGCGTACGGATCTTTTTTCCTTCGGCGTGGTGCTCTACGAAATGTCGACGGGTACGTTGCCATTTCGCGGAGAAACTTCCGCGCTGATCTTTCAGGCCATTTTGGACCGAGCCCCGGTGCCGGCGATTCGTTTGAATCCCGATCTTCCGCCGAAGCTGGAAGATGTGATCAACAAGGCGCTGGAGAAAGACCGCAACCTGCGCTACCAGCATGCAGCTGATATTCGCGCCGACCTGCAACGGCTGAAGCGGGATACGGAGAGCGGACGCGCCAGTGTCGCGCATTCCGATTCTTACCCGGTAGTGCAGGAACTTCCTGCGCCAGCGGTACTTTCAGGATCACATATGCCGGTTTCCGCTGTGTCGAGCTCCGGGCCAGCTGCATCCTCAGTTTCCAGCGCGGCAGTTGTCGCGCCGGCTTCAGCGCCTGTGGTCATGGCCGCCCAGAGCGGGGTTGCAAGGAAAAAACTCCCCTGGATGCTGATAGCGGTTGTGCTTGTAATTCTCGCGGTCGTCATTGGCGGCGGTTTCTATCTGCGGTCGCGGCGATCGGCTGGGCTTACCGAGAAAGACAGCGTGCTGCTGGCCGACTTCGTGAATACCACCGGCGATCCGGTATTCGATGGAACGTTGAAAGAGGCGCTGGCGGTGCAGTTGGAGCAATCGCCTTATCTCAACATTTTTCCGCAGTCGCGCATTCGCGAAACTTTGAAATTAATGGGGAAGTCGAGTGATGACCGCGTGACCAACGATGTGGCGCGCGAGATCTGCCAGCGCGAAGGCGTGAAGGCGATGATGCTGGGCTCTATTTCAAGCCTGGGCAGCCATTACGTGGTTACGCTGGAGGCAGTGAACGCGCAAACTGGCGATTCACTGGCGCGGGAGCAGGTAGAAGCCGACAGCAAGGAGAAGGTGCTCAAGTCGCTCGACAGCGCCGCTTCGCAATTGCGAGAGAAGCTAGGAGAATCGATTGGCTCGGTGCAGAAATACGCAACGCCGCTGGAAGCGGCGACAACGTCTTCGCTTGATGCCTTGAAGGAGTTCAGCCTGGGTGAGGCGGCGCATTCGAAGTTCGATGACGACACGGCAATTCCTCACCTGAAGCGAGCGATCGAAATCGATCCGAATTTTGCCATGGCCTTGGCCACCCTGGGCGTGGCTTGTAATAATACGGGCAACAGGAAGGAGGCCACCGAATACCTGCGAAAAGCCTTCGATACGAAGGAGCGAGCGAGTGAGAGGGAGAGGTTTTATATTTCCTCTCACTATTACGGCGAGGCCACCAGGCAGGAAGATAAAGACATCGAGATTCTCGAAAAATGGATCCAGGCATATCCGCGCGACAGCGTTCCGCGGGATAATCTGGCGCTGGAAAACGAGCGGAGTGGCGAATTTGACAAGGCGCTGGCGAGCGCGAGTGAGGCGTTGAAGATTAATTCCAAAGATCCCTATGCCTATACAAACCTGGCAAGAACGTATCTCGCGCTCGACCGCTACGACGAAGCCAAAGCGATTTCCGAGCAGGCGATCGCGCAGAATGTTGAATCGTGGTCCATGGGACTGGTCCTTTACGGCATCGCCTTCATCCGGGGCGATGAGAACACCATGCAGCAACAGGCCGCGAAGGGCATTGGAAATCTGCACGAGCCGATCTACGATCTCTTCCAGGGGCAGGGCGAATGCGCACGAGGAAGAATAGGTCATGCGCGAGAACGCTATACAGACGGGCTCAATGCCGCGCAGGCTCATGGAAACAAGGGATGGAGTGCGCAAAACCTGCTGGCCGAGGCGAGTTGTGACGCTACGGTTGGCTACCCGCAGGAAGCCAGGCCGAAAGTAAGCGCCGCGCTGGCGCTTTCCGATGACAGTTTTTCTCAAAGCGACGGTGCACGAATTTACGCGCTGGTTGGAGATGCAGCGCAATCCGAAAAGCTGGCCGGAAGTCTGGAAAAAGAATATCCGCTTGGCACTCTACTCAATCACGTGGAAATTCCTACGGTGCGCGCCATCAACCTGCTGCAACGCCACCAGGCCGAGCAGGCGATTGCAGCGCTTGATTCAGCCAGGTCCTATGAACTAGGAGTTAACGGCATTTGGGCTACTTCGGTTCGCGGCGAAGCCTTCCTTCAGTTGCACGATGGAGTCAAGGCCGCGGCAGAGTATCAGAGGATACTCGATCACCGCGGGATTGAGCCGACCAGCGTGTTGTATCCCCTGGCTCAGTTGGGATTGGGGCGAGCTTATGGGTTGCAAGGCAATACCGAGAAGGCGAAGTTGGCCTATCAGGATTTTTTTGCGGCGTGGAAGGATGCCGATCCGGATGTTCCGGTGTTGAAGACGGCGAAGGCGGAGTATGAGAAGTTAAAGTAGTGCCGCAGTGTGGAGAGAGTGGCGGTCAGGAGATTCCTTCGGCAAGCTCAGGGCAGGCTCTTCGGGCCGCGAGTGCGCGGCGCTCAGGGTGACAAAATGATCTTGAGAGCGGGCCTCGTGGAAATCTTTCTTACAATCTGAATTTTAGAATCCCTCAGAGCCCAAGGCGCTCTGATATGTTTTAGCTTCCCTAATCTTTTCACTCAAATGTCTAAAGCTCACAGCCCAAGCCGGTTTGCGGTGATTCTTGCCTTCGGGCTGGTGTATTTGTTTTGGGGCTCGACTTATCTGGCAATCGATATTGCGGTGCAGAGCATTCCTCCGGCATTGATGTGCGCGGTGAGGTTCTTGATTGCCGGGACGGTGATGCTGGCGGTGTGCGCCGCGATGGGGCGCAAGATTTGGTATTCGGTGCGGCAGATTGCGCTGGCCTCCGTTGTGGGAGTTCTTTTGCTAATGGGCGGAAACCTGACGCTGTCATGGGCGGAACTAACGGTGTCATCGGGACTGGCTGCGCTGATTATCGCGGTCACGCCGTTGTGGTTTCTGGTGCTGGATTCGTTGCTGCTGGGGCATCATCGAATCTCTGGTCGCGGCAAGGCGGGTTTGGCATTGGGAATCGTGGGTTTGTTCGTTCTTTTTTGGCCGGAGTTGCACCAGACATCGGAACTGGGCAGGCGTCAACTGTTTTCGTCGCTGAGTTTGCTCGGAGGGTCGTTTTTGTGGGCGCTGGGATCGGTGTTATCGAAGAAATGGCAGTCCGGAATGGACGTCTTCAGCGCGACCGGATGGCAGATCACGGCGGCGGGAGTGGCCAATTTTTTGTTTGCGCTGGCGATAGGGGACTTCTCGCACGTTACGTGGACAGTGCGTGGGGTGAGCGCCACGCTGTATTTGGTCGTATGTGGGTCGTGGATTGGATATACCGCTTACATCTGGCTGCTAGAGCATGTTCCCACGTCGAAGGTGTCGACGTATGCCTATGTGAATCCGGTGGTCGCGGTGTTTTTGGGCTGGCTGATTCTGCATGAGCGCGTGGATCGATTTATTGTGGCGGGGAGCGTGATCGTGGTGCTCTCGGTGATTCTGGTTACGAGCGCAAAGGTGCGGGAAACGGGCGTGGCGCAGGAACTGCCTGTGATAGAAGCGTAGGGGAAATAAGCGGGTCAGTTAGAGATATAGGTAGTAACGATTTGAATGAAAAGGTTTGTACTCACCGGTGCGCCGGGCTCGGGGAAGACGGCGATTATCCGTCAACTGGAGGTTGACGGTTTCAGCATCGTCGAAGAAGCGGCAACTGACGTTATTGCTCTGAGACAAGCGCAGGGCGTCGCGGAACCGTGGGCGGATCCCTCATTCATCGACGCGGTTGCTGGAATACAGAGGCAGCGTCAAATTTGGGCATCTGGCAATTCGGCTGAGGTGCAGTTTTATGACCGGTCAGCCGTCTGCACGGCGGCCTTGGCAGCCTTCCTGGGGCATCCTGTGTCCGAGGTGCTCGCTGACGAACTGGAGCGGATCAAGAGGGAAGCAATCTATCAAAAACGTGTTTTCTTTGTACGGAGTCTTGGCTTCATCGCGCCGACCGAAGCGCGGCGAATCAGTTTGGAAGAAGCTTTACGCTTTGAGCGTATCCATGAAGAGACTTATAGAAAGTTCGGATATGAGATCTTCTATATCGAACCGGGAAGTCTTGCGGACAGAGTTGCGAGTATCAAAGTGGCGATGGAGGCGGCATGTCTTTAGTCTTTAGCAATCGGGTGATTACTTTTCAGCCTCTTCGTCGTCTTCTTCTTCGGTGACTAAATCTACAACGTGGCCGCGGATAGCGAATGTCTGTTCCGCAGCATCTGCGGGCTGAAATGTGACACGAGTAGGCGTACGCTGCCAGGCAGGCGCCGTGCAAGTCGATTCGAGTGAGGTAGTTTTTGGCTCTTCGCCCATAGTGCTCTTGCCCTCAAGAATCTTCTTCAGCACGGGTTTACGGCGGTTGATTTGAGCTACCATGGCAAAGATTTTCTTGCCGTCCTCCGAGATTCCGCAGTAGGCGGCGAAATCGCGGTACCAGGCTGTAGCCGAGCATTGGGGGTCGAATTCGGGCAGGTTGATGGGCGAAATCCGGCCGGTGAGGCGGTCGATGAGGAGCCATCCGCCGCGCTGCCATTGCCAGCGCGGAGGAGAGTTCGATTCCTGCGGAAGACTGTCATTCATACGGAAGACGCGGCGAACTACGAACAGCCGGTCAGTCACTTCGTGCGGAGGGCCGAGGGTGAATTCTTTTACCCGAGCGTCGACCAGGAGAGAGCGGATTTTGAGCGAGAGCGGCTTCCCATCTGCTGCGCCGGGTTCCGCGGAGTTGCGGTCCGCAAAGTATGGAACGGTGGTCCACTTCCCGAAGGCAATAACACGAGGCTTGGAAGCGCAATAAATCGGAGCTGCGTGTGCGAAGGCAAGAGCCAGCGCCAGAGCGGTAGAAGAGATAAAGCGTTTGTGGAAGGTCAGCATGGGCTGAGACTAAGCAGGAATCGTCCGGATGCACAAGGTCGGACATCACAAGAGCGGTGGCGATTTCCGGAATGGGAATGTGTTCGTATCTTTCTTCTTCACTTTCTTCACGCGCGAGGGACTGCGGAATGCAGTAGAATGTTTGCTACGTTGTTAAAGGCTGCAGTCGATTCGTGTTCATGAGTTTTCCTCGCGATTTCCGTCCCGCGTCCCGCGATACCCTTGGTACAACCTCCCAACCAGAAGCCGCTTCTGATCCAGAGATGGGCGTAACAACGACGCGGAGACCAGCTTCGCGAATTCTGGTGGTGGATGACAATCCCGGGATCGCCGCGCTGATGAGCCAGTTGCTCAGCATGCGTGGATACGAAGTAGTGACGGCGGGCGACGCGTACGCCGCCGAGGCTGAGGTTCGGCGACAAGCGCCAGATCTGATTCTTTCCGATGTGAGAATGCCGGGAAAGTCGGGATATGAGTTTTGCCGCGGGCTGAAGGAAGATCCGGCGACGCGGCTGATTCCGTTTGTGCTGATCACAGGTTTGAGCGATGGCGCAGAGAAGCTGCGCGGAATTGAGGCGGGCGCCGATGATTTCCTGAACAAGCCGGTGCTCTCGGAGGAGTTGACGGCGCGGGTGAAATCGCTGCTGAAGATGAAAGAGTTTACCGATGAATTGGAAACTGCCGATTCAGTGTTGTGCACGCTGGGATTGATTGTAGAAGGCCGGGACCCTTACACCGAAGGGCATTGCGAGCGGTTGGCAGTCAACGCCTCCGAGTTGGGGCGGCACTTGGGATTAGATGAGGATTCAATTTTGGCGCTGCGGCGCGGGGGATATCTTCACGACTTGGGGAAGATTGCCGTGCCAGACGAAATTTTGAAGAAGGGCAGCGACCTGACCCCGCAAGAGTGGACTGTGATGAAACAGCATCCGCTGACGGGCGAAAATATTTGTAGGCCATTAAAGTCGCTGCGCCTGGTGCTGCCTATTATCCGGCACCACCATGAGCACATGGATGGCTCGGGCTATCCGGATGGATTGAGAGCAGGCGAGATTCCGCTACTGCCCCGCATTTTGCAGGTGGTGGATGTGTATGACGCGCTGCGCACGGCGCGCCCTTATAAGCCGGCAATCGGACACGAGCAATCGGCACAAATGATGGCCGAGAAAGCCCGCCAGGGCTTGCTGGATGGGGATCTGGCGAATGAGTTTTTCTGCATGTTACTGCAAAAGCAGAACGTTGCATAAGCGCAAGCGGGTTACCCTCCGCTATCTCCGTTACCTCCGGTTATCTTCCTTAGTGGCTAAGGACGACGTACAATTACCCTGAGTCCGGGTGTGGCAACACCGCCGCCTAAAACGACATCTTAATTCTGTTCCGGGTGGGCCGGCATGCCATGCGCCAATTCAACGACATGACTTACAGTATCGTGATTCCCGCGTATAACGAAAGCCAACGCCTGGGCGCGACTCTCGATAAGGTGCTTGCCTACGTGCGGGCGCAACGGTGGGACGCCGAAGTCATTGTGGTGAACGATGGTTCAAGGGATAATACGGCGGAAATCGTGCGCGCCTTTGCCGCCAAAGACCCAATGGTCCGGCTGGTCGAGAACCCTGGAAATCGCGGCAAAGGCTATAGCGTTCGCAATGGCATTTTGAGTTCTCGGGGCGATATTGTGGTATTCAGCGATGCGGATTTGTCATCTCCGATAGAAGAAATGCCGAAACTGCTGGAGGCGCTGGCGGCGGGAGCGGATATTGCGATTGGATCGCGCTGGCTGCGCACCGAATTGCAAACGCAAAGGCAATCGCTGCACCGTCAGGTCTTCGGAAGAATCTTCAACCTGCTCATGCGAGCGGTTTTAGGGCTGCAATTCAAAGATACGCAGTGCGGCTTTAAAGCCTTTACACGAGCTGCTGCTCAGGCGATTTTCCCGCTCGAAAGGATAGAGAGGTGGGGATTCGATCCTGAGATTCTCTTCCTCGCGCGGAAATTTGGTCTCCGCACGGAGGAAGTCCCGGTTCAATGGGGACATAGCGGAGGAACCCGCATTAATCCGCTGGTTGACGGCGCCCGCATGTGCCAGGAGATGCTGCGCATCCGGTGGTATGACATCACGGGAAAATATGATGGCCGAGATGGCATGGTGGCACAAGCCGTGAAGCCGCTGTCCGGAAGGCCGAGTTCTCGCCTCTAAATGTTTTGATTTATTCGGCCGTCTTTATTGCTTTGATCACGATGTTCCCCATCGCTGATGTTTTAATGGAAGGCATTCCTGCGTGGGAAAGATCCGCAGTGCGGGAGCCTTGAGCCAGAACACTATTAACTGCCTTCTCGATGCACACGGCTTCGCGCTCTAGTTGGAACGTGTGGCGGAGCATCAAAGCGACTGAAAGAATTGCGCCCAAGGGATTGGCGATTCCTTTTCCTGCGATGTCCGGGGCCGAACCGTGAACCGGTTCGTACAAGCCGACCGTGCCCCCGATGCTGGCCGAAGCCAGCAGCCCGAGTGAGCCGACCACTCCGCCCGCCTGGTCGGAAAGAATATCGCCAAACATATTTTCCGTCAGCACGACATCGAAATCTTTGGGCCGCAGCACCAGAGACATGGCAGCCGAATCGACATACATGTGCGAGAGTTGGACCGTCGGATAATCTTTCGCGCAGCGGACGACCACTTCGCGCCAGAGCCGAGAGCATTCGAGAACGTTGGCTTTGTCCACGGACAAAACCTTACGGCGTCGCTTGAGCGCAAGTTCGAAAGCAATACAGGCTATGCGCTCGATGGCATCTTCGCCATAGGTCATGGTGTTCGTAGCGATGCGCGCTCCGGGTGGACCCTGGATCGAACGCGGCTCTCCGAAATAGAGCCCTCCGAGGAGTTCGCGCACAATCATAATGTTCGTGCCTCGAATCAGTTCAGGGCGAAGCGGAGAAGAATCTTCGAGTGCGGGAAAAGAAATGGCGGGACGCAAATTGGCGTAGACGCCAAGTTCCCGGCGCAGACGAAGGAGTCCAGCTTCAGGGCGCAGATGATTGGGATTGTGATCGAACGCAGGATTGCCCACCGCGCCCATAAGTACCGCGGAAGACGCAAGGCAAGCCTTGATCGTCTCAGGCGGCAAAGGATCATTCACGGCGGCGAGCGCTGCGCCGCCGATATTCTTGTGCAGGAGTTGAAGCTGATGACCGAAAACATCGGCAACGGCTTGCAGGACGAGGACGGCTTGTTCGGTGACTTCTGGACCAATACCGTCGCCGGGAAGGATCGTCAGCTTTATGAGCATGCGGGATTAGTTTAGCGCGAACGGGCGAAATGATTGCCGCGTCATCTTGGATCGGATCCGAAGCGAATTACATTTCCGTCGGGATCTTCGATGTGCATTTCCAATGCCCATGGAAAATTGGTAGGCGGCATGAGGATCTTTACTCCGAGCGCTTTGTACTCTTCAAGCAGTTTCTCGACATCCCCGACACCGACCCAGATCCAAGCTTTGCCTTGGCCCTGACCGCGTTGACAAAGATAAATTCCAGCCCTGTCTCGGTTCACGCTGGTGAATTCGCTGGTGCCCCAAACAGCGTTTTTGAAACCGAGCAGTTCCACATAGAAGCGCAGGCTCGCATCCATGTTTTCGACGCGCAGAATAGGCTGGCTGTTTTCGAAGAAGACGCGAGTTGGATCAGCTTCGGCCATGCGAAAGGACGACAGAGCGGCTTACACGCCCCAGAGATAATCTTCCTGATCGTGATGGTCTGGCGGGATGGAAAGCGGCGCAACCAATGTATCGGCAGGCGGTACAAGAGGAAATGGCCTCGGCGATTCCGCAGCCGCAGCACTGGCCGCGGCAGCAGCTGAAATCGGCTCAAACAGCGGAGTAGCAGATGATGCAGGTTTGTGCGTGTCGCGGATCAGTTCCAGCAAGTGATGATCTTCAACATGTTTGATCTTATCTGCAAGGCGAACGAAACGGCGATAGATGTCATCCAGCGCGCGGCGGTCGAACTGATAGCCGAGCTGTTCGCAACGAATGCTGAGCGCGTGCCGTCCGGAATGTTTGCCGAGCACCAGTTTTGAATCGGGCACGCCAACCGACTGCGGAGTCATGATTTCGTAGGTGAGCGGATTCTTGAGAACGCCATCCTGATGGATGCCGGCTTCATGGGCAAAGGCGTTGCGTCCTGTGACTGCCTTATTGGGCTGCACAGGGACGCCGGTGATTTCGCTCAGCAGTTGGCTGGCAGGAAATAGCTGGTCAGACGCGATGGCTGTTTCGTGGGGATAACGGTCGTGACGAACCCGCATCGCCATAACGACCTCTTCCAGCGCTGCGTTCCCCGCGCGTTCGCCAATGCCATTGATGGTGCATTCGACCTGGCGCGCTCCGGCGGCAATGGCCGCCATGGTGTTGGCCACGGCCATCCCGAGATCGTTGTGGCAATGCGCGGAAATAGTGACGTTCTCGATTCCTTTGATACGGCGGCGGATGCTTGCGATCAGTTCGCCGAATTCCTGCGGAACCGTATAGCCAACGGTGTCTGGAATGTTGAGCGTGGTGGCGCCTGCTTCCACAACCGCGTCCAGCACGCGAAATAGAAAATCAGGATCGGTACGCGTGGCGTCCTCGGGAGAAAATTCAACATCGTTGCACAGCGACTTGGCAAAACGAACCGATTCGCGAGCCTGAGCAAGACACTCGTCGCGCGTAATGCGCAGCTTGTATTGCAAGTGGATGTCGGAGGTCGCCAGGAAGACGTGAATGCGCGGATGCGCGGCATCCTGCAAAGCCTCCCAGGCACGCTCGATGTCGGCGCGGCAGGCTCGGGCCAAGCCGGCGATAACAGGCCGCCGAATTACACTGGCGATGGCCTTCACCGCTTGAAAATCGCCATCGGAGGCGATAGGGAAGCCGGCTTCGATCACATCAACGCCAAGGCGATCGAGTTGGTGCGCCAGACGCAGCTTCTCCTGATGATTCATGCTGCAACCGGGCGACTGTTCTCCGTCGCGCAAAGTGGTATCGAAAACTGCGATTCGGACTGGATCCATAGCCATGAATGACTTCCTCGAAGAAACGTTGGTACAGGCTAATTTTACGATTCCGATGCCGTGAAGCAATGCTTATAATTATTCACATATCATCAGTAAGAATTATACAATAAGATTTACTAATATATTTTCCATTATTGATTAAGGAAGAACTATGGAGCTTTCGCAGTTGGAAGTTTTTCTCAGCGTTGCCCGGGAGCGGCGATTTTCCCGTGCGGCCGAAAAACTTTATCGCACACAATCCGCGGTAAGCCAGACCATCCGCAAACTCGAGGATGAACTGGGCGAAAGTCTATTCGACCGCTCTTCGCGGGAGGGCGTGCTGACCGACGCCGGACAAGTGCTTTATGAATATGCAGAGAAATTGCTGAACCTGCGCCATGACGCACATGAATCGCTCGTCGAGTTGCGTGAACTGCAAAAGGGCAAACTGATCATCGCAGCCAATGAATTGACGGCACTCTATTTGCTGCCCGTATTGTCTGAATTCCGGCGGCTGCATCCCATGATTAAAATTACAGTGCAGCGGGCACTTGGCAGCCGCATTCCCGATGACGTTTTGCGGCATAACGCCGAGTTTGGCGTGCTGTCTTATAAGCCAGAGGAGCCCCGGCTGCACTCCGTTGTGGCCTACCTCGATGAACTGGTGCTGATTGTTCCTCCCACGCACCCGCTGGCGTCGGCAGGAGAAGTGAGCATTCGTCAACTTGGCACGGAGTCATTCGTCGCGCATACCGTGTCGTCTCCCTATCGAGATAAGGTTTTGCAAACATTTAAAAAATATAAGACTCCGCTACACATGGGCCTTGAACTTCCAACGCTACAGGCCATCAAACAATTTGTAGCTTTGGGAAGTGGTGTGGCTTTAATGCCGGAGATCAGCGTAGAAACAGAAGTGATGCGAGGAGAGCTGGTAAGGGTTGCGGTGCGAGAGTTGCACGTGCAGCGCAAACTACGGCTCATTTACCGCAAGGAAGCTGGGCTATCCCATGCGGCGCGGGCATTTCTAAAGATCGCGGAAGCCGTGGCCACTGAACGCGCGGGCCGGTACCGTTTTCAGCGGGAAAGCTGAGCTGAGGACGACAGCTGCGGGCCGCAACAAATCTCAGACTTGCCCAGCTGCAATTCTGGGCAATCTTTCCAGCGCTAAGATCTTTTCAGAGCACTTGTTGCTAATAGAAAGCTCTCAGCAATTTGCACACACCCTTTCCGGCTCCATTTGTGCGGCTGCCAGAGCTTCGTCCAGGTTAGGGTGAATCTCCAAAAATGAATCCAGATGAGTGATATCGAACAAACGCCGCACGAATGGGGTTGGATTCGCATATTTGAGGTCGGCGTTCTTGGCCTGAGCCAGCGTGTACAGCAGAACCAGTTCGCCGATGCCAGCACTATCGATAAGACTGACGCCGCCGAGATCAAGCACCAGCTTGCCATTATTTCCGAGGTTTTTTACAACCAGGTGCGAAAGTGCCGCGGCCTCATCACGATAGACGATTCGGCCCTGGCATTGAACGATGACGATGTCCCCCTGATAGCGAGTTTTTAAATTAAGCTTCAACTGCGACTCCTTCGATTACGTTCGTAGGGATATCCTGCGGTTTAAGATTTCACTTTCAGGTTGTATGTGCGAGATTGCAGCTTACTGGATAGACGCTGGAGCGAGTGATTAGGAATCATAAAAATAATGTGAATTACGCGATATGATCCCAAATTGCAGTGCTGGGACAATTTTGGGAAGGCGGGCATCTTGCGGCTCGGGTACACTGCATCTAACGAATTTCACGCAATCAGGTAGAATTTGCTGCTGGCGTCTTTTTGCCAGAGGAGGAATCATTTTCGTGTCGAAAACCGCAGCCGTGGTGCTGGCATTCCTGAGCTTAATGCTGTTCGCAACCGTTTCCAAAGCGCAACTGATTCAAAGCGGGAACGTGTATGTTGGAGTGGCCTACGGCGACAATGTGGATGTGGTGAATCGTTATACCTTTCGCGGATGGAACGCTTCCTTCGAAGGTTTTCCATTCTCCCAGCACCCGCATCTGAGTTGGGTGGTCGACGGCACCGGCTATTACCGCGCAGGCGTGCAGCAATATACAGCGCAAATGGGACCGCGGCTTTCGACTAATTATGGAAAGTGGCGCCCATTCGTACACATAATGGCAGGTGGCCAACGTAATACGTCGGATGGATATTCGCGTTATCCAATTTCGGAAGACGCCGGCGGCGGGGTGGACCGCAAGTTTCAATTTCTCTTCCTGCATCATTTTTCATGGCGTCTGCAATTCGATTACATGCGTACCCACCTGCTGAGCGCGACTCAGAATGACTACCGGGGATCGACCGGTCTGGTCTGGCGATTCTAAAAAATCGTTTTCCTGGAAAAATCTTATTTGTAATGGCTCATAGTCTGCGGAGCAGACTCGTTTTGTGCGAGCGAGAGTGCAATCTCCAATCGATTATCGTCCGCCGCGATTTTTCGTTTACATACATTTGCGTTACCCAGTTGACCGATTCCCTTCTTCGAGCATCTTAGTTTCCCAAGGGCACATCCAAAATTAGTTTAGGTCGTTCGACCAGAAAGGTACCGGTATGGATATGCAAGCAATTTTGACGCGCAAAATTAGTCTCGTCGTGTTCTGTTTATTAGCATGTGCAGGATTGGCGAGTGCGCAGATTCCCACCAAAGGGAACGTGTTCTTCGGATACTCCTATTACAATACCGATATATCTACAGTAGATCGCGCCAGCACCAATGGTTGGGAGGCGACCTTTGAGGGAAAGGTTTTTCCGTGGGTGGGTCTGGTCGCGGATTTCGACGGGCATTACGGATCGGAGAATTTCCCGGCATGCGCCGGCTTTACCTGCTCTACTTACAATGTGAACATCAGCGAGTATAACTTCCTCTTTGGCCCCAGACTGTCGATGTCCGTCGGAAAGATCCGCCCGTTCGCGGAGGTGCTGGTGGGAGCTGGTCACGTAAACGCTGGAATTGCCGGGTCGAATACCTCGTTCGCGAGCGCGATTGGGGGTGGTCTTGATTACCGTATTATCAAGCCAATTGCATGGCGCTTCCAAGCTGACTACGTTATCACCCAGTTTTTCGGAAATACGCAGGACAATGTTCGCGTTTCGACAGGATTAGTGCTTCGTTTCTGAAGGGCGAAGCGAATCCTATGCCCGAAGCGAACCCTACGCCTCCCAATATTTGTGGTCGCGCAGGAAATAATTTTCGTTCCAATAATTCGCTGCGATTTTCAGAAAGAGCCAGCCCACGCGAATGTGCCCCATTTTCTTGAAGCGGCGATTGGTGGTGTAGACGCCTCCGCGCACGATGCCGAAGCGTTTTCGTTCCACTTGCTGGCTCAGAAGATAATCCTCTGCGAAGGCTACCTGCTCATGAAAGCCGCGGAGTTTATGGAATTGTTGCGTCTCGAACAGCATGAACATCCCAGTAGCGAAGGGATGATGCAGCTGTGAGAGGTACTGGAACAAATCGTTGCCCACATAGATCAACTTGTCGATCCAACTACCGTCCCGGCAAATAACATTTGTGGTCACGCAGTGCAGTTGCTTACGCTGCGCCAACTCCACGGCACGGCGAATCACCGAGGGATGCGCGAGCTCAATATCGGCGTCCAAGAACAGAACATACGTGCTGTCTGCCTGCGCTGCGCCAAGGTTTCGGCCAACGGAGGGCATTCCGCCCCGAATGATGCTGACGTTCAACCGATCAGCAAAGCTGAGAACGGCTTGGCGCGTGCCATCAGTCGAATTGGCGTCAGCCACCAACACTCTCGTACTCGACATCTTCGAGTAATCCTGGCTCGTCAGCGAAGTCAGCAGGCGAGGAATCAGTTTCTCCTCGTTCTTCGCCGGAATCACGATCGTCAATTCGCTCGTTGTATTCATGCTCTTTGAACTCATGGATGCGAACTCCTTCTTCATCAATGGTGAGATACGTCATGCGGGAATCGACCCAACCACCGGCGTTGTAGTAGTCGATTCCGTCTTGTTCCACGTGCATTGCCTGGTGGGTGTGGCCGCAGAAGATGCGGCGGGCGTCGTGCTGCCGCGCGAGTTGCAACGCTCCGGCAGAAACTTTTGAAGACATACGCAGCCAGCGCGTATTCAGGCGGTCAATGAGGCGCGCGATTGGCTTGTGTTTGAAATCCAGTTTCTGCAACTGGAGATACAATGCAGTGCCCACCTTACTAAGCCGAACATTGTTCACCTGAAAGCCATCGAACTGGTGGCCGTGAATGGCAATGTGGCGCAGTCCTGCATATTGCCAGGCGTAACGCTGGTAAACGCGCACGCCTACAAGGTGCGACATGATGTTAGTGAGGCCGTGGTCATGATTTCCTTCCACCCAGACGACCTCAATATTGCGCTTGGGATTCGAGAGCTTGCGAATGCAGGAAAGAAATTTCCAGTGATCTTTTGTCAGCCGGGCGAAATTCAGATCGGCAAAGATATCGCCGAGAAGAATCAAGCGACGGAAGACATTTTGCTTTAGAACGCGAGTGGCCTCGCGCGCATGGCTCGTCTCCGCACCCAGGTGCAGATCAGAAAGGATCAGCGTGTTGTACACGGGCAGATCCATAATCCAGTTGTAGTCGATGAATATTAAGGAGTGATTAAAGTTGCATCAATATTAGTGCAGTACGTAACTAGAAGGATAATGCTGAGGGGAAACGACTTAGAGGTACAGATCGGCGAAATGTTTCAATCGGATAGAAACATTCCGGCCGAATAACGCGCTCTGCATCCTGCCAGAGGTTTATTTCTGCGGCGGGGGCACATATTCCTTGGGCACGGCAGAGCCTTCGCCAAAGAAATATTGATCCAGTTGCTTAACAATCACTTCCTGATCTTCGCGCCGCGCGGGGTTCAGGCGATATTCATTCAACAGCATTTTGCAATGCTCGGTCCACATTCTCCACGCTTCTTGTGACACGTTGGCATACACCTTACGGCCGAGATCGTTATCGAAAGGCGGTTCATCCAGCCCGGGGAGTTCTCTTTTCAGCTTTACGCAAAATACTGTGTGCGCCATACACTTCCTTCGATCAAAAGTTTGCACCGTTCAAGCTGATTATAAGGGAGTGTGGCGTGCGGAATCATGCAAGCGCAAAAAGAAAAGCGAAGCCGCGCGGCGCGACTCCGCTGGTTGTAAAAACTCGAACTCAAAGTTCGAGTGCAAAACGAAGTTTACTTCTGGTCCGGCGCTTTTTCCTTGCTCTTGTCTTCGATGGACATAAGCTCTACTTCGAAAACGAGTGTGGAACCTGGGCCGATATCGGCGCCAGCTCCGCGCTCGCCATAGGCAAGATCCGGAGGAATGAAAAGTTGCCATTTGGATCCGACCGGCATCAGTTGCAACGCCTCGGTCCATCCTTTGATAACGCCGCCCACGGGGAAAGTGGCGGGCTGGCCGCGCTTGTAAGAACTATCGAACTCTTTGCCATCGATGAGCGTGCCTTTGTAATTGCAAACCACGGTGTCATTGGTTGTGGGCTTGGGACCAGTGCCAGCCTTGATGATTTTGTACTGCAAGCCACTGGGCAAAGTGACCACGCCCTCTTTTCCTTTATTCGCCGCGAGGAAAGCTTCTCCTTGTTTTTTATTCACTGCACCCTCTTCCTGTAGTTTTGCCTGTTGTGCTTTGCCGATCTCGTCCTGCACTGCCTTGATGGCGGCCCGTGCTTCATCGTCGGTAAGTAGAGTCTTACTGCCCGCCAAGCCGTCTCTCAGCCCCCGAGAGATGATCGCCGGATCGTAGGGAACCGATTGCTTCTTGAAACTCTCAGCCATTCTTTGCCCAGTATTCATGCCGATGGCATAACTAAATTTCTCTTTTTGCGTTTTAAGTGCCAAGGAAGTCCCGGTTTTTGCCGCGGTGCTGGGGCGTTTGGTTGCTGGAGTTTTGGCGGGAGTCGAAGCAGTGGGTGCGGGAGCCGTTTGGGTTGTAGCCGCCGGAGTTTGTTGAGCCAGGGCTTGCCCCAGCAGCAATGTCCCGGCCGCTAACGTATTAATCGCAATTGTCATTGATTTGTGCATGCCGCTATTGTCCCATCGCAGTGAGAATCCGGCAAACCTTCTGCCCCTAGAACTCTAAGCCCGGCGTGGGCAGCATGCGATAATTGAACTCTGCACTGGGTAATTGCGCTGAGTAGCGGCCCCGTAGCTCAGATGGATAGAGCAGCAGTTTCCTAAACTGTTGGTCGGCGGTTCGACTCCGCCCGGGGCCCCCATCTATGGCGGACTGAGTTATCGGGGACATTGGCCGTAGGGATTGCAGAAGGTAGATTTTGGTGGGCCCGCAAGGATTTGAACCTTGGACCAATGGATTATGAGTCCACTGCTCTAACCGCTGAGCTACGGGCCCGGAACCAGCGCTTATAACCTCGCAACGGCTCAACTTGGATAGTAACAAAAATCGGACCGACGCCTGCGGCGACAACATTGCAAAAACCTGCATAGGTGCCGCTCCGGGTTCCGGCAGATCTCCAAGATCCGCCAGAAAACACAAATTCTGGTGAAATATATTGACATGTCCGATCTGAGAATGCAGTATTGCGAATGCTAGCTGGTCGAACGAATTGCCGTAGGCTTGCGTTTGAGCTTTTCCGGCTCCGTTAGGACGGCAAAATGCCGCATCGCTTTGGCGGGCGAGTGGCAAAGTGCGGAATCACTTGATTGGCTGCACCTGATGGATAAGTTTTATCCTCCCCATCCAACTGGTGTGCCCGAGTGATGGATTTCTGAGTCGTTCTGTAAGCATCTCTAACTACTGATTCCGCTTAAGTCTAAGCGCTGGTCGATTCACGTCGAGGCCGGATACTAACCCTGTATGGAGTGAGCTAATGAACATGGAATCGCGCGTCAACTTCCGTCGGACGGTATGCTTCGTTCTTCTTTTTTTTGCTCTCGCCATCGCGAATCAGGTGTCTGTGGCACAGACCGTGTCGGTTTCGCCAGGTGATCTTTCCTTCGGAATACCGACTGGGACGCCCGCTCCGTTAACCAGCACGGATCTAATCACCGTCAACGTGACCGGCACAGGGCAGGCGACGTTGAGCAACTTCGGTATCGCTGGCCAAAATTCGGTCGATTTCACTTTCAACGGCAACACTTGTCTAACTCAACAGACAGCGCCCACGACTTGTCAGGTTGGAGTGCAGTTCACCTCGACCAAGCCGGCGGGTACTCTGGAAACGGCCACGCTCAGTTTCAGTTCTTCCACCCAGACGGCCCCGATTACTGTTCCCCTGAATGGCGCCTATGGCGCGATCAAGCTCTTTGGCTCCATCAATATCAATCCTTCCCTTATCTCGTACGTCACCTGGACGCAAGATCCACCTAAAACCGGGTATAACGTTCAAAGCACAAACATTAATCTGTCATGTCCGGCAGGGGCCACCGCAGTTCTTTCCTCTACGCCCGATGGTTCGGGCAATGTATTCCAGGACAACACCTTGGAGTTTGTTAACACGGTGGGATCGTCAACCACGACCACCACCGATGTTTGCGTGGGTGGAGACACTAACTTCCAGGGATTTACGGGCTTTCCCGCAGGCACATCCAATTGCTTCCAGTCGCCCTATGAAAGCGCGGCCACTAATTATCTGGGGAGCAATCCGGACCTCGCGACTTACCCACAAAGCGGAGGCACGCTGGGCAGCTTCGTCGCCCAATATGGCGTTGCTCCGCTGAATGTTGTATCGCTGCTCAGTCTCGGAAGCGGGAATTCAAGCCAAGCCCAATCTCTAACCGTAGACTTGCAGGATGCTGGCGGTGAACTGGGAGCGGCCACGCTACATCTGGTCACTAGTTGCAGCCCCGAAGGAATCACTCCTGGTGGAACGATCACCGGCAACCCGATTTCTAATTCGAATCCTTCATCGCTGACTCAGACCTATGCTCTTGATAGCTCTCCGGGACAGACGATTGCTCTAACGGACAGCGTCGCCCAAAACCCGCCAGCTTCTGGCGCAATACCCTCCGTTACCGACATCGGTGTTCCTCAGCAATTGTTTTATCAGCTGGTAACGGGCACATCCGCTGCGCCTGCCGTTTGCTTAAGGATGGCTGGTGAACTTGATTCCTTTGGCAATCCCATGTGCAAAGGATTTTTGATTCAATGCACCCTTTCCGGAACGACGAGCGGCGACAACTGCGATCCAGCGTCACCGACCATGGCGCGAGTCCTTTATGATGCAGTCCAGTTCGCTTCGCCGGACGCTCCAGTGAATGGATCCAACTTTCTTTACACCCCGGTCCCCGCCGGCTCTCCCACAGCGGCCGACGCGTGCACTTACGCCCTAGGCGGAACGGCCAACGCGGCTTGCGCGCAAAATACCGGCCCAGGCATGCTGATGGGAAGCGACGATTGGCTCACCGCATCCGGAGAGAATCCGCCCAACACATCCACTCCACCGTCTCCCGCCACCTACTCTGCCGGCAACTGCATATTGACTGGCAGTGTGGAAGGCGATCTGTGCCCGCTCAACACTCTCACTCAGTTTCTAGGAGCGGCAGACGTGGCTCCGGGCGGCACGACTGCCGGGAAAAACTCAATCATCGTCCCGGTTGTGAACGTGCCTTTACCCTCGACGACTATCAGCAACTCAAATTACCAATCGAACGGTTGGGTGCCGGCGCCAGCAGCGGCCGCAACGATCACCTTTACGGCGAACCCCGCGAGCTACAGTCCGGCGGCAATCAATCCTCCGGCGAATACGTTTGTTCCCGCGCCCGCTTACAGCGTGACGTATGGCTTCACGCCAGCGAGCAGTCCGCTGCCGGATACGACTTATCCAGTCTCGGGCGATAAGACGTTATTCAATTTAACGGCGAATCCGAATTTCGCCGCCCCGCTCTGTTCCAGCTCAACGACCAGCTCCTTTACCGCCCCGACGGTTACGGTCAATCCTGGCCAGGATGGCATTTACAATCTGCATTTCTTTACAACAGATTGTGCGCTGACGGAAGAACTGGTTTTCAATCCGCAAGGAGCGCAGCTTACCAATCCGACCTCGAATTGGGCTTCCTTCCGCTACGTCACATTCGGTGTTGACACGGAGGCGCCTACTTATGCTTGCAACTCGCCCAGCACCGGGGTTTGGTACAACACAAACCAGACGGTCGCTTGCACCGTAACCGATCAGGACTACGTTAGCAATGTGTCGGGGTCCGGATTTCCGCCCAGCGCAAATGGCATTCAGGGCGCCCAAAGCGAATCTGTGAACGTTTCCACAAACGTTCCAAGTGGCACGGTCAATTCAGCTGCGCCGACCGTTCCGCTATCGGCATGCGATTTGGCAGGGAACTGCGTGGGGGTCTCTGCAGGACCGTTCAAGATCGACCTGCAACCCCCGGCAATTGCGGGTCCTACGCTAAGCTCGAGCGGTCCCTATTACGTCAACGGGCCGCCGGTCACCGTAACCTATAGCTGCTCCGATGGAATCGGTGGGTCTGGCATCGCCAGCTGCGCCGCTACCGATGCTCTTGCGGGAGGGGGGACCGTGAGCATCCCCAGCGGGGGCACGATCACTAATTCCGCCACCGGAAATTACACGATTACGATAACTGCCATCGACAACGCGGGCAATCAGAGTACTTCTTTTGTGAACTACACGGTCGGCACGAATACGGAAACCACGCTGACCTCGTCGCCGAATCCTTCGGTCCAGGGAAAGCCTGTGACCTTTACAGCGAAGGTCTCATCATCGTCAGGAACAGTCACTGGGTTCGTTGTATTCGCCAACTTAAACGGCAACATACAGCTGGGACAGGCATCCTTGAAATCAGGCGTGGCCAAATTCACCACGTCTGCCTTGCCGCCGGGTTCCGACCCAATCCTGGCAATTTATAGCGGCGATTCGAAAGATAACGGCAGCACCTCAGCGGTTTTAACCCAGATTGTGGAGGCACAAACTACCACGAAGCTCAGTTCTTCGCCCGACCCATCGAGTTACGGGCAGACTGTGGTGTTCACCGCAACGGTGACTTCCAGCATTGGTCCTCCACCGAATGGAGAAGAGGTTACTTTCAAACAGGGATCGACCACACTCGGTACAGGAATACTGAGTGGAGGTGTAGCCACAGTTTCCACCTCAGCCCTCGGAGTGGGCAGCAAAACGATTACAGCCGTTTATGCCGGGGACGCGAACTTTACCTCTAGCACTTCGCCGAGCATAAGCCAGGTTATTGGGAAAGAGCCGACCACCACTGGGCTGATTTCATCGCAGAATCCTTCAGCCCCAGGGACCAGCGTGACCTTTACTGCAACGGTGTCGCCGCAGTTCGGGGGGACGGCCACTGGGTCGGTCGTTTTCAAGAACGGCACAGCCACATTGGGGACCGTGACAGTAAGCAATGGCACCGCTAGCTATACAACTTCGAAGCTGACGGCGGGAGCGCACAACATTACCTCGACGTACAACGGAAACTCGGTTTTGGCCAGCAGTTCGGCGGCGCTGACGCAGACAGTGAACTAGGAAATACGGGTCAAGCAAGAGGATGAGCGCAGAGGATTCGACTGCCGGATCCTAAATTGAATTAGTTATTTGGACGCCGCTGTTGTGCGCGCGGTTACGGCATACATGGCACGAAGGTCAAAGCGATCAAGGACGTGCTCCGCACCAGGATCCTTGGCGAGTTCTTCGAAGGAGTTGTGAGCCAGTTGATATTGCTGGCCGGCTTCGCTAGGACTTCCACTCAGTCGAAGCACGTCTCCGAGCAAATAGTGAATACGTGCGGTTTCCAGCCGCAGGACAAGTTTCTCGCTGGTGCTTAGTGTGTCTTCCAATTCCTGGCGGGCATGTGCGTAATCTTTGGTATTGATCATGGCCTGCGCTAGATCCACCCTGCTGCGAAGCCAATAGTATTTCAGGTGAAGAGTGTCCGCCTGTTGGATAACGCCGCGCAACTCGCCGATGGCGGCCTGGGAGTGACCCTCCGCAATGGAAACCCGGGCAAGGTTCATCTTGGCAATCAAACTATTTTCACGATCTTTGGTTTTGGCGGCTCCCACGGCGGCCTGTTCATAAGCGCTGCGGGCGGCTTTGAAGTCTCCCCGATAGTAGGCCGCATCTCCACGCGTATTTAGAAGTTCGCTCTTAACGCTTTCATTCTTGAGTTGGTCCGCGAGGCTGGTTGCCTCGTCCAGAAGCTTGCCCGACTCGTTGCCGCGACCCACCAAGGCCAGAGTTTCGGCAAGATTGTTCAAAGCGTCCGCCAGCTCAAAGCTTTTGTTATTGGTGGAGCGAAAGCCATTGACCGAATCCTGCATGGCGCTCACGGCTGCTCCCAGTCGCCCCTGGTACATCAAGATTTTGCCGATGGAACCAGAAATGGTGGCGGCATCCTTGGCGTCATTCGCCTTTCGGGCGACGTCAAGCGCTTGCATCATATTCGAGAGCGCCTGATCATAGTCCCCCATCGCCGTATAGACGTCGCCCAGCGCGGCGAGCGTCTCCGCAAGATACACGGGCTCGTTCAACTTCTGTCGTAGCTGCAGGGATTGCTGATAATAGATGAGGGCGTTGTCGGTATCGTATTTGGCGAAATACACGTCTCCGATATTGCTGAGACACAGCGCCTGGTAATTAACGTCATTGGCGTCGCGCTGAATCTGCAACGCCTCTTTGTAATCCTGAAGGGCTTTATCGTTGTCGCCGCGTGTCTGGTAGAGAACTCCGCGATTGATCAGGATATCGCCGTAATCCTTCTTCACTCCGATATCCTTCAGGATTTGCAGCGCCTGGTTATAACTATCCGTGGCCGCATCCGGCTTGCCGAGGGTGATCTGATCCTGAGCCAATTCGGAAAGGCTATTCGCCAGCAGCCGCTTCATTCCGAGCTTCTTGGTAATCTCCATCGAGTCCTGGATGTTGCGGATGGCTTCATCGGGCTTGTCCATTTGCCGGTAGGAAATGCCAAGCGCTTGCAGAATGAGCGCCTTCTGCTCGGGATTATCCACCTGAACCGCGAGGCTCAATCCCTTGCTGAGCGGCTCTAGCGACGCCTGCGGATTTCCCTTGAGAAATTCGAGGGTGCCTAGCTGCCATAGCGCCTTAATGTTCTTGGGATCGGCTTTCAGGATGTTTTCAAACTCTGCCTGCGCTTTATCGAAGTCTCCGTTGTCTGCATAGAGGCTTCCAAGGGCGTACTCCACATCGGTATTGTCTGGGAAAGTCTTGGCGAGGTTCTCGTATGCTTCAATCGCCTTCTTGTTGTCTTTCAGAATATGTGCGTGATTGGCCTCGATGATGTATTTCTCCGCCAAGGGAAGCTGCTGGCTGAGTTCGATTGCTTTTCGGGAATACTGCTCGGCCTGGGTGTCATAGCCCAAGTCCGAATCGGCTTCGGCCAGCCGTGAATAGGCAAGGGCGAATTGCGGATCTTCCTGCACAGCCGATTGCAACATTTGCACCGCATTCAGGTTCTTGCCCTCCCGCAACAGTTGAACGCCCTGGCTGTAGTCGCGGAGAGCAGGGGCGGACTTGGAGGACGGCTGGAAAGAGCTGGCCTTCAATTCTTTTAAGACGTCCGAAGATAAAGACAGATTTTGTCGGATGAGTTCGGCGAGACGATCGACCGAGGCGGGGATATCCTTCTCGCTAGCGGCTTCGATCTTCACTGGCACCTGGCGGTTGCGCTTTAAATCCTGCACCGTGGCGTCAATGCGAATCTGGTCCCCAAACTTCGCATATTGTCCAGAAACCACAATATTGGCGCTACTGAACTCGGCTACGCGGGCTACCGTGCTGGGATCCATGCTGGCCCCGGGAGCCACGCGCAAATCGGAAAGAATCTGATGAAGCCGGTCGGGCGAGATGGTATGCAGACGGGATGACTCGCCGACGTCTGTGCTCAGCATGTCTGCCAGGCTGGATCCCAGCCAATCGATGCTGGCGTCTCCAGAAACGTTCCTGAAAGGCAAAATCGCAAGCGAGACGGACGGGGCGGCATTGGCTTTTGAAGACGACGAAGAAAGCGCACCGCGAAACACGTAGCCAAGTACGGCTAAGATAAGCACCGCGGTGATGCCGGCCAGCATCGGCCAGTGAATCGTGCGTCCCCAGGGTTCGACGGCGGGTTGAAAGCCCAATGTTGCCGCCGCCCGGCTGCCCTGCCAGCTATCAAGGTCGCGGAGAATCTCCGCAGAGCTTTGGTAGCGCACAGCGGCATCGCGCTCCAGGCACTTGCTAACGATGTTGCTCAAGGCCGGTGGAATCGTGTCATCATGCTCGGAAACCGGGACAGCCCGTTGCTGAGTGCGCTTGATTAGGCTGGCCAGAGCGCTCTCCGCCTTGTAGGGCATTTTGCCGGTCAGAAGCTCGTAGAGAATCAAGCCGACGGCGAAAAGGTCGGAACGCTGGTCCAGATTGCCCGCCATGGCCTGTTCGGGAGACATGTACTCCATGGTCCCAACCAGCGCCCCGGACTGCGTCATGCCGTCGCCTTCGACCGTGCGTGCCATCCCGAAATCCATCACCAGAATGCGCCCGGCCTTATCGCGCATAATGTTTTGCGGCTTCAGGTCCCGGTGGATCACGCCGACGCTGTGAGCCGCTTCCAATGCGTGGCACACCTGTTGAATGATTTCGACGGCTTCTTCCGGAGGGAATTTGGTTTTCTCGAGGATCAGCGATCGCAGGTCTTCGCCCTCGACGAACTCCATGCTGATGAACTTCAGCCCGTCGGCGTCCCCGAGATCATAGATACGGATCACGTTCTTGTGCGTGACCTGGTGGGAAAGTAGAAGCTCCTGCTTGAATCGCGCCACGATTGCGGGATTGGCAGCCAGTTCCCGCCGTATGAGTTTCAGTGCTACAAAGCGGTCGAGTTCCCGGTCCCGCGCTTTGTAGACCGCGCCCATTCCTCCCTCCCCCAACATCTGGAGGATCTCGTAGCGTCCTCCCAGGACTTCACCGGTCTGCAGCAGGGGAATGCTGGCTTCGGCGGTTCGGCTGCGAATCGGTTTGAAGCTAGAAGATGATGAGGAAGGCGGAGGGGAAAATCCTTCGGGTAATGTCGCGTCTAGATCCACAAGCGTAGCTTGTAGATCGATGAACGTACCCTGGGGATCCGCCAAAGTAGCCTCGGAATCGACGGGCTGCTCGGGTGATGGACCTTGCGGAAAATTAGTGTCGGAACTATCCCCTTTTACGGGAACCCCGGCCCCTGCTGGTCCGTCAAGATTCGATCGTGGATTCCCAGTATCCATGTTCCCCCGGCAGAGAGCCAGCTTTCATGCGCCCCATAAGAATGCCGTGAGCATAACCGTCCGCCCGTGGGGTACGAACAATCATAAACGAACGGCGAGAAGATTAGGCCGCAGCCTTGGGAGCGGCATCGCTTCCCAAGGATCGGACCGCGCTCGCCTCGTCCGGCTCAATATCGAATACAGACGCCAGTCTGGTCATCTGGAGGAGGTCACTCAGGCGTTTATTGATGTTGATGAGCTTGAGTTTTCCGCCCTGATTCCGGATGGTCGTATGCGTCTTGACCAACTCCCCAATTCCTGAGCTGTCCACGTAATTGACTTCGGCAAGGTTGAGAACGATTTTCCGGTTTCCCTTATCCCCAAGTTCCCGAACCATTTCGCGAAGAATGACGTTGCCCTCCCCCAGTGTGATCCTTCCGCTGATATCGAGAACTATGACGTCCCCGACCTGGCGTGTATTCGTCTGCATCTTCTGCGGTGTGCGATTCTCGAGCCCCAGGCCCAGCCGGTCAAGCACTTCACACGCAAGCTTGGCAGTTTCCGCCGATTCCGTGCGAACCACAATCAGCGAACGTCCCTCCTTAAGAACTTCCCGGAAAAATGCTACATCTTCGGAACACTTATCCTCAACGGTCGGCTTGGGTACTTCGGAACCATGGGGAAGAACGTGCGACCCCATTGCAGCCCCCGCGCCGGCTCCGGTCAAGCCCAGCAGAGCGGCCGCGCCAAACCCAAGCGCGAACACGGCTCCAAGACCGGGGACCAGTAGCGTAGCCGCCGCTACGCCAGCCGTCATACCAACTGCTCCCCCAGTAAAGCCGCCCACATATGCGCCAAGTTGCTGGGCAACTTTTTTCGCCTCGTTTTCGGAGCGTGTCAGAAAAACCACAGATTCTTCGGGCACTCCCCGCTCGCGCAATTCTTTTGCTGCCTCTTCGGCGTGATCGCGCGAAGAAAATACTCCAATTGCAGTTTCCATATGAGCCTCCTATATCCGGACTTTTTGGTCGTCACCTGGCCCTGTTCAATGAAAAACTCGAGTACCAACCGCACACTTCCGCGACGGATGTGCAGGGTTTAGCGTTCAGCGTCT
Organism: Candidatus Sulfotelmatobacter sp.; assembly: GCA_049512655.1. Classification (GTDB taxonomy): domain Bacteria; phylum Acidobacteriota; class Terriglobia; order Terriglobales; family Acidobacteriaceae; genus Sulfotelmatobacter. The sequence goes on along the minus strand of JBEKWW010000001.1, from coordinate 351,364 downwards.
ACAAACTTAACGGCGATTCTCCCCGGGCAATAATCGGAAGGATACAGCGTCTTTCCGCATACGTGCTCAGCTACTGCTTTGCCGATTACGATATCAGATTCACCCGTTGGAACCAAGGAATTTTACAGCTTTTACGGCCTCATTTTACGGCCTCAGTCCTGACTCTAAGGTTCGCTTAGAGAACCGGACATTAGTGGACCGGCGCGTTGAGTGCCGCCACAAGTTCGACGAACGTTTGAGCGTTTACGGCCCGTTCGATTGCTTCCTTGCGCGAAAAGAGTGCGCTGGCATCGCCGAGCAAGTCATGCTGAGACTGATTGTCTCCGGTGAGAATCATGATGATCAGTCGCACGGGTTTGCCGTCGCGAGCATCGAAATCTAACCCATCCGATTTCGCCACTACCACCAATGGTTTACTCAATCCATTCACTCGCGCGCAAGGCACGGCTAACTCGCACTCCCATCCGCTGGGGACGATCCGCTCCCTCTCCGAGACTAATCGGAAGAAACGCTCTGGAGCATTGCCCGCCACTTCGGCGGCCATTTCGCACATTTCTTTTAGCGCGCCAAACCTTGTAGCCGCTGCCAATTTTGGCAAAAACAGCTTGGCCGTGACTATTTCTTTCAGCGTGAGGCTTCTCCTGCGTTGGACTAGAAAGTGAATCGCAGGAGCAGATATTAATGAGGTCAGCAAGGCCATGATTACCAATGCCACAAACATGGATTCTCGAATGAGGCCGGCTTGCAGCGCGAGAATGCCAAGAATAATTTCCATTGCCCCCCGGGCATTCATTGCCAATCCAACTACGAGCGACGATGTACGATCCATTCCCCCCAGTCGCGCGCCCCAGCCAGCCCCCAGCAACTTTCCAAAACAAGCGACACCGAGGACCACCGCAGTCAGCTTCCAATCGAACTTCGAAACGAAATCGGTGCGCAACCCGATGCTGGCAAAGAAAAATGGAGCAAGCACGTTGGTTACGATCTGATGGATATGCTCCGATGTTCGCTTGCGCAAGTGTCCCGAGCCACCGACCGCGATACCAATCACAAATGCACCAAACACGGCATGGATGCCGGCGTACTCGGTGAATGCGGCTCCGGCCATGGTCAGCGTGAAAATGAACCCCAGCACCCCTCCAGGCCATGTGGTATGCGCTTGCAGGAACGGAAGGATTTTATTGAACAGCCAGCGCCCCAGCGTCAAAGTAAGTCCGACGAACAGCAACACGAGGATGATCGTGTGCTTTACTGCATCGGCCAGACTGCCACCGGTTGGAGGGTGAAGCATTCCGAGCACTACGGAAAAAAGAATCCACCCCACCAGATCATCGAACATCGCGGAGGATATGATCACCGTGCCGACTTCGGTTCGGAGCAGATTCAAATCCATCAAAATCTTCGCGATCACAGGCAGAGCCGAGATTGCAAGGGCTGTGCCCACGAAAAGCGCGAAGATCAAGGGGTTGGCACCCTCTCGCAGCCCAAGATAATCGGGGTATATGTAAGCAGCGAGGAAACCCGCTCCCAGCGGAAAGGCTACGCCAAAGAGGCTTACCAATAGGGCACTTTTCCCCTGCTTGAAAATGCTGCGGAGGTCAATCTCCAGTCCAGCCGTTAACAAAAAGAAGACGACTCCCAGAGTGGTGACGGTGTCGAGCACAATCGGGAAGGGACCGGTCGTGGGGAACAGAACTTGATAAAGGTGAGGGCGCAGCCGGCCCAGAATTGTTGGTCCTAGAAAAATGCCGACCGATATCTCTCCCAGGATCGAGGGCTGGCCGATTTTATGCATCAACTCCGCGGCCAGCTTGGCACAGCCGAGCAAGACTGCCAGGGCCACGAACATCGTCATTACATCGTGCGGACTTAAATGCGGCATTGCCGATCCTCCGCGAGGTTTAAGGAAAACATATTCTAGAATTTACGAGACAGGCGAATAAGATGCGGAAATGGACTGTCTCGGGGAGTATGCCTCCTGCAAAGAAAGAAGTGCAATAACGGAATTTGCTGGGGCATGGGAGAGCGCGGGCGTTGAGTTTGGACGATCAAGAAATTAAGACATCTTGCGTGGAGGTCTGCAAGCTCATCCGGCTATACGCGTGCTTGAGAAGGAAGGGAGTCGCTAAGGTGGTGACCACTGCCATGAGAACGAGAATCGTGAAGAGGTCCTGAGTGATGAAGCCATTGGAGAGGGCGACGTTGGCGATAACCAACTCCATGACGCCGCGACCGTTCAGGCCGATGCCCAGAGCCCAGCTTTCGTCATTGCGCATGCCCGCGAGCTTACCGCCAATGAATCCTCCAAAGATCTTCCCGGCAAACGAGACAACAAGAATGGCAATGACAAGTTTCCAGTTACGGAGGCCGGATCCGTCGAATTGCAGTCCGATGGCAGCAAAAAAAACAGGTCCCAGAAAACCCATAGTAACGTTCGAGGCAGTTTTCTGGATCTCCTCGAAATTGGTGCGCCCAAGGATTTGGTAGCTGAGGAGCATGGAGCCGAAGAAAGCGCCCACGACGAAATCAAGTCCCAGAAATTCGGAAAAACTGGCAAAGGCAATCACGAAGAGTAGAACGAGTGCGAAGATCGATTCCTTACCCTTGACCTTGGCGAGAATGCGGTCGAGAGCGCTGCGCGATCGCTTGAACCGGCCCACGGTATAGCGCTTTGCCAGCCGCGCGGCGATCACTATGACACTCATGAAGAGAATCGCTTTGCAGAGTGCCCATCCTGTGGAGACAAAGAAATTAGTTTGAGCGCCGCTCTTGATATCGAGAATAATGCCGAGCGCCAGCAAGGCTGCGACATCGTTGGCCACGGCCGCGGAAATGATCCTCTGTCCAACCTCGGTGCGCAGCTTGCCCAAGTCCATCAAAATGCGGATGCTGACCGGGAGTGCGGTAATCGCGATGCATAGGCCGACGAAGAGACTACGAGTCTCGTCTAGTCCGAAGATCTTTCCCAGAAGAATGCCGAGGCCAAGAGGCAGCACGAAACCCATTGCACTGACCCAAGCGCCACGCCCGCGAAATGAGGCCCACAGGGCATCCATGTCCATCTCCATGCCGGACATAAAAGCCAGCAAGAGAACGCCGAGATCGGCGATGGCGCGAATCTCTGGCGTGAAGTGAACGTAATGGAGGACAGAAGGGCCGAGGAGAACGCCGGCGGCAATCTCTCCGATCATCGCCGGTTGTCCGAAGCGGGCAACAATCTCCCCAAGAACTCGGGACAAAACTAAGAGGAGAAGCAGCGCTTCGATCAGGGGCATGGATTTCCTCAAACCGGGACTACGATGACGGCCTTTTAAACCGCCTTTGATCGACCGATTGTGCAGAATCTATACACAGCAAGATACCCGAAACCAGAGCTCGGATGGACGAACATGCAAAATTATGATGTCTGCTATCTGAATTATCGATTCAAATGTGCCGGAAGTAAGTTGACGCTTTTTGCGGCGCAGCCTACTATTCACTGAGTATGGTTAATTCCAGCAATCTTCGCCAGATGTGTATTTGTGCATGTTGTTGTTGTGCATGCGTGTGCTCTGGCGCAGGGAGGCTGCTGACCTAAAAGTTTCATAGCAATCAGCACTCATAAAACCCACCGCCAGAGAGCATCTGGCGGTGGGTTTTTCTTTTGGGCGGCAAATCAGCTTATGAGCGATTCAATTAGCAATTCGATTAAAGAGACGAAAGCGCAGAAGGTCGAACGCTTGAAGCGGACGATGAATCCCTGGGATGGCCTGGCTGAGATTCGGCGCTTTGCGCGGGAAGGCTTCGAGTCTATTTCTCCGGAATGGATCGGGACTTATTTCCGCTGGTGGGGAGTTTATACGCAGGGCGACGGCGCCGGTGTAGTGGGCGGCAAGGATGGCCAGGGGCTGGCGTTGCCGTTCTTCATGTTGCGGATTCGAATTCCTAACGGCTTTTTGCGATCCGATCAATTGAGGACTATTGCCGACCTTACCCGCCGCCACGCGCGCGGCATCGCCGATCTCACAGTGCGGCAAAACATTCAGTTGCACTGGGTCACGATCGAGTCCCTGCCTGAGGTGCTGGAAGGACTCTGGAGCGTCGGACTGAACACGATGGGCGCCTGCGGGGACGTCACACGCAATATCACTGGCTGCCCGGTTGCGGGAGTGGACGCCGATGAGATTTGCGATGCTTCGTCGCTTGCGCTCGAAGCCGATCGCATGCTGGCGGGTAACGCCGAGTTCTACAACCTGCCGCGTAAATTCAAGATTTCGATCACCGGGTGCCGCGTTTGGTGCCCCTATCCAGAGATCAATGACATTGGGCTAACCGCGGTTGAGCGGCGCGTAGGCGGGAAACCTGAGATTGGATTTGCCTTGCGCGTGGGCGGCGGACTTTCCACGGAGCCTTATTTGAGTGTGCCGCTGAATGCTTTCGTCCGCTGGAATCAGGTTCTTCCCGCGATCAAGGGAATTGCCGAACTGTTTCGCGACTCCGATCAACTGCGGGAACATCGCGAGCGGGCCCGTCTGAAGTTTCTTTTCCTGAAGCATGGCTGGATGCCGCAGGAGTTTCAAACAGAACTCGAGCGGCGCATTGGATTTCAATTCGAACCCGCTGTGCCGCAACAGTCTCCAGATGATATTTACCGCGATCACATCGGAATTCATCCCCAGAAGCAGGCCGGATATTGCTATGTGGGAGCTACGGTTTTGCGCGGCAGAATTACCCCCGAGCAGATGCACGCGGCGGCCGATCTCTCCGACCGATTTGCCAACGGAGAATTGCGGACGACCAACATGCAGAATCTGCTGATCGTCAATGTCCCCCGGTTGCAGGCCGACGAATTAGCGAAAGAGCTGGGCGGAATTGGGCTGCCGGTACACGGGTCACCGTTTTGGCGCGGAGCCGTTGCTTGCAGCGGCACTGAGTTTTGCAAGCTTGCTATTACCGAGACAAAAAGTTTTTCCCGTTGGCTGGTGGAGGAGCTGGAATTTCGCATGCCCGGATTTGATCAGCATTTGAAATTGCACGTCACTGGCTGCCCCAACAGCTGCGGACAGCACTGGATCGCCGACATTGGGATTGAAGGCAAGAAGATCAAAGTCGATGGCCGCATGCAGGACGCTTATTACTTCTGCCTGGGCGGTGCGGTTGGGCTGAATCAGAGTATTGCGAGGCCGGTGGGATTTCGCTGCCTGGCAACCGAGGTTCCCGAGGCAATCGAGCGATTGCTGCGCAGATTTTCGCTGGATGGCAGGCCCGGTGAGAACCTTCGGCGCTTTTTTGCACGCCACAGTGACGGCGATCTGCGGGCATTTCTCGCAGGTGAATTCGTGGAAGCGGCCGCACGCGATCTACCCGAAGGACGCGTGCCAAGCAGCGTGGAAGGTTGAAAGGGATCACGAGGCAACCATGGGCAGCTTATTTCCGATGTTCACAAAACTCGAAGGCAAACGATGCCTGGTGGTTGGAGCCGGGAAGGTCGGTGAACCCAAGATCGGCGGCCTCATCGACACGGGGGCCCGCATACACGTGGTTGCCTTGCACGCGAGCGATGCGGTGAAAGCATGGGCAGAAACAGGAAAAATCACGCTCGAACTGCGCGCTTTTTCCAGCGGGGATCTCGATGGAAAGTTTCTCGCCGTCGTGGCTACGGCGACTGGTGTGCTCAATGGTTCTATTTACCGTGAGGCACAGCGGCGCGGCGTCTTGTGCAACGTGGTCGATGTTCCCGAATATTGTGACTTTTATTATCCGGCCGTGGTGCGTCGCGGGGACTTGCAGATCGCGATCTCCACCAACGGACGCAGTCCTTCTCTATCGCAAAAGCTTCGGCAACAGCTGGAACGACAGTTTGGTCCGGGCTATGCGGAGTGGGTAGAGCAGCTAGGCAAGGCGCGAAAGCTGGTACTGGCCAGCGATCTGAGCCCTCAACGAAAAAGTGAACTATTGCACTCATTGGCCAGCAGCGAGGCTGTGAAGGCTGCATTGGCAAATGCCCATGCAGTGCGGGAACTGGCGAACCACGAAGTGAAGGAGATGGTATGAACGGCAAGGTGTATCTGGTCGGCGCGGGACCCGGTGATCCCGAGTTGCTTACGATAAAGGCTCTGCGTTTATTGCGGATCGCCGATGTTGTGCTGCATGACGATCTGGTCGGACAAGAAATCCTCGACCTGATTCCCCCGGCGGCGAAGGTTCAGAATGTGGGCAAGCGCGCTGGCAGCAAGGCTATCCGACAGGAAGAGATCAACTTCTTACTCGTGACGCTGGCCGCTTCAGGGCAACAAGTAGTGCGACTCAAGTGCGGCGACCCGCTGATCTTCGGCCGAGCCGGGGAAGAGATCGCGGCACTGCGGCGAGCCAACATTGAGTACGAAATCGTTCCCGGCGTGACCTCAGCCCTGGGAGCCGCGGCGGCAGCGGGGATACCGCTGACGCATCGGCAAGTGTCTTCCACCCTGGTGCTGACGGCCGGTCACCGCGCTCCTGACAATTCCGATTCCGATTCAGATTGGAAGGGATTGTCCGGGGCCGAATCGACATTCGTCGTTTATATGCCGGGTTACAACTACGCAGAAGTTGCGGAGCGGCTGTTACGCGCTGGATTCTGCAAAGAAACTCCTTGCGCAATTATCTCGCGGGCAACAACTCCAGAGCAGCGCATATACCGCACTCAGGTTTCGGATCTTCATCTTGCACCGCGGCTCGCATCCCCAACTCTTTTGGTGATCGGTGAGGTGGTGAGATTTGCGGACAAAAATTTGGTAGAGGAAGCGTCAAACTTCGGCACGCGACCCCATTTAGTGCCGGGTCCGCAAGATGCTTTGCTTGCGTCCGCTGGGAGAGTGAAAGAGGAATTTTTAGGATGAAAAAAGAAATAGCCAGTTTGCAGATTGCCGCCGAGAGCTGGAAGCCTGAGCGTGTGCTCGATTGGGCGTTTGGAGCTTTTGGTGCTGAAGTAGCAATCTCTTCCGCATTTGGCGTCGAAGGCATGGCGCTGATCGATATGGCTTCACGAGTACGAAAGAGCTTTCGACTTTTCACGCTGGATACGGAGTTCCTCTTTCCCGAGACCTATAACCTGATGGATCAGGTGGAGCAGCGCTATGGCATTACGATCGAGAGAGTGTATCCACTGATCTCGCCGGAGGAGCAGGAGCGGACGCATGGGCCGGCGCTTTGGCAAACTAATCCGGATCAATGCTGCAATCTGCGAAAGGTTGAGCCGCTGCGGCGGAAGATCGGGGAACTACGTGCGTGGATTACCAGCATACGGCGCGACCAAACCACGGGGCGCGCGAGCGCGGGCAAGATCGAATGGGATGAAAGATTTGATCTGGTAAAAGTCAACCCCATCGCCGACTGGACTTCCAGGCAGGTCTGGCAATACATCCGCGAGCACAACGTCCCCTACAATGCGCTGCACGAGCTGAATTATCCCAGCATCGGATGCACGCACTGCACCCGGGCGGTGGGTCCAGGAGAAGATCCAAGATCGGGCCGGTGGCCCGGAACCTCGAAAACCGAGTGCGGATTGCACGTAATCCAGCCTGTGGTTACTCCGTCAGGTGTGGATGCCTAAAGCGCTGAAACCCCCGAATGGCCCGGTAAAGGCCAAAATTTTGCAAATTCAGCCTCCCTTTTTGGGCTGATCGCATCCAAGCGATCAAGTATTATTCCTTCGCAACCGGCGGTTGGTTATAATTCCGTAACCGGCAAAACTTTGCTCATGCAATCGATTTCGAAAAAGATCGCGTTGCTGTCGCTACTGCTTACCCTGTGGTCTGCCGTGGCGTTTGCCACGCACCATCATTCGAGTCAGGATGCGTCGGACGGCTGCCAGATTTGCGTTGCCGCGCATTCAGCCTCACCCGCAACCCCGTCGCTTGCGCCCAAGCCGATATTTCGCCGAGTAGTTACCGTCCGCACACAGCCCGCCGCGGCGAAGTACCACCTTAGAGTTTTTGCTCTTTCCGTTCGCCCGCCTCCTGCCGTCTAGAGATTGAAGCCCACCGAGTACAGGCCGGTTCGTTTTCGAATGAACCGTTTTCTTTAGTCTTTGGACAAAACTTTGGAGGAATCATGCAGGCTTCTTACAAGAGGTCGCTTTGGGCGGCTTTGGTAGTCATTTTCTGTTTGGCGGTCACTATTTGTGCCGGCGCACAGTCAGGTAGTAATTCGGGATCAATCACTGGGACGGTGTTGGATCCTACCGGCGCAGTCGTGCCCGGTGCCACGGTGGAAATTCATAATCCGGTGAGCCACTTCGATCGGTCCACCACGACAGATAGTTCCGGCAAATTCGAGATTCCGAATATTCCCTTCAACCCGTACCACATGACGGTAAAAGCGACTGGCTTCGCCTCAACCGCGCAAGACGTCGATGTACGTTCTACGGTACGTGTCGCCGTAAACGTCAGTCTGCAAGTATCGGGGGCTTCCACGAGTGTGACCGTTGAGGCGGGTGGGGATTTAGTCGAGAACGATTCCACTTTCCATTCGGATATCGATCGAAACTCTTTCGAGAAAATTCCTCTTGAGAGTCCGACCTCCTCGCTGAGTTCAGAGGTGACACTTTCGACTCCGGGGATTGCAGCAGATTCGAACGGCCTTTTCCATGGCCTCGGCGACCACGCGGAGAATTCATTTTCAGTAGACGGTCAACCGATCACTGACCAGCAAAGCAAGGTCTTCTCCAATCAACTTCCCCTGGATTCAGTGCAATCAATGGAAGTGATTTCCGGCGCGCCTCCTGCGGAATTCGGGGACAAGACCAGCGTTGTCATTGAGGTCACGACCCGCTCGGGGCAAGGAGTGACTACCCCCACTGGCAGTATCACGACATCGTATGGAACGTTTGGAACGTCAAACCTGGCTGCCGATCTGGCGTACGGGGGCAAGAACTGGGGAAATTTTATTTCGCTAGGCGGGTTGAACACTGGCCGATTTCTTGATCCACCGGAATTCGTAGTAATGCACGACAAGGGAAACGAGGAAAACTTTTTTGACCGCGTCGATTTTCAGGTGAATAGCGCGGACTCGCTCCACTTAAATCTTGGCTACAGCCGCAGCTGGTTCCAAACGCCAAATTCCTATGACGCCGAGAACGCTACGCCATGGAGTGGGCTGAATGGAGTGGATGCGCAAGATGTGAATAATTACGGCGGGATTGCTCCAAATGGCACGGTGGTCGGCGCGACCGACCAGCGCTCAAAGATTGGGACGTTTAACATTGCGCCCTCGTGGACCCATGTGCTGACTCAGCATTCGATCTTTACTCTTGGCGCATTTGTCCGGCGCGACGGTTACAACTACTATCCCAGCAACGATCCATTCGCAGACCTCGGGCCGCCGAGCCTTCAGAGACAATCCGTGGCCCAGTATCGAACGCTCACGAATACCGGAGTCCGGTCGGATGTCTCTTACGTAAAGGGCATCAATAATGTGAAGGCTGGAATCACCTACGAGCAAACCTTTCTGAACGAGAACGACAGTCTGGGCATTGTCGATCCCACCTACAACGCGCCCTGCATCACCTTTTCCGCGGATCAGGGTCAATATGTTGCCGCGCCCGCGCTTGGACTCACTAATCCGTCGCAGTGCGCTGGAGCGTTACAGCCCAACACGCCCTTGAACGCGAACGCCCCCAATACTGCTCTCTATCCTAATTTCAATCCAATCCTGTTGCCATACGATCTGACTCGTGGCGGAAGCTATTACGCTTTTCACGGTCATACGGATGTGAAGGAACTCGCTCTCTACATTGAAGACGTCATCACAAAAGGAAATTGGTCGTTTAACCTGGGTCTGCGTGGCGACCTATACAACGGGCTGACGGTTGCGCGGCAAATCGAACCACGCCCGGGAATCGCCTACAACATCAAAAAAACCAACACCATTCTCCGCATTTCCTACGCGCGCAGTCTGGAAACGCCGTTTAACGAGAACCTTATACTTTCAAGTATTGGGTGCAGCAATTTGGTCCTTAATCCCTTGCTTCTTTGTTCTTCCTCCGCTCTGACGCCTTTGAGCGCTGGCTTCCGCAACGAATTTCACGCCGGGCTGGAACAGGCTTTCGGAAAGTACCTGGTATTTTCCGGAGAGTGGATCTCAAAGTACACGCACAACGGATACGACTTCAGCGTGCTTGGGAATACTCCCATCACATTCCCAATTGAATGGCATAATTCGAAGATCCCCGGATATGCTGGACGCGTCAGTGTACCGGAACTCCACGGATTTTCCGCGCTGATGGTTTTCTCCAGCGTAGCCGCACGATTCTTTACTCCTCAGATTGGTGGAGCTGGAGCTGTTCCCTCGACGGCCGCCGGTCTCCCATTCAGAATCGATCACGACGAGAGATTCAACCAGACAACCCATTTGCAATATCAGCCCTGGAAACGCGGTCCATGGATGGGCTTCAACTGGCGCTATGACAGCGGGTTGGTAGCAGGTGCGACGCCGTGCTTCGGAGTGAACGTGCCTTACAACGATTGTCCGGGATCGGTCGTGATCGGCGGAGTGCCGAACGTGAGCATGATTGCCGCTAACGTGGGCGGCGTGCCGCTTTCCGCGGATCAGGAGTTTGAGGCGGGATTCAGTTGCAACGGGGTTCGTGCCACTCCCACTCGGGCGCTTCCTTATAACTGCCCCGCGTCGGAGTTTACTTCGTCGCTCATCAAGATACCTGCGCCGAATGCCGAGAACGACGATCACAATCCGCCGCGCATTGCCCAGAGAAATCTATTCGATCTCTCGTTAGGGCATGACAACATCTTTCACGGAGATAAGTACAAATGGAGCGCGCAAGTGACGCTTATTAACTTGGCGAACAATTATGCTCTCTACAATTTCCTCTCGACCTTCAGCGGCACGCATTACGTAACCCCGCGGACAGTGACGGCGGAACTCGGGTTTCATTTTTAGGAATCAGCTAAAAGAACAAGCTGAAAGAACAGGGAACTTGGGCCGCGGCGCGCAATAACGCCGCGGCCCGTTCGTTAGCGGTGTCAGTTGGCGTGGTGGAGCTTTAGAGCTGAGACGCGGCTCGCATATGGGCCGAAGCCTGGGAGAGAATTTTCGGAGGGGACGGTAATATCAAGTTAACCGTTTCGCGCAGCGGTCTTTCCAGACGTATCCAGACGTGCTTTCCAACCCGAATTAAGCGGACGGCTTCCGCGCCCATCTTCCCGCTGTAACTGCTGATGATGCGGGCACATTCTCCCGCGTCCTCGATGCGGTCAAAGACGACTTCTGTGGGTCGCCGAACCTGGAGTATGGCCTGCAATTCCTCTTGCAGCACGCTGGGGCACACAAAGCAAGCCTCGGTGCGGCACCCCAGCATCTGATCAATGGCGTAAAGCGCGGTATAGTCGACCGCATTGCTGAACGCCATCAAAAGAGATCCGGTGGCTTCCACAAATTCCGCCGGCACCATTTGCGATGCTTCGAGTAGTGCCAGCGGAATGGAGGTGAAGTTATGAGCTACAATCCCGCTCGATCGGATCCGCAAGACGGGACACGACCATTGCCGGGCCAGAGCGCCGGTGACTTGCTCCTGACCGACAACCCCGAGATGCTGCAACCATTCTCCGATCTTTCCTGAGCCCGCCGCGCGTTGAAGGTCGAGCGCAGTGCGGAGTTGGTCGGCAGTGACTTGGTGGCGGGAGAGCAAAAGCAATCCCAGGGGGATGCGGTGTGCCGCTGTGCTTCGAACGGGCGGGGCATTGTCGCGATCAAGCATTGCGCAGATCGCGAGTTCCAGGCATTCCGTTCTGCAATACCATGCTCCTTGCAGGCGTACGCCCGGCGAGCCGTTCCGAGGACGCCGCGGGCTGCGGGCAGGTATGCGCCCGCAGATCTCGCACTTCATGGCGGGTGCACGCCACAGGAATTGCCAGTCGATACTCCAGGGTTGCTTCGCGGCCATACCTTATGTCACCCCATCCTGTCGCGCCGCCGGTTGCGAAATCGGAAATATGTCAGTGACCCGCAACCCGAAGTTGCCTTCGATCACGACAACTTCACCATGAGCCACCACTCTGCCGTCGAGCAGAAGGTCGACCGGTTCCTGTATCCGTCGGTCGAGTTCGATGACCGCTCCAGGGCTTAGATCGAGCACCTCGCTTAGCAGCAGCCGTCTCGAACCGAAGCGCATGCTAACCGCGAGTTGCACATCCATCAGCAAATCCAAAGCGCCAAAAATTTGGTCGGAAGGCGCTGGCGGAGCTGTGGTTGTGGCCGGATCGGGCGAGAGCTTGGCAACTCGACTCTTTGCCGAATGCAATTCGGCGGCAAGGGCGGCGCTCAGACTAATTTCGAGAGTCACGCCGGCAGCGCCTTCGCCGCCAGCACGCAGCCAGACGGTTTCGGCGGGTGGCCAGGAGGGTGCTGTGGGAGCGAGTTCTACGCTCAGTTGAATCTCGCCCCATTTTGTCTTAGCGGCGGAGGCGACAGAGCCAGAAATCTTGCGCAGAAGTTCAATTACGGCCTTGCAATGGTCGGGGATGAGCGGAGCGTCTGGAGCGAGCGCTTCGTTCAGGAAGGTCTGCGCCAAACGCAGTGTGACGGCGGGGGACAAACGTACCCGCATCTCGCCGCGCAATCCTCCCGCCGCGGCGACTATTGCCCAGAGGTCGCCTTCAGCAGCGGTAGGAAGATCAGTCGGCGCTTCTGTTTCGAGGGAGCAAAGTGCAGGGGAGCCCGTCATCTGGCCTAGGGCCTGCGATAGGCTCTCGGCCCAGATCTGCAGATACTCGGTGGGCTTAGGCTCAAGCGCGGGAGCCGCGGCTTCGGTCATGGCTTCTTCACCTCAATTTCGCGGCTGGATTCTTCCGTTTCGAGAATGGGATCCAGAACCTGAGCGGCGCGAAAGTCGGTGACGTGGGCGGGGCTGGCGCCAAACATCTCCACTCCCGCCACAATCAAGGAGGCCGGCCCGGCAGCGGGGCGGCCTAGCGACAACAAGGTGCCGTGGGTCATTTCGGCCAGCTCGCCGACTGTCACGCTCAAACCGTTCGCCGCCAGCTCTACTGGAAAGGAACACTCAAGCAGCCGCCGCTTGAGGCGGTCGCGCCATTCGCTCGGTGCCGGCGGCCGAGCGTCGCTGCGGTTCCCGGAAATCTTGCGCAGCAAGGCATAAGAAAGCGAAACTGGCACGGCAAGATTTAAGCCTCCGCGAACTTCCATCAGGCTGACTTCGAAACTGAGAGAAAGAATTTTTTCGTTCGGCGACATCAAATTGTGGGTCTCGGCAAGCTCAAGGCGTTTTTCGAAGCTGACTTCAAGCTTGACCGCATGCCATGCGTTAGCAAGTTCGCGGCACACAATGCGGGCCACGCTTTCAACTAGGGGATCCTCGATCTCGGTGATTTCACGCGGCGTCGCTACGCCCTTGCCTTCGCCGCCCAGCAGCAGATCGAGAATGGGGAATGCAATTTTCAAATCCAGCTGCAGTGCCCCGTGTACGCCCATTGGTTCCAGTTTGCAGGCTGCAAGGTAGGTAGTTTCGGGAATGCGCTCGGTGAACTCGCGGTAACTCAGATGCTTTGCCGAAACCAGAGTCGCGGCAAAGTCTACGCGGAGATAAGTTCCGAGCGCATTGGCAAGACTATGGGCAAAACCCTGGTGAAGCTGAGTAATCGCCGCCAGTTGCTCTCGACCCATCTGCCCCGCCTGACGCACGTCCCAGAGCTCAATGTGAGGTTCTCGTGCTTTGCTGGAATCAGTCTGTTCGCCCGTCTGCGCGGCACCCACCGCGGGATCGATTTCCTCCTGGTTTAGTTGGTTTTGGTTCAGTCCATTTTGCATTGGGGTTGCCTAGGTCTTAATTGGTATCTGCGCACTAAAGCCCACCGGCCTGCGCCGCTCGACTGGCGGGCTTGCGCACCGTCATTAATTCCTCCAGGCGCGCCCGCAGCCGCACCACCGCAAGCGAGTGAATCTGCGAGACGCGCGACTCGCCGATTCCGAGCACGGCTCCCACTTCCTTCATGGTGAGCTCTTCAAAATAGTAGAGCGCCAGCACCTGCTGCTCTTTCTGCGGCAACTCGGCGATCACGCGCGCCAGCAGTTCTTTCATCTCCGAACGCATGCAACGGAAAAAAGGGGTGTCGTCCGGCGCGCTGGGCAGATAATCGCAGAGGTCTTCATCTTTGCCATCCCAGGGCGACTCCAAATGCAGGCTCCCGATTTCGAGCCCATCCAACTCGGTCAGCAGTTGCTGGAATTCGCGCAGCTCCAGCTTTAGCTCCGCCGCAATTTCAACTTCGGTGGGAGCCCGGCTGAGTTCCATACTCAGCTTGCGCTGGGCTTCCTCGACGCCCCGGGCTTTGCGCCGCAACTCTCGCGGCCCCCAGTCCATCTCCCGCAGGCTGTCGAGGATCGCTCCCCGAATACGGAACTTTGCGTAAGAGCCAAACTGCACGTGTTTGGAGCGGTCGAATTTGTTAAGTGCATCGATCAGGCCAATTACGCCAGCGTGGATAAGATCTTCAAGCGGCACATGCCGGGGAAGCCGTTCGTGGATGCGGCGGGCGAGATAGCGCACCTGCGGCAGTTGTTCGAGCAGAATGCGGTCGCGTTCCTCTTTGTCCTGATCCTGCCAGCTGGTGTAAGCTTCGGCGGTATTTTTCCTCATGGGTTGGTTTTCGTCTTCGCTTTTCTCGTCTTCGTCTTTTTTCTTCGCGTCGTCTTGCGCTCCGTCTTCCGCCTGGCATTGCCATCTGACTTGCGTCGGCATCGCCGCTTTCGTTCGTGGGTCGACCCTTGTTTCTCCGCTCACCGCAATACCCCGAGCGACTGCACCTCGATCATGGGAGGCACCTCCAGAGGCGAAAGCACAACGATTTTTGGCAAGAAAGGTTCAAGCAGTCGCTTCAGGTGGTAGCGCGCCGGGGTGGAGCAGAGCAGCACTGGACTGGTCAACGCCACCTGCTCGCCGGCTACGCGCCGGAGGCCATCGAAAATGCGGCGGCCAAAGGAAGGCTGCACCGCGGTTGAGTTGGCCGCGACCGGAAGGCTAAAGGCACGGCCTAATTCTTCTTCGAGCGCGCGGTCGAGGGTCACGACGCGCAGGCCTCCACTTTCGGAAAGCAGGGGCCGGACCAGGGACCGGCCGAGCGCCTGGCGTGCGGACTCCACCAGCAGAACCGGATTCTTGTTGGCCGGGGCGATATCGAGCAGGGTTTCGAGGATGGTCGCGAGATCGCGAATCGAGACCTGCTCGCGCAACAACTGCTGCAGCGTTCTCTGCACTTCGCCGAGGCTTAAGATTTTTGGAACCAGCTCTTCCACCAGCTTGGGATGACTTTCCGCGAGGCGGTCGAGCAGTCGCTTGCTCTCTTGCCGCGTAAGCAGTTCGTGAGCGTGCTGCTTCACCACTTCTGCGAGATGAGTTGCCAGGACCGAGGTTTGATCGACTACGGCATAGCCAGAAGATAGGGCCTGGTTCTGCAGAGCGGCCGGAATCCACACCGCCGCTGCGCCGAAGGCTGGTTCCTTCGTGGCGAGCCCAGGTAGCGGGCGGGGAGAGCCTTCCGAACTGATGGCCAGAAGATTGTCTCCCTGCAACTCCCAGCGGGCGATTTCCACGCCGCGCAGCGCGATAGCGTACTCTTTGGGCTTGAGGCGAACATTGTCCGTGATGTGAATCGGTGGGACGATGAAGCCAAGTTGCTGCGCAAGATTCTGGCGCAGAGCGCGCACCCGGGCCAGAAGCTGTCCGCCTTGATTTTGATCGACCAGCGGCACCAGCCCATAGCCGACTTCCAGGCTGAGCTCGTCGAGCTTCAACATGTCCTCGACCGCATCTTTCGACGGTTTCTTGTCGCCCACCGCCCCCGCGGCTGTGGCCGCAGCGGCCGCCGGTTCGTCGTCGGATTTCGGGGCGCGCCAGGCGAGAAAAGCCGTGCCCGCGGCCAGAAAAAAGAAAGAGAACTTGGGCAGCCCGGGAATCGCGGCCAGTGCCAGCATCACGCCGGCGGCGATAATCAGCGGACGGCGGCGGGACAAGACTTGCTGCCCGACGTCGACGGAGAGAGTTGAGTCCGAGGAAGCGCGGGTTACTACAATGCCGCCGGCCATCGACACCAGCAAGGACGGAATCATGGTGACCAGGCCGTCGCCCACGGTCAAGACCGTGTAGGTTTTGAGCGCTTCGCGGAACGGAATGTCGAGCTGAAATACGCCGATCAAAAATCCGGCGATGATGTTGATGGCTGTGATCAGGATGGTGGCAATCGAATCCCGCTGGTTGAAGCGGGCCGCGCCATCCATGGCTCCGTAAAACTCGGCGTCGTGCGCGATACGTTCACGACGCGCGCGCGCCTGCGCTTCGTTGATCAGGCCGGCGTTCAAGTCCGCGTCGATCGCCATCTGCTTGCCTGGCATGGCATCAAGGGTGAAGCGGGCAGTCACCTCGGCAGTGCGCACCGCACCGTGTGCGACGACCAGATACTGGATGGCGATCAAGGCGACAAACAGCACGAAACCAACGACGTAGTTCCCGCCGACGACAAACTGGCCGAAGGCCTCAATCACATGTCCCGCCGCCGAAGCGCCCTCGTTGCCGTGCAATAAAATCCGACGGCTGGATGCCAAGTTCAGCGACAGGCGGAACAGGGTGAGCAGCAGGAGCAGGCTGGGAAATACTGAAAATTGTGAGGGACGCAGAATCTGGATGGCGGACAGCAGCACCAGCACGCTGATCGTCATGCTGACGGCCAAAAGCAGATCGAGCAACACGCTCGGCAGCGGCACCAGCATTACGAAGATCAAGCCGACTGCGGCCACTGGCATGATCCATTCCGAGGCCGCATTCCTCCGCCCACCCAAAGGCGTGATAAGTGGTTTGGCGGTGGTTGCGGTGGTCGTAGCAGCCATGGCTTACGCTCTCTCCGGCGGAGGCGCTTGTTCGCCGGGCGGAGTCTGCCGCCGATTCTCCTGCACTTGTGAGGCTTGACTGTGGGAAGTGTGATTGGATGTAGAACGGGACTGCGAGGCTTGCGCCTGCGCCCGCCAGATGGCCGCCAGAATTTCCGCGACCACGGTATAGAGCTGCGCCGGAATCGACTGCCCCACTTCGACCGCGCGATAGAGCGCATGGGCCAGCGGAACGTTCTCCACCATGGGAATGCCCTGCCAGAGGGCAATTTCCTTGATCTGCGCCGCGATCAGATTGCGCCCTTTGGCGACCACGACGGGAGCATCCATCTCCACACGGTATTCGAGCGCAATGGCATATTCGGTGGGGTTGGTAATCACCACTGCGGCGCGGTGCACATCTTGGAGCATGCGTTTGCGGCGGCTCTGCCGCTGCAGCCGGCGGATGCGCTGCTTGATCGCGGGATGCCCCTCCATCTCCTTAAACTCGTCTTTTTGCTCCTGCTTGCTCATCTTCAATTCGTTTTCATGGCGCTGCCGCTCGATGAAGTAGTCGGCGCCTGCCCACAGCAGCAGCACCAGGCAGCCCTTCCACGCCACTTCGAACATGCGTCCGGTGGCGAACGCCGCCAGCGCGGTCCGGCTACCTCGCAGCAGCGCGGGCAGGAAGCGCCAGTCCCGGACCAGCACCCCAATCGCGAAGTACACCACCACCACCGTGGGCAGGAGTGACTTGAGCAGCCGGCTGAGCGCGGGCAGCGAAAACAGCTGTTCCACATGGCTCGCCGGATCGAGACGCTTCCAGTTGGGAGCGAGCGCCGATGGAGCAAATACCACTCCGCCTTGCGCCAGTCCGCCAACCGTGCCAACCACCCAGCTCATAAAGCCAGCAAGAGCCACTCCCTGAAATATCCAAATTCCATTGCGCCACACGGGAACGAACTGATCGGGATGGGTGGCTGCCATGTCCAGTTGCTGGTGCAACAGGCCGCGCCACGCGGCGGCAAAGGCGGGCATTTGCCAGGCGCAGAATAGCACCGCCGTCATCGCCCCCAGGCCGGAGGTGAGATCGCGGCTGCGTGCCACCTGTCCCTGTTCGCGGGCCTTTTGGCGGCGTCTCGGTGACGCTTTCTCTGTCTTTCCATCTGCCATGTGGTCTCAACCCTTTCGCTCCGGCCGGCGCTTGGTTCCGATTGCAAATTTGCGTTTTCTGCACCGTTCTTCATCGCGCCAGATGCAACAACTCTTCCGCCATGCGAACTCCGCGCGCGAATTGCTGGTTGAACAATCGCGGCCAGTAGGCCACCGCCATGAGCAGCACGCTCAACCCCAGAAGATTTTTCACCGCGATGCCGATGAACAGTACGGGAAGCTGGGGCGAGGCTTTGCCCAGAAAACCCAGGGCAACGTCGGCGATCAAAGTTGCGACCAGCGAGGGTGCGGCGATCTGCACTCCGGCCAGGAAAATTCCTCCTGCGGCATGCAGCAGGCCGAGGGCGACGGCAAGCGTTCCCAGAACTCTTCCTGGCGGCAGATAGGCAAAGCTCCGCGCCAGCGCCCGCAACAGCCAGTGATGCACGTCGAGTTGCAGGAAGATCAA
Organism: Candidatus Sulfotelmatobacter sp.; assembly: GCA_049512655.1. GTDB lineage: Bacteria > Acidobacteriota > Terriglobia > Terriglobales > Acidobacteriaceae > Sulfotelmatobacter. Next base: position 332,895 of record JBEKWW010000001.1, on the reverse strand, counting down.
TAGCACGGCCAGCTGGTGAAACTCGGAAAGCACCGGAGTATCGGCCTGAGTCTGCGGATCGAATATGTTGGCTAGCGAGTAGCCGATCTGCACGCCCAAAATCTGTCCCGCCAGCAGCGCAGCTTCGAAGAGAAAATTCGCCACGAGTCCCAGCACCAGGCCCACCATGGCTTCATTCAACGCAACCTGCGTCCACTGCCATGAAGTCAGCCCCAGCTGCTGCGGTCCGTGCAGCGGGTGCAGCAGAAAAGTAAGCAGCAGGGTCAGGCCGGCTTTCACCGGAATGGGGATGGCATTGCTTCCAAGAAACGGACAAAACACCATCAGCCCGGAAACCCGCGCGCCGGTGAAGACCGCGGCCGCCAGCAATTCCTCGAAATGAAAGACGCCATCCATATTCATATCCGTGCTGTGCGGCAGGTTTCTAGCGAACGAAAGGATGAAAGTCGGAGAACAGTTGCATCGTGAACATGCCGACCCGGCGCACCATCCATGGCATTAGGAACAGAACTGCCGCCGCTACCGCCGCCAGTCGCGGCACCGTCGACACCGTCGGATCCTGCAGCGAGGTCAGCACCTGCACTACGTTAATCAGCAATCCCACCGCCACCGCGGCCCCCAGCAGCGGAGCCCCCATCCAAAGTGCGGTCTCGATGGTGTGCCGCAGTAAAGCCACGATCTGGTCCGATCCCATCGGCAAAACTCCTTTCAGCGGCTCACCCTAAAATCGGCGCAAACCAAAAGCCCTGCGAGCAACGCTCTCCCAGCAACGCTCTGCCAGCAAAGCTCTCAGGCGAAACTTTTCATCAGCGAACCCACCAGCAGATTCCAGCCGTCGACCATAACAAACAGCAAAATCTTTAGCGGCGTCGAAATGATCACCGGCGGCAGCTGCATCATGCCGATCGAAGTGGTCACCGCGGCCACCACCAGGTCGATCACCAGAAAAGGAAGAAACAGCGCCGCCCCAATCTGAAATCCGGTCTTCAACTCGGACAGGATGTACGCCGGCACCACCACTCGCATCTCGACGTCCTCCGCCCGCGCTGGACGAGCCGCCTGCGCCAATTCGAGAAACAATTCCAGATCTTTTTCGCGGGCGTACTTCAGCATGAAGTGGCGCAGTGGCGGAGTGCCGCGTTCGAGGGCACCCATCGCATCCACCTGGCCTTGCTGAAAAGGCACGATGGCGGCCGCATAAATGGCCGCTCCGACCGGCTGCATCAGGAAATAAGTCAACACCAAGGCGAGGCCGATCAAAGTCTGATTGCTCGGAGCCGTTTGTGTACCCAGCGCTTGCCGCAGGAAGTGAAACACGATGAGCAGCCGGGTGAAGGGAGTCAATGCCACCAGCAGCGCGGGCAAAAGCGTCAGCAGGGTGAGCAGCACGACGATATTCCACGGCACCGAACCCGAGCTTCCCCCGAGGCCGGTCCAATTTAGAGCCGAAGAATGGCGTGGACGCAAAATCCCGTAGCCGATGGCGCTGGCGGCACGCGACGCCATCCCGTGCATGGCGGCCAGCGAACCTCCAGACATGAAAGAGTTCAGCATTCCCACTCTCGCTCATTCTGTTCGTGGCCTGGTTCGAGATCGCCTATGGCAGATTCTTCATTTCCTGTCCGAGATTTATCGAAAGCTGTTTTGGTGCGAGACGCACGTTTTGCGTCACCCAGCCGCGACAGCAGCACTAATGTGGAAGCAGTTCCTCCAATCAGGAAGCGTGCCCGCTCAAATTCGACGACGGCGACAAACCTGCGCTCGCCCAGCGGCAGGTTCTCGCATAAGCGGAGAGACTTTGGTGCCGGACCGCAGATGCGCAGCAATCGCCTCCAGAATGCCGCGAACTTTTCTGCAAAAATCGCAAAAGGGAATGGCAAAGCCTTTGCTTGCGGGGTCAGAAGATCTGCGTTGAGCATCTTTGTGTTTCCCAAACCGGTCAACTTCGCCCTCCTGAAACTACAATCTCAAGCCAACTCCGTCATCCGCACCGCCAGATGGTTTGAGACCACGTCAAACTCAACCCAGCCAATCCGTGTTCCATTCAGGCACAGGGGAATGTCCTGGCCGGTGCGCCAGCCAGCGTCGACAATCGATCCCAGCCGCAACTTCAGCAGGTCGGTGATCTTGAAGCCAGGCACCCTCAGATCGACGGTGAGTTCACAGGCAAATCCCTGTACCCGCTTCCATCGGGTATCCGGCTGTGCCGATGGATTCGGCGGCCCGCTCCCGGCATCCCGCACAGCACTCGGCACAGCCTGCACTAGCGCGTTCTCACCAGCCATCGCCATACCCTCCCGCCCGTCTGTTTATTCCCACTAGCGCTGGATCAGGAATTCGGTGAAATAAACTTCCCTCACCATCAGCTGGGGAACGCGCTCTTGCAGCGCGCTTAGAACATTAGCTTTCAATTTTGATTTGCCGCTCTCGCCCAGCAGATCGTCCACCCGGGCTTGGCTTAGGACGCCAAGAATGGCATCGCGAACTTGCGAAATCGGCAGTACTTCGTCAGATTTAGCTTTTCCCCGTCCCAAGCCTAGGTCGATGCCCACCCGCAAATAGGACCGCTGCCCTGGATCTGCCAGATTCAGAACGAAGGTTTCCAGGTGAAGCGTGTATTTGATTTGAGCAACCGGTTCTGGGGACGACGCTTCACTTCGACCTCCACTCCAAAACCAAATCGCCGCGATTGCGACACCGGCCACGACTAGCAAGAGAAAGAGAATCCCTGTTCTCGAATGAAGCTTACTATCACTCATTTGCTTGGCAGGCACGCGCCTAGGCAGGAGCAATCGCAATACCGTTGGGCGAACACGTATAGGGCGTGAGTAAAAGGAGTCTTTGCTGCTAAATGCTCCGACATCAGCACTACGAAGACCTTCGGCGAAGGCAAGTTTGTTCTTTTGCGTTTCTTGAGTGAGAAAGATCTTAGATAAGAACGTCCTCTCAAAGAACACTCATGACAAGATTCTCAGGATTAAAATTCATCTCCGGCGAACCGGATCGCCGGAGATCCGTGGGAAATAGAAAATCATTTCAGCCAAGACTACTGCTTCAAGGCGATCGTATCCTGGGTGATCTGATCGAAGGTGGTTACGGCTTTTGCGTCGGCTTCAAAACCGCGTTGCGCCACGATCAAGTTGGCGAACTCGGTGGCAATGTCAACATTCGACAATTCCAGCGAACCGCCGGCCAGCGTGCCGAGAACACCCGCACTTGGAACTCCCACTACTGCCGCGCCTGATGCCAAGGTAGGCGAGTAGTCGGTGCTGCCGTCCAGCTGCAGTCCGTTGACGTTGGCGAAATTTGCCAGCGCAATCTGTCCCAAGGCCTGCGTCTTATCGTTGCTGAATGTGCCGGTAATGGTTCCGTCAGCACCAATGGCGAAGTTCGAAAGTGATCCACTGCTGCTGCCATCCTGGGTGATCGCGGTGGTGGTACTCGGGGACGCAACCTGAGTGAGCAGCGGCGTGGTTCCGCTCAACACATTCCAGTTGAAGGTCTGATTGGAAGCGCCGTCGGCGAAGTTGGTAATGGGAATCGACGGCACGTCTCCCAACGCGAGGGCCGTAGTAGGAACCGTCATCGTGTCTCCGGCAACGAAGGCCGTCGATCCCGCATTGACAGTAAGATCGACTTGGCTAGAGGTGAATGGAGTTCCCACTGTGGCCGTTCCCAGCGCCCCGGAGACCGAGCCGGTGACCGTGAACTGGGTCGCGCTGGTGGCCGTGAGCGTGATGGTCTGCGGCACGGTCTCTGCAGTAGGAGCTAATCCGGTTATGGTGCCGTTTCCCGTATTGGTCGCACCGTAGGCTGGAGTTCCCACTCCTCCGCCTGTACCGACCAGCACTCCATTTCCGTTAAAGGTCAGCGTGCCGGTGGCCAGTACTCCGGTTTGAGGCACGCCCGCCACAGGGCTGAGGTCGGCGGGAGGCAGGTTCAGGCTGTAGCTCCAGCTGTTCGGTCCAATGTTTGTGAAGTTGTAGGTCAACGTGTCGCTGTTGCCCAACGAGTCGTAAATCGTAACCGGTGTCGAGTACTCCGTTCCCACTGGGGATGCCGCATCGAGGTTGAGAGTAAGCTCAGCATTCCCGGTCGCCGTGGGCGGACTCACCGTGCCGGCCCCGAGCTGCAGTGGCGCGAGACCCGCTCCCGTATTTACCACTCCGTTGACTGCGGGATAGCCCATAACCTGCTGTCCGCTGGAGGTGACGAGATAATTGTTCTGGTCCGTGGTGAAGTCTCCCGCGCGAGTGTAGCTGACGACGCCGCTTGAGCTTTGCACGACAAAAAATCCATTACCCTGAATAGCCACGTCGGTGGGCACTCCCGTGGCGCTGACGCTGCCTTGCGTGAACATCGAGTTCATGGAGCCGATCTCGGTTCCAGCTCCCACCTGAATCGGATCGCCCGCTCCGGTGGTTCCCAGGTTTTGATAAAACAAATCACTGAACAACACGCTCGTATCTTTGTAGCCAGTTGTGTTCTGGTTAGCCAAGTTATTGGCAATGGCCGACAGATCCGTGGACTCGGCTGTCAACCCGGAAAGTGGAATGGAAAAATCAGGCATTTAGAACGCTCCTTGGATCTTGCTTGGAATCATGCCGGCCAGCGACGAAATGGACGGCGACGAGAAGTTATGTAAGTTAGGCATTGTGGGTGCGGAGGAATAAGCCGGAGCCAGCGAGCCTAACGCCGAAGCCGGTCCGAGCCCCGCCAATGAAGCCGCCGCATTCCCAGAAGCAGGCGTGGCGGAGGAACCGCTCGAAGTCGAAGTTCCTCCGGTGGTGCTCGATGCCTCTTGTTGCAGCAGCGTATAGATCGATGTGACTTCGCTGAGTTCGCTGAACTGCGCCAGCTGGCCCACGAATTGCGAAGGGTCGACCGGATCGGTGGGGTCCTGATTCTGCAGCTGTGCAACCAGCAACTGCAGAAACATGTTGTTCAGGCTCTGCCCACTTGGCAAACCATTTGTGCTGCTGGTGCCGCTGGTCGGAGCGGTTGGAGTCACCGGAGTTGTGCTCATAAATTTCTCCTTCAGGCCAAAATACTCAGACTGCTGGATGCCAGGGCCGATTCATTAAACGGCAACTCTTCCACAGAATCCTCGATCGATAAATCTCCGGCAATGCCGCCGTAAGCTGACCGGGGTACGAATGATGGCTGCTGAGGATTGCCTGCACCCGCGCCGTTATTCGAGGAGCCGTTACTCGAGGAAGAGAATCCTTGCATAAAACTCACATTGCTCAGCCGCAGATTCTGCTGTTGCAAGGTGTTCGCGATAGCCGGCATATCGTTCGTAAGCAGCGAACGCAAGTCTCCTTTTTCGCTGCCGATGGTCAACCCAACATCGCCCGCATGCACGGTGGTACGAACCTCGACATTGCCGAATGCCGAGGTATTCATCCCAATCCGCATCTCCGACTCACCCGCGCGGTTCGCCATCTGCGCCATCTGGACAGGGCCGGGAGTTGCATTGGGCAAGGGCTGCGGCGAAATTGGAGTTGGATTCGAAAAACTGCCAGAGGGAGTTTCCGCAGGCACGGCTGATTTTGGCGCCGGTGGGGTCGAAGGCAAGATTGCGCCAGCTGTTACAGCACCTGCGGCAGCCGATGACATTACAGCGGCTGGCACCGGGGAAGGCTGATTTGCAGATGAGGAAGCAGAAGATGCGGCGGCGGGAACTGGGCTCTCCAAGGCCTGTGACGAAGCTACCGGCTGCGCTCCGCTTACTTCGTCTTTCCGGAACGACGTTCCGGTTGGCGAGGCGGCACTCTGATTTGCAGACAATGAATCTTTGTTAATAAGGCCACCCACGCTCTGTGCATTCCCCGCCAGTGAACCAGAAGAGAAGTTGGTGACGGGCAATCCGCCGTGACCGAGTGCCGCACTTCCCGGCAAAAGCATGTTCGGAAGAGTTGCGGCGGCAGATTCGGTGCCCGGTCCGGGGCTCGAAAAGAAGACGGAAAATGGCGTTTCAACCGCCGCCGAGCTTCCGGTACTCACATACGAATCACCGGACACTGCCGAGTTGGTGTTTGAACTCACGCTTCGTTCGTCAGTCCGAACATTCGTGGCACTGACTGCGGGTACGGGCTTTGAACCAGCTAAGGACGCCGTGACTTTGCCGAGCAACGCCAACTGCTGCGGGTTCGCATTCACCGCGGCATTCAACGTAGCGGAACTTTGCGGGTTTGCCATTTTCGCCAGCAGTGCCGCAGTCGCCGTCTGTGCTGACGTTTGATTGACTGAGCGCGCGATCGGCAGATTGTGCGCGGACGCAACCGGCATGGCCTCAAGCTGGGCAATATCGATGGGCCCATCTACATTGAGAATTGGGCCCGCTTGCTCCGCCGATGCCATTGAATCAGATGCCGTGGAACCGGCCGCATCTGGTTGCATGCTTATCACAGGTGATGCGGCACCGGCCTGAGGTGTTGAACGGATATCAGCCACTAATTCTGGCGAGGATTGTTGAGGTGATGATTGCTGAAGCGACTGTTCTTGAAACGGCGATTCTTGCATCGATGGCTGTTGCACCGCGGAACTAGGCGGCTGAGAGGTGGAGCTAAGAGCTGGATGAGTGGCAACATCAGCAACCGTGAGCAGCGATCTCGCCTCCGGAGCAGTCAGCTGCTGCAGGGATGCTTGGTCGACGTCAAGTGTGCGGGAATCTTTTAAGGGTAAGGCATTCATTGCCAGCTTAGCCGGAATTGTCTGCGTTTCTGCGGCGGCAACCGTCGTCGATTGAGGGGATCTCTCAGAAATGCGGCTTGCCACCGGCGCGTTATCCAATTGAGTGGGAGTTGGCAGGATGACGGGAGTCGGCCCACACATATTTTTTGCCGCAGTTTGAAGACTCCCACTTGCATCGTTTCCTATTGTGAAGTTTTTGCTCGCGGAGCTTTCGGCCATCCGAACAAAATTTTGCGATGTCGTTGTCGATGGCAGTTCGCCAAGGTTAGATACCAGCGGAACCGAAGTGATTGCCGGCTGAACTGGCAGTATCGCCGGGAGGGCTGGAAGACCGCTGTTCGCTGGCGTTGGAGGTTCGAAACTGGTGGACTTCTTTGTTCCTTTTGCGATTAAACTCGCTGCTGCGGTCAAGCTCTTGGCGATACCCATCGCCGGTTCCTCATCTTGCTGCTCGGACTCTGTCCCGGATGTCGATGCTCGTTGTAGGGCTGCTTGCTGCACCGCCGCCAACGTCGACGCAAATCCCCCAAGGCCACCAAGTCCAGAAGCCAATTGCGCCGAAGATGCCACCGGTAGCGCAGAGGCGTTGATCGGGATGGCTTCGAGCGTCAGGTTCACGAGAGTTTATCCAATGCTGATTGCGATGATTGCTGCGTTCGACTGGAATCAATGCAATCGCATCGCCACACGAAGGGATTCTGTCGTGAACCGTGAGCATCCGACGAAACACCGCGAACTCCAGCGATTACAAGCTTTGCCGATGAACAACAGAGAAGAAGTGGAAAAAGCAAACCTGCCTTCGAGGGTCGCTGCTGGGCAAAGTGTGACCATGCCCTCGGCAACTTTAGCCGGGGCGCGAGAATTCTCTTCGCAGCAAAAACAGATCGTCCAGTTCACGCTGTTCCCGCCGTGAGGCTTCTTGTTTGTAGTTGCGGAGTTTCCGATCGCGAACGCTTTCGAGCGTTTCGCTCATTCGCCTGGCTTGTTGAAATATCTCGCGCTGCTGGTCGCGAATCTGTTGCAGCCGCGACAACTGCTGCTCCAACCCACATTTGTAGCGAGCCAGTTCGGCATCGCATTGCAAGCCAAAGCGAAGTTCCGCCGCCGTAGTGCCCGCGCCAAGTTCTCGGCTTTGGCTCTCGCGCAGGCGCTGTTGCCGCGTCTGCGCCTGTAGGATCGCGTGCTGCATCTGCGCTACCTGCTGGTTGGCGGCGCGGAGGCGCAATTCCTGCTGGCGCTCGATGCTTTGCCGAAGGTGAAGGACAGCCTGCAGCGAAAAATGAAACGGCATATTTCCTAGCCGGGCAATGCCAGCAATTTTTGTATTGTGTCTTCCAGCGGAGCGGCTTCGCTCGGTTTCTGGGTAAGAAAACGGTCAAGCTCGGGAATCAAAATGAGCGCCTTATCCAGATTGGGATCGCTGCCCTTTTGATACGCTCCAATGCGCACCAGGTCTTCCGAAGCGGAGTAGCTGGCGAGCAGTCGCCGCAGGGTTTGCGCCTTCTCGAGTTGCAGCGGCGCTGCCACGGAAGACATCAACCGGCTTACGCTGTTGAGCACGGCGATGGGCGGGTAATGACTTTTTACCGCCAGCTTCCGGTCGAGCATCACGTGCCCGTCCAGCAATGCCCGCGCTCCATCCACCAGCGGATCTTGTTCGTCGTCCCCTTCCATCAAGACCGTGTAGAAGCCAGTGATGCTGCCGTGACGGAATCGTCCGGCACGTTCGAGCAGGCGGGCCAGCATGGTAAAGCAGGAAGGCGTATAGCCTTTCGCGGTAGGGGGTTCACCGGCCGCGAGTCCAATCTCACGCTGCGCCATCGCCATGCGGGTGAGCGAATCCACCACCAGAAGCACATGTTTGCCGCGGGAGCAAAAATGTTCTGCGACCGCGGTCGCCGCCAGCGCGGCGCGAATTCGCAGCACCGGCGATTGATCGGAGGTGGACACCACCACGCACGCCCGTTTGCACCCCTCGGGGCCGAGGGTTCCGAGAAATTCACGGACTTCTCGTCCGCGCTCCCCTACCAACCCGAGCACGATAAGATCGGCGCTGGTGTTGCGCGCCATCATGCCGATCAACGTGCTCTTGCCTACGCCGCTGCCGCCAAAAATTCCTACCCGCTGGCCCCGGCCGCAACTCAGAAAAGCGTCGATGGCGCGAATGCCGGATGCCAAAGGCTCGCGGATCGGTACTCGATCGAGCGGCAACGGGGCCGCTGCATCCAGAGCGCGATATTCCGTTCCCCGCAATGGTCCCATGGAATCCAGAGGCTGGCCGCTGCCATCGATCACTCGACCCAGCAACCCCTCCCCGGCCCGAATCGTCGCCCGCTCACCCCAGGTCGCGATTCGGTCGCCGTGGCGAACTCCCTGGGGCAACTCCAGCGGCATCGAAAGCACGGTGGTGCCGCGGAATCCGATAATCTCTCCCGCCAGCACCCGACCCCGGGAATCGGTAATCTCGCACACCTCGCCCACCGAACAAAAGGGACCCTCCGATTCCACCAGCGGGCCGACTACCTGCGTTACCCGGCCGCACCAGCGCAGCGGCGAACAGCTTTCCAGCCGCGCGAAATAAGGAGCCAGCAGGCCCGGTGTGCTCATGGCTTGGTCATCATTTGTTCAATCGCTTTCTTTCGCTCATGGCTTTCCTTGTGGTCGGGCTGCCAATAGATCCATTAGCCCGTTCTCAATTTCCTTCAGTTGGACTTCCACTCCCAAATCCGCCGTTCCCATGGAGGTCCGCAGCGTGCACCCTTCCGCCGGCATCGCGGGATCTTCCACAATCGCGGGAACGTTTTTCGGATCCATGCTTGAAGCGAAGAATTTCCGCCAATCGGCGGTCCGTTGCGGATGCACCAGCAGCGCAACTTCGGTTGCGTTTTCGATCTGCCCGAGCGCGACTTTTACGATCCCCATCAACAGCAATGGGTCGATCTGGGCCTCGCGATGTAGTATTTTGCGCGCGATGCTGAGCGCCAGCCGGACGGCCTCCTCTTCAATCTTCTGGTAGTACGCCGCCCGCTCGCGGGAAAAATCCGCCACTGCCTTGGCTACCGGCGCGCGCTCCTTCGCCAGTTGCTCCTCAAATCGAACCCGGCTCTCGGCGGCACCTTCTTTTTTCCCCAGCTCGCGCCCTTGCGCCTCGATTGCCCCATCGTTCGCCGAACGGGCGCCAGCGGACTCGCTTTCCGTCACCGGATGGGACACGTGCAAAAAGTTGTGCTGGCCCGGCCGCAACACCGCTTCGCTGTAGGGGAAAGGCGATACCTCGAGGGGCGGGGCGGATGCACCGCCGACTTCCCGCTTGCGAACTGGTGCCGGGTTAGGTGACGAACTCATCTTCACCTTCCGGCGTGAGCGTCAGCTTACCTTCGGCTTCGAGCTTTCGCGCCACTGCGACGATCTCCATCTGCGCCTTATTGATCTCCTTCGACTTCACCGGGCCCAGCACCTCCATATCTTCTTTCAACATTTCCACGGCGCGGGAAGACATTGATTTGAAAATGTAGTTTTTCAGCTCCTCGGAGGCGCCTCGCAGCGCCGTGGCCAAAGTTTTTTTATCCATCTGCCCCAGCAGTTCCCGGATGCCAGCTTCCGGAATGGTCAGCAGGTCTTCGAAGGTAAACATCAGATTGCGAATCGACAGCGCCAGCTTCGGATCTTCGCCTTCAATCGACTCCAGAATGATTTTCCCGGTGGCGGCGTCCAAGCGATTCATCAGGTCGGCCACGCTGCGCAGGCCAGCATAGGCCCGTCGGTTCTGTTCTCCCATGCCTTCCAGCCGTTTGTGCAGAACTACGGCCACGCGCTGCGCCATCTCCGGTGAGAACTGGCGCAACTGCGCCAGACGCTTGACCGGTTCGGCGCGCAACTCCGGCTGCAGCGCCATCAGCACCGTCGACGCCTGTTTCGCCTCCAGATGCGCCAGGATCAAAGCGATCGTCTGGGGATGCTCGCCCTCAATGAACTTCGCCAAGTGCTTGGGATCGACCTTGCGCAGAGAATCGAGTTTGGCGCCATTGCTCTCCGCCGACTGGGCGACCTGGCGCAGCAGATCGGCCGCTACCTCCGCGCCAAACGCTTTTACTAAAATCTTGTTCGCATATGTTGTCCCCCCTTGCTGGACGTAGCCGCCGCTCAACACCAGCAAGTTGAATTCCTCGAGCACCGTCAGCGAGGTTTCGGAATCCACCCGCTGCAGGGATGCGAGCTCCTTCGTCACCTGCCCCATTTCCGTGGACGGAAGATGACGGTAGATTTCGCTGGCCACATCTTCCCCAAGAATCACCATGAGAATCGCGGCCTTGCGCAAACCGTTGATGGGAGTGCTGTCTTTTTCCGGCATCAATCGCAATCTCCCGTCATCGGTCCGAATCCTCCCGCACCCAGGATTCAACCAGACGGCTGGCCGCGGCCGGCTCAGCTTTGACTTTGTCGGTCAGCAGCTTCTTTAGATCTTTGGCGCGCTGTGCCTGCGGCTGGGGCATTCCCGCTCCCTGGGGATTCAGGACTCCCACCGTGGCGGCTGGAGAAAGGTTCTTCGTAACCTTTCCCGGAAGTTCGCGGAATGCCGCCAAGGCCTGTTTTTTCACCGGCTGCAGGATCAGGAAATAGACCACGGCAAACAGCGCGGCGAGGCCAACGTAGCGCACCATCCAGGACCAGGATTGAAACAGAGACCGCCAATGCTCCGCCTTGGTGGGCGGTGGAGGAATGTCCACAGGTACTTCCTGGAATGATAGATTCTCCACCGCCAGCACATCTCCGCGCTGCGTATCCACTCCAATGGCAGCGCGCGCCAGCAGCTCGATGGTCTTCATTTCTTCGGGGGTTCGTTTGCGCCGCGTGCTGGTGCGCCTGCCTCCCTGCTCACTCCACTCGACGGCATCGTCGACCAGCACCGCGGCCGCAATGCGCCGTACCCGCCCCGCTGGCTCCAGGCTGCGGTGCAGGCTTTTGCTGATGGCATAAGTGGTCGAATCCGATTTCGAGCTGGAATGTTCGGCACTGGAATGTTCGGCGCCGGCTGGCGCCGGAGTGGGTGCGGGCGCGGAGTAGCCCGCCGCTGGAGCGGCAGTGCTTCCGGGAACGTTGCTGGCCGTTCCCGGCACACCCGCCGGAGCCTCGCCCACCGAATCCTCTTCGGAATGTTCCTGAGTCAAAGTTGTCGGAGTCTTCGGATCGTAGGTCTCCTGCGTGTCTTCGCTGGTTCCCAAATCGTATTCCACATGCACGCTGGCCCGGACATGATCGGCTCCTACGACAGGTTCGAGAGTATGAACCAGCGTCTTGGCTAACTCGTCGTCGGGGGCAAAGGTTTTTCCACCCTCGCGCCCATGCAGCAGGGGAGTATTGGTGTCGGCGTCGATCACCGTCACATTCTCCGGCTTCAGCCGGTCGACTGCGCTCGCCACCAGTTGCGGAATCGCGAGCTGCGCCTGCTCCGACAACCGCCCGCTGCGGGTCTTCAAAATCACCGACGCCTTGGCTTCATGCTCCTGTTCGGTGAACAGCGACTCCTGAGGGAGCACCAGATGTACCCGCACTCCCTGAACTTCGCTCAAAGTCGATAAGGTGCGCTCCAGTTCGCCCTCGAGCGCTCTCTGGTAGTTCACCTTCTCGGTAAAATCCGACCCTGCCCAGTTGGGGGTATCGAATATCTCGAATCCCATGCGCGCGCTGCGCGGCAAGCCCCCCGCCGCGGTCTCCAGGCGCGCCGCATCCAGCTTGTCATCCGGGACCAGCAGGCTCGCACCGTCGGCCGACATCTGGTGGGGAATATTTTTCGCCGCCAGTTTCGCGCCCAGCGTCTGCGCATCTTCCGGTCGCAGCCCAGAGTAGAGGGTCACAAATTTCGGCTGGCTCAGCAGGTTCACAAAGGCATAGAGCGTTCCCGCCACGACCACGACGCCTCCCGCCAGCCACAGGCGCTGGGTAAAGCTTAGGCCGGCTAAAAACAGCCGCAGACGGCCGAGCGCGTCGTCGAAGGATTGAATTTTTTCGTCGGCCATTTTCTTGGCTATCGCATCGCCGGGAGCAAAGGGGCGAAAGCCCAGCTAAATGAAATCCAGGCTTCGCCGATCTGTTTCCTCAGAACTGCATGCGCGAGATCTCCTGATAGGCGGAAACGATCTTGTTGCGCACCTGCATCATCAGCTGGAATGACAGGTCGGCTTTTTCCACGGCGATCAGCGCGGTATGCACCTCGGCACCGTTGCCTTCGAGCACGCCGGCCACTTTGTTCTCGGCCTGCGATTGCAGTTCGCCCATCTCGCCCACGGCGCTGCGGAAGGTATCGCCGAAGCCGCCGGTTTGCGGCGATGAGAAAACACTGGCGGCACTCTCGATTTCCGCTGGAAGAATGCGCAACGAAGATACCGGGCTGCTACTCATGGGTCACGGTCCTTATTACAGCGTTTACTTCCTCGGTGCCATCTGCCCGACGCGATGATTAAGTCCGGATTGCTTAAGTTAGAATTTGCAGCGACTGCTGGATCATGCTCTTCGCCGCCTGCACCGCCGCGGCATTCAGCTGATAAGCCCTTACCGCGCTGAGCAGATCAGCCATCTCCATGACCGGATTCACGTTGGGATAGGTAACATACCCGGCACTGTCCGCATCGGGATGCCCCGGCTCATAGCGCTGCGGTAGCGGAGATGAGTCTGCCACCACCCGCTCCACCCGCACTCCGCCATCGGGCGTGCCCTTGTGCAGGCCTGCCAGCAAAAGCGGAAACCTCGGCAGGGGATTCGCCCGGAACACCAGCAACTGCCGGTGGTACGCGCCGCCATGCGGAGTGCGCGTAGTCTCGGCATTCGCCATATTCGCGGCCACCACTTCCGCCCGCCAGCGTTCAGCCCCGAGCGCCGAACCACTTACCTCCAGCACGCCGAAAAGATTCATGACGACGTTCCTCCCGAATTGATGGCCTGTGAAATTCCCTTGAACTCGTCTTTCAACAGCTGAATGCCCAGGCTGAATTTCATCTGGGTTTCGGCCAGCAGCAGGCTCTCGCGTTCCACGCTGACGTTGTTGCCGTCGGGCCGCGCCAGCAATCCCCGCACCGGCCGCGCCACCGGAGTATTCGAGGCATAGCTCAGGCTTGCGCCTTCGCCCGACAATTCGCCGTCCACGTCAGCTCCGATCATATTGGCTCGCGCCAATTCGCCTTGGAAGTCGAGATCGCGCGTTTGGTAGCCGGGCGTATCGATATTCGCCAGGTTCGAACTGATGAGGCGGTTGCGGGCTGCATTCACGTCGAGAAAACGGCTTAAGGCTTCCGTCATCGGAGTATCGATCATGCCTGCGTTAATCGTGGACATAACTGCTCCAGCTGGGCAGCCCGTAACTGCGTATCTTGTTTCGCACCGTACGCAGGCTCACTCCCAGAAGTTCCGCCGCCCGCGAGCGGTTTCCGTGGGTTGCCGCGAGGGTCATTTCGAGGAGCTTGCGCTCCATGTTCTCAAGCGAAACCCCGGCGCGCAGGTGGTCATCGCCCTCTGTCGTTTCCACATCAGGCTTTTCGCCATCCAGCCTTTTGACCCTGGTGTGGCCTATGGGCAGGTTTGAGGGTGCTGTTGCGAACTGGCTCCAGGTTGCGCTCTCCAGCGCTTCCTGGCCAATCTCCGCGCCGGTGGCCAGGGCAGCGGCGCGGCGTACGCAATTGGCCAGTTCGCGCACATTTCCCGGCCAGTTGTGCTTCTCGATTCCTTCCAGAAATTCCCGGCTCAGATGCAAGGTTTTACCTTGCGGCGCGTAGAGCCGCGCAAAGTGTTCCGCCAGTTCCGTCAAATCTTCCTGACGCTCGCGCAGCGGAGGCAGACTCAATCCGATCACGTTTAACCGGTAATAAAGGTCGGCGCGGAATTTTCCCTCCCGGACCATCCCGGTCAAAGTGCGGTTGGTGGTCGAGATGACCCGCAGGTCGACCTGCACGCTGCGGGTATCGCCCAATCGGTCGAACTCGCGTTCTTGCAGAACCCGCAATAGTTTGGGCTGCAGGCCTAGCGGCATCTCGCCCACCTCGTCGAGCAGCAGGGTTCCGCGATTCGCCAGTTCGAAGCGGCCTGGCTTGGAGACAGTTGCTCCGGTGAACGCGCCCTTGCAGTACCCGAACAATTCGCTTTCGAGTAACGTCTCTGGGAAGGCGGCGCAATTGATGGCGACAAACGGCCGGTCGCGCCGCGGGCTGAGGCGATGAATCATGCGGGCAACCAATTCTTTCCCGGTTCCGCTTTCGGCCTCGATCAGCACGTCGGCGTCGCTGGCCGCCGCCTGCCGCGCCCGATCAAGCGCCCGCAACCATACCGGGGCATGTCCCACCAGATTCACCGAAGCTTCGGCCTGGGTTTTGGCCTGGGTTAGGATTCGCTCCGCCGCCTGCTCCAATTGTTCGAACGACACCGGCTTCACCAGGTAGTCGCAGGCGCCGCCCTTCATCGCGGTCACTGCATCGGGAACGTTGCCGAAGGCGGTCAGCAGAATCACCGCGGTGTGCGGAGCCAGAGCCCGCGCCTGGCGCATGACTGCGAAGCCGTCGGAGCCGGGCATGCGGATGTCGGTCACGACCAGCGGATGCAGCCCGCGGCGGAATTTTTCGAGCGCCTCGGGGGCATCGGCTGCGGTGTCGACGCGCCAGTTGCGGCGCAGGAAATGGGCTTCAAGAGCCGCTCGCATTCCGCTTTCGTCATCCACCACTAAAACGCGATTCATCCGACATCCCCTTGCCCTGGCCCGAGCTGTTCTTCCCGCCGCATTTCTTCCCCCCGCACTTCCGGTAGTCTTTCTGGTTGCGAAACCTCAGCGCCGATG
Source organism: Candidatus Sulfotelmatobacter sp. (assembly GCA_049512655.1). Classification (GTDB taxonomy): domain Bacteria; phylum Acidobacteriota; class Terriglobia; order Terriglobales; family Acidobacteriaceae; genus Sulfotelmatobacter. The sequence continues at coordinate 317,381 of JBEKWW010000001.1, read as the reverse complement.
GCATTTTCCCGTGGAAGGGTGAGTGTGAAGCACGCTCCTCCACCCGCCCGGTTAGTCGCGCCAAGGGTTCCCCCATGCTGCTCGACGATTTTGCGGCATACCGCCAGCCCCAAGCCGGGGCTTCCCGCATGGGTGCTGAAGCCGGGCTCGAATAATCGACCCGCTTCTTCCGGCCCAATCCCTCCCCCGGAGTCACTCACCTGAATCACCACTTCACCGGCACCGCGATGGCGCGTTGCTCCCGAGATCCCCACCCAGCCTCCGCCGGGCATGGCCCGCATCGCGTTCAGCACCAGATTCAGCAGCACTTGCTCCAGGCGATGACGGTCGGCGGGAACCCACACACAGTTGAGATGGTTGCGCAGCCGCAGCTCTACCCGGGCGCGGTGCGCCATTGGCGCCAGAAATCCGCCCGCCCATTCGAGCAGGCGTCCCATATCCACGGGATGACGCTCGGGCGCGGGCAGGCTGTGAAAATGCAACACATTATTGACCGTGGCTCCCAGGGTTCGCAGGCCGGCCTGCACGTGCTCTACCCACTGCCGGCACTCGGCGGAAAGCCCGGCGCCCGCGAGTAAGCCGGCGAACAGTTCCAGGCTCCCCAAGGGATTGCGAATCTCGTGCGCCAGAATCGCCGACATCTCCGCCAGGGCCTGCTCGCGGCGCAAACGTTCCCGGTCGCGCACCAGCCGCTTCGGTTCGCTGATGTCGCGCAGAATAAAAATGGAAGCTGGAGCGGTCGCGCTTTCGTTCGACGGCGGGGCATCGCCACCGATGCCGGACGCGCCACCGGGCACAACCTCTGCCCTCGCGGTTTGCGGAATCGCCGCATAGCGCGCAGACAGCCAGCACTCGCTCCCGTTCCCATCGGTAAAACATTCTTCCGCTTCGCCGGGTACGGAGCGGGCGTGCTCCAGCAGCTTGCGCAGCCCCTCCGGGGACGCCTGCGGAGAGCAAGACGGCGACCACAACCATGCTTCGCCCGGGCACATGATCAGCCCCAGCAAGCGTCGCCCTTCCGGATTCAGCCGCTCGATCATCCCCTGGGCACTCTCGACCAACACACCGCAGGGGAGTCTTTCCAGGATGCGGTCGAGGTGTTGCCGAATTTCGCAGGTTTCTTCCAGGCTGCGCGCCAATCCCGCCCGGCTTTGCGCCAACTCGCCGCGCAGACGCTCGACTTCCTCGCGCAGCATGCCGTAGGAGCGCTCGAGTGATTCCGCCGCTTCGGCGAAACTGCGAAACGCGAGTCGCAGCGACTGCTCATCCTCGGGTGGGAGCACATGCGCTCCTGCGGTGCAGGGAACGATGATAGGCAAAGAGGTCATAGCCATAGGCAAGCTTTGCACGGGTATGGCCAGGAAAGGGGAGGAATGGCTAAGATTGCTCTTAACTGGCGAGCGTGACGCACGAATGGGGTTTCACGCCCGGAGCTGCGCGCGAGTGCAGGAAGGGAAAATAAAGATGCTCGGCCTCGACCGTATCGCCACTCTCCATCAGAATCGAAGCGCGCTCTATTACATGCTGCAATTCGCGCACGTTGCCTTTCCACGGATGTTCTTCGAGAAGGCGAATCGCGGCGTCGCTCAGGCGGGGACAGGGTGCGTTCATGGCGGCCGCCATGCAGGCGATAAAGTGCTCGGCCAGAGGAATAATGTCCACTTGGCGATCCACCAGTGCCGGCAGTTCCAGGGGAAACGCCGAAAGCCGGTAAAACAGGTCTTCGCGAAATTCACCACGTTCGGCGCGGGCCGCGAGATCCACATTGCTGGCCGCGATCACCCGGACGTCCACCCGCGTGGCTTCGCTTGCGCCCAGTCGCTGCACTTCTTTTTCTTCGAGAAAGCGCAGCAGCTTGGCCTGCATACCCAGCGGCAGCTCGCTCACTTCATCCAGAAAAAGTGTTCCCCCATGCGCCGCGGGAATCCGCCCCACCTGCGCCTGCACGGCTCCAGTAAACGCTCCGCGGGCATGACCAAAGAGTTCGGACTCGAGCAATGTCTCAGGGATGGCGGCGCAGTTCACCGCAATAAATGGCCTGGAGGCCCGCGGACTCAGCCCATGCAGCGCCCGCGCCACCAGTTCCTTGCCGCTTCCCGTGGCCCCGGCAATCAGCACCGTCGTGGTGCGCGGCGCAACCAACCGGGTCAGCCGGTATACATGCCGCATCGCGTCGCTGCGCCCAATCATGCCGGGCAGCGGCTCCGAGGCGCCGGTATCGGCAGACTTCCCCAGGCTTTCTTGCGCCCAGGCGAGGGAGTTCTTCGGGAGAGTGCCGGCGTGCGGCTTTTTTCCGCCGAGCGCCTTGGCCTCGGGGTTGTCTCCGACCAATTCCGCATCCGAGTCCAGCAGTACAACTTGAATCCCGGGGAACCGTTTCTGGATGATCGCGGTTAATTCTCCCGTGTCCAGATCGGAGACCCGGCGGTCGAGGAACAACAGTTGCCAGTTTCCGTTCTCGAGTTTCGCCAGCGCGTCGGCGCCCCCCAGCGCTTGCTGCACCGGGCGGCATCTGCCGTTCAGCCGGTCCATCACCTGCTCACGGAAGACGCTGCTGGGACTTGCGATCAAGGCTCCGCCCGCCACCATTGCCATACTCGGAAAGGTTGTCATCATTGTGGCGCTCATTTCTGTCTTCTCTCTTCTTTCTTTTTTCTTTTCTCGTTCCCTTTTCTCTTTTTTCTGTTGCGGCTCGAATTAAATCCAGATCGAGCCAGAAATTATTCGTTGAGAAAACTTTCATTCCTCTTCCTCATTGCTGCGTGTCGCTCTGGGTTCAAAGGAAGGGCAGAGTAATCTTCAGCGTATCCAAACCTTCCGCTCTGGACCGCTCCCACTTGGCCCCAAAGCGTTCGAGCCCGGCCTCGGCCACCATTAGTCCCAGTTCCGGCCGTGAATATTGGCGCCGGATGCCGGACTCCCGCCAGTCAATCTGCAGCGCCAAATCGTGCGCCTCCCATCTCGCCTCCACCCGTAACTCAGTTCCAATCCCGGCCAGGCTCATGGTCGACTCAAAGACCCGAAACAGCGACGACGTCAACCGCGTCCGGCGCGCCTTCAGCCGAACCGTCTTTCCGGAAGCTCCCGAAAGATTCCTCACCAAACGAACTTCCTTGGCCTCCGCGACCGGACCAAGTTCTCCCAGCAATTCGTTCAATAAAGTCGCCAGCTCGATGTTTTTCTCTTCTTCCACCGGCTCATCCTCAATCTCAGCCACTTCGCGCAACGCCCCCATCAGGGCCCGCATGCGTTCGGTCAGTTCCAGCCCCTCGCGCAAAGACCGGACATACTGCTCCGGAGTGCGATCGACGGCCAAAACCACTTCCATCGAGCACTGCAAACCGGTTAATGGCTGGTTCAGAGCGTGCAGTAACTCGGCCAGCAAACTCCTGCCATCGGAGCGCCTGAACCCAGGGGCATCTCCACTCGTCTGCCGCTTTAGTTTTGTGCCGGTACTTGCCGTCATGCCGGCACTCCGCCATCTCCGCTCAACTCGTAGCCCACGCCGCGCACGGTATGAATCAGCTTTCGGGGATGCCCGTCATCGACTTTTCTCCGCAGGTAGTTAATGTAGACATCCACGACATTGGTGGTGGTATCGAAGGTCAAATTCCACACATGCTCGATGATCATGGCCCGCGATACCTGCCGCCCCGCATTCCTCATCAAATATTCCAGAAGTGAAAACTCCTTCGAGGTCAGATCGATTCTGCGCCCGGCGCGCTCGGCGCGGTGTTCCACCCGGTCTAACTTCAAATCGTCGATCACCAGTACCGACTCCGAGGGCAAATGACTTCTCCGGAGCAGGGCGCGAATCCGCGCCGAGAGCTCGCTGAAGGAAAACGGCTTGGGCAAGTAATCATCCGCGCCGATGTCGAGACATTGCACCCGGTCCTCCACACGAGCGCGCAAGGTGAGCACCAGCACCGGCATGCTCGGACGCCGCAGCCGCAAATGCCGCAGCACGCTCACGCCATCGAGCCGGGGCAAATTCAAATCCAGAATGACCAGGTCATAATCCGAGTCGCTGCCCATGGCGCGCGCCTGCTCGCCATCCTCCGCCACCTCCACCGTGTAGTGCTCGCCCTGCAAGCCCTGGCGCACAAAGCCGGCCAGCGCCGCGTCATCTTCCGCAATCAGAATTCGCATAAGTGACCCTGAATTACAGTGCGATTCTAATTAGAGGTGACTCAGTTCAAACGGAAACAGTGGCGCACGAAAGGGTGGGATTTCGGAAATGGGGATGCAGTTCGAAAGGGGACTAGGGGATGCCCCCTGTAGTCAGATCGCTCCGTCATAGCCCTGTGAATTTCTGCTTAAAATAAAATTAGCGGCAACTTCGAGCTGCTGCCGAGGAGTGACTAAAAATATGGGGTACCCCCACCCCCTCTTTTTTCTGAAAGTCCTGCGGGGCGCGGGTTTTGCGCGAGTGTCTCTGCAAAATCCTGAGGTCAAAGATCTTAAATATTAAAGTCTAGAGAATAATGGAGTTAAAGCGCGCACGATGCGGCTTTGCGCGGTGCGTCCTCTTCGGCCATGATCGCGCGGTTTGAAGGTGAGGGCAAGGTTGGATGTCACAAGGAGGCGGTGGAAAAAAAGTGGGAGTGAACGGGGGGTTCGCTTGGCCCACCCTGCCCAGTGAATGAGGACTGGGGCGAGATTTGATTTCGGAATCGCGCAGGGTGATCGCGCTTGCGCAGGGCATTGCCGTTTCCCACCCTTCGAGAAGCGCGAAGGGTGGGGCAGCCACTGTGTTGCTGATGCAGCGAGCCCTCAAACGCGGAGCTATCCGACAACTATTGTTTGTCGTCTTCTCTGGCTTCGGCTACGTGGGATTGATGGCTGGCTTCGGAGACGGCTTTCACAAACGCGGCTGCGCTTGCGGGGGTGGAAGCTTTTCCGGAAAGAATAGTGCGGAACATCATATGGTGGCGGTAGATGGCCCGCGTTGAGTCGTTATCCTGCTCGATTACGGCGCCTTCCAGGGTCAGGCCGGCGAATATGCCTTTGGAGCGCGAGTAGGTAAGGACTTCGGTGTTGAGCAATATGTCGGTTCCGGCGGAAGTGTGACGGCCGACTGGGCCTGCTGCGACCGAGCCTTCGCCGGTGAGCTCAAACTTGGTGGAGAGCAAATGCTGGAGGCCACGGTCGTTCATGACGAGCATGACGAGGTCGACGCCTTCGACGCCGATCTGCAATCCCCAGCTGCCTCCGCCGACTGAGACGAATGCGGGAGCGCTCCAGCCTTCAGGGGTGCGGCAAGAGGCGACGCCACGGCCATGCTTGCCGCCGAAGATGAATCCGCCTTTCAACAAATTTGGCACCACAACGATGCATTTGGCGCCGTTCAATACTTCTTCGGGAATGCCTTTGTCGGGGGTTGACATGATCGATTGCAGAACTTCCACGGATTTCTGCATACGATCGATGGTATCTTCCCGGTCTGAGCCGGCAAAGGCATAGCTTCCAGCGGTGACGAGCAAACTCATTAATAGGAGCGATGTTGTTTTTTTCATGAATGATTCCTTTCGGGTTGTGGAACTAAGTTGGGTAACTAAGGGGAGACAACTTCAGATGGCTGACTTAGTTTCAGAGGACCTGAAAGAGAGAGAAGAAGGACTCGTCTCTAAAGCATCATCGCCCATGCGGAAGTTAGTTGCTGATCTGAATTGCTCACTTTACTCTTGCCGCCGTATGATGCCGCTGGAAGACTGGGGCGATTGTGAGCAATCCGATACATCATCCCTGCGTCCAAACCTGTCATGGTTGGCTTGCGATAGCTCGAAAGGACAGAGCAAGCGCGGGTGGGGAGATGACCTTTGGCCGGTTTCGTTATCGTTTTTACAGAAGACTGGCCGGCATCGCCGAATCGTGCTCGCGGCTGACCCGCAACTTTAGGCCGGCACCTCAAGACTCCGTCTCGCAGCGGATGTGCCCATTCTGTAAGCTGATCACCCCGCGATCCGGCCGACGTTGCCTGGAGTGCGGAAAGTCATTCGGAACGGCTTAATCAAAATGATTTTAAGACTCTGGATTTTAAGGCTTCCAAATTTAAGAGTTGCAGAGATGATCGAGGGAGAATAACTATGCTTTGGACGATTTTTGTGGTGCTTCTGATTCTGTGGCTTCTCGGTTTCAGTCTGCATGTGGCCGGCGGTTTGATCCACTTGTTGCTGGTGGTGGCGTTAGTCGTGCTGGTCATTAACCTGGTGAGCGGCCGTCGAGCGCTGTGATGGGCGAACGCATGTGACGAAGGAAGCTCAGCCTCCGGATCCCTGGCAGAGGTGATTACTTGTGCTTGAAAAGGGAGGAAAAGCTGAGGCGGGTGACTTTCTTCATGATTCGCAGAGACACCTGGCCGAAATTCTCCGGGGCGGGAACCATGGCGGCGGCGGTGGTGCGGACGAGGTGCGTTTTGATGGATGGATGTCCGGTAGTGAGCGTGCACTGCTGGTTGACTTTAGCCCGGCACATGGGACAGGGCACGGACAAGATATGCCGCAACGTTAGCGTTTCCGCTTCCACTTCCACTTCCACCTTCACATTATCAGTATCGGCGATTTCCAGAAATTGTCATGTTACGAAGCGACCAGACAACACTGTGGGTTAGTAAACTCAGATGTTTCCTTTGAGTCTGCTCACAATTGCTCACTCGCGGACGAAAAGCCCTCCGGACGAACAGCTCCTTCAAGAGTGAAAATGTGAGCGATACTGAGCAGAACGAGCGTCATCCTCTGGCCTAAGCTGTGACAGATGCGTCGCCGCCGGGGTTGATCCATGCAAAAATATTATCTTCACTTATCCGCTTATCCTTGTGACACGTGTGCCGGGCCGGTGATTGCGGGCTCGATTGGGGTTCGCGAAAATGAGATCTCAAAGGAAACAGATTTGAGGTCGGTGGGAGCGCCACTCTGCCTGTCATGCGGGCATCGGCAAAGCGCGGTGACTGCGCCAGCGCGGGCTCGTCATTTATTGCCGATGGAATGGGAGCCGCCGAGGGCGGGTCCTCCGAAAGCCGAAGATCTGGAAATGCTCAATCGTTAGAATCTGATCGGGCAGGTCTTACTCGTACAGTCTTAATCGTGTAGAACCACGTTGAGCAGCGAGCTGTGGACCTGCAAAGCGCCTTCGGCGCCGCCAGCGTAGTCGATAAAACCCAGCTTTCTGAAACGGTTCATGAAGAAGCTGACGCGAGAACGGGTGGTGCCGACCATTTCTGCCAACGTCTCCTGGCTCATCTTAGGCACTACGGTTTCGGGAATGCCATCCTTGCCGAAGTGAGCGAGCAGCAGAAGGACGCGGGCCAGGCGCTTTTCACTGGAGTTAAAGAGTTGGTCGACCAGATCTTCTTCGTAGCGAATATTGCGGGCCAACAGATAAGCCACAAACATTTCAGAAAGCGCGGGCTCGCGGTGAAGCGCTTCCATCATGGTCCGCTTCTCCACCCGAAGAATCTCGCAATCGGTCATAGCGGCGGCGGAGCCCATGCGCAGTAGTTGTCCGGCTAATGCACCTTCTCCGAAAAAGTTTGCCTGACTCACAATGCCAATGGTTGCTTCCTTGCCGATCTGGGACACAACCGTTAGGCGAACCTTGCCCTTTTGGACATAGAAGACCGCGTCTGCGCTATCGCCCTGAGAGAATATGGCCTGCTTTTTGGGGACAATTAGAATCTTTCTGCCAGCGCCGATGGTGGCGAGAAAAATGCTGGGGTCGAATCCGCCGTTTTTCTTCGGCACTACGGTCGGGCTCATCGTTGGAAGTATAGTCCTCGAAGCGGTAAGCGGGGTAGTTCTTTGTCGGAGGCCTCCAATCGCCGGTCGTGCGGTTCGGTCCGAGGGAGACCGATACTAGACTCGCATTTTTCGCGAGCCATGGCACCGCAAGTAGGGCAGCGAACCGCGAGGGCTTGTTTCCGGTAGGGGTACATGGCAATACATTGCTACATTGCTACGAGGTTCGCCATAAAACTGTTCAATAACGACCAGTGTGACTCGTTTTTTGATAAATGGTACGTGGTTCCACATCCTTAGATTCTTCCACGAGGCGAAGTCCGGCGGCGAAAGCCTTATTTCTGCGAGTGAGCTATCTTGCTCAGACGCGAATGCTTCCAGCTGTCATTCTTGATCATCTTCTGATGTCTGTTTAGAAGCTGCTTCAGCAGATTCACACTCTTCATCCGTTTCCGTGTGGCAATGCCGCAAAACCTGCGGTAGAACGCGATTCGACCCTAAGGATTCCAGAAAATCGAAATGCACCTCAGGCGGGTGAAGGGAATGGTTCGTGAGAAAGAAGAGAGGTCAAAGAGTATGCCGTTAATTCAGCTTGTAGAAGTTCTCATCGTGGTGGGTGTTCTTCTGTGGCTGGTGAATCGCTTCATCCCCATGCAGTCGTCCATCAAGTCAATTTTGAATGGAGTTGTGGTCATTGCTGTCGTGCTCTGGCTGTTGAATGTGTTTGGTTTGTTTCATTCACTATCGCGGGTTCGCATCGGCTCGTGAGCGGAAGTTCATTCGTAATAAGTCGATACAGCATTAGCCGGCAGATCACTGCCGCCAAGGAGACAGTGTGAACACAAAATGGTTATTAGCAGCTGCGGTCGCCCTGAGTTTGCCAGCGATCGCGCAGACGAATTCTCAAGTTACGGTTCAAGTGGAGCCGACGAGTTCAATACCAACGTTCCGGGTGACCGTCGTCAGCCGAACGGTGCAAGCGGTCAATTACCGTTACCGCAGCGGAAGTTCGAAGCTGGATTTCGCGGGTACGGCATTGATGGCATCGGCCAATGGCGAAGCCAAGGTGAACAGCCGCAAAGGAACAGTAGAGATTGAAACGGAATTTGCCGACCTGCAGAAGCCGACGGTTTTCGGCAACGAATATCTAACCTACGTTCTATGGGCGATTTCGCCGGAAGGCCGAGCGGTGAACCTGGGCGAGGTTTTGATTGGCGGCGATGAGCGCAGCAAGCTGCACGTGACATCGGATCTTCAAGCTTTCGCCATGATCGTGACTGCGGAGCCCTATTATGCGGTGCGGCAGCCGAGCAATGTGGTGGTGCTCGAGAATGTGGTCCGCGAAGGCACCAAGGGAACCAGCGAGGCGGTGAATGCCAAATATGAGTTGATGGAACGCGGCGGCTACATTCCTACCGGTTTCAAGTTCGATCCGGTGGTTTTGAATGCCAGGTTGCCGCTGGAGTTCTTCGAAGCGCGGAATGCGTTGCGAATCGCGCAGTCGGAGAGCGCGGAAACCTATGCGACCGACAGCTACCAGCGCGCCCTTCAGTTGATGAATCGTGCCGATGGCTATGCTACCAGCAAACACATCGACAAAAAGGCGCTGATCGCGGTTTCGCGTGACGCGGTGCAGACCGCGGAAGATGCGCGTGCCGTCGCGGTGAAGAAGATGGAAGATGTACGGCTGGCCAATGAGCGACAGGATTCCGCGGCTGCGCAGGCGAATTCGCAAGCGCAGGCGGATGCCGCGAATCGGCAGAGGGACCAAGCACAGTCGGATGCGGCAACGGCCCAGAATCAGGCTGCGGATGCACAAGTTGCAAACGCGAAGGCGCAAGCGGACATGGCCGCCAACCAGGCTGCCTCAGCGAGCGCGGTTTCGGCGGCGCAAGCGGATGCGGAACGATCGCGGCTGGCAGCGCAGCAGGCTCAGTTAAGTGCGCAACAGGCCGAGACGGATAAAGCGGCCATGCGGGCGAAATTGTCCGAGCAGTTGAATTCGATTCTTCAGACCCGCGACAGCGCACGCGGGTTGATCGTAAGCATGTCCGACGTTTTGTTTGACACCGGGAAATATACGTTGAAGTCGGGCGCGCGGGAAAAGCTGGCAAAAGTTGCCGGCATTCTTCTCGCCTATCCGGGGCTCAACATTGAGGTTGGTGGCTATACGGATAATGTGGGCGGCGACGCGATGAACCAGACTTTGTCCGAGAATCGCGCAGGCTCGGTGCGCGACTATCTGGTGCAAGAAGGAGTATCCACAAGCTCAGTGAGCGCCAAAGGCTTCGGCAACACTCTGCCAGTGGCTTCGAATGACGACTCCGCCGGACGCCAGCAAAATCGCAGAGTAGAGCTTCTGGTATCGGGCGATGCCATCGGCAGTCCGGTGAATGCAACCACGGGAAGCTTGCAGTAGCAATCGCAGATCATGAATCGCAGAATTACGAATCGCAGATCACGAATCGACAATGGAGGCAACACAATGAAACTACTTACGCTAATCGGCGCCTCAGTATTGGCTTTGAGTCTTACGGGGGCAGTTTATGCCCAGGAACAGCACAACGACGAAAAAGATAAGCCTGCCCAGGAAGAAAAGAAGGCGCAACCAGAGAAGCCGGCAGCAGCCAAGCAAGAAGAGAAAAACGCTCAGCCGAAAAAGAATACCAAGCCAGAGGAAACGAAGGCTCCGGAGCACGCGCAAGCGAAGCCTGCAAACCAGAACCAGCACGCGGCGGCGGGCCGAATTCCGGCGGACCGTTACAAGGCGAACTTTGGGCGCGCGCATACTTTCCGGGTCAGCCAAGGTGATTACCAGAATCACCGATTCCAATACGGCGGCTACTGGTTTGGATTCGGCTCGCCGTGGCCAAGCAACTGGCTCTACACGCAGGATGTTTATGTAGTGGAGATCGGTGGAGTCTACTACCTGTGCAATCCGGCATATCCGGGAGTGAACGTAACGCTAAATGTAACGCTATAACGCCAGCCATCATCGACGAATGGGCGCGGACTGTTTTTCGGCCCGCGCTTTTTCTTTCATCGCAAATAAAAGAGGAGCAAAAGATGCTTGGAACCGTACTGATCGTGGTTTTGATTTTGGCACTTCTGGGAGCGCTGCCGCGGTGGTCTCATAGTCGGGAATGGGGTTACGCTCCTACCGGTGGTCTGGGACTGGTCCTGTTGGTGGTTGTCATTCTGCTAGTTCTCGGACGCATTTGAGGAGGGGCTCCAGTTGCGCTTGGGCGCTTCTGAGTTCGGGTGAAGTAGACGACAGTTTTTACTTCAGGCCATCGACCAGATACAAGTCGGAGAGAGTGCGGACGTAGCTGTAGACGTAGGACTTGTTATCTCGGGAGAGCAGGACGCGGCCGAGGGTGTCGATGCCGGCGGAGTCGGCGGGTTCCAGGGATTTCCATAAGGTGCGCTTTCCGGTGGCGATGTCTACGCGGAAGACCTGAGCGGGAATCTGACCGCGGCTGAGGACAAATACTTCACGGCCGTCTGGCGCCCAGCCGGTGGGGACTTCGGTGGTACCGGTTCCGGGCAAGGGCCTCGGTTCTCCCCCTGCGACGGGAAAGAGATATATTTTGTGGTCGGGGCCAACGTCGGCAACGAGGTTTCCTTGCGGCGAGAGAATGACTCCCGGGCCCACACCTTCTCCGCTAATGGCCTTGGGCTTGCCGTCGCTTAAAGATTCCACATAGAGCCGCAGGCCATGACCGGCGGCTATTCCGGAGAATACGATGTGGTCGCCATCGGGCAGCCAGGCTGCGCCGGTATGGTTGAGACCATCCTCTTTCACGGGCCGCATTTCGCCCACGCCGGTGGGCAAGATGATGAGAGGAGCAGGGTTTGTGTTTAGCCGCGCCAGCGCCCATTTGCCATCGGGAGAGAGCGACATGCCACTGCCTTCTCCGAGGCGGATGGCGGGGGAACCATCGGTCTTGCGAAAATAAATGGCGTACTTGGGGCCACCACCTTCGCCCGCTTCCTGAAACAGGATCATCTGGCCGTCGGGCGAAAGGGTGCTGGGGACGGACCAATCCAGCCAGGATAAATCGCGCTCTTTGGTTTCGCCGGGAGCCAGCCCGATCATGCCGGCGCGGTCATTGCCGCGAGTCAGGAGGACGGTGCCGTCGCGGCTCACGTCCAACAGGGTGAGTTCGCCGGGAACACGGGCCAGCAAGCGGACCTTTCCGGTAAGATCCACGGCGTAAAGAGAGCGGTCGCCTCCGGTTCTGGTGGCGCTGAACCAGATTTCATCGGCTTTGGGAGACCAAGCCACTCCCTGAATGCTGTCCCATCCCTCGGAGAGCACAGTCTTTTTGCCCGCCGAGTCGATCATGGCAACGGAACCACCGTCGTCTCTGGGCTGGGGATGATCGATGAAGGCTACCAGATCGCCTTTCGGAGACACGCGCAGGTTGCCAATCCAGCCATCCGCTTCGTAGACGACTTTTCCGAGAGGAAATTCCAGACGTTTACGACCGTTCACTTCGTGGACGACGGCCAGGGAATTTCCATCCGGCGCCCAGTCCGCCCATTCCACGTTTTCCAGAATTTCGCGCGGGGCGCCTCCTACCAAGGGCACGCGCGCCAGGGTTCCCGAGTAGAGGAACGCGTCCCGGGGCTTGCTGTCCAACGACAACAACATTTCCCCGGAGGAAGAGATTGCCAAGACCTCGGCTCCCTTCGGTTCCATCTCCTGCGATTGGGGACTTTCCGGGCGGGTGTTGAAAAGATCGAGAGTCTTCCCCTCCCATGCGGCGCTGTAGATTACGGTTTTTCCGTCGGGCGCGAAGCGGGCGGAAAGCACCAGGCCGCGACGGAAAGTCAGCGGATGGTAAGCAGCGAAAGTAGGTGGAACCGGCCTCTGCAGGAGGAATGCTCCGATTCCCAGACCGATCAGCAATGCGATGACAGAAACGACCACCAGAGGCAAGGGGCTGCGCTTAGCGGGGGCGACAGCGCCGACCGGGATCGTGGCACGAGAAGTTATTGCAGAATCTGGAACGATGGGAATGCTGGCGGAACTGGCGCGGGCGCGCGAGGTATCGAGATCACGCTTGATGCGCTTCAAATCACCGCGCAACTCGGCGGCGGTTTGGTACCGCAAGTCGCGTTCTTTCTCTAGCGATTTGGTGATGAGCTCGTCGACCTTAGCGGGGATGGCGGGATTCAGGCTCGAAGCCGGCGCTGGCATTCGGTTGAGAATGGCCTCGAAGATCACGCCGCTACTGCTACCGGAGAAGGCCATATGCCCGGTGGCCATCTCATAGATGACCGCGCCGAAGGCAAACAGGTCAGTCCGGGCGTCCAGTTCCTGGGCGCGCACTTGTTCGGGAGACATGTAGGCCACCGTTCCGATCGTCGACCCAGGGCTCGTGATCAGGGTTTGCGGAGTGGCTTCGGTGGCGGTGTGTTCGGTGGCGGCGGGCGCAACCTTTGCCAGTCCGAAGTCGAGCAGCTTGGCTTGCCCGCGCTTGGTGACGAAGATATTCGCGGGCTTGATATCACGATGGACGATGCCTTTGCCGTGCGCGGCGTCGAGGGCGTCAGCGATCTCGATGCTCAAGCCGATCAGCGTTTCCGTATCGACTGGGCGGCCTTCAATGCGATGCTTGAGAGTTTGGCCTTCGAGAAACTCCATGGCGATAAAAGCGAAGCCATTTTGTTCGTCGATCTCGTAAATGGTGCAGATGTTGGGGTGGTTCAAGGCGGAGGCTGCCTGGGCTTCCCGTTGGAAACGGCTGAGGGCCTGCGGGTCTTTGGCGACGTCATCCGGCAGGAACTTAAGAGCAACGAAGCGGCGCAGCTTCAGATCTTCAGCTTTGTAGACGACGCCCATTCCGCCGCCGCCCAACTTCTCCATAATCCGGTAGTGAGAAATTGTCTGGCCGATCATGGGCGAGTGCGTGGGTCGCAGGCGCTATCTTATGAGCGTTCAGCCGGGCAAGTCAAAAGCTTTCATTCGGCGACGCCCTCAAACGTGCACCCGCGCACGTTGGAATTACATGACTACCGCAGTTTTGAGCCTGTCAAGTTGGGATTCCAGACCCATCGAATCTTTTTGGCCGGGCAGGAACTTGCGTGGGCAGCCTTTGACCGGGGGAGACTGGAACATCGGCGAGCGAAGGCTGAGGTTAGTGGCGGACTTGAATGGCTGAGGATTTCTTGGGGTGTTGGGAGGGTTCGGGTTTTGCAGCGGGGGTAGATGCGATGGGGAAGAATTTATTGCCGTTGAAGATTTCCTGGACGGCGCGGACGAGGTCGCGGGCGGCCTGGGTTTTGACGACGTAGCCAGAGGCTCCGGCGGTTTGCAGGGCTTCGGCGAGCTCTTTGGATTCGTGCATGGTGAGGACGATGATGCGAGCACGGGTTTTCATCTGGACGAGTTCGGTGAGGACTTCGAGGCCGTCCTTGCGGGGCATGCTGATGTCGAGGATGACGAGATCGGGATCGAGGGCTTGAGTTTTCGCGATGGCTTCGAAGCCGTCGCCGGCTTCGCCGACAATTTCCCACTCGGGATGGGCGCGAAGGATGAGGAGGACTCCGTGGCGGACGACATCGTGGTCGTCTACGACGAGGATACGGTTGGCCACTGCGCCTCCTGTTGCAGGGGGATGACGGCTTGGACCGTAGTACCGGACGGAGTGGAGGTGAGGTGGAACTGGCCGCCGAGTTCGCGAACCCGTTCGCGCATGCTGGCGATGCCGACACCATCTTTTGCGGAATGACCGTTGCCGTTGGATATGCCTTTTCCCTGGTCTTCGATGGTGAGCAGAGCGTTGCCGTTTTCGATGCGGAGGGCAATCTTTGCCAGCTTACTTCCAGAGTGGCGATGAATGTTGGTGAGGCTTTCCTGCACGACGCGGAAGAGGGCGAGTTCCAAGGGTTGAGGCAGGCGGTCGGGGTGCGGCGCCATGTCGAGCTCGACCTGGATGCCGCTGCGTTGAGTGAAACCTTCGAGATACCAGGACATGGCGGACGCTAATCCCATTTCTTCGAGAAGCGGAGGGTGCAGTAGATGGGACAGGGTGCGGACTTCAGCGGTACAACTGTCGATGAGGGTGAGGGATTCGCTTAGGGCTTCGGTTCCGTTGCCCTTGCCCTGGCGGAATTGCTCCATGGCGACTTCGCCGGACATCTTTATTGCGGCGAGATATTGACCGACGCCATCGTGAAGTTCACGGGCGATGCGGCGGCGTTCCCCGTCCTGCACATTGAGTACGCGCTTGGAGAGCTGAATGAGATTGCCGTTGGCCAGTTCGAGCCGCTTCCGGCGATCTTCCGACAGATGCGCAGTGGCGATCATCTGGTGAACTTCGGGAATCAATCCGGGAAGGGCGATGGCAGTGACCACGGAGGCTAGAGCGGTGAGCAGTTTGATGTCGCCGGCGAGCCAGTAGAGGGGTTTCCAGAGGACGACGACCTCCATAAAGTGAGTGAAGCCACAGGCTACGATGAACAGACCGAAAGCCAGAAACATCCAACTGAAGGGGATCTCGCGGCGGGTCCTCCAGACGAGATAAACCAGAGTGCAAGAGATGGCGACGTAAGAGAGCCAGATGATGGCGTCGCTGCCGACGTGGAGTGCGATCAACCTGGTGTCATAAAGGTAGCAGTAGGCGTGAGGCAGGAAACGCGAGGAGAACATGCTGCCGACTGCCGAAGGAACGAGAACGAGTACTCCTGCCGCCAACGCCACGGCCGTTATCGTGCTCCCGACAACGAGTTTGCGGGTAGCCGCAGTAGTTGGATCGTGCATAGAGAGCTAAGCTTCGCGCAACGAGGCTGAAGTTCCGAAATTCTACATTATGCAAATCCCGTGAAATATCCCTAGAACCCTGTATGCAACGAGTACAGCCCGTCGGCCAGGCTCAGCTTGAGAGGAATTTAGAGCAGCGCGCAGTTTTAAGAGGGCAGGGCGCCGGGAAAAGCTCAGGCCTGAAATTCGGAGGCGTCGGGAAAGCGCAGGTTGCATTTGGCCAGAGCCAGAGTCAGGAGTTCTTCGATCTTGGCTTCTTCGCAGCTGCGGGACATGGCAATCTCGCTCACCAGAAGGTAGCGGGCGCGCTCCAGCATTTTCTTTTCGCGGAAAGACAAGGGCTTGGCCTGGTGGAGGGCGATCAGGCTTTTGAGAACAGAGGCAACTTCTAGGAGCGAGCCAGTGCGCATGCGGTCGGAGTTGTCTTTGAAGCGTTCTTTCCAGTCGGCGGTGCTGAGGTCGTCAGCCACCGAGAGGAAATCGAGGATCTTTTGGACTTCACCATTACGGACCACGCGACGTATGCCTACGCTCCCCACATTGTTACAGGGGATCATTACTTTGAGGCTGCTGGCTTTGATATTAAGAAGATAAAACTTTTCCACTGTGGCGCCAACGGAACGGCTGCTGATTTGTTCGATCACGCCAACGCCGTGGTTGGGATATACGACCTTATCACCGATGTGGAAATTTAGATCACCATTCATAAATATCACCCGGGCAGGTTGAGGGCTAGTGAGGGCAGAACCTTGCAACGACTACAAAAGATGGTATCCCGAAATGGGACTGAAAGCAAGGCAGGGCGGGCGACTCAATATGAGACGACCAGAATCAGTTTTTCGCTTGAGTGCTGAGTGCTGCCAGTTCGCGTCGGGCTTCCTGCGCGGGGATGAAGTCCCCGTCGGCGTTTTTCCAGATGTCAAGCGCTTGCTGGTAGCTTTTGGCGGCTGCGGTCTTGTCAAATTGGGCCTGGGCGCGAGCTGTGCCAAGCAAGCACAGGGGATAATCGGGGGCCTGGCCACTGCCGGGACCTTCCGACAAAACGAGGGCACGATAACGAAGCCCGGGCTCAAAATCGGTAACGGCCTGCTGGGGATTCTTCATTTCCAACGAGGCGCGCCCGGCGAGATGCGGCACTTTCGACACCAGCAAATAAGGGCTGGCTGGACTTAACAAGCCGGCGACCTGATCGGGATGGTGTTCAAGCAGAGCCGCAGCGGCTTTCACCTCGGGCAGATAGATATCGTTATAGAGCGTGCTGGTTGGGGCATTGGCGGCGGCGTGTTCGATCTCCTTGAGCGCGGGACCGGACTCGCCACACAGAGCGAGCGCCAGGGTCGCGTCGGGCAGGGTCGCAAGGGATTGATCAAGAGCCATCCCTTTGTGAGCGGCATCGCGTGCTGCCGCGCAGTTGGAAACCAGCGCGTCGTGCACGGCCTTGACAGCATAAAGTCCGCCGGCGCTGTCGGAGAGATGCTGCTGTTCCGCTTTTTTGGCCGCCTGCTCCCACAACTGATCGGCTTCGTGCATTCGGCCCAGGTAAAAATTCCCGCTGGCGACCCCGGCATCGACCAGGAAGCCATTGGGACGGCTCGCCGCCCACTGCAGGGAAGTCTGCCAATCGGGGTTGCCGGAAAGAAAATCGTACGTCACCACATTGGCGCGATAGCTGACGCTGTTCTCTGCGCCGTGTGCGAGCGCTATTTTCATGTAGCGATCAGCTTCGGGCAACCGATTCAGCTCCATCAGGGAGCTCGCGGCGTTCAGGGCGGCGACGGTATCCCAGTTGGCAATCTCCCAGGTTTTCTCGAAGCCGGCGGCGGCCTGCTCGAAATCGCCCGTCTCCGCATAAACGACCGCCATATTGTTCCAGGCGGCGGCGTCGCGCGGATAGGTAGCCGCAAACAACTTGTACGACTCCAGCGCCTTGGGAAGATCGAATTCGAAGCTCGCGTAAGACGATTCGATGTACATGCGCTCGCGTTCGGTCACATGCTCGCGCAAGTCGTATGCCTTCTTCAAAGACTCCGAAGCCTTTCCAAGGGCTCCCTGAGTGGAATAGGTTACGCCCAGCCGGGCATAGGCCATGGCGAAGTTGGGATCGAGTTGAATGGCCTGCTGATAGAACGACTGGGCCTGCGGGAAATCACGACCCATGCGGTGCTCGTCTTCGCCCAGCGAGAAGGCGTGAAATGCCTGCAGATTGGCGGTAGTCACGTTGGTGTAGGGCGTAGTCAGTTTCTGAATGGAAGCCATGGACTCGCCCAGCCGCACTCGCATCGCCGTGGCTGCCTTGGAGACCGCTTGCAGCACCGCGGTTTTGTCGGGCGCGGTTTCCTGTTCGCGCGCGAATACTTCGCCGGTCGCCACGTTCACGGCGTTGATCGAGATCACATACGACGTTCCCAGGCTGGCGATGGTTCCGGCGAGATAGGCTTTCACGCCGAGGCGCTGGCCGAGTTGCTGAGCCAGTTCGGGCGTGATCCTCTGATCTTTCGATTGGCCGAGATATTGCAGGTTGCTGTGCAGTTCGGAATCGCTCACCAATTGCAGAATCGGCGATTGTTCGAGCTGAATGGCTAATGCTTCTTTGAGCGTGGAATCGAAGACGGCATCGCCAGTTTGATTGGTGAAGTCGGCGAGGATGAGCTGATCTTTATCGGTGAGCTGAACGGCGGTGCGATTGCGAAAATAAAACGTACCACCGACCGCGGCGAGCACGAGGACGACCACCAGGGGAATTGTCCACTTCAGCCAAGAGCTCGTGGCTGGAGTTGCGGTGGCCGCTTGTAAATAGCTTGGCGATCCGGCTGCGACCACGCGCGCCGACCCGCTGGTTTTGTGGGAGGAATGAGACGGCGTGACGGGAATAGGATTTTGCGTTTCGATTCTGGACGATTCAGACGAACCAAGCGATGGGCCTCGACCGGAATCAAGGTCGCGTTTCAGGCGAAGCAGTTCCGACTTTATATCGACCGCGTGCTGATAGCGGAGATCGCGGTCCTTCTCGAGCGCCCGGTTGATCACATCCTCGAGCTTCGGAGGCAGCTTTGAGTTCAGCCGGATGGGCGCCACCGGCGCGCGGTTCAATATCTCGTCGAAAATCACGCCCGAGGTTTCCCCGCGAAAAGGGATCGTTCCCGTCGCCATCTCGTAGAGCACGATTCCAAAAGAAAACAGATCGGTGCGCGAATCGAGGACTTTGCCGCGCACCTGTTCGGGCGACATATAGGCCACCGTGCCCAGAGCCGATCCCGGGCTCGTCAGGTGCTGCGAATTTTCCCCTTCCGTGCGGGTCGCCTCGCTTGGGTCGAGGGCGCGGCTGGTTTCCTGGGTTACCTTGGCCAATCCAAAATCGAGGATCTTCGCCGTCCCGCGCAGCGTTACAAAAATATTCGCCGGCTTGATGTCGCGATGTACGATGCCCTTGGCGTGCGCCGCATCGAGCGCGTCAGCGACGTCAATTGCGATTGAGAGCAGCCGCTCCATCTCGAGCGGGCGGTTGTCGATGAGATGCTTTAGGGTCTCGCCGTCGAGATACTCCATGACGATGAAAGCCTGATCGCCCTCTTCGCCAATGTCATAAATGGTGCAGATATTAGGATGGTTCAGGGCCGAGGCCGCCTGCGCCTCGCGCCGGAAGCGGCTAAGCGCGGCGGGGTCGCGGGTGACATCCTCAGGAAGGAACTTCAAAGCTACGAAGCGCTTGAGACGCGTGTCTTCGGCTTTGTAGACAACGCCCATCCCACCACCGCCGAGCTTTTCGATCACTCTGTAGTGAGAGATGTTCTGGCCGATCATTTCTTATCCGACGGGTGAAGTCCGTAAGGGAGCAATGCGCAACGCCAGTCACTGGAAATCACGTGAGCCATCTTAGGGACGGAGGGCGGACAAAGTCAATGAATCAGAACTCCCGCGCACTGAATATTTGTTACGGCTGACAGATGCGTCCATTGCTGAAGCAATTTCATGCAAATCAGCGAGTGCGGGCCAACTATATAATCATGCGGTGAGCTTTGAGGCCGGAAAGTCATTGGACAACCCTAAGGGCGATGCATCTCTGCCGGAACGTTTAGCCGCGCCGCATCGGCGGATAGGACGGGTCCTCGGTCTGGATGTAGGCTCCAGACGGATCGGGATTGCTGTGTCCGATCCTCTGGGAATTACGGCGCAGGGTTTGGAGACGCTTCAGCGACAGAATAAGCGGACCGATCTGGCGGCGTTGGAGCGGGTCATTCGGGAATATCAAGTAAAGGAGATCGTGGTAGGTCTACCACTGCGAATGAGTGGAGCCGAGGGAACGCAATCGGACAAGATGCTGCTGTTTGCGGAGGAATTACGGAAGCGGTTTCGGCTTCCGGTACATCTTTGGGATGAACGGCTGACTTCCGCGGAAGCGAACCGGTTATTAAGGGAGACGGAGTTGTCGATTGAGAAGCGGGCCAAGGCGGTGGACCGGATGGCGGCGGTTTTGATTCTGCAAGGGTGGATGGAGGGGCGGGCTCGCTAGCGGCTGCGCTTATTTCTGCCTGGGATTTCCGTTTTGTAGGACGACCTACTTTAATTCTTATTGCTGTATTTCGCGGGTGCTCGCTGCGCTCGCTGGACAGCCGATGGCGGCGGTCCCTACATGATTCATTTTGTTCCCATGTGATCCAGCTTCAAATCTTCAGGAATATCTTTTTGCGATCCAATAGCCAAATAGGGAACAGGCATAGCAGGACGAAGGCTAAAGCGAACAGGAGCGAGCTGAAGCTTGGACTTCCGAACGGGGCAAAGAGATGCTGATAGATGTACTGATGTCCGTTCACCAGCTGACCGTTTACCCGTGTGTTGAAAGCGTAGAGGATTACCTCGAAGAGCCAGGCAATGGTGTAGGCGGTGATCGCATTTCTTCCGAAGATGAGGAAAGGCCTGGTCCAGGTTCCGCGCCAGCGTTTGATATCGGTGGCCCAATAGCAGAGGGCCAGGCAAACCAGGGCGAATCCGGCGGTGAACAGGACATAGGAACTGGTCCAGAGTTTTTTGTTGATAGGGAACCAAATCCCCCAGGCTTCGCCGAGAATCAGGCCAGCCACGCCGAAGATCAGAAGGCCGAGGGCCTTGCGCTGTAGGCTGAGTTTGGATCGCAGCCATTCTCCGGTGAAAACTCCGAGCAGCGCGGTCGCAATTGCGGGTAGCGTACTCAAGAGTCCCTCCGGGTCGCGGGTGATCTCATAGAGACGGCTACTCGTTCCCCAGAGATGAATCAAGAACCTGCGATCCAAATACGCGCCCAGATTCGCGTCAGGATCGAGGAACGGTATGTCTCGGACGGGAACTCCCAAGCCCGGCACGGGGACGAAGCGCATCAGCGCCCAATAGCCGATCAGCAGGGCTGCCACAATCCATGCCCGAGTTCGCGGCCGCACGTAAAGGTAAAGGATGGACGCCACAAAATAGCAAATACCGATACGTTGAAGGACACCAGGAATGCGAACCCCTCTGGATGAGAGCAAATCCGTAGTGGCGTTCAGAGCTAGCCCAATGGCGAAGATCATGATTCCGCGGCGAAAGGCGTGGAGCACAAGCGCGGTTCTCGAAGCACCCTTACCGAGTCTGGATTCGGAGGAGAACACCAGCGAGACTCCGACGATGAAGAGGAAGAACGGGAAGATGAGATCAGTTGGAGTCCAGCCGTTCCACGCGGCATGATCCAGGGGCCAATAGGGGTGGTCGTTTCCCGGATTGTTAACCAGGACCATTGCAGCCATGGTGATGCCGCGGAACAAATCGAGAGAAGTGAGGCGAGTGGACGGCGCGCCGAAGGAGGCGATTGGCGCTGGCGGGGCCAGGGGCGCGGTCAGGGTCGGCGAGTTTACCATGGTGCCTCCAGTGCAGCAGGATCGTTGGCCGGGGTGGAGCGCGCTGAAGGTGAGAATTGTACTACCGGGTGCTGTTTTCCGGGTCTATTTTCCGAGCATGGCGCGGCGGTAGGCAGCTACGTTCTGATTGTGCTCCTCGATGGTCTTGGCGAAGCGGTGGTGACCTGCGGCATCGGCGACGAAATAATAGTAGTCGGATTGCGCGGGATGCATGGCGGCTTCGAGGGCGCTCTTGCCCGGATTGGCGATGGGGCCGGGCGGAAGTCCGGTGTGGGCGTAGGTGTTGTAAGGCGAATTGAACTGCATGTCCTCGTGATGCAGGGCTCCGGTGTAGGTTCCGGCGAGGAGTTCGGCGTAAATAATGCTAGGGTCGGCGTCGAGCGCGATTTTATTCTGCAGGCGGTTGTAGTAGACGCTGGCGACCAGCGGGCGTTCGTCTGGGACGGCGGTTTCTTTCTCGATGATCGAGGCCATGGTGACCGTACGTTCAAGATCGTTGGGGGGCGCGCCTGAGTCTGGAATGTTCAGATTTGAGGTTATCGTCACGCAGATGTGCCCCGATTTGGTGGGTTCGCTGGCAGAATGTTGTGCCGCTTGGTTTGTTGCGAGCTTGAGCAGTCCGATCTCTTGCGCCACCGAGCGAAATTGGCACACCATTGCCGTCGCCATTGCTTCCATACTCATCATTCTGCTGAATTCATAAGTGTCGGGAAAGAGATAACCCTCAAGAGATTGGGCTGAAGGCGCAATGTCACTGATGAGCGAAGTATCCGACTGCGCCACTTTTATGAAATCCTGCGCCGGGCCAAGGCCAGCCGCTTCGACCGCGCGAGCGATGTCGAACATGGTGAAACCTTCGGGAACGACTACGGTGTGGAAGTAGACATCGCCGCGGGCCAGGCGCTTTTGCACGTCAATGGCAGTTGCGGGTTTCTCGAAAAGATATTCACCTGCCTTGAGGGAACGGCTGCGATGCAAGTAATGCCACAGGATGAAGGCGTCCTCGCTGCGGATGATTCCGTTCTTCTTCAGTTCGGCGGCAATATGACGCGTGGAATATCCGGGATGCAGCATCACGAAAGTCTGCGCGACGGGTGTAGTCGGAGTGAGTAACGCCCAGGCCAGCCAGGCGGCTGCGGCAAGGAAAACGATTACAATCAACGAGAGAAACTTTCTCACGACAATTAGTGTAGCCGATGCGGACGGATCAAAAGGTCTTCGGCGATCAGTAGTAGTCACTGATTGCAAGGCTGCTCAGACCTAGTCACTAGACATTTCCCAAGTGGTGCAGTTTGGCTTACGCAGTAGGCCAGCGAAGCGGGAGAGCCTTCGCTTGAAAAACGCCTACGCTCAGGATGATAAGTCGAATGAGCCCCAAACTGTACGACGAGCAGATTTCTGCGGGGTGCGAATCCTGCACCCTTTGCCCCGCGATATACTCAAATGTTCTGGGGAGCCTCACTGACCGCATGAGACGTAGCTCGCGCTTTTGGAATGGGATTTTGATTTCCTTGTTGCTGCCCGCGACCGCATGTCTGCTCCGCACGCGGCCGGTGGAGGAGACCTATTCCAAATTGCCGCTGAAAGCGGCCACGCAAGAGCAGTTGATCGACATTGTCAACCGGCAGGCCAGCACCATCCAGTCGCTGCAGGCAACCGTCGATATCGATACGTCGGTGGGAGGCGCGAAAAAAGGGCACGTCACCGATTACAAAGAAATCCGCGGATATGTGCTGGCGCGTAAGCCGGCGATGCTGCACATGATTGGCCTGCTGCCGATCGTGCGGACCACGGCCTTTGACATGGTGAGCGACGGCGAGAACTTTAAGCTGTGGATACCGCCGAAGAACCGGTTTGTGATTGGGCGCAACGATGTGCGGACGCACGATACGAACCAGTCGATGGAAAGCATTCGCCCGCAGGAAATTTATGACGCGCTTCTGATTCGGCCCATCGATCCGGCGAATGAAATCGCGATACTGGAGAACAATGTCCAGATTCTGCACGATGCCAAGGGGCACCGGGTGCTGCAGGACGATTACGAACTGATCGTGATTCGCAAGCAGGGGGACGGCTGGTTTCTGTCGCGGAAAATCGTGTTCAGCCGCACCGACCTGCAACCCCACGAGCAACTCATTTACAACCAGCAGGCTACGCTGGTCACGGACGCGAAGTACGCGGACTATAAGGGATACGAGGCAGTTGATTTTCCGTCACGAATCGAAATCTTTCGGCCGCAGGAAGAGTACGACATTACCTTGAACATCTTGAAGCTGGAAATCAATAAGGCGTTGCGCGACGATCAATTTGCCTTGCAGCAGCCACCCGGGGCGGAGGTGGTGGACCTG
Source organism: Candidatus Sulfotelmatobacter sp. (assembly GCA_049512655.1). GTDB lineage: Bacteria > Acidobacteriota > Terriglobia > Terriglobales > Acidobacteriaceae > Sulfotelmatobacter. The sequence continues at coordinate 293,665 of JBEKWW010000001.1, read as the reverse complement.
GATAGGCCGCAACCACAATCCAGCGCGGTGATGTCGCCGGGTGAGCGGTAGCGGCAAAGCGGTTGTTGATTTCCCATTGCCAGTCGTCAACCGGAAATCGTAAATTGCCAGCTACGAGGGCAGGCGCTCCGATCAACAAACATGATCAATAAAATGGTGGTGGCAAATCTGGTGCAGAGGCCGATGCGGTCGCTGATCAGCATCAGCGCGGTTGCTCTGGAAGTGATCCTGATTCTGCTGATCGTGGCCTTTTTTTACGGGCAATTGAATGGATCGAAGGCGAGCCAGTTGGGCGTGGGCGCGGATGTGATGGTGCAGCCTCCGGGGTCATCGAATCTGGTCGGGGTCACGGGCGCGCCGATGCCGGTGAAGGTTGGCGATGTGCTCCGGAAGTTGCCGCACGTAATGGTCGCCTCGCCAGTGATCTGGGAGCTGACCACCAAACCTACGCTCGAAATTATCTACGGCATCGACATTAACAGCTATAACAGTATCCCCCCGCTGTTTCATTTTCTTTCGGGCGGGCCGTTTCAAGGGCCTTATGACGTAATCGTGGACGATTACTTTTCCGGCTCGAAACACCTGCAAGCGGGAGACTCGATCGATATCCTTAACCACAAGTTTCGTATCAGTGGGATTGTGGAGCATGGAAAAGGAGCACGCAAATTTTTGCCGCTCTCGACCATGCAGGATCTGATTGGTACGCCGGATCACGCGTCGGTGTTTTATATCAAGGTAGATACTCCTGAGAATGTGGAACCGGTTATCAACGAAATCAAGCAGGTTCCGGGCATGCAGGATTATTCCGTGCGCTCGATGCAGGAATATCTATCGATGATGACGCCGGAGAGTTTGCCGGGGTTTGCCACGGCCATTCGCATTGTGGTGGCGATTGCCATGATCATTGGATTCATTGTGATTTTCCAGTCGATGTATACGGCGGTGATGGAGCGAACGCGAGAGATTGGTATTTTGAAGTCATTGGGCGCGTCGAAGCTTTACATTGTGAACGTGATTTTGCGGGAGACCGTGCTGCTGGCGGTGGTGGGGATTGTGGTGGGCACGATTGTCAGTTTGGTGGCGCGGCACGTCATCCTGGTGGAGTTGCCCACGCAGCGGCTTTTCTGGAGCGCGGGATGGGTGGTGCGGGCTACGGTGATTGCGCTGACTGGATCGATCCTGGGAGCGCTTTACCCGGCTTTTAAGGCGGCGCAGAAGGATCCGATTGATGCGCTGGCGTATGAATAAGGGCGGTCGGTCGTCGTGGAAGAACGAGATTCGGCCAGCTAGGGGGTCTCGGTAATACAAACGTTAGTTCGCGCCCAATTCTCGCAAAAGACGCGAGAAATGGGGCACCCTTGGGTTTTACTTTAGTTGAATTCAGAAGTTGTCTACCCGAGCTTCGCTTAGGACAAGCTAGCCGAGGGCGGCTGTCCCTTACGTAAACAGTTGCTTAATTAACTCGTCGTTGACAATTCCTTGCGCGGTCCGGTATCTTTAAAGCTTTGGGAAGTCTCGCGGTTGCCCGCCTGATGGTCTGGCGTCCTCGCCGGAGAATCAACGAGCGGTCTTCTTTCGAAATACTCAATCGCGTTTCGCTATTTTTTCAATCTGGGAGAGTTCCGATGTCAACCTATTTCCCCAAAGCGGGGGAAATCGTGCGCAAGTGGTACGTCGTGGATGCGAATGGACAGACGCTCGGGCGGATGGCTTCGCAAGTGGCGCGCATCCTCATGGGCAAAGAAAATCCGCAGTACACACCCTTTCTCGACACGGGCGATCACGTGATCGTGATCAATGCGGAGAAGGTGAAGACGACAGGGGTGAAGTCCGAGCAGAAGCAGTATCACCACTACACCGGCTATCCGGGCGGCCTGCGTACGGAAGACTACCGTAAGCGTTTGGCGCGCAAGCCGGAGCTGATTGTCGAAGATGCGGTGCGGCGCATGTTGCCGAAGAATAAGCTGGCGGCGCATATGCTCTCGAAGTTGAATGTGTATCGCGGCGACAAGCATCCGCACGAGGCGCAGAAGCCGCAGGATTTTAAATTGGAAGTACGGGCGTAGGCAGTAGTTCAGCGGGAGATTCTTCACTCCGCCCTGAAGAGTGGCTGCGTTCAGGATGACAAACGAGATTGGGACAATTGCGATTAGGAGCTAGAGGCTAAATGGCTGAGTTAGTGCAATATTACGGAACGGGACGGCGGAAGCGGGCGATCGCGCGGGTGTATCTGCGCCCCGGCAGCGGCGATTTCAAGGTAAATGGGCGCGAGTTTGAGGAGTACTTTGTGACCCCGGCGCAGCGTTCGGCGGCTAAGTCTCCGCTCGCGACCACGGACACCGGTGCAGCCTTCAACATTGTTGCCAGTGTGCTGGGCGGCGGAGTGCGTGGCCAGGCCGATGCAGTCAAGCTGGGCATTGCGCGCGCGTTAATGGAATTTAACGCCGAACTGCGCGGTAAGCTGAAGGCCGAGGGCATGGTGACTCGTGATCCGCGCGGCAAGGAACGCAAGAAGTATGGGCAGAAGGGCGCCCGCAAGCGGTTCCAGTTCTCGAAGAGATAGTTGCGAGTTGCGAGCGAGGAGCCATGGTTCCTCGCTGCGCTCGGAATGACAAACATTTTTCAACGGGTAGAAGTTGTTAGTGGTTCCAGGGTGTTCAATTCTTCCTGTGCCTCGCGGCGCGGGGCAGGGAATGGCAATCCGGCGCGGCGGTTACGCAAAGGATGCAGACTAAATAAGGAGGTTCATTGGCTACTATCACCATGAAGGAGTTGCTCGAAGCGGGAGTTCACTTTGGGCATCAGACGAAGCGCTGGAATCCCAGGATGAAGGAATACATCTTCGGAGAGCGCAATGGAATTTACATTATCGATTTGCAGAAGACGCTGAAGATGTTCAAGGAAGCGTCGCGATTCGTACAGGAACTGGCGGCCGACGGCAAAATTGTGCTGTTCGTGGGCACCAAGCGCCAGGCGCAGGATGCGATTGCCGAAGAGGCGACCAAGTGCGGCGGGTTTTACATTAACCAGCGCTGGCTAGGCGGACTGCTGACGAATTGGGTCACGGTACAGAAGTCGGTGAAGCGACTGAAGGAACTCGATGAGATGGCCACGGATGGCCGCTACGAGTTGCTGCCGAAGAAAGAAGTCATCAAGCTTGAACGCGAGCGCAAGCATTTGCAGGCCAACCTGGCGGGCATCAAGAACATGAGCCGGTTGCCGGATGCGATCTTCGTGATCGATTCGAACAAAGAGCAGATTGCGGTGCGCGAGGCGCGCAAGCTGGGCATTCCGGTGGTTGCGGTGGTCGATACCAACTGCGATCCGACGGAAGTGGATTACGTAATTCCGGGCAACGACGATGCATTGCGCGCGATCCGGCTGTTTACTTCGAAGATTTCGGAGTCGATTGCCGAGGGCGCTCAGCTGATGAGCGACAAACAGATCGCGGATATGACGGCGGCTACGGAACAAGCGCAGGCACGTCAGGCGCAGCAGGCGGAAGATGCCGCGGCTGAGGCTCAGATCCGCGAGCAAGCGGCGGCCGCAGCCTCCGATTTGGCCGACATCGGCGAAGACATCAGCATGGAAGAAGTGCTGGGTCCGGGAACGGTGAAGAAGCCGGTGTCGAACGAAGAAGTTGAAGCTGAGATTCCGCACGTGGAGAGTCAGACGGTTTAAAGCAGTTGTCAGTGGCCAGTTGCGAGTAAAAACCGGGCATTCGATTCCAGACCCGCGCGGGTCGTCCGGCGCGGGTCAAAGTTTGTTGAGGCGGTTTGCAGATGCAAGGTTTCCACCTTGAGTCTTAGAACCTTGAAACTTCGGTACGAACGCAGAATTTATAAGGACTGTTAATCAATGAGCACTACTATGGCAAACATTTCGGCAACACAAGTGAAAGATCTCCGGGAGAAAACCGGAGCTCCCATGATGGATTGCAAGCAGGCACTGACCGAAGCCAAGGGCGATATGGAGCAGGCGGTCGTAATCCTGCGCAAGAAGGGCGTTTCGGTGGCGGCCAAGAAGGCAACGCGCGTGACCAGTGAGGGCGCGGTAACCAGCTATATTCATGCCGGCGGAAAGATCGGCGTGCTGCTCGAAGTAAATTGCGAGAGCGATTTTGTAGCGCGTACCGAGGACTTCAAAGAACTCGTCCACGACATCGCCATGCACATCGCCGCGAGCGATCCGAAATTTGTACGCAAGGAAGATGTGACCAAAGCGGATTTCGATCGCGAGAAGGAAATCTATATCGCGCAGGCTGTCGCTTCCGGCAAGCCGCAGAACATTGCGGAGAAGATGGTGGCGGGAAAGATGGAAAAGTTCTACGAGGAAGTTTGCTTGCTGGAGCAGCCTTTCATCAAGGACCAGACTGTCTCGATCGCGCAGCTGATTGCGGCGAAGATCGGCAAGCTGGGCGAGAACATCAGCGTGCGGCGCTTCGCGCGCTTTAAGGTTGGCGATGCGGGCGAGACTATCGCGATCACCAAACCTACAGAACAGAAAACCGAGTAACTCAGAGCGCCCAATGGGCGCTCTTTTTTTGGGCCAAAAATCACATGACATCCCCTACCCCTCCTCCGTTCAAACGCGTTCTGCTCAAAATTTCCGGGGAAGCTCTGGCTGCGAATCAGGGCTTCGGAGTGGATACGGCGCGTATTCACGAGGTCGCGGCCGAACTGGCCGATGTGCATAAGCTCGGAGTCCAACTCGCCATTGTGGTGGGTGGTGGTAATTTCTTCCGCGGCGTGGCGGATCAGGCTCGAGATATGGATCGTGTTTCGGCGGATCACATGGGCATGCTGGCCACGGTGATCAATGCGCTGGCTTTGCAGGATGCGCTGGAAAAGCAGAAAGTTTATACCCGGGTGCAGACCGCGATCGAGATGAATCAAGTGGCGGAGCCGTTCATCCGGCGGCGGGCTATTCGTCATCTGGAGAAGGGGCGTGTGGTGATCTTTGCCGGGGGGACCGGCAATCCTTATTTCTCAACCGACACTGCAGCATCGCTGCGCGCGATGGAAATTAAAGCGGATGCAATTCTGAAAGCCACAAAGGTGGATGGCATCTACGATGCCGATCCCGTAAAAGTGAAGGACGCCAAGAAGTTCACGGACATCACCTACATGGATGTCTTACGGCTGGGGCTGAAGGTGATGGATTCAACCGCAATCAGCTTGTGCAAGGACAATAATCTCCCGATTATTGTTTTCAATCTGAATCAACACGGCAACATTCGGCGCGTGGTCAGTGGAGAGAAGATTGGATCCCGGGTCAGCGCGTGATCGGTTTAGCTCCGCAGTTCTCGCTGCCGTTCTCTTATTAGAGCGCGATTGGCGATAAAGTCAAAACCTAGGCGTGCCATCGTTTACGTTTTCTTCGAGAAAGCGAGCCCGGACCATGCACACTACTGAGTTTAGGAGTTTTGTCGGAACTGTCGACCGAGAACAGCATGAAATGGTCAAAGGTGTGACGCCGATAGTAACGCTGGCGCCCGAAATATAGATATACCTCCGCGCTCTTGGGCAGCCAAAGTTCCGCTTGTTTCCTGGGAAACGTTACCGGGCCGTATTCAGTGATCTGGTGCTCGGCGAGCAACTTGATCTGCGGAATCGGATCGATCAATTCTGACTCGATGCGAAGAATCTGGAAGTTGTCCGCACTAACCCATGCGCGTCCCTTGAGATCTACCGAATATATTTCGTTCTGAACGATGTAGTCCTGTATATGCTTGGGGCGATCCTGGCGCTGGCGGAAATGGATCAGCCATGTGGCCTGTCCATGCAAGCTTCCCAGTCCTTCGCATTTCATTTCGAAGTTGTCTCGCATGTCAGGATGAAACACCAACGCTAATGCCGGAAATCCATTGGTTACGATCTGGTCAGGAAGCTCGGCGGGGCCATAGTGGCCGCTGCGAAGTTCATCAACCGCCAAGATTCCGGTGCGCTGTTCAGAAATCGAGGCGACGTAATCGAATTTTATCTCTTCTTTGCTGGTAGGATTACCAGCGGCATCGAGCCTTTGATGCAGCAAATCCTCGATTGCAGAAAACCGAGCGACATTATCCACCAGTTCTTTCACCCGATCGCCCGATTTTTCAATTACTTCCTGGTAAGGACAAGCCACACCAGCGGCGACCACGGGTTGAGCGTCATCTATTCCGGGGGGTGCCCAATTCTGAGCTGTTAAGCTCGATGCCGTTGCAGCGAGCAAAACGTCCTCTTCCCCTGCTTTTGGCTGGATAACGGGCTCGGCAGTAATCGCCGACGCATTGGAATCACGATGCTCAAGCATGAGAATCAAGTCCCGGACGCGCGGCAACGATGCGCTGTTGGGTTCATGCTGCAAATATGATTTAAGCTCCTGGATCGCCTCCAGGTTGCGACCAAGATCAGCCAGAGCCTCCCCTTTGACAATCTGCGGGGCGTAGGCGCCTTTCCTTCTGCCGCGTTCGAGAGCGAGATCGGATTCGGTTAAAGCCTTGTCGAAGCTTTGTTGATTCAGGTAGGCATCTGACAGAAGATTATGTGCCATCCAGTCTTCAGGATCCGCGGCGGTTGCCTGTTCCAATATTTTCTGGGCCTGGCCATAGTCTCGTCGTACAAGGTAGACGCGCCCGAGCAAATCCAGAGCCTGAGATCCGTGCGGATCGAGTGTGGTCGCTTTAATCAACGAAGTTTGGGCTCCGTCCAGATCTTTCTTTTGGAGATACAAGTAGCCAAGAAGAAAATTCACCTGAGCATTGTCGGGCGCCAGCTTATACGCTGCGTCCAACTGCTTCTCCGCTCCCGGAAGGTTCCCGGATTTGAGATAGGAAATAGCGTGCCTGACTTCTTTGTTGGCCTTGGCCGGCAGGGGAGCGTTAGCGGCATCCAAGTCAGTTGCAGCCGGATCCGGATGAAGAACCACCTTTACTTTGGTGGGAGTAAATAAGTTGATGATGTCGGCTTCGCTGTGACCGGACACATACCCTACCGCGCTCACTTCGATCTCGTACTTACCGAAGGCAAGATCTACAAAGGTGGCCTCGGATGTATCCGAGATAGTCGTTTGCCAAGTGGTACTCTTTCTCGTCTCGTCGTAGAACTTTATGACCGCCTGGCGGTCCAGAGGGATGTGCTTCTCGTCCTTTTCGGCGAACACTGACACTACCACGCTTGCGCCGCCGGGGCTGCCATGCATGGGGACGTTGCTGTCCATCGTTGCCCTGCCAGTGGCAGAGCCCGGGGCAGCCGGTTGTCCGGGATTTCCCATTTGACCATGCGCAACCGGAGTTATTGTGAAAAACAGGCAGAGGATGGACAGAATCTCAGTACAGCGGTCCATAAGGCCCAAAACGTTATCACGCTAGGGTAGCCCCGTCAATTTAATATCCTGCAAGCGGGAAACGTGGCCTAGGCAGCTTCCCGATATGGGCACCGAGGTTGTTCCGCCACACGCACAAAGACTTAAATTTGAGAGAGGAATTCTACTGCTTTGCCGGCTGGGCTGAGCCCGGAGACGTCGTAGGACCACGCGCTTCAATGGTGGCAATCAACTGCTGAACCGGAGGCGCTGATGTGGTGTCTGGGGCGGCTTGCAAGTAAGCCTTGAGCGCCTGAATCGCCTCATCGTTGCGTCCCATATCTGCGAGGGCCTCGCCCCGGACAATCTCGGCGGCGCTGGCGTTGCTCTTGCTTTTTTCAACCGCGAGCTCCGCCTGAGCTAGAGCGTTCTTGAAATCCCTCAGATTTAGGTAGGCATTGGCCAGAAAACTGTGGGCGGGAACATTCTCAGGGTCGGTGGCAACAGCTTGCTCCAATGTCGTTTTGGCTCCAGCATAGTCGTGCCGGGCGAGTTGCAGCCGGCCCAGCAACGCCAATGCCTGAACGTTATGTGGATCGAGAGTTGTAGCCTTGCTCAAATAAGTTTGAGCATGGTCGAGGTCGTTCAACTGGGTGTAAAGAAAACCAAGAAGAAAATTAACCTCCGCATTTGTTGGCGCTTCCTTATAAGCAGAATCCAAATGCTTCTGTGCTTCCTTGACTCTTCCAGAGTTCAGATCGGAAGCGGCGCGCTTGGCTTCCTTATTTGCTTTTCCAGTTACGGAAGCAATGCCCGCGTCCAGGTCGAGCGCGTCCGGATCCCGCAGAAGAGTAATTTTCACTGGAACCGGTTGGAGGATACTGGCAACCTGAACTTCTTTCCGTCCTGTAAGATACCCCATTGCACTTACTTCAAAATCGTATTTTCCCAATCCCAAGTCGAAACTGGCTTCGGAATTTTCAGCGGTTGGCTGTACAGTAGGAGTTTTTGTGTTTTCTTCCTGGACCTTTACTATCGCCTGACGATCGAGAGGAGCCATCTTCTCGTTGAGCACGGAGAGAGTGACGGTCGCGGTTCCGCCACTTCGGGAAGTAATGGGCTTGTTGCTCATCGTGGTGGCAACGCCTGCCTGGCCCCCGGTACTCGATTGTTGGGCATGAACAACGGCGGTTAGAGCAAGGGAAAAAACGAGTAAGGAAGGGATTTTGCGGCAACGCATGACGCCGAACATCTTCTCATGTCCTGCCAGTCAGGTCAATTTGGGTGGATAGCACGCGGCGCAGGACTAGCATCTCGCTGTTTGGGCATCTCGCTGTTTCGGTAAAGAGGGCCGGGCGAATGGTTCTAACTGCCATACTTTCGCGGCACTCGCTTGGAAATGTTACAGAGAATCTCGTAAGGCGAGCTGTTCGCCAGCCGTGCGTGCTCGAGCGCATCGACGCTGAGGCCATCGCTGGCTCCCAGCAAGATTACCTCGTCGCCGACCGCAATGCCGGGAATGCCAGTTACGTCGACCAGCGTCAGATCCATGGAGATGCTGCCGATGATGGGCGCGTAGTGGTCCCGCACGATTACGCGGCCGCGATTTGACAGCTGGCGATTGTATCCGTCGGCATAGCCCACGGGAAGGACGGCAACGTGAGCCGGTTCCCTGGTGACATAAGTTCCGCCATAGCCGAGCGGTTGATCGGCAGCGAACTTTCGCATGGAGAGAATGCGCGTCTTCCAGGTCAGGACTGGCTTTACGGCGATGCGCAGCGTGCCGCCGCTCACTTCCCGGCCTGCACGCTGGAAGGGCAGATAGTAGCCATACAGCGCAATGCCGGGACGCACCATGTTGTTCCAAGTTTCATGGCGCGAGATCAGCGCGCTGGTGTTGGCCATATGGATGAGATCAGGATCCAGGCCAGCCGCGCGGACGATTCGTTGCGCTTCCTCGAACTTGCGCTCTTGCTCGGCGACGGAAGGGGCATCCATAATTTCGGAGGAAGCCAGATGAGTGGAGAGACCCTCGAGAAAAATATGCGGCGACGCGTTCAGAGCTTTCAGGACAGAGGGGAGTTCGTCCGGCGAAACCCCGAGGCGGCCCATCCCGGTATCGACTTTCAGATGCACGGCATGACGCAGATTGGCACGCGCGGCAGCTTTCTCCAGGGATTCAACGTGCCAAGGTTCCCACACGGTTGCGGTCAATCCCAGCCGTACAATCTCACTTTCTTCGCCGCGCCAGAATCCGGTCATCAATAGAATGCGCGACTCAATGCCGGCGTCACGGAGAGGGATGGCCTCATCGAGGGAAGTGACGCCCAGCCACTTCGCACCTTCGGTTTGCAAAGCGCGCGAGCATTCGACTGCGCCATGGCCGTACGCATCGGCTTTCACGACCGCGCAGACGGTAACATTAGCGCCGGCGTGCTTTACAACGGCGCGAAAGTTCTGCCGCAGCGTGGTCAAGGAAACTTCCGCCCAGGTGGGGCGGGTCGCCACGCGGCTCGGCATTTCTACGGTGGTCGCCACTGAGGCGATTATAGCGGGAGCGGTACGGGGCCTCAGGTTACGCACGGGCTACTCCCCGGAGCTACTCGCCGATGATTTGGCTCGAAGGATTGAGGCCGTCATCATAATTAGCCCCCTGCATAATCAACTTCCCGCCAGGGAGAAGTTGACGGTGATCTGCGTTTCCACTTCGACTGGCTCATTGTTGAGGATGTAAGGCCGATAGCGCCACTGGCGCACGGCTTCGATCGCGGCTTGCACCAGCATGGGATGGCCGGCCAGCGCTCGTAAGTTTTCGATTGTGCCCTGCTTGCTGATGGTCGCTTGCAAGACGACTGTGCCTTGAATGCGAGCCGCACGCGCCAATGCCGGGTAGGTTGGTTGTACCTTTCGGATTAAATCTCCTTCACTCATGTGCGAAAGCCGAATTGTGTGAATGACCGGTGGCGGCGGAGATGGAACGATGGGCCGGGATCCGGAGCTGAACAAATTCGGCAGGCCGCGCGGATCGCCATCACCGTTTCCTGGTCCGGCGTACGCGCCTGGGTTATCAATGGCCGGTGGGCCAGCATCCGCGGGTGTTATGGGACTACTGGGAATATGAGTGGGGGTTCGCAAAACATTGTCCATGGGAACGAGTGAAACGGTATGTGAAGTCGAGTGCGCTCGACTTACCGGAGCTTCGCCCAGAGTTGGCGCAAGGCTGATGGGGGTTGAGAGTTGATGGAATGAAGGGAAACCAACCGGCCGCAGGAGCGGCGAAAGCAGCAATATACTCACAACCAGAACCTGTAATCCGAACGAAGTTAAAAGTGTGGATCCGCGGCGCGCCCGGTCTGTCCAAGGAACTTCGAGGGTGTTGGCAAATATGTTGTTCTCAAACTCATTTTGCGTGAGCACAGTGTCCTCCTGAAAAAGCGCTGTTGATGCTAAGGACACCGATGCCCGGCTTATTGTCACGCGGATTACAAATAAAAAAGCCGCGCGGGGCGCGGCTTTTTCGGGAACTCTCGCGACACTTATGGTGTCGCGAGCAAAATCACTGCGATGATCCGCTACTGAGACGGCGCGGCTGGTTTAGGAGCCGTTGACTTGGGTGCGCTCGACTTTGGAGCGATGGGCTTGGCGCCTGCTCCTGGTGCGGGCGGTGCAGCAACGCCGGATTGCGTATTGTATAAATCCACGACGGCTTTTGTGATGTCGCCACCATCGCCATACCACAGGATCGGACTCTGCGGCCAGGGATTCGAGGTATCGACGATCATGGCGTAGCCGCTCTCCTGAGCGTGCTTAATGATCACCGGCGCCATCTTCTGCAGAATGCGCTGGAAGATTTCTTTCTGCTGGTTCTGCGCGTCTTCCTGAGCATCCTGGACGGAGCGATCGAAGGATTTCTTCTTGGTTTCGATCTGCTTGACGAGGGTGGCGCGGGCATCTTCATTCAGCTTGTCGCCCTGGGTTTGTAGCTGCTTCTGAAGACTTTCCAGTTCGTCGTTCTGCGCCTTCAGTTCGTTTTGTTTGGGCTCAAGCTTCTTTTGCAGAGCCTGGAAATCGCGCTGGCCTTCGTTGGTTCCGATCACGGCCTGCTCGATGTTGATGGTGCCAACTCGTGTGCCGGTGCTGCCCGTGATCGAGGTGGGAGATGCGGATGGGGCATTCGGTGCACTCGCCGCTTTGCCTGGGGCATCCGCATTGGCGGTTTGAGCCCACATGGAAATCGCGGAGAGAACCGCAGTGGCCAGGAAAGACTTCAGAAACTTGCTTGTCATTGGATCGCTTTAAACTCCTTGGAACAGTGTTCCGTAAATTACTTCCCGAATATGCTTCCGTAAAACTTTTCTGATATGGTCTGGGACAAACGCAGATCGCCTTCTCAGGCACGCCGGGCCGTAATCACAAAATCTTGGCACTTACAGTTTAGAACGGCCGCCTTAGACGTCATTGCTACAAGGCGCACTGGATACCCGCGTCACACGCCGGGGTTGCGGACGTGCCGTCCACCCTTGGCCAGCTTTCTGCAATGGCGTGGATGACCGCAATTATAAAAGCCCCGCTCAGCCGCGTCAAACCCGCTCCTGACCTAAGCCTCAGAATGTCGTCGCCACGGTGAAGCGGAAAGTCTTGCGTGGCTCCCGCAGCAGGAAACTGGGAGAGTAGGTGTTTACCGCAAGATGATAGGTATAATCGCCCGCCGCCCCGGCCGGGAACATGGCGCGGGTGATGGGGATTGGCGGAGTCGCGGGGTTATCCAGGCGCACCGGATTATATGCCCAGTAAATGCGGAAGGGAGCGTTGATCACCGGCAGGAACATCTGAAGTTCGAGACCGGTGTCCACTCTCGGTTTCCAATTGGTGGAACTCAGAACCTGCAATTGATCGGAAGGAGTCGGTTTCAGAACGCTCCCCGGAGTGCAACCGGTACCAGTGGCCGTGGCTGTTGCCTGCTCCAGGGCGGGGCACCCGAACTGAGTACTGATCACCTGATCGTATTGCTGCGAAGCGATCTGCAACTGCGACGGCCGCACAATCGGATCCATCCCAGCGTCAACAAACGGAGCCAGCGCCACCGGGCCATAGATCGTGATGCGGTATTCAAGATTCGCGATCATGCTCAGATCGCCGCCGGGGAACGTGATCTGATCCACGGGAATCGGTACGGTAAGATTTCCCAGCAAAGGATTCTGCGGATTCTTCGGCACCGGAGTTCCGTCAGGATTGGTGAGCGTGATTTGTCCGACGTTCGGCAGGAAAGCGACTGGAGAAACGGAGCGAATGTCGAAGCCGCGCAGATCGTTTTCTCCGCCAAGATAGGAGCGCTGGAACGGTGGGGCAACCAACCCGGCGTAGCCGGTAATGAAAGAACCCTGAACCCGGAAGCCGATAGCGTTGCGGCGATTCTGAACCGGAATGAACTTCTTATATTCAACAATGGGGCGGATCGAGCGAACCGTACCGCCAACGCCCGCGAATTCCGCGCCCAGCGTGAGCGCGTGCCCCTTATGCGGCGAAATCGGACTATCGATGGTGCTGAAGGAAAAGTTGGGAAAGATCTTGCTGGTCACAATTCCGATCAGCGCATTTGGCCCGGAGATACCGCGGAAAGCCAAAAACTCAAACAAATTCTTCGAGGCCGAACTCAGAGCCAGCAGCGAGGAGCGGTCGAACGAATACGTGATGCCGACGCGCTTGAACGAGCGCCGCAGCGGGTAGCTGAGTGAAGTGGTAAATCCCGCGCTCGACTGGGTGTAGTTTTGCAGGTTTTGCAGAACGGTGTTCGGCAGGCTCAGGGTTTGCCCGCTGAAGATGGAAAGTTGCCGGGCCTGGTTATAGCTCACCCGGTTCACGTACACATTGACTCCGAACTGTAATGGCCGATCGAACAAATAAGGCTGGGTAAATCCGAAGCGCACGCTGCGCGCCAGGTTTCCGAGGCTGGCCTGAAGGGAAAGAGTCTCGCCAAGCCCGAGGAAGTTATTGGTGGCGTAGTTGACGCCGATGAATGCGCCTTCCAGTCCGCTCACGCCCCCGTTCAGGCCAATGCTGTTCTTGCCCTTTTCCTTTACTTTCAGGGTCAGATCGACCAGCCCGTCTTTTTCATCGAGCTTGCGGTCCGTGACGTTGGGATCATCCGGTTTTAGCTGATCGAAGTATCCCAGCTGATTCAACCGCAAGAGACTGAGTTCCCAAAGACGTGAGTTGTAAATATTGCCTTCTTCCAGCGCAATCTCACGGCGGATTACTTTATCGCGGGTAGTGGTGTTGCCCTGGAATTCAATGCGGCGGACAAAAAACTGCTTGCCTTCATCGACGTCAATGTCCAGAAAGATCAGTTTCTTTTCATCGTCGAACCGGGTCTCGGGCACGGAGGTGAAATTGATGTAGCCGCGCTCGCCGTATGCTTTCCGCATGTTTTCCAAGCCCTTAGCGACCTTCTCCTTGCTGAAGATGTCGCCGTCTTTGATCGGGAACAGTCCTCGCAGGGCCTTCACGTTGGTGACCGCTTTATTGTTCTTGAAGGTAATGCCACCCAGGGTATAGCGGTCGCCTTCCTCAATGGGAAGCGTAATGTCAACCGCCTTGCCGGGACCGGCCTGCAAGAGAGGAATGCGGGGGCCTTTGTGCCCGGTATCGTGAATCTCCGTCTTGGGTTCGTTTACGATGACTTTGAAATATCCACGATTCTGATATTCGTTCCGGACCCGCTCGGTATCTTCGTCCAACTTGGTGGCGTCGTAGGTGCGGGCGAAAAGATTCTCGAGGAAGATGGAGTGCGGCACGCCGATAGGGCGCAAGTTCTTCATGGCGTAACGTAGAACGCGTGTCTTGACGTTCTTATTGCCTTCGAACTTGATCTTGCCTACCTTCACCTTCGGGCCTTCCTTGATGACAAAGGTGATACCGACGGCAGCGGGAGGGATTTCGCGCAGTTCCGTGCGGATGGTGGAGAATTGCCGGCCGTGCTCGGCGAGGAGGCCCTTGATGGCAACCTCCGCTTTTTTTACCTTGGTGGGATCGTACTGATTTTCAACTGTAAGGCCGACCTTCGCTTCTTTGAAGCGGTCGAGTACGTCGCTCGTACTGACCGAGCTTAGGCCCACGTAGTTAATATCGCGGATGGTGGGCTTTTCCTTGACCGTGATAATCAGCCGCCAGCCCTTGGGAGTCTCTTCGCGGGAGAAGCGGATGTCCTGGAAATATCCGGTATTCCACAAAGCGTTGAAATCGCGCTCCAGAGCGGCGGGATCGTAAACATCGCCGGGATGGGTAAAGATGCGGGCAAGGATGGTCTCCTTCGGTATCCGGCGGTTCCCGGTGACGTCGATCTCGGAGATGATGTCGCTTTGCGCCCAGCTTGCGGAAGCAAAAAACATGGCGAGCACGATTCCCAGGGCCAACCCGCACCCGCACCTCTTCCTTTTTGCCCGGCTTTTTGCCCGGCGGCTAAGCCGGGAGGGCGAAGGAGATGGAGTCTGTGCGGCGCCGCAGGCATTCTCGGGCACAACAATGTCCGTATGAAAGCGAAAATGAATCGCTACGACCTCGGTCCTAGGGATGTGGGAAAACGCCAATTATACGGTAGAAAACGAGAACGCGTCCAAGTCTCGATTCCTGCTGGAGTTCTATGGAATGGAGTTGTTTGACTCCACCTCAACCAAGACGGAATAAAACGCTGCGGAGTTGCCCAGATCGGAAAGTTTTTCTGAGGTGAGCAGGTTCGTATTGAGCGAAGCGGGACGTAATTTTCTGCGCTTCTTGCTCCCGTCGTGAAAAAGCCGGACTGACCTGTTGGCCAGCCCGGCTGTTCTTCGTTGTTTTTGCTACCGTTCCCTATGGTGTTGGTCTTAGTTGTTTTGGGGCGGATCGGTTACCACGCCCACGTACAATTCGGGATTGCCGCTGATTGGGTCTTTTAGGAACAAGCCTCCGGTCACCAGCGGAAGCGCAGTGGTCGTGGTCTGCAACTGACCTAATCCGTTCAGGTTGTAGAAATAGGTGAAATTGAAGGTATTCACGGTTACCGGACCACCCGCGGAATAACCGACAAGGCCATTATTTGAGATCTGGAAGCTGCCGGCGTTGTTGTCGGTTACGGTTACGCTGCCAGGAACGAACGTCCCATACACGCCCTGGAGCCGCAGCGAAATCATCGATGGGGTGAAAGTGCTGTTGCTGAAGCTGCCGCCGACGAAGATTCTCTGTCCCACCACAACGGAAGTGTTATTGAAGAGATACTGAGTTAGACCTCCGTTGAAGAAGCAGATATCGTAGCTGCTGTTGCTGATCGCGCTGACGTCCACGGTCTGGATGGTGTCGACGTCGCTGACCATATCCGCTCCAGTCTCGCCGACCCACATAATAATCTGCTGCGCCTGCCCCGACCCATTGGCGGTCACTTGCAGCACGCGGCCGGAAATGAACGATTGCGAAGTGGTGATGACTTCCACGCCGGAGGCGATCAGAGTGCCATTGGCCTGATATTGCCCCTGCACGCCGACGATGGCTGGCGTAGCCAGATTATTGATATTCCATCCGCTGTTGAACTGCGTGGAGCTGTTGACATCGACCGTAAGCTGATGGCCGTATGGTCCCTGGATCACAAACGAATCACCGGAGGCGTTGACCGAAACCAGGCCGCCGGTGAGATCGGTGACCTGCGCACCGGGGTCGCCGGCCTGAACAGCTTTGACGTAGATGGTAGGGTTCACTGCGCCGGTAACGTTGCCACTGCCATCAACCGCGACGGATTGGCGGATATCAAAATCCATTTTCAAACCAGCAAGACCATTGCTGCTAACCACCATGGGCGTGGGGAAATTTACTGTGACCGTGGTCTGCGTGGGCGAGTTCGTGGTGGGGCTGAAGGTTCCATTGATTGTGCTCAGCGCTGGGGTGGGATTTAGCTGAACATAAGAAATAACCGGATTGGAAAGGGAAAATGTGGCGCTGGTGTAGGTACCGGCAGGAACGCTATTGAAGCCGAGCGGCGAACGCAAGCCAAGCAAGCGGGCGAAATCCACCGTGGTGGCTGTTGACAATACCTGCGACGAACTGTTCTGACCAATCAATGTAATTGAATTGATCGTGACGTCGAAGCCGACCACGGAAGCCAGAGGGGCGTCTTCGCCAGTTACAAACACATTTCCCGGCTGTGCCGATTGAGGTGTGGATGTAGAGGTAGAGGAATTCGACGAGGAACCGCAGCTCGCGCCGAACAGGCACAGGGCAAACATCAGCACAATCCCAAGAGGTTTTTTCATAGCGAATCTCCTATCTGAATGCCAGTTGCGAATCGGAACGCAGTGGCCAGGGGAACGGCGATTTACTTGACAGTCATGGAAACACGCGTTCCGCCAGGATGTCGCGTGACCAAGGGGGCAATTACTATGATTTTTAGAAGGACGAATGGACTAGGTGAGCAGGATTTAACGACTTACGCGATGAGACATGACCGAACGGACAGGTAGCGCATGGACTTAAGTTTGGTCGGTTTGCGGAGAATTCGGCGCGTAGGAGCCAGCCCCTAAAGGGGGGTCTGAGTCGGTAAGTTACGGCATCGCTAAAAAGCGATGCCCTGATACGAAACTGGGGCCTTTCAGTGAGCGGCTGGGTTAGTTAATCTCTCAGCTTACTTAATTTCTGAGCTCACTTGATCTCTTCGCTCATTTGATCGCTTGGCTTACTTAATCTCCAGCACTTCTTTTTCCTTGGCCTTGTTCATATCTTCCATCTTCTTGATTTCGTCATCGGTAAGCTTCTGAATCTCCTCGAGCGATCGCTTTTCGTCATCCTCGGCGATCTTCTTGTCTTTCATCGCCTTTTTGATGGCGTCGTTACCGTCGCGCCGAATGTTTCGTATGGCGGTCCGATGTTCTTCGAGGACCTTATGAAGATGCTTCACCATCTCCTGGCGCCGCTCTTGCGTAAGTGGGGGCACGGGCACGCGCACCAGCTTGCCGTCATTCATAGGATTGAGGCCGAGCTCGGCGCTGCGGATGGCCTTTTCAATGGCTGGAAGGGATGACGGGTCGAAAGGTTGAACCGTAATCATCTGCGGTTCGGGGGCGTGAACCTGCGCGATCTGGTTGAGCGGCATCTGCGAGCCGTAATAATCGACACTCACGCTATCCAGCATGTGCACCGAGGCGCGGCCGGTGCGCGTGGCAGCCATGGCTTTACGAAAGTCCTCGACGGCTTTCTCCATGCGGGTTTTGAGTTGTACGTAGGTCTCTTTGAGGCCGGGAATCGTGGCCATTGATGCTTGCGCCATATGTAAGGAGCTCCGTAATGAAGATTAATCGGTAAAACGCTGAATTATAAACCTTGCTCTTTCGGCAAAGCCATCCTGTCGGTTCGGAACATGCCCGTTCCTCTCGATGCTCAATTGCGGCAATTCGCTGATCGCCGCGCGAGTCCTGTGGGCCACACTTGCTACACTGGAATTGCGGGAAAATAATTTCGAATCAGTGCTTCTCAGGGATAACTCCCTAATTGTTTCTAACGATTGCTGCGCGGTTGAAGCAGTGCCCTGATACAAATCTTTTACGGATCATGAACGATTGACCATGCCTTCGCGCTACGCACAATGGATGTATGACTGGGAGCACCGCTTGACCTCGGTGGACAATAACCGCGTGGTGCGCCCTCTGGAATGGGGCGTGGAGTGGGCGCGGGATTGGCCCTGCCGCAATGGAACCCGGCCGGGGCAGGCGGTTGAAGATCCGGCGAAATTCCTGGTGGATTTCAATCGGCGCATCGTGGCTTCGAGCGATGAGTTTTTTGCTTATAAAACTCCGATTGATTTTCGGCTGGAAAAGCGGGAAGTGCAAGTCTTCTCCACGCGCGAAATTCCCGATCCGAAGTTGGAAGCGAAGGTAAAAGGAACGTTTGGGGAGTTCTTGCGTTTTACGGCGCCGGTGAAAACGCCGTACCCCGAAAATAATCTGGTGAATGCGCGCTGGTTTCCAGCGAAGGGACGACGGGCGATTGTGCTGCTGCCGCATTGGAATGCGGATGCGGTCGCGTACGTTAGCCTGTGCAAAGTTCTTAACCTGATGGGAATCGCAGTGCTGCGGCTGACGATGCCCTATCACGACATCCGCATGCCAGCCGAAATCAGCCGCGCGGACTACGCGGTTTCGGCGAATATTGGGCGCACGCTGGATGCGGTGCGGCAGGGCGTGGTGGATGTGCGCTGTTGCCTGGATTGGCTGGAGCAGCAGGGCTATAGCAAGCTGGGAATTGTGGGCACAAGTCTGGGATCGTGCTATGCCTTCATTGCGGCGGCCCACGATGAGCGCATTCGCGTGGCGGCGTTTAATCATGCGTCGACCTATGTTGCCGACGTGGTGTGGCATGGGCAATCGACGCGGCATATCCGGCAAGGGATCGAATCGCAGACTACGCTTGAGACGCTGCGGAATTCGTGGCTGGCGGTGAGTCCGATGGCCTATTTCGATAAATTTTCGCGCTGGCCGCGAAAGTCGCTGATCATCTATGCGAAGTACGACCTGACTTTTCTGCCGGAATTTTCACGCAATGTGGTGGAGGAGTTCGAGCGGCAGGGCTTGGATCACAAAGTGGTGGTGTTGCCCTGCGGGCATTACACGATGGGCGAAACGCCGTACAAATATATGGACGGTTGGCAGTTGATCTCGTTTTTGCGGACCGCGTTTGAAGGGTAAGGGGTACTTAGAGTTGGGCATTCTCGCGCCCGAGCACGTGCATAGGTACTTCGAGCCGCAAAAGAACGCGGTCCTCAGGATGACAAGGGATTTCGCGAGTTAGAATGTTTGGGTGGATGGTATCTGTAACAGCAGCGTGCCGGCAGTGGTGCAGCACGAACGCGGCGAGTTTCTGATCAGCACGGACCGTGCTCGGCTGGCTATCGATGTGATTCACGAATTCCTGACGAATTCTTATTGGGCAAAGGGAATTTCACGGGAAGTTGTAGCGCGCTCGATGGAACATTCTTTGTGCTTCGGGGTGTACGACGGCAGCGGCGCGCAAGTCGGGTTTGCGCGGGTAATCAGCGACTTCGCCACGGTAGCTTATTTAGGCGACGTATTTGTTTTGGAGTCGCATCGCGGGCGCGGTTTGAGCAAGTGGCTGATGGAATGCGTTACGCAGCATCCCGCGCTACAGAATTTGCGGCGCTGGATTCTTTTGACTGGCGACGCGCATGGACTTTATTCCAAGTTTGGCTTTACCCCGGTGAAATCTCCCGAGAGTTATATGGAACTGCACCGGCCCAATGTTTACACGACGGATGGTTACGAGAAAACCCAGGAAACTATATGAAGAATTCCGCAGCTTCAACGAAGATGTACCGTCCGCTGTATGAAGCCGATCCGCAGATCGCGACTGCCATCGATAACGAGACACGGCGCCAGCACGAAGGTTTGGAACTGATCGCTTCAGAAAATTTTGTGAGCGAAGCAGTGCTGGAAGCGGCCGGATCGGTATTTACCAATAAGTATGCGGAGGGTTATCCGGGCAGACGCTATTACGGCGGCTGCGAATTTGCCGATGTGGTGGAGAACCTGGCGCGCGACCGTGCGAAGCAGTTATTCGGAGCGGAACACGCCAACGTGCAGCCTCATGCCGGATCGCAGGCGAACATGGAAGCCTATGCAGCCGTGTTGCAGCCCGGGGATACGATTCTTGGTTTGAATCTGGCGCACGGCGGCCACTTGACGCATGGCTTCCATCTGAATTTTTCCGGCAAGACTTACAAGATTGTTCCTTACGGAGTGACGAAAGAAACCGAGACCATCGATTACGACGGGCTGGAGAAACTGGCGGAGGAACATCGGCCGAAGATGTTGATCGGCGGGGGCAGCGCCTATCCGAGGATTATTGATTTTGCCCGCATGCGCGAGATTGCGGATAGCGTAGGCGCGTTATTTTTGGTTGACATGGCACATTTTGCCGGGCTAGTGGCCGGCGGAGCGCATCCTTCGCCGGTGCCGCATGCGCATATTGTGACTTCCACTACGCATAAAACTCTGCGCGGGCCGCGGGCCGGCATGATTCTTTCGAAAGCGGAGTTTGCCGCAGCGATCGATAAGGTGGTGTTTCCGGGGATGCAAGGGGGGCCGCTCATGCACATTATTGCGGCTAAGGCGATCTGCTTTCAGGAGGCGATGCAGCCGGAGTTCCGCGATTACGCGAAGCAGGTGGTGGCCAATGCGAAGGTGCTGGCCGAAACATTGGCGGCTGAGGGTTTCCGGATTATTTCCGGTGGAACCGACACGCACCTGATGCTGGTGGATGTGTTCTCCAAGGGAATGTTCGGCAGCGAAGCGGAAAAAGCTTTGGGTGAGGCCGGAATCACGGTCAATAAGAACGCGATACCGTTCGACGCCAATCCGCCGCTGAAGCCGAGCGGAATTCGGATCGGGACGCCGGCGCTGACGACGCGCGGCATGAAGGAAGCGGAGATGCGGCAAGTCGGGCGTTGGATTGCAGAGGCGCTTCTGCAGCGCACGGATTCTTCCGTACTGAGCAAAATTCGCGGGCAGGTGCTGGAACTTTGCGGGGCGTTTCCTTTGTATGCGGAGCGCAGGGCGAGGGCGCACGCGGAAGTGCCAGCCTAGATTTTAATTCTGCGGTAAGCTCTCACTCGGGTATCCGTGGTGAAATGCCTCCCTTGAAGATTGCGATCGATATTCGGCGGATGACGGAGTTTGGCGTCGGGACTTACATCCGCAATGTGGTCCGTACGCTGGGGCGTTTAGATCGCGAGACTGCCTACCTGCTCATCGGTTCTCCGGCCAAGGGCAAGGAAATAACTCCTCTCCCTGAGAATTTCCAAAGTGTACCTCTGGCGGCTCCAGAAGGATCGCTGAAGGGATACCGTGAATTCCGCGCCATCGTGAAGCGGCACGAGTGCGACCTGGTGCACATTCCCAATCTCTTTTCGGTTCCGCGGGCGTTGCCTTGCCCTTATGTGATGACGGTGCATGACATGCTGCAACATCTAACCCGTTCGCGGCGGCAGAACGGATTCTGGGATTCCTGGCGCTTTCAGGGAACCAAGCAGGTACTCAAGGGGGCGGCTCGCATCTTCGCGGTTTCCAATTTCACCAAGGTCGAAATCGAAAAGCTGTTTGCCATCCCTGCCAGCCGAATCGAGGTGATCTACAACGCGATTGATGAGCGGTTTCTGCGCGGACATGCCAGCCCGGCCGACCGGCAGCTGATTGCCGAGCGCTATCAGGTGAATTATCCCTTTCTGCTGTATGCCGGAAGAATCAGTCCGCACAAGAACGTGGTTCGCATGATTGAGGCGTTTTCGGCATTGAAGACCGAGTTGGAGAAGGAGCAGTTGCTCCCGGATCTAAAGCTCATCATTATTGGGGACGATGTTTCGGGCAATCCGGATCTTCGGCGCACCGTGGTCCGCAGCGGCGTGCAAAACGATGTGCGTTTTCTGGGTTTTGTTCCGATTGAAGTGTTGCGGACTTTTTACGATGTGGCCAAGGTTTTTGTCTTTCCATCGCTATACGAGGGCTTCGGCCTGCCTCCGCTCGAGGCGATGGCCCTAGGTACGCCGGTGGTGTGTTCGAGTGTTTCGTCGCTGCCCGAAGTTGTGGGAAATGCGGCGGTGCTGGTGCATCCGGAGAACGTTTTCGAAATCATGCGGGCGCTGCATCGCGTGCTGCTCGATCATGCGCTGCGCGAGAAGATGAAGGAACGCAGCTACCGCCAGGCAGCCAAGTTTTCCTGGGAAAAATCGGTGCACCGGCTCATGGACGCATACCAGGAGATCGCCTCTACGAAAGGTAAGCAGGACGGATCTTCAGGCCAACCTGGCCGGAGCAGCCAGAGCACCGCCGGCGTCGCATAACCAAAGGATTCAGCGGATTGCAGCGGCGCGGCTACTTTAGCAAGGGCTGGCCAGGAGAGGCGATGGATAGCTTTTGCAATTTAGCAGTAACGCGAGTACGGTCGGCGTCCGCAGTGGCGGAGGCGAGACGTTTGCGGAGGGTGGCAATCTTGTGTTGACGGGCGCGGCGTCGGCGGATTTCCGGACGGCGGCTGGGTGCGGACATAATGTGATCTCCTGAAAGATTAAATCATTGACTAAGAATTGCAGCCGCATTGCAGCCGCATATGTCATTGGACCGGAAGCGGCAAGAACTGTCAACGAGCGGGAGTGGCTGGGATTGAATTTGTCGTCTCACGAGGTCGTCATCCGGAGACGCGGCGTAGTGAGAGATCTCCTGTCGGGAGATCCTTCGTTCCGCCTGAAAAACGTCTGCACTCAGGATGACCCCAGCGGAAAAATTGAAATTGAGCCACGACCCGGTGAGAGCCGTTCAATAATTACTACTTGAATCACCACTCGGCTGCGATTCCCGTCCTGGCCACTGAATCCCGATTTGATCAGCTACGTCCCTGCGCAAGGGACTCGTGTTCCGAAGTTATAGCTTGCTCTAGCACAAAGCCTACTACTCTTCATCCTGATCCTGACTGAAGTTGATTTCACGAGGACTCAGTACAAAGAAAATCAGATGAAGCCGATTCGGACATTCGAAGTTCGCCCATCCTTGCCGGCGGCACTGTTGCCGCTACTGGAGATTGCTCACAACCTGCGCTGGAGTTGGGATCATGGAGCTGTCCAGCTGTTTCTGAGGATTGACCGCGATCTGTGGGAGTGCTGCGGTCACAATCCCGTACGTTTTCTAGGAAATGTGGATCAGAGTGCGTTAGAGAGAGCCGCGGGGGATGATTCTTTTCTAGCGCATTTGGCAGGGGTTAGCGAGGCTCTCAAACTGTATCTCTGCGGAGAGAAGACCTGGTTCAAGCGGGAGCACGGCAGGGAGGAATTGCAGGTTGCTTATTTCTCCGCGGAATTCGGCATTACCGAATGCTTATCCATTTTTGCGGGAGGGCTGGGCGTTCTGGCCGGGGATCATCTGAAGGCCTCCAGCGATCTGGGAGTGCCGCTGGTCGGAGTAGGGTTGTTGTACCAGCAAGGCTATTTCCGCCAGTACCTGAACGCCGCAGGATGGCAGAAGGAAGCGTACGAAGAAAATGATTTTCATACCTTTCCCGTCAATCTTGTTCCCGACGTGAAAGTGCGGGTGGACCTGCCCAACGGTCCGGTGGCCGCTCAGGTGTGGTCCGCCAATGTGGGACGCATCCAGCTGTTCCTGCTGGACGCCAATATTCCTGAGAACGGCTTGGAAGACCGCAAGATCACCTACCAGCTTTATGGTGGAGATCTGGAGATGCGATTGAAACAAGAGATTCTTCTTGGGATCGGAGGCTATCGGGCGCTGGAAGCAATTGGGGTGAAGGCGACGGTATATCACATGAACGAAGGGCATTCCGCTTTTCTTGGTTTGGAGCGACTGGTCCGGCTGATGGAGACGCAACATCTCTCGTTCAGGGAAGCGAGAATCCTGGGATCGGCAAGCCTGATATTCACCACGCATACGCCCGTGCCCGCCGGGCACGATTATTTTCCATCTGAAATGATGGGCCGCTACTTTGGCGGCTACATCCAGCGACTTGGCATTAATCTCGAAGAGTTGCTGGGCCTGGGGCGGAAGGATCCCATGAATCATGGGGAAGACTTCTGCATGACCGTGCTGGCGCTGCGGCTGGCCTGTTTCAGTAACGCAGTGAGCCAACTGCATGGAGAAGTGTCCCGGAGCATGTGGAACGGCATTTGGAAAGGCCTTCCGGAACGGGAGGTTCCCATAGGCCACGTCACCAACGGGGTTCATTTCCGCAGTTGGGTGTCATTTGAAATGAACCAGCTTTATGACCGCTATTTGGGACCGGAATGGCGGGAGGAGCCGGCAGATTCCAAACTGTGGGCCCGGGCGGAATCGATTCCGGCGACCGAATTGTGGAGAACGCACGAGCGGCGCAGAGAGCGATTGGTCTCCTATGCCCGCGGCCGGTTGCGTGTTCAGCTGGTCAATCGCGGAGTTTCGCAAGCTGCAGTCGAAGAAGCGGAGGAGGTTCTGAGCCCGGACGTGTTGACCATCGGCTTCGCACGCCGATTCGCGTCCTATAAACGAGCGAATCTTCTGATACGCAATCCGGAGCGGTTAGCGAAGATTCTGAACCATGCGACGCATCCCGTGCAGATTATCTACGCGGGCAAAGCTCATCCCCAGGACAACACGGGAAAACACATTATTCAAGAGATCGCGGAGTTGGCTAGACGCCCCGAGTTTCGCAGGAAAATCGTATTCCTGGAGAATTATGATTTGGCATCGGCGCGTTACATGGTGCAGGGCTGCGACGTTTGGCTGAACACACCATTGCGGCCCCAGGAAGCCAGTGGGACGAGCGGGATGAAGGCGCAAGCCAATGGCGTTCTAAACGTGAGCACGCTGGATGGGTGGTGGGACGAGGCGTGGGAACTGGGCAGGCAGCGCGGGATTGCGGTGGGCTGGGCGATTGGCCGGGGTGAAACCTATAGCGACCCGGCGCAGCAGGATGAAATCGAAGCGGAAGCGTTGTATGGCCTGTTAGAAGATGAAATCGTTCCGGCTTTCTATGAACGCCGGGCCGATGGACTGCCGGGAAAGTGGATTGCCCGCATGAAGTCCTCGATTGCGGCATTATGCCCCCAGTTCAACATGCACCGCATGGTCAAGCAATATGCCAATGAATACTACACGGCGGCTCACCGGTCGTTTTGCGATCTCAGCGCGGGCAGCGACGCAAAAGCTGTGGAACTGGCGGCGTGGCATCAGAAAGTGCAGGATGCATGGCCGCGAATGCGGATTGACTCAGTAGGCGAAAGCACGGCTGAGATCGAGTTGGGATCGCAGTTCGAAGCGGAAGCTCGAGTCTTTCTGGACTCGTTGACTCCGGACGACGTTGCCGTGGAAGTGGTGATGGGAAGGCTGAACGCCGACGGAGAGTTAACCGATTTTGGGGTGTTCACGATGCAGGTTTGCGGGCAGGATGCCGGCAATTATGTTTTCAAGTCGACGGTGCAGCCTTCCGCGCGCAGCGGCAAGTATGGGTATGCCATCCGGGTGCTGCCCAAGCACGCGCACGCTCAAAGCCGACTTTTGCCCGGCTTGATTCTGTGGGCGGAAAACGATGGTGGTCAAGACTTCGGCGTTCCTGATCACGCAGCTGCATCAAGGGCAAGCGCGTGACTTCAAGGTTGGTCGGACCGGCGCTCGACAAACTCCGCCACTCCCAAGAGTTGGACAGTCGCAATCGTCCGCAGGTGTTCGATGTGCTGTGTGATTAGAATTCGAAGTTCGGACAGAAACAACCACGCGTCTTCGTCTTTTGCGGCTGTTGCAAGAGCGCAGAGATGCCGGATTTTATCCTCTAAGCGTCGATTGAGCACCGTTCCTCGCAGACGAGTGGCGAGGTTTTTGGGCAGGGTTTTGGTCAACTCCGCCCAAGTGCTTGAAAATATGGCAGCCGGACCTGTAAGCCGAATTTTGTCCGCCGGATTGCTCCGGTGGGACGGCCATTCCTCTGGGCCACGCATTACTGCGAGGCTCTAGCGACCTACCCGAAGGTTTGACGCACCGAGCCGGCACGTGTCCGAAACCCGATTCGTGAGAATCAGGCTCCGAACTTCCTCCCTATTTGGTCTTGCTCCGTGTGTGGTTTGCCCTGCCCGCTGCATTACTGCGGCGGCGGTGCGCTCTTACCGCACCTTTTCACCCTTACCTGCGCCGGTGAAGGCGCGGGCGGTATATTCTCTGTGGCACTTTCCGTCGAACGGGCTTGAACCCGCCCTCCCGGACGTTATCCGGCACACTGCTCTGTGGAGTTCGGACTTTCCTCTCCCCGCCTCCGAAGAAGCGAAAAGCGGCCGTCCGGTCCAGCTGCCAACTGGATCATTATATGCGACGAGGGAGTTTTGACGGTGTCGAAGATTGTTTAGCGCCGCAAGAAGCAGACGCGGTTCGTCCAGTCCCGCCGATTGCGTTCTTTCGCCAGTTGTCCAAGAGCGCGAA
Source organism: Candidatus Sulfotelmatobacter sp. (assembly GCA_049512655.1). GTDB lineage: Bacteria > Acidobacteriota > Terriglobia > Terriglobales > Acidobacteriaceae > Sulfotelmatobacter. Next base: position 267,407 of record JBEKWW010000001.1, on the reverse strand, counting down.
TCAGGCCGCCGATGTCGGCAGGAGAAATAGTTTTTTCGTCGACAAAGATCACGCCGCCATGGGCGCGTTCTTTTTCTGCCCATATTTTTAGCAGCGGAGGAATCGTCCGGCGATCATAAGTCACAAGTGTTAAGCCTTGAGTGGCTGCGATTTCCAGGCAGGTGGAATCGTCTTGGCCGAGGAATGCCCCGCCTTCCCACTCGGACATGCAAATGACCTCGAGCGTGCGATTCCGCCGCCGCAATCCAGCACTAACACTGGGGGAAATGTGCTCGTCGAGGAGCAGCTTCAGCATCTCACCGTGGTTTCTTCTTTCGGGCTCTAAACTCGGTGGCTTGCGGCAACATGAACTTCAGAGTGCTGAAGTCAGTATTGTCGTTTTCTTCGATGGCCTCTGCGATCTCTTCCGGAAAGGCGCGGGCATAATTCATGGCCGCCTCCACCTTAATCTGCGGCCAGCGCAGATGCGCGGCGACCGCTAACGCGCTCCCTTGATGGCTGCGGATGAGAAGCATCACTTCCCATACCGCGAGACTGCTACCTTGAATACAAGCTTGCCGGCCTGCGGACGAATCGCGAAAATCGATGAAGGCAAACTCCGAACGGCGCAGACCCTCCTCGACCAGGCGAGCGCTGGCGTCGCTTGCAGTCCATCCATGGCGATTGGCCATACGCTTGAGCCGCCTGCCGCTCGCTGCCGGAAGACGCATGCTGATGACAGTGGAACTGCTTGATTTCACGTTTTAAAACCTTTAGGTAAGTGTTGTAACTATTGTAAGCGATCTAAAAGGTCGCAGCAATGACGAATTGCGCTTCGAGTCAGCCCGACTGGTAGACTGACTTCCAAGAGCTTTCCCAATCATGCACACTGCCGAAGCCATCCGAATCGCGCTTCAATCTCTATGGGTGAATAAGCTGCGCTCGGTGTTGACCCTGCTTGGAGTGGTGATTGGGGTGGCGGCTGTGATCGCTGTGGTCACGTTCGTTTCTGGAATCAACGACTACGTGGCGCAGAAGGTTTTTAATCTCGGCGCCGATGTTTTCATCATCTTTAAGGTCTCCCCTGCGGTTACGAACGTGGATCACTTCCTCGAGGGGGAAAAGCGAAAAGATTTGACCATGGAGGACTATCAGGTAGTTGCAGACGCGTGCCGCCATTGCGAGTATGTGGGCGCGGTTCTCCGCAACGAGACCGGACATGTGAAATTTGCCGAGCAATCGATCAGCGATACTTCGGTGCGAGGCATCACGCCCTCGATGGCTCCCATTTATGACACTGACCTGAGCGCGGGTCGAATGATCAACCCGACCGACCTGAACAATCATGCGCCCGTGGCGGTGGTGGGCGCGGATATTGTTGAGCATCTGATGGCGGGCACCGATCCGGTGGGGAAAGAGATCCGCCTTGACGGATGGACTTACCAGGTGATCGGGGTGGGCACGAAGAAGGGAACGACCCTGGGGCAGAGCGCCGACAACTACGTGATGATTCCGATTACGGCTTACCTCAAACAATACGGCGCGCACAATAACAGCATAAGAATTTCAGGGAAAGCGGAAAGCGCCGGAGTTGCGCTGGACGAGGCGGTCGATGAATCGCGTGCGGCATTGCGAGCCAAACGCCACGATGTACCCGGTAACGAGGACAGTTTCGACATTGAGACGAATGCCAGCCTGCTGGGCATTTGGACTGGGTTCAGCCAGACATTTTTCATCGCGACCATCGGCATCGCCTGTATCTCACTGGTCGTAGGCGGCATTGTCATCATGAACATCATGCTCGTCGCGGTTACCGAACGTACGCGGGAGATTGGAATTCGAAAAGCTTTGGGTGCGCGGCGTGAAGATGTGCTGCTGCAATTCCTGATTGAAGCAGTCACTCTCGCGGTGACGGGCGGTGCGCTGGGAGTACTCTTTGGGGTTACCGTTGCGGAGACCATCACTCTACTAATTGGGATGCCGTCCTCTATCAAGCTGTGGGCGGTGCTGGCTGGACTGCTGGTTTCCGCGAGCGTGGGCGTATTTTTTGGCGTCTACCCGGCGCGCAAGGCGGCGAGGCTTGATCCGATTGCGGCGTTGAGATTTGAGAATTAGATTTGAAACTGGTGAAAAACCCCGTCCCTTCGCCAAAAGGCATGATCCATCATGATCCATAAAGACGAATTCGGCGAGATCGTCCAGATGGCGGCGGATACCATTCGCGGCAACAAGTTGCGTTCTGCGCTGACTGTGCTCGGAATTGTGATTGGCGTGGCGATGGTCATCGGGGTCTCTTCCATTGGGCGCGGTCTTGACGACAATGTTCGCGATGTCGTTTCCAGCATTGGTTCGAACGTTATATTCGCGTTTCACATCGAGCCATTTACCTTCGGGCGTCCCACCGAGGAAATGCGCACCCGCAAAGAACTCACTTATGACGATGCACTTGCCATTCGTGATCTGCCGCATGTGCAGGCTGTGAATGCGGGAATACGGTATATACGGCCAGAACTGGGGATCGGTACTTTCGCCGTAAAGTACGCCGACAAGAAAGCCAAGAATACAATCCTGGAGGGCGATCAGGCCTCCGCCAAAGAAGTGTTCGATTTGCAGATCGCTTCTGGCCGCTGGTTTGATGAAGTCGACGAAGAACATCGGTCTTCTGTCGTGCTGCTGGGCTCGAACACCGCCGAAGAACTTTTTGGCAATGAGAGTCCGTTGGGGAAGGAAGTGAATATCGAGGGCCAGCTTTTTACCGTGATCGGCGTGGCCAAACAGGTCAAGTCAGTTTTCGGCGGCGGGAAAAATCCCGAAGACAACAAAGCGATATTCCCCCTCAGCACACTCCGGAAACTTCATCCGGAATTAAAGCAACACTGGATCAGCGTCAAGGCTACTTCTCACGACGATATGCCAAAGGCAATTGACGAAATCCGGGAACTGCTGCGGCGCAGGAGGAAAGTTCCGCCCAATAAGCCGGATAATTTTGCGGTTTTTACTTCCGACTCTATCTCAGACGTCTGGAATCAGCTTACCGGCATGTTGTTTGTCGGGATGTTCGCAATTTCGAGCGTAGGGTTGATTGTGGGAGGCGTAGGCGTGATGAATATCATGCTGGTGAGCGTGACCGAACGCACGCGGGAGATCGGCATCCGGAAAGCGATCGGGGCGCGCAAACGAGATATTCTTTTGCAGTTCACACTCGAAGCGATTATTCTCACGGCGGTCGGCGGGGTGATTGGGATTCTGCTGGGCGCAACGATTGTGTGGATCATTCCGGAATTCTGGCCGTCATTGCCTGCCCATATGTCAGCGTTTTGGACGATCTTTGGTTTCACTTCCGCCGCCGGAACCGGGCTGATCTTTGGTATTTATCCGGCATGGAAGGCAGCCAATCTCGATCCGATTGAGGCGTTGCGGTACGAATAGCCCGCGGCCGTTTGGACCTAATGCACATCACGTTGCGCATTCTTCAGATTGTCGCGGGTATCGGCATCTTCAGCAGTTCAGGTTATTACTTGCTTTGCATCTCAAGCGCTGCAAAGTTTCTGCGTGACAAACGGTCAGACAAATCTCAGCGTTCGGCCGCAGCATTGCCCCCGGTATCAATTCTCAAGCCATTGAAGGGGATGGATCCTGAAATCTACGAAAGTTTTCGCAGCCACTGCATTCAGGATTATCCGGAATACGAAATTATTTTTGGCGTGAGCGATCCCCAGGATCCCGCAATCGAGAGCGTGAAAGCACTGCAACAGGAATTTCCTGACCGAAGAATTCAGTTGGTGATTTGCCTGGAGATTCTGGGAGCGAACGTGAAGGTCAGTAATCTTACGCAAATGCTGCCCGCCGCGCGCTTCGATTCCCTGATTGTGAATGACAGCGACATTCGAGTTACACCGGATTACTTGCGAACCGTTATGGCGCCGCTCTCCGATTCGAGAACTGGTATGGTCACCTGTCTTTACCGAGGAGTAGCGGCGACAACGCTGGGTTCCAGGCTGGAGAGTTTAGGAATCAGCACCGATTTTTGCCCAGGCGTTTTGGTCGCGCGGCAGTTGGAAGGCGGAATTCGATTTGGTTTGGGATCGACACTGGCGTTTCGCCGCGCCGAACTGGAGAAGCTTGGCGGCTTCCGTTCCATCGTCGACCATCTTGCAGACGATTATGAACTGGGGAAACGCATCGCGTCGCTCGGGCTGCAAGTGGAACTCTCCAGCGTGGTGGTCGAGACTCATCTCCCTGCCTATCGCTTCCGGGATTTTTTCGCGCATCAACTTCGTTGGGCTCGGGGAGTGCGGGACGCGCGCGCGGGCGGCTACCTGGGGCTGGTTTTTACTTTTGGAATCCCGTGGGCATTGGTTGCGCTCGTGGCAAGCCAGGGAAGTCCTTGGTCGTGGGCCACGCTTGCGTCCACTCTGGTTCTTCATCTCGCTGTGGCGTTGCTGGTTGGCGTGAGCGTGCTGGGAGATCGCCAGGTTCTCCGGGACGCGTGGCTGATCCCGCTGCGTGATCTGATTGCCGCCATAGTGTGGTTTGTGAGTCTGACAGGGGACACGGTGACGTGGCGTGGAGAGCGCTTTAGATTGCGTGACGGAAAGCTTACGCGAATCGTAACTTAATTCGAGGGAAGCAGCTCGGTTTGGACATGCCGAGTGGCGTCTCTGTCGTTCTTCCTAAGGGCTAGTTCGTCTCAAATTTGCGACCTTCATTTTTATGTGTTCCATGATCCAGAACTGCCCGGACTTTATTTGCCAGTTGGCGCAAGGTGTAGGGTTTCTGAAGAAAATTACTGTCGACATTTACCACCTGGTGGTCGAGTATGGTTTGGCTGGCGTATCCGGAAACAAACAATATGTTCATCTCTGGACGGATGCCGGCCAACTCCTTAGCCATTTGGCCTCCGCTCATGCGAGGCATGACAACGTCGGTAACGACCAGTTGAATGGGACTGCCGAAAGTTCTTGCCACCGACAGCGCGTCCTGGCCATCGTTTGCTTGCAGCACGGTGTACCCGCGAAGCTGGAGGAATTCGGTAGTCGCCCGGCGTAAGGCTGGCTCATCCTCCACAAGAAGTACAGTCTCAGTACCGCAGGCGAGAGGTTCAGCTGCTTTGAGAGCGATCTCAGTTTTTGCCATTCGATCCCGTACACAGGGCAAATAAACTTTGAAGACTGTCCCCAAGCCAACCTCACTGTAGGCCCAAACAAATCCGTGGTTTTGCTTAACAATACCGTACACGGTCGCCAGTCCAAGTCCCGTGCCTTTGCCAGAAGGTTTGGTGGTGTAGAAGGGATCAAAAATGTGAGGCAGATGGTCGGGGGAAATGCCAGTCCCCGTGTCGGTCATGGTTAACGCAACGTAACGCCCGGTAGGGATTACGGATTTTTTGCGGGAAACGTAGTCTTCGTCCAAATAAACGGCGGAGGTTTCGATCGTGCATTTGCCGCCCTGCGGCATGGCGTCGCGAGCGTTGGCTGCCAGGTTCATGAGAATTTGTTCGATCTGCATTGGATCCAAGCGAATCCTTCCCAGCCCTTTACCGGGTTTAAAGCTGAGTTCTATGTCTTCGCCAATCAGCCGTTGCAAGGTGCTAACGATTCCGTTGATCACTGGATTGAGTTCCGCTACGCGCAGCGCCTGCGGCTGATTGCGGCTGAAGGCCAGCAGTTGCCTGGTTAACTCGGCGGCGCGCCGCGCTGCGAAAAGAATTTCGTGGAGATGACCCTGCGTAGTGCTACCCATAATTGCGGTGTCCAGCGCCAGCTCTGAATAGCTGGTGATGATGGTCAGCAGGTTATTAAAGTCGTGGGCCACCCCTCCGGCTAACCGTCCGACCGCGTCCATCTTTTGCGCTTGTAACAATTGTTCTTCAAGATGCAACCGTTTCGTGAGATCGCGGCCGTTGGAAACAAAGTGGGTAATATTGCCGGCTGCATCGCGGATCGGGCTGATGCTTTCATCCACATAATAGAGTTCGCCGTTCTTTTTACGATTGACGGTGATGCTGTTGTAAATGTTTCCGACGCTGATGTTTTCCCAGAGTTCGCGATACAGGGCAGGAGCCTGCTGACCGGAAGCCAAAATGCCAGGGCTTTGGCCGACGGCATCCTGGCGGGAATAGCCGGTCAGCAATTCGAATGCGGGATTCACATATTCGATAATGCCCGCGCTGTTGGTGATCATGATTGTGTCGGCGGATTGCTCGACCGCGCATGAGAGTTGGCGCAAAGACTCTTCCGCCGTTCGGTGCTGCAATTGCGAGGAGTGCAGGTTTACCGCGAAACGGATCGTCCGCAGAAGGTTTGCGCCAGTGATCTCGGACTTGTCGACGCAGTCCGAGGCGCCCGCCTGAATGATCGCGGCAATCGCTGTTTCATCGGCGTGTTCCGTAAGGACGATGAAGGGCATGGTGTGCCCAGGTTCCAGGAATTCGCGGAGCAATTTCGCGGCCGCTGTGTCCAGGATGGCGTGCTCAAAGAGCACCAATCCGTAATGGCCCCGCCGCAGCATGGTTCTGGCTTCCTCGATCGAGGAGGCGTGATCAAGGTCCGCGGGCAGGGCACTCTTGTTCCGCTCCAAAATCTCACGGATTAGAAAAAAGTCCTCCTCTTGATTACCCACCAGCAAAACCGACAAAGAGGCCATTCCGATTTGTTCGGCTGTTGACATGAGAGAAAGCAAGAGGAACCTCAAACCTACCTCTTCTCACATCGGAAAATCCCAATTTCTCACCCTGATGCGGGAATGTGCTTTGAGATCGGGGTCAGAATAAATTCCCGAATCAGGGGGCGGTTCAATGTGGGAGATGGTCGTACGTCTTAGGTCTTAGGCCGTAACCTTAAGTGCCGGAAGCGAGATCCATGACCCGAGAAGGCCGCCGAATTCCGCTAAACCAACTCTCGCTCTAAGCGTCTAATCACATCAGATAGGGAACCTTCACCTGGGTTCCGCCGTATCGTCTACCAAGGCGCTCGCTTGCATCGATATTCTGTGGAGGTTATATGGATGGTCAGTTCGCTGTAATGAAGCCCGAAAGCCATGATATTGGACATGTGCAGGAAGTGGTGCAGCAGGCCCACGCAGAGCTGCGGCATCTGTTGCAACAGCGCGCCGAGGTAATGCGGAGAATCGGCACAGTGAAGCAAACCATCTCAGGACTGGCCAACCTTTTCGGCGACGGCGTGCTCAACGATGATTTGCTGGAACTGGTGGACCGCAAGACGAGCCGGCGCCAGCCTGGCTTTACCAAGGTTTGCCGCAGTGTCCTAATGAATGCCAACGGTTCTCTGAGCTCGCGCGAGGTCTGTGACCGGATATTGAAAGAGGCTCCGAAGCTGCTGCAACGCCATAAAGACCCTACTGCATCGGTCACTACCGTGTTGAATCGCCTGGTGGCCTATGGGGAGGCGAGGGCCGTAACCCTGGATAGCGGGCGCCGGGGCTGGCAGTGGGTCTCGGATTCCGCTGACCGTGGCATAGGAACCGCGCTGGTGTAGCCACTAACTCATCGGCAGAAGCATTCCCTTTTCCAGATGCCGGGTAACGTGCGCGTAAGAGGCGGCGTGCGGGTCATGGGTGACCATGACGATTGTCTTGTGGAAATCCTCATTGAGTCGCTTCAGGATTTCCAATACTTCCGTGGCTGAGTTACTGTCCAAATCGCCTGTGGGCTCATCCGCCAATAACAGAGTAGGATCGCTGGCGATCGCACGGGCGATGGCGACCCTCTGCTCCTGACCTCCCGAGAGTTGCTTGGGTAAATGATTCACCCGCTCTTCCAGTCCGACTAGCTTCAGCGCGGTCATAACGTGGTCGCGCCGCTGCTTGGGATTGAGCTTGGTCAGCAGCAAGGGAAGCTCGACGTTTTCAAATGCGGTTAACACCGGGATCAGATTGAAAGTCTGGAAGACGTAGCCGATGTGTTCATTGCGCCAGTGCGCGGCTTGAGAATCGTTGAAGCGGAAAATATTCTGGTTCTGCACCAGCAATTCGCCTGAAGTTGGCCGATCAATGGCGGCGATCATATTCAGAAGCGTGGTCTTGCCCGAACCGGAGGGTCCCATCAGGGCGAGGAACTCGCCGCTTGCGATATCGATGGAGACATCGTCAAGAGCCTTTACCTCAAATGCCTCGCGCTTGAAAACTTTGCTTACGTTGCGGGCTTGAACCACTTTGGTTCCAGTGGCAACGTTGACTTCAGCAACTGTGCTCATAAAGAATTACTCCTTCACCTTGATACTGTCTCCATCTTTTAGATCTTGCGGTCCCTTGGTGATCACACTTTCACCGCCGACCAGGCCATCGACGAGAAATCCATCCGTGCGCTGGCTCAATATGTGGATGTCGCGGACGTGAGCCTTGCCATTGAAGGCGAGGAACACGGTTTTTTTGCCGTCGTGATCGCGCACGGCGGTCGAAGGTACGAATGCTCCCGCCGGCTGCGTGCTGGCGGCTTTGGGTGCATCGGCCAGAAACTTCACTGTGGCATTCATCTCCGGGCGCAGGAATACGTCGGGATATTTGGCCGGATTCAGCACCTGCACTTTCACCTGAACCGTCGCTTTCTGCCGATTGGCCTCGGGAGAGATTTGGGCAATGACTCCGTCATAGGTTTTATCGGGATAGGTATCCGTGGTTACGATGGCTTTCTGATTCGGACCAAGCCGGGCAAAGTCGGCCTGGGCAATATCGAGTTCGACTTGAAGATCGTTCAAATCCGCCAGCGACACCACCGACCCCTGAGGGCCGCCGGCAGCCGCGCTGGCGAATTGCGCGGTGATCAGTTCGCCTTTCTCCGCGGTGCGGTCAAGAATGGTTCCGGTGACGGGGGCACGGATTACGGTCGCATCCAGTTGAGATTTTTCATAGTCGGCGAGGCCCTGCGCTTGCGCCAACGATCCCCGCGCCCGAGCGATTTCTTCCGCTCTGGGGCCGATCTTCATTAACTGAAAGGCTTTTTCTAAAGAATTGACTCGCTGTTGATCCGAATCAAATTTCGCGGTAGCGTCATCCAGAGCCTGACGCGATACCACGCCTCCAGCGGAAAGTTCTTTCGTACGGTCAAGAGTAAGTTTGTCGTTAAGCAGCGTAGCGCGAGCTTCATCAAGGTTGTGCTGGGCTTGTTGAACCTCTTCAGCGCGCGATCCATTCTGGAGTTCTTGGAGATAAGCGCGGGCATTCTCGAGTGCTCCCTTCGCCTGTTCGTAGGAAGCGCGGAACTCGTCGTCTTCCAGACGCACCAGAACCTGACCTTCTTTTACCTTGTCGCCTTTTTCGACGCCAATCCACGCCAGGCGGCCGGTTACTTTTGAGTTTACGTTGATGGTGTGATGAGCCACGATGTAGCCAGTGGCAGAAAGAACCGTTCCGCCCACATCGCTGCTCTCAGCCGAAGCGCGCGTTACTTCAACCTCCGGCACATCGCCTGCCAGAATGCGATAGGCGAGGGTTGCTAAGCCCAATACAACGACCACCACAATTCCGATCACGATGTAACGGCGCGCCCAAGGGGGAGTTTCCCCGCCGCTTGCGCCGGCGCGCTCGCTGCGGTCAATCCGCAAGCTCTGCAAGTCCTGATGCTTTGAATCGATGGGCATAACTTAAATGTAAATACGAACTTGGCACCGATCTAGTTCTTTGTTTCTCGCCTCAAAACCTGGGCTAAACCCTAGCCTCTTAGTGCGGTAAGAATATTTTGCCGTGCTGCGTGCCACGCGGGAAACAATCCGCCGAATAATCCCATTGCCAGGGCAAACAGAATGGCGTACCCGGCAACGATCGGAGTGATTTGCAGGCTAAACACTACCTCGCTGAATGTCACGGCGTTTGAGGTGCCAGTCTGCAAGCCATTGAAAGGAAGCATCAGCAGAATCCCAACCACCGCTCCCAACAGAGCGAGCATCAAGGATTCGATCACGAACGAGGTCAAAATGGCGGGCCGGGAAAATCCCAGGACCCGCAGCGTCGCGATCTCCCGGCCGCGATAGGCCACTGCGGCGTACATGGTATTCATCGCGGCGAAACTTGATCCAATCGCCATGATGATCGCCACTACAATGCCGATGTATTTGATGGGCGCGCCCGAACTGGTTTGTTTGGCGTAATAATCCGATTCCAGCATCCCTTCGAGCTTCAAGCGTTGGTCATCGCTCACCCGATTCTTCAACGCATCGGCGGCAATGGGATCAGTCGCGTGCAGGTAGGCGGAAGAATATCCGCCCTGTCGGTCGAAATCGGAAGCCATCTGATTCACGTCGCACCAGATCTCCGATTCATACGCGGAACCGCCAGCGTCAAAGACGCCCACCACTTTCCACGAGCCTTTGCCGAACTCCATGGTGTCGCCTATATTCGCGTGAGAAAAGCGCGAACGGATCGACTTACTTACCACGACTTCGCGCTGCCCGGTGTTGAACCACCGGCCCTCGACCAGTTTGGCGCTGGGCCGCAACTCCAGGCCGTCCGGCATCATGCCGCGAACGGTTACGTTAACTTCGCCGGTACCATCTTTGCGCGGCAGAACAATGACGACCACCCACTCGCCGGAAACCAACGGCTCGCCATGGCTATCCTTTGCGATGCCAGGAAGAACCTTGAGCGTGGGGAACAGAGCCGCATCGAAGCCACCGGATAGTTCCGCCTCCGATCCTTTACGCAGAACCAGAACATTGTTGGGATTGCCGCTGGAGACGAAAGCCCGCTGCAAGCCCGCCAATAGAGCCATCAGGAAAATCGCAGTGGTCACGGTGAGCGCGATCCCCAGCGCGGTCATGATCGTGAGACCTTTGCGGAGCTTTAAATTGCGGATGTTGTAGCTGATCGGTATCGCCATAAATTTACTTTTGACTTAACCATCACAGTCCAATTCGTATGCCTCAACCGATGTGACGCAATCCTTCCACAATGTTGGTTCGCGATGCGGTGTAGGCCGGAAGACATCCGCTAATGAATCCCACTGTGGCGGCGACCAGCAACGATACGCACATGGTCGGGATAGTCACCTTCATCCCGGTTGGGATTCCAATCGCAACGGAGGAGTGAGTCAAAGCCCGGATCAGAAACGTTGCTCCTAAAACTCCCAGAATTCCGCCCGCGATGGATAACGCTACGGCTTCTCCAACGAACATAGAGAGCACGCGACGCCGCGTGAATCCAAGGGTCTTGAGCACCGCAACTTCACGCGTGCGGGCGCGAATCGACATGGCCATGGTGTTGCCGGAGACCAGAAGAATGGCAAACACCACGGCACCGCAGATGCTGAGAATAAACGCTTTCACGTTCCCCAAGGACGATACGAACGAAAGCCGGAACGCTTGCTGGCTTTCCGTCTTGGTACGTTGCGGAGCGTTGCGAAACATTTCGTCGATTGCCTTGGAGACCGGAGCCACGTCTCCAGGCGTCGCCACCTGAGTGGCATACCACCCCGCCTGGCCTTTGAACCAGCCCACCGACTCCTCAAGATACTTGGTATTGAAGTAGAGAGCGTGAACCGGGGGATCGACGGTATAGATCGCGCGGATGGTTACTTCGGGATGAACCGGGAAATAAGGGCTCTGCAAGACAAGATGGTCGCCGATCTTCCAGCCGAATTTTTTTGCGAGTTCAATATCCACCATGGCCCCCGTGCGGTCGCGCTGCCAGGCCAGCAACTGGTCCGGAGGGACAATTTTATCTGGGGCAACCTTGAGATATTCGTCGGGATCGGTCACCACCTGGGCGAAGGAGTTTGTGGCGCGGTCGTCTTTATAGACATTTCCAAAATACGTCATGGGAGCGACCGCCACGACGCCGGGGATGGTTCGAATCTTATCGCGATAATAAGCGGGCAGAAAAAACGCCAGAGAAACCCGGTCGCGGGTAATCATCGTCTTGGTCGCATTGGGCGGGCCCTGATCGATATAGAAAGTGCGCCAGATCGACATCATCAGGGTCAGCAGAAGCAGAGAGAAGCTGATGCTGACCATCGTCAGCAAACTGCGCCGCTTGTTGCGGAATGCGTTGCGTAGCACGAAAGTTCGCAATGTCATAATGCCAACCGCGGGCTCAATCGCCCGACCTATCTCCGCCCGATCTCTCTCTCACTCGATCTATGCCCCGACCTACCCGATGTGACGCAAGCCTTCAACAATATTTATTTGCGAAGCGTGGTATGAAGGAATCAGAGAACTCAGCAAGCCCACAAACGCAGAAACAAATATCGCTGTCGCCCACATACCCAGGGTTACTTTCATGTTGTAAAAACTCATGTAAGGCGAATGGCTTACGGCGCCAATCAATAAATACGCCAACCCGACGCCAATGAGGCCACCCACCGTGGCCAGGGACACTGCCTCGCTCACAAATAACCCCAACACAATTTGCCGGGTGAATCCCAGGGTTTTAAGGACGGCTACTTCGCGGGTGCGCTCGCGAATCGACATCGCCATGGTAGTGGCCGAAACCAGTAGGGTCGCGAATAACACCGCCGAACAAATCGTCAGGATGAACGCCTTCACATTGCCCAGCATGGCGACAAATTCCAAACCGAAGGCCTTCTCGCTCTCCGATTTCGTGGGCTGCGGCGAGTTGCGGAACATGTCATCCACGGTGCTGGCCACCCGGCTCACGTCGCCCGGAGACGCCACCAGAATGCTGAATGTGCCGGCTTGACCCTTGAAAAAAGAAACCGCTTCCTCAACATATTTCGTGTTGAAATACACCGCCTTATCATCCGGATACGAACTGAAAATTCCTCGCACATACAATTCGAGGTCGACCGGATAAATGGTCCCCTGTAAAACGATCCGGTCGCCGAGCTTCCATCCATATTTCTTGGCCAGCGTATCGTCTACGATCACTCCCTGGCGATCTCTTTGCCATACAATGCGTTGGTCCTCCGGCATTTGAATGTCGCGGAACACTTTGAAGAACTCTTCCGGGTCGGTGCCAAACTGCGCAAAAAAGTTCTCCGGCTTCTGATCTTTGTAAATTCCACCAAACCACGAGACCGGAGCCACGGCCACCACGCCCGGAACAGAGCGGATTTTCTCGCGATAGAAGCCCGGCAAGTTGAAGGTGAGGGAAACGCGGTGCCGAACGACCAATCTTTCCGCGGATTCCGCACTACCTTCGTCCATATAAAAAGCTCGCCAGATGGTCATCATCAGTGTCAGCAGAAGTAAAGAAAAAGCGATGCTCAAGACAGTGAGAGTGCTTCTTCGTTTATTGCGGAAGGCGTTTTTGGTGACAAATCGGGTTAACGTCATATTTGAAACCCAGGAGAGAGAAGCGGAATACCCAGTAATTACTTGCGCCGCCGAGCCACGCAAGGATAAACGAACTCAAGCCCCTCTCTCAACTATGCGCCAACCGAAAACCAACTCCCACGAGCGATGGTCATGCAATACGTCCGGACTCGCTAGTGGAGATCGTCATCCAGCCGACGTGACAAATGTCACTGTACCCCTCTTAGGAACAACGCTACGGCGCAGAAAAAGGACACGCCGCTCAATCAATTTCTTTGGCCGTTGTCACAATCCTGCGAACTAGTCGAAGTACTTTGGTAATTCGTAACGACCCACCGGGATAGCTATCCTAAACCTGCCCTACCCTGGATCTGGCGGACACTGTTTTTCCCTGGAGAACACCAGGGTGCTTGTGTGGGTGATGAGGCACGAAAATAATGTCCACGAAAATCGGTCACTTTGAGGTATTGAGCGAACTGTCGAAGTCCGCCACCGGTGTGGTTTATAAGGCCACCGATCCGGCCACCAGCCAAACCGTGGCGCTAAAGGCGATCCAGTTGTCGATATTCGGAGAGCGCGCCGCGGAATTGCAAAAATGCCTGCTGGAGGAAGCCGAGAAGACAAAGGTCTTGAGCAATCCGAACCTCACCGTGGTTTACGGCGCAGGGGAGATTGAAGGCAGGTTTTGTGCTGCCATGGAATACATCCAGGGCAACAGCGTGGCTACCATGCTGGAGCGCAAAGAAGGATTCTCCATCTGGGACCTTCTCGATATTGGGCGGCAAGTCTGTAGCGGGTTCGATCACGCACACTCTCACCAAGTTTTTCACTACAGCCTGGAACCGGCGAAAATCATGTGCGGCTGGGATGGCACAGTGCGGGTCTTGGGGTTCGGCGTGTCCGGCGTGGGCAAGTTCACGGAGCAGATGCCAGGGGTTCCTGCGATCCTACATTACATGTCGCCGGAACAGATTCGCGGCGAGAACATCGATGGGCGCTCCAACCTTTTCAGCCTGGGAACCCTGTTTTACCAAATGGTGACCGACCACAACGCCTTCGAGGGCGAGGATGCCGAATCCCTGCGCCAGAGCGTTCTTTCAGGTACGCCGCTGCCGCCGATTCAATTAAATCCCAAACTACATCCTTTGTTGAGTGCCCTTATCCTGAAAGCTCTCTCTAAGAATCCCGAAGAACGTTATCAGAACGGAAGAGAATTTCTGGATGATCTGGAAAAATGCAAGGAGTCTAAGCCGCAAGCTGCTGCCAAAGCTCCGGCCGCGCCCGCGAAGGTCCCGGCGGTCGCAGCGCAGCCCAACCCAGCTCCGCCGGCAAAGCCAGTCTCCGCTCCTCAACCGCCAGTGGCCAGGGCGGTTCCGTCGCAACCATCTTCGACAGCCGCAAAGCAAGATCCGGCACGCAATGCCGCCGCTGCGGCCGCGGGTTTAACTGGGGCCGAAGCGGGCTTATCCTCAGCACCCCGTGTTCAATCGCCAACTCCGGCGGCTTCCGCTGTCGCAACTGCCCCGCCGGTCAGATCCAGCTTTGCGGAGCCACCATCCCCTGCGATGTCTTCTGCCGCAGTCGATGAGCCTTTACTGGAGACTTTCACCGACTCACAACCGGCGATCGAGCAACCCAAACGAGCGCAGACCATGTCTAGCCAGCCTAAGATTGCCGTCGATCCCATGATGGCTGGCGATGCTCCATCTCGCGGCACCGGCGTCAGCTTCTCTGAGATGACAGAACTTCCTCCATTGAAGGAAATCTATATCGCGCCGCCGCCGCCGCCCCCCGTTCTCCAGGATTCCAAAGTTTTCTCGGGTGATCACGGATCGGCCGATGAATTTGACAAGGAGAAACTGCAGCCGCGTGAGATGGCAGAAAAAGCCATCAAGGAAATCAAAAACGTTCCGCCCAGCCTGATGGTCTATTCCATAGCCGGTGCGGCCGTTCTGATTCTCATCATCGCAGTCGCCCTGGTGCTTCACATCAACAAGCTGAACACCGAGGAAGATTCGGCGCGGCCAACTACCGAGCTTGCCAGTCCGTATTCGGCGAACTCACCACCCGCGCAGTCGACTCCACAACAAGCTCAGCCAGTCGTGCCCTCAGACTCGCAGAATACGGAGAATCAGGACGCCCAGTCCGCCGTGCTGGATTCTGATTCACAGCCAGCCGCCACGAATTCCCACGCGTCCAAGTCTGTACACGCGAAGAACGCCAAGAAAAAACCAGCGGCTGCGCCAGTGGCGCTCGCGGTGCTTCCGGGCCAGATGGTGATCGATTCCACTCCGCAAGGTGCACAAGTGCAACTGGATGGAAAGACCGATCCATCGTGGGTTACGCCATTCACGCTCTCAGGGGTTGACGCGGGCCAGCATACTATAGTGGTCAGCAAGGCGGGCTATTCCAGCGAGACTCGCACGGTTGCAGTTGCCTCGGGCGCGAAATCATCTGTCGTCAGTCATCTCGCGCAACTCATGGCTACTCTCTCGGTAACCAGTGCGCCCGCTGGCGCCAACGTCTACATTGATGGCCACGACACCGGCAAGCTCACCCCGGCCCAGGTCTCCGTGGATAAGGGACCGCATGTTGTGCTCGTACGCAAGGCGGGTTTCATCGACGAAACTCTCAGCGCTCAGTTCGTGCTCGCGCAGACGGTTAGCTTTTCGCCGACCCTGCGCGAACTCGGGAATGTCGACGACATCCGAACTGTCAACAAAATCAATAAGCTCTTTGGCGGTAAGGAAGCCAGGGGAATGGGGACAATCGTCGTGAGGACCCAACCCAAAGGCGCACAGGTCGCTGTCAACCAGCACATGCTGGATAGAGCTTCTCCGGTCGACTTCGTGCTCGATCCTGGAAATTACGTCATCGACATTACATTGACCGGATACACGCCTATCCATAAAGTCATTACTGTGGATAAAGGCGGTAAAGCTGTAATCGACGAAGTTCTACAGCACGACTAGCGAATGGGGCGGTAGTGGTGCAACCTGAGAAGTTTTCTTCTTGGACGCGGTTTATCGCGCGAGAGCGTGGCGTGAGAGAATCCGAACGGAACCTGTTTTGCCCGGATGAAGCAGATTCCCTCACCGGCTGAAGGCGGTTCGGAATGACAAACTGAAATGTTGTTCTATCTGTCAGTGCCGAACGGGTCAGGGAGTCGATTCCTCCAAGGCCGAACTTCTTTCGCAGCTCGCCGGCAAAATTCACCTCCGATTAACATCTGTACCTGGGCTCCTTGCTAGACTCCTTCTTCGCTGTTTGGCTGCCGAGCACCGCCATTTTCCAGGGTTATTCCGGAAGAATATGCGTTTCGATCGTCTTACCAGATGCGTGATTCTCGCGTTCTGTTTGATGGCCTCGCTCTTTTTCTTCCAAACGGCTTCTCTGGCGGAGGTTAAAGCGGAGACCAAATTGGATGATGTCTGTTTTCGAGGAGATTTAGGCAGCGCGGTACCTGAGCCTGCGGATTTGCGCAGTAAAGATGGCGAGTTGAGAGTGGAGCTTGCATACCACCGTTCTGTGGATTCTCAGGGAATTACTCGATACTGCTACATCGACAAAGCGGGTAATCAATCGCCGACACTGCGGGTCAAGCCGGGCGATCGTTTGATCTTGACGCTGCGTAACGAGATTTCGGCCTCTTCAAATAGCAACACCCGTACTATGGCGGAACACGCCAGCTCGCCGGCCCATGATTGTACGGGTGGTCCGATGACTGCATCGTCAACTAACCTTCACTTCCACGGAATCGACATTCCGCCCGTGTGCCATCAAGATGACACGCTGAAAACCCTAGTGCAGCCATCTGGTCCGCCATTTGAATACAGTTTCCAAATTCCGGTCAATCAGCCGCCGGGTTTGTATTGGTACCATCCGCATGTTCATGGCTTCAACAAAGCCCAAGTGCTCGGCGGAGCCTCGGGGGCATTGATTGTTGAAGGAATAGAAACCGTAAACAGTGCGGTGTCGGGTTTGCCGGAGCGGGTGCTGGTGATCCGGGATCAGGAGCTGATGAGTCCCAATGCGGAGCCGGTCCAAACAGATTCGATGCCTGCCCCGCAAGTACTGCGTGACGCCGAGGGCGACATTCTGAACAATGGTACGGGCACAGGAAAACCAGCCAAGGATCTTTCCATCAATTTCGTTCCAGTCCCTTATCCCGAATACCAACCGGCAGTCATTGCAATGAAGCCGCTAGAAAAACAACTGTGGAGGGTATTGAACGCCTCGGCAATTACTTATCTGGATTTGCAGTTGTTATTCAATGACTGGGCACAGACCGTGGGGGTCATTGCCCTGGATGGCGTTTCAGTGAGTGAGAACGGAAATCACGATCAACAGGTAGTGCCGAAGCGACATGTGATGATTCCGCCGGGCGGTCGCGCGGAATTTATCGTGAAGGGGCCAAAAGAGGGCATCCGCGCGAGTTTAGTGACCAGAACAGTGGATAGCGGCCCGGCGGGCGAAAACGATCCTACTCGGCCATTGGCCACCATTAAGGCGAACGCGGATGGGCCGGCTCTGCGCTCAGAATTGCCGGCTTCTCCGGCAACAATCGCGCCGGCGTCGGGCACGCCGCTGAAAGAAATTACGCCGGTGCGTGAGCGAAAACTTTACTTCTCTGAGAGCCCGAGAGATCCGAAGAATCCGAATAGTTTGACGGATTTTTTTCTAACGGTCGAGGGAAAAACTCGGGCAGTTTTCGATCCTGCTTCGTCCAATCCGGACATCATTGTGAAGCAAGGCGACGTGGAAGACTGGATCATCGAAAACCGGTCGCTGGAGTTGCACGATTTTCATATCCATCAACTGCATTTTCAGCTGCTGGAATGGAACGGCGTTCCGGTGGACGAACCATACCTGAGAGATACGATCAACGTTGCCTATTGGGATGGCCATAGCCCGGTATATCCAAGCGTCAAGCTGCGCATGGATTTCCGCGATCCTGCAATCGTGGGTACCTTTGTTTATCACTGCCATATTCTCGAGCACTCCGATGGCGGGATGATGGGAACCATCCGGGTGGAACCTCGAGACCGGTCAGAATCGTCTGCAAAATCCACAGGGAACCGAGCTGCGCAATAGTTTCTTTACAGAGAGTTCATTTTCCAGTCATCTCCCCGTAAGAGTAGCCACGTAAGTTCGTGCAGCGTTCTGTTTGTGTGGATTTTTGCCCTAGGCAAGCTGTGGGTTCGTCAATCCCTGTCACATATCTTGAGTTTAAAATACCAAATCTTTAGGAGAATCGCTGATGACTCGTAGGC
Organism: Candidatus Sulfotelmatobacter sp.; assembly: GCA_049512655.1. Lineage (GTDB taxonomy): Bacteria > Acidobacteriota > Terriglobia > Terriglobales > Acidobacteriaceae > Sulfotelmatobacter. The sequence continues at coordinate 248,932 of JBEKWW010000001.1, read as the reverse complement.
ATCTTCACTCCATGGCGACGGTTCTGTGCGCCGTATGCATGACCCTTAACCCATTCGTTGACGCATGGGGGGCAACCCAGCCGAATCCCGCGGAAAGCTACCCCACCACCACCCCCATCAAGCACCTCGTGGTCATCTTTGGAGAGAACGTTTCGTTTGATCATTATTTCGCGACTTATCCGAACGCGACCAACCCGGCTACCGAGCCTGGTTTTACGCCCCTGGCGAACACGCCGCGTGCGAATAACCTCTTGAGCGGTGGGTTGCTCACGGAAAATCCCAACTCGGTTCAGCCGTTTCGCCTGGACCGCACTCAAGCCGTTACCTGCGACCAAAATCATAGCTATACCCCCGAGGAACAAGCCTTCGACATGGGCGCAATGGACATGTTTGTACAGTTTACCGGCACCGGCGGCAGCACCTGCGACTATGGCCACGGCGCTGGGCTGGTCATGGGCTATTACGACGGCAACACCGTGACCGCGCTGTGGAATTACGCGCAGCATTTTGCTCTGAGCGATAACTCCTACAACACTCAGTTTGGACCGTCTGCCCCTGGCGCGATCAATGTAGTCAGCGGCAACACATCCAACGTTCAATATGTTAGCGGCGGATCGACGGTGGGCGTGATCTCTGGTGGAGGCACATCGGGCACTCTGCTCGGGGATGGCCGTCCTGCCGGCGACGATTGCAATCCAACCGGGAAAACCTATGTCAGCTTTATCCCCGGCACCCCCAATATTGGCGACACTCTGAACAGCGCGACCTACACCTGGGGATGGTTCCAGGGCGGTTTCGGCCCCACCACCCCGAGCGTCAACGGCAGCACCGCTATCTGCGCCGCCGCGAGCGTTGGCTTGGCCGGTTCCACCGCAGATTACGTTGCTCACCACGAACCGTTCCAGTTCTACCCGGAGACGGCCAATCCCCACCATCTGGCGCCGAGTTCCAATGCCGCGATCGGTACCACGGATCAGGCCAACCACCAGTACGATCTGTCTGCTTTCTTCACCGCTCTGGACGCGGGTCAACTTCCCGCAGTGAGCTACCTCAAGGCAAAGGCGGTTTACGACGCTCATCCCGGCTATTCTGATCCTCTCGATGAGCAGACCTTCGTCGTAAACACCATCAACGCGATCATGGCCAACAAGTACTGGAAGGACACAGCCATTGTTATCGCCTACGACGACTCCGACGGCTGGTACGACCACCAGATGGATCCCCTCGTCAATCAATCGCAAAGCAGCATTGACGACGCTCTCACCGGTCCCGGTCTCTGCGGCAGCAACACCGCAGCTACGACGCAAGGCCGATGCGGCTACGGTCCACGCACCCCACTGCTGGTCATCTCGCCCTACGCCAAGCAGAACTATATTGACCATCAGATCACCGATCAGTCTTCCATTGTTCAGTTCATTGAGACCAATTGGAATCTGCCGGCGATGGGAAACGGGTCGTCCGACGTTAAAGCGGGCTCGCTGCTCGGCATGTTCAATTTCACCGGCAAGGTAGCTCCTAAGCTGCTCCTCGACCCCACCACGGGCCTGGTTCAGTAGTTGCAACGATAGCCGGCTAGGAATTGGGTTTCCAAGCCTGCTCCGAGCTCGCTATGTGAGGCCACACTTGATGCCAGGTGTGGCCTCATTCGTTCCATTTGCTCATTTCTGCAATCTCGCCCCGCCGGTCCAACCCGCCTCAAGTTCTCGCGCATCTGACGAAAATGCCGCCACCCTTCAGGCGGGCATAAATCGGTTTACAATTGGCTACTACTTTCTAGCGTGAAGGCGGAAGTCTGCTGGGGCAGAATTGCGCGTGGATAACGAAAGGGATGGTGTCAATTTAATGGTCGGTTTCTTCAATCGTTTGCAGCAGATTCGCTTCCTGTCTCTGGCTTTGTTATCCCTCGTGATTTGCTCCGCGGCGTTGCTCGCTCAAACCACGATTTCCACCGGCAGCATTCAAGGCACCATCACCGATCCTTCGGGCGCAGTCGTGGGTGGAGCAAAGATCTCGATCAGCAACAAGGCTACCGGCCGCGTCATCAATACCACCAGCACTTCAGCCGGCGCCTATACCTCAGGTGCGTTGACACCGGGCGATTACACCCTGCGCGTCGAAGCTCCGGGCTTTAAGACCTCGCAGGTTCCGGTCACCGTTGAGGTTGGCGTCACCGCGCCGGGAAACGTGAAGCTGCAGGTGGGAGAAACCTCCGAAGTTGTCCAAGTGCAGGGGACGGAAGTTCAGGTAAACACGCAGCAGGCCACGGTGCAGGGCGTACTGAATGCGCAGCAGATTGAGAATCTGCCCATCAACGGCCGCAACTTCCTCGACCTGGCGCAATTGGAACCGGGGGTGCAGATCCAGGATGGCGGGAATTTCGACCCCACGAAGAATGGATTTTCTTCGATTTCGTTCGGCGGACGCTTTGGCCGTACTGCTCGGATCGAAGTGGATGGTCTCGACATCAGCGATGAAACTGTCGGCACAACCACGCAAAACATCCCCGCAAGCGGCATTCAGGAATTTCAAATCCAGCAATCTTCGCTGGATCTCTCGACCGAACTCACTTCCTCCGGATCGGTAAACGTCACCACGAAATCGGGCACGAACAAAGTTCATGGCGAGGGCTACTATGCGTTTCGCGATCAAAGCCTGGATGCGAACCTGCCTGGCGCCAGCGATAATTATTTCCAGCGCAATCAATACGGCGGAAACGTTGGCGGACCGATCATTCACGATAAGCTGTTTTTCTTTCTGGACGCCGAGCGTACGAAACAGGATTTGCTGAATCCCGTACTTCCGAGTGGACCCTTTTCCGCTCTGGTCGGCAATTATGACTCGCCTTTTCGCGAAGTGGAAACCTTGGGACGACTCGACTGGCAGATCAACAACAACTACAAGTTCTTTTATCGCTTTTCGTACGATCAGAATCATAGCGTTCTGGCCATTATTCCGAACAGCTTCCAGCCTTTCGGCAACGAGAATCACACGCCGGTCCAGGCCTTCGGGCTGGACTTCTCCACCGGCCCCTACACGCATAGCATTCGTTTTGGCTACACCAAGTTTCGCAATGCGATTGTGGATGCGACCGCCGGAACAAATATCTTTAATCCGATTCCCGGAATCGAGTTGGCGATTGGCAGCGATCCAGATTGTCTGACCGCTGGCGCGGATTATTTCTGTTCCGGTCCCAGCTTTCTTGCACCGCAGCAGACCTATCAATCGGACCACCAGATCAAGTACGACGGCAGCCGGGCATGGGGCGCACACATTGTCCGCTACGGCGGGGGATTCAACCACATTTTTGGCGGCGGCTTCGCCAGCTTCCTGGCGCTGGCTCCGGCGGTGGGATCGGGAATCACGGATTGCAATGCGGCTTGTCTCGCTCTGCCCGGCGGCGCGGCGAATCCGCTGAACTACCCGGCAAATACGGTAGTTCTGGGCAACGGGCAGGGCTATGACTCGGAGATACCGGCATTTGGATTTCCTGCCGGCGGCAGCGGTCCGGACAATCGCATCTCCTTCTATGCAGGGGATGCCTGGAAAGTGAAACCGAATCTCACGGTCACGTACGGTCTGCGTTACGTGCGGGATTCGGGACGCACCGACAGCGACCTCGGCGCAATCGCGTCGCTCTATCAGTTCGATAACCAGCAATATTCGGCCCTGGGTAACCGGGTGCGGCAGCCCAACCAGAACTTTGCGCCGCAAGCCGGCTTGGCGTGGGATCCTTCGGGCAAAGGGAAAACGGTTTTCCGCGCCGGAGCTGGGATTTTCTTCGAGAATTCGATCTGGAACAATATCGAATTCGACCGGCCCGCGCGGCTCCCAAAAGGGTTATTCCTGGCGGACACTACCGTTTGCTCCAATGGAGGTCCAGCCGCTCTAAGTTTGCCAACGGGAGCGTCGGTCACCCCGAATTTTTGCGGGGAGCCAATTGGCCAGGCGGCTCCAGCCATTCAGGCGCTTCAGGCGCAGTATCAAGCGTCTACGGTCGCTGCTGGCCCGGCGAGCAATCCTTCATTTATCGGTACGCAGCTGGCGGATGGTCTAGACGCCACAGGGACGGACCTGTTGGCGCCAAATTATCGAAGTCCGCGGTCGTTGCAAATCAATGCCGGCTTACAACACGAGCTACGACCCGGAATGGTTTTCACGGCGGACTACTTGCGCAATATCGAAACCCACACGCTGCTGGCGATCGATACGAATCACGTGGGAGATGCGCGCTTCTTCTATAAGGCGAATGCGCAAGCGGCCATTTCGTCCACAAACCAGCAGTTCGGCTGTACTAACGGCTTCGATCAGGGCTCGATTAACTGCGCCATTGGGAAAGGCGCGACAGTCGCCGATTACGCGTCGAATGGGCTCGACTCCGGCTACTCGCTGTGCGGAGGTTTTCCATGCGCCAGCGCCGCATTTGCGGGTATCAATCAAAATCTGGGTACCAACCAGATGTTGTTCCCTATCGGATACGCCAAAAACTCTGCTGTGCAGTTGTCTATGAAGCAGCATCTGGAACATCCCTTTAGCGGCGTAAGAAATTTCGATCTCCAGATTTCCTATCAACTGGAGCGCTACGTCGCAGCGGCCACCGACAATGACTTTATCAACATCGCCACTGATTTCAACAAACCGCAGAGTTACTTAGGGCCGAACGGTCTCGACCGCAAGAATCAGATTTCGTTTGGCGGCACCATGGACCTTCCTTATCACTTTCGGCTGGGCGCGATCGGGCATTTTTATAGTCCTTTGCCGGTCACTCTGACTTTGAACCCAACTGGAAGCGCCGGTGGCATTTTCGTCACCGACGTCACTGGCGATGGTACGGGCGACGGCAGCTTTGCTTCCAATGGCGGCCTGGGGGATGTGCTTCCGGGCACCAATATCGGATCGTTCAGCCACAAAGTGAATGCGAGCAATATCAACACCTATATCACTAATTACAACCATACGGATGCCGGCCAGGCAACGCCTGCGGGCCAAACACTGATTAACAACGGGCTATTCACTCTCGGCCAATTGCAAGCTCTGGGCGGCGTGCAGCAGGTAATTCCCACGGCGCCTTACTTCGAAGCGGGCATGGGTTGGCTGCACGCGCTCGACGTCAGCCTAAATTGGATTTACCGGGTTAGAGATGTCGTGCAGATTCAGCCGGGTGTGTCGTTCTTTAATGTTGCGAACTTCTCGAACTTCGATGGGCCGGCAAACCCATTGAGCGGCGTGCTAAGCGGCACGCCCGGATCCGTGAATGGCACCTCGGGTGAGCAGCCGAACAGCAATCGGATTGGGATTGGATCCGGCGTGTTCTCCCTGGGATCTCCGAGAGTGATCGAGTTTTCGCTGAAATTTAATTTCTAAACGTACGAAGCGCAAGGTTGGATGTCACAGAAACCAAGGTCCCTTGGGCCCCTCGGGATAACGAGACGATAGTTAGTGAGGCAATTTGAAGTTTACGGTTACCTGGGTTTGAATCTCAACCGGCTCGCCATTCAATAAATACGGTTTGTACTTCCATTGTTTCACGGCTGCAACCGCAGCATGCGCCAGTCGTAAATCGCCGCTGAGAATTTTCACGGCCGAGATGTCGCCGGTTTTTGAAAGTGTTGCCATGAGTTGTACCTGGCCTTCAACGTTCAGCCGCATCGCGTCCGGGGGATAAGTTGGCTGAACCTGTTTTACCAGCAGTCCCCGCGATATTCCCTGCGAAACATTAAGCGTTTGCAGCCGTGGTGCCACGCTGCTTCCAGCATTGTCCAACAGGCTGGGCATTGCTTCGCTGTTCGCAGATGGCATCGCTGTAATTGCAGGAGGAGCGGCATCGTCGGCTGAAACGCTCGCGTGCTCCGTAGAACTCTTGATCTTTATGGCCGGCGCGGCTGATGCCGCTGAAGCTTTTGCCTTCGCAACCGATGGGGGGGCATCTGTGGCGTTGGCCGGTGTGTTCGGTTTGCCCACGTGAGTCTTAGCAGAGTCAGCTTTGGGAGCTTCCGCTGTAGTTGTGGAAGTCTTCGCGGATGTACTCGGTTGCTCTGTAGCCGCAGGACTCGGCGCTGCCACTGCGGTGGGAGCGGGGGACAGAGTCGGAGCAGTGGTTGTTGCCGCCGCTGGGTTTGCCACTGGAACGGCCGGCGTGGTTCGAGACGATGGTGTGGCGGAAACGGCGGATGGTCTGGCTGCGGGGCCGAACTGCATCCAGGCGAAATATCCGGCGGCGGCGATCACAACGACAGCCGCAACTGCCATCAACATTTTCTTGCTGCCCGGACTTGCCGCCCGGGTTTTGCCCATGGCAAATGCTGGAACGGACGAAGAGGATGTCTCCTCGGCCGAAGCTGGCGCATCGCCGGCTGAAGTTGTCACATCCGAAGTTGTTACAGCCGTTGCTTCCGGTTCGGCAACAACGTCGGAGGGTTTTTCCGGCGCTGCAACGTTCGTTTTTACTTCCCGCGCCGGAGCTGGCGCACTCGCCGCACCGGTGGAAGTTAAACTCGGGGACGTTAAGCTTGAAGCTCTTGCGCTAAGGGGTCGAACGGAATCTGTTCCGGAGTCTGCTTTAGCACTGACTGATTTTTTCGATTCTCCTAACTCGACGGCAGGAGCGGCGGCGTGTGCGGCAAAGCTCGGTTTCTCGGTTGGCTTGGAGTCGGTCTTTTTCGACTCGATCTTCTTCGGCTCGATCATGCTTGAGCTGATAGGGGCCTGGATCTGGGGTTCAGTCTTTGACGCGATCTTCTCGTGCGCGGTCGGTTGGGGAGCTGCAAGTGGAGCTGGTTTTGTTTCCTGAATCGCTGGAGCGATTGTTGTCGACTTCGCCGTAGCCTCGGGAACGGCAATCTTCGCCGCACCAGGAGCGGCTACTCCGGCGGCTTTCGCCGTCTCATTCTTGCGCAGAAGTCCGCGGGCAACGCGCAGCGTACCTTTCGCCTGCTCGACGTTAATCGGCTTGGTAAGAACCAGGTTGGCGCCGATGCGGAACGCCTTGGCTACTCCAGCCTGTCCCTCGACCACTGCGACGGCCAGGGCCGACTGGTTGTTCGGAGCGTTGCGCGCGCTCTTGAAGAGCAGTGTGGCGTTTTGCTCATTGTCGCAATCAACCACAATCGCGTCGAAATGCGCGGCCATCATCTGCTTCACGGCGGCGAATGGCTCAGTGCAGGGAACTACTTCGAAGTCGAGCTCGCTCAGAACTTGCGTAACCGTGCGGGCGGTCTTTTCGTCGGGACAGAAGAGTAGAGCTTGGTAACCCATAATGAAGTCATCGTAGGTACACTCGTAAGACTCATCAAGTTACGCCCGTAATCGTGCCTTTGATGGTTAGGCTTGCGGATTTTGCGGGTTGCCTTTGCTGGTGCACGACACAGTTACAATACCTTCGTCATGCGGATCCCGCTCTGGATCAAGTTCGTGTGGACAGCGTGCGTGATCGTGTGGATCCCTCTCTATTTGCGGCAATATGGTGCGCAGAATTTCCTGTTCTTCTGCGACTTGGGAAACTTATTTATTCTGGCCGGGCTTTGGCTGGAAAGCTCCTTGATATTTTCCTGGCAGGCGACGAGTCTATTGTTATTTCAAACCCTGTTCATTATCGATCTCGCCGGGGTGCTGCTGAGTGGGCGCCATTTCATCGGCGGCACGGAATACATGTTCGATCCGCAGGTGCCGCTGGCGATTCGATTGCTCAGTTTGTTCCACGTGGTTACGCCTCCGTTGTTGCTTTGGGCGATTTGGCGACTAGGCTATGACGAGCGGGGCTGGAAATATCAGACGGTTACCACATGGATCGTTGTGCCCATCAATCACTTTTGGCGGCCGCAATTCGATGTGAACTGGGCTCGTGGACTGTTCTTTCGCGAACAGCATATTATGCCTGGATTCTTGTATCTCTTCCTTTATCTCACCGTTGTTCCTGCGGTGGTTTATTATCCGACGCACCGGCTGCTTCTCCGGATTTTCCGAAATAGAATGGGGAAAATCTAACTTATCTTTAATCTAAAGTCTAACTATCCTTGCGTACGTTCTTCGCCGCGACGGATTGTGGGTCGCGCACCGTGGTTTCGACCTTGTGACTAGTGTGTACCGGCGATACTGGATTTGGACTTAAATAGATTTTTGGCGTCGTTGAAGCCAGATTTACTCCGGAGTCTTCCACAAGATTCATAATGCGGAGCAGAACCTCTTCGCGCACAGCTGCAAATTCGTCGAAATTCTTCGTCAGTACATAACAAAAGAGTTCGACATTAATCGCGCTCGCAGTTAGTTCCATCAATCGCACGCGAATGGTATGGGACTCGATTTTCGGCTGATCGCTCAATACGCGTCGTATCTCGGAGATCACCGCACTGACATGCTGTTGCGGGGTTTCCGTGTGAAGGGCTAGAACAGTTTTAAATAGGATTTTGTCGCGCCGACTCAGATTCTCAACATTGATGGTTGCGACAGTGCCGTTGGGAATTGCCAGAAGGGTTCTCTCTTCCGTGCGGACTCGCGTGGAACGAAGCCCGATATCCTCTACTGTGCCGGTACGATCTCCAAATTTGCACACGTCGCCGACGCGAATGACTTCGTCTCCCAGAACGGAGACGCCCCCGAACAGGTTCGCGATGGTCTGCTGCGCGCCGAAGCCAATCGCCAGAGTCCCGATGCCCACGCCGGCCAGCGCAGTAGTCAGGTTAAAACCCAGCACGCTCATGATGAAAAAGACGGTCATCACGAAGATCGCGGCTTTCACCAGGCGCTCGCCCAGCAACATCAATGAGCCGGCGCCGCCGCGGCCAGCGGCCAGCGCGCTTATTCGCACGCGATACATGAACCAGCGAATTACGCGCCACAAAATCCAATCGGCACCGATGATTAACGCGATGGTCGCGGCCTCACCGTAGTAATGGCGCTGGAGCAGCGGCATGCCCAGATAAGCCGCAAAAATCCTGTGGAGCAGCGTTGCCAGTAGTAGCCACGCCGGACCGGAAACCGCATGCATCTTCGCGATTTCAGACTCGCCGCGGCGTCGTGCCCACATGCGGAACGGGAGTTGCAATACGACCAAGAGAAGCCAACCCGCCCCCGCAGCCACAGGAAGCATCAGGAGCAGAGCGAACCATTGCCATAGCGCCATGCCCGCCAGTTGATGCTTTACCACCCACTTAGGCAATTTGGTCTCTACTTGCCGGGCTTCGACTTGATCGTAGAGTTCGGGAACTTTGTTGAGTGTTTCCGCGGAGATCAGCCAGATCTTTCCCGCGCTCGGATCGGTGACGCGGACCAAAATAAGATCCGCCTCCACATCACCGGAAGACATGGTTCCGAGTATCTGCCGGTCCCCGGGAACGCCTTCTCCCGGGGCGCCTTCGGGCTGCATGCTGACGTGCTTCAGGCTGCCGGCAAATGCCCGGTCCATCACGAGTTTCAGCTGTTGAGCGAATGTCTCGCCTTCGGCTTGGCGCCGGGCAGGGGTCAACTGGAGGTATTGCGCCGCCGTAGCGTAATTCCCCGATTGTGCCGCTTCAAGAAACCCGAAAACGGTGCCGGACGGGGTCCCGCGATTCAGCCAATCGGTTTGGGCCTTCGGCGTGCTCGCCGGAGCACTCGAGGGAAGGATTTGCCCCATCGACCTTGGCACTGAGACAAACAGGCATGCGCCAAGTGTGACGCCGATAAGGGTAAATCCTCTGAATATTCTTGCCATACTTTCCTTTGCATTCGGAATAAACCAAGGACCGATGCGGCAGAACGCGGTTCTTGCAAGGGAAATCTTATTGTAGCGAAATTGGAGGCGCCCGAAAGGGAAGGCCTGCGAGGTTCGACGTTACAAATACCACGCCCTGCGACCGTTCCGCGACCATTTTTGGGGCTATCGCTTTGGGCGGTAGATATCTGTAGCGGTGCCGAAGAAAACTTCCGCCGATTGCATCACAGTTTCGGAAAGCGTGGGATGCGGATGAATGGTCATGGCAATGTCGCTAGCAAGGGCGCACATTTCAATAGCCAGCACGCCTTCGGCGATCAGTTCGCCGGCACCGGCACCCACAATACCAACGCCCAGCACGCGCTCTGTGTGTGGATCAACGATCAGTTTGGTCATGCCATCGGGCCGGTCAATAGCAAGCGCGCGGCCGGATGCGGCCCAGGGGAATTTGGCAACTTTGATTTCCCGATTCTCTTTTTCCGCCTGAGTTTCGGTAAGTCCGCACCAGGCTATTTCTGGATCGGTAAATACTACGGCAGGAATCGCGTTTGGTTCGAAAGCAACTTTGTGTCCAGCAATGGCTTCCGCAGCGGTGCGGCCTTCATGCGATGCTTTGTGCGCTAGCATGGGCTCGCCGACCACGTCACCGATTGCATAGATTGATGGATCGGCAGTTTGCAGCTGTTTGTTTACTTCGATAAATCCTCGCGAGTTTACCGCTACTTGCGTCTTGTCGAGCCCCGGAATGTCGGAATTCGGTTTGCGTCCCACAGAAACCAGCACGCGGTCGAAAACTTTCTCGCGGTTATCGTCTTTGATGGAAGCGCCTGCAAAAGTGGCGCAGATTCCCGCACCATCTTCTTTGAGCGAAGCGACGGTGGTATTCACCAGGATTGCCTCAAACATTTTTTCCAAACGCTTGTGCAGCGGGAGAACCAGATCCCGATCTGCGCCGGGAAGCAGGCCGGGTAGCATTTCGACAACGGTGACACGGGTTCCGAGCGCCGCGTAAACCGAACCGAGTTCGAGCCCAATGTAACCGCCGCCCACTACCAGAAGGCTGGCCGGGATGTCTTCGAGATTCAGTGCTCCGGTGGAATCCATCAGCCGCGGCGAATCTATTTTGAATGCAGGAATCACTGCAGGACGCGAGCCTGTGGCTAAAATGATGCGATCGAAGGAAAGTGTAACTTCGGTAGAATCAGCCTTGCTGATTTTCAAAGTGGTGGAATTTTCAAAAGCCGCGCGGCCTTGAATGTATTCCACATGCCGCTGCTTGGAAAGTTGCCCTAACCCGCCGGTCAGCTTCTTGACCACGCCTTCCTTAAAGCCGCGCAAGCGCGCAAGATCGACCTTGGCCGGAGGAAACTCAATTCCCCAATTCTTGGCTTGCTGCGATTCTTCAATCAGCTTAGCGACGTGCAATAACGCTTTCGAGGGAATACATCCGCGGTAGAGACAGACTCCGCCCGGGTTTATTTCCGGATCGATGAGCGTGACCTGCATGCCGAGGTCGGCGGCTAAAAAAGCGGCGGCGTAACCGCCGGGGCCGCCTCCCACCACGGCGACTCGGAGCTTCTGAGTCGCTTCGGGAGCATGTTGGGTTGTTTGATCGGGGTTTTCGTTCATGACTCGATTTTCTTTCTAATGATTGGCGATGAAATTATCCCTGCACGGACAGGAGGAAGGGCTGCTCAAAGGCCTCGGCGATCCAGCGCAGAAAACGCGCAGCATCCGCGCCGTCGATCAGGCGATGATCGTAGGAAAGCGAGAGCGGCAAAATCATTCGCGGTTCAAATTTTCCGCCGATCCACTCCGGCTCCATGCGCGAACGCGAGAGCCCAAGGATGGCAACCTCGGGATGATTCACAATCGGTGTAAATGCCGTGCCGCCGATGCCTCCGAGATTCGTGATGGTAAAGGTTCCGCCTTCCATATCGGCAAGGGTAATTTTCTTTTCGCGCGCCTTCTGCGATAGCTGAGACAATTCCACCGCGAGCTCAACAATATTCTTTTTGTCCACATCGCGAATTACCGGAACCAGGAGCCCGCGATCGGTATCCGCCGCCACGCCGATGCTGATGTACTGCTTGTAAATGATTTCTTCCTTCGCCATGTCGATGGTGGCGTTGAACTGGGGAAAAACCTTGAGCGCGGCGGCGCAAACTTTTAGCGCAATGGCGGTTACGGTCATCTTGCCGCCTGCTTGTTCGGCCTTGGGGGCAAAGCGCGCCCGGAGCTGCTCAAGTTCCGTGATGTCAGCGCGATCATGCTGGGTGACATGAGGAATCGTGTTCCAGGATTCGGCGAGATGTTCCGCAGTTTTGCGGCGAACTCCTCGCATGGGGACGCGTTCAATCTTTCCCCACTTCGAGAAGTCCGGCAGCTTGGGCTCGACGAAATGTCCGGCGCGCGCCGGAGCTTGCGCTGCGCCAGCCAGCGCCGCCAATGCGGCTTTGGCGTGGGCCTTCACGTCCTCTTCGCTGATGCGGCCGCCGGGGCCCGTGCCCTGGACCACATAGATGTCGACGCCGAGTTCGCGGGCGAGGCGGCGTGTGCTTGGAGCGGCGGGAACCGGACCTCGGTGCTCCGCTCCAGCGACTTTGTCGAGCTGTGCAGGCATGGAAAACACTGCAGGTTTGGGTGCCGGCTGATCGGGCGGTAGCGCCTGCTCTTCGGTTTTGCCTTCAGCCCGAATCGCCGCCTGAAATGCCAAGCGCGCTCCATGCTGGCCGGACATATGTTCCACGGGCTGCCGTTGCGGACGTGGAGTTTCGGATTGCGATGTGGTCGAGCTTTGCAAAGTAAAAATCACTTGCCCGACTTTGATCTTTTCGCCCTCTTTGACCTTAACCTCATTGACGATCCCGTTGACAGACGACGGAACTTCAACGACCGCTTTGTCAGTTTCGAGTTCCATGACCGGCTGGCCTTCCGAGACTTTGACGCCGGGAGCGACCATCAAACGAACGAGGTCTCCCTGCGAAATATTTTCTCCGAGCTCTTGCAGACGAAATTCGCTGACGGCCGCGTCGGTGGATCGAGTACGAGGGCCGGTGGGCTGAGTGGGCGATGAAGTTGGCGGCACTGGCCCGATTGCCGAGGCTGCGGCTGCACGAGCCGGAGACGGGCTAGCGGATTTCTTCGAGTTTGAGGATTTTGTAGATCCATCTTTCGTCGGCTCATCTTTCTCCGAGCCACCTTTTGCCCTGCTCTCTTGTGATACCGGAGCAGTCACCTTGCTTGCGGCTCCATTCTCCGCCGTAAAAATGACCTGGCCAACTTTGATCTTCTGGCCTTCTTTCACGCGAATTTCCTTGACCGTCCCGGTCACCGACGAAGGTACTTCTACGACTGCTTTGTCGGTTTCGATTTCCATGATGGCCTGGCCTTCGCTCACAGCCGCGCCGGGGCTAATCAGCAGGCGTACCAGATCGCCCTGTTCAATGTTTTCACCAAGTGCCGGAAGTTTAAATTCAATCACGGATTCCATTCCTCATGAGGTTCGTACAACGCCGGAGCGCCGGGTTCAATGTGGTCAATGCAATGTGAGCTAGCTTATGGCCGGGTTCATCTTTTCTGGGTTAATACCCAAATCGCGAATTGCTTTTTTCAGAATTGCCGGCTCAATCTTCTTTTCACGGGCCAAAGCGCCGAGGGTGGCTAACACAATATGCTTGGCATCCACTTCGAAGAAGTCCCGCAGCGCGGCACGATTTTCGCTTCGGCCAAAACCGTCGGTCCCCAGCGAAACCAGTTGTCCCGGGATCCACTTCGCAAGCGATTCCGGCAACACCTTCATATAGTCAGATGCCGCGATAAACGGGCCAGGCGCATCTGTGAGCTTCTCCGTGACGTAGGGAACCTTCGCGGTTTCGCCGGGATGCAGCATGTTCCAGCGTTCGCAATCGTTGGCGTCGCGATAAAGTTCCTTGTAGCTGGTTACGCTCCAAACATCCGCTGCCACGCCGTATTTTTCTTTAAGAATCTGCTCTGCCTTCAGTACCTCATACATGATGGTTCCACTGCCCAACAGTTGAGCGCGGAGTTTTGTGTTCGGCGCATCCGCCGCTTTGAAGCGGTAGAGGCCGCGGAGTACGCCTTCGCGAACGTTGCCGTCTTTAGGCATCTCCGGCATGGGAAGCGGTTCGTTGGTCACGGTCAGGTAATAGAAGATCGACTCCTGATCCACGTACATTCGCTTGATGCCATCCTGAATGATGATGGCAATTTCGTAGGCAAACGCTGGATCGTAAGCCAGCAAGTTCGGGACGGGCAGGGCGAGTACGTGACTGTGGCCGTCCTGATGCTGTAATCCTTCGCCAGCCAGGGTGGTGCGGCCTGCGGTTCCGCCCACCAGGAATCCACGGCAGCGCATATCGGCCGCGGCCCAGATTAAATCCCCGATGCGCTGGAAACCAAACATCGAATAGTAAATGAAGAAGGGGATGGTATTGATGCCGTGATTCGCATACGCCGTGCCCGCTGCGATGAATGAGCACATGGAACCGGCTTCGGTGATTCCTTCCTCCAGGATCTGGCCATCCTTGATTTCCTTGTAATAGAGCAACGTATCCATGTCGACCGGCTCGTAGAGTTGGCCGACACTGGAGTAGATTCCGACCTGGCGGAATAGAGCTTCCATGCCGAAGGTGCGGGCCTCATCAGGAATGATGGGAACGATCAGCTTGCCGAGTTCAGGATCGCGCAAGAGCTTGGACAGGAGCCGCACGAAAACCATGGTGGTCGAGGCTTCGCGACCGTCGGTGCCTTTATAGAATTCTTCGAAATGCGATTCCGGCACTGGTTTCAGCGGTGTAGCCCGAACCGTCCTCTGGGGCATGTATCCGCCCAGCTGCTGGCGGCGGGCCTGCATGTATTTGATTTCCGCGCTGTCGTCGGAGGGACGGTAGAAAGGTGCGGCCTGCAATTCGTCATCGGGAATTGGGATGCCGAAGCGCGAACGGAACATTTCCAGTTCTTCTTCATTCAACTTCTTTTGCTGGTGGGTAATGTTCTTGCCTTCGCCGGCTTCGCCCAACCCGTAGCCCTTGATCGTCTTTGCCAGAATGATGGTGGGAGAGCCAGTGTGGTCGACCGCAGCGCGATAGGCCGCATGTACTTTGATGGGATCATGCCCACCGAGGCGCATGCGCGACAGCTGCTCGTCGGAAAGATGTTCCACCATCTTCAGCAGGCGCGGATCGCTGCCAAACAAGTTTTGCCGGAAGTAAGCCCCACTTTCAACAAAATATTTCTGATACTGGCCATCGCTGATTTCGCCCAACCGCTTTACCAGAATTCCGTCACGGTCGTTGCGAATCAGGCTGTCCCAATCCGAGCCCCAGATGCACTTGATGACATTCCATCCCGCACCACGAAAGATGGCTTCGAGTTCCTGAATGATTTTTCCGTTGCCGCGTACCGGGCCATCGAGGCGCTGCAGGTTGCAGTTCACCACAAAAATCAAATTGTCGAGATTCTCGCGCGAAGCCAGCGTGATGGAGCCCAAGGCCTCCGGCTCATCCATTTCGCCATCACCCATGAACGCCCAAACTTTGCCGCCAGTAGATTCTTTGAGCCCGCGATTCTCCAAATAGCGGATAAAACGCGCGTGATAAATCGCCTGAATCGGACCCAGGCCCATGGAGACGGTGGGGAACTCCCAGAAGTTCGGCATCAACCAGGGATGAGGATAGGAACTTAAACCGCCGCCTGGCTTCAGTTCGCGACGAAAGTTTTCCAGCTTTTCTTTGGCGATGCGCCCTTCAAGATAGGCGCGCGAATAGATTCCCGGCGCAGCGTGGCCCTGGAAGTAAACAAAATCGCGGTCCCCGGTTTCGGTCTTTGCCTTAAAAAAATGATTGAAGGCAACTTCATACAACGTGGCCGCCGAGGCGAAGGTGGAAATATGGCCGCCGATGCCCTCCTGAATTTTGTTGGCGCGCACTACCATGGCCAGCGCATTCCAACGAACCAGGCTCTTGATGCGGCGTTCCATCTCCTGACTACCGGGAAATGGCGCCTGTTGCCATGCTGGGATCGTATTCTGGTAGGGCGTGGTCGCGGAAAAGGGAAGGTTCACTCCAGCGGCGCGGCGGGCATGCAGCGCTAACTGTTGAATCAGCCGCCCCGCTCTTACGGGGCCACCGCCCTTGGACAGCACATAGTCGAGCGAGTCGACCCATTCCCTGGTTTCGAGTACTTCCTGACCATCAGTTTCCGTCTGAGCCACGTCTGATCTCTCCCTCTGATTGGATGGAACGGTAATGTGTTGAACAGTATGTATTGAACAATATTGCGTGGAACGTATTACGTTGAACTCTCCATGATATTCAATTATGAGAAATCCTGCTGAACGAAGGTCGTCGACCGATTGTTTTGAAGGACTTAAATCGACCGAGACTTCGGACGAAGCGAAATCATCGTATCGCAGAGCCCACTCCGTGGATTCCGGCCAGCGTAAACTAATAGGATGGCAACGGCGGTTGGGCAGCCGGAGATCGGGTCTCGCTCGAGACGTGAATACCATTTTCCACCCGGCATGCGGCGAAATCTTCTTTGGTTTGCGCTGAGAAAGTTCCGGCCGGCAAATCCCATCTTTCTTTTTCAACATCTCGCCGCAACCTATGGCGACATCGCGCACTACAAGATTGGCCCTCACCACATCGTTTTTCTAAATAGTCCCGAATACATCCGCGAAGTGCTGGTTGTGCAAAACGATAATTTCATCAAGGAGCGCACGGTGCAGCGCACCAAGATGCTGCTTGGAGCAGGCATGATCACGAGCGAGGGGCCGGTGCATCGGGCGCAACGGACGGCGGCCCAGCCTGCATTCCATCGACAGCGCATTGGAGAATACGCGCATGTGATTGTTGAAGAGGCGGTGCATATTCGCGATTCCTGGCGAGCAGGCGAAAGTCGCGATATTGCCACGGACATGATGCATCTCACCCTGAATGTGGTGGCCCGAACGTTGTTTGCGACTGACTTACGCGACGAAGTTTATGAGCTTGCGGCAGCGATTAACCGCATCATGGGGCTGTATAACTTTTTAGTGATGCTGCCGGCTGCGGAGTGGCTGGTGCATTTGCGTCCACCGGGTTTGGCGGCATTTGTGCGAGCGCGCAATCGAATCGATGCCGTGGTTTACCGCATGATCGATGCGCACCAGCGTAGTGGACAAGATCGCGGAAGCCTCCTCGACCTTATGCTGGCTGCCTCGCCGGCGGACGACGAGAAGTCACGGCAGTCGTTGCGGGATCAGGTGATCACCATCTTTCTGGCTGGCTATGAAACTGTCGCCAACGCATTATCGTGGACGTGGTATTTGCTTTCGGAAAACCCAGAATGTGGGGATCGGCTGTTCGAGGAGGTGGAAAGAGCGCTGAACGGGAGATTGCCGACCTTCGAAGATCTCCCCAGCCTCCGTTATACGGAAAATGCACTGGCGGAGTCGTTGCGACTCTATCCACCAGCCTGGGCGATGGGACGGTATGCACGCAGTGACTTCTCGGTGGGTGAGTATTTTCTTCCAGGTCGAACTACGGTGCTGATCAGTCAATTCATCACCCAGCGCGACCCGAGATTTTTCCCGGATCCTCTGCGCTTCGATCCCGAACGCTTCACGGCCGAGAACAAAGCCCGCCGAGCAAAATTCACCTACTTCCCATTTGGCGCGGGTGCGCGGCAGTGCATTGGAGAGTCGTTTGCGTGGATGGAAGGCGTGCTCATTTTGGCCACGCTGGCGCAAAAGTGGAAGCTGCGATTAGTTGAAGGTCATCGGGTTGAGCCGCAGCCTCTGATTACCTTGCGGCCGAAATATGGCATGCATATGCAGATCGAGAGGCGCTAACTACAGCTCTTATTTTTGCGGACCAGTTCCTCGATGGTGGGGATGGACATGGCTTCGGTCACGGTACGAACCGGCGGCATGATTCCACTCTGCATGAACCGAGCCATCAGTTCGATCGCAATCCCAGCCGTCGGAGGGTTGAAGACGGTCGCGGTTAGAAGGCCGCTGCGAACCCAGGCTCGCCCTGTCTCGGGCATGCCGTCGACGCCGAGAAATGGAATCCTGAGCCAGGATTCGTGAAGTTCATGAGTGGACTCCTCAAAAGCCTTGCGCGCACCCAGAGCCATGGAGTCATCCTGGGCACACACCGCTTTAATTTCAGCGCCACGAGAAGTGGAAAGAGAGAGCCACGAGGTGACGGCCTTGTGTGAACTGACTTCGGTCCAGTGGGCCTTGAGAGCGCGCAGCTGTATATTGTCCGGTTTGGTTTCCAACAGGCCAGCGTGCCTTTGTTCAGCGGCAAGGCTTTTCGTGGGGCCCTGTATATAAAGAACCATTCCCCCGTCGGGTAGCAACGCGGCAAGTTGCCTCCCCTGGATGGAGCCGATTTTCTGGTGGTTGGGGGCTACAACAAACGCGGGCGCACGATAATTCGAACGTAGTTCGTCAAGATAATCGGCATCGCGGCTTAGCAGAGCCCACCCAATGCCCGCGGCGGCCGCGGCGCGGGCCACCTGAGGAAGTACGGTGGAACCGGCCGGCTCTAAAAGAATGGCATTCGGGCGAAGGTCGACTGAGGCCTGGATTTTATCAAGGAGTTGTTGACTTTGCAGGATGCCATCATCCCGTGCGCACAGGATCTCGATCTCAACTCCAGCTTTGCTGGCAGCCTGGTGCGCAGTTTTCACCTGCTCGATCTGGAAATCATTATTGTCGTTGGTTACCGAAAGCAAGAAGCGTGGTTTGGTCATCGGGGCCCGTAGGATACCGCAAGCATCATACTTCAACTTCTGACAAGTTCTAGCCAGAACGAGACTGCTAATCAGGCTTCGCAGTGAAGATCAGAAAATAGTCCATGCCGTCGGCTTTCACGAAATCCTGCGTGTCCCGCAGTTCGTATCCGGCTTGGGCGGCTTCGCGAACGATCACGTCTTTATTCACGCCGTGATTTTCTCCGTTGCCATTGCGATCAATAATGCCAATCTTCGCTCCTGGTTTAAGCGATGAGCGCAGGTTCCTAAGCAACAGAATCGGATGGGCTACTTCGTGATAGGTCTTGAGCATCAGCACGGCGTCGATTCTGCCGGCTGGAAGTTGGGGGTCGTCGGGTTTGCTGAGGATCGTCTTTATGTTCTGGAGATTCTCTTTTTTCGCACGCTGGTCGATGTAACTAATTGCTTCCGGGTTGATGTCCACGGCATAAACTGTGCCGGAATCGGTGACGCGGCGAGCGGCGCGCACCGTGAACCAGCCCGATCCGGCCCCGATATCGGCAACGTTTTTGCCGGGTCCGATGCCGAGCATATCCATGACGCGGTTGATCTGCAGGCGCTCATCGCGCCCCGGAGTTTCGAAAATGGAAAGATCCCCGGTGTAGGGATTGCTGGTCTTGCGCTGGGCAGACTGCGCTGCGGAATCGGTCTGGGCGGGGACTGGCAACGGCACCCACAGAGCTGCCGACAGCAGTGATATCGGAAGGATCCAACCGAACGTTCTGCCCAAAGATTTCCAGTTCATTTGCTTACCGAGCGCTTGAGCCAAGAGTTTGCTATATCGGGATTTTACGCCTCGTTATCGGATCGGGCTGAAGATGCTGACTCCGCGCAGCACCCTCGCTAAAGCGATACCCTGATACGGACCTTGAGTTTTTCAGCGGACTATAAAGCCGCAATGAAAATGCTATTCATTCGGCACGTCTGAACCCGCGCCTTTCAAAGCAAATGCAAATCAATTTATTACCGCAGGACTGGATGCATCAATGAATCAGGTCCGAACCTTGGGCGGTCCGGACCTGAGTTCCGGGGAGGATGAACATCGTTTAGGACTTCTATTGTTCCGCGACAAGAGCATTGATAAGCCCTTGACCATTGGGGCTGCCCCACCCCGTCACCAAATCGTACCCTTTGACAGCGGAGTAGCTGCCTGATTTGCCGCTGGTGATGTCGTGGAAATCAGTGTCATAGCTGGAACTCACGCCGAAAGCATAAAGATCGGGGTCGATGAAACCTAGAGTCTTATGTCCATTGGCGACGAGTTGCTGATTAACCAGGGCAATGTAGCCGGCCCACATCGGCGTGGCAAAGCTGGTGCCGCCGTAATAGTTGGCGGTGCAGGTGGACTGGTCGGCACAAACGTAGAAGGTGAAGTTTGCATTGGCGGAAACGTCAGGACCGTTGCGGTACTTGGTTGATCCCTTATTGCTTGAGTTAATCACGCCTGCGAGTTGCTGCCAGGTGGGGATCGTGATTTTATCCGGCGAGATGCCGCCGCCGCTATCCGTCCAGGCTCTCTCAGATGCCCAAGGGCCTGCGGCGCCGGAGGTTTTCAGGTCTGTGCCGCCGACGGAGATGACATTGGCGTCATCCGCAGGCCATGCCCCATTTTTTGGCGACCAAGTCGAATCGTCGCCCGAAGCTGCGAAGAAGTTTTGCCCCTGTGCGGCCATCTTCTCGAAATAAGGGTCAAGCGTACCCGGATCGACTGGCGTCCAGCCCCATGAACAACCGATGGTGGTTGGCAGCGGACTGTGTGTAGTCATCTTGCTGATGATGGCGGTATCCGACGATCCGATATACATCACCAGGCTGGCGAGGCCGGGTGCCATTCCAATGGCCTGGGTCATATCTATAGTTTGCTCGGTATCATCACATCCGGTGCTGGCGGTGCACTTGGTGCTGGTGCCATCGGTCGATAGCAGCTTGATGGGCACGTTGTTGGTTTGCTTTGCATTCTTGAAGTATTTCGTGAGGTCCGCCAAATCGGTGCCGGCGTACTCCAGCAATCCAAGGTTCTGGCCGGCGCCGGTCAAAGCTGTGCCGCCATAATACGCGGCGCGCATGTCGCTGCCGAGGAACGATGCCGAGGGACCGGAACCTGTAGTTGCGTGATTCACTACCTCCTCGGGAGCGATGCCGTGCGCCTTGGCGTAGTCACTCTTGCTAACGTACATCGGGTGCGGAATGGAATAGTTGTCCAGCCCCGAGATGTGCCAGAGAGGAAAAGGCAGATTTGCCATCGGCTCACGGTCTGGCGCGAAGAACGTGCGATTCTCGTCGGGGTGCTGGTAGACCAGCAAGTTCACGTAGAAGGCAGCCTCAATGTCCGCGACCGATCCCTTGACCTGCACTTCCATGCCGTCCCGCGAACCGCCAATAACCGTGAGTTGGTGTTCGCGAAGGTATTGCACCAAGAGATCGTAGTCCTGCTGCGTGGGACCGAACTTTTCCGTGAATTCGGAAGGTGTCAGTGTCTGTCTATAGTCAGGGCTGCTGGGATTCCGTTGCTCCGCCAGGAACACGTCCAAGCCAGCCTGGTCACGCAACGGCAGAACGACATCCAACTGCAATGTCTGAGTCGCGGGAAGATGGCCGAGCAGGGCTGCTTGGCCATTGAGTGTGACTTCGCGTACATGTCGAGTCAACACAGTTTGGGCCCGACTTTCCAGGACTCCAACTGAGACCAACGCGGCTATCGACAGCAAGAATAGACAAACTTTTCGACTCACGATTCCTCCCACACGGTTATTTTGGACAGAATCTAACCGCCATGCCGGCGAAGAATCTCCGTCCGTTACAAAGGTCCAGTCAGTATAGGCACGAACACAACGGAGTCAATAACAAACTCGGAGCGTCTGCCCAAGTTATTAGTTTGTGAGTCGTTCTTCTCAGTGTTCAAGAATGAACGTAGGAAGATGGCACAAGCTTATTTGGCAGCAAAGAGATTAAAGAGATCAGGAACGAAGTAAAGAGAATTCAAGGAGAGTAAAGACGAAGGATTTGGAGGCGCGGGTCGGAATCGAACCGAAACTGCCCTTTTAGAATCTGTAACATCCATATTCTTCAATAGGCAAGATGGGCATGAAAGGCACGATGAGCGGGTCGGTAGCACAAATTAGCACAAAATTTGGAGATTCAGAAGGTGCCTGGGCACTCCACGCTGGTGATGACCCGGCGATATGATATGCGAACCTGATGACGGAGGATCTTCAGGCCGTGCATGAGCGCGTTTCGCTGCTATCCCCGAGATGATATGGGAGGCGTAGCATTGTTCGTGGACGGCCTGTCCGACATCATCCGTTACAGCCGTTTCTAATGGCACATGCTCCTGACAAAGCACGCAGAGCGGGGAAAAAGACCGAGAGATTCGAGACACATCAAGCCCTTCCTGTAGGCTCCCCAAGAATGACCTTAGACGGCCCCTAATGTCTGAGCTGTATTGACCATAGCTTTTATGAAAGGACGGAGGATTTACAGGGCCGTGCATGAGCGGGTGAGTTTGCTATCATCGCGCCAATGACCACGAAACGCGAAAATCTTGCGGCGATTCTGAAATTGTTCACCTTTGAAAAGAAGCGCGAGTTGGAAAAGTATTGCCGGGAAGTTGTCATTTACCAAAGCGAGTTCGTGGATGTCATACTCGCATGTGAATCGGGGACTTTGCCCCTTTTGCATCAAATATTTCATCGTCAGATTGTGCCGGAGGACATTGGCCCAACGGACCAAGACCTAGCCGCATTGACGGCAAACGGACTTGGACTCTTAAAGCCGGATGCGCGAAAGGCTGTGAATAAGCTAGGTCAATTGTTCAGGGTTCGGCGGCAGCTCGTGGGACACATCTTTTACGCGCCGGGCACATCTGAGTGGCACTTCTTTCAATTCGACCAACGGGACCTTGATGCGGAAGGGCCAAACCATTGGAAGGGAGGCACACACATGCATTTTCTCAATTGGCTATGGCCCAACTATGATCGGAACACCCTATGGGCTGACTTCACATCGGGCCGCGCAAAGATGAATGACTCGCTCCACGTGAGGTACGTTGATGCAGCGCGGGCCGATCCCGGTGAGTAGGACATAGCCGGGCGAATCTAGTTGGTAAATCGTTTTATGTCCCTGCCACGCTGCGAGCCTCAGTTTCAATAGATTGGAGGCGCAAACTATGATTTACGTTCGGATGTTTACTGACTCGGAATTCACAAATTACCGGCATGAGTCCCAAAGTTTTGTGGATAAGAGACTCGCCGGTCCCACGCTTGAGAAAGCAGCATCAATCAAGCCGGACCACAGTTGGGAGCTAGTTCCGGTTGAAGAGACGTGCGGCATTGTCTACCTAGTTGGCGGCAGACCGAAAGTTTGACCCGCTGCAATGCCCCCGCAGTTGCGTTTTAAGCCATTCCTAGCCATGTTTGCGTGGGAATGCTACCACCCTAGCGGCCTAAAACGGGACTTGGCATTGTTACTCCTTTTCGTCCAGTTCCCAAGGGAGCGGCGTCTGGTTAGATAGCGCGTCCTCAATAGCTTTGAGTGGCTTTACCCGGCGATTTAACACCGTCCTACGGTGTCGCTTAATCCACTTCAGCTCCAAGCAGGAAGATAGCCATACGTCAGTGAAGCCGGAAGGGGCTGGACCGGGCTTGCCTTCCTTTCGCACGGCGTAAGATTTCAACCGCACCACGCGGTTAACCCCGCGCTCAAGAATGACGCGGTGTGGGCGGAGATAGCCGCCTAGAGATTCCATCCACTGCCGGACTTCGGCTTCGTGGCTGTTAGCTCCTGTGTGCTGGTAGAATCGCCTATCAACGTCCGTGGATTGGCCCACGTACTTAACTTCCAGCGTGATAGGGCAGATTAGCCCGTAGATGGCGAATGGTTTACCGTCCCGTTTTTCGCCCGGCATTATGCGTCGGTTTGCCATTGCTTTTTACTTCCAATCCCTACTGAGTTAGTAGACTTAAATTCGGATTTATTTTTAAGTATGGTTGTGAAACGGATGCGGAGGTCCCTAAGCAAAACCCTGGCAACATTTTTTGGTACCCGCCATTCTTCTTTAGTCTCTTTGTCCCTTGCCATCTCAAACACCACACATCAGAAGAACTTCAGTTCTGATGATGGGTGAGTGGTTGGGTCTTGTACGTCTGTACGGGTTCCTATACGTGCGTACAAGATTCACCCGCTAACCTGGACACCACTGACACCCATCTCAGCCTTGACACGTGCCAGCGTCTTGGCTATCCAGGTTGTGCCGCGTTCAATTTCCAGCGCGGCCAATTCGTCTTTCAGTTTTCGCACAGGCAAATGGACCTTCGCTTTGATGACCGCCTCCGCCGCCGCATCTTTGCCGTCTTTATTTCCCTTGTTGCCGCGCCGGGTCTGTAGCTTGACTATCTCCGTAGATGGGTCGCCCGCAATGTGCATCCGGCAATCCGGGCTGCATGTAACTTCAAAGGGTTGGCTTTCAAAGTCTCTCATTTTCAGGTTTTCGAGATAGCTTCTCGATTCGTAAGGGTGTTGCGGATCTTGCAATCGCGTTCCCCAACAGCAAGCCAAGAACGCGCCAAGGTCACCGCTACCACGCATCGCATTTTCCAAAGTCATCACGTCCCCGGCTTCTTTGGGTGAGTGGTGAAGCATGACAACCGATTCCGCGCCGCCTTGCAACAGGGCAAAAGTGCTGTCCGCAAACACCCGCGCATCTTGTGAGCTGCTTTCATCCCCTTCCATGAATCGCACGGCAGTGTCCAGGAAAACCACAGAGCCGGGCAACGCGGGCGCTAATAATGGGTCATCTAGTTTTAAGTGGCCGTCCTTGCTCAAGGTGCGATAAAAAAGCCGCTCACCCACGTGGTCAATCAGGCCGATTTTCTTAACGCGGTCCGTAAATGGTCCCAAGCTGACTTCAGGGCACAGATAGAGCACACGGCTAGGCTTTGTCACTACCTCGAAATGGTCAAACAGCTTTTCGCCGGTTAGCAGCGCGTGGACAATGTTGATAGCGATAAGGCTCTTTCGCTCACGCACAGGCGCGGCAATGCCAGTGACTCCCTCACGCTGTAAAAAACCGTTAATCAGGAACGAGACGGGCGGCGCATTCAGGGCTTCGTCCTTCGTATGGAACAGCTCGCGCCAATCCGTGATCTTCTGTTCTTCTTTTTCCTTACCGCCGAATACAACCACCGGCTCTGGCGCTGGCACGTCATACCGGGCGGCACTTCGTGCAATCCGGTCCAGGTCCGCATCGGTTTTCGGGTCAGCCATGACTTCCGGGTCTTGGTTTAATTCTTCAAGATGGGCGCGGATGATGGTTTCTGATGCTCCGGCATTGCGCAGCCGCCCGGCTTGGCTGATTAGAAACGCATCGCGGCCTTGTCCGTCATGTACCGGCAGACTCCATTCCCGCTTGCCGGTTGCGTCCGTGCGTAAGCGGGATTGCTCAACGATAGCCGGGACCGGCGCGAGCGGCGCATCTTCCAAAACGTAATACCGCTCTTTGCTGTCCGGGTGAATGCAACCGGCAGCGAGCACCAATCCGCCGAGAGACTTTATCTCGCCGGTCACTCCATCCAACTCAAACTTTCCATCTTTCAAGCTGCCCGCGTAATAGCTCTGGACGCCAAACTCTGGACGCCTTCCCGAGCGCACGCTATATGTAACCGGCAGTCCATTGCGGTCACGCCAAGCCTTGAAGTCCTCATAGCTGGCAAGCCCGTGGTCCGCGTCCAGCACGCACAGGCCACTAGGTCCGCACGATATGCCCACGTTCGAATTAGGCATCCGCGCCCACCAATCACGGATGACAGCTTCGTCCAGCGTGGCATCATTCTTCCCGTGCTGAGTGACGGGGATTTTTCCCGCCGCTTTCAAAGGGTGGACATGCCAACCGCGTCTGGCATGGGTAAGCGCGATGTCCAGGAACGCGGTCATCCGCCGTACCGCCCGCCCGTAGCCTTCAGCTCGCAAAGATCTTCCATGAGCATTCGAGCAAGTTGCATGGCACATTCGCCGCACCAATTGCAATCGCCCGCTTTGTCATCCCCGTAACCAATCATTAGGATGTCCGCGTCCGCGCCGCCGCACTTGTCACAGTTTGTTGTGGCCTGGATGCCTTGATCTACCAAAGTTTTAATCAACATTGTCGCTACCTCTTGTTTGCGTCATAAGATTCACAAATGGACCGGGTAACTCTCCGGCTCCACGTCTTCAATCTCCGGCGTGCCGATGCGTGCGCCAAGGCTCGCGGGCTTCACTCTCGGCAATCTCCGGCTCGCCAATTCCGCTTCGATTGCGAGCGCGGCCCAAGTCTGAGGCGCAATGCCTGATGTTTTTGCAGCCATTTGCAATTCGTCCTGTAGCGCATCGGGTAAATCCAGATCCAAAGTCACTCGCACGTCATGCTCCCAAGAAAAGTTATTGCGCTCCGAACCCAGGTTCCCACTCAGCAAGCACAGACAGCAGTTGGCACAGCATCATTCCCGGTTTTGCGCCTTGCGCTTCGTAAGCGGCCACAGTCTCCGGCGTGATGGTGTTCCCAAACAGTCCGATAGACGCCCTTTATCCGTGGGTCCTCCCTAGCGGCCTCGATGTGGTGGGGGTCCGCAAGACAGAGGACTAGCGCCCACCCGTCCGCCGTATCCGGGTGACGCGGCGCTACGTGCCCGCTCGCGTATGACGCTGCCACCGGCCATGCCTCGTGAATGTCCGGGTGTTCCCCGTGGGGCGCGAATTGAGTAAGCATCCAGATTTTCATTTATCCAGACCCATCCTTTCGCAGACTTTGGTAAGGTCAATCGTTTTCAAGTGTCCCGCCGCTTGCTTGTGCGTCCACACTTCCAACCCGTGCCCCTGGACTAGCTCACAGAAGTAAACGTCCTCACTCATCTTGCGTGTGGTCCATTCATCTTCATTAACCAACCAACGGAACCACGGACCTTTAGGAATCGCGCGCCACACTTGCGAGCTGATAATGAGCACGCCGCTGCCAACGATTCCTGTACGCCGGAAATCGCCCTCCACACGTCCGTTATCGTGGCAGGAAAGAACGTTTAAGCTGCCGTTGTCTGCAAACGCGCCCGCCTTGAGTCCTACAACGTGCTTTCCGGAGATGATTACTTCATGCAAAATATCTTGGAAGTTGTCCGGCAAAATCATATCGTTGTCCACTTCGCACAATAGGTCATACCCGCCGTGTTTCGCGTTCATCATGCATTGATTGCGGGCACGTTCGTATGGTTTAAGGTCGTAGGCAAAGTCCACCGTGACATCAAACCGTTTGTCCTGAAGATGCAGAAGCGAGCAAGCCAATGCGGGATTCAGCCAATCGCTCCTCTCGCGGCCACACAATACATACAGCAACACTCTTGGTTTTTTGCTCATAGGTAGGTTTATCCGTTCATCTTTCGCACGTGGTCATTGAAGTGTTGTGCAAGGCGGTCCTTGTGGGCATCAAGCACACGGTCCATGCCTTCGCTGTCCAACGCCTGGACGTGATTGGTTTGGTGAATGTGGACGTGGACTTCCCCGCTTTGCCCCATGTTTCCCGAGCGGGCCGCGCTCCGCAAATTGTCCGTAAGATTCTTTGGCAATACAGCCTCACCCGGCGTAAGCATGGCGTGTACGCTGTCCGTGTTGGCCGTGCCCGGCACGATACCGCCCGTCTCGAACGCCATGACGGATGCAAACGCCATCGCGCCCAAGGTTGGAGCCATGACCAAGTTAACGGGAAAAGGGAAGTGCATACCGGCTAGGTAGGCTTTACGGGCCGCCGCTGCCGCGTCATGCTCTTTGGTCATGTCATCAGCAAGAATGGACTTGATGGCGTTCTGAATCATGCCCATTGCCACTTGGTCCCCTAGACCAATGAGGGCTTTACCCGCTCGCTCATGCCGGGTAACCATCTGCTCAAAGGAACGCGCTATCGCGTCATCCGCTCGCTGTTCGGCGGCTAGGACGCGGGCGTTACGCTGTTCCTCCGCCTTTTCCTTGATGGCGGTTATCTTGTCTTCGTGAGCCTGGGTTAGTTCAATTTCCTTGTCCTGAAGGGCCTTTAGCTTGTTCTCGTAGTCCTTCCCGCCTTTGTCCAGAGCGGCTATCTCTTTCTCTGTGGCTTGTTGCTGGACCCTGAACTCCGCGTCCGCCGTCTGTTGTTCGGCGGCCACGCGCTCCGCATCGGTTACACGGTGGGAACTCATGCGAAGCGCGGCAGCATTCTTGTCTGCCTCAACCTGCAATTCTCCCATCTTCTCCGCGTGCTCCGCCGCTTCCTTGCCCGCGTCCGCCGTTAGTTTGGCTTGCTCATCAGCCATTTGCCGGGTTAGCTCCACGCGGGACGTGAGTAACCCACGGTAGAACCCGTTATCCTGAAGGCCCTTCGATTCTTCCTCTTTGATAGCTGCGTCAATTGCCTGGAGCCGGGCGGCGGAGCCTTCCTTCGTGGCGTCTATCTTTTCGCGCTCGTTTTCCTGCAATGCTGCCACAGCTCGCCGGTAATTTTCCTCCCACAGCTTTTCCGCTTCCTCTTGGGCTTGCTTGGCGGATTGGGCTTGCTCACGTGCAACCTTGTCTTGGTCACCTTCGCCACGATTCTGTTCCGTTTTCTGTGCGTTGGTGCTTTGTGCTTTTACTAGTTCCGCCCTTTTTGCCTCCAGATCCACCAAGTCCTTCAACGCGCCAACTTGCACCGCTTGGGCTTTGACTTCATCTTCCGAGTAACCAACGCCCATTTTCTGGAGGGCTATCTTAGCTCCCTCAAATTTGTTGTAATCCCCTTGATGCGTCCCACCCGTGCCCGTGCGTGTTTGATTGTCCTGTGCTTGTTTTTGCAGGGCTAGGATGCGCTCCTCACGCTCAATCTTGGCGTCTAGTAACGCCGTGCCGCCTTTGGAATCCTGTACAGCCAAGAGTGCGTCATACTGGACCTTGAACTTCTCTAGGGACGCCTTAGCTCCGGCGGACCCCGCGTCCCACTGATACCAATGTGTTTTTAGGTCTGCGAAGGTTGCGTCCGCCGCCTTCGCCACAGTGTCAAAGGACTGGACCAATTCCTTCATGGACTGATGGTCTATCAGCTCTAGCGTCTTATTGAGCGCTCCAAGATGATTGCCGTTTAGCTTATCCGTCTCAATACCGGCCTGGAGGATCTTGTCACTCCATTCATTAAGGACGTTGGCCGCCACAGTGCCAAACTTAGTCTGTGATTCCGTGAGTGTTTCCCCGGCTTGCTTCAACTTCGCCAAGTGCTCCAACAAGAGCGTTGCGCCCACGATGATTGCTAGGAAAGGGAAGGCCGCTTCCATTGCCGCGCCGATAGGTCCAATGCTGGCAATGAAGGTAGTAAGGGCACGCGGGAGATGGACGCCGAATTCCTCACCCAACAGCATGACGCCGTGCCGGGCTTCCATCATGGAGCCTGAGGTAGCGCGGCCCATCTCGTTAGCGCCGGACTTAATCTCTTGGAAGGACTCGCGGGCAGAGCGGGCAGCATCGGCCATGCCGGATTGAAATGTTGCGGTCTTAGTTTGAAGATCTACAGATAGAACCCAGACAGGTTGCGCCATAAATGAGAGCCTCAATACTTTCGTGAAGTCGCCCGGCTCTTCGGAGGCACCCCAACCACTTGGAGCCGGGCATTAGGAGAAACCCGGAATCTTTGTCCACAGTGAGAACTCACCCTTCAGTCAAGGGCTCGCGGTCTGTGGACAGGTCCGTCCGGCACGGATGTCATTACGGGCCGCTTCTTACGAAGCCGCCACGTTGTAAGACTGAATCGCTTCGGAACGACGCACGCGGCCATCAGTACGCCGATAGCCAATCAACCCAACTGTTCCTTGTGTCGCCCAAAGTTGATCCACGACTTTCAAGCGCACGGCAGAACCCCCACGGTCACCAATGATGTAACCGCGCTTGAAGTCCCCAAAGAGGACTGGAGTTGCGGAACGGGCTGCCGTAGGCATGGACTCGCTGTAGGCAATCGGGTATCCGTGCAATAGGTCTACGCCGTTCTCACGGTGGAATATTGGGAAATAGACGCTTTCTTGGAGCTGGGTTTTGCGCAGACCGATGGAGGTTGCACGCGACATCAGCCAAGAGGCGTTCGCATAGTACATGGAATTGAGGCTACCAATCAGGTCCCACGTGCCGCTGACGGTAACCAAGTTGCCGTTGGTATCCGGCTCCTCAGTGACGCCCGCACCAACGTTGCCGATGAGTCCTTGCGGCTGCCCATTTCCAGAGCCATTAACGAACCAACTCTCTTCGAGCTGTTGAATGTCCAGAGAAATATCGTCCAGGACGAACGCCTCAAACTCGGGGACATCTTGCAAAATTTCCAGCGATGCCGCCGCAAGCGTGCCCGCCATGAAGGCGGACAACGTAATCTGAGACAGCTCGGGCGCAGTCCCGGCAAAGGAACTAGTTTCCGAGGTCAGAGCCGCCGAACCAAACGAAGACTTTTGCGGGATGAGCCGGGTTCCCTTGGTGGGAATGACAGTAGCCGATCGGCGCACAGCCAAGTCTTGCGGTGCCAAGGGCACAATCTGATTGTCAACGGTGATTGGTGCTGCGAAGCCGCCCGCCGCGTCCACGGATTCCGTCAAGGATGCTCTTATCGTTCTGCCGTGAGATTGCAGATAGGTATAAAAATCTCCGCGATATTCCGACAGAAATCTTTTTGGTACTAGTGGCTCGCCATCTTCGGGCCGCTGTGTGGTACTCGCACGGCTGATTGGGTATTGTGCGAGCATCGCTTTGGCCTTTGCCATTGTGTCTGCGGGATTGCTGGTGATTCGGCCCTTTAGGTTTTCCGCTCTCGCTAAACGGTCACTGATGGCAGAGTTTTCGGAAGAGGTTAGTGGGCGCTTTTGGCGCTCGGCTGTGGTAACGATTGCGTCAGCTTCTCGTAGAAGTTCCGCATGTTGGGCTTTCAGGTCCGCTGTTGCTGTTAGTGTGGTCACAAAGTTTTCTCCTAATTTGTTTTGGTGTCCGCGTCTGTCTTTTCCACCCGGCAGGGGCAGGGAACTCCACGCGGGTTAGTTCCCTTAAATTTTTGCCCGCTCTATGTCAATGCGGGCGCGTTGTAAGCCGAACCCAACATGCACGGGCGCTTTTGGTGCTTCCTCCGCTGGCACGATAGACCGGTAAAATTCGCGGCCCGTCTGGATCTTGTCCACAAGGCCGTGACTCACCGCTTTGTCCGCGCCGAACATACGGCCCTCACCGAAGCGGCTTCGCTTCATCTCGGCGGACGCCCGGTTGCCGCGTCCATTCGCAACGCCGGTAATGAAATCGTTGTGTGCTTCCGCAAGGCGGGATTGCATATCGCCCACCGCGTCATCAGACAGCGGCTTGAACGGGGACCATTCGTTCTTAAATTTGCCGGAGTACAGCTCGGTAATCTTGATGCCTTGGTTATCCAGCATCTTGCTAATGTCCGCGTGCATCATGCGGACACCCACGGAACCCACTTCCGCGCTCGGGGTTATGCTGATGTCGTTAGCTTGACTAGTCAGCCAATACGCGGCGGATGCTGCCGTGCCCTCAATCATGGCGGACACAGGCTTAACCTTCGCCACACGTGCCAGTACCGCCGCCGTCTCCGGGAGTCCTAGGACTTCGCCTCCAGGCGAGTCCACAGACAAGACCACGCGCTTTACTGCCGGGTCCGCTGCCGCTTTCTCTGCCGCGTCCGCGATGGTGTCGTAGTTGCTACCAAGCCACGCCGGGCCGTCTTTGGACAGCACGCCCTGGATTGGGATAATGGCAATCTTGTGTTGGCCCTTATATTCCGTGGAAGGCTTGGCAGCTTGCCAATCGGCGGACATCAGTTGGCCGTTTAGAATCCCGGCCACGATAAGGTCAAGTCTGCCCGGCAGGATGGCCCACAGGGGCGAGCGCGTTAGCAGTTTCAGATTTTCAGTTGGGGGAGTCATCATTTTCCTTCTCTCTAGATTTCTTGGGCGGCAGAGCCTCACTTAGCCCCACCGCCCCTCTGCATTGCCGGGATGGACGGCCCGACAAACTCAAACTCATTTGCTCATCGCGTCCGCAAGTTGCTTGCACACATCCGCTCCGAATCCGTTTACCGCCGCGTTCTGCCAACACTCGGACAGCGTTTGCTCATCCCGCTCGCGTTTACCCGTCTCAATGTTTTCGTGTTGGTCCAGGACTCCGTAGAGCACCACTCCAAAAATTGCTACCAGAACAACTGCCATCAGTGTTTTCATAATCAGTTCCCCTAGTTTTGAAGTCCTGCCTTTGCAGCCCCGGCGATAAAAAGTTTTCGTGCAACGTATTCCACAAAAGCCGCCGCTAAGGTTGAAACCGTATCGGGTGCCAACGCTTCGTTGAAAGCCGATTGAGCCTGTAAGCCTTCGCGGGTTTCCGTCACGCCGAACACGCCAACGAGTCGCGCTCCGAAACGAAACGTAGTCTTGCAATCGCGAAGGTCATGCAACTCAAAATCGCTTGTGTCGGAATAGCCAAGAATTACGCACGCGATTTTGGCGGTTGCTGCGATGTGCTCGAATTTATCTGCCATTGCCAGCCTCTATTTCCGGTTTGGGTTCAATCAGCGCAAGCAACTCCGGGCGGCTTATTACCGTGCGTGACCCGCTCTTGTAGCGGACTAGGCGTCCCTTTTGTAGCCAAAGCCGGATAGTCCAATGCGAAAGGCTTGCGAGCTTTGCGGCTTCGTCAACCGTCAAGAATTTTGGTTCGCTTTGCATTCCTTTTCCTTGTACATGCTAGCGGCACGGGTATTGTCAGTCAACACGGTTATCTGTTAGTATCCGTGACAGAGGTATTAGCCGTGATAACTGACATTCGAGAGCACAACCCTTTTGCATTTTGGGGAGCCGTAAGTGAAGCCGGATATGAGTGGGCGAAAGGGAAGGACGGCAAACAGCACCTTATTCCCCGCCGTGAGCCGGGCATCGGGTACCGCGCCTGTAAGCCTCACTCCGCTTTATTTCTTGAGTTCGCCAAAATGCCGCCCTCAAAAGAAGCGATACAGAACTTTGCGAGTCTGTACGGGGACCTATATAGCCGTTACGGGGCCGGGCACAGTGGGACCCGGAAGGATGGCACAGTGGCGTCCGGCGCATCATTGGGTACATGGGCGAAGGAATCCGGGGACATGCGGGTCTTAGTTGGCCTATGGAGAGATATTCAACAGCGGCAGATTGCGGCGCTGAAGAAAATAATCAAGTGGGGCGAGAGAGAAGTTGGATATGAAATCAAGACCCCGCTACGTGAGCGTAGTGCCACTCTCGCACACGCGGATATTCCCGCAACCGGCTTTGCCAGGTTCGGCCCAAAGGACGTAGTATTGCCCGCTCGCTGTGCGCTCCAACTAGAAATTAACTTGCGGTTGGCGGAACATTCAACAGTGGCGCAACTTTCGTGGACTACCGACACGCGGGATACATCTGGCGATTATTACCAACGAATCGTTTTTCAGCCGCCCAATCTACTCGCGGCAATGTGGCTCCAGTTCGCGCAAGCGGTGACCGGAGAATTCCAACTGAAAGTTTGTGAAGGGTGCGGCAAACACTTTCAAGCAGGGCCGGGGGGGCGGCGTGCTGATGCGACTACTTGTAGTGATGTATGCAGACAACGGAAAAGGCGAAATAACAGTGCCTAGTCCTTAATCTTGAATGCCTCCGCGCTTCCCTTATTAAAAAGTAAGAGCCGGTGAAGAGGAGTAAAACAACAGGGAAGAAGACCCAAGGCGAGTCTTGTCGTCCCCCAAGCATCCAATTCCGAACCCAAAGCGCACTGAAAATTGCCGCTAGCAGCCAAGCCGCTATAACGATTTTTATTCGCCAATTCATCTCACAACCGGCGCAAGACTTCATCACAAAGTAACGCGCGGCGTAAAATGCAGATAGCAGAAGGCCGTGCCAAGCTAGTGTCCTAAAAGCACTCGGAGAAAAGCAAGCATGAAAATATCAAAGGTCTTTTCGGACTTCAAAAAGATCACCACGCAATGCGAGATTCATCGAACTCTGGAGTTCGTTATTGGCAGGATTACTTACCGCGTAGAAGTTCTATATTGCTATTCCAATCCTAAATCTCCCTGGATTGCGCAAGCGTATTCAGAAAAGCGCGATGTGTGGAAAGCCGTCCCCGAATTCCCGTGGGTGCATGAGAAGAATGAAGACGCCGCAATTCGGGCCGCGCTTACTTTCCTACAGGACCTTAATTGACGTGGCGAGCGGGGGAGGG
The DNA here is from genome assembly GCA_049512655.1 of Candidatus Sulfotelmatobacter sp. GTDB lineage: Bacteria > Acidobacteriota > Terriglobia > Terriglobales > Acidobacteriaceae > Sulfotelmatobacter. The sequence continues at coordinate 215,238 of JBEKWW010000001.1, read as the reverse complement.
CCTTGAAACCCGGCTACAGCTCGCCCAACATGTCCCGCAACGCCAAAATCGGCTCCGCCGCGCCATCCAAGACAAGGGCTTGAGGCTCTAGTCCGACTTCCTCTAAGAGAAATGCGGCCCGATCATTACTGGCTAGTCCGCGTTCAATGTGTTTTAGAGCGGCTTCGATTTTTTTCCGGTTTGTCATCTGAATTGCAGTTGGTTTTTTCATAATTTGTGGCCCCCATGCCACGTGAGAAATAGTAGCTATTGGGCTAGAAGTTGTCAAGCGTAAACTGTTGATTACATGACAACTTAGCAGGCCCACTTAGCAGGTCCAGTTGCGGAGTCAATGGCGAATATAAGGCGAACGTGATAAAGTGTCCGAGTGGACGAAGGACGCAAGCGCGTGATCCTGATTGCGGCGAGTATCCTAGCCGCCCGGAAGCTGACACAGTACGATGGCGGGAAGCGCGTACCGGCAACTTTGTCCGCTATCGCGGATGCCGTGCGGTGGGCTGAGGAGATCTTGCGGGAGATTGACCGGCGTTGGTCTTCAAACTAAGATCGCCGGTTCAATCCAGGGCGCGAAAGAGAACAACCAGTTCGGCAAGTATCTCGGTCCGTCTTTCGCGGCGGGCTTTCATAGCGCTCATTTCAATGGAGTCGGTGCAACCAAGTGTCCATTGTTCGGCGTTCCATCTCTCGATTGCTTTAAGTTCGGCCACAAGCTGCCCGATTTTCTCCAGTGTTTCAGCTTTGGAGTGCACGCCGTCTCGCTAGCAAATTCGTAACCAATTGGCTGCCGCTTTCGTGTCTGGGACTTGCAAGGTCCTTCATTTGAGGGGATGCCGAGACACCGGCAGTTTCGATCTGGTTCGGCACTAACTTCCTTTTCCATCTTGCCATTTCTTTTCAACTTGGACTGCCTTTTTCATACCTCCAATGTGAGTTGCAAATCGGAATACTCTTAGAAGACGTGCGCGTGACTCAACACACAATTCGGATTGACTCATCAATTGTTGAAGCGTGTGTGCTGCCCTTTGGAGTGCGTTCGCGTTAAGTGCCATCCACTCGGGTGAGCCTTTCGGGTGAATGGGTCCTTCTCGTTCAAGTGACACGGCAGCCTTCCATTGCGGCAGGATGCGAACGACGAAAGTCTATCAAGATTGATGGGGAATGGCGTGGTCCGAACAGTTCTCAACGATGAAGCCTCTCTCGCATAGACAAAATGTGCGATAGCGCACATACTTATGGTAGAGAGGTACCAACCATGCCCGGCCATAAAAACAATTTCCTGAAAGATGGAATCGGCCTTGCTGGATTCGAGCGGTTGGGCGAAGTGTTACGCGGAGTGATGAAAAATAAAGGCCCGCTTTGTGCCGTGTGCCAGAAGCCCGTCGATCTTCGCGCAAGTGAAACAAACGAATACGGCCAGGCACTGCATCCTGATTGTGCCGTGAGAAGCACACATAGCAGCGCTTTCTAAGTTCTCGCCGCTCTAGCAATCGCAGGAAGTCCTAAAGGCGTTTGTCGTATCATTCCGCTCCGAAAGACGAATGAGCATGACGCACATAAAGGGCATAGTGAAGTGGTTCAACAATACAAAGGGCTACGGCTTCATCAGAAGTGAGGATGGCACGGAGGTTTTCGTCCACTACAGCGCCATCAATTCAGATGGATATAGGACTCTGCAAGAGCACGAAGAAGTAGAGTTTGAGATTGCAGAAGGTCCGAAAGGTCCGCAGGCGGCTAACGTGAAAAAAGGTGTGTCCTGATCGTTAGCCAATACTTTTTTTAGGAAGTGGAGCGGGATTTGCCCTCAGAGAGGGGTTGCATTCGCGGTGGATCGGGAAGCCGATGTCATCTAGCAAACACTGCTCGGGCGGCGGTAGCGGTTTGCCGCAAACCCAGCAAACTTTGGTGGGATACGGAGGAGGCATCGCCGAAAAGTATAAGGCACCCGGCGAGATTATGTCTGCTCGCTAGCGCACACATCATTGCTCCTTTAACCGTCACGCTCAGAACCTACGTTGTCCACGTGGCTTTGATGACTTTATCCGTCCGATGCTGCCGTACCTTAGCCCATTCATGCGAGTAGAACAACCACGGCCACCGTGTTTCCGAGAGCGGCGTTTCGCGTCCGCCCCGCATCGGTGAGCGATGAGCGTTGTTTTAGCTCTTGCGCTTCGTTGCCCACGTAGCCGTAACAAGGCTGTCTAGCCGGTCCTGTCTGCCCTTCATCCATTTTGAGTAATGGCGTTCTGTGGTCTTGATGGACTCATGCCCGAGAAGTTTTGAGACTTCCTCAAGCGGGACGCCCTGTTCCAGAAGATCAACCGCGAAGGTATCACGTAGCCGGTGACTCAGCATATTGCCGCGAGCGACGATGCCAGCGGCCTTGAAGATTTTGCGGAAGTCCTCTTGCCAATGGCTCACGCAAGTTGTCTCTGTGCCCTTGCCCGTCCAGAATACATAAACCGGGTTCCCGTTGAGTACGCCTAGCAATTCTTTCGCTACCGGCTGAGGAATGGGAACGCTAACGTGCGTGCCGGTCTTCTGCCTGGAAGTAACGATGCGGTGCAACTTCTTTGCCTTGTCAAACACAATCTCATCCCGCCGCAAGGTCACGGCGTCCCGGATAGCAAGCCCGCTCCAGCGCATGAGCTGTACAAGGGCGCGAACAGCAGTAGGTTTGCCCGGCGCATACCGATGATGGCCTGAGAACGTCTTCGGAATCGTCTTTAACAGCATGGCGTATTCCTCTGACGTGAGCGGCATAGTTGGGGCTTCCTCCGCCTTGATAGCGGAGAGGCGCGGCACACGGTCTAGCCATTTCGAGTCAAAGCAGAAGCGGAGGAAGTTCTTTAAACGGGCCTGGACCATTTGTCGTGTGTTGGACGAAGGGTACAGCGCGTCCCATTCCGCCCGGTAATCGATGAGCAATTCCCGTGACAGCCCTACCACCGTAAAAACATTCCGTGCCTCTGCGAAGATCCGGAGCCGGTCCAGCTCACGAGTGTATTTGTTGAGCACGTCATCCGTGACGCCCTGATTTTGCTTGTCCGTTTTGAAGACTTCCACGGCGTCCGCAATCATCCGCGCTTCGTTCGTGGCTTCTGATGGGATACGCCCGGCTAGTTGGTCCTCCAACTTGCGCTTTTGGTCCTCTGCCTCTGCCCATGAGCGTGTATTCGCTTTACGCCGGTGTTGCTTGCCTCCCTGAGTCCAACGAAAGTGCTTGCGGCAGCGGCAACGCTTCTCGAATTCGTCCCCGCGATACTTGCAATCGGCGGAGTGTCGCACAAAGATGTGGATTAGCGGCGTGGTGCCCATACGGTCCTCACTTCCTGGACCATCTAAGCACAGAATTAGCGCAATTCGGAAGACATCTTCGGTAACCAAAAGAAAAACCCGCTGTTTACGCGGGTTTTATGAGGATAATTTGTGGAGGCGCGGGTCGGAATCGAACCGACGCATAAAGGTTTTGCAGACCTCTCCCTTACCACTTGGGTACCGCGCCCCTGCTCATTAAAGTAGCGTTACCAGCCGAAAAAGTCTACCCCAGCCACAGGCTGGTGGGCCATGGGAAGTATGCAAAATCCTTCATCTTTTCGGCTTGCTAAAGTCTTTGATCCAGATGAGGAAAGAAAAATTGGAGCGGGAGACGGGGGTCGAACCCGCGACATCGACCTTGGCAAGGTCGCGCTCTACCACTGAGCTACTCCCGCTCGACAGACGTGAAGAGACACCGATTATAAATCAGCCCTCACGCTGGAGCAACGGCTACACACTTCGATTCGTCGGAGTCCACTGGGGATCTTCTTCCGGGCTCACAATATGCCCATCGCGCATGTGGATGATGCGGTCTCCGTAGGCCGCGGCCTCCGGATTGTGCGTAATCATCAGCACCGTCTGACGTAATTCCTGATTCGACTGCCGCAACATTTTCAGAACGATGTTCGAGTTCTCACTATCCAGGTTCCCGGTGGGCTCGTCAGCCAACACAAGCACAGGCTTGTTGATGAGTGCACGAGCCAGCGCTACGCGTTGCTGCTCGCCGCCAGAGAGTTCGGAGGGACGATGCTTCAAGCGCTTAGTCAATCCCAATAAATCGGTGATGCGCGCGAAAAATTTCGGATCGCCGCCGTTGTTGCCGGAAATCTCCTGCGCGATGGCAATGTTGGAACGCGCGTCGAGCGTGGGCAGCAGATTGAACTTCTGAAAGACAAATCCGATCTTGCGTTTGCGCATGCGCGTGCGCTCAGAATCGGAGAGCGCAGAAAAATCATGGGCGTCCAGAATTACCTTCCCGGAATCTGCCCTGGTCAATCCGCCAAGAAGATAGAAGAGAGTCGATTTACCACTGCCGGAAGGCCCAACGATGGTGACGAATTCACCTTTTTGTATGTTGAACGACACCCCGCGCAGCGCGGGCACGTCCACTTTTCCCACTCGATAGGTTTTGTGTAAATCAATGGCTTCAATGAATGCGCCCATGCCAGTCCTGATCTTACACGATCAGGTTTAGCGCATGTCCGCTGAGAGTGGAGGAAAATTAGATGGTCAGGCGACGCCGATCTGGCGTGGGAATGGTTGTGACCGTGGCGCCATTCGCTTTGGCCCGCGCTTGCGTACGAGCAACAACCGAATGCGCTCGAGCAGATCAGCAGGAGCATACATGCCCCTTGCCAGGAATACATCCGCCTGCGAGTCGTGATCGTAGACGCGAACCTTGCTCGAAATCAGAATGGCTGGAATCTTAGGAGAGATGTCTTTAATTGCGGCGATTAATTTAGGACCGTCCATTCCCGGCATTGCCATATCCGAGACCACCAGATCGATACCGCCCTGCCGGAAGCGTTCCAGAGCATCTTCGCCGCGGGAATAACTTGCAACACGGTAACCGCGGGTTTCCAGCATGATTTTTCGGGAGGAAAGAGACTGTTCATTATCGTCGACACACAAAATCGTACGCTTAGGTTTCATTCACCGCCTGTAACCGCAGCTCGCGGCTGTGAGCCGGAGCAATCGGAATTTTCTCTATCGCGAAGAGTTGCAGAGCGAAGTGATGCTAACGGCAAGTGACGACAACTGTAAAGTATCGTTAAAGCAAACCGCGCGAGATAAATGCACGTAATCCGCGCAGCGTTGAAGATTATGATTCTGTGATGCTTGCACCGGACAGACTAAAGAAAAACTTCGCCACGCATGACTTCCACACAGTGCCCACCTACGCGCACGTTAACTATTCTGTCATCGTGGCGTGAGGCGCGAACAAAGATTCGGCTCGGCCGTTTCATTTCAACTCCTTGTTCAATCATCACTCGTTCGTCTGGCTTGGCGACACCGTACGCCACCATCCACGCAGCAGTGCATCCGGCCGCCGATCCTGTCGCAGGATCTTCACCGTTATAGAGGAACATGCGGGCATGCAGGCAGGCTGCTCCGTCGATCGTCTGTCGAGTCACGAAGTAGAAAAACTTACCCCCTGTTTGCTCAAGGTATCCCTCAGCTCTTCGCAAGTCGAGTCGCAGCCCTTGGATCAGGGCGAGCGATTTGAGCGGGGTAACGGTGAACGGAACGCCCGTCGATATGGTTTGAATAGGCAATGATTCGTCGAAATCCTCAACGCGTAGTCCGGTAGCCCGCGCCACCGCTTCGCGCTCATGCCGCGCACCGAATACGGGATCAATCTGGGTCATCTCACCAAATAGCGGTTCCCCGGCATGCTCCTCAAAGCGCACCGGCACCTTGCCAATGTTCAGTTCCAGTGTTACTTCCCGCAAGTTGTCTGGGCCACGCAACGCGAACGCAGTCCCAAGCGTAGGATGCCCGGCAAAAGGCAACTCTTCCTGCACTGTGAAAATGCGCACGCGGAGGCCACGCTCTTTTTCCGATTCCGGCGAACGAGGCAACGCGAACGTCGTTTCCGAAAGATTCATTTCCATTGCGATGGATTGCATCTCCGCGTCAGTCAGGCCGCAGCCATCAGGGAATACGGCCAGAGAATTACCCTCAAGCGCACGCGTGGCAAAGACATCCCACTGTGACATTGGAAAACGTCTCATCGGTTGGGGCATTGTTACCTCTCGTCCGCTCCAGATAGCTCTACAACTGCCGCCAAGACCACAGATGCAGGGCTTGGTTTTTCGATGCAATTAGGCTTGCAATCAACGGAATCGACGGCGATCTAACGCTTGACTCTCTGGCTGCGGGTACTTATGCTAAACCAATGATTGCTCCCTACCACTCTTATGGGATTAGTTGTTGTTGTATGTACTCCCGGGCGGGCGGGTAGGACTGGTTGGTATTCCCCGCCCCACCCACGACTCGGGTGGGTTTCGTTTTTGATGCGAGCTTGATTCGCGACTATTTGTTGCGAGAAAGCCGCACGAATTAAATCAAATCAGAGGAAAGTCAGAGGATAGTTTAAAGATGACCACAGAAGCCACCAATAATATCCCGCGTATCAACGATACAGCTCCCAACTTCACTGCCGAAACCACGCAGGGCGCGATCAATTTTCACGAATGGATCGGCGATGGCTGGGCGGTGCTATTCTCCCATCCCAAAGACTTTACTCCGGTGTGCACGACTGAACTGGGTTACATGGCGCGCTTGCAGCCGGAATTTGCCAAGCGCAACACGAAGATCATCGGCTTGAGCGTGGATCCCGTCGCCAGCCACGGCAAATGGGCCGCTGATATCGAAGAAACCCAGGGCGCGAAGGTGAACTACCCGATGATCGGCGATCCCGAGCTCAAGGTCGCGAAGCTATACGGCATGTTGCCCGCGGAAAGTGGGAGTACTTCAGAAGGACGAACTGCCGCCGATAATGCCACGGTGCGCACCGTTTTTGTGGTTGGTCCAGACAAAAAGGTCAAGCTGCAAATCAGCTACCCCATGAGCACTGGCCGCAACTTCGACGAAATTCTTCGCGTAATTGACTCCATGCAGCTTACGGCTAAACACAAAGTAGCCACACCCGTGAACTGGAGGCAAGGGGACGACGTAATTATCCTGCCTTCGGTTTCGAACGATGAGGCGCAGCAAAAATATCCCGGAGGCTGGAAGTCGCCGAAGCCGTATTTGAGAATTGTGCCACAGCCGAAGTAAGCTTGCTCTACGAGCGGCTTGCTCACGGAAGCGCATGCGGTCCGGTGATCGTCCCGGTCTTCAAAACCGGCGGGCGGCGGGTCACCCCGTCACCGGTGGGTTCGACCCCCACTCGCTTCCGCCAATTTTCAACAAGGTACGGCTGTCCCGCGCCGTTGAGGGCTAACCCTGCCACTTTTCCACTAACTACGGACATTTCGCCCGTCACGATGCCCCCATAATTGTTCATCGTGGTTCGCATGTCCGCGTGCCGCATCAGCTTTTGCTGTACAGCAATTAGCATCGCAGAGTTTCATGCGGAGGTTAAGCGATGAAAAAGATTTCAGGGATTCTCTTTTTGTTGAGTGGCTTTGCGGCTGCGCAACTGACCGGGAAAACAGCCCTGCCTGCACTAGACTCCTGCATTGTAAATAACACACCTATTGTGTCTCCTGCCTGCTCGACGACCTGGGGCGCTGCTGATCTCGGCGCTCAAATCAATGCCGCTGTGGCTAAGTTGCCAACGATTTCTTATCGGACGGTCAATAACGGTAGTGTGAATTATCCATATGGAACGATTCGTATTGCCAATTCAGATGTTATACAAACGTTCGCTAAGCAGGTTGGAGACGGGGTTTTACTTTCTCTGGTAACACTATCCTGTGAACCAGGTGCAACTCTCCAATACACCGGATCAGCGGCATCTTGGATTAACGTACTCGACCCCAATGGAATCAACGATAGCCCGGCAGGCGGTGTCGGTGGAGTTGTAGACTGCTCGTTTGTAGCTCAGTCTTCACCAACAACCAATCAAAGTATTTTGAGTGTGGGCAACATTGCTCATGGCTATAGAATTCTTCGCGACTATTTCCAAGGAATGATCTCCGCCGGTGATATGGCAGTATTGGTCAAGAATACAAACTACTTTACGGAAGAATTGGATTTCACTGGGAGTATCTTCCACGAAAATCTAATCGGGATTGAGTTCAGTAAGAACTGTAGTACTTCTAACTGTACGAATAGTTTTCAACATGCGCGATTAAGTTTTTACTGCCAAACAGCCTTTCGGGCGGTTTCATATTGCCTGCAGATTGTGAATGGCGCATCGTCATTCAAAGATACACTCGCGATTGATTTTAACTTAGTGGGTTCGTCTAATAGCGCCGTAGTGTATGTAGATGGTATGTCTACATTTGGTTACAATGCGGGCGCTATTACCGGCGAGAATCAGACCGGTGGCAACGGATACGCCATTACAGGTCCAGGAGTGGCCGCTGGAGGTGCCTTTACAAATGGCGTGCACATTTATTGCGCAGACTGTAACGTGCCGATTGCAGCGGTTGACATCCCATTTGGCTTCTTGGACACTTTTGGGTCCTATTCCCCTGGCACTGTGATCGGCAGTTACGCCGCGTCGCTCGACCAGCAATCTTGGTTTAATTCATTGTCGTGTCGCAATATTACTGGAGGAACTTGCACTACGGCTCCAACAATTCAGGTGTCAGGCGGTACGATCTCGCAAACCGTTGTGTGTCCAAGAACGGTTGGGCTTGTGACAACGAGTGGGTCAGTATCGTCACCTCAGACAATAAATCCTGGGAATTCAGCAACTCTTTCGGTGAGTTCAGCGGGGTCAAGTTGTACAGCGCCAAAATTCTCGGTAGTTTTGCAAATGTGGGGATGGTAGCGAAAACAGCCTTAGAGGCGGGGGAAAAAAGTGTTTGCCGTAATCGGAGTAGACGCGGCGTAAAATTGTCGCTCATGTCGGACGATAAACGGATTCTGTATGGGCCGGATAACAGACCATTCCCCAAAAGTACGAAAAGTCGCGGGAATCGCATAAAATGCGGTCGCGGCTTCAGAAAAAATGGACAAGACGCGTAGGCGCGGTCTTGACGCTGATCGGCATAATAGGGGCTTTCGCCAATTGATATCCTTGGCTCTCCGTTCAAGAATATGCCTTCCTATGAAGGCAATCCATATTTGGCCCTCTTTCTGGTTGTGGATGAAGGTTATGTACCAATCGCCAATCTCGATGCTACTTGTGAGCCAAATCTTGAAACGAAACTGCATTACCGAATAGCTGACCAATTCGTTTTCCAAACTTCGCCGAATATCTCGCACACTCCGGGAGAGCAACCCTTCCCTGCTTCAGGGCGATTGAGTCTGGAAATACTAGCGGACACATCATTGGCGGGGTATGGGATATCACAAGTGCTGATCTGAGCATTACCATTAGCTACTCTTTTTATCCGATTATGTGGCGGCATTTACGAAGACATCAATCATTCCAATTCAAAGCAGTGGCAAGCCCAAATGGTTCCCTGCATTGGACCTTTGTGAATTCGAATTTCTCCGTGCCGTTAACACCGAATTAGGCCGAATTAGCCGCGTAAGATGCCATCTGCCGCTGGCTAAGTACATGAAACTACATTAGGGTGTCTGTTCGATTCCCACTCGCTTCCGCCATTTTTCCACGACATTCGAACGCCAAGCTAATGGAACCATCGGAAGGATCGCCGAGGTCTAAAAGCTTATGCGTGCGGTGAATTCGAGGATCCGGGGTCCAGCACCTTCCGCAGTCTGTACCGCGTTAATGCTTCCGAAACCACTCGTTCCCACTTGCATGGCGGGAGGAGCATAGTTCGGATGATTGAACAGGTTCGATGCCTCCAGCCCGGCCTGGAGTTTTGCTCTCTCTGTAAGGGCAACGGATTTGATCAAAGACATGGAAACCACTTTTGTGCCCGGACCCACCACACTACCGACGCCAGCATCGCCGAAGCGGCCGATCGCGTTGCAATTACCACCCTGATCGAGCCCCGGTATAGAAAATGCCTGCGGGTTCAGAAATTGGGGGAAGCCTCCATTTTTTGTGCCACCAGGAGCATACATCGAAGTCCCCGGGACGATATCTGCTCGAGCCGACCCGGTGACCGTGATGATGTTCGTGCCGGCAGAGTCGCAACTGGTTTGATACGCCGTGAGGAACGGTCCGCTCTGAAACACGAGCACGCCACCGGCTTCCCAGCCGCTGACGATTCCATTCACGACTCCACCTGCATTGCCCAGAAATTTCCTCCCCTTTCCAAAGGGAAGATCGTAAAGAAGAGTGGTCAGGAAGCGGTGACGGCGATCATAGATGACGTTTCCGTAATCCAACCCGGGATTGAACCGATCTGTCACAAAGTTGGCGGGTTGCACGGCCAGAGCAGTCGGATTTCCACCACCTGCGGTCGAGAGGTCGCGGGTGTAAACATAGCTACTTTCAAACTGTAAGCCATTGCCAAAGCGTTTGTGCACATCCGCAGTCCCGCTGTTGTAGTTGCTTTTCGCGGCATTGGCGACGCTCTCGATAATGGTCCAATCCTGGTAAGGCCGATTGGCACCGGCGACGGCGTAGCCTAGCGTGTTGGCTGGAACCTGATTCAAGTCCTGCATTACTTCCAAATTGCTGCCGTGGTTGCCGATGTAAGAGAGCCGCAGGCCGGTATCAAAACCCAACTCATGCTCAAAAGTTAAATTCCATTGCTGGACGCTCGGATCCCGGTAGTGAACTGGAAAAGCATAATAGAAGCTGGCGCCGCCGGGCTCCGCTTGATCGATGGGAGTCGGCCAGGGGGAGGGAAAAGAGATGACCGGCGTCCCTGTATTATTGGGGCCGCTATAACCGTTGCCGTAGTAAGGGATGTAGCTCGTCGTCGTGGCCCAGCCGGCAACTAAGGCGAAGCCCAGCGGAGCCTCGATGAATCTGCCGTAGCCGCCGCGGAGAACGGTTCTATCGTTGCCAAAAAGACGCCAGGCAAATCCAACGCGCGGACCAAAATCATTCTTGTCCGTGAAGCGCAGAGCGGAGGGGATGCCTGCCTGAGCCGCAGTCAGTAAAGGCGTATTGGGAACTGAACCCAACAACCCGGGATCGGCCATGCCCACGGCCTGTTGGTTTGGAACAACAAGCGCGGTCTGGTGGGGATTCCCCTGGTAGTCGGGCAAGAGCGCTCCGTTGTTGTATCCCGTATCGCGCATCGGAGGATGAAGTTCGTAGCGTAGACCCAGATTCAGAGTGAGACTCGGCGTCACCTTCCAGTCATCCTGGGCAAACAGGCCGTAAGCATAGCCTAATCCGTTCATCTTATCGTCGTGGATCAACGTGATAAGTTCGTAGTCGGGATAGCCAAGCAGGAATGAGGTATATGGATCGCCGATGGTGGTTCCAACGGCGGAAGATTGACCATCGAAGGCATATTGTCCAGACCGAATGCTTCCGAATGCATTGTCGTCATGGTCGCTCAGTCGCCGGAAGTCAAATCCAAACTTGAAGGTATGGGCATGCTTGACCCATGTGAGATTGTCGGAAAGCTCAACTGTATTGCTGATTTGAGTTGAGGGATTCGCTCCACCGGTCTGCTGAAAGCCTCCGTCCACGCCACCGAATAGAACATTGGGAACGGCGCCATAAGGGCTTACGTTCGGGATGCCGGTGAGCCCAAGTTCGTTCAGTATGGTTTGCGAGTTCACATCCAGGGTGGTTGCCAGATGGGAGCGGCTGAACCCGCCGCGAAGCTCGTTCAGCAACGATGGTGTGATGGTGAAGTTGTAGGCGAGGGTCAACGCGGTATCGGTTTCGGGCTGAGAAAAGGGTCCGGTGGATGGCGATCCTCCGACCTCCCAGAAAAACGGGTGATAGGGATCGGGGGCGGTAGTGACGGACCGTTTCTTGTAGGTCAAACGGCCGAAGATCGATTGCGTTGGCGTGATCTGCTCGTCGATACGAGTGTCGAACTGATTGCTGGAAATGGGGGTGGCCAAGTTTTCTGAATAGTTATTGGCGAAGCTATCGGTTGATCCCGTGTTTGGAGCCGGCATCAGATATTTGAGGATGTTTGCCGAGACGGGAGAGATGGGCACGGCGTTGCACGGAATCTGACTTCCGTCGTAATTGGAAATAGTCTTGCCGGCTCCGTAAGCGTCATTCAAATAAGCACACAGATTTCCACTGCGCATGGCGACCGACGGGACACTGGTCACGATGGGCGTTTCTCGGGGAAGCCGCAAGCCTTCGTAGCTGCCAAAAAAGAAAGTCTTGTCCTTGATGATGGGTCCACCGGCGTACGCTCCAAAATTGTTCAGGATCAATTTCGGCTTGCTCGATGCGAATGGGTCCCCGGCATCGAGCGCGTCGTTTTCGCCATTCCAGAAGACCCCGCCGTGAAAGTCATTGGTTCCGGCCCTGGATGTAGTGGTGACGTCGGCGACTCCGCTAAACTCGGCGTTGTTGTTTGATCCGCTCACCTTCATTTCCGAGATCGAATTGAAAGAAGGGAATAGCTCGTTGATCGGACCCGCATATTCGATCGACATCGTACTAATGCCATCGAGAGTGATGGCGGTCAAAGCCGAGGTCGTACCCTGAATGACCAGTGTGCTGCCGTCGGTTTGCACACCGGGCTGGGTGGTCAAAGTCGAGATAGGGCTTGTAGAACCGGTGGACCGCGAATAAATCGCGACTGGAAGATCGACCAATTCCCGCCCCGTACGATTGGCTTCGATATTGGAAACATCGGTGGTGATCACACCGATCGCACCGCCCTCCACATTCACCGTTTCCACAGTCGAAGTTACTTTCAAGGATGCATCCACACGTTTGGTTTCGCGCGCCTCGAGATGCAGGTCTGAAATGTCGACCGTGGCGAAACCGCTTCGCGTCACGATCACTTTGTATTGTCCGGCTTCGAGGTTAAGAAACGAATAAGAGCCCGTGCTGTCGGTGGTCACCGCGTGCTCGATGGCTGTTCCGGTGTTGACGAGAGTCACTTTGGCGCCGTTCACCATAGCGCCGGATGCATCCCGCACCGTGCCGATGATCTCCCCGAAGGTTGATTGCCCGAAAGCAGGCGCCCACGAGAAGGCGAGGAAAAAGAGAAGTGATGACAAGACGGAACGACAAATCAAGGACGACCAGAACCTCGTTGAACGTTTCCATGCCAATGTCACGTAGCGCCTCCGGGTGACTCGAACAATTCGATTAGGAACGAAGAACCTTCTTGCTTGCGATTGCTAAATCGCCAGCATCCGCACGAGACCGTGCTGGCCCAGTGCCGCACACGATAATCCAAGCTTCTCAGCAATTCGGTAGCGCTGTATACAAAGTAGCGCTGGATACAAGGGTTGTGATGCGCATGCTCTACTCTTCATTTCTGGAACCTGTCACCGGACGAGTCGGAGGGCTCCTCCTCAACGGAGGAACCGACGTCTACAATGAGGTTCTCCGTCATCATGTTGATCGCATCGTGGGTAGAGTGAAGCCATGCGGCCTGTTTGGATACTCGTCACTTTGATCGCGGTTGCGTTGTCCGGGGTGATTGCCCATGCACAGGACACTGCATTCGCTCCCGTGTGGGAGCAGATTCCTGGCCCCGACTGCGCTCCGGTCATGCAATGGAACTCCCCCGGAAAGCCACGGACGTGCAGCGCAGCTCAAATTGCCGAGTGGCTAGCGGATATCCGCCACTGGCGGACGGAACATTGGGTCCGAATGGGTTATGAGACTTCGCAATACGACAGGCCGGAACTGAAATGGACGCAGTCGAGTTTCGTCCAGCCGCAGATGATGGTACACGACCGGTATTTCTACGATCCCAAAACTCGCCAATACACTGTGGATCGTTACCTGGATGATCTGGTGAGGCGCTACGGCGGAATCGACAGTGTGTTGATCTGGCACACATATCCGAACATGGGGATCGATAGCCGCAGCCAGTACGATCTGTTTCGAGATTTGCCAGGGGGCGTAGAAGGAGTACGCAAGATGGTCGCCGACTTTCACCGGCGCGGGGTTCGGGTCCTGTTTCCTGTGATGGTTTGGGATCAAGGGACTCATGCCGAGGGACTGCCGGACGCGGATGCAATCGCTCGCGAACTGGCGATGGTGGATGCCGACGGAATCAACGGCGACACCCAGGAGGGAATGCCCGCCTCGTTTCGGCGAGCCTCGGACAAGATTGGCCATCCCCTGGCTCTTGAGCCCGAGGCGCCGCTTGCGGCCGATGAGATGCTGGCTTACGACAACTCCAGTTGGGGGTACTGGACGTATGGTTTTGTTCCTTCCGTGAGCCGCTACAAGTGGCTGGAGTCGCGGCACATGGTGAACATGTGCGACCGGTGGTCTCACGATCACGTCGACGACCTGCAACAGGCATTCTTTAACGGGGTAGGTTTCGAGAGTTGGGAGAACGTCTGGGGTATCTGGAATCAGATGACGCCGCGTGACGCCGAGGCGCTGCGGCGCACCGCGACCATCGAACGGGCGTACAGCAAGATCCTGATCAGTCCGGATTGGGTGCCGCATATTCCGACAGAACACTTCGGGGTTTATGTGAGCGAATTTCCTACAAAAAATGCGACGCTGTGGACGGCGGTTAATCGGAACCACTACCCCGTTGAAGGACGGCAGTGGCTTGTGCCCTACCGATCGGGGAAACGCTACTTTGATCTGTGGCATGGCGAAGAAATAAGTCCGAAGCGCGAGGGGGAACAGTCGGTTATTGAATTTACGATGGAGCCGGAGGGATACGGCGCGGTGCTTGAAACATCAGGAGGCAACGATTCCGAAGTAGCAGAGTTGCTGGCCGTCATGAAAAATCTTAGTCAGAGACCCCTTTCCAGCTTTTCGCATGATTGGAAAACTCTTCCGCAGAAAATGGCTGAAATCGTACCCACCGCGAAGCCCTCGCAGCACCCGTCCAGCATGGTCAAGATCCCGGAGGACGATTTCACTTTCCAGGTCACCGGCATTGAGATCGAAGGCATGAACGATGAAGGAGTTGACGTCCAATATCCGTGGGAGCCCTCGCCACGCAGGTACCACGCCCAGAGGATTCACATGAAATCATTCTGGATGGATACCTATCCGGTTACGAATGCCGACTTCAAGGCCTTTCTCGATGCAACCAAATATCATCCGGCGGACGATCACAATTTTCTTAAGGACTGGAAAGATGGAACGTATCCGGCAGGATGGGCAAACAAGCCAGTGACCTGGGTATCGATCGAGGATGCGCGCGCGTATGCGAACTGGGCAGGCAAGCGTCTTCCCCACGAGTGGGAGTGGCAGTATGCGGCTCAGGGAACGGATGGTCGAAGTTATCCCTGGGGAAATGATTGGGAAGCGGATGCGGTTCCGAAACCAGATACTGGACGCGACATGGCTGCGGCCAGCGATGTGTCGTCGCATCCTAAGGGAGCCAGCCCTTTTGGCGTAATGGACCTGACCGGCAATGTTTGGCAATGGACAGATGAATACGTGGACGAGCACACGCGCGCCGCGGTGTTGCGCGGCGGCAGTCACTATCAGCCGCAAGGCTCACGCTGGTATTTTCCGCAGGCATATAAGTTGTCCGAACACAGCAAGTACCTGCTTATGGCTCCAAGCATCGACCGGTCCGGCGCAGTTGGATTTCGCTGCGCGATGGATGCGGATAGTACAAGTCAAAACTAGGATTGGATTTTTCAAGGAACTCAGAAAAAGAACTTATAAAAATGAACTCAGGCAAACAGATTCGACTCAATCGGCTATTCGGCAACGATGGAAGAACCGTGATGGCGGCGTTCGATCATGGAATCTCGGGTCTTTCCCCGTTGGCTGAGCTGGCATCTCCCGATCGTCTGATTCCAGCAACGCTTGCGGCGGGGATCGATGCTTTGATTGTTACGCCGGGAATCGCCGCAGCGTTCAGCGGGCTCTTTGGAGGAACCGGACTGGTTGTTCGTGTCGACTGTGGCCCGACGGCGATTACGGGCGAGTGGTCGGAAACCCGGCCGGCTTTTATTGTTGAAGACGCGATTCGGCTCGGCGCCGATGCGGTTATCGCAATGGGAATCGTGGGTGCGGAGGGGGAATCCGCGAGCCTGCATGCGCTGGCGCGACTGGCCGCCGAGTGCGAGCGTTGGGGAATGGTTCTGATCAGCGAAATGTTGCCGGGAGGATTTTCGGTGACGGAGGTCTCGGCCGATCAGATTGCAGTGGCGGCGCGCCTGGGAGCGGAGTTGGGAGCGGACGTGATCAAAATCCGGTACAGCGGCAGCCCGGAAAGTTTTCGCGGCGTGATTGCCTCCTGTTTCCAGCCGGTAGTCGTGCTCGGCGGATCCAAACAAAGCCCGGAACAGCTTATCGCTTCCACCCGCGAGGCGCTGGCCGCTGGCGCCAAAGGAGTGGCGGTCGGACGAAACATCTGGCAGGCGCCGGACCCGGGGCGAGTGGCGGCATCGTTGGTCGAGGCAGTTCATGGCTGAGCGGTGGCGGCGTGTCGGACTGATTGCGAATCCGGTAGCTGGCAGCGGATCGCAGGAATCTCTGGCTGCGGCGCGTAAGGCGATCGAACGTTGTGGCGCGCAGGAAGTCGCAACCGGACCTCACTACGCCGGAGAGTCGGCGCTAGCGGGCTGGAGCGGTCGTGTGCAGGTTCACCAAGCCGAAACGATTGCCGGAATTACGACGACGCGAGTATTGGCGAGATGGATCGCCGGCCAGAAACTCGACGGGCTCATTGTTGTTGGCGGAGACGGAACACTTTCCGACGCAGCGATGGAGGTGGGAAGCACGGTGCCGGTGATTGGGATTGGAACCGGATCGACCAACGTCGGACGGTTGATGACGTGCCGAGCAAGCCAGATTGAAGAATTGAATTTTGCGGAACTCGAGATCTGGAAGGTTCACGCATTGCTGGCTTCGGTGAATGATCGCCTGGTGGCGATGGGATTTAATGACATTGTGATCGGCTGCACAATCGTAGGCACCCTCGATGGCCGTCGCTGCGACTTAAGCGCGGCCGAGCGAATTGGCGGAAAGATGATCCCTGGGAGCCCTCGGTCGATCGGGGGTCGTGAAGCGAAGGTGACTCGAGTTCGTGCGGGAGAACAAACGCTGGTTGCCGAGGGCGAAGCGGTGGGAACCGTGGTCGCGGGTTTTGCCGAACCTGCATTTTTCGGCAAGGCGATCACCGGAGGAATCTGCCTGGCGACGCTTGCGGGTATTCCGGCTGGATGCCTGGTTTGCGATCTGCCACTGGCTCAAGTGGGGACGACTGCGTCCGATTTGTTGAGTGCTCCACCGGTGGTGTCGCGATACGTAAGCCTCTCCGCAGAAACCGGCATTGTGGTGGAGGGTATGGAAGGGGATGCCACACTGTGTGTCGATGGAAATCCTGTGCATCGGCTGAGACGATCGGATCGCGTTTCCATTTCCGTTCGGACTGAGGCGGCGGTCGGCGTCCGCGCAAGAAAGGACTCGAGGTTCGCGTGAAATCTCTTAAGTATTACGGCCCGGGTTCGATTCAAATTGAGGACATGCCGGTGCCGAAAATCGCCAACGGGGAAGTTCTGGTGGCGGTGGAGGCCTGCGGCATTTGTGCAACGGACGTGAAGACTTTTTTGCGCGGTCATCCGAAGATTCGCCCTGGATCGGGGCTGGGACACGAGATCAGCGGAATCGTGGTGGAATCTCAGCAATCCAGTGCCTGGCAGCCTGGGACCCGTGTCACGGTTGCGCCTTATGTTCCCTGCGGATCGTGTCCGCAATGCCAAAAAGGCCGGTATAGTCTCTGTCCTAATCTTTTCGAGCAACTGCTCGATCCCGGTGGGTTCAGCGAGTTTGTGCGCGTGCCGGAACGCCTGGCTGCCGAAGCAATGATCGCGTTGCCGAAAGGACTCGACCTGAATGCAAGTTGTTTTGCCGAACCTGTCGCCTGCTGCCTGCACGCTTTTTCCAGTATTGGCCTGACAGCGGGAGAGTCGCTGGTGATTCTAGGCGATGGCGTGATGGGGTTGTTGCAGGCGGAGATCGGACGTGTCCTCGGGGCAAAGCCAATCCTTTTGAGCGGCATGATGCCCGAGCGCATGGCAATGGCTGCGAGCGTTGCGGATGTAGTCATCAATGCACGGAATGAAGATGTGGCGGCGACCGTGATGCGCGCAACCGGCGGCGAGGGAGCGGACAAAGTGATGGTGTCGGTGGCGGATGTGAAAGCCGCTGAACTGTCAGTGAAGCTGGTTCGCAAGGGCGGGGCGATCAACTTGTTCGCGGGCATGCCATCCGGATCGACCCTGAACCTGGACATGAACCGGATTCATTACGACGAGGTTCTTCTTACCGGTTCCTTCGGATTTGGGCCGCGAGACTTTCGCACCGCGGTAGATTTGATCTCCGGCGGAAAGCTGAATGTAGGCCGTCTCGTGACTTCGACCGTGTCCCTGGCCGGAACTAGGGACGCACTCGAAAAGCTTTCACGGCAGGAAGGCGTGAAGACCATTGTGCGTTGTCGTGACGCAGGAGGCGAATCCTAGAGTGCTGTCACGATTGGAAGAACTGATTAGCCGGTCGCTCAGCACCCAAACCATGTTTCGGATTGGGATGGTGCTGACGGTTCCCATGACGATCATGTTCGCAGCCGAACTATTCGACTATCAGATTCGATTTTTCCCGCCGGGCGTCGTTAAAATGCGGCGGCGCTGGAATGCGAAGGCAGTCACGATGATGGCGATGACTGCGGCGTTGTCGGTGATTCTGCAGGCCGTCAGCGCAGTGCTGGTGCTGATTCCCGGCTTCCTCACCTTTCGCGCCGATGCGTTAGTGCGTTTTCCATTTGGAGCAATTTTTGGGATGCCGGCGGTGTGGGGAGTGGCGATCGCCAACCTGCTCGGCGATGCGTTGACCGGTTCGCTCTCGCCGGGTTCGCTTGCCGGAGCGATCGTCTCCTGGTGGATGGCGTATTTGTTCTATCGCCTCTATCGCGGACCGAAAGACTACTGCATGGCAAAAAGCAGTAGCTGGTTCAAGTACTACGCCGTTGTGATTCTCTGGTGCGTTCTAGGAGCTTTCTATCTCTGCACAAACTTCAGCTATCTGCGTCTGTTTCCGGATTCGCTGATCTGGAGGGCCATCTTCCCGGCGGTTGGCCTCACGACTTTTGTAGGCAGCTTGCTGGGGCCGCTGGTAGCGCGTGTGGTTGGACCGGCTGCCGAGCGCTACGGACTATCCCGCGACGAGATGGGTTACGAGGAGCCGATTGGCTCCGTCGAGCAAAACTCCTGACAACTGCATGGGGCCAATCGTCCAAATTCGAGGACTGACTTATTCGTATCGACGGCAGCAGGATCGGTGCGCATTGCAGGGAGTGGACCTTGAGATTGGCGCCGGCGAATTTATTGCCATTGCCGGCCGTGCGGGCTCGGGGAAATCCACATTGTGTTATGCGCTGAATGGACTTATCCCTCACAGCTTTGGTGGACGCATGGAGGGTGAAGTTGTGGTGTGTGGACTCGATACGCGGAAGGCTTCCGTTCCCGACCTTGCGCGTCACGTTGGATTCGTTCTCCAGAATGCCGAATCGCAACTGGTGGGACTGAGTGTTGAAGAAGACACAGCTTTCGGGCTGGAGAACATCGGTTTGCCGGGAAATGAGATTGCTGGACGAGTGCATTCCGCGTTGCGCACAGTACGGCTGGAGGGGCAGGCGCGCAGTTCGCCATGGAATCTTTCAGGGGGGCAGAAGCAACGTCTTGCCATCGCGGCCGCTCTGGCATTTCAGCCGGAGATGCTGGTGCTGGACAATCCCACTGCGGAACTGGATCCGGTGGGCAAGCAGGAACTGATGGCAACCCTCGCTCAACTCAATCGCGAGAGCGGTGTCACGGTGGTGATGGTCAATCAGGAATTGGAAGAAGTACTACCATACGCGTCGCGGCTGGTGTTGATGGATCACGGCCGGATCGTGCGGGTAGGAAATCCGGCTGAAATCATCGATTCCGCGGAGGAGTTGCTGAATGTGGGAGTGAAACTTCCCGAGGTCACGCAAGTCGCTTACCAACTGCGAACCCGAGAACAATGGCGCGGGCCTCTTCCTTTCAGAGTGGAAGACGCGATCGGGCAGATGCGAGATTTCGTTCTGTTGACGCCACCGGAGGAAAGAAGTTCGGCAAGCAATGCTACCGCCGAAACTCTGATCGAGATGGAAGGTGCGTCGTTTGTATATCCAAATGGGACGAAAGTAATTCGTAACGTCAGCCTGGCGATACGACGCGGAGAATTTATTGCGCTCATGGGTCCTAACGGCGCAGGCAAAACGACTCTGGCGAAACACTTTAATGGGTTGTTAGTCCCGACGACGGGTCAAGTACTGGTTGGCGGGCGCGATACAAGGAGTTCCGGTGTAGCGCAATTGGCGGGAAAGGTAGGATACGTATTTCAGAATCCGGATCACCAGCTTTTCTCGCGGACGATTGAGGAAGAATTGGCCTTCGGACCAAAGAATCTCGGCTGGGAAAAAGCTCGCGTTGAGAGTGCGGTTGAAAGCACTCTGGAACATCTGGGAGGACGACAGCGAGCCCGCGACGATCCGTATTTTATGGGGCTGGCTGAACGCAAGCTAGTCGCTATCGCCTCTGCTCTGATCATGGAACCAGAGGTGCTTGTGCTGGACGAGCCCGCCACCGGCGCGGATCATGAGGCTGCGTTGCGCATCATGAATTATCTTTCGACACTGCAACGGCGGGGTCTAACGATCGTAATGGTGACGCACGATGTTTCCCTGGCGGCGAATTATGCGAATCGCGTGATCGTGGTTCGGGATGGCTCCGTGGCGCTCGATGGGCGCACGGAGGAAGTGTTCCGCCGGGTTACCGAGTTGAGGTCCTGCCTGGTCACGCCGCCGCAGGTAACATTGTTGGCGCAGGCGCTCAACCCCTCCCTGTTCACCTGCCGGGTCAGTGAGATGGTGGAACAGCTGGCAAGGGCATAGTCATGTCAACCCTCTCCGGCAACACTCGGGTCGACAGGATGGTCGTGGAACGAGGCGTCGATCCGCGCGTCAAAATTCTTTACCTCGCCTGGGTATTCCTGATGGTGTCGGTGCTGGCGCATCCACTGATCCTGTTATTGATTCTTTTCTTGACCGTGGCGGTTGCCTTTGCGAGCCGGCTATCGCTGCCCGCTTTAGTTAAAACTGGCCGCCTTGGGTGGTTCATTGCTGGAGTTTCGTGGCTGCTCTGGATTGTTTTTCTCCGCCACCAGGGACATGCACTGCTTTCGGTTGGGTCGTGGGGTATCACGGAACCAGGCGTTTTTAACGGATTTTCCGTTGCCGCGCGCATTGTGTCGATCCTGCTGGCTTGCCTTGTAGTATTCAAGACGACTTCGACTCGCGAGGTGATGACCGCGCTGTACCGTCTGCGAATTCCTGTTCCTTTTGCCATGGTCATTGGAATTACGTTACGCCTGATTCCTCAGATGCAAGCCGAGCACGCGACCATTCTGGAAGCGCAACGCTCGCGAGCGGTTGAGTTCGGGAAAGGAAATTTGCTGGTACGCTTGCGCAAACACGTTGCTTACATCATCCCCCTGGTTCTGCGCGCTCTGAAGATTACAAGTGATTTGAGCCTAGCCATGGAGGCTCGCGCTTTTGATCCCTACCGGCGCAGAACTTTTTCGCAAGCACTGCGTTTTAATGTCCTGGATGTCGCCCTCCTTGTGCTGATGAGCCTGACATTCATGGCCGCCATTGCCGCACGCTTGGCGGGTCTGGGAGGAATGCCGCTGCAATGGCTAGCGGGAGCCTGAAGGGTGACTGGCGGCTCGCAATTAATTCAGGATGCGGCCGCGACACTCGCCGAAACCGATCCGTGCCTTTCCCGGTCCTTCGCACCAGCCTCGCAGGATCACTTCATCTCCGGTTTCGAGGAAGCCGCGCTTCTCGCCGGTGAGGAGTTCTATTTCGATGCTGCCATTCCTGGTTAACTCCAGCAGACAACCGGCGGACCCTGGAGCGCTACCCGACACGGTTCCACTGGCCAGAAGATCTCCTGGCCGGAGATTGCAGCCGTTGCTAGTGTGATGTGCGACCAGTTGGCCCAGTGTCCAATACATATCGCGGAAAGATCCCAGGCTGAGATGGTGCTGGGGAAGTTTGGCTTCCCGCATCTTCGCCGTGCTCAAGGCAACTTCCAGCGTGATATCGATTGCACCATACCGCCGATCCGACTCGCCGCTTAAGTATGGCAAAGGCGCGGGGTCACCGGAAGGGCGCGAGAAACTTGCCTGGCGATAAGGCGCCAGCGCCTCCATGGTGACGATCCAGGGGGAAACAGTAGTTGCAAAACTCTTGGCGAGAAAGGGACCAAGCGGCTGGTATTCCCAGCGCTGAATGTCGCGAGCGGACCAGTCGTTGACCAGGCAGAGTCCAAAAATATTGGCGGCCGCGGTTTCGATAGGGATCGGCTTGCCTAATTCATTTCCGCCAGCGATGTACATTCCAATTTCTAATTCATAGTCCAGGTTGCGCGAGGGGACATAGGCAGGCACTGACGTGCCCTCCGCCACGGTCTGGCCACGCGGGCGCCGAATTTCGGCGCCACTTACCACCACGGAAGATGCCCGGCCATGATAGCCAATGGGTATCCACTTATAGTTGGGAAGCAGCGGAGCGCCGGGCCGGAAAATGCTCCCTACATTCGTGGCGTGGAAGATGGAGGCGTAAAAGTCTGTGTAGTCTCCAATGCGCGCTGGAAGCTGCATTTCAACAGCGGCGATCGGATAGAGAGACTCGCCGACGGCCTGCCGAACTTCCGGCTTCGCCGAGGTGTGCATCAACCGGAATAACTGATGCCGGAGTTGCGCGCGCTGGTCTGACAGCAACGCCATCAGATCATTCAATGAATTGCTCCGGCATGCCTTGATCGTCGCGCTGTCTGCCGGGAGCAGAGTTCGCCGTTCGATGCAAGCGCGCAGGTCCAGCACACGGTCGCCGATCGCAATGCCGATAGACGATTGATCTTGTCCGTTCCTGCAAAATACTCCGAAAGGCAGATTTTGGATGGGGAAGTCGGCTCCGGCGTGGTTCGCAGACTCCACCCATGAGGAGGCATGAACATCATGCGTAGCGTCGACCGAGGGCCTCATGAAATTTGAACATCCCGAAGATCATGGAGAGGTTCCTCAAACGAACAGGAACCGAAGGAGATAGCAAACTGGTCGCGAGTGTGACGGATCTGGTCGGTTGTGAGCGTTGAATCCCGCCAGCGAGCGCCGATGTCATCGAAGTAGAAGTCGGCGGGATTTTCTGAATTAAGGACTGCGGCCATTTCATTTTGCGGGACTTTCTGAAGAGCGAAGGCGGCGGCCAGGAAAACATTCAGGAACCCATGCATTCTTGCTCGGGGAGCATTGGGCTCGTAGGTCAGCGGATGGATAGATCGAACCGGATGATGCAATCCAGCGGTCGCTTTGAATGCGACTCCCGCGTCCGCACATCGGGACAGGAAGCCGGTCACGCCTTCCGCTGAGGGTATGGCTTCTGCTGTTACTCCGCCGGTGCGCAGCTTCGCGCGTGCTCCTGCTTTATTGATGGCTGCTAATTGCTCGAGCGGTTCGTCCAGAGAAACCTCAAAGTAGACACATACGTCGCTCGGAGGGATTTGTCTGAGAAGCTGCGCGCGATCGCCGCAACCCAATTTGATCTCGATGCTATCTACCGCCGCACCGATGGATCGACTGCGCCGGTTAAAGTCATGAACTCGGAGCGAATCGTCGTGGAGGTTATCCCCGATCAGACAGGTGAGCTGCCAGGTCTGTCGAATAGGGAGCCTCGACCGGGCGGCCTCAAATTCCGCCAACCGATTCGCGGGAACAACAAAGCGGCCCAACGCCCACGCCGATTCGCTCGCTTGATACTGCGCGTAGTTAGCCACCGCATCTGACATACTCGACCCAGCCGGTGGAAATAGGCCGGCGTAGTCGATGATGCGGGCCAGCAGCGCCTGCAGAGCTGCAGGTGGACTCTTCGCCTTCTCCGTTATCCGTCCTTGGGCAAGGCTATCCATAAGCGGTTCTCGTTATTGCGCCGGGGCTTTGAAATGTTTCTTAAGATCCTGCCAGCATCTGTAGTACTCATGCTGCAGTTGGGCACTGTTCAAGGCGAACTCGGTTGGCCGCGCCACGAAACGACTCTCAAACATAAATGCCAGTGTGTCCTTCAGTTGTTGTGGTTGGAGTTGCGCAGCCGATGCTTTTTCGTAGGTCTCAGCATCCGGTCCGTGACCGCTCATGCAATTGTGCAAGCTGGCTCCGCCGGGAAGGAACCCTTCGGCCTTGGCATCGTATTCGCCCCAAACCAATCCCATGAACTCGCTCATAAAATTGCGATGGAACCAGGGAGGACGGAAGGTGTGCTCCGCCACGATCCAGCGCGGAGGAAAGACGACAAAATCGCAATTCGCTATGCCCGGAATTTCGGAGGGCGAAGTAACAACGGTATAGATCGATGGATCGGGATGATCAAAGGTGACGCTATTGATGCAATTGAAGCGCAACAGATCGTATTTATAGGGAGCAAGGTTCCCGTGCCAAGCCACGACATCGAGCGGAGAATGATCGTATTCGGATTCCCACAGGTTGCCACAAAACTTGGCGACAACCTGGAAGTCTCCCTCGATGTCCTCGTAGGCTGCGCAAGGACTCTGGAAATCTCGAGGGTTGGCCAGACCGTTGGCTCCGATTGGGCCAAGATCGGGGAGCCGGAACATGGCTCCGTAGTTTTCGCAGACGTAGCCGCGAGCTTCCGAATCGATCAACTTAACTTGAAATTTCACGCCCCGCGGAATCACACAAATCTCGCCGGGTTTGACCAGAAGGTGGCCAAATTCCGTGCGTAGCAAAAGCGTTCCGCTTTGCGGGACGATCAGCAGTTCGCCGTCCGCATCGTAGAAAAAGCGATTCTCCATGGAGCGATTAGCGGCGTAGACATGGATGGCTACTCCAGAGTGGTTATCACAGATGCCGTTGCCGGCAAGCGTGATCAGTCCTCCGACAAAATCCGTGGGTGATTCCGGTATCGGCAGTGGGTCCCATCTCAACTGATTGGGCGAGGTGGGTGTTTCGTGAAAAGGGCTGCTGCGAATCAGATTTCTGGATGCAGGCCGGTAGGGCTTGTGCATTACCGAGGGCCGGATGCGATAAAACCAGGAACGGCGATTCGACGCGCGCGGCGCGGTAAATGAAGTCCCGTTGATCTGCTCGGCGTAGAGACCGAAAGCAACGCGCTGAGGCGAGTTCTGCCCCACGGGAAGCGCGCCGCTGAGCGCTTCCGTGGAATACTCGTTGCCGAATCCGGATTGATATTGTAACTCTCCTGTTTCCCCATGAAGCTTCGCAGATGGCCTGGTCATAAAAGGGAGGACCTCCGGGCTGGCTATTTCACAGAAACGCTTCGCTATTGCCGCCGCGTGATTAACCTTGCAGCGCCTGCCACATCTCTTTGTCTCGCTCCGCGGTCCATATCTTCGGATGCTTGACTCCCTTCGCTTCGTCATAAGCCCGCGACACATCGAAGGGCAAACAGTGTTCGTAAATAAACATCCGTCCAAATTTAGGATCCATCTTCGAGCGTGTATATTGGAACGTTTCTTTGAGCGTTCTGCCTGCGGCAATCGATTCCTTGGCGCAGGTGAAGAGCGTGCTTACAAAATCTTTCGTGTAATCCAGTCCATCGTGGACGTGTTGGGGATTCTCGAGCGCTGGCCCACGGCCGGGGACGAGTTTCTCCGGCTTCATGGCGCGCAGGCATTCCAGCGTGTCGGGCCACTCCTCCAGTTGTGCATCGCCGGTGTAGGCGGCAGTTTGATATTCGACGAGATCCCCGGAAAACAAGATATGTTGCTGCGGGAGCCACACGATGGTGTCGCCTTTTGTGTGCCCCGGACCGACCTGAAGAATCCTGACCTCGAGTTGCCCCAGGTACAGGGTAATTGCGCCTTGAAAAACCAGAGATGGCCAGGTCAGTCCGGGGATGGAATCGACCGCCTGAAACAAGCGGGGGAAACGTTCGATCTCGGACTGCATGTCCTGCGCACCGCGTTCCGCGATCATCTCGTAGGTGCCGCGACTGGCAATGATATGCTCGCAGCCCTCGCTCCTGAAGGCCGATGCCCCGAGCACGCGGACGGCATGATAATGCGACAGCACCACATGGCGAATGGGCTTGTCGGTGATTTCTCGGATTCGCTCAATTAAAGCGCGCGCCATCACCGGAGTGGCAGTCGCATCCACCACCAGAACGCTCTCGTCGCCGATCACCACGCCCGAGTTAGGGTCGCCCTCCGCTGTGTACGCATATGCGTTATGGGAAAGCCGGGTGAAGCTGATCTTTTTCGACTGCAAATCTGCCCTCGATGCAAATTCCGTCATGGTTGTGTGCCCTCTGCCTGTGAGTCAGTGATCGCTTTTGACTGAAGATTTCCATAACGCCCCTGGTGATAGACGAGCAAATGCTCGCACTCATCCGGGCCAACCATGTTCTTTACCCGTCCTAGAATGATGCGATGATCGCCACCGGGATAAGCGGCTTCGAGATCGCATAGAAATGCGGCGTTGGAATGAGTAAGCCAAACAAAGCCCTCCTCCCGGACATAAGAGAACTCTGCGTGGGCATCCCGGCGGCCCGCAAAGTGCCGTGCCACTTTTTCCTGATCGGCGGCGAGAATATTTACGGTGAATCGTCCGACGCGCAGTATGTGGTCACCTGAGCGACTGTCGTTGTGCACGCAAAATAACAAGAGCAGCGGATTCAGGCTGGCCGATGTAAGAGAGTTCACGGTGAGGCCGCGGATATCGCCGTCTTCTTCGGCCAGGACGACGGCCACGCCTGTGGCGAAGCGCCCAAACAACCGCCGATAGAAACGGGACTCGTCCTTCAATTGTTATGGCCTCGTGGAATTCCTGATTGGTCGAGAAAGAAATCCGGCGGCGAAACAACCGTGGTCAGAGGTTACTGGAATGCGCCTGGAGGCTCTGTATCCCCGGATACAGGATGGCTGGCAACGGGATCTTCAGCTACGGACGGAAGCTCTTTACGAGAATGTGCCCGTCAATGATGTCAATCTGATCCTGTTCCCGCAGGGACCGCATAGCTCGGGTTACGGTGACCCTTGAAGTCCCTGTCATAGCGGCGATTTGTTCATGAGTCAAATGGGTCACGATGAGCCGACCGCCGTTGTAGTCAATGGCAAACATCTCCTGCAACCGGTGCAGCAGATCCATGATCCGACCCTCCGGTTTGCGCGAGGCGAGATGCTCCAGACGAACGGCAAGCACTCGTTGCTTGAGGCTGGTTACCCTTAAAAGCGCCGCAGCGAATTCGGGATGCTGCTTGAAGACTGCTTCCATTTTCGCAGCATCAAACTCAATCGTTTCCGTATCCTCCACCGCCACGGCGCTTGAGAACTTGGGGAGTCCATCGAAAGCCGCGCCTTCCCCGAGGATGGTTTCGGGGCCCATGTATTCCAGCACGACTTCCACGCCGTCGACCCTCACAATCGAGACCTGTACCAACCCGTCGACAACGAGATGGAACTTGGTCGATGTGGTGCCCTGCTCATAGAGCATTTCATTCTTGCGAAACTTTCGCCGCCGGCCCCAACTGGCTTGTTGGGTGATCTGGCGAATGAGAAGCGAATCGATCTTCCAGGTTCCCAGCAAGCGTTTCGTTTTTGGTGTTTTTTGCACTTCCACCAACTTATTTCGAGAGGATGCAGGGAAACAGATTATCAGGGTCCTCGTATCTGGCGATACACCAGATAAGTGCGGAGTCAGTCTAAAGTGCGTTAGTCGTTATAGGTTGTCGACGATTCCTCGTTAAGAGCGGTTTCTCGCTATGGCGGTCCTGTCAAACTCTGTGCCGATCGAACCCGGATCAGCTTCTGTAGCCGAGAAAGCTTCCGGGTTACGCGACTGGCTTCTCGAGGAGGCCCCGCGCATTGAGGCAGAGAAGCGCATTCCGGAAGAGATCGCACAGCGCCTGGCGGAGGCTGACCTGTTTCGGATGACCCAACCTCCTCGTTTCGGAGGACTCGGCTGCACTCCGCGTCAAGCCTGGGAAGCGGTATTCCAGATCGGCGCGGGATGCGCTTCCTGCGCGTGGATCATTGGGTTGAACGCGGCCAACGTACTCATGCTCGGAAAATTTTCGGCTGAAGTACAGCAAGAGGTCTTCGGTGGCGATGCTCCACCGATAATTTCAATGCTGACCGGCGGAGTCGGAATTGGAGTTACAGCGGAGCGAGTTCCAGGCGGCATATCGCTAAGCGGCAATTGGCGTTATGCCTCGGGTATCGATATTGCATCTTGGGCGGGTTTACTCGTCTCACTACCCGCAGAGAATGGCGAGGAGCCGGAGTTGCATGTGGTTCTCGTGCCCAAAAACGCGTTTTCCATCGACCATGCCAGTTGGAACGTTGTCGGCATGAGAGGCACCGGCAGCAAAGACATTAGCCTAAAGCCGACCTTTGTGCCAGAACATCGGTGGCTAAGCTGGAAACAGCTTCAGGCTGGTGAAAAACACTCCACTTGTCCAAATGACGAGCCGATTTACGACTACCCCTTGAACTCGGTGTTTGCCATGTCAATTTTGGCTCCAACGCTGGGAGTGGCGTCGGCAGTCGCGGAGGAATTCTGTGCTGTAGTCAAGAGGAGAGTGAGCGGAGTTACGCAACAACGTCAGCGTGACGACAAAATCGCACAAATTGCTGTGGCGCAGGGCGAAGCGACAATGGCGATTCTGCGGCAGAATCTGCTCGACGACTCCGACTATATCCTGGAAATCCTTGGGCGTGGGCGGGTGCCGACGCTGGAGGAGCGGGCTGCGGTCCGTATGCGGATCGCCGTGTCGTCCCGGGTGGCGTTGGATGCTGGCCAGAAGATGTTTTCGGCAATGGGTGGCAGCTTGCTGCCTTCCAACAGCCGCGCAGAACGCTTGTTTCGCGATTTCCATGCGATGAGTTCACATTTGCTGTTGCAACCAGACTCGATCGGGGAAGCCTATGGGAGGCTTTTGCTTGGCTTGGAGCTTCCCCCAGGCGCGCGCCTCTGAACGAATCATTCAAGGAGAATATGGCAAAAAAATCGATCAATCCCTCAAATCCCATCTTTGCCACCAAAGATGGTTCCACAATCTTTGCGAAGTTTTCTTATTCAGCTGCGGTCCGGGCCGGCGATTTCATCTACGTAGCCGGCCAGATCGGACTGAATCCCGATGGCACGATGCCGGAAGATGACGACACGCAAATCGTGAATGCTTTTGACCGGCTGAAGATTGTTCTTGAGGCTGCCGGAGCGTCCCTCGACGATGTCGTCGAGTTGGTCTCTTATCATGTCGGACTTCAGGAGCATCTGGGCCGATTCGTTGAGATCAAGAGTCGCTATCTCAAGGCGCCATTTCCCACATGGACGATTCTCGAGATTGCAGGACTGGCCCGCCCTGGTCTGGTAATCGAGATTAAAGCGGTTGCATATTCACCGCGATAGGAAGTCGCGTGGATTAACTCATAGAGGTGGCGAGGAGGGAAAAATGGCAACGCCCCAATTGGCAGCTTCCGATTGGACTCGCAATTTCATTCAGAAGGCTCGCCGGATGTTGATCGGTGGGCGCTGGGTAGAGGCTCATTCCGGAAAAACTCTCCCCGTCATCAACCCGGCAACGGGCGAGTCGATCTGCACAGTTCCGGCTGGGCAGGCTGGGGACGTGGATGCTGCCGTCGCGGCGGCGTGCTCCGCTTTGGAAGATACTGCATGGAAACACCTACGTCCAGCCGATCGCGAGCGCCTTTTGTTCCGGCTGGCGGATGCTGTGGAAGCCGACGGAGATCATCTTGCTGAATTGGAATCGCTCGACAACGGCAAGACCGTGAGCATGGCCCGCGCCGTAGACGTCCCTTGCACCGTGGAGTTCCTTCGCTACATGGCTGGTTGGGCCACCAAAATCGAGGGACGCACACTCGATCTTTCGTTCCCAGCGCCACCGGGGAAGCGGATCACGGCCTATACACGAAGAGAACCTGTGGGGGTGGTGGGTGCAATCATCCCATGGAATTTTCCGCTGCTTATGGCCGCCTGGAAGATCGGCCCCGCACTCACAACCGGCTGCACCGTCGTTTTGAAACCTGCCGAAGAGACGCCGCTGACCGCATTGCGACTGGCTGAGCTCGCGGAGCAGGTTGGATACCCGGCGGGAGTGCTGAACGTCGTAACCGGTGATGGAATCGCAGCGGGCGCTCCGCTTGCCGCCCACAAGGGAATCGACAAGCTTGCCTTCACCGGATCGACCGAAGTGGGGAAGCTGGTTGGACATTCGGCCGTGGAGAACATGACGAGATTCTCCCTTGAACTTGGGGGCAAGTCGCCCATGATCGTGCTGGAGGATGTGGATGCAGGCGTGGCCGCGGAAGGCGCAGCGCAGGCGATCTTCTTCAATCATGGTCAGGTCTGCACGGCTGGATCGCGACTTTTCGTGCAACGGAAACAATTCAGCGCTGTGCTCGAACAGATTGCGGCAAAGGCTGAGCAAATTGTGCTGGGTCCCGGCTTGGATCCGGGAACACAGATGGGTCCTCTTGTTTCCCAACGACAGCGCGATCGTGTTCTCGGGTATATCCATCGTGGAATCGAGGAAGGCGCGAAAGCCATCGCGGGAACTCCGGACTATGAAGGCCCGGGATTCTTTGTCAAACCAACCGTTCTGGTGGGAGCCCGATCAATCTCCGCGGTATATCAGGAGGAAATTTTCGGCCCCGTACTAGTGGCAACGCCCTATGATGACTTACGCGATGTTGCAGCCCTTGCCAACGACACGCCTTACGGACTGGGCGCCAGCATTTGGTCCAACGATCTCTCGAAAGTTAATGAACTAGTCCCGCAACTGAAGGCTGGCACGGTATGGGTCAACTGCCATAACGTTGTCGATCCGGCGATGCCTTTCGGAGGCTATAAACAGTCGGGCATCGGACGTGAGATGGGCCAGGTTGTGATCGAGAACTACACAGAATTGAAATCCGTCTGCATGCTGACTTAGGGCGAGACCTAGCTAGTGGTGCAGCTTGCGCTTTGCGCATTTTAAGCCGGTGAAGCGCGCGGCTTCAATCAACGATGCCGAAGCGATAGAGTGCAGATAGCAGGCCAACGAGATTAGAAGATTTTCTTGGGGGTCTTCTTGCTGCGCGAGTGGAATAGCGGAGCGCCCCAGGCGCTTGCCGACAGGAACGCTCCAAACAGCACTACCACATCAATGCTAGTCCGTCCCTGCGGCGACCAGTACACGTCGCGCAGATTAAGCCATAGCGCAAACTCGTCCAGCGTCAGTGCCGCGCCTACGCCATAAAGAATTGCCATAAGACGGCTCAGTAGGATCGAAGAATCGTCTTCACCCGTACCAATATCCGCCAACCATCCGTAACCCACCAGCAGCAGAATGACTATTCCGATCACCAGATGATGAATGTGCCGCCCGTCAGACTGAATAATGAAGTGGAATGGAGGAATGTGGCGCAGCACCGCATAGACTACGGCGCGTACTGCGGCGAAAGTCAGAAAGAAGCTGACCGACGCCACAAATAGCCTGCGCCGGGGCTTATCGGGAATGCGATCGTGCAGAACATTGCCGACCGGTGTGCCCTGCAACAACAACAAGAAGAATGCGGTTCCGGCAATGACTAGTAGAAGGATGAACCAGGAATATTGCATGCGCCATTAAAGCATGCCCGAGCGCGACATTATGCCCTCTGAGCTTCGCGCTTCAGAGCGCGCTCCAAAGTCTGGTCCAGAGCAGCCTTAGCCTTGTCGTATTCCGCCGGTGAGATCTGTCCCTGTTTTCGCTCGACTTCCAACTGAAACAGTTCTTCTTTAATTCCTTCCATCAACATGGAGGAGGGGCGAGTGGTCGGGGCGCGCCTCGGCCTGTCCACCCCTATTTCGATGGGCTCGTATTCATCTTCTACCTCCGAAGGTTGAGCGGCAGTGCCACCCCGCTGCACGCGCTGCGCTCGTGCCGCGGATTGTTGGCGCGAGGCCACGTAGACTCCGCCGAGGAGCAGAACGGCAGCAAAGCTACCCAGAATCCACCAACGGTATTTCTGTAGCGGATCGGGAGCGTCAATCGGGGGACCCAAGCCTCCACCCGGCCTACTGTTGGCCTGTGATCCCGGAGGTCCGGAACTCTGTTCGCCGTCGGCCGATCCTGGTTGGTTCGCCCCCTGCTGATTCGGCCCTTGCGACCCCGCCTCCTGCGGGTTTTCGATCGTGCCTTCTCCGGAAACTTTGAACGATAGATTCTCGTCCGCCTTCGTGTTGGACGCCACTTCCACCGCAGCCGCTGGTTCTTGCGGATAATTGACCAGGTTGAACCCAGCCGCCGCCGATGCGGCGGCAAACTGCATCGTCTTCGGCGCCATGACTACAAAATGATCGAGCGGATACACCGACTTCGGATTCACGTTGGCGCTGCCGCTGTAGGGCACCTGATAAACCACTTCGAAGCGGGTTAATCCCGGGCGCAGCGGAAAGATGAAGGAGTACCGGTTCTTCTCGCCTTCCGGCACCGGGGCGGACTTCAACGGATTGCCGTTCTCGGTAGTGGCCGTCGCGGAATCCGGAATGATCTGCGCTCCATCGGGCACGTAGAACTCGAGATTATGTTCACTCATCTGTGTGCGCGGAGGATTGGATGAGTTCTGCACGCCAAACTCGCGGATGATCTGCATCTGACCCTGCTCCGCTTGAATGCGCATGATGTCGGCAACGACTTTGATGGCGTCGACTTTCTTCGCCACATCGTAAACATCCACATCCACCGAACTTGTTCCTGGAGGCGCCATGCGGTGATAAGTCACATCGTTGTGAATGGCGCGAACCAGGTGTGGCGTCTGCTCGTCATCGAGTTTGAAACTGAATTTACCCTGAGCATCCGTCTTCGTGCGGCCCGATTCTTCCATGCCCTGGCCCAGCTTGAGCAGGACCACTTCATCTCCCGCCGCGGGCTTTCCGGTGGTTGCGTTCTTCACCGTCCCAGTAAGGGTTTGCGCCGCAGCAATAGAAGCGAGAAGAAGGATGCAGAGACCCTGCGCCTTCCGGCTGACATTGAGGGAAGTTTTCAAAAGCTGGTTCCTTTCAGATTCGTGTCTTCTCAGGCTCGTGTTTTGCGGAGCGCGGGCGTAGGACTGCTTTCTAGACGCGCGATCTCGGCCAGTAATGCCGCGGCTTCATCCTGCAAGGACGTTTTCAGAGACTGAAAGTCTGCATCCGGAACTTTACCGGCTTTGTATTCGAAATTGAGATCGCGGAGGTTTTCATAAACTGCGTCCTTGCGCTCACGCAAGTATCCTGCGCGGGTCTTCTCCGGGCCGAGAAACAATCGTCCCGGCAAGTAGAACACGTAGTAAAGAGAAGCGACAGCCAGCATAAGGCACAGCAGAAGCCAGGTCATAGATCGGTATCCTTGCGGGCCTGATCGCGAAATTGTTCCAGTTCCGCGCCGCGTACCGGACGCAGCCCATCGGCAAGCGCGGGCTCGGGACGATTCTTCCAGTCGCGGATCACCAGCATGATCAGTCCAAAGCCCAGGAATAAAGCTACAAACGGAATGATATAGGCAATGCGGTCAAAACCTCTATTCGTGGGAGCGGCCAGAACGGTCGGGCCATACTTCTGAACGAAGCCCTGCTCGACCAGGCTGTCGTTATCGCCGCGACTTACGGCTGCCATCAGCTCATTGCGCATTCCGTCGGAGTCGGGGCAGCCGACGTGATTGCACTCCAGAAGGATCTGGTTGCAGCCGCAAATGCACATCATCTGATGGCCGAGTTCGGTGAAGCGGGTAGCTGGATCGGAAGCGCCAAGCGTGAAGTAAATGGCTATGCAAAGCAGGAAAACTTGTACGAGTTTGCGGCTCGAAGACCCACGTCTCGCAAAAGCGGCGAGGCGTGGGGCACTCCAGGTGGAAGGCGAGCTGAGGACACTGGGCATGAATGTGAACATCAGTCTCCTGTCGCTACCGGTTCGGCATGCGCCTGCTTAAGTCGCGAAGGCGCGGGAACCCGCGCGGGCGCGGGCGCATTGGGAACCAACGCCAGAACGGTCCCAATTAGCATGATCCAAACGCCCATCCAGATCCACATCACCAGCGCATTCAAATGGGCCTTGAGAATCGGATGACCGTTGTCCTGATTCACTCCTTCAAACACGACATAGAGATCGTCGTTAAGCGTGGAGCGGATATCTGGCATGGTCGAGGTTTGCTGGCTGGCATGGTAGAAGCGCCGCACCGGCGTCATGGTACCGATTTGCTTGCCGCCTTTATAGACGTCAAGCACGGCCCACTGGCTGAAGTAGTTGGGCGCATCGTCTTCAGTGTAGGAACGGCAGACGAGGGTGAATGGGCCGATATTCATCTTGTCGCCATAGGCCATTTCTTGCTCCCTATCCAGATTGAACGCTGAGCCGGCGAAGCCGATGATCACGACCACCACGCCGAAGTGAACAATGTATCCGCCATAGCGGCGCGTGTTGCGATGCGTGAGCTGCACCATGGAAGCGAACATCCCCTGGCCGGTGTGCTTCGAGATGACGCGGCCGCCACGGTAGAATTCACTGGCCACGGTGAGTGTAACCAGCACAGAGAGAGCTATGGCCATCAATGAATAGAAGTAAGAGATGTCTTTCCACGGCCTGAGGCCGAAGGCCGATCCCCAGCTCTGGGGCGAGATCATCAGAAAGATGGCTATGGCAATCGCGCCGATGGCCGGCCACATGAAATTACGCTTCAGGCTCTCAAACGAAGTCTTCCGCCACGCCAGCAGCGGCCCTAGAGCGGTGAGAATCAGCAGGAGTAAAGCTACCGGAATGGCTACACGGTTATAGAAGGGCGCGCCCACCGTGACTTTATTGCCTTGTACCAGCTCGGAGATTTTGGGGAACCATGTGCCCCAGAGCACGGTGAAACAAAGCAATACGAAAAGCAGGTTGTTGAACAGGAAACTCGATTCGCGGGAAATCAAAGATTCCAGCTTGTGCTCAGTGCGCAGGTGAGATTTGTTTTTGAAGAAGAAAAACACGAAGACAACCAGCGTGATGCAAAGAAACCAGGCGAACCAGTCGCCGATCGACGATTGCGCGAAAGCGTGCACCGAGCTAATGATTCCGCTTCGGGTGAGGAAGGTTCCCAGGATCGCCAGCCAGAATGTGGCGAAGACCAGCCACATATTCCACATCTTCAGCATGCCGCGTTTTTCCTGCATCATGACCGAATGCAGAAATGCAGTTCCCGTGAGCCAAGGCATGAGCGAAGCGTTCTCTACCGGGTCCCATCCCCAATAGCCACCCCAGCCAAGCACCGAGTAAGCCCAGTGCGCGCCGAGGAAGACACCGCAGGTGAGAAATGCCCAGGTCACCATGGTCCAGCGGCGAGTGATGTGGATCCACTTTTCGCCGGGATACTTCATAATCAATGCGCCCAGGGCAAAGGCGAAGGGGACGGTGAACCCGACATATCCTAGATAAAGCATTGGCGGGTGAATCACCATCTCGGGATATTGCAGAAGAGGATTTAATCCGTTGCCATCGGCGGGAATGGTTCCTTGCACGATGGCGAAAGGATGCGCCGCGAAGTTCAGCAGAAGCAGAAAAAATATCTGGACCCCTGACAAAACCACCGATGCGTAGGCGAAAAGGCGTGGATCGGTCTTGTAACGCAAGCGCAGCACGAATCCGTATGCGGCCAGCAGCAGCGACCAGAAAAGCAGCGAGCCTTCCTGACCCGACCACAGCACCGCAAACTTATAAGGACCGGGAAGATCACGATTGCTGTGGTGCAGGATGTAGGCGATGGAGAAATCGTCACGAAAGGCACAGATGACGAGAACGATTGAAGCGAGCAAGACGGCGCCAAAAGTCGCAACGCCGGCGCGGCGAGCGGTTTCACCAATGCGCTCCGAACCCCGCCGCAGGGTCGCAATGAACGAACTTTCGCCAGATGGAAGCGCCATCGCAGCTCGGCTTGATCCGGCGAAGGCGAGTTGAGAAGAAGTTCGATTCTGAAACGCAAGCGCGATGATTCCGGCGAGGAATGAATATGCGCTTAACGCCAAAGCGAGCAGCAGGGCAAAACTACCAATTTCCGCCATTTGGGAGAACCCCAATCTATTTTTCCAGAAACCCTCTTGCAGGGCAACTGTAACGCGCGGAGGCCTCTGGTCCAGCAGCCGGGAACTGCTTAGATCCGAAGCTAGTCAGAGCAAATCGCAAAGGGTAGCATAAGCGGCTGCCAATGCAGGCAGCCGCACCCTCAAACTGGCCGCGCGACTACGCGGTGTGCTGGTGGTAGCGCTGCATCACTTCGCGCTCCGCCTTGAACCAATCCTCGGCCTCGCTGCCCGTGCCGGGTTCGCGTTGTTGAGAGAGTTCGTAGGCGCGCCGCCTGATTTCCTCTTCAATATTGATTGGAACCACGTTCTTGCGTGGCTCCGTCTTTCGAACCTCAAATATCTTGTTGTTGCCGTCCCCTTTGGCACTTTTATCGGAGGTGTTGATGTCTCCACTCGACTTGCTGGCATCTTCGGCTTTCACGGGGTCTGACGCCACTTGAGGTTCGGAGGCGTTGGTCGAAGCCGCCACCTGGACGCTTGGATTCACTCTCGGTTGCTCGACCGGCGTCAGGCTGGGAACATTGGCTGGATCGTTGACGTTGGGTTGACTCTTACTGGCACGCGTAGCTCTGGCACCGCTGGTGGATTTAATTTTCGCCATACTCAAATACTCCTGCTTAAATTTAGGAATGGATTAGATTGATCCGCGAACCGCATACACCTCCGCCCGCGAATGGAAAAAGGCTGTGGAATTTTAAGTTGCGGATTTAGTCCAGTATAACTCCATGAAGGCCTGTGAAAAGCAAGAGCTTTCAGAAAATTGATGTGGCTCAGCTTTGTTATAATCAAGATTCTTCGGATGGCGCTGTCATCTAACGGTTAGGATACCGCCCTCTCAAGGCGGGTATACGGGTTCGATTCCCGTCAGCGCTACCAAGCCTCAGTTTCTATTCCGGTTTCACCCCGGCAGGAAGGCTCCTATGGTCGGGATCTATGGCCTTCATTCGCTTTAGGATGTCCAGCTTTTCGTCTATTGACTGCTGGGTTTCAGCCTGCTTTGCCGCTACCGCATAATATTGAATGAGATGTTCTTTAAGATCTTCAGGGATTGTGCGAGTTTCCTTCGAGGTTAAGCGATCCAGCAATTGAGCGTAGGTCTTGTCTGCCAGAGCATAGGTTCCGAGCCTGGCTTCCTTTCCCGTATCAAGGTCGAGGTTCGCGAGCGCAAGCGGAGCGCTGGGGTCGCTGCGTAATTTGTTCAGGCCTTCGCAGAAGGCATCTACCGTATGATTGACCCCGTGGAAATACCACTCTTCGGTCTTGGAGTCCGGAATCTTGATCGCCAGGTCTGAAGCCGGGCCGACCTTAGGGGTGATAAAAACCAGCATGGCGAGCACATGAGCCTTGAATCCCGGCCCGCGGTATGTGTGCCTCCAATTTCTTTCATAGTTTGTCTGGGCGACGCGTGCGACAAAGGTGTGATACGCAGCGTCATCGGGATGGAGAGGAAATTGATGGCGGTGAAGCACGACCTCCGCTTGCGCAAACAAAGGAATGAAGCTGCGTACCATCGTGCGGTAGCTTCGAAGCGCAGGATGTGCTCGACCCAGGAGTTCATGAACATCAAATCCGTAAGTATCGGCGAAAGCCTTCTCCAGAAATTTTCTTGGCACCTTGAAGCCAATGAAGTGCAAGTAGGCGGGAGGGGCGAAGGCTAGATCGGTGAGCTCGTCAATGTCGAAGGCAAACTCGGTTCGAATGTGACTATGCGGACTTTCGCCGTAGGTCACGACCGGTCCATACTTGCGGCGGAGTTTCGGGAAGTCCACCCCGACCGCCGGATTGATTGCCTCCGCGTGACCGATTGAATCGCCCAAATAGTGAGAGAGAGCACCGATGGCAAAAGCGTATTCGTCAATGGTTCCGGCATTTTGAAGGAGCCATGCGATGAAGTCTCCCGTACGTACGTAGTGAGTGAGATTACTGAAGAACTGCTTGCCGAAAGGATAGTAGCCCATGTCCTGAATCGCCGAACCCCCATAGGCGTAAGCATGCGCCTCACGCAATTGCTGCTCGGTGGCGTTCGGGAAACGGGCTAGCAGAAGAGGTCGAATGGAACTGTTCCATGCGAGATCAATCAATTCTTCGTGAGTAAGAACCGAATAAGTCAGGGCACGCGTGCTCAAGAGGACGACGGCCAGCGCCAGGATTATTGCACCGCTGGTGAAGCGCAGGAATTGTTGCGTCATCGCGTCATATTGTGTCGTGCGAGGCGCCTTGCAACACAACGGGCCGTGTATCGAAACGTTCAGCGTTCAGCTTGAGGGCGCGAAGGTTGGCCGTATATCGGGTATTTACCGTAGTTCTTAGGCTGATTATTCGAAAGTAAACAGATGAGTTAAGCTGCCCGCATTTCGTGAGAGAGAGTCACAAATAAAGGTCTCTGCAATCCGGATTGCTCCAAACGATAAATCACTCCCAGCGGGCAAAGCTTGCACGGCTCAAAGCGATTGCCCTCGACATAGATTTCTCGGTGCACCAGTTTGTGTGGGGTGGAGTGAAGTGCGGCATAAGAGCCGGATGTAGGAACGAGATCGCCGCTGGTGTAAGTGTTGAAGATTTTCATGAGACTAACCTTCCCGCTACTAACTTCTGGGGATTATCGGACAAGGCGCTCCAGTGGGCAATACAGAATTCACTTGAAGCCTGAACTCAGCCCCGCTTTAGCCGTCGCAAAGGGGCAGGGTATACCGCGCTGGATCTGGGACCCAGCATGGCGATCCAATTAAGACCTTCTAATGGAGTTGATAGCCAGCTTTGAGTTCACAACGATAATTCTTGGACTGATCGCGGTCCACGAGCATCGTGCAATCGGCCCAGCGCAAGAAAAGATCGGGTCCGAGCGGAAAGACAATGGGTTGACCGGCAACGTCGGCCTCAATGCTGGGTCCCTCGGCGGAGGCGGGCAGACTGAAGTTCAGAGCGTGCCCGAAAATTACCGGATAAGTTTCGAGCACCCGGTCGCTGGTCATGGGATGAACCACCTCGGCTTCGAGGAGGAAAGTGACGGTATCGGACCAGTTGAGAGCGGAAACGTTGAAGTGGCGGCGATCCGAGGAGAAGCCTTCGGTCAGAAGTTTGGTAAATGGGCACGGCCCGGCAATACAAGAAACGCGGGCATTGCGGAACTCATTGCCTTCGCCGGCGTCGAGCGAGAGGGAACCAACTCTCGCCCTCCATTTTCCGTCAGGAGAACAAGGCGCGATTTTCTTGCATAGCACGTTCCCGGTGTTGACGATTTCAAACGTCCTCACCGCGCTACCAATATTTGCCTCGGTCGTGGCCTTCATGGAATATCTTATACGGGTGTTGGAGATCGGAGATCCGACGCGGGTTTCCGCGGGTGTTTCCTTGCGGATGGGAACCATATGCTCGATATATATCTTGTCGCCGATAAAGTCGTTTATATCGAGTGGTTCGTAGTTCTCCCTACGGAGCTTGAGAAGGACGGCTTGAGTTCTGCGAAGTCCCATGGGGAGGGTGAGCGTGAAAAAGCCGGCAGGATCTGATTTTGCAGTGCCGCTTCCTAAAGCGTTGAGGGCGGTGATCTGGACATCGGCCAACGGCAATTGCCGGTTGGGGTCGGGATCCGCGCGCAACACGGCTCCGCGAATAGTTACGGGTTTGCGGCGAGTGCGGTAGGCGATGATCCCCCCCGCGGCTAAAAGGGCGAGCGTCACTGCACTCACTAGGGCAACAATGTTGCGTCTTGTCATAGCGACACCTTATGTTAAACATTTTAGGACGCATTTGGGAGGCCAGGAGTTTGTCGGGCACAAGCGTTCAAATATAGAACCTTCAATTGCCTGAATCTACAGCCGTTGCGGAGCATTTAAACTAACTTGATGCGCATGAAAGAGAAGAGCTTCTTCCCAAGCCTGCTCACCCGGCGAGATCTGCTGCTTCAGATGGGCGGGTTAGGGCTGCTGGGAGTTGTCGAGCCTACGAAGACGTTTTCGTTGCTTGTCGAGCCCAAGCAACAGGCGCCTTCGCAGGTTTTAGCGACGCCAGTTGGTCTTTCGCCGGACGACGATGCGTTTCTGGAAGATTTGGAAAGAAGAAATTTTCAGTATTTCTGGGATCAGGCGAGTCCTGAAACTGGGCTGGTGAGAGATCGGGCAAATGTAACCACGAAGGAGACTTCGGTGGTGGCCAGCATTGCGGCCACCGGGTTTGGGCTGACCGCGCTGTGCATCGCACAAAAACGCCAATTCCTCGCTTTTGAAGATGCTCGTGATCGGGTTCTAGCTACTCTCCGGTTCCTGTGGAAGACGATGCCTACTCATCGTGGATTTTTCTATCATTTTGCCGATATCAATACTGGAGAGCGCGTGTGGGATTCCGAAGTTTCCTCCGTGGATACTTCCATTCTGCTATGCGGTGTGCTGACTTGCCGGCGGCATTTTCAAGAACATTCTGAAATCAGCTTTTTGGCTTACGAGATATTCAATCGAGTGGATTGGAGTTGGCTGTCGGAAGACACCACGCTGCTGCCGCATGGCTGGACGCCGGAGTTTGGTTTCCTGCCTTATCGTTGGGATTACTACAGCGAGATGATGATGATTTATCTGCTGGGACTGGGCTCGCTGCCTCATCCCTTGCCGGCAGATGCATGGAAGGCCTGGAAGCGGCTTAACTTTGAATATGACGGCATCGGCTATATTGGTTCGTTTGCCCCGCTGTTTGTGCATCAGTACTCGCAGGCGTGGTTTGACTTTCGTGGCAAGCGCGACCAGTATGCCGATTACTTCCAGAACTCGATCCTAGCGACGGATGTGCATCGCCGCTTTTGCATCGAATTGGGCAAGCAATTTCCCGACTACAGTGACGACCTATGGGGCATAACGGCTTCAGACTCCCAGAAAGGATATGTGATCTGGGGAGGGCCGCCGATGATGGGGCCGATTGACGGCACGGTTGTGCCGAGCGCATCGGCGGGATCGTTGCCCTTTATGCCGCAGGCGGTGATGCGCGTCCTCCGCAATATAAAAGATCATTACAGCCGGGCGTGGTCGCAATATGGATTTATCAATGCCTTCAACCCGATCAAGAACTGGTATGACACCGATACGGTCGGCATTGACGTGGGCATCACCATGCTGATGGCGGAGAATGTTCGAACCGGTTTTGTCTGGAATACGTTTATGAAGAATCAAGAGGCGATGCGCGGGATGGACCGCGCTGGGTTCAAGAAATATCAGCCGTAAGGCGCGCGGCGACTCTACTTCAAGTCAATTACAGCCAAGCCATAAGTAGGCAACGTTACCGTCAACTGCCCATGCTTGATATGAACCGATTCGGGGGCAGGTAACTCTGCGGCGCGTTGAAGCTCTTGAATCTGTTTTTGCGTGGGGTACGGCGGGCTGCCCATTTTTTGGTACGCAGGGAGCATGTCTCCATGGTCGGCATCAACACGGGAGATCGAGGCATCTACGGCTTTTGTGTTCTTGAACTGAACGGTGATGGTTTTCTGGGCGCCGGGTTCTGCCGGAGGGGCGTAGTTCCACAGAGTTAACACTAACGTCCCGTCTTTTCTCCGCGTGAGCAGCGCGGAATTGGAATCGAGACGGATGCGTTCGTCGCCCAGTGTGTGAAAGAGTTTGAAGGCATTGAATGCGGGCTTGGGAATATCATCTGCCGCGATCAGGCCGAAGCCGCCATAGAATGGCGTTTTGACTACGCCCTGTTCTTCGAAGACGTCGGAGAACGTCCAGTAAGACATGAGGTCGACGAGGCCGTCACATTGGCTTATCGTCCCCGCCATCCAAGGACCCATATAGAGAGCATCGGTGACATCCGGTTCGTTCTTGTAACTCGCGTTGAACTCGCTCCAGATCAAAGGCAGATTGGGCATGGCGGAGGATTTGATTTGGTCGTGAACGTGTTCAACGGCCCGGCAAACCATTTTGTCGCGAGAAATGTTTTCCTGCGTTCCGAAAACGTCTTGTGCAGTGTCGTTGGCGTAAACGTGCGTTGAAGTGAAATCGACTGGAATGTGTTTCTCGGCGCAATGCCGGATGAAAGCGTCCACCCACCCGGCCTGGGCTGAGGCAGGCCCGCCGACCCGAAGGAGCGAGCTTATTTTCTTAAGCGTGATCGCCGTGTGGTCGTAAAGTTCCCAATAGGTCTCCTGCCTCGGCTGGCCGGCCCAGAAATCGAGATTGGGTTCGTTCCAAACTTCGAAATACCATTGCGCGACTTCATCTTCGCCATAACGGTCGATCAGATGCCGCGTGAATGCTGTGATCAGATCGTCCCAGCGGTTCCAATCCTTGGGAGGAGCAACGTTGGGGTGATACCAAAAATCCTGAAGCGTGTGGCTGGAGGCCAGTTGATTGGGCATGAAGCTGAGCTCGACGAAAGGTCGCACGCCGTTGGCCAGCAACCCGTCATAGATCTGATCGACGTAGGAAAAGTTATAAACCGGCTTTCCCTGAGGATCTTCGGCGTAGACTCCCACCTCGTCGTCGAGAATGGCATGAAAGCGAATGTATTTAAGGCCGGTGATCTGTTTTACCGTGCGCAGGTCGTTGCGATAATCGTCGCGAAGGCTCAGGATGGCGCGTCCGGAACCAAACATCTGTTCCCAGAAGTGAGGGAAGGGGTGCGCTGGAGCCGTGGCATCGACAACGAGTACTTCGGGTTGAGATACGGCTTGTGCGTTGAGGTAAGAAGAAGTGGGAGAAATCGCCAGCAAAACTAGAATGAGCGCGTGTTTGAGTCGCATAGGAGTGGGCGGCAGTTTTAACTCTCGTTAGAATTTCAACCGATGTGCCGCTGCTGATGGCGCATCGAGCTAGTAGCGCGTCGCATTTATGCAGTGCGGGCCAACGGTTTTTCCTGCAACAATAATTCCGTGGCCTGCACACGCGGGTGGCTGTGAAACCAGTTTTGCACCACGTCATCGTGCAAGAAGTTGGCAATGGCAAGCAAACTCATGCCCTGGTGGTGAGCCATCCAGCAGCGCACCGGCTCAACGCCCCGCGACTTGGAAGAGCGGGAATTG
This sequence comes from Candidatus Sulfotelmatobacter sp., assembly GCA_049512655.1. Taxonomy (GTDB): domain Bacteria; phylum Acidobacteriota; class Terriglobia; order Terriglobales; family Acidobacteriaceae; genus Sulfotelmatobacter. The sequence continues at coordinate 172,145 of JBEKWW010000001.1, read as the reverse complement.
GATTCGCGCTTCGGGCTGAAATCCAGTGACTCGTAGAATCCATAGCTTGCAAGCCAGTTCTTGCGCTGCATGTGACGCAAATTCTTCAGGGCAGATACCGAATCGATATCCAGTGCAAGGAATGTCGAGTAAGGAGAGATGACTGGGCCGTCCTGCTCGGGCTTGAAGATCGCCAGGTCAGGGACGCCGAAAGCAAAATAATGAAAATTGCCCGCCGGATCCTTTTTGCTGGAAGCAGACTCGGAGATGCCCCAAGGCACGCCTTTTTCCGCCCCGTAAGCACGCTGGGTAAGCACGGCAACTTCAGCCGCGCGCTCCAGCAGCGTATTGGGATAGAGCCGCATCCATAAGGCTGGCATCAGGTATTCGAACATTGTGCCGGTCCAGGAGAGCAAGCCGATGATGCCCTGCTTTTCGAATGGCGGACGGCTTAACTGGAACCAGCTTTCCTGCGAGATGTCATCTTTAGCAACGCCGACGAAATAGGCGATGCGCGCCTCGCTCGCCAGCAGGTCATAACAGGCAGGGTGATTCTGACCTTTGTCCAGTTCGAATGCGACGGAGAGAAGCTGTCTGCCGGGGTTGATCAGAAATCCAAAATCCATTTCTTCTACGAGGGTGCTCGCCTGGCTGGCGATCCGATCCAGTTCCCCCATCAACCCTAAAACACGGGAGCGCGCTTCGGGTAAAAGCTCGAGCAGTTCACGGCGAAGTTTAGCGGTTTCTTCATCCGCCGAAGAGTGGTTGGCAGTAAGTTGCGCGACGAGACGATGAATCAATCCCGGCATCTGATCGAGAGCGAGAATGGAAGAGTGGCCCTGCACCTGAGAAATTTCGTTGGTTAGCGGGGCATATTTCGGCAGCAGCCATGGGGCGCAGCTTTGCACAGTGCTGGTAATTTGTCGAATTCGCTCTTGCACTTGCTCCCGGAACCAGGCCGCATCGGAGGCTGGAGGATCAGCGGCTGGGGTTTGAAGATCTTTAATAACTGTATCCGGGATATCGAGTACATAGTGAAGCCAGTCGGGCAGGCGGAGGGCTTTTTCAATCGCCGAAAAATTGCGGGGCGAGATTGCGCCGAGAGTGGAGAGAGAAGAAAAATAATCAAGAAGCCCCTCAGCCAATTCCTGCGGGAACATTGGCTGGCGCAGAAGATCGAGCGAGCCTTGCTGCAACGTCCAAAGCGAAGCCACGAGATTGCCGTTATCCACGCTTGAAATGACGGCAGGCGTTAGCGGTTGCAAGGATTGCGTGTCATACCAGTTGAGCAAGTGGCCGTGGTGGCGCGGCAGGTGCCGTACGGTATCCAGCGTGAGCAGCGTCTGATGCGCGAATTCCGGCACGGTGAGATAGCCGAACTTGCAGGCTGCCTGGCGTGCGTTCAGAAGCAAGCCAAGATTCGTGGTGGAAACGCGGGGTGCAACTTTCTTATCTTCTTCCTGGACGTTGTCGGGAACTAAATGGTGGTGCTCAGAGGTGCTAAATTCGGCGAAGTAGCGCCAGGTGCGGATCGCAGCGGCGCGGAGCAAGGTTCGATCACGATCAGAGACTTGCTTGCGCGGAACAATGGCCGGGCGATCCAGCCAGGATGAAACCGGTTTACTGAACGCCCACAGCGCGAGAATTGGCAAGGCGGGCAGTAAAGCGTTATGGCGTTCGAATAACAGCAAAAAGAATACTGACAGAGCCACAGCTGGGGTCCAGTTCAGGTAAATGTCGAGAGTAGTACGTTTGTTGCCGGCAAGCTCCGCTTCGGCCGCAGTCTCCCACTGGAGGAGGCGTTGCCGGGTGATCAAGCGGCGGACCATGGTTCGCACCACGGCATCGAGCGATAGGAGCGCTTGATGGGCGAGGAATGTGATCGTCAATATGTTGGCGATGCTCGTATTAAGGAAAGTATCGAAGGCACCGCGAACGATTGATCGTCTGCCCGCGATTGCCGATTGCACCACATCGAAAGCCAGTTGGCACAAAGCAGGGAGGAAAAGGATTGCCACCGTAGCGGCCGTCCATGCTGCAGGCCCTCCGGGCAAGGAGAGCCATCCCAGGAGAAACAATAAGAACATCGCGGGCTCTACCAGGCTGCGCCGCAGATTATCGAGAATTTTCCATCGCGAGATGACGGAAAGCGGATTGGGAACGCGATGGCCCGACTCCTCGGGAACCGTAGGAAGCAGCCATCCTGCGATCTGCCAGTCGCCACGCAGCCAACGATGCTTGCGCTTGTTGTGAGCGCTGTAGTGCGATGGATAATCTTCGATGATTTCGATGTCACTGACCAGGCCGGCACGCGCATAGGCGCCTTCGACGAGATCGTGGCTCAGCAAAGCATTCCGCGGAAAACGCCGGTCCAGCACGCGATGCAGCGGTTCTACTTCGTAGATTCCTTTGCCAACGAAGATGCCTTCGCCGTACAGGTCTTGATAAACGTCTGAAGTTGCATGCGTGTAGATATCGAAGCCGGTCTGTCCCGAATAAATTCCAGCCAGACGCGAGCGGACAGAACTCTGGACGCTGACGCCGACGCGCGGTTGAAGAATGCCATAACCGGCAACGACGATGCCTTTCTCGGGATCGACGATGGCCTGATTTAAGGGATGTGCCAACGTCCCCACCATCCGAGTCGCAGAACCGCGCGGGAGTTCGGTATCGGAGTCGAGCGTGATCACGTAGCGGACGCTGGGCAGGACGGAAATGTCGCCGACCTTAACCGGGAAGCTGTCGAACTGACCGCAAATCAGCTTGTTCAAATCCATCAATTTGCCGCGCTTGCGCTCCCATCCCATCCATATTCTTTCGCGTGGGTTGTACACACGATTGCGGTGGAATAGAAAAAAAGATCCTCGATGGTCGCCGGCATATTTCTCGTTCAAGTTGCGAATCAGGTCGGACGCCAGTCTGATCAGAGGATCGTCATGGCGCGGTTCGGAGGCGGAATCTGGAAGATCGGAGAGCAGTGCGAAATGAATATTGGGATCGTGATTGCCGAGATAGCGAACTTCAAGATCGTCGGCCAGCTTGCGAACCTGTTTTTCATTGAAAAGCATCGTGGGGATGGCGACCATGGTCACACAATCGACTGGAAGTCCCTCGGAGAAGTCCAGTTTGGCCAGAGTTTGCGCGGGCAGCAACAGAGTCACCAGATAGTTCATGATCTGCACTGCGCTCTGCGAGCCCGGAATCAAAACTGTCAGGATGGAAAGCAGGACCATCCACAAAGAGGTGGTTGGAGGCGTGAGCAGCAGCACAACCCCCGAAACGATTGCGAAAGTCAGCGCGGCGATGCCGGGAAGATAAAGCTCGTCGGGATGCCGAAACAGAAAAGTGCGCAAACGCCTCGCCAGTGGCGGATGGTAGCCGACCCTGTGCTCGAGAAGCGCGCTGCCCTCGGCAATCAAATAGGATCCGACGTGCGAGTCACGCAAAGTCATACGCGGATCCGGGTGCGGGTGGGTCTGTGCTTCGCGCGCGAGCTTTAGCACTTCGCTGGCAACCCCTGACTCGGAGTAATCGCAGCGATCGGCAATCTTCACCAGGCTCTTGCGGTATTGTTCGCGAGTCTCATAGTCCATCAGCGCGTAGGCTCCAGCGGGATCTTCGCGCAGGATGCGATCGAATAAAATCAGCGGTTCGATTACGCCTTTCCACGAGGCTTGTTTGATCTCCTGCAGGCTGCGGATTTGGTCTTGAACGCCGTACGATGCCTCCGGATTCTGAAGCAGGCGGCGGGCCCGTTCGGTGATTTGCTCCATTAAAACCAGCTTCATCACAGGAATGAGCATCCACAACTCCGCCAGTCGAAGGACGGTGACCTGCTGAAATGCTTGTATATACTCCGCGAACTTCGCCTCGGTGAACTGGAAAGAGCTGGCGGCAAGAAAATCTCCAGCCAGGGCCGCAACTCTCGGAATAATGGCCCCACCGGGAGTGCGGACTTGAGGAAGCTTGTGAATGGTTTGGAAAGTCGCACAGGTTTCCTGGAGTTCGCTTTCCAGTAAAAAGATGTGTTCCTGCAACCGCAAGAAATCATCCGAGCCGGTTTTTATTTTGCGCGACTCGAGCGTCGCAAGAAGAGGACGAAGAATACGGGTGAGGACTTCACAGCGGTCGCGTAATTGGCTTGATTCCTGCTGCCCAGGAACCCACGCCAGAACACGCGCCAGCTTGCTGGCGCTCGCGCCCAAGGGGCTGGCGGTTGGTTCCACGTCGGGTTCGGCTTCGGGCATGGTAGCCGGTTCCACATTGACAAGTTCCAGAGGGGCGCTCTGTGGTGTCATATCCATTCCTAACGATAGCTCGAAGCTTGCATCTCGAACATCTCGGCGTATCGTCCTCCCCGCCTGGAGAGTTCGTCGTGAGTTCCTTCCTCTGCTATCTTGCCATTTTCCAGAACTAAGATGCGATCAGCCGAACGCACGGTTGAGAACCGATGGGAAATAAAAAGCGCCATCTTGCCAGCAGTTAATTCGGCGAAGCGGTGGAAGACTTCGAACTCGCTGCGGGCATCTAGCGCGGCAGTGGGTTCGTCGAGTATGAGAAGCTGGGCGTCACGCAGGTAAGCCCGCGCCAGAGCCACTTTCTGCCATTCGCCTCCTGAAAGATCGACCCCTTGCTCGAATCGGCGTCCCAGCATCTGGTCGAAGCCCAGCGGCAGTCGCCCGATGGTCTCATCGGCCATGCTTTTGTGCGCTGCACGTTTAAGCAGGTCTACATTTTTGATCTCTTCGATGCGGCCGACCGCGATATTTTCCGCCGCAGTCATCTCATAGCGCATAAAGTCCTGAAAGATCACGCCGATTTCGCGATGCAGATCGTCCAAGTTGTATTCTCGCAGGTCGATGCCGTCGAGAAGAATCTGACCCTCCGTCGGATCATAAAGGCGAGTGATCAGCTTAACGATGGTGGTCTTACCCTGACCATTCTCTCCGATCAAGGCCAGGCGCTCATTGGTGTGAAGCTTGAAATTAATGCGATCAAGGACTTTGCGCGAATTTCCGGGGTAAGAAAATGATACGTTGCGGAATTCCACGCCTTGCACAATCGGCCGGGGAGCGGGCAAGGCGTTGGGCTTGGACTGGATCGTCGGCTTCATGTCGAAAAAAGCCAGCAGATCGGTAAGAAACAATGCTTGGTCGCCGATGCCAGCGAAGGTCGAGAAGATTTGTTCGATGTTGCTGCTGGCCTGCAGAATTGCTCCAGCCAGAAGGGTCAAGGTACCGATCGTGAGGTCGCCGGTAACGGTGCGCCAAATGACAAACGCATAGGCGGAATAGTAGCCCATCGTGCCGATCGTCGATAGAGCGGCGCCCGCGATCAGTTTGCGCCGCGATAAGCTAACATTTTCTTCGTAGATGCCATCGGACAAACGAGTAAATCGGTCGCGCAGAAAATCTTTAAGCCCGAAAAGCTTCAGTTCCTTGGCGGCTTCTTTACTTCCGCCGAGAATTCGCAGGTAATCCAATTGCCGGCGAACTGGCGTCTGGCGGAAATTCTTTGCGTAGCCCAGGAAGGCAAAATGGCTCTCACCGAGGAAAGCCGGCACCACGCCGGCGATGAGCATCAGCATCAGCCAGGGAGAGAACACCATGATCGTGACTGAGAGCGTGACAGTGGTGATGGCCTGCTGTACTAACCGGCCGATCTGCTGGATCATCACCAGTCGGTCGGTGGCCTGCACCCGAGCTCGCTCCAGGCGGTCGTAGAAAACCGGATCTTCGTAAGCAATGAGATCCAGGCTGGCAGCGTGGTTCATCACACGGATGCTGACGTGACGGGTATATTTATCTCCGAGCAGAGCATCGGAGTAGTCGATGGTGCGGAGGAGAATGCTGTTGAGGACCGCCAGGGAGAATTCGGCTACTACAAGCCACCAAAATCCAGGCCGCAAGGGATGATGGCCATTGACCGCACTATTAATGCTGTCAATGATGATTTTTGTGACCCAAAGAAGCGCGACGGGCAGGAATGACGCGAAGACGCGGGAGACGAGTCCGAAGATTACGACTCCGCGGCCGGAATCCCATACGATTTTTAGAACCGCAGGAACATTTCGAAGCGCGGAGATTCGTTCCTGCCATCCCGACCAGAAGTTTTGGCGTTCCGTCATCTTGCCTTATCCCCGTCTACGGGCAGAACAGTGCCGGACGGAGGCACGAAAAGGAATGCCATGAAGTATGACAGCCTCGCCCCGATGAATGCAACGGCCGTTATAAATATGCCCAAACAAAGATGCCGAAAACTTGCGCAAGGTTTGTCGCGGGCAATTTCGGCTGCTACGATATGCTCATGAAACATGACTGTAGCGCTTGCCGCCAACTTCTCCTTGATAAGGATCAACTAAGGGTTGCGCAAGCCCAAAGGCATGAGATTGGACCCTGGATGCAGTCAACACAGGTCTCGCTAAGACGGATCTCGCAAGCTCTTTTGCTGCTGACGGGACTTTGCGGTTTAAGTCTGGCGCAAGCCAAGCAGGCAGCCGCGAAATCTGGAAGCCAGGCCCCAATCGCCAACGATAGTGCTACGGCTCGTGGAGAATATATTGTCAATCATGTGGCGGTTTGCAGCCAGTGTCATACGCCACGCGACAGTGAAGGACGTCCGGAGCGCACGCACTGGTTGGAGGGAGCGGCGCTCTGGCTGCAATCCGCGGAACCTGTGGCCGATTGGCCGCTGCGCGCGCCACGAATTGGTGGAGCTCTTCCTGGAACTGACGATGAAATGATCACGTTGTTGACTACGGGTATCTGGCGCTCTGGAGCCTACCTGCGGGCGCCGATGCCGCAATTTCGCATGACTCGCCCGGATGCCGAGGCGGTGGTGGCATATCTGAAGTCTGTGAAGCCTGCCCCGAAATAAGGCTGGGCGCACCGCAAAATCATTTGTCACTGCGTTATCGAGAGCTTTCGTGTGATGGCTGAGCCTGTCGGCAATCCCGATGTCCTTGTGGTGGGAGCGGGGGCGGCTGGAGTTTCAGCCGCGATTGCATTGGCGAATGCAGGTCTGAAAGTCACGATTCTTGAGGCGCGAGAGAGAATCGGCGGACGCATTTTCCCGGTCATAGATCCCGTACATCAATTCCCCGTCGAACTTGGTGCGGAGTTCATTCACGGCCGGCCTCCCGAACTATGGCAGCTGCTTACTGAGGGAAAAATTCCAATTACAGAAGTGGATGGCGACCACTGGTGCGTGGAAGATGGGCGGTTGGGGACGTGCGATTTCTTCTCCACGGTGGATGAGATTTTCGAGAAGTTGGACGATCGCAAGCCGGACGAGTCTTTTTTGGAGTTTCTGCAAAAGTCTTCTGACACAGATGAGAAGACACCGCAGCAACGGCGCGCGGAGAAGTGGGCAACCAGCTATGTGGCGGGCTTCAATGCGGCAGATCCAGCGATCGTAGGAGTGCATTGGTTAGTGCAGGAAATGCGCGCCGATGAAAAGATCGAGGGCGAGCGGGCTTTTCGCACTCCGCATGGGTATGCGGATTTGCTTTCTATTTTCCAGAAACAACTGGCGCTGAATAAAGTTTCTGTGCAGCAGAATACCCTTGTTCGGAGCATAAAGTGGGCGCATGGCTGGGTTGAGGTTAGCGCGAGTTCTTCAAACGGGATGGTGGAACTTTCTGCTCCGCGATTGTTGATCAGCGTGCCGCTTGGCGTGTTACAGGCTCGGGCAGGCGACAAAGGAGCGATCCAGTTCAGTCCGGACCTGCCACTGAATAAGCAGAATGCGATTCGAAATATCATGATGGGAAAGGTGATTCGCATCACGCTGCGGTTCCGCGAGCGGTTTTGGGCGGAGCTTCCTGCGGGTCTTGCTAAACCACACGACGCGGAGAGAACGAAGACCATGGATGACATGAGCTTTCTTCTTTCGCAAGACGAATGGTTTCCCACATGGTGGACGGCCATGCCGGCTAAGTCGCCCTTTATTACGGGCTGGGCGCCGTTTCGCTGCGCAGAAAAGCTTTCCGGGAAAAGCGAATCATTCATAGTCGAACGAGCTCTTGCAGCGCTGCATCGCATCTTGGGGGTTAAAGCAGAAGAACTCGAGAGCTTGCTTGAGCACGCTTATGTGCACGACTGGCAGAGCGACCCGTTCGTTCGAGGCGCTTATAGCTATGGAAAGGCCGGCGAGGCAGAGGCACCCAGTGCTTTGGCGCTGCCAATTGACGACACATTGTTCTTTGCGGGTGAGGCCACAGATGTAAACGGGCATAACGGAACTGTCCATGGAGCGATCGCCAGCGGACGAAGGGCAGCCGCAGAAATCCTGCAGTCTGCCGGTCGAGAGCCGCAAGATTAAGAGATCGCAAAGATTAAGACGATGAAGAGTTGAAGGCTGTTGAAGGGTATGCGGTCGCAAGTGCTGATTCTGTTCGTCAGGCAGCTTTGAGATCCCGGTTCGAAGGTCGCTTCTGTTCGGCTTGTATCTGAACCTGCTCATGTTTGATATCCAGCCGGAGATGGTTGTAGACGCTCATGTATTGATTGGCCACCCAGACCAACGACAAAAACGCGATGACGTATCCCCGCCAGTCGAAATATAGAAGCTTAAAGTGAGTCAGGATCAGGAACAGAGCTGAAACGTAGTGGCTAAAGCAGTATTCGCAGATGAACAGGTAAAAAAACTTCCGGCAGGGAAGGGATCCGGAACTTTTCGACTTTTCCTGGCAATACTCACGCGACTCGCGGAAGACTTCTTCATGAGTGACGGTCCACGAGACGCAAGCTACAGGGATCGACAAAACGAGAAGCCAAAGCAATTGCAAGCCAATCGATGCCATTCAAATTGGATGCGTATTGCCTCGGGAATGGCAATGCAGCAGAAGACCGGCTAGGCAGCAGCCGTTCTAAGCTCCAAACAGTTTTGCAATGCACGGAGCGCATAGAGCGCATCGTCCAGGGCTTGGTCCTCTTCGATGGTGTCATTGCCGGCCGCGAAAAGCTGACGTGCCCGGGCGACAATTGCCTGTTCAGCGTTCACAATCCGTCCTGGGATAAGTTGCTTGTCGTTTTCAAAGAGGGCAGCGAGATATAGCTCTCGCCAACTATCCACGGTACTGCGGGGGCAGGGTGAAGTGCTCATGACGTCCTCTTACTGTTTAACTCTTACAGTGCCTTCGGGGCTTGAGATGCTACGGATAAGTCCCAAGTTACGGTCCGGACTTGAGAATGTCCATCGGGTAAATTACTTAGGGTATAAATAATGCTGCTAAGGTGTTTCAGTCTGGGAAGTAAAGTGCAACGGGAAAATTTGCCAGAGCCGCTGAAAGATTCACCTTGATCGGGGAATCAAGTGCTTCGAAATCAAGCAATTGGCCGGTCAGAGCATTGCGAAAACGGGTGGGCGTGCCCGCCGGTAAATGAAAATGCGTATCCTTCCAGATCTTTGGACCAGTCGGGGGCTGTTCGGCCCCTTCGATAAGGCCTGAAACCAATCGCGGCACCACAACCAGTGCATGCTTGTTGTGGAGAGTCCGGAGAAATGCGACGACATGCTCCGATCGGCTGCCAACCGCGGCCAGTGGCATATAGTTCCCCTTTTCAAAGAGATCGGCGTCCCTTTTCCGGAGACATAGAGTTTTCCAAATAACGTAAAGCTTGAGATGGCCGCTATCGGGGAATTCGAGCAGTTGGCCTAGCGATGCCCCGGGCGAATTTAATTCCGCGAGCATCTTGCGAAATGCTTGCTCATGGCGAACATAGTCGACTGGACGTCGGTTATCCGGGTCTACCAGGCTGAAATCGAGCATGTCGTTGCCTTGATAAATATCGGGGACACCGGGACATGTGAGCTTTAGCAGAGTTTGCGAGAGACTGTTCCACACTCCAAGGCGCGCGATTTGCCTGTGGAATGGCAGAAAATCATTAAGGAAGCGATTCGTTGGAACGGGATCCAGCACCGCCTGGACGAAAGATGAAACTGCCTTTTCGTAGTCTGCATTCCGATTGATCCAACTGCTATTCTGCTTGGCTTCGCGGATCGCTTTGATCATATATTTTTCGATCCGGTCGCGGAAAATCTGCCAATCGTTCCGCTCGCTCAGTGGTTCGACCGGCCAAGCACCGATGAGAGTTTGATATAGAAGATATTCATCATTCGGCGACGGTGCGGGTTCATCGTTGACGGTCACCTTGAGGCTACGATTGAACCGCCTCCAGTCATGCAGGCGAAGCCTCCATAGTCCCGGCATTTCCGAGAGAACGTTGATGCGGGCGCGCAGATCTTCCGAGCGTTTGGAGTCATGAGTGCTGGTAGCCAGCATGGTATGAGGCCAATCCGCATGACGCTCGAAATTGGCAGCGTGGAAATCGGCGACTGTAAAGCCGAAGCGGTTGAGATCGCCGCCCACGTCATTGAGCGAAACCAGGCGGTTGTATCGATAGAAAGCGGTGTCCTCAAATCCTTTCGCCATCACCGGACTTGTGAACTGCTGAAACTTCATGACGAATCCCAGGACCGCCTTCTGGTAGGGGACGTCCTGGCCTTCGGCAATCCGGGTGAGAAGCACCTCGTGTAGAAAATCGAAGATACTGATGTCGGTCGCGAGGCTGCGCAACTTGGCGGATGCGATCGCCTTGGCGATGTAGCGGGCATCATTTTCCGAAACCTCGGATGAACTCACGTAGGTGCGATAAACCGGGAAGTTGGCAACTACCTCAGTAATCGCATCGCGCAGGCTGTTCAGCGTGAAATCGCAGCTACGCCGCTTGGCGAGGGCGATGCGCGAGAGCTGATTGGCCAGCACGTTCAACTCGCTGGCCAGGGCGATACGGATAATCAGTTTGCGGCAAGCATAAGCAATATCGTTGTAGTCGGTGTCATCGCCGATAAAATTGCGGTATATGCTGTCAAACTGCTTGGCTGATGCGGGATCCACGAATAACCCGTTCACCAGATTGCAGAAATCATAGCCGGTTGTGCCACTTACCGGCCACTGCCTCGGCAAGCGCTCCGCTCCGGTCAATATCTTTTCTATGGCTGTGTAAGGCAACTTGGAATCAGAGGCCCCGGCATCCTTTTTAGCTTCCACCAGGCTGCGGTGCAGGCGCTCAAAATATTGAGCCGGATCGTACAATCCGTCCGGATGATCCACGCGCAAACCATCGACCTTTCCTTGCGCCACTAAACTCAGTACAAACTTATGAGTTGCATCAAATACGCGTTCGTCTTCCACGCGTATACCCGCCAGATCATTGATATCGAAAAAGCGCCTGTAATTAATATCATCGGAAGCGACCCGCCAATTTGCCAGGCGGAAGGCCTGCGCTTTAATGAGCTCGTGAAGCCCTTCGAAGCTCGCGGGCGCAGCAGGGTCGCCGTTTAACTGTTTTACTGTTTTTTTTATAGCCATACCGATCTCAGGTGCCCGCACACACAGGGCAGAGAGCCGTCGTTTGTGAATCTCTTTGTCGCGGGTCCGTTCCTGAATGCTGCTGCTCTCCAATTCCTGTCGGCTCGGCAGGTGACTGAATGCGGTTATGATGCTTTGAAATTCCAACAGATCGGGATTCTGCTCCCCCATTTGGGGTGCCAATTGTTCCGAACAAGGTTGCAGAACTCGCGTATACTCTCGCGGACCAACGGGAAAACGGTTTCCCCGGAAACAAATATCGAATTCACCCGCGTCTTCGCGAAAAACAAGTTTCAATTCGCCGCTCTCCAGAACCGCACCGTAGTGATCGGGAAGAACCGGTACCAGGACTTTTGCCTGCAATTCTTCTTTCTGCGAATGCCAGTCGATATCAAAAAAGCCAGCGTAAGAAGAGGACTCGCCATTTTCGAGCACGTCCAGCCACCATGCATTATCGCTGCCCATTACAGCCATGTGATTGGGAACAATATCCATGATCAGGCCCATCCCGTGCTCGCGCAGCGTGGCGACGAAGCGGTCGAACTCTTCCGGGCTGCCAATCTCCGGGTTCAAGGAATTGTGATCGACAATGTCATAGCCATGCATACTGCCTGGGCGGGCTTTTAGACAGGGCGAAATGTAACAGTGGCTTATGCCAATTGCGGATAGGTAAGGAACGATCTGCTCGGCCTGGCGAAAGGTAAATTTATGGTTCAGCTGCAGCCGATAGGTGGCGCGCGGGATGGGCGAGATGGGTGTCATGTTCTCAGAAACCACGCTACGGACCACGGCGGCAATGACGATTGTTTCAGGGATTCGTTGGCCGCGCCGTCACTTACGTAAATATTGTGCCCGGAGGGAGCGGTTAGTCCCGCAATCTTTCTTTTGCTTAGATTAGCGAGGAGGGCGAGTTGTGAGCCATCGGAAAATTTCCACTGCACGGTAAGTCCGCTATTCATTGTTACTTCATACTTTGCCTCAATATGACAGCCGCCGTCGAGAATGCGCGGCAAGATGTACCGGGCTCTGAGTTGAAGTAGGTCACGATGCAGGCACAGCCATCTCTGATGCTGTGGATCAGAGAGAACCCTCCAGTCCAGCCGCGAGGCTTCGAATGTCGATTCAGCATTTGGATCGGGGATTCCCTTTCGTGAAGCCGGATCGCTGAATCTGGTAAAGCGCGCGAATTCGTTGCGGCGTCCGGCAGATACTGCCTCGGCGAGGTCTTTCTCAAAGTTGCAGAAGAAGAGGAACGGACTCTCTGAGGCAAACTCTTCGCCCATGAAGATTAACGGCACGGAAGGTGCGAGCAATAGGATCTCGGTGGCGGCGCGAACCGCGCAGGGATCTGCAATGGTGGTTATCCGTTCTCCGAACGCGCGATTCCCGATCTGATCGTGATTCTGGACAAATGATACGAACGCGGTCGGTGGCAGGCCCTCAGTCGGCTCACCGTGCCGCGCGCCATTTCGAAAAAGAGAAATATCGCCTTGATAAGCGAATCCAGAAACCAGACAGCGGCCCAGTTGATCGAGAGGTTGAGCTGAGTAGTCGGAATAGTAGCCGTCGCATTCGCCCGTGGTCAGAACGTGCAACACGTGATGAATATCGTCATTCCACTGAGCGGTGTACTCTCGCGGACGACACTGCTCGTCTCTTTGGAGGTAGGTGGATTGATTTCGTTCGTTCTCCAAAATTAAGTGAACATGGCGTCCGGGTTCGACTGAATTGCGTACCTTATGCGCGAGTTCATCAAGGATAGGCAAAGTGGAGTCATCGACGATGGAGTGAACTGCATCCAGGCGCAATCCGTCGAAATGATATTCATTCAGCCAATAAAGCGCGTTGTCGATGAAGTAGTCACGAACGGTCCGGCTTTCTTCTCCATCGAAATTGATGGCCTTACCCCAGGGCGTCTGGTGGCGCGAGGTGAAGAACTGCGGAGCGTAGAGTCCAAGATAATTTCCTTCGGGGCCGAAGTGGTTATAAACAACATCTAGAAAAACCATCAGGCCGCGTGCATGCGCGCTTTGAATGAGATTTTTAAGATCTTCCGTGCGGCCGTAGATGCTATCGGGCGCAAAGGGAAGAACGCCGTCGTATCCCCAGTTGCGCTTGCCCGGAAAATCGGAAAGCGGCATCAACTCGAGGGCAGTAATTCCGAGATCGACAAGGGAATCGAGACGATCGTTTACCGCCGAAAAAGTTCCGGAGGTCGTGAACGCGCCTACGTGCAACTCATAGATGACGGCCTGCTCCCACGGCCGGCCGCGCCAGGATTCATCATGCCAATTAAAGTTCCCAGGATCGATGACTTCGCTGGGCCCATGCACATCACGAGGCTGGAAGCGGGAGGCTGGATCAGGAACTTCTGGGCCGGAGTCGATTTGAAATTTGTACTGCGTTCCGGCCTTTGCCGCGTCCGTGATTAATTCGAACCAGCCGTTGCCAGACGAATTAAGCGACAAACGTTTGGCGGACTCAGTGAGGAACAAATCTACTCTACGCGCCGCCGGAGCCCACAGGCGAAAACGCACGGAGCCGTCGTCCCGGCATTCGGCGCCGAATTGCATGCTATGACGGCGCTTCATTGTTTTCTTCCTTGCAGTCTTCTTCTTTTTCTGTACGTTCTTCTTTCTTGCCGTTGGAATGGCGCTCCATCAGGACGACAAAAGACCGCGCTTGCAAGGGATAAGCAGCGCCCGCTTCGTGGGTTTCGCCAGCGCGCAAACCGTTTTCTATGGACGTATCCATCCAGGCAATCCACCGCGAATTCTGCCGGAACACCGGCAGAGTGAATCGAACGTCTTCGTAGTAAGAATTCAAGAGAACCAGGAAATCCGTATCGGTTAGTTTGCGGCCGCGCTCATCGAGTTCGTCGAGACCCTGGCCGGAGAGAAACATTCCGAGGCAATGAACCGAAGGATTCCGCCATTGTTCATCGGTCATCTCCTGGCCTCCGCTATTGAGCCAGAGTACGTCTTTGACGTTCGCACCTTTGATCGGCCTGCCCTGGAAGAATCTTCGGCGCCGGAATATGGGATGCCGTTTGCGCAGATTGATCATGCGCTGAACAAAGGCCAGCAAGTCTCGGTCTTCAGGCCTCAGATTCCACTTCAGCCAGCTGATCTCGTTATCCTGGCAGTAAGCGTTGTTGTTGCCTTGCTGCGTGTGACCGATCGCATCTCCGGCGTAGAGCATGGGGACGCCCTGAGAGAGAAGGAGTGTCGCCAGAATGTTCCTCTTTTGTTTCGCGCGCAGGGCGTTTATTTCCGGATTGTCGGTGGGGCCCTCAACCCCGCAATTCCAGCTGCGATTATCGTTGTTGCCGTCGCGATTTTCTTCGCCGTTGGCTTCGTTGTGCTTCGCACTGTAGCTGACCAAATCCTGGAGCGTGAAGCCATCGTGAGCCGTGACGAAGTTGACGCTGGCATAGGGACTGCGTCCGCTATGCCCATACAGATCGCTCGATCCGGTGAGCCGGTACGCCAGGTCGCTGACTCCTACGTCACCTTTCCAGTAAGAACGCACGGTGTCGCGGTAGCGGTCATTCCATTCTGCCCAGCCGACCGGGAAATTGCCGACCTGATAGCCGCCTTCGCCGAGATCCCAAGGCTCGGCAATCAGTTTTACCTGAGACAGCACGGGGTCCTGGTGGATGATGTCGAGAAATGCGCCCAGGCGATTTACTTCATGAAGCTCGCGCGCCAGCGCAGCTGCCAGATCAAATCGAAATCCGTCCACGTGCATGTCCAGAACCCAATAGCGCAGGCTGTCCATGATCAACTGCAAGACTCGGGGATGCTGCATGTTCAGGGTGTTGCCCGTGCCCGTGTAATCCTTATAGAAGCGCTGATTTTCGGGCGTGAGCCGGTAGTAGGTGCTGTTATCAATACCCCTGAGGGACAGCGTTGGTCCCAGTTGGTTGCCTTCGGCCGTGTGGTTGTAGACCACATCCAGAATTACTTCCAACCCGGCGGAGTGCAAAGTCTTTACCATGGTTTTGAATTCGCGGATTGAGTTGGTCGAAAGGTAGCGAGGCTCAAGCGCGAAATATCCGAGAGTGTTGTAACCCCAGTAATTTCGCAGGCCGCGCTCGACCAACCCGCGATCGTCAACGAAACTGTGCACGGGCATCAGTTCGATGGAAGTGACGCCGAGTCGCGTCAGGTAATCAATGACTGGAGCTGTCGCCAGCCCGGCATAGGTACCGCGTAGATGTTCCGGAACGTCCGGATTGCACATGGTGAAACCCTTCACGTGCAGTTCATAGATCACCGTCTTGTGCCATGGAATGGAGGGCCGAGCGTCCGAGCCCCAGGTAAAGGCGGAGTCGATGACGCGATTCTTCGGCATGCCGGCAGCGTTGTCGCGCCGGTCGAAAGAAAGATCCTCCTGCTTGCTGCCGACGCGGTAGCCAAAGTGGGAGTCGCTCCAGTGAATGTTCCCTTGCACTTGCTTGCCGTAGGGATCGAGAAGTAATTTATGTGGATTGAACCGCTGCCCTTTCTCAGGCGCGTAGGGTCCATATACACGATATCCATATAACTGTCCTGGGCGGACCTCCGGCAAGTAGCCATGCCAGACCATATCGGTTTGCTCGGGAAGAGGAATGCGGATGGTCTCCCGCCGGCCGAGGACGTCAAACAGGCATAGCTCTACTTTTTCCGCATGTTCCGAATAGAGCGCGAAGTTCACCCCTTCGCCGTTCCAGGTTGCCCCCAGCGGGTAGGGATGTCCGGGCCAGATGATCGGCTGGGATGGGTCCGCCATCTATGATCGGCTCCGTTCAGGGGAGCCAAGGAGAGAACCCGGAGCGGGAAATCGACTTTCTTGCAAGGGGGACGGCATTCGGTCCTCTATCGATTCTCGATTTTCAATGCTGGCGCACTCAACGAACGCTCGCACTGACGGCCTCGACAGCAGGGATAGGCCGGCATCGCCGCACAAACAGATTTAGCGACGTCACTTCGATGCAAAGAACGCGGCGAAGTTTGCTCTCACCCGTTCAGGCCCCTAACCTTGTCGACCGAATGCGTGGTGCTATTCTCTTTCGTTGCGTAGCCTATTTGCAAGTTTCTTTATCTCTTTTTCCCGCGCGATATTCACCACCCCTTTCGCATCGTCGTACAGGCTTTGGGTTAATAGGTTTACCAAATGAGCTTTGAGTTTTGCCCGCTCCACGAGGGGAGCAGCAACCTGAATGTGGGAGGGAACAGGCTCGGTGCATGCTAAATTGCTCCCAACGAACTGGTTTGCGAGGCTGAGGTCGGAACGATTGGACGCCTGAGCTTTTGCTGTTGCATCGACGCAAGCAAGAAAAACGGCGACGGCGAGGAGCGTAACAATTTTCTTTTCCCGCACATCTTTACCCTTCTTTTGTGATCCTTTCAAGAAATGATCGAGCGGTCATTTCGTCAGCCGAGAAGATGATGGGGCCAATAGCGTGGTTGCAGACTACGGAAATTCACTGCCGCTGCTAATGGCTTTTCAGTAGCCATGAAGTAGGATGCCATTGCACCTGTCCGATGGATCTAGCCTAGCTCCTGGTCTTCTTCTATAACGTATGGCTGGATCAGGGGACTCTCACGGCGCAGTAAACCTGAGCTTGACTATCGCGGTTGGAGAAGGCGATTTAGTGCGCATCTGCGACCGCCGCGTAGGCCGGGAGAGGCAAAATTCTACGATTTCCAATTTCTTTATCATCCGTTCGGCGTACTTCGCGCAACTAAGAAGAGCAAATCAATGTTGTACTCAAAGCGGGCTAATCTTGGAAGTGCGAGGAAAATATATGGATAAGAATTCTCTACGAGGTCTTTTCATCGACGAACTCAAGGACATATTCAGTGCCGAAAATCAAATCACAAAAGCTTTGCCGAAGATGGCGAAGGCAGCATCCTCGGATGAACTGCGCGAGGGGTTTGAGGAACACCTCGAACAAACCGAGGGGCAAATCGAACGTCTCCAGCAGATATTCGAGAAGCTCGGCGAAAAACCTACCGGCAAGAAATGTATGGGGATGGAAGGCTTGTTGAAGGAAGGCGCCGAAGTAATGAGTGACGACTTCGAAGATGCGGTGGTGGACGCGGGCCTTATTTCCGCGGCGCAGCGGGTCGAGCATTACGAGATCGCCGCCTATGGCAGCGTGATCGCTTTCGCCGAATTATTGGGGGAAGAGGAGGCAGTATCTCTGCTGAAAGAAACTCTTGAAGAAGAGAAAGAGACTGACGAAAAGCTCACGGAATTGTCACAAGACATCAACCAGGCAGCTCTAGGCGACGAGACCGATGCAGAGGGCGAAGAGGTGGACAAAGAAGAGGAGCAGCCGAAACGCAAGTCTCGCAAAGTTGCCTAATCGTTTGTATAAATCTTGCATGAATAATGGCGAGGGGCCAGAATTGGCTCCTCGTGTTTTTATGTAACGTCTGTCTGGTACACAATGAGCCCGACTGGAGCAAGGCTTAGGGAGCCTTCGGAGGAGGCTGCGTAGAGGGATCATTCTCCAGGCTAAGTGTCATTTCTCCATGTTTGTCGAAGGTAACGTGAAGCATTTTTTCGTCACCGCTGGTGAAGTTGGCGGATACGGTCGTGGCCTGATCGAGTGGCGGCTCCCCGCTGCTCACTTCAATACGAAGTTGATGGTTTCCCGGCGGGATCTGGAGGGCATGAAATTCGTGGCCCTCAGAATGATGGAAAACCCCGAGAACTCGCTTGTGCGTTCCTTCTAATGTGTGGATGTAGTTCACCTGGTCATCGATCCAGACCGTGAGTTTGGCCTGCGCGAACTTGTGTTCCACATCGATCTCTAGAGTGGCCGGAGGAATAGACGGAGCCGGGGAGTTTGCAGTCAAACTGACTGCCTTGATCTGAACCGGCTGCGCTGATGCTTGTGCTTTGAGAGTCTTTTGCACGGAGGCCACCGCCGGACGCGCTGCCCTTTTAACGTGCGGTGCCGATGGTGCGGGCGGAGTGACGGCCTGCGCCAGCATGGGCGCTTTGATTGGGTTGGCCAGGTCAATGCTTCCCACCGCTGGCAACGGAGCTGGAGCGTTTTCCCTCTGACTTTGCTTGCTGGTGACTTTGGGCCAGAGGGAACGGCTTACGCCGACGGCGACCAAAGCCAATCCGAGCAGTAGCATCATTGCAAAGGTGCGCTTTCGGATGAATTCCAATTCTTTGTGTTTCGCATGCCCGTTCGGCGCACCAGTTAGAGTGGCGGATGCAGCCGGTCGTTTTGCACCTTGAGCCGGGGGTGGCGCTTGAGCCGGGGAATTTGCTTGCCCTTTACTGCGGAGCTCTCGTCCTTCTCGTAAATCCTGAATATCCAGAGCCATCTCTGTGCCGCGCTGGTAACGTTCGGCGGGATTCTTTGTCATGGCTTTGGCGATTACATAGTCGATCCCGGGGGGAAGCTGGCTTTCGAGAATGCTCGCCGGAATTGGGTCGCGGTTGACTACTTTGAAGGAAACCGTCAGCGCGCTGTTTCCCTGAAAAGGACGGTGACCGGTCACCATGGTGTAAAGCACCACTCCGAGAGAAAATAAATCTGACCGCCCATCCACCGCTTCGCCGTTCAGTTGCTCAGGAGACATGTAAGCGGGAGTGCCTAGCGCGCGTCCGGCCAGAGTATGGTTGGCTAAATTAAGTTTGGCTACGCCGAAATCGGCGATCTTCGCATGTCCATCTTCCGTAAGAAGAATATTCGCGGGTTTTAGATCGCGGTGAACCACGCCCTGGCTGTGGGCGCAGTCGAGTGCTTCGGCGAGTTCGTGAGCGAGTTGCAAAGCCAGATCCAGCGGCAACTTTCGTGCTTCTCCAGTCAGCAGTTTATCGAGAGACTGGCCGCCTACAAATTCCATCACAATGTAAGGCTCGAGAGACTCCGGCTCTTGGCCGACATCGAAAATAGTCACAATGCCTGGGTGTGAGATGCGGCCAGCGGCTTCGGCTTCGCGAAAGAAACGCTCCCTGTACTCCCGTACATCTTCGGGTGGTTGGCCCGCCATTGAAATCGTTTTTATGGCGACCAGGCGGTTAATTCTGGGGTCGCGCGCCTTATACACGACGCCCATGGCTCCGCGTCCCAGCTCGGCGAGGACCTCGTAACGCCCGAAGCTTTCGCTCTTCAGTTTTCGCATGCTAGATTGTGTCGTTCAAAAGCTTGTGAAGAATGTTCGCCGCGAGAGCGGTCGCAGGCGAATGCACAAGCGCTCCGCACATTGTCTACCAGGAAGGTAACGACACCAAGTTACCGACGTGTCAGCGGTTGTCGTGAGTTGTCCACCTTAGCGTCAGCATTCGGTCAAAGAAAAAAGGCCTGCCGGAAGGCAGGCCCCTGAGGGTTTTTCCAGCACTAACTCACTGATAGCTAAAGGTCAATTTGTCAAGGTAAACGTCATACGATTGCTGCTTGTCGTTGCCGTCCATCTGATAGTTGATGGTCACACCGTACCAGCTCGACGGCGCGGGACCGTGGGCATAAGTCCAATTGAGGTTATTGGTGACGCCGTTTAGAGTGATGGATTTGTACAGTAACTCGTTATTGGAAGTCCGTTCCACCTGGATGGTGAGGTGGTTCCAGGCATTGCTATTCGGATGGCATGCAATGCCAGTGGGGACCCAGTGGGCCGTCTGGTTATCCCAAACATCCCATTCATTCCCTCCGGCGATGCGGCACTCATGGCCCCAGATAAAGCCCATGCCGTCGTAAAACTGATTCATGTCAAACTCGACCGCTTGTGACAGCGACAAGTTGCTTCCGTAGAAGTAGACATCGTAAGTGAAATCGTGGAGCGAAGGAACCAAGGAGTGATTCGTATCAGGCAAGCCCTGGGAAGAGTCGGCTCCGATTAAGTGATTGTTGTACAACGCGTCTGAGTAAACAGCGCTACCGCCGACGTTGTATTCGGTGGCGATCCCATCCATCGAAGGCGAACTTACTCCTTGATTCATCCAGAAACTGATGCCGTCGCACGGAGAAGGTGAGCAGTCGATAAAGTGTGGTGGACCCTGGCCATATTGTCCCCACCCGCCGCTATGCTGCAGGTTGGAGAACGATTTGCCGCCCCCTCCGCCACCGGTACTTCCACTCACCGTGATTGTCACCGGCGTGGTCGCTGCGCCGCCGCACTTGTCCCACTCTTGGACAACTGTATTGTAGGTTCCGGCGCCGAGGGAGAGATCGTAGTTCATACTGTCCCCATTGACTGTGTAAGCCAGCTTGCCCGGAGCAGTGTAGATTCCCATGGAGGCGACGCCTTGCGCACAGGACGTAGTGGCGGTTGCGGCGAAATTAACCGGAGATCCGACGCTGCTGTTATTGGCCGGAGAAGTGACATGAACGCCGGTCGAGTTACTGACCGTGATCTTAATGGAAGCGGTCTCGGCGCCCCCACAATTGTCCCAGGCCTCGACCGTCGTATTGTAGGTTCCGGCGTTCAAACTCAAGTTCGTATTTAGCGAGGAGCCACTTACCACGTAGGCTAATACGCCAGGGGCGGTGTAGATGCCCATGGATCCTATACCCTTGGAACACGAACTGGTTGTGGCCGAAGCTATGTAATTGACGGAACCCTGGACGGTTGCGTCATTGGCAGGTTTATTGACGGTGACTCCAGCGAAGAGCGCGGGGGTACACACGGCCAAGAGGCACACTACAAGCGCTACAAACTTGGACATGCAAGACTTCTCCACTTGTGTATTTAGCTTCCGGTTTTATGAACTGCTTGGAACTGCATCCTCACGCGCGAGCGGGCACGATCTGGATTCGGAAGTGGCGTATAACAAATCGGCTTGGCGATGCGGTCTTGAAATCTGTTTTGATCGCTGGGCCGTTAAAGACTTCAGTGACCATACCAGAAACACTGTATTCCCTCCAAGAAAAAATTCTGCGTTTTTTACTCGAAAGTACCACCCACTCCCGAACTGGTTCTTGCGGCGGCGATTTTGTTGAGGTCTGACGAATTTAGAACGCTGGAGCAACCTGAAACTGAGAGTGGGAAACTAATGCTCTCCATTACGATTGCTGAACTTTATCAGTAATGGAATTTCGGCAGTAAAGCTGCTCAACCGGCACCGATCAGAAGTTCAGTGCGGCAGGCTGCTGGCAGTTCAGTTCTCTGTAGGTATCGTGAAGACTTCCGAGTCTGGTAACGACGGGGTGGAGTTCACTTTTTGGCACAGTCACCGAGCGTGGCCGCTTCATCAAGGTCAATCGTCCTTATCGCTTTTGTTTTGGTAATCGCGGCGCTGTATCTGGGCCGACAGATTTTTATTCCTCTGGCACTCGCATTCATTTTTAGTTTCCTGCTTTCGCCCGCTGTTATTTTTCTCGAAAGAATCAGGTTCGGGCGCATTCCCTCAGTTTTGACAGTTTTGATCCTCTCATTTGCGCTGGTCGGTACCGTATCCTGGGCAGTCGCAACGCAATTCGTAGCAATCATGGACGAGCTCCCCAGCTACAAAGCCAATCTGGACCTAAAGATCAGAACTTTACACACCTCTAGAAATGCGACGTTAAGTAAAGCCAGTGCAACCGTGCAGGAGTTGGACAAGGAATTATCGGCTGTTCCGGCTGAACTTTCCGCTGAACGCTCGCAATCGAGAGAAACCCAGGCAACTCGAGCCCTTCGTCCGATTCCGGTACAGATGGCTGCACCTCCCTCCAGTCTGTTGGAGGATCTGCGGGAGATGTTAGGACCGCTGGCCGCACCGGCTGAAACGGCGGCCATGGCTGTTATTTTCACGCTTTTTGTGCTGGTAAAACGCGGGGATATTCGCAACCGGGCGATTCGCCTGGCAGGACGAGGCAGGCTCAACCTGATGACGCAGGCATTCGACGATGCGGCCAAGCGGCTCAGCCGTTATCTGCTATTGCAGTTCCTGGTGAATGCAGGTTGCGGCCTGCTGTTCGGTTTTGCATTGCATTTCCTGGGAGTTCCGCACGCGCTGCTGTGGGGAGTTTTTGCCGCCGTTCTTCGCTTCGTTCCGTATGTGGGTCCCCTCATCGCGGTTGCTCTCCCTGTGATGATGGCGCTCGCGGTCTTCCCCGGATGGCATCAGGCTGGCCTCGCGTTGGGAATATTTTTTGTTCTGGAATTGACCATCGCAAATTTTGTCGAGCCCTTGGTGTATGGCGCTCACACAGGAATTTCATCTCTCGCGATATTGGTGGCGGCTGTGTTTTGGGCAATGTTATGGGGGCCCGTGGGGTTGATTTTATCCACTCCCCTTACCGTGTGTCTGATTGTGCTGGGCAGGCATGTGCCGCAATTGAATTTTTTGGAGGTGATATTGGGCGATGAGCCGGTATTACTTCCGCAGCAGTGCTTCTACCAGCGTCTTCTCGCTAGCGATCCAGAAGAGGCGCGGACGATCGCCGATGCGCAACTCAGAGAGAATTCATTGGAAAGCCTTTACGGATTGGTAATTCTCCCTGCATTGAAGCTGGCGGAACAGGACCGTGGGGATAATCGTATCGATGACACGCAACTTGAATTCGTATTGCAAACTGTGAAGGAACTCATCGAAGACTTAGGTGAGCAGTGCGCGGAGGAGATTCCTGATTCTACAGGCAAGCTATTGAAAACCGAGCTAGTGAAAACGAGGATCGCCTGCATCGCGGCCGCAAGCGGTGCCGATGCACTGGTGGCGACCATGCTTGCTCAGGTGCTCTGCCAGGCGGGGTACGATGCTCGCACTCTGGGCCAAGGGTTTCTGGAGAACGCGACTGGCGCCTCAGGAGACGACTACAACATGGTGGCTGTATCTTCTATCTCGCCTTTCGCCGTCGGCCAGGCTCGTTCGGTTTGCAAAGCGTTGAGGGCCGCATTTCCTGGAGTGCGAGTTGTCATGGGCATGTGGAGCTTTGAATGCGAAGCGGCCCGGCAGAGACTCGGTCCCGCATGTTCCGGTTCCGTGGTTAACAATCTCGCGGAAGCGCTGGCTCAAATTCGTCAATTTGTGGAACCAGTACCAGTGGCCGGGACATTTGAGGAATCCGATAATCGCCAGGACATTCCGGTATAAAACCAAATCCGCACTGGGAAGAATGGTGCGCTTCGCACTCCGTGTCCATTACAAGAGAGAAAGATTCTACGGTATAATCGCCCCACAGCAACATCGTTAAGTGCGGAGTCCCGTTCGACTCAGAATTCAGGAACTTGCTTATGAGTGAGAAGGCGAGCAGAACTTTGCCGGCAACGGTTGAAAAGATTATTAAGCCTCCGGTTCCCGATGGAACCGAAAAAGCCCAGATCTCCGTCGAGGGAGCAGACCACCTTTACCGCGAGCTACGGATTGAGAATAGCTTTACGGATGAAAACGGAGATAGGGTGCGGCTGAAGCCAGGAGTGGAAGTTGAAGTGACGATCACCACCGAAGAAGCCAACGTCGCCAAAGCGGATAAGGCGTAACTCACTTACGCTACCGTCGTGGCGAATCAGGCGGCGGTTGGGCTTTCTCGAACTGGCGGCTTGGATTTTTCCCCGATGTCCAGCCTGAGTTCGCAAAGTTCCGTGACCAGATTCCCCGCCCAGTGGTAAATATTATTTTCCCGTATGACCTTTCGCATGCGATGTATTCGCATTTGCTTTTCCTCGGGCTCCATCTCTAGCGCGGCACGGATGGCTTCGGCGGTCTTGTCGATGTCATAGGGATTCACCAGTAGAGCGTCCCGCAATTCGCGGGCGGCTCCAGTGAACTGGCTAAGGATCAAAACTCCACGCTCGTCCTTGCGGGCAGCGACAAACTCTTTAGCCACCAGGTTCATGCCGTCGTGCAAAGAAGTCACCAGGCAGAGGTCCGCGGCACGATAGTAGGCTTCAATCTCTTCATGAGAATGCTGGCGCTTTAGAAATAGAATAGGCTTCCAATTGCCGGCCTGGAAGCGCCAGTTGATTCGCTCGGCCTCCGCTTCCAGTTCCGCTAATAAATCGTGATAGCGCTTTATATGCGTGCGGCTGGGCGCTCCGATCTGAACGAAGGTGAACAGGCCCTGGTACCTGGGATACTTTTCGAGAAACAGCTCGATGGCGCGGAATCGTTCGTGAATACCCTTGGTGTAATCGACGCGGTCGACCCCGACCCCGAGATAGGACGACTCCACACCCAGAGAATGCAGTAAAGCTGATCGCTCCTGGTAATCGATTCTGTACTGTTCAGTTTCGATGAACTCATCGTCCGTGAGCTTTACGCTGATAGGAAATGGCCGCACGATAGTGCGGTGATTCTGCCGCAGCACGGCGAAATGTTCGCCATCGATGCGCGATTCGACGACCCGGTCGACGGTCTGAAGAAAGTTGTTGCAATGGGATTGGATGTGAAAGCCCACTAAATCAGCTCCCAGCAAGCCATCCACGAGTTGACGCTGCCAGGGACAAATACCGAACGACTCAGGGTTTGGCCATGGAATGTGCCAGAAAATGGCTACGCGGGCGTCGGGTCTTTTTTCCTTGATGAACCGTGGGAGCAAGGCAAAATGGTAATCCTGCACCAGCACAATGGGCTTTTTTGTGCCGGCGATTTCCTCCAGAACGGCATTAGCAAACTTGCGGTTCACTTCTTCATAGAGCTGAAAATCTCTCTCCCGAAAAATGGGACGGGTGTGAGCGATATGGCAGAGAGGCCACAATCCTTCATTTGAGAATCCGTAATAGTAGCCTTCCTCTTCTTCTTTACTGAGCCATACCCTTCGCAACGTATAGCGAGGATCGTTGGGAGGGACAGGAAGGCGGTCGTGCGAATCAACCACCTCGGTATCCGCATCTCCGCTGCCGTGAGCGATCCAAGTACCATCACAAGCGTTGAGCACGGGCTCCAGGGCGGTCACCAATCCACTGGCTGGAACATTTACCTTAATGGACTTGCCGTCCCGCTGGTGAATATAAGGTTCGCGATTCGATACGACGAACAAGCGGCTGCCGTCTAAGCGAGATTGGATTTGAACCGCGAGACGATCGGCAGTCCATGAGGATTCGCCCGCCTCCCGCAAACGAGCTTCATTTTCAGCGGCGCTGCGCGCTTGATTCAGACTTTCCGCAAACGTAACTACTTCCCAGGCCAGCGGTTTGAATAAGTCGAGATCAGGCATCTGCTGAGGGGAAGAAATTCTTCCCATCCGTAGCGCCCGCATCCACTGGGCCGCGCGTGCGATCGGACCTGCGATGCTCCAGCGCACGATCAAAAGCGTAATCAGAGCAATCAGGACAACTTGAACGAGAATGCTGAGAAATGCCTGTCTCCAGGTGCGGAGGTTTTGCGCCCGGATGTATTCAACGTTGTGCACCACCACCAGCCCGCCGATGGTTTCGTCATCCCAGTGCAGTGGCAGAGCGAACATGTGAACTCGATCCTTATCGAGTGTGAGGAACAAACTTTGTTCGCGGTTGGCGGCCATCGCCTCGGTCACTTGGTAGGGAGTTGCCTGCAAGATCTGGCCGAGGGAAGAAGATATTGCCAGCGGCGCCCCTTTTCGATCATAAACAGCCACGCCTAGAAGATGTTCGCGATTCCCGTAGGAATTTACCAATCGCTGCAATCCACTAGCGGAGCCCGTCTCTAGCGTCTTCTCCACATTTTCCGCCAAACTCTCCCCCACCACTTCGGCACGGTGTTCCAAGTCACTACGCAAGGTACGTTTTTCGCGCAATACCTGATAGTAGGAGAAAGCTAGAGATACCAGCGTGATCCCGATAATCAGCGAAATGATTAACCGCAGACTCAGTAGTCGCATGTTCCGCCTTCCCTACTTAGGAACTTCGTAACGAATTTAAGAGAGAAAATTGCGAGTTATGAATGGCCGGAACTGAACGGGAGTCCATGTTGGAAATTCCTGAGAGTCGCGATGCTCTCTCCATACGTTACTCCCTCCAGTCCTCTCAAGTTATCTCGCCTAGATCCCTCGGGGTGTTTGCGCATTCCTTAGATCTTAGATGATGGTAAGAGGCCGACCCTAACAACAACATACCTAAATCCCTGTAAATGTAAACCGCGCTGGCGAGTGTGCAGAAGGTGCCAGTGGGACATTGGAGTTTGATCGGCGAATTTACTGCCAGAAGCTCAAATACAGTCGGCACCCTAAGTCGCAAGAGTATTGACTTTAGCCTGTAAGCACGACCGGCAGAGAGGGGCCTCGAAGTTGCAGAACTGCAAGCTTGCGTCTACAGCTCAAACCGGATGGAAGGGCGAGACAGTGATGATTACGGTAAGGACGTACGAATTCAAACACACAGTTGCTCGCTTCGAGCACGGAAGAGGTTGGCTTATGACAAGGATTAGTTCTTCGCTACCGAGGTTTGTCCTGGTGCTCGGCGCTAGTTTCTTACTTCTGGTTGGGACGGGATGGTCGCGGGACGATAGCGACAAAAATGAAACCAGCATTCAAAAGCGAATCGTCGCGTCGGCTCACGTTTTAGACGAGATAATGGCTGTTCCGGACAAAGCAATACCAGACAAAGTTATGCACGACGCCAAATGCATTGCAGTAATTCCTTCGATGGTGAAAATTGCGATCGGTTTCGGAGGACAACATGGACACGGTGTGGCCGTGTGCCGCTTGGCGAGTGGACGGTGGAGCGGTCCCGCACCCATTTCCATCACCGGTGGAAGCTGGGGACTGCAACTTGGAGGTCAAGCTGTCGACATAGTGCTGATAGTAACGAATCAGCAGGGCATGGATCATCTGTTGTCCGACAAATTCAAGATTGGGGCGGATGCTTCAGCTGCTGCCGGTCCAGTGGGCCGCGATGCGGCCGCCGACACAGACCTGAAGTTGCAAGCTGAAATGCTGACCTATTCCAGGGCGCGTGGGCTGTTTGCGGGTATTGATCTGAGCGGCTCAGCGGTTACGCAAGACAAAGACGAGACTCATCTACTGTATGGAAAGTTTGTGCCGTTCGGAGACATTCTCGAAGGCAAAGTTCCTCCGCCCCCGGGAAGCCGTCCGCTGGAAGTGGCCGTGAGGAAATATGCGAACGAGACTCATGATCACGGCCAGTTGCAGACCGCGCCACCGACAAACGAAACCGCCAGCCGGTAATTGGTGGAAGTTGCAGTACTCAGCTCTTCAGAGAACGCAGGCCAGGCCAGCCGCCTGGCCTGCGGTTTTTTTGCAGCCCTATTGCTGGCTCCGCGGATGAACTTTACATGCCAGACCCGATAGAACATGGCCAGTAGCGAGCTTAGAGTCCACAAAGTGAATTGCTCATCCATTGAGCACAGAGAGGTTTCATATGAAGATTCCGGCATTACCGAGATACATTGCGTCCACAGGTATCAGCTTGCTGCTGCTCGGCGGAATGGCGTGGTGCGCCGATCAGTCGGATATCGATAAACGGATCGATAAGTCGGCGCAGGTCTTAACCGAGATTATGTCTACACCTGACAAAGCGATTCCTGACAAAGTGATGAAAGATGCGAAGTGCATTGCAGTGATTCCCTCCATGGTGAAAATTGCAGTGGGCTTTGGAGGAAGTCACGGCAAGGGCGTAGCTACTTGCCGCGCGGCCAGCGGGAATTGGAGCTCGCCTGCGCCAATTACGATGACCGGCGGAAGTTGGGGCTTGCAACTGGGAGGCCAGGCTGTGGATGTGGTGATGGTCGTGACGAACGATGAAGGGATGCAGCATCTGCTCTCCAGCAAGTTCAAGCTCGGCGCCGATGCTTCGGCTGCCGCTGGCCCGGTAGGGCGCGATGCGGCGGCGGATACAGACTGGAAAATGAAGGCTGAAGTGCTGACCTACTCCCGCGCCCGCGGTATTTTTGCGGGTATCGATCTCAATGGGGCGAGCGTTACCCAAGACAAGGACGAGACTCGAATTCTCTACGGCAAGTTCGTTCCATTCAACGAAATTCTTGAAGGGAATGTTCCGACGCCTGAGAGTGCCACTCCTTTCCTGGCGGCAGTGCAAAAGTACTCAGGACAGTCCCAGCAGGGTGCGGCGCAGCCAACAGAGGATGGAAGTTCGGCGAGTCGGTAGTGAGGGGCTTGCTGGTTTCCCTCTTTAGTCCTTATGGTCGGCCTGGATATCTGTTTGACTCGCCAGGCCCAAAGAGTTCAACGCTGTTGAAAATCGAATGGAGGCTTCAATGTCAACGATTCTGCTTATCCTTCTTGTGCTGTTACTTGTAGGGGCGTTACCAGCCTGGCCTTACAGCCGAGGCTGGGGATACTATCCGAGCGGCGGTCTAGGTCTGGTCGTGGTGGTTTTGTTGGTATTGTTGCTGGCCGGAAGATTGTAGCCGGGTTTCGCCCGGCTATAACTTCGCCGCATTTCGAGTAGATACACTTTGACGCAAGGAGAGCGCCTGCGCTCTCCTTATTTTTTTTTATTTTGGATCCGTAAAATGGTCAGGTTTTCACCATTCGCTGGATATACGAAATTCGTCATATAAATACAAAATTCACCTTATGGTGAACCTTCTGTGCTGAGGCTATTCTTGATTTCTACTCGACAGACGCCCCTAACGGAGCCGGCGCCATTTATCTGAACAGGTATTTGGCACCGGCTCCCTCCTCCTCCCAAAGGGGGCGATTACAGCGATTCGAGTGCTGGGATACACAGTGCACGGGATTGGTCAGTAGCGACTGAACGGCTAAATTTGGTCCGCGGGTTCAAAAGGAGGGAAGATGCTTTACTGGACAATTGTATTTTTGGTGGTGGCGATCATCGCGGGCATTCTGGGATTTACGGGCGTCGCAATAGCGGCCGCCGGTGTCGCCAAACTGCTGTTTTTTATTTTCCTTGTATTGTTCGTGATCTCGCTGATTAGTCATCTGGGACGCGGACGCAGCAGCGTTTAGTGGAATCAGCCAGGCAGGAAGCGGGTGGTGATCGAGAGTTGGTCCAAATCAGGCTGACTCTTGATTCCACTTGCACCCAGTAGCGCCAGGATCTCGTACCATTCACAGCCAGCCCCTGCAACCCCTTCAATTCACAGTCTCTGTCGTTTTTAAGACTCAAATGTGTGCGGTATTGCACATACAAAAACAAGCCTAAGGCGTAAATTCAAAGCGTCTCTTTCTAGCAATTCCGCAAAAGCCACGAGGCTTACACGGTTCCTGCGAAATCGGACCACGTTGTGTTGTCTGAAACGAAGGGAACCATCTTATGGCCAGCCAGTTGAGCCGGGGTTCGACCAGCCGTGTGAAGACCGATTCTGAGAGGGATATAGGAAATCTAATCCTTCGAAGCCTTCCGCGCGGCGAATGCGCGCAGATTTTTCCCGCTCTTGAGTTCGTACGGTTGAAACTCCATCAAGTGCTTCACGAACCCGGTGAACTTATCAAGTCTTGCTACTTCATGAACGATGGTATGTGTTCCGTGTTGACGGTTCAGCCTGACGGAGAGAGCATTGAAGTGGGGTTGATCGGTAGGGAGGGATTCGCTGGTCTGCCCGTAATCTTCGGTTTTAAAACCAGCGCGTTAAGGATTATCACGCAGGGAGATGGATCGGCGTACCGCCTGGACGTTTCGATTCTTCGAAGTTTTCTTCCCCATTGCACGTCTCTGGAGCGGCAGCTTCAACGATATTCAATGGTTTTAGGAATTCAGTCGACCCAGCTTGCCGCTTGTAACAGCCTGCACGATGTGGAAGAACGACTGGCTCGATGGCTGTTGATGAGCTACGACCGGATTGGAAACAAGACGATGCCGCTCACTCAGGAGTTCCTGTCGCAGATGTTGGGTACACGAAGATCAACCGTCAGCGTAGCGGCCAGCGTATTGCAAAAGGCGGGAATAATTTCTTACACCCGTGGAAACGTAACCATCATAAACAAGCCCAAGCTTGAGGCGGCTGCCTGCGAGTGTTACGAGATCATTCAGCAGCAGAAAACCCGATGGCAGGCCGAAACCAGATAGCCCTGGGCAACTCGTGAGGCGAGCCGCCTCCTCTAAAACATCCAGTTCCAATGCTGCGACGAAAAAGGCAACCCGAAAATATGGCCTTGCTCGGCGGCTCGCTTGCTTTGATGGGTGTGGAAGATGGCAAGCAGCGGAAGCATCGTTCTGGCGCATTCTCCACTACTTTTGTTTGACCTAAGCTCTTCGACTTTCACCTTAGTAATTCAACGCTCACTCTTGTCTGTGATTTCTGGCAATCGGGTGAACACGGTATCTCTGCGCAAGATATTGCTGATGAATGCTTTGCCTCATCCGATATTCGATCCAGGAAGCCATCCTGCGTAAACCGCCTCCTGATTCTTGGCATCTATAGCTCAGTCGTTTTCCGGGAAGAGCCAGGCGACAAGATTCAAGGAGCGCCAATGTCGAATTCTCAGGGTCCACAATCCGCTCGTACGCTGCTCCCGAATGGTCCCTTCGAAAGGTTTAATACTACGTACTCTAACCGCGAACCGAGTTACAGTCGCCCCCGGGATGTTCCAGTGGTGAGAATGCCACCCCGCCAGCGCGATCAAAGGCTGCTTGCTCCAGATGCGATCTGGGGTCAGTACAATAATTACCGCTCGAACGGGCTCATGGGCTCGATAGTGTTCCACGTAGTGGTAGTGGGGTTGCTTCTCGCGGGCACGATTTTTGGCCACAAAGTAGTGAGCAAGGCTCCGGAGCACGAAACCGTGACTCTAATAGCTCCCTCGCCAGACTCCTACGCACTTCCGGTGGCAAAGAAGGTAGTTAGCGGTGGCGGTGGTGGCGGAGATCATGACATTTTACCGGCTCCAAAGGCGAGATTGCCGAAGTTCGCCATGGAACAGATCACCCCTCCAGCGATTGTGCTGCGCAATGATCATCCTAAGTTGGCGGTAGCGCCGACCGTGGTGGTTCCGCCGCAGGTTCACGTGGCTCAGAACATGATGCCAAACCTGGGCGTGCAATCGGCAGCGCCGCTGCCGTCCGCTCCGCCTTCGAATGGCACTGGCTCGGGCGGCGGCATCGGCTCAGGCTCGGGAGGTGGCGTTGGTGTGGGCCATGGACCGGGAGTGGGCGCGGGCAGCGGCGGTGGAATCGGAGGAGGCGTATACAAAGTGGGTGGCGGAATTTCCGCGCCTCAACCTGTTTCAACTCCGGATCCCGAATATACCGAACAGGCTCGGGAGGCAAAAACTCAGGGCACCTGCATTCTCTGGCTGATTGTGGACGACCAGGGACGCCCTCGCGACATCAGGGTAGTGCGAGGATTGGGTTTCGGTCTGGACGCAAAGGCAATTGAAGCGGTAAAGCAGTGGACGTTTCAACCGGCTATGAAAGATGGAAGGCCGGTCAATGTGCAGATAAGTGTTGAGGTTGGATTCAAGTTGTATTAATGGATTGCGCATCACCCGGCGGCAGCTGTGTCGATCGCAGCTGCCGTTTTTATTTCTGTTTCTGCCGTGGCAACACACAACTCAAATTAAAGTTTCGCGGGGAGCTGGATAGAAAGTGCACAATCCCATAAAAAAATTACCTATTCTGCGGTACAGCAAATCTCGCATCCAATTACAGGTGGTCCCTTATGGGAGCCAGAACTGTCCTCCGTTAACCTTTCTTTCGACGCTGGGAGTTCCCAAGATCGTAAAGGGAGCGACAAAAAACAGCGCGCGGTAAACGAAGGAGACAAAAGTGGCCACTTGCGTAATTTCTGCTGCAGCGACCGACCTGATTCCAGCCCGGGTGGAAGTCCAAAAGGACGATTCCGAACGAAGTCTGGTTCAGCGGGCACAACAGGGCGACCAAGAGGCGTTTGCCACCCTCTTCCAATTGCATAAAAAACGTGTGTACTCCGTGTGCTTGCAAATGACAAAAGATGTTGCGGATGCGGAAGACCTGACCCAGGAAGCATTTCTGCAAGTGTTTCGCAACGTAAACTCTTTTCGCGGTGATTCTGCTTTCTCCACATGGCTATACCGGATTGCGGTGAACACGGTATTGATGAAGTTGCGCCGCCGGAAAGCGCCGCCGCTTCTCTCGCTGGACGAGCCAGTCTCACCGGAATCTCCTTCGCTAAAGCGGGACGTTGGCAAAGCCGATCCGAGTCTTTCAGGCGCAGTCGACCGCATCGCGCTGCGCCGCGCGATCGAGGAATTGCCTGAAGGATGCCGGCAAATTTTCGATCTTCATGAAGTTCAGGGTTTTCAGCATCACGAAATTGCTCGGCAGTTGCAGTGCTCGATCGGAAATTCAAAATCGCAGCTGCACAAGGCGAAGATGAAAATGCGCGACTTGCTCTTTCCGAAGAACGGCCCTGCCCGGCCGTCGTCCGTGTCTACGACGGCGAGCGAAGACCTGGTTGCCAGTTAGTGGCTTGCAGAGAGTGACGAGCAACCGGAGCGTTGTTGGATTCGAAAGGGGTAAGGCCGTGGGAAACGGGGCCATCATCTTAGTTGGGGCGTCATCGGAGTCTCGTGACGACGAGGATCCCCTTGGCATTGGTTCTGTCGCATGTATCGAAGTTGCTGGCCGCTCAGCCTTGGAACGAATGGTGGAGCGATTTGAAGCAGTTGGCATCACGGCGATTTCGATTCTAGTCACAGCCCGGAACCGCGCGTGGCTATGCCCATTCCGCGCTACCCACGCTGGCGTTACTGTTCAGGTTGTCAGTGATCTGAACTTCGGGATGCGAAGCGAAATAGCCAATCACAATCGGCATGAACTCGAACACTCGTTCGTCAGTTGGGCATCGGCTTATGTCGAAACCGATCTGCTCGATCTTCTGTGCTTTCACGCGGAATCTAAGCAGGTTTTAACCCACACATATAGCGACCAAGGACCATTGCCTTTGTGGGTAGTCGATTGTGCCAAGGCGAGCCATGCGCCATTTGAGAATTGCCTCGAAGATGCGGCGCAGGCTTTAAGTTCGCGCTATTTTGTCCGGGAGTATTCAATTTGCCTCAATGGCCCGCAAGATCTTCGCAAGTTTGCTTCCGACATACTGAGCCGTCGCTGCCAAACGGACCCATGCGGCGAGCAAGTGCGGCCGGGCGTGTGGATAGATGAGGGAGCAGAGGTGCATCGCAGGTCTCGCATTGTTGCGCCTGCCTATATAGGCTGCCAGTCAACCATAAAGGCCGACGCCTTAATTACCCGCCTCAGCGACATTGAGAGAAACTGCCTTATTGAGAGCGGCACGGTTATCGAGGACAGCTCGGTACTGGAGAACACCAGTGTTGGAATTTGCCTGGATGTGTGTCACTCAGTGGCTAGCCGAAACCGGCTGTTGAATCTCGAGAGAGATGTCGTTGTTGAAATATCCGATTCGCACGTAATGAAGTCGAGCGTGGCCGCTCGCGCGCCTCTCGCAATTGAAAGTACGCGGGGCATTATTGATTTACGAACTTCACCAATGCCAGCTGCCTGGCAATTGGAAAACATTTAACCCCAGGAGTGACTTTAATGTATACGCGAGGTCCCGTTGTTGTGATGGAGTTGCCAGAAAGGCTGAACCATGTAGAGGCGGAAGCTTTCTGCAAGGAATTGCAGCCTCTTCTGGAGGATGACCGTCCATGTATTGTGTTGGATTGCTCATCGGTAAAGGCCATGGACAGCGCCGGGGTCGAGATGTTCTTGCAGTGTTTGCACGAGACGATGAAGCGAGATGGGGATCTAAAGCTGGCGGGAGTTCCCCCCTCTGTGGCCGTAATTCTGGAACTCATGCGCGTGGATCGGTTGTTCGAAATATTCGAGACGGCGGAGGAGGCGGTGCGCAGTTTTCAAGTATTCGCGCCGGCGGCAGTGGCTCAGAGTCAACCTTGGTATGTGCCCAGCCTAACCGACCTGAAGGTCGCAAGCTGAATTTGCGGCGCGTGAATTTGGGAATTGTGGGAGCGTACTCTATGCGGACAAGAGTTGGGCGGATGGTTCGTCAGGGATGTTTTGTCCTGACTTTGCCGGGGCTGATATCTACGGCATGGATGCCACTGGTTTCCGCTCAAACCGTGGAGATCCATGGCGTGGGCGTGCCTGTGCCACTGAACTCATCGCCCCCTGGCGCCGCCAACACCGATGCTCTTCCAGACAGTCCGGGAGCTACTTTGGCCAGGCTCCAACCGGCTCCCTTTTTTGAAGACCAGACTTCGAGCTCCCAGACCTCGAGCCCGCAAACTTCGGACACCCCAACCGTTGCCGGGTCTCAGGCGCAGCAGCCCTCGCAGCCTGTCCCACAATCTTCTCAAAATCCCGTGGGCACCGCCGCGGCGGAGCCTACGCACGCAAACGGCATCGCCGCCTCGCAACCGGCTGGCGTAGCGATTGCCCCCGGCAAGCAGCATCGAGTGCGAACCATTGTGATCGCCACGGGGGCGATCATTGCCGCTGGCGTTGCGATCGGTTCAGTCGCAGCTCTTACCGCCGGTACTGCGAGTCGCCCGCCGGGAGCGCACTAACTCGAGTCCGAGACAACTAGAAAGCGGAGTTCCATTCAGTGAAAATCGTGAGTTTTTCGGGAATCGATGGGGCTGGAAAGAGCACGCAAATCGCGGAGTTTGAACGGTGGCTTCACGATTCGGGACTCGGCACACGAGTGCTCACGTTTTGGAATGACGTCGTGGTTTTCTCCCGTTGGCGCGAATTCATGAGCTACAAGGCTTTTAAGGGAGAGCGAGGCGTGGGTTCTCCCGAGAAGCCTGTGCAACGGCGCGATAAAAATGTGACTGCGCTTCCGGTGACACTGGCCCGCTTATTTTTCTATTTCGTCGACACTCTCAGTCTTAGCCGGAGCGTGGCCCGGGCCAGGAGAAGCAATTACGATGTCATCGTCTTTGACCGTTATATCTACGACGAACTGGCCAATCTCCCTTTACAGCGGCATTCGGCGCAGGTGTTCGCACGGATTATTCTGCGTATTGCTCCCAAGCCGGATCTTGCGTTCGTGATCGATGCCGACCCCGACGCGGCGCAGGCTCGCAAGCCGGAATATCCTTTGGAGTTCGTTCGCCGGAACCGGCAGGCATACCTGACGCTCGCGGCTCTCTCCGGCAATATCACCGTTGTCCCTCCGGGTTCACTGGCGGAGATGAAAACCGGAATCCGCGAGAAAACTCTGCAGAAATTCCCCTCACAGAACCTTCCCCAGGAGAAGCCAAGCACAACCGCTTTCCCAGTATCTATCTAGCAGCCAACATATCTTCAACCGAACTCATCGAATCTTGATCCAACTCGATCATGATCCCCACAGTCATGATCTCGGTTGGGATGATCCCAGCACCGATTGACCTAGGGGGACGGAAAAGTACATGAAGATTTGTCTGGTCACCACATTTCCCCCCAGTCAGGGTGGACTTAGTGAATACGGATTACACCTTGCGAATGAATTGCAGCGCAATCCCTTTATTCGCCTGACCGTGCTGGCGGACACGATTTCAACTTCTGAGCCCGAGCTCGACAATTTTACGGTGGATCGGTGTTGGTCTTTCGATGACCCTGCCAGTACATTCCATATCTTGCGTGCGATCCGCAAGTCCAAGCCTGACGTGGTTTGGTTCAATCTGCTATTCAGTACATTTGGCCGAAATCCGCTTATTGCATTTGGCGGACTTCTTGCTCCGGTGCTTTCCCGATTAACCGGATGCTATACCCACGTGACGCTTCACCATCTGATGGACACGGTCAATCTGCAAGATGCCGGCGTGCGACACGCGCGTACTTATCGTATTGCGGGAGCTGTCGCTACTCGAATGCTTCTTCTGGCAAATTCAGTGTCGGTTCTGATGCCGGGATATCGCAACATTTTGCATGAAAAATACGGCCGCGATAACGTACATCTACGATCCCACGGCATTCTTTCGCGTGAGCCTCAATTCCCCGATTTTTCGCGCCGGGGCAATCCCGTGCAGCGTATTTTGGCCTTTGGAAAATGGGGGACCTATAAAAAATTGGAGTTGATGATCGAAGCCTTTAAGCGCATATCGGAAGCGCTTCCCAATGCGAGGTTGGTAGTCGGCGGTGGAAACCACCCTCAGGCGGCAGGCTATGTCGAATCGATGAAGAAGAAATGCGAGGGGAATCCGGCTATCGAATTTACCGGATACGTGCATGAGGAGCGTTTGCCTGAGCTATTCCAAAGTTCTTCCGTCGCCGTGATGCCGTATTCGTCCTCGACCGGCTGCAGCGGAGTGGCGCACGTGGCATGCGCCTACGGGGTTCCTATCGTTTGTGCCGATCTGGAGGATTTTCGCCAGATGTCGGACGGCGAGGGAATGGCGATTGAGTTCTATAAGCCGGGCGACGCCGAGGATTTGGCGAACTGCCTTATTCGATTTCTTAGCGATCCCGTGAAGCAGGAGGCCATGGCTGAGCAGAACTTTTCCGCGGCGCTCCGCATGACAATGCCAAACATCGTTCTCAAGTATCTACGTCACTTTGACCTGGAGAAGAGAAGCCTGGCTTTACGCCAAGTGATGAGACTCAGGAAACTGCCGAGCTGGGTTCCCTCCAAGCCTCTTCTGTTGCGCTTGATGACGCATAACTCTTTGGGATGGGTTCCCCGCTCCGCTCTACATCGTCCAGCGGTGACCAAGAAATCATTGAACAATAACGCTAATGGGCGTGGAAAGGTTGCCGGCACTGGAGGTCCCCTTAACGGTCATGGAATAGGTGACGGCAGGAACGGAGCTGGTGGCAGTTTTGGCTCCGGTACTATACCCAGCGCAAGCAGTAGTGGCCATCCCCATTCCGAGAAGGGCGCAGAACGCGAGCGCTTGCACTCCCCGCTTGCGATTCCCCTGGCCCAGAAAAAAGAATCCGGCCAGACCGAAGGGAAGCATCCAGCCGGCGCTGAAGGGGAGAGCGTTGTGCCCATTCGGAGGGTTCACCCTGGCACTGAGTGAAGTGTCGGAGATGACCAGCGTGGAAGTGGCGGTCCGGCTGCCGGGAGTGACGGTAGCGGGATAGAAGGTGCAGCTAAGGTTGCTGGGAAGGGAACCGCAGCTGAGTGAAATAGGATTGTTGAAGGTTCCCGCCTGCGGTATCGCAGAAACGGTTAAAGTACCGGACAGTCCGGCCTGTATGGTGAGCGAACCTGGGGAAGCTTTGAGGGAAACGGTTGGTGTGGGGGGTGTGGGCGTAGGAGTTGGAGTGGGGGTTGATGACTCGCATGTGGCTGTGTAATTCTCAGCGCCGCTGATCTGGTTTGTTAGGCTCGGCTTGCCAATCGCTTGTACAAACAACTGGTATTTTCCGTTGGGAATAGGGAACGCGCAGAGATTTAGCGAGCCTATTCCTGACGCGATGTCCGTGAGGGGCATTAGGCTCCGCCCGTCGTCGCTGATGTAGACGGTGTAATGGTCAACCGTATTTTCGTTCCCGGTAACACTCCATTGCAAAGTGTTGCCGGAAACCGATCCGGATACGGTTAGACAGTTGTCGATACCGGATTCAAGTTCCGTGGCTTCTTCGTAGTCATTCCATGTGACCAGTTGCAGATCAGGCAACGGGTGACCGGAGTTATACATGCTATTCAGCTTGGCGAAAGTTTGAAGCCAGGTTTGGCCACACTGCTGACCCATGATCCGGTTGGATCCCCATGATGCAAACATGTCGTTAAAGCCTTTGTATGTCGCCCCCACTGTCTGTTCCTTGGGAAAGCTATTGGCCACATCGTAAAAACTTGCCATGTAATCCAAACCGTAATCTGCAGCGGTAGGCATGACCCAGGAATAGCTGCCGTCACTGAGCTGTTGGGTGAATCCATCATTGTTCTGGAACAAAAATGTGGGGTGCGTATTGAGTGCAGAGTTCGCGTTTTCCCAATTGACCGACGGATAAGAAAGACTGACGTTAAAATTTGTAACCATCGGCTGCCCGTTGATTTTCATGTAGGCGGGCGAAGGAAAATAAGTACGCTCGATGTACTGGAGGTCGTTCACCAAAGCCTGTTGAGGCGAGCAACCGTGACAGGAGTACCATTCGATGGCCCCCTGGTCGATCATGATGGCAAACGTAAATCCAGGATGGTTCTCGGCCGCGGCCATGACTAGCTGCGTTGCCTGATCAATTGAATTACCGGGCCCGTACCAGTCAATAATTACACCATCGATTCCGCGGCTAACCATGTCGTCGATTTGGCTCTGAACTTGTGCCGGGTTCGTCTCACTGTAACCAATATTCATATGGTTCGATTGGCCGAACCACAGAACCATGTGGGCATAGATCTTGGTGGTTGCGCCGGGATAGAGCAAGCTATGAACATCAAGCTTGCTGATATTTCCGGCACCCAGGTCGCCGTTCGGCAGACTCTTAAAGCTGTTAGCGGTGCTGGTGTTGTTGGAGGTTTGAGCGGCCAGAGTTGTGGTGGGTACGACGTAAGAAGAGCTAGCCGAACTCAGGGAAGAAACAATTAATAAGACAAACGCAACGGCAACGGCACGCATGGGTCCTCAGGGGGCAGAGTAGAGCCGAGGATCTTGCTTCGGATCTTTGTCTCAAGTTCCAACCAGCACAAGAAGGCGCGCCCGCCTATAAATTTCTTGCGGCCGGTCTTAAATTTTTGTTTTGCGGAACGGCGTCAGCTTAGGACGAAGGTGAGGTTAGAAAAAGATAACGCTGGTACATCATCCTTTTAGTGCTTAGCAGAGGCGGGAACTTCAGGCCTCTAGCGCGAGTTCACGGTAAGATTTTTCGCCGTATAGCGCGTGCCATCGAAGTTGGCCACGGTGGTCACGTCGGCTCCAGGACGGAGGCGATCGTCAATCGAGATAGTGGATGGATCCAAATAAATCTCGTAGGTTTTTTGATCGGTGGTGGAAGTCAATACCAGCAGGCCGATATGAAGGTCCAGCGAAGTCACCTCTCCAGAGAACGTGAAGTTGGTTCCGGGCACAGCCAGAATTGAAACTTGCTCAGCGTCCCGCGCATCTTTCTGCGAAGCAAATTCTACGTCCACCAATGTTCCGGGAACCAGTTCGCTGGCGGAAGCGGCGTGTCCATCCTGAACGATCTCGGTTCTGGAGTCGAGCGTCAGTTTTATTGGAGCGGGTGAGAGCTGATCGCGAACCACCAACTCGTTCTTATCAGGACGATAACTCACCACAACACCCTGGCTCTTGCCTGCTGCTGCGGCCGTGGCCAGGCGAATCGTACGCGCGAAGACGATGCCTCCATTGAGAATGGTATCGACATAAACACGATCGCCCGGGCGCAAGTCCGGCGGCGAAGCCAGCCCGCTTCCGTGAAGAATCTGAGTGCGCGGATCGTAGAAAATCTTCATCTTGCCACCGCCGAATATGTGCACGGTCAGATTGTCCTGCACACGATCTATCTTCTGAATGGTTCCACCGATCAGACTGGCCTTGGCATTCGGCAGCTGCGGAAGATCGGGAAGCAGGCTTGCAGGATCGACCAAGGTTTCTTCGTCCACAGCCGGAGTGCTGGGCTTAGCGGTGGAGGTGGTTACTGCGGGCGACTCCACGGAAGAAGTTGAAGTCACTGACTGGGAGGGTACCGATTGTCCATAGGAGGGGCATCCCGCTAAAGAACCGATCAGGATCGTGCCCGCAAAAACGTGTGTTAAAAGGCGCTCCATCGTCTCTCCACGCACAGATATATCAAAGCTGGTATTGGATGCCTAAAAGCAGGCAACGGTAGTCAGATGAGCCGTGAAAATATGCTGCCGCCCGGCAAACGCAGCGGCGCGATTGGCATCTTAAGCGAGGCATTGTCTCGCATTTTTAGATTAAGAGGTCTCACAATGTTTTGGAGAGCAAGCGCAGTCGCCGCAGTGACCGGCCTTATTTTCGGATGCGCAGCTCACGTCCGCGCGGGTGATTTGAAAATCACCATACCCAGGCGCAGCCATCTCACTCCCGTACAGAGACTGAATCAGGAAGGGGTGGCAGAAGTCCAGAAGCGCAGATACGAGAAGGCCGAATCGCTTTTCTACAAGGCCTACCTGCTCGATCCGGATGATCCTTTTACTCTGAACAATCTAGGCTATATTTCAGAGCTAAAGGGACAGATCGACCGAGCCCTGAGCTTCTATTCGCTGGCGGGCCAGGAGGTTACTGACGCCGCAATCGCCAAGGCAAGTCTTCCGCGACTTAAAGGACGAACTCTTAAGGAAGCGCTGGCGATTCCTGACATGGAACTGCAGATCAACCACGATAACGTGGAAGCGGTGCGTTTGCTGGCGCAGGGGAGAGGTCCAGAGGCCGATTTGCTGCTTCGGAAAGCCTTAAACTCCGATCCCAACAATGTATTCACCTTGAATAACATGGGTGTGGCCAAGGAAATGGAAGGCGAATCCCAGGAAGCGCTTAAATACTATGACTCCGCAGCGGTCAAAAGTTCCAGCGCCGACGCTATCGTTACACTCAATCGTTCATGGCGAGGCAAACCAGTAAGCGAAATGGCTGCGCGCAACGCCCGGGATCTGCGCAGTAAGCTTGATAAAGAGGTCACCGCTCAACAGCAAATTGCGGAGCTGAACGCTCGCGGGGTAGCCGCGGTGAATCGCAACGAGTTGGTTACTGCGGAAAAGGACTTTCGGCAGGCTTATACTCTGGATCCCAGCAACGCTTTCGCCGTAAACAACTATGGCTATTTAGCCGAGCTCGAAGGGGATCGCGAGTCGGCTCAATTCTTCTATGATCAGGCGCAGACGCTGGCCGGAGCAAATACTCCAGTCGGGCTGGCTAGCCGGAGTTCGGCGCAAGGTCTGAAGCTCAGTCAAGTCGCTTCCGGCAGCGATGCGGATGTTGAGGCGAAACTGCAACAGCAACGCGAAGCGCGCCGCCAGCACCAGCAGCCCGTTCTGCTGCTTCGTCGAGATAACTCAGTAGTGCAGGAGCCGCCTGTTCCTCCCACCAGCACTGTGCCCGAGCCGCAGTAGATCGAAGTCGAGTCTAAAGGCCGCGCTCCTGGAAGCGGCCAATATCGGTTTCCGGATCATAGGAGAAATAGCGAAGCACATTCTTCATGTATCGCAGAAGAGTGTTGACGTTGGTGTGGTACCAACAACAACGGACCATCTGGGGCGAGAATCCACACACAAAGCGTAAGTGGGTGAGCTCTGGGCGGCGTGAAGTCAGCAACGCAGCAGCCACGCGATGATTCCCATCCAGGATTGTCAATGGACCTTTACTATCCACTCCAATCAGCAGCACCGTGGGATTGATGACGTCGGTTCCCACCGATTTTGTCAGAAGGCGGAGTTTCGAGTAGAACTGATCATCGGCTGACTCTTCCGATAGCTTCACCCTGAGGCGCTCAATAATCTCCTGAAGATAGAAGCTTCCTTCGGCCACTCGCCGCCACTGTGCCCTGGGGAAAAAGCGGACGCGATCCAACTCCTTGGCGCCCAAATCGACCTCAAACCATTTGGTATCGGCGGGCAACTCCCGCCACATGGTTCCCCTGCGGAGAAACAAAAGAGCTTGTCGTACGGCGTTTTCCCGGGAACTGCTAAGGTCAGGATTCTTGACGAGAGTTTCAAACTCGATGCGATAATCATCGAACTCGGAGTGATGGAACTCGCTTCTGAGAAATTCCGACATGACTTCTTCTTCGGTCAACTGGCGTCCAATGTGCAGGCTGCTATAGGTGCCGAGAGCCTTGGGCGTGAGTTGATTGCGAAGCAGTGGAACAATAAGCACGAAAAGCAAAATCACCATCAACACCAGCTGGATCCAAATGACCTGGCGAAGCGTGTGATGAAGCAGGTAAATC
Source organism: Candidatus Sulfotelmatobacter sp. (assembly GCA_049512655.1). GTDB lineage: Bacteria > Acidobacteriota > Terriglobia > Terriglobales > Acidobacteriaceae > Sulfotelmatobacter. Next base: position 130,199 of record JBEKWW010000001.1, on the reverse strand, counting down.
CCCAGGGCCATCGCTCCGCTGAAGGCTAGCTGAAGCCAGCTTGTATTCGCGATTTTGCGCGACATTTCATAAGTGATGATCACGGAGCTCAGAGAATAGATTCCCGCGTTAATCGCATAAAGAATCAGCAAAGGAGCCAAAAGTCCGTAGCTGCCGACAGCGAACTGAGCTCCGAAGAGAGTTTTCCAAAGAAAGTTTGGCACCATCCATAGGCTGAGGATCAGGCAGGTCAGAATGAGAAAAACCATCGAAAGGGAAGTGAACAAGACCGGGCTAGCTTCGTGTTCATCCCCGGCTGCGCCAGCGGATACTGGAAACATGGTGTTCACCACGGACCATGCACACATGTTCACGAGCCTGCCAACCAAAGCTATTGCGGCATAGAATCCTGCTTCGACGGGTGGAAAAAAATGTTTTACAAGAACGATATCGAAGTTATTAATTACCGTTTGTCCCGCAAAGAAGACTATGGCCTGCACGCCTTCGCCGGAAGAAATCGATAATCCTCGAAAGCGCAACGAGCCAATACCCGGACTTGGAAGCGCGAAAAAATAAGCGACAATTACGGCCAGCACGCTGGCGAGGACCGCACCTTTCACGCCTAGTCCCATCTCGATCAGTACATACACCCCTCCCAGCCGCACTAATCCCTCCAGCATGAAATTGAGGGCGAGCGGACCAAAGGCGTGGATCCCCTGTATGTATCCACGGCGGACGCCGAGGGGGATATAGAAGGCTGTGCCAACAGCCAGTAGAGAGATAAGGTTCGAATCAGGCAGGTTTAGATAGATCGACAGAGATCCCCGGAACAGGAACAAGAGCAAGCCGATTCCGATGCCGGCTAACCACGCGCGCTGGTGCAGGTTGCCGAAGACGTTATACCGTTCCTCCGCGGAAGCTGCGTTCTTTGCGATATATTTTGCGCACACTACCTGAAAGGCAAGGGTGATGCATGACAGCAGCATCAGGATGGTGTAGACGGCCGTGGCATTCGCGAATCCGGTGGGGCCGAGGAGGCGCGCCGCGACGACGTTGTATGCCAGATTGGTGATGCCGACCAGACCCGATCCCGCCAGCAGCGTGATCGCGCCTCCCAGCAGCTGCGACTTCAGCGCTCTCGTTCGCACCGGTGTTTTGGCGGAACCCTCATCCGGGGAGCGCGATGCCACAGCGTTTTTGCTTGTACTGTTCATAATCACGAATGGGAGAGTCGCTCTAAAACAAAGTGAAGTGAATCACCGGAAGAATTGTTGATCTGCTTCCTCCGTCGAAGCTGTAAAAGGTCTGTTGCTGCACTCCTGCCGAAATCTGGAAAGGATGCGCAGCTGGCGGTCCTTCGCCATCTCCCTTCAGGATTCCGCCCCGTGAATGCGTGTAGCTGACGACAAACTGGCTTTGGGCATTGTCGTACTCGTGAAACCCCTGCCCGCGCGACAGCAAGAACGATCCCTGTACATCCCAACGGGAATTCGCGCGAAAATCGAATCGCCCTCCCGGAAGCCAAGCTTGAGCGATAGCGTAGTCGAGACCCTGTACCCTCCAGGAACGGAGATCCTCAGCCAGCACCGCGGCCGTGAGCCGACTTCCAAACTTGTGCTGAAACCCCACATAGGTCGACGTATAAAAATATTCCTGGATCATCGGGCGATAAAGCAGGTCGCGCACGTTGTAGCCCGCAAGCAGGGCATCGTGTCCCCAGGGACGCCCGACCGTGAACTCCAGGCTGCCAGATGCATCCCGCGAGTGCAAATTCTGATCGGTGAATGGCCCGGCTTCTCGAATACCGCTGGCGTAGAAGGACAACCAGTTGTAGAACGGACTGGAGTTGATGTACAGAAATTGCCGGAAAAGATTCTGGCTCATGTAGACAGGCGAGATGGTATCGCGGCGTATGTCGTACTGCAGGCCGCCATTGAATGCGATTGAGTTTGGACCCATGTGAAGAACGGGCGTGATGCCACCATTAAAATAGGTGTCATAGGTGTTGCGGTCTTGAATGACTCCAACGCTGGGAAAGAGAAACCGGCCATCGGTAAAGCTTTGCCCTACGAAACCAGAGATCATCGGCAAGCCATTGATATGAATGCGATAGTGAGTATCCGCGAGATCTTCGAAGGAATGGCGCGGCGGCGGAAGAAGCGCGGGATTGGTTACATGCAAAATCTTCGCGTCAAGCGTATAGACATTGATGTCTTCGAGCGCGGGAGCAAAGGACGCTTCCGGGAGCAGGCTTATATTTTGGTTAATCTGCGCGCCCTCTTCCAGGCCAAGCTCATTCTGCACGTTCTCGGTAACTTGATTATCCTGTCCGGCCACGGTGTTGGCCTGCGCAAAGGACGACAGCGCATGCACGGTATCTTGCTGCTGGCGATATAGATTGCCGGCGGCGATCATGTAATCGGCATCGTCAGTGAAATCGGTGGCTGGACCCAACGAAGCAAGCGCCTGTGCCGCCTTTTGAGTCTCTCCCTCAGCGACATAAGTATTCGCCAGGCCAATTTCCACTTCACGAGGATTGGCCCCAGCGAGCTTCGCTTTGTTGAAGTACGTTTCCGCCAAATCGAACTCGTGGGCGCCGAGAAAAATGTTTGCGGCTCGAAGAATGTCCTCTGGTGAAACTGGAGACTGATCGATCCGCGCTTCCGCAAAACCAAGAGCGAGCTGGCGCTGAACCTCATCGTAGTGGCCTTGCTGCATGAATACTTCGGCGATCGCAAGGCGAACAGCCAGGCGATCTCCATTGCGAGCGTCCAATGCGCGCGCAAAGCGCTGCATGGCAGCGTCTTTGTCGCCCAGACTCAGTAATGCCGCGCCAGTGGCCATCAGAATTTCGACATCGTCTTTGCCGTACCGCTCAGCCAATTGAATGTCATGCAGGGTATCGTCGCGCAAACCTTCTTTGGCATGCACCTGGGCGCGCAAGGCGTAAACGCGCGCATCGGCCGGAGCTAACTTCTGCGCGACATCGAGCGCATTTAATGATTGCTGGTATCGCCGGAGGCGGAAAAGTGTATCGGCATAGGCCAATTCCGTGGGTAAATCATTTGGATCTTCTTCGAGCGCCGCGCGGTATTCACTTTCGGCATGAACAAAGTCCTGCTCCTGCCGAAACGCTTCTGCACGGGCCAGGCGTAAAGCATGCGACTTCCCAAGTAGTTTCTGAGCGGCATCCAACTGGCGAAGCGCTTTTTTGGAGCGATGCAACTGAAGGTCTGAAAACGCCAATCCCAGGTGTGCTTCCCCATAGTCGTTTTGCATATCCAGAGCGGTCTGGAAATCCTTGGCGGCATTTGCCGGCTGCCGCAGATCATTCAGAACGAATCCGCGATTCACGTAGCCCTCGGGCACCTTGGGGTCAAGTTCGAGTGCGCGGTTGTAATCGTTCAACGCCTCTTGCAAGTGGCCGTCATGCGCATGAATGTTTCCCGCCACGAGAGGCAAATCTTTATCGTCGGGAAGAATCGACTGGTACTTGGCAATCAGCGTGAGAGCCTGATCGTACTGGTTCAGGTAATAGAGATCGTAAACCAGGTAAACCACGCCTTCGCGGTCGTGCGGAAGCTTCTCGATAACCTGGAATCCCAGCTTGGCCGATTCGGAGTAGTCTTTTCTAAGTGTCAGATAGCGCTCGCGTTCGCGCATCACCTGCGGAACGTCATTCATCGTGCCTTCTGCACGATCCAGCCATTCCTTTGCCAGATCCAGATTGTGGGCTTCCATGGCAGCATTGGCGCCACCGGCAATGATCATCCCGTTGCGCGGCATTCGGGTGTAAGCGTCATGATAATTTGCTTCCGCGGCACGATAATCGCGCGCGGCTGTATACAAGTCCCCGAGGGCCAGATACGGCTCATAATCCTTGTGATGCGCAGCGATGGCCCGTTTGAAGTATTGGACCGCGAGCTTTTCATCTCCCTTGTCACGCGCAAGATATCCCAGCGAAGACAGAGCCGTGCGGTTAGTCCGATCCAGTTCCAGCACTTGCGTGAAGGTTTTCTCAGCCTGATCTTTTTGACCGAGCTTCCATTGCAGGCTGGCATAGTTCAATAACGAATTCACGTTCGTTGGGGCGAGCGACAACGCTTGCTGCAAATCTTTGTTGGCGGCATCGTAATTTCCCAGTCCCGCCTCAATCGCCGCGCGCAACCTCAACATTTCCGGCTGGGCTGACGCTGGAACGGTGACCTGGTGGATTGCGATGGACGCGCTATCCAATTGCTGTTTGGCAGTCGCTTCGTCGTCCTGACGCAGACTGAGTTCGTACAAATTCAGCCGCAGTTCGATGGGATAGAGAGGTCCTTCGGGAATATTCGGAGGAAGATTGCTGAGCGCAAGGCTGTATTCCTTGGCGGCGTCGGCAAATCGATCCTCCGATTCAGCAACCGCGCCCTCAATCGCATGGAGTCGGTAATTGTTGGCATTGATCTGCCTGGCATCGTCGAGGAAAACACGTGCCGCATCCATCTGTCCCAGATCAACCAGGGTCTGGGCTGCGCTTAGATCGAGCCCGATATTGCCTTTGGCAGATTTTGCCAGTCGCGAATAAATGTCAGCGGCCTCCTGCTGTTTGCCGGCCAGTTGATACGTGTAAGCCAGTTCCGCTTCGACGTCGGTGTTTTTATCTTTGCCGGGAATCCCCTGCAATGTTGCAATGGCTTTGTCGAACTGCCCGTGATCTCGATACTCTCCCGCCACAGCGCGAAGCACTTCAGGATCGTTAGGCCCGCGCCGGCGCGCTACGTCCAGATAATGCGTGTACTCGTCTGGCTTTCCCAGACGTTCATAAGCATGTGCAATTAGAAGGTCGGTATGCGGCGTCGCCCGCAACATGTCGGCGCGCTTTAGAAATTCTAAGGCTTGAGTGGGATCTGAACTTAGCAACAACTCGCCCGCCAATTGGAGGCTGTTTGCATCTTTCGGATTCGCGTCCACCACTTCCTGCAGCAGCTTCTCTGCTTCGGCGTCGCGGCCCATTTTTGCCAGAGTTTGCGCCAGTCCAGCCATTCCGTTAGTGGAATGCGGCTTGATCTTAAGGCCGTGATTGTAGGCGTCGACCGAAGCCTGGTATCGCGCGTCTAACCGTTCCGCATAGCCCAGCAGGAACCACAGGTCGGCATTTTGCGGAGCAGACTTTGCGGCAGTCTCAGCATAGGCGGCCGCAGCTTTGTAATCGCCTCTTTTTAGAGCGTCTTGCGCGGCACGAGCCTGGCGAGAAACTTCGATACTTGATCCCCAGCCAAGCTCTGAGCCGCTTTGAACGGAACTCGGAGACGAGTCGCTGGTGGAACCCTGCGGTTTGGGCGAGGAACCGTTCTGACCGTTGATGTCGTATGTCTGCGCGTATGCGCTAGCAAAAAATACAACAATGCAAAAGCTCGTGAGCGGAAGTCGGCTTTTCACTGGTTCACCACGCTAAGTGCAAGTCTTTGCTATACCTCGCGCATAACAGTATTTGTTTCTGCGGCCCACATCAGATGCCACTCTTACTGGGAAGGCTGCTTTCCCGTCCTAAACATAAGGAGGCCCCCATGACGGCCGAGTAAACCCTTGACGTGGTTTCCGAATCCAAGCTGTTCGCTGCGAGCACTAGGAGCGTCCGATCTTGAGCACCGCTGAAAGCCCATACTCACGTCCTGTTCCTCTTCTTGCGATCGTCCTGGTGGCGCTCGCAGTACACGGACCGCTCCTGCTGATGGAGCTTCCGTCGAGCTCCTTCGACGCAAATTTCCATATGTTTTTCGCCTCGCACTATGCTCACCATTGGTTCAATCCCTGGAATGAGAAATGGTTTGCTGGCTTCTCCCAGACGACTTATCCACCGTTGACGCACCAGTGGATTGCGCTGATCTCAAATGTGTTCGGCCTGAAGATGGCGTACATGCTGGTGCAGTTGATTGCGGTGCTGCTGCTGCCGGTTGGAGTTTATCGCTTCGCAAGAATATGGGTCGACGATCGCGCCGCGAGCTATGCCGCGCTGGGAACGGTCTTCCTGGGATCTTTATCTTTTCTGGTTTATCAGGCGGGCCAGTTGGCCACGGTTGCATCCGCAGCACTGTATCTGAACGCGCTGCCGTATTTTTATGAATGGATGACTGAGTCTTCGGGGCGGTCGCTTGTCAAAGGTTTGCTGGTGACTTTTTCGGCCGCTGCCGCGCACCACGTGACGCTGATTTTTGGTGTGGTATTTTTCGCGGTTCCTGTCCTCTGGACGGCAATCCTGGATTCCCAGGAGGAGAGAGTGGCCGCCTCCACGGGGGGTGTCTTGTCGAGAGCCGTCGTGTTTGCAGGTCTGACATTGGTTGGCGTGGGCATCGTCCTATTGCCGTATTGGCTGACGCTTATTCAGCACCCTATTCATCAGATTCCGATTCCTCACGACAGCCGCGCCAACTTTTTGCTGAATTCGATTACCGGTATTAATTATTTCGTTATTCCCTACGGCGCTTTAATTCTTGCCCTCCCGTTCGTTGTGATTCGTGGCGCTTCGTTACGCCGCTGGCGCCCATTATTGCTTGGATTCTGGCTGGCCTTCATTTTCGGCTTGGGCGGCACGACCCCTCTACCGCGTTGGCTGCTCGGGCGGGCGTATGACATTCTGACTTTCGAGCGCTTCACATTCTGGGCCACGCTCCTCGCCATGCCGTTTGTAGGAGTGCTGGCGATGGAGCTTATCGAGCGTTTCCGCGCCAAGGCTGCTGTGGGATTGGCGCTGGCTTCGGTCGTGACCATCGGGCTTGCATTGTTCTGGCTGAATGCAAATCCATTCCGCCCGACAGCGACCGCGAAAGTTGAGCCGGTCGATGCCTTTATGAACCGCGATGGGCATGACGCTTACCGTTACATCACCCTGGGATTTGCCAGCGAACTGGCAAAAGTTTCCATCGATACGGACGCCAGCAGTGTAGACGGCGATTACAACTCGGCTCGACTGTTGCCCGAGATGACACATTATGGCGCGGCCCAGCTTACCAATGCGAAGTTCTACGGCACGGCCGGGATGTCCGCGTTGCGAGCTATTTTGGAGCATGCCAATCGCTATGGCTTGAAGTTTATCTTTGTCCATGATTCTTATTACGAACCGCTGCTGACCTTCGTTGGCTGGCGGAAGATAGAAACGTTCAACAATGGCGACGTTACTGCATGGGCGAAGGATGACGTACCACCTGCCCACCAGATCCCTTCGGATGCGATACCCCCGCATTGGGAGGGCGTCATGTGGGGAATCTTGCCGATCGGTGTGAGTTTTCTGGCGATTTTCTTTGAGTTCTTTTTACCCGAAAAGCGCCGTATTCCCGTAGGAATTCCGGTCCGGAGTGAAATTCGCGAACAACATAGCGTGGCCTGAGGAAAGAAAGCTCTTTCATGAAATACGCTCTGCCTTTAATTCTTGTCGCTGTAACCGCTGGTTTGATATTCGCGAGCTTCTTTGTTACCGCCCAGGCCGGGGTCACACTCGGCATAGCCAAGGGGTCGGCTTTGCACACCTCCAGTGCGGCCACCCCCGATCGAGCGGCCAATAATCTGCTGATTGATGTTCAGCGCAGGAATTGGGATCGCGCCTACGACAATATCGCCAACAAGAATGAGGTTCCGGAGCCGGCGTTCATTCAGAGTTGGGAAGGGTCCAACGGAAGCTTGCGATCATTTTCGAGTTTGGAAAGTTTTGAGTTGAGGCCGCTTCACGAAACTAACGACGAAGCCCAACTTCGCGTGCACCTCGAATTCTCCACGCCCGTCGGACCCATTGAAGATGTTCGCGACTTACATTTAGTTCGCGACGGCGACGCGTGGAGAGCCGTGTGGCCAAAGATAGAAGTTCCGAATGTTCCAGCTCAAGTTATTCCGGTCACATTTTTGCGCTGGGACCTGGTCACGGCGAGCGCGGGCAACGAGTGGGGTGCCAGGAATGTGGATTCTCCTCACGTTCGTATCATCTCGATGAACGCCGTAGATTCCGCCGCGGGTGCGGTAGTGATGGGTGAAGTTACCAATGAGGATACGGTTCCGGCCTTTGTGACTGTGAATGCCACATTGGTGGACGCATCCGGCAACGCAATTGACGAAGAGAGCAGCTTCGACAAGATTGCTCACGTGCTTCTACCGAAGCAGGTCTCACCTTATCGCATTGACTTTCCTGATTTGAACTTGAAGAACGTCAAGAACGTGCGCATGGGTGTTAATGCGACGCTCGTGCCCGCCGCCGCCGATCCGGTCATCGGCGTAATGAACCAGCGGATCGACACAGACATGCAGGGGAAGAGTGTTCTCCATGGAGATTTGCTGAACCAGGGTGGTCAGACGGTAAACATCCCGCACGTAATCGCCAGTTTTTATGACAATGATGGGAAAGTGGTCTGGGTTTCCGACGGCTACGTGGATCAAGCGCTGCTGCCGCAATCATCCGAGGCTTTTGCGGTTGAGATTCCCAAATCGCTGGCACCTAAGATCCACAATTTTCACGTGGTGGTGAATCAATACAGTCTGAACAATTCCTAGGTGATTCTTAGAATGATCCGCACTCTACAATTCTGGTCGGCGATTTGCCTGGTGGCTGCATTGTCCGCCGCGTGCAGAGGGCAGGAGTTGCGCTCTCCGAGTTCTGTGATCGCCGGCGAAGAAACAAGTATTTCGACAACTGGAAGCGGTAAAGCAAGTTTCTATCTGGTGGGGCCCGGCGTTGCCAAGAAGAGTGATGTGGCTTTAGGCGAAGAGATCCATCTGGCGGCGCATGATCTGCAATATGCCGGCGATTACTCTGCGATTCTGTGCTCCGACACGTGCCGCAGCGTGAGCTTTTATGCCACTGCGGCGAAGCCTGCGAGTGTCGTCTTTCTCGTGCATCCTTCGCGTGTTCCCGTGGCGCTGGGAGACGCAGTGAGCGGTGTGGCATTCCCCTTTGATCGCTATCACAATCTCGTGACCGCGCCGCAGAATGTTAATTTTCAGATCACGGCAAAAGGCGCTTCTTCTCTGTGGTCGCGCAGTGTTCCCACACAAAATGGGGTGGCGTGGTTCCGCACTAGCTCGGGAAAATCAGCCGGACCTGTGCAAACCGTCGCTTCTCTGGACGACGAGTCGGTTAAGCGTGTGGTGCAGCAAGTCGCCTCCGATCCATGCAATCTGCGCATCACGGGTGAGCGCACAAAAGCGGGCATCGTGGTTCAGACCGAACCGGTGCACGACTGTGCGGGGAACGTAGTGTCCGATGGCACCATTGTTACCTTTACTTCGACTAGCCCCGCAGGAAAGGGCACAGTGGATGCTCCCATTAAAGCAGGGGTGGCTCAAGCCAAGATCGAATCGCCCGGACCCACGGTGGTTTCGGTAGCGTCGGGCGTAGTGCTGGGAAACGACATTCACGTCGGAGCGCAACCTTGAGACTTCCCCTGAACAGCATGACATCAGCACGCTACGCGGCCGTCTTTGCGCTGAGCGCTTTGCTGGTCGCTCTTACTCCTAACTCGTACGCAGCTGACAACTCTGTTCACGTCCAACTCGATGTGAAGCAAGCCGGTCCGCGCGCGGTGGAGGATTTAACTCAGCGGGCGATTCTTCGAGATTACAGGTTTGCGTGGGCGAGTATGGCGCGGGCCCTTGAGTCAAACTCGCCGAGTCTGGTCGAGGCTGCGTTTGCAGGAGACGCCAAAGCTTTGTTGGGGCAGACAATTGCGAGCCAACAACAGTCGGACTTAAGCCAACGATATGCAGATCAAAGCCATCAAGTGGAGGCGGTCTTTTACGCGCCGGAGGGCGATGTTATGGAGTTGCACGATACGGCGCAGTATCAACTCCAGATATTGGATGGCGACAAAACCATCCAGGATGAGCATGTCACAGTTCACTACATTATTCTTATGACTCCAACCGCAGACCGGTGGGTCGTGCGACAGTTGCAGGCTGTGCCTCAATTTTGACAGCTCCGCCAGCACTGCTTTTTACGTCCCGTCCCGCCTCTTTTTCCAACCGCACGGTTCGCAAAGGCATCTTAAATAGTCTGTGGGAAGGCCGAGAGAATGGAGTTGTGGCTTGTCCAGATCGCTGCTAGGTCTCAGCATCGCATTGTTCGTCATGGCGGGCGGATGCACCAGCCCGGGCGTGCGTCACGCTTTACCATTTAACTCTCAAGCTCCCGGTGCCTTTCCCAAGCTCCTTGCCGTTTACATGCCGTGGTTTGGCGACCATACCCACATGGACGTTGGCTATTCGAGCGAGGATCCAGCCGTGCTCCGCAAGCAAATTGAACAAGCACACCACATGGGTATTTCCGCATTCGTGGTCGATTGGTACGGCGAAGTCAATCCTTATTCCGATCACAATTTCGCGTTGTTGCAACAGGCAGCGAGCGAGACCCACTTCCAGGTTGCGCTGCTTTACAACGAACCGGAGGATGAAGACGCGGGAGCCACGGATGCTGCCATCGCGTCCCTCGACAAGGCGTATCAAAACTACATCGGCCCCACGGCGAAGTATCGCGACGCGTATCTCACTTACGAAAGCCGGCCGATGATTTTTATCTTTCCCAAGCGCGGCCACGTGAACTGGAATCAGGTCCGCCAGCACTGTAGTAGTTGGGAGAGCCAGCCACTATTTATTTACAAGGACGAGCCGCCCGCACAGTACGCGGACGATTTCGCGGGCTCCTACGCGTGGGTGCAGCCGGGGCAGGGCGGTTGGGCGAAGGATGGCAGCAATTGGGGCGAGCAATACCTTGAGAATTTTTACAAAACCATGGCGAACAAGCATCCCGACAAGATCTCGGTTGGAGGCGCTTGGCCGGGTTTTGACGATTCTGCTGCGAAATGGGGTTTGAACCGGCACATGCAAAACGGCTGCGGCAAAACGCTCGATGCAACGCTGAATCTTTACGAGCGTTATTACGATACCTCCAGGCCGCTTCCGTTCATGCTGATCGAAACCTGGAATGATTACGAAGAGGGCACTGCGATAGAACGCCGAACTGCTACAAACTGCGCCGGCCTGGCAAATCCGCAGGGTTCGCGGACTCAATCCGGTAACTGAGAACGCATGAAGGAGCATTGCTAACTTATGAACGCCTCTGATCGTCCGACGAAGTGCATTGAAGTACTTTCGCAACTTCTGCTGAGCCCCGGCGGCCAAAGCGCCCAGTCCAGTGGCGATGGGGATCTGGCGCGTACTCTCTCTGCTTTACGTCCGCAGGAGTTTGATGAACTTTGGAGTCTGGCAAATTCTCATCATGTAATCGCTAGAACATTTCCTAAACTGCACGAGATTCTGTTGGCGGAGAAGCATGAGCGTGCCGATTGGGCGAGAGATGCCATGATCAAGGAAAAGGCTCGCATCGATCATGCTCTTTCGTTTCTATTTCCCATCTGCGAAGCGTTAAAGGAAGGCGGCGACGTGATCGTGATCAAGTCTCTTGATCACTGGCCCGACTTGGGCAACGATCTTGACCTGTACTCCAACGCGACCCCATCTGACATTGTCGCGATCATGAGCAAGCGTTTTAACGCCCGGCCCGATGCACGAAGCTGGGGTGATCGATTGGCGAATAAATGGAACTTTGTCGTCCCCGGGTTGCCAGAACTCGTTGAGGTCCATGTTTCGCGGCTTGGTCAGACTGGGGAACAAGTCGCGGTCACGGATTCGCTGGTGAAGAGAGCGGCAATGGCACTATTTGGTGAACAGAATTTTCGTGTGCCTGCGCCAGAAGATCGCCTGATCATCAGCACCTTGCAGAGAATGTATCGTCACTTTTATTTGCGTCTCTGCGATGTTGCCGATACCGCGCGGTTGGTGGATTCCAATCTGATTGACTATGTCTACTTAAAATCTTTGGCGCAAGCGGCCGGCCTCTGGGATGGATTATCCACCTATCTGGTCACCGTTTCGGGCTACGTTCAATCCTATCGTGGGGAAGGCATACCGATTCCCGCCTTGGTGACCAAGGCGGCACAGTTCGGCAATGAACTTGTGTACTATCGGCGCAAATTCTTGCGAATCCCCATATTTCCCCAGGCAGCCAAGCTATACGCCTCCGAGTGGAAAAGGCTTTTGCTAAATGGGGAACTGGAAAGCACCATGCGGCTCAGCCTGCTTCCCGGATTGGCCGCCGCGGCCGCTATCGAAATGAAGCTCACCGGAAGCGACAAGGGAATCTGGTGAGGACTGTGGATTGTGTAGGGAGTTCGCAGTATTGCGATTCCAGGAGTGGCCCCTTAATGTTGAATATTGGCCGCAGCGGCAGGCTTCGAAGGCGTTCGTAAGGTGAGAAAACTTCAAGGTGAAGGGCGGGGAACATTGGTTCGCATTTTGGTCGTAGACGACAATCCAGCGGTTCGTAACTATCTCCGAACCCTATTAGAGCAGCAAAGCACCTGGCAAGTGGTGGACGAGGCGCGGACCGGAGGGGAGGCGCTACAGAGGGTGAAAAAGAGCCCTCCGGACATGATTCTGCTGGACTTCCAGATGCCGGATTTGAACGGCTTGGATGTTGCCCGGCAGATCTCCGGCATATTTCCGGAGATTCCGATTTTGCTGGTGACGATTCATCTTTCCAAGCAGTTGGCGGAAGAAGCCCGAAGAGCTGGGATCCGCGGGGCTTGTGCGAAATCGGATGTTGGTTCCATCGTGGAAGCGGTGGATGCTCTATTGCACGCGGGGACATATTTTCCTGCAAACGTAGCGGTGTAATTGGCTCCCAATAGTTGATTACCTTACGGTGGCGTAGAATACAGCATTCCCTGTATTCGACGCTGCCCATCAGCATGCTAGTTTCATAGGGATTCACGGGTTCGGAAAAGCCTTCCCCAATGCGAATGCAATGGCGGCAGGAACGGGCAAAATTCAACCAGTTGCCTGCCGTGGAGCCGGGATGAGGGTTACACGGTGCAGCATAAGTTGACGGGGAAAGATATGGCGGTTCGAATCCTGTTGGTCGATGACCACCCGATTGTCCGGCAAGGGTTGCGAACACTATTGCAGGGACGCGGTGACTGGGAAGTTGTGGGTGAGGCGTCCGATGGGGTGGAGGCGCTCGAGAAAATCGACGATTTACAGCCCGATGTGGTCGTGCTGGATGTGACCATGCCGCGCATGAACGGTCTCGAAGCGTGCCGTGTTATTCAGCAGAAACATAAAAATGCCGGACCTGAAGTCTTGTTTGTGACCCAGCACGATTCTCCGCAGATGATGCGCGAGGCTCTGGATGCCGGGGCCAGGGGATATGTGGTGAAGTCAAATGCCGCGCGCGATCTGCTTGAAGCGGTTGAGTCGGTGAGCAATCACAGAGTGTTTACCGCGCTGGCGAGAGCTCCGCAAGTGTCAAGCTAGCACAAGCGATTTAACGCGAGTAACAAGTTAGCGCAAGTAATACCGAGTGCGTCGATCTCTCAGTAGGGAGTGGAGGACAATCTGCCATGAAACTGCGAATTCTGTTAGCTGACGATCATGAAATTGTGCGTCGAGGGCTGTGCGCGCTGCTGCAAAAACGCGAAGGTTGGGAAGTATGCGGCGAAGCCTCGGACGGCCGTGAAGCGGTGGAAATGGCAAAGCGTCTAAAGCCAGATGTTGTGATTGTTGACATTGGCATGCCCAGCCTGAACGGACTGGACACGACCCGCCAATTGCTGGCTCACGATCCGCATTTCAAGGTTATCGTTCTCACCATCACTGATTCCGACCAGGTGATCCGGGAGGCTCTTGATGCTGGAGCGCGCGGTTTTGTGCTGAAGTCAGACGCGGCTCGCGATTTGGTTTCGGCAGTAGAAGCGCTACAGAGCAAGCGAATGTTCTTCACTCCGAGAGTAAATGACCTCGTGCTGGCCGGCTTTCTGGATAAGGGTCATGTGGTAGCCCGCAACGAGCCGCCGAATCTGCCTACCCTGACCGTAAGGGAGCGCGAGATCACGCAATTGCTGGCCGAGGGCAAGAGTTCCAAAGAAGTCGCGACTCTTCTGAACCTCAGCACCAAGACCGTGGAGACACACCGCAGCAACATCATGCGAAAGCTAAGTCTGCATTCGATCCGCGATTTGGTCGTGTACGCCATCAAGAACAACATTATTCAGATACAAATGCCAGAGCCGACTCGCGTTGCGGCGGAAACCACGGTCGCCTAGTAAAAGGCTCTCGCTCCTCAGTGTCGGGAATTTTGAGCGTAGAATCCGCTGCGCGTACGGACGGTCAATTGGCTGTATCCCGGGGCGTGTGCGTCTACGCGCAAAGACTGATATTCGGGCTTGGTGTTCTGATTCTGGGGCCGAAAAGCGATAATGTACTGGCTGCGAATATCGTGCGCTACCGCTCGTGTAATGCTATCCACTTGATCTAACGAGTCCGGAAAGTAGACTGACCCGCCAGTAGCATTCGCCAGTTCTTGCAGGGCTTCCCGGCCTTCGCTGTGCAATCCGCTCCCTAAAAGTCCAATCGCGTAGAGCGTCGGACCATCTGGCTGCTGCAGACGACGCACGGTTTCCTGCAATGTCTCCTGGCTCATATTGTCTTGCCCATCTGTGATAACCAGGAGCACTTTCTTGCTGAGGCGGGGATTATGTTCAAGGTGCACATCAGAGGCCGCAATCGCGTCGTATAAAGCGGTGCTTCCTCGCGTAGTCTCTTGACGCAAGGCTGCTTGCAGGAGATTCACGTTGGAAGTGAAGTCCTGATCCAGGTATGGACTCTGGCCAAAGTTCACCACAAAAACTTGATCCTGAGGGTTGCTGGCTCGAATGAGGTTTAAAACCGCTTGACCAACCTGCTCCCTCTTATCCCGCATGGAGCCGGAATTATCCACCACGATTCCTATTTCCACAGGAACGTCTTCGCGGCGGAACGACGTAATCTTCTGTGGAACTCCGTTTTCAGAAACCGAGAAATCCTTTTGGCTCAAACCGGTAACCAGATGCTGGTGGTCATCGACCACTGTGGCATGAAGTACCACTTCCTCAACCTGTTTTTTGAAGACAAACATGCCCTGGTCGTTGCCGCTTGGAGGCTCGGCTGCGGGCTGTTCAGTTCCTGGCTGAGCTTGGTCATTGCCGGGCGGGGTGGCCGACTGCGGAGTAGCGGCAGGCCTGGTGGGTTGCGGAACCTGCGACTGCGCAGGAGTTTGGGCAAACGCCGTCAAGGCACACATTGCCATGATCAGGCTAGTTAGAAGTGAGGCGACGCCCCATGAGGCGGCTGAGCGCATACGGTATACTCCCAGCGCCTTAGATGCCATTTCGAGGATTTGTGGCAAGGATGCAGAGAGAAATTATGTCCGCTATTTGGCGCAGCCAGCCGTGTTGCTCGAGGCTTTTGCAGTATTTCAGGCAACCACACCATGCCATGCTGCACCTATCACAAGTAAACGAATAATTGCATCAAACGGTAGATGGGATTGCTGTTAGGAGGTCGAGAGAACGTGCACGGGCTTCGAATCCTCATCGCGGATGATCACGAGGTGGCGAGGAAGGGCATTCGTTCAATCCTCGAAGGCCATCCCGGATGGGAAGTCTGTGCCGAGGCGAAAGACGGCCGCGAGGCAGTTGAGTACGCAAGCCAGTTTAAGCCTGACCTGCTTTTGATCGACATTGGAATGCCCAATTTGAACGGGCTGGACGCAGCCCGCCAAATTCTGGCGGCAATGCCAGAAGCTCTAATTCTTATCCTTACCATCCACGATTCAGAGCACATTGTTCGGGAGGTGCTGGCTGCTGGAGCGCGAGGGTTCCTCCTCAAGTCAGACGCTGGCCGCGACCTGGTTGCGGCGGTGGAAGCGCTCCAGGGCCGGCGAACGTTCTTCACTTCGAAGGTCTCCCAGATGATGCTGGATGGATATCTTCGTCCGGCCGAGGCGCACGATGCCGGCGAGCAGCGAATCCTGACGCCGAGAGAGCGTGAAGTAATTCAGTTAGTCGCTGAGGGGAAAACCACCAAAGAGATTGCCACGACTCTTAGCCTGAGCGTAAAAACCGCCGAGACTCATCGCACAAACCTCATGCGAAAACTCGATCTGCATTCCATCGCCGATCTCACCTTGTACGCTGTGCGCAACGGCATCGTCCAGATTTATTGAGGCGGCGCCGCCGACGGGAGCGGCCTTGCGGCTAACCTTCTGAATGCCTTTCCCCTCACTTCTAAGACCTAAGGACAGACGCATTACAAAAAGAACCCGATACTTGCCGCCAGATCACCCGGGTATTTTGAAGGGACGGCGATGTTGCCAAGGGCAGGAGGTGCTGAATGCTGTGGACGATCGCGGTGATACTGCTGATTCTATGGTTACTTGGTGTGGTTAGTTCATACACCTTGGGTGGATTCATCCACATTCTGCTCGTGCTGGCGATTGTTGCGGTTCTGATCCGGTTGATTCAAGGGCGCAATCCGATTTAGCCGGTTCTGGTGGCAAGGGAATTGTTCGAATAGAGCTGTTGATCGCAAATCAGAATGAGAGAGGAGCAATAATTATGGACAAGGATCGGGTTGAAGGCAAAGTGAAGGATGTGGCCGGTCGCGTTGAGCGGCAGGTCGGCGAGTGGACAGGCGACAAGGAAGCCCAGGTTCATGGCGCAGCCAAGCAAGTGGAAGGGAAAGTCCAAAATACTTTTGGGAAAGCCAAGGATGCTGTAAGAGATGCCACCAAAGACAAAGGAAATGACGCTGACACCAATGCGGAACTGGAGGACGAGAGGATCAAGTCTGAAAAAAAGGCATCGTAAGTTGGAAAGAAAAAGAAAACTAATAAGCTGCCCTATGAATGGGCAGCTTTTTTATGTCGTTAGAGTTTTTCTGGTTAGGTTAGAGGAGTGTTCGTGGGGTGCCCAGCCGAAGGGTCATCGGAAGAGGTTTGTACCTGGATAATATTGTTCTTGACGGCATATAAGACCAGATCCCGGATGGAGTGAAATCCCAGTTTTCGCATAATGTTACTGCGATGGGTTTCCGCCGTTTTTGTGCTTAGATTGAGCATCGACGCCACTTCTTTCGAGCTCTTTCCTTCCGCAAGTAACTGGATCACCTCGCGCTCGCGAGGCGTCAAAGTCGGAAATTTCGGTGGCGTTCCGTGTGCAGCCATCGTCCCTTTTTCCAGGAAGCCGGCCAACACCATTTCGTTTACCCGGGGAGTGAAGAACATTTGCCCGCGCTGCAGGGCCTCTATAGCGGAAACCAAATCCCGAGCTGCATCGGATTTCAGCACAAAGCCACGCGCACCTGCATTAAGAGCTTCCCGGATAACCTGGTCGGAGTCAGTGATGGTAAGAACAATGATCTTGAAGTTAGGATCGTGTTGCGCCAACTGCCGGGTGGCGGCCAGGCCATTAAGGTTTGGCATGCCGATATCGACGATTACAAAATCGGGTTTTAGCAGCTTGGCTTTTTCGACGGCTTCGCGTCCGTCGGATGCCTCGGCGCAAACTTCCCAGCCTTCATGCCCCTGTAGCAAAGACGATAGCCCGCGACGTACCAGTTCGTGATCGTCCGCTATCAGGATCCGCAATTTCAAGGTGCGCCTCGATTTCGGTACCCCGCCGCGGTAATTTGCGCCGTGTATTGAATATAAGTACCGGTTTGGCACGAACAATCAGGTTTTTGCTGTACTAAGGGTATCCCTCAAGGAGGAAAAAGAAGAGAAGCCGGGCCGGAAGCATGCTGTCTGGTACGAATATCGGCCTCAGGATAAGATGAATGGAGAGGGAGGGTCTGCAATTCGTCTTCTGACGACCAGCTTCCGGCTAAGATTCCGGACGTCCCACAATCATCCAACTTAGTTATGTCCCCACGCAAGAAGGCGCAGGTGGCGTTTGCATCGGCTGTGACTGTGCTGCTACTCAGCGCTACCGCAGCCTACGTTACCATCGCCCGCCTTCGCGATAGCGCCCATTGGGTCATCCACACGTATCAAGTTGAGTCTTCGATCGGGGAGCTCGACGCTTCCGTGGCTGTGTTTACCAGGTTACGCACCGGCTACGTCCTGTCGGGAGATGAGGACTTGGTAAAGAGTTTCCAAAGCGCTCTTCCCAAGGTTCGCGAGAAACTCCAGGAGATCAGAGCTCTAACTCAAGACAATCCCGCCCAGGTAGAGCTGTGCAACCGCCTGGAAGCAGTTACCGAGCAGAGGATCGCGGTAGCACAGCATTCCATAGCGCTGAGAACATCTGAGCCGGCGAGTGATGCCAAACAGAGCGGTCTCACCATGGATGGGCTGAATCTAGGATTTCAAAGCGCTGCGATTACGCTGGAAATGCGCAAGGACGAACAAGCTCTTCTCAGGATCCGAATGCGGGAGTCGAACCGCTTGTTCGTGCTCACGGTGGTCATCCTCGCAGCGACTTTTGCGCTGGCGCTGATCTTATTATTCATCCATTATCTCCTGCTGAACGGTGAACTCAGAGCCCGCGAATTGGCCGAGAGGGCCGCGCGCGAGGGCGAAAACTCGTTACGTCATCTCACTTCGCGGCTCTTGCAGATGCAGGATGAAGAGCGGCGCAAGTTTTCCCGCGAACTTCACGACAGCCTGGGCCAATATTTGGCGGGTGTGAAGATGAGTCTTGATATGTTTGCGCAGGCCGATCCGAAAACCCGAAGCGAGGAGGTACTGGCCGGCGCAATTCAGTTGCTGGACCAGTCCATTGCTGAAACCCGTACCATCTCCCATCTGTTGCATCCACCGCTCCTCGACGAAGTTGGTTTTGCCTCCGCCGCCAAATGGTATGTGCAGGGGTTCTCAGAGCGCAGCGGGGTCGCAGTCAACATGGAGATTCCCGACGGCCAGGGCCGATTGCCGCGATCACTCGAGCTCGGCCTGTTTCGTGTCTTGCAGGAAAGTTTGACCAATATTCACCGCCATTCCAAGAGTCCCAGGGCGGAAGTGAAACTCAATTCCTCTCCGAATAAAGTGGTCTTGCAAGTGAAAGATTACGGCAATGGAATTCCGGCTGAATCTCTAAGGCAGTTCCAGAATAAAGGAACAAATCTTGGAGTGGGGTTGACGGGAATGCGCGAACGCGTACGCGAACTCTCCGGGCTTCTGGATATTCGATCAAGTCCCCAGGGCACGGTCATCACGGCCACATTCCCCTTGGGAAACGCGTATGGAAAGGCCGTATCGACTTCGGCTGATTAAGCAGTGCCGAGCAGATAGACTGGGGCAGAGCTGCAGGACAATCTCTCTAGCCAGATAGCCCTGTGCGTTTAAGAAAGAGCTGGCAGCAGTGGACGGACCGGAAAGCTTCGCGAGCGGTTCCCGATTGGGTTCCCCGCCCGCTTTCTTCCGATGCGTTTTTTGCCGGATGCCAGCAATTTCCTCATCTTCAATCGAGCCTTGTGTAATTGAGATTTCGAGTTGCCGATCGAACAACGCAATCGTTCTGCAATCTCGTGGTGTTCGTACCCCTCCACTTCATGCAGGATGAAGATCTCGCGGCAGCCCTCTGGTAACTCCTTCGCCGCCTGGATGAGCGCGACTCGGTCTATCGCCCCTACGAGTTCAGTGTCATCTCTGCCGAATTCGCGCGGAACAGGCGAATAATCCAGAGTGGCTGGCTCGTCCAAAGAAATCTCTCGCAAATGCTTCTTGCGGCGGGTCATTAAAACAGTGTTTACGACTACCCGGTAGATCCACGTTGAGAATGCGGAGTCGCCCCGAAATGTGCGGAGGCCGCGGAAGATCTGAATGAATGCGTCCTGCATCATGTCTTCCGCATCCGAAACGTTCTTTGTCATTAGTAAACAGGTTGAGTAGACGCGCCTTCTATGAAGATCAAAAATTGCGGCACACGCTTGTGAGTCGCCTTCCTGGGCTCGAGTTATGAGTTCAGAATCTGTTCGGACTGACCTATTTTGAAGAATTGGAGTGGGGGAAATTGCGGCTACGCTCACCGGTCGATCCTTTCTTGACGGGTCTTGACGGGAAAGCCGGAGCGGAAGCGGCTACGTCAATCCAAAGCATAGAAGGCAGCTTGTGGAGTATCTATGGGGTAGTGCCTGTAATTGAGGGCTGCGCTTACCGTAGATTTTTCTACTACCTTGAAGATTTGCCTAAGCCGGGTCAGAATTGCCGAAGGGGAGTGTCAGCGTTTGGCTGCGGCGGGGTTATCACTTGCATCCGATCCCCCCTGACGGTTTCTTTTGTCTCTAAAATCCAAACCAAAATGCGGCTCCGACTCGGTTCCGGTGATCTTGATGGGAATTTCAGTTCCGGCTCCGTCTTTGCTGAAGAAGTGATCCACAGGCTTGAGCAGCATGGATTTCAACCCCGTCGTCATCTGTGACAATTTCGCCTGCAGCCTGGCTTTGCCGTAAAAATCAAAGACTCGCCCATCCAAAGTGTAGCTGCCGGCAAGATCGACCTGCGTCCCCGGGATCAGATAATGAAGCGATGAGAAAGCCAGGCTGCCATCTTTCAATGTGAACACCCCGTCCAGATCGGACGCGACATCCTCCTGTTCCCCGGTCTTCGCTTCTTTGAGCTTCCCCTGCGTGCGAAGGCTCAGAGTGTCGATCTTGTCCTGTATCTTCGCGTTGGTAAAGTGTGCTTCGGACACATGGAAATTACCAGCCAAACTCAACCTGTCGGAGACATCGGCAGTTCCGGGAGGGAGACTCAATTTCACTTTCATCTGGACTGGTCCCGTCATGACCGGAGGAGTCGTGTGCACTCCCAGCATCAGGAAGTCTTGAATGCGGGCGCTGCTGACTACCACGTCGAGTTCGACGTCGTGCCCGTGCGGGTCGCGGACACGCACTATGGAACCCGTGGCCGTGAAGAACGAATCCAGGAGCTTCGCCTTAACCGGGTTAAGGTGGGTGTCGCCATTGGTACCATCCACCACGGCATGAAAGTCAGTATGGAGAGGCATCGCGTTACCGCTCCTGGCAATTCGGAAATCGGGGGTGTTAGTCTTTCCGTCCACTTGAATACTGCTCAGGGTCCCTTCATATTTTCCCGTGGAAGAAAGCATTCCTCCGATGCCTTTGATGGTGCTCAGATCAGCGTGGCTGAAGGAGTAATCGCCTTGCACCGGTGTGTCTCGCGGATCGTTCTCGTCAAATGGCCCAAACAGGCCGCTCGATTGGATATCTCCCACCGGTTTTGGGTTGACCAACGTTGCCTCGAACCGCATGGGCAGGCCAGGTCCGATATCCTGCATATTCAATCGGCTGATGTCGAATTCCAGGGGCGCCTTCCCCGGCTTCAGGGTATTGATCAGGAGCTTGGTATCCTCGCAAACAAATTTGGCGACAAACACCTTTATCTTATTTGTGTGCGATCCCATCCTGGTAAGCTCCTGCCGAGTTTGTTTAGGCGGGATATTCAGTTCCATCCCTTTCACATAGACCGTATCCACATGAACGGCGGGACGAAACAAGTTGCGAATTCCCGCATAAAAATGGAACTCATCAAGACTGATCAGCGGCTGAAAGCCGGGAGCGTAGGGGTTTGCGTCAGTTTTCCCGTAAATCTTCAGCCCGGTACCGGAAACCTCCAGTCCGTTTATGACGGAAACATCTAGGGTTGCCAGATCAACCTTGCTCTGAAAACGATTCGATAAAGTCTCTATCACCCGCGCCCGTAGAATGGGCTGGGCTCGCTTAATGACTATTTGAGCGACAACGGCCAATCCGGCGACAGTGACGAGCAGAATTATTCCGACCAGCTTCCATCTGCTAGACCTTCTGCTGCCGCTTACTATGGAAGAGTTCTGCATCAAGGTGCCATCTATTAGATGTAAGAGATCAGCTGTACGCACAATACAGTGTTCGCTTTAGGCCGACACTTTGATTGCAGAGTTCTTAGTGGATTTGCATTGTCTTACGGGGATGGATCGGATTCTTAGCTTCCAGGTTGTCCTCGGTCTTCTCTACACTACGCTTTTGCTTTCTGATAAGGTTCTTAGTCCGAGTTTCGAAGCAATCGCAATGGTGTAGCCTGTATCACAGTCAACGTCCGCGCTCGTCTGTAGCATTTCGCAGTGAGCCTGCTGGATAGTCTTACGAGGGAAGGGTAATCCTGTGATTGTTGGAGTTCCAAAGGAAACATATCCCGGAGAGCGCAGGGTGGCAGTGGTGCCCGCCGTGATTCCGACCCTGGCCAAGAATGGCCTCGAAGTGATTCTCGAGGCTGGCGCGGGAGAGCAGGCAGGTTACCCCGATTCAGCCTACGTCGAAAAAGGCTGCAAAATTGTGCAGGATAGATCTGCCGTTTTTAGTGCCGCCGACATTATGTTGCAAGTGCTTTGCTACGGCTCCAATGACGTCACCGGCAAAGCCGACTTGCCTCTGTTCCGCCGAAATCAGCTGCTGATTGGTTTTCTTCGTCCTTTTGGTTCGGCCGAGATAATTCAGGAAATTGCTAACGCGGGCGTCACTGCATTTTCGGTTGAATTGATGCCGCGTACCACCCGCGCCCAAAGCATGGATGCGCTCTCGTCCATGGGAACCATCTGCGGTTATAAAGCCGTGCTGCTCGCCGCCGAGACCTCGATTCGAGTTTTTCCCATGATGACGACCGCGGCAGGTACCATCACTCCGGCGCGCGTTTTTGTCATTGGAGCCGGAGTGGCGGGGCTGCAAGCTATTTCCACGGCTCGAAGATTGGGGGCCGTGGCCTCCGCCTACGACATGCGCGCTGCCTCCAAAGAACAAGTGCAAAGCCTGGGCGGCCGTTTTGTCGAATTGCCCATTGAGGCGCAGAACGCGCAGGACGCCCGAGGGTATGGCACGGCGCAAGATGAAACATTCTACGCGCGCCAGCGCGAACTTCTCACTCGCGTGGTGGCAGAAAGCGACGTTGTCATTACTGCTGCCGTGATTCCAGGGAAAAAGTCGCCGGTACTGATTACTGCCGAGATGGTAAGGGGCATGGCGCCCGGTTCGGTGATTGTCGATCTCGCCTCCGAACGCGGTGGAAACTGCGAGCTCACGCGTACCGGTGAGACTGTGAAGCAGCACGGGGTGACGATCATCGGTGCGATCAACCTGGCCAGCAGCGTTCCTTATCACGCGAGCCAAATGTATGCCCGTAATCTAACCGCATTTCTCACATATCTGGTGAAAGATGGAAAGCTGCAACTGAACTTGCAGGATGAAATCAGCCGCGAAACCCTGGTAACGCGCGATGGTGAAATTGTGAATCCAAGAGCACGAGAGTTCTACAAGTTGCCGGCCCTGACGCCGGTCGCAGGCTAAAGAATAGGCTTAACCCTGGCTTGCCGAAAGAGTATGCGCATTGTGCGGCTTTTATTAAAAACACAGAGATCTGATATCTCCAAGCGAGAACTGAGGGTTCAATGGGTTCCAATCTGATCGATCTGCTATTCATTTTCATGCTGGCCTGCTTTATTGGCTTTGAAGTCATTCGCCACGTTTCGCCCCTGCTACACACACCGCTGATGTCGTTGACCAATGCACTCGATGCCATCGCCGTGGTCGGTGCAATCGTCCTGGTAGGCGAACATAAGAGCAAGTTTGCGGTGGTGTTGGGTGTGATCGCCATCGTGGCCGCCACCAGCAACGTGGTGGGGGGATTTTTTATCACCGACCGCATGCTCAAGATGTTTAAGAGCAGCCGGCCATCCAATAAGTAAACGCGGGAAATCATATCGCGCAGTTCGTATTTAGCAATCATGCCGGACAAATCATGAACGAATTCGCCGCAAGCCAGCACCTGATCGAATTTCTCTATCTGATCGCCAGTGCACTTTTCATTCTTTCCCTGAAGTGGATGAGCTCTCCCTCCACCGCCCGCCACGGCATTTGGGCCGGCGAAATCGGCATGGTCGTAGCCATCGCCGGCACTCTGCTTCACCATGGCATGGATTACAAGTGGATTGCAGTTGGGCTTGTGCTCGGTAGCGGCATCGGCATTCCACTCGGCATGGTGCAGATGACCGCGGTTCCGCAGCGAACCGCACTAAGCCATGCTTTCGGCGCGCTGTGCGTCACATTGGTTGGTACCGCCGAGTTTTACCTGCGCACCCCAAACGTTCCCCCCTTCATGATGTCAGTACTCTCGATGGAGGTGATTCTTGGAGGACTGACTTTTACCGGCAGTCTGATGGCGGCGGGAAAGTTGCAGGAGATTCTGCCGCAGCGTCCCATCACTTATAAGGGACAGAACCTCGTCAACTTCCTGCTGTTTGGTGTCGCCGTGTGTAGCGCGGTTTATCTTGTTTTGCATCCAGAGGCAAAAGTATTTTTTCCCGTAATCGTCGGAGTGTCGCTCATTTTCGGCATTTTGCTGATTATCCCCATCGGTGGCGCGGATATGCCGACTGTCATCTCGCTATTGAATGGTTATGCTGGTTTGTCGGCGGCGGCCATGGGCTTCGTTTTGCAAAACAAGTTGCTCATCATCGCCGGCGCGCTGGACGGATCCTCTGGATTGATCCTTTCCGTGATCATGTCGAAGGCGATGAATCGCTCGTTTACCAATGTGTTGTTCGGCGCATTCGGCCAAGTACAAGCGGCGGCTGCTGGCGGAGAAGAAGCCCGTCCGGTACACAGCGCCACGCCGGAAGAGGCCGCCGCGATTCTGACCGCCGCTAATAAAGTTGTAATTGTTCCCGGTTATGGCATGGCCGTCGCACAAGCGCAGCACAAAGTTCGCGAACTCTATGACCTTCTCAGCAAGAAGGGAGTGGATGTCCGCTTCGCAATCCATCCCGTCGCGGGACGCATGCCCGGCCACATGAACGTTCTGCTTGCGGAAGCCGATATCCCCTATGATCGCCTGATTGAAATGGATGAGATCAACGGCGACTTCCCGCAGACAGATGTGGCCCTGGTCATCGGCGCGAACGATGTCACCAATCCAGCGGCGCGCAACGACGCTTCCAGTCCCATCTACGGCATGCCCATTCTCGATGTGGATAAAGCTCATACGGTCATGGTGATCAAGCGCGGTATGAGCCCCGGCTTCGCCGGGATCGACAACCCACTTTACTACCTGCCCAATACCCTCATGCTCTTCGGCGACGCCAAACAGTTCGTCGGGGCCATCGCGCGGGAGTTGACTGGCGGACACTGAAGTTGCTTGCCGGGGGCCGCACTTCCTGCTTCCTTTCACCAAAAACCTGTTTTTTCTTTTTGTTTAAGGAGCCGCCGCCCGTTACGGATGTAACCTAAAGTTACAGTTATCCGCACTCGCACACGCGATTCCTCCCCAATAATGAGTACTTCGTAATAAATAAGGCCGGTACCAGGATGATGCTACTCAGCCTGTCCAATTACGCGCGAAGGAAGCTATAGCAGAAGCTCTATGTCCACGGGACCGCAAAAAGCGGAAGAGACCACTCGCAAGCTGCCAGAGGCTTTGGCGCAGCTGGACGAGCAGATTCTGTCCATGGTGATAGCGCATGCCGCACTTCCTGACGTTCTGGAGACGCTATGCAGAAGCATCGAGAGGCATTACAGCGGACTATTGTGCTCCGTTCTCCTGCTTGATTCCGATGGTAGGACCCTGCGCCACGGCGCCGCACCCTCGCTCCCCAAAGAATACAGTCGCACAATTGACGGAGTGCAGGTTGGTCCCAGCACGGGTTCTTGCGGCACGGCCGCTTATCGACGGCAGCAAGTTATCGTGGCAGATATCGCTACCGATCCGCTCTGGGCGGATTTTCGTCACCTGGCGCTGCCTCACGGTTTAAGGGCCTGTTGGTCGACGCCAATCGCGTCGCAAAGTGGCAGCATCTTGGGAAGCTATGCCATTTACTATCGCCAGCCGCGCACGCCCGAAGCCGAACATCTGCAACTTATCGCGCATGCTACTCGCCTCGCTGCCATCGCTATCGAGTGGGATCGCGATAAAGCTGAACTCGTCGCGACGGAAAACCGCTATCGCACGCTCGTGGAACGCCTGCCGGCAATTACTTACGTCGCTGAGTTAGGAGCGCGTGGGCCCTGGCGCTATGTGAGTCCGCAAATCGAATCGATGCTAGGGTTTTCGCCTGGAGAGTGGCTTTCCGATCCTGCGAATTGGATCAACCATGTCCACGACGAGGACCGCGAAAGTGTTCTGACGGTCGAGGAACATTTTCAGAACAATCGTGATCTCTTTCAAGCCGAATATCGCATGCTCGCCCGCGACGGCAGAATCCTCTGGTTTCGCGACGAGGCCGTCATGCTGCCTACCGCCGAAGACCATCCCTGCCTGATGCAAGGCGTCATGTATGACATTACGGAGCACAAGCGCCTCGAAGATCAACTCCGTCATTCGCAGAAGATGGAAGCTGTGGGACTGCTGGCGGGAGGCGTCGCTCACGACTTTAACAACCTACTCATGCTCATTCAGGCCCACAATGAACGGCTGCGCGACGGACTTGCTCCCGGCGCGCCCGCGCAAAAAGAATCCCTCGGAATCGAACACGCGGTGACGCGGGCCGCGAGCCTTACCGGCCGCTTGCTGGCTTTCAGCCGCAAGCAGGTGCTGCAACCCAGGGTCTTGGACCTCAGCGAGGTCCTGAGTGAAGTGGCCAAAATGCTGGACCGCCTGATCGAAAAAAAAATCGCTTTGCGAATTACTGCCGCGCCAAAGCTTTGGCATATCAAAGCAGATTCAGGACAGGTGGAGCAACTCATCCTGAATCTTGCGGTCAACGCGCGCGATGCCATGCCCCAGGGAGGGCAGCTACTCATCGAGACCCGGAATGCGGAGATCGGCGGATCGCATCCCAGGCTTCGTGACGGTATGCGCCCAGGCCAATACGTGCTCCTGATTGTTTCCGACAACGGTGTCGGAATGGATCAGGAAACACAAGCTCACATGTTTGAGCCCTTCTACACCACCAAAGCTCCTGGGAAGGGCACCGGGCTTGGATTGGCCATTGTCTACGGAGTAGTCAAGCAGATCGGCGGATGGACCCACGTCGATAGCAAACCCGGACGGGGCACGACATTTGAAATCTATCTTCCCCGCGGCGAGGAAGGCAAAACTACCGTAGCGCCTGAGAAGGTTCTCGATCTCGCCACCGTGCCCACCGGCACGGAGACCATTCTTCTCGTGGAGGATGAAATCGGAATTCGCGACTTGGCATCCACTTTTCTTCAGGGCCGGGGTTACAAAGTACTTACTGCCGCCGATGGCAACGACGCCCTGCGAATTGCCGAAGGCCACGAAGATCTGATTCACCTTCTCGTAACCGATATCGTGATGCCGAACGTGGGAGGAAGTGAACTGGCCAAACGTCTAAGGCAGGTGCGCCCGCAGATCAAGGTCTTGTTCATGTCTGGTTATCCGGACCACCCGACTTTGCCGGACAAGAGTATTGGCACCCAGGCCACAGTGATGCAAAAACCTTTTTCTTTGGATACGCTCGCCTGCAAGGTGCGCAGCCTGCTCGATCTGCAATAATCCTGATCTCGAATAAGTTCTGCGCGTAACAAGTTCGATTGCAGACCGCGCCGCGCTTCCCGCGCAGTTTTGACCTAAGCTCTACGGCATACCGTCGCCGCGGGCGTGATATTCTATTGACTCCAGCTGCGTACCGTTTTGGCGGAATTCTCCCGCAGTTCCAGACGAAGCTAGAAGAAAGCTTCCTGAGAAGCTTCCCTGTAGAAGCCCAGAAGACGAGTCAAAAATCATGCTTTCCGTCAGTAATGTTTCCATGCGCTACGGCGCCAAAATTTTGTTCGATGAAGTGTCGGTTGCTTTCACGCCGGGGAAGCGCTACGGCCTGACCGGCCCGAATGGCGCCGGTAAATCGACGTTCATGAAATTGTTGAGCGGCGAGCTTGATCCGCAAAAGGGAACCGTGGTTCGTCCGCGGAAGCTGGGGGTTTTGAGCCAGGACCAGTTCGCCTTCGACGCGTTTTCGGCCATCGATACCGTCATCATGGGCAACAAGCGGCTCTGGGCGGCGATGCAGGAGCGCGACGCGATTTACGAGAAGGCCGACATGACCGACGAAGATGGCATGAAGCTCGGTGAACTGGAAGGCATCGTCGGCGAAGAAGATGGCTACACGGCTGAGAGCGACGCCGCCATTTTGCTCGACGGTTTGGATATTCCTGAAGAGCTTCACAGCCGCAAGATGAGCGAATTGCAGGGTGGGCAGAAAGTTCGGGTGCTGCTGGCGCAGGCATTATTCGGGCACCCGCAGGCCTTGCTGCTGGACGAACCTACCAACAACCTCGACTTGGATTCGATCCACTGGTTGCAGGGATTTCTGAATGAGTACGATGGCGTGGTCATCGCCATCTCTCACGACCGCCATTTTCTGAATAGCATCTGCACCCACATCGCGGATATCGATTACGAAACCATCATCATCTATACCGGATCGTACGATGAAATGGTGTTGGCCAAGACCCAGGTGCGATCGCAGATTGAATCGCAGAACGCGCAGCGCGAAAAGAAGATATCGCAGTTGAACGAGTTCATCGCTCGCTTCGCCGCCGGAACACGTTCCAGTCAGGTGCAATCGCGGCGCAAGGAAGTGGAGCGGCTACAAGTAACGGAACTAGCGAAATCCAATATCCAGCGGCCTTACATCAAGTTCGAGCAGAAGCGGCCTTCGGGAAAGCACATTCTCGAAATCGAGGGTTTGGCCAAGGCTTATGGCGATAAGCAGGTGATCCGCGATTTTACCGCCAGCATCACGCGCGGTGAGCGAATCGCCTTGATGGGCCGGAACGGCGCTGGAAAGACCACGCTGGTGAATGCACTGCTGGCGAACTCGCCTACCACGCCCGAAGCCGAGTTGCGCAAGACCAGCGGCTACGATGGTCCGTTCGTCGATGCAGGCAAAGTGACCTGGGGGCATGAAGCCTCGGTCGGATACTTCGCGCAGGATCATCGCAGCTTGATTGAAGGCGGCATGACGGCCCTGGAGTGGTTGCATCAATGGAACCCGGCGGCAGTCAGTGAGGAAATCCGCGGATTGCTGGGGCAGATGTTATTTGCCCGTGAAGAAGCGACCAAGTCCACCAGCGTTCTCTCCGGTGGTGAAGCCGCACGGCTTCTCTTCTGCAAACTGATGCTGCAAAAGCCAAACGTTCTCGTGCTCGACGAACCGACGAACCACCTCGACCTGGAGGCGATCAATGCACTAAATATTTCTTTGCAGCGTTACCAGGGCACGGTGTTTCTGGTGACCCACGATCACGATTTGATCGACGAAGTTGCAACCCGCATCTGGCACTTTGAAAGCGACCATAAAATCACTGATTTTAAGGGCACGTATGAAGAATATCAGTCCGCAGTTGCGGTGTAGTTGGTGCAATACGCCCCTGCGCAATTGCAATGCACCATTTTCGAGGCATGTAAATCAACCAGGTTCTCCACAGCTTTC
Organism: Candidatus Sulfotelmatobacter sp.; assembly: GCA_049512655.1. Classification (GTDB taxonomy): domain Bacteria; phylum Acidobacteriota; class Terriglobia; order Terriglobales; family Acidobacteriaceae; genus Sulfotelmatobacter. The sequence continues at coordinate 100,947 of JBEKWW010000001.1, read as the reverse complement.
CACAGCATTTGCAGTTGCTTTCGGGGCCTTGGGTTGCGCATAATGGCGGCAATATATTCTTGCGTGAGATAACGGGCGCGAGAGGTCGTGAAGTCTTGTACAGTCGAGCCGATCTACTCAGAATTCTGCATCTAACCCCGCGCCAGTTGGCGAACTGGGAGCGGGCGGAACTGATTGCTGCTTCTCCTGCTTATTCGTTCGCCGATCTTCTGAAGATCAAAAAAGTCCGCGATCTCTGTGCCATGAAGGTTCGTCCGGCAGTGATCCGCGAGTCGCTCGAAGCCATGCGAAAGCAGGCTTCGGGGATGGGAAATCCGTTGCTCGAGGCGGGCGCATCTTCCACGGCAAAGCATCGCGTAGCTTTTCGGCATGAGGGGCGATTGCTGGAGCCGATTGCGGGGCAATTTTTGATGGATTTTTCGGCTCGCGAACACGTGGTCACCACCACGCCGGTTCCGCAAAAAGAAGCAACTCCTTGCGAGGACAGTGCAGCCGTTTGGTTCGCGCGCGGAGTCGCTCTCGAGGAAGATCCCGCCACACAGAATGAAGCTTTGGCTGCTTACCACAAGGCTTTGGAGTTCCAACCCGCTCATGCCGCGGCCCACATCAATCTAGGCACTCTCTACTACAATCGCCAGGATTTTGCGCTGGCGGAAAAGCATTATCGTGCCGCATTGCAGGCGGATCCCCGCTATGCCCTTGCCTATTTCGATTTGGGCAACGTTCTCGATGAAACCGGGCGCGTCCAGGAAGGCATCAAGACTTATAAAATGGCGGTTCAACTCGCGCCCACCTACGCCGACGCCCATTACAATCTCGCGCTGGCTTACGAAAAAGTTCGTGAGCCGCGCAAAGCGCTGAAGCACTGGCAAGCCTATGTCAAGCTCGATTCCACCGGGCCCTGGTCGGTTCACGCTCGCAATCAGATCCAGCGAATCCTTCAAGCAGATACCTTAAAGCTGGTGCATTCGCGTCGCAGCTAGCGCACTTACACTTACCCGGCTCCTTTCCGCAGTGCTAAAATTATGGGTTTGCTACTCCTCGTCTGAAGGTGTCTCATGCCCGACACAACCCTGCAATCCGCCGTTCCTACCCCGCTAACCACGCTCACCGAAGATGAGATTCTTTTCCGCGATAACATTCGTCAATTTGCCGACGACAAGATTCGTCCGCTCGTGAAGGAGATGGATGAGAAGGGAGTCTTCGATAAGAATCTCATTCATGAATTCTTCCAGCTTGGGCTAATGGGGATCGAAATCCCCGAGCAATACGGCGGCGGCGGAGCGAAGTTCTTCGAAGCCATTCTCGCCGTCGAGGAATTATCACGCGTCGATGCATCCGCGGGAGTAGTTGTGGATGTCCAGAACACCTTGGTCAACAACGCGCTCCTGCGATATGGCAATGCCGACCAGAAAAAGCGCTACCTCCCCAGGATGGCCTCTGAAACCGTCGGTGCCTACGCGCTCAGCGAAGCCGGTTCCGGGTCCGATGCCTTTGCCATGCAAACCCGCGCTCAGATCAAAGGCGCTGACTACGTTATCAACGGCCGCAAACTCTGGATCACCAATGCGAAAGAATCCGGCCTCTTTATTCTCTTCGCCACCATCGATCCCTCCGCCGGATACAAAGGCATCACTGCGTTTTTAATAGAAAAAGATTTCCCCGGATTTACCGTCGGAAAAAAAGAAGACAAACTCGGTATCCGCGCTTCCTCCACTTGTGAACTCATCCTCGAAGATTGCAAAGTTCCCAAAGAAAATGTTCTGGGCGAACCGGGCAAGGGATACAAGATCGCCATTGAGACTCTGAATGAAGGCCGTATCGGCATCGGCGCTCAGATGATTGGAGTTGCACGCGGTGCCTGGGAGTTCGCGGCGAAATACGCACAGGAACGCAAGCAGTTCGGCAAGCCGCTCGCCGATTTTCAGGGCATTCAATTTCAGATTGCGCAAATGGCTACGGAGATTGAAGCTGCTCGCTTGATGGTTTATAACGCAGCCCGCATGAAAGATGCAGGGGTGAACTTTGTGAAAGAAGCTGCCATGACCAAGCTTTTTGCCTCGCAAGTGGCCGAGCGAGTCACCTCGCTCGCCATCGAAATTTATGGCGGGTACGGATTTACCAAGGACTATCCCGTCGAAAAATACTGGCGCGACGCCAAGATCGGCAAAATCTACGAAGGCACCTCCAATATGCAGTTGGCGACCATCGCCAAGCTCCTGCTGGGGGGCAAATAAGCCAGGGTGCCCAAAGCCGCGCCGAACAAGGGTTCCCGCAGCCTGGACGCCTATGGCAACAAACCTCGTTGCTCATAATGTGCATTCTGTTGCATTCCTTGAGTGGTGGCGTCCCTCTTGAAACCCGTTTAACTTGAGCCGCTTCAATATCTTCCCAGCGCAGCTGCCATTGGCTCACAATCTGCATCTCTCTATGCGCCTGCGAATTGGCCAAGGAGTGGGACGTGTCAGATTTGGGAAGCAAGGTTTGGATTCCGGTGCAAGCTGCCAGGAAAAAAAACAGCCTTACGCCGCTGCTTGTCGTTGTGTTCCTCGCTTCCTACGGTTTGATGACATGGCTGATTGTTAACCAGGGAGAAACTATCCAGTCGCAGAAAAATTTGATTGAGGTCCTGCTTGGCGACAGCAGGGAATTGTGGGCCCTGAAGGGCAAAGCCCAGGTAGAGAAGTTCGCTCAATCGGGAGCCGAGGCGCAAAGCCGCAGCCAGTCTCCCACGAAATCACCGCCGTCTCCTCAGGGGCAAGTTCCATCCAGTCAATTACCATCAACGCAGATTCCGTCGACTCAGGCTCCATCGTCGAAAGCATCACCCAGCCGTATCCCGTCGACCCAGGTTCCACAGCATCAATTACAGAATCGGGCTGGCAAGACAGTAAAACCAGAGGACCGGGCGCCGCAGACCCAGGTTCCACCCATGCCCGCTTCGGATTTAAGCGACCAACGGCGTGTCTTGAAAACGTTGTAGGTCGCAGAAGGTAGAAACAAAAATGAAGGCCCTGACCCTAGCCTTGGTATTAAGCACGATTTTATTGAGCACTATGACGTTCGGCATGTCCGTTCTGAATGGCGCCCCGCCGGCTCGAAGACCCTCTGGCCTGGTGGAGAAACACACTGCCGGAGGACGCTGGTACTTTGCCGCCAGCGGCCACGCTGTGTATTGCTACGGCCCGGTCATGACCGTCCCTCAAGCGAACGGCGATCTACAGAAGGTTGCGACCTTCTGCAGGGATGGCAGCGCCGTCGTGCCGCTCAAAGACTAGCGAATCGAAGACCTAGCGAATAAAAGACCAGCTCAGCACAATGCGACTTGTTTGGGCAGCTTCTTTTCGCCTACTCCATCATGCCTTGTAAACTGAAGGCATGCCCGAACTCCCCGAAGTCGAAACCATTGCCCGCGGCCTGAACTCGCGCGTAGCAGGCGACGTGATCGAATCCGTCTGGCTGGGGGCGAAGCCCGAACCCTTAAAATCCTCCCCACAGGAAATCGCCGCCGCGCTGGAGAATAGCCGAATTCTCAAGGTTCGACGTGTCGGCAAGCACATAGTTTTCGACCTCCATCGCCCAGGCACGAAGCTCGCGTCTACACATAAGAACGATAAGAAGCGCAAGGCAGAAATTACCGCGCAGTGGATCGTTCATCTCGGCATGAGCGGCCGTCTGCTAGTTAGCGAGCCGCAATCAGAAATCGTGAAGCATACTCATGCCATCGCGAAGCTCGCGTCCGGCAAGGAACTTCGCTTTATCGATCCCCGGCGTTTCGGGCGTTTAAGTGTCGCCTCAACCGGAGGCTTCGATGCGGGTGGTATCGAGCCTTTGGAAGTCAATCTCGATCGATTCGTCTCCCTCTTTCGCGGGCGCAAGACTCCCATCAAGAGCGCTCTGCTGAACCAGAAGTTACTGCGAGGCGTAGGAAACATTTACGCCGATGAATCTCTCTTTCGTGCTGGAATTCGCCCGAAGCGCCGCGCTTCCACGATCACCCACGACCAGTTCGCCAAGTTGCACTCCGCCGTGAAAGAAGTGCTTCGTGAGGCTATCGCACTTGGTGGATCTTCAATTTCGGATTATGTCGACTCCGACGGCGAAGAAGGCTTCTTTCAATTGCAGCATCGCGTGTACGGACGCGAAAGCGAGCCCTGCCTGGTCTGCGGGACGCCAATCAAACGCATCGTTATAGGCGGACGCAGCAGCCACTACTGCCCCAAATGCCAGAAGTAAGAAATGGATGATTGTCGATTACTGATTGTTGATTGAGGATGGCAGGCCTGGCCCGATTAGTTTTTTAATCAGCAATCGACAATCATCAATCAACAATACGGTCTAGTCTGCTACTCTCTTTCAGCCATGCCAGATTTTTCCATTGGAGTCGATCTCGGCGGTACCAACCTCCGTATCGCAGCCATCACCACTGACGGAGAGTTGCTCGAGAAGATCGCTGTACCTGCAAAAGTCTCCCTTGGCCCCGATCACGTCATCAGCGAAATGTGCGCTGCCATCCTGCGGCTTTCGGAAAAGCACAAGAACGCGGGAAAGTTTCTCGGCGCCGGCGTCGGAGTTCCCGGCGTAATCGACATGCAAACCGGCACCATGCGAATAGCGGCCAACCTGCCCGGCTTCGAAAACTTTCCGGTACGCGCCGAAATCGAGCGGCGCTCGGGCGTTCCTGTCGTTCTCGAAAATGACGCGAGAGTGGCGACGCTGGGTGAACAATGGCTCGGCGCGGCCCGCGGAATCGCCAACGTTGCCATGATCACTCTGGGCACGGGAATTGGCGGCGGACTGGTGCTCGAAGGCCAAATCCGGCACGGGGTGAATGGCTTGGCGGGTGAGTTTGGCCATGTTTCCATCGAACCCGATGGCTATCCCTGTGGCTGCGGAAACCGCGGTTGCGCCGAGAAGTACGCTTCGGCCAGTGCTATTCTGCGCATGGCACGAGAGGCGATGGAATCCGACGACGCTCCTTCGCTTGCCCCAGCCGTCTCATCTCAGCCAGAGCTCGCCGCGAAGGCGATTTACGAATTAGCTTTACAGGGCGACGAACCGGCGCGCCGCATTTTTGTTACATTCGGCCGTTATCTCGGGATACTCCTCGTCAACCTGACGAACGTCATGGATCCAGAAATGTTTGTGATTGGCGGCGGTGTCGCGAGCGCCTGGGACGCCTTTGCGCCCAAAATGTTTGCAGAGATGCGTACCCGTTCTCTGGCGTACGCGCTGGCCCAACCGGGGACTGCACCAAACAATGCTTCAGGAAAAGACGGCGCATTTGCTTATGGTGCAGGCAGCACGGTAGGAAAGACGATCATTACGCGCGCCGTGCTGGGCAGCGACGCCGGGCTGTACGGAGCCGCGCGGGCGGCACTAATGAAAAGTATCTAATTCTTATAATGCCGGTGAAGCCTTGCGTGGCTCCGCTGGCTTGCCGCAAGCCGTACGCAGGCGGTCGACTTCCTGCAAAGTGAGTGAGCGGAATTGTCCGGTCGGAACATCCAGCGCAAGCGGGCCGTAACGGACCCGTTTGATCTTCTCGACATGATGTCCAACTTTTTCAAACATGCGCCGGATTTCGCGGTTGCGGCCCTCAATCAGAGTCACTTCGTACCAGGGATTGTTCCCTTCCTTAATCAACCGAATCCCAGCTGGTGCTGTCTTCACGCGGCGCCCATCTTCAGTCTGTATCGAAACCCCACCTCGCAGTTTTTCCAGCGACTGAGCACTCGGCGTGCCGGCCACTTTTACTACGTAAGTCTTGGAGACCTGAGACGCCGCTTTCATCAACTTGTTTGCGAGCGCGCCATCATTGGTTAAGAGCAAAAGGCCCTCACTCGCATAGTCGAGGCGGCCTATCGGATAAACTCGCTTCTTCACGCCGCGAATCAGTTGCATCACCGTAGGCCGGTTTTCCGGATCGCTCACCGTAGTGACATAACCTTTCGGTTTGTTCAGCAACAGGTAAACGTGCAATTGCGCGCCCTGCAAGAGTTTTCCGTCGACGCGAATATGATCCACGTCGGGATCCGCCTTGGTCCCGAGTTCGGTCACCACCGTGCCATTCACCTTTACATGGCCGGCACTAATCAGTTCCTCGGCCTTGCGCCGGGAAGCAATTCCGGCAGCAGCGATAATTTTTTGCAGGCGTTCAGCGGGCATGTGCGAAGCTACTCTTTCTGTGCGGCGGATTCTGTGACAGATTCCCGGGAGGATACGATATCGGCGGCCTCGTCGGGCGAGCGCTCGCCGGCATGAGAACTATCCTGCAAAGTCTCTTCGGTCGGAGTCAGTTCTGACTGGAACGATTCCGCCACCAGTTTCTCAAATTCTTCCATGCTGGGCAGTTCATTGACGTCCTTCAATCCAAACCGCATGAGGAATTCTTTGGTCGTCTTGTAGAGAATGGGTCGTCCAATCACTTGTTTGCGCCCGGCGGTCGTAATCAACTTACGGTCTAGCAGCGTGGCGATTACGCCGCCCGAATCCACGCCTCGAATCTCGTTGATTTCCGGTACCGTGGCCGGCTGCTTGTATGCAATCACCGCGAGTGTTTCCAGGGCTGGTAAAGACAGGCGAATCGGCGGCTTCAGGCTCTTGGCAAAACTGCGAACCATCTCGTGCTGTTCGGGCTTGGTCGACATGCGGTAGCCACCCGCAACCTGGCGGATCTCGATTCCATGGTCCGCCGCGCCATAATCTGCAACCAGCTCTTCCAGCGATGCCCGGACTCGCGATTTTACTTCCACATCATCCGCGGCGCCTTCAGCAATCACCGATTCGCGGACAAGATGAATCATCTGCTCCGCTGAGATCGGCGTCTCCGTCGCATAAATAATTGCCTCGAGTTGAGCTTTCAGACTCATAGTAAAAAGAAGTGGCTAGTGGCCGGTGGTCAGAAAAGACCAGGCCCTTACCGGATCACTAACCACTGAGCACCGGCCACTGCCTTTCATCTCCAATCATCGCGCACGGCCGCTTGTTCCGCCATCACAGACTCAAACGCGGTGTGCTTGCGCACCGCGATCTCACCAAACAACTCGTCCTGCCGAACCTGAATCGCCTGCAATCGCACCATCTCCAGCAGCGCCAGGAACATGCATACTAGCGCTTGCCGCGAGGGCACCCGCATCAAAAGTTGTTTCAGCCGGATCGGCCGCGATTCGATTTCCAATCTTTTCCGCAGATAATCGATCATCTGTCCCACCGTGACCGTTTCCTCGTTCACGTTGAGGACTGGCCGCGTGCGTACGCGTTCCAAAATTTGCTGGAACGTTTTTACCAGATCGATCACATCCGCCGCCATCTCCGGCTCAGTGCCCTCGGCATCCATAAATTCTTTCAGCGCCGGATTGCTCAGCACCGCCTCTTCAATCTGTTGCTTCTGCAAGAGCATTTGTGCCGCTGACTTGAACTTTTCATGCTCGAGAAGGCGGTTCACCAGCTCGGTTCGCGGATCTTCCAACTCTTCCGCTTTTGCCGATGGATCGCGCGGCAGCAGCATCTTCGACTTGATATGGATCAGCACCGCGGCCATGTATATGAAGTCCGCGGCCACATTCACATCCAGTTCGCGAATCTTCTCCACATACACCAGATACTGCGCCGTGATCCGCGCGATCGGAATATCGTAGATGTCGATATCCTGCTTGCGAATCAAGTCGAGCAGCAGATCGAGCGGCCCTTCATATACATCGGTTACCGAAACCGCAAATGGCGAATCGCTCTCTTCCTTCTTCCGCGCCCCATCTTTAGACGATTTCACGTCCGCACTGCCCGCAATCACAGCAGGCACCGGAGTATCGATGCTCTCGATTTTCATTTCTTCATTCATCACAAGTTTGTCCGGGGGTGCCCCACTTCTCGCTTCCTTCGCGAGAAGTGGACTTGGCAGTCTGGCTAATTCAATTTCGGCGTCTCATACTCGAGCGACATTCCCATTGCACCGCGCACATCGTCCATAGTTGCTCCCGCCGCCTTACGCGCCCGCTCCGTGCCAGCCTCCAGAATATCCCAAGCCAGCCGCGGATTCTCCTCGAATTTCTTCCGGCGCTCCTGCATCGGATTGAGCAATTGCACCAGCGCATCGGCAGCCCAGCTCTTGCACTCGATGCACCCAATCCCGGCCGAGCGGCAACCGATACTCACTTTCTCTATGGTTTCTTTGCTGCTGAAAATTTTATGGAGATCGCCCACCGGGCACACATCCGGATTCCCCGGATCGGACCGCCGCACGCGCGCCGGATCGGTCACCATCGTCTTCAGCTTCTGCCGCACCACCGGCTCTGGATCGGTGAGCATGATGGTGTTGCCATAGGACTTCGACATCTTCCGGCCGTCGGTTCCGGGCAGCTTGGGCGCAGGCGTCAGCAGAGATTTCGGCTCCGGAAAAACTTCACCGTAAAATCCATTAAACCGCCGCGCAATCTCGCGTGTCAGTTCGACGTGCGCCACTTGATCTTCTCCCACCGGCACTACATCCGCCTTATAAACCAAAATATCCGCGGATTGCAGTACGGGATAACCCAGAAATCCATAGGTTCCCAGATCCTTATCTTTAATATTCTCCCGCTGTTCCTTGTAAGTCGGAACCCGCTCCAGCCAGCCCAGCGGCGTGATCATGGAAAACAGAAGATGCAACTCAGCATGAGCCGGAACATGCGACTGGATGAAGATCACGCACTTCTCAGGATCAAGCCCCGCAGCCAGCCAATCCAGCGCGACCTCCAGCGTATTTTGCTTCACTCGCGACGTGTCGGCATAATCCGTGGTCAGCGCATGCCAGTCGGCAACCATAAAAAAACATTCGTACTCATCCTGCATCCTGACCCAGTTGTCGAGCGCGCCCACATAATTTCCCAGGTGCAGTTTCCCGGTCGAGCGCATGCCACTGAGCACGCGCTTAGGCAATGTGGCGGAAGATGTCATGGCTGTTCAACGAGTCTAATCACAAGAGCGCCCGAACGATTGCGCCCCAATTCACAGGTTTGCAGCATCATGCAGAGTATTGACGATACTACCATGCAGGCTGCGGATTTCGAGCCGAAAGCCCATGCGCATTTCAGCTCGACCTCGTCCCATGCTTTATAATTCGCCCTCCATATCCTGCCCCTTGAGGTCGCTCGCATGCCCATGCCGCATCTCGCCCGAAGACTCGGCCTAACCGATTACTTCACGCTCGCGTGGGGCACCATGGTCGGGGTCGGCTGGCTCGTGGTCATGGATGACTGGCTGCTCCGCGGTGGCGCCCTCGGCGCTCTGCTCGGGTTTGCGGTTGGCGGTGCGCTGCTCCTGCCCATCGGCTGGGTCTATGGCAGGCTCGTAGCAGCCATGCCCGATGCGGGCGGCGAAATCGCTTACACCGCCGCTGCATTTTCCCGGCGCGTCAGCTTTTCCACCGGATGGATGATGACGCTCGCCTATTTCATCGTCTGCCCGTGGGAGGCTGTGGCCGTGAGCCGCATCGCCGCCTACATCGTCCCGTCGCTCGACTCCCTCGAACTCTATCGTGTAGGCGGACGTCCCGTTTACCTTCCGCATCTACTTATCGGCTTCGCTCTGACCGCTCTGCTCACCACGCTCAACTACCGCGGCGTTCGCCTCAGCGCCACCTTTCAGAACTGGACCGCCTTCGGCACTCTGGCACTATTTATCGTATTTATCGCGCTCGGAGTCAGCAAAGGATCGCCGCACAATTTCTCGCCGCTCTTCACTCACGCCCCGCTGGTTTCGTTCCTGCTCATGTTCCAGATAGTTCCGTATTTCATGACCGGATTCGAGTCCGTGGGGAAAGCCGCCGAAGAATCCACTCCTGAGTTCCGCAGCCAAAGCTTTCTCAAGGCGATCTGGATGGCCATCCTGGTCGGCATTCTCTTCTACTCGACAATTATCGCCGCCGTCGCCTTTGTCGCTCCGTGGCACAGTCTGACCGGAGAAAAGTTCATGACCGCGGTTGCTTTTCAGCGTGCATTCGGTTCCCGCTGGATCGTCAATATCATCCTTGCGGCCGCGCTGCTCTCACTCTTCAAATGTTTCAACGGGAATTTCGTCGCTGCGAGCCGACTACTCTTTGCTCTGGGACGCCGCGGCCTCGTCGATAGCCGAGCCGGCCGCATTCATTCCGAACATCAGACGCCCTCCGTCGCGGTCCTTTGTGTCGGCGTGGCGACGGCCTTATGCATGCTCCTGGGAGACGCGATTCTGGTTCCCGTCACCGAGGTCGGCTCAGTTGCCTGCGCAATCGGCTGGGCCGCTAGTTGCGCCGCCTATCTTTCGCTGGGACGCTCCGGAAAATTGCCCGCACAAATAAAACTCTCCGTGATCGAATGGCTGGTTGCCGCGGTGGGCTTGTTGGTAGCAGGCGTGATGTTGCTGATGAAAGTCATGCCGTGGATTCCCGGCCATTTCACATTCTTCGAATGGATCGCTCTCGGAATATGGGTTGCCCTGGGGGCTCTCGCAAAGCGTCGGGCGTCTCTGGTTTAGTATCCAGTCTGAATATTTGGTGACGGTGCGGCTAATAAGGAAACAATGAAGAATCCCAAACTGCTCCACTTGCTCTCCTTCATTTTGCTTCTCGGGGCTACTCTCTCGTCGCTAGCGCAATCGTCGCTTCCCTTCGATCTGGTCATCACCAATGGCCACATCATCGATGGCACTGGCTCCCCTTGGTATTCCGGCGATCTCGGCATTCGCGACGGTAAAGTCGAGGCCATTGGCAACCTTTCAGCCTCTCCACGCAAGCGCACTATCGATGCTACCGGCAAAGTGGTCGCGCCCGGATTCATCGACATGCTCGGCCAGTCGGAGTACAGCATCCTCGTCGATCCGCGCTTGCCCTCGAAGATCTATCAGGGGATTACGACCGAAATCACCGGGGAGGGCGAATCGATTGCGCCGCTGAGTAACGCCGTTCTCCAAACCGATCACGGCCTATTCGATCATTACCACATCACCCCCGACTGGCGAAGCTTCCGCCAGTACTTCGCGCGCCTGGAAAAACAGGGCATGGGTATCAACCTTGCCAGCTACGTAGGCGCCACGCGAGTTCGCCGCATCGTTCTTGGCGACGACGACAAACAACCCACCGCGGAGCAGCTCGAACAAATGAAATCTCTGGTGCGCGACGCCATGAAGGACGGCGCAGTCGGCGTGTCCACCGCCCTCCAATACGCTCCCGCACCTTATGCCAAAACTGAAGAACTGATCGCGCTTGCCGCCGAGGGCGGAAAGTTCGGCGGCATCTATTCCACTCACATGCGCGACGAAGGGGACTCCGTTCTCGAAGCCATCGACGAAGCCCTGCGCATCGGACGCGAAGCCCGCGTGCCGGTTGAGATTTGGCACATCAAAGTCGCGGGAAAGAAAAATTGGGGACGCATGCCTGAAGTGGTCGCGAGAATCGATGCGGCCCGCGCCGCTGGAGCCGATGTCACCGCTGACACTTACGCCTACACCGCATGGTTCAACGATTTCTCCGCCTTCATCCCGCCCTGGGCCCATGATGGCGGAACGGAGAAACTCGTCGCGCGACTCAAAGATCCTGCAACCCGCGACCGCATCCGCAAAGACATGCTTAATCCGGCCAGTTCCTGGGATAACGAATGGCAGGAAATCCCCGGCCCTGAGGCCGTCATGATCGGTGTAGTACAAAACCCGAAAATGTTGCCCCTGCAAGGCAAGCGTCTTTCCGAGATCGCGAAGATGTGGAATAAAGATCCAATCGATGCCCTCTTCGACTTCCTCATCGAAGATCCCAGCGCCGGCGTCGCCGTTTTCGGCATGTCGCAGCCTGATGTCACCCTCGCGCTCCAGCAGCCTTGGGTTTCCATCGATAATGATTCCTCGGGCACATCCCCGGACGGTCTTCTTGGCCAGGAGCATCCTCATCCCCGCGCCTACGGAACTTTCCCGCGAATCCTGAGCAAATATGTTCGTGAGGATAAAGCGCTCTCGCTGCCCGATGCCATACGCAAGATGACTGCCCTGCCTGCCCAACGCCTGCGTCTTACCGATCGCGGTGTGCTCAAAGCCGGCCTGTGGGCGGACGTCGTAATCTTCGACCCTGCTACGATTCGCGACCTTGCAACCTTCGACAATCCCAACCAGCTTTCCGAAGGCATGGAATATGTATTGGTGAACGGGGTTCCGGTGATCGATCACGCCAAAATGACCGGAGCATTGCCGGGAAAGGTATTGCGTGGCGAGGGATATGTTCCGTAAGGAGCACGCGTGAGCTCAGCCGCATGTGAAGCGGCGTATTCCAATGAGCGTTGCGAAGTTGTGACCTACACAGTTAGGAAAAGGAATTAACAGATCCGCGATGCAAGAAGTCTTTTTTCTTCCGCGCGTACCAAATAAAAATCAGGATCTGTGCCGCGATCCCCGCGCAACTATCGAGCGCCACATCCTGCCAGCGTCCGGTGCGGGAAGGAATGAAGCTTTGGTGCCACTCATCCAGGCTGGCCACTATCGCAGTTCCAAGCACTGCAATCATTGACCACCGCGCCGTCCACCTGGCACTCGACATCGCCGGCAAGGTCGCGCGCCATGCGCGAAAAAGCAAAATGCTTAACGTGGCGTAGCCAATCACGTGCCCGGTTTTGCGAATGTAAAAGTGCCAAATCTCAAACCGGTCCCGCTCCAGCCTGAGGAGGAAATGCAACAAAGGATAGAGGAACCGGCCAGTGTTGTTGGCTGAAAGGTAGGCGGTGGATTCGATGGCAATGACGATCAGCCACAAGATCGCGGCGATCCATGCCATCAAAGCATTGTGTTGGTCGGAGTTCAAAAGGAGGAGCTACTCGATCGCATAATTGGGAGCCTCGCGGGTAATCATCACGTCGTGAACATGGCTCTCGCGCAGTCCGGCTCCACTGATTCGAACAAAGCGCGTCTTCTGCAACAGATCCGCGATGGTGGCGCATCCGCAGTAACCCATGCCGGACTTCAATCCACCCACCATCTGGTGAACGATCATGGCCACCGAACCACGATAAGGCACGCGCCCCTCAATTCCCTCTGGAACCAGCTTCCCCAGCCGATTCGAATCGCCGTCATTGGAGGAAACCGCCGCGGAGGAATCGCCTTCCGTGCTCTGGAAGTAGCGTTCGCTCGAACCCTGCGCCATCGCCCCAATCGATCCCATGCCGCGGTAGGATTTGAAAGACCGCCCTTGATAAAGGATCAACTCGCCGGGGCTTTCATCGGTTCCGGCAAAAAGCGAGCCAATCATCACAGCGCTCGCGCCCGCAGCCAGTGCCTTCGTAACGTCTCCGGAATATTTGATGCCGCCATCGGCAATGATTGGAACCCCGGCATCTTTGGTGGCGCGGGAAGCTTCCGCAATAGCCGTGATCTGCGGTACTCCAGCACCCGTTACCACCCGCGTGGTGCAGATCGAACCGGGACCGATGCCAACTTTGATGCCATCCGCCCCTGCTCGCGTCAACTCGCAAGCCCCGTCGAATGTGGCAACGTTGCCGGCTAACAACTCCATCTCGGGCAACTTCGACTTGATCAGCTTGACTGCGTCGAGGACCTTCGTCGAATGCCCGTGAGCGCTGTCAATTGCCAGCACATCCACTTTATTTTTCGCCAATTCTTGCGCCCGCTCCAGAAAATCTCCGGTCGCACCGATTGCTGCTCCTACCCGCAACCGCCCCTGGGAATCCTTCGCTGCATTCGGGTACTTCAGCTTCTTCTGAATATCTTTAACCGTGATCAAACCCTTCAGGTTGTACTTGTCGTCAACCACCAGGAGTTTTTCGACGCGATGCTCGTGAAGAATCTCCTCCGCATCTTCGAGAGTGGTTCCAACGGGAACGGTGATGAGATTTTTCTTGGTCATTACACGGTCGATTGGGATATCGAATCGGCTTTCAAAGCGCAGATCGCGGTTGGTAAGAATGCCCACCAGCCGACCATTCTCGGTAATGGGGACGCCGGAAATCTTGTACTTCCGCATCACCTCGAGCGCGTCGCTCACCCTGTCGGTGGGCGACATCGTCACCGGATCGACGATCATCCCGCTCTCCGATCGCTTTACCTTGTCGACTTCATTTGCCTGCTGCTCGATCGTGAGGTTGCGATGAATAATTCCCAGCCCGCCCTGTTGTGCCAATGCAATCGCCATGTGCGATTCCGTAACTGTATCCATGGCCGCGCTGACGATCGGAATATTAAGACGGATGTTGCGCGTAAGCTGAGTTTGCGTGTTGGCGGTAGCAGGAATTACATCGGAGCGTGCGGGCAGGAGAAGAACGTCGTCAAAAGTAAGCGCTTCGGGAACTGGAAAATGAATCATGATTTCTGGAATTGCCGGTCTGCTGGTGAACTTCCATTCTAGAGAGAGTGCGGGCTTTCAGGCAAATGGAGCGAAGCTCTTTGTTTGCTGCGAATCCGTGCTCTCCGTTAATTCACTGTGAGTGGCGCGGTTACGCTGCCAACCTTGCCCGTGAGATTATCCCGAATTACAACCCGAACTGCGTATTGGCCGGGGCTGAGTTCCAACGAGTTGGTGAAGCCACCCCCTTTTGCGCGAAGCGTCTCCATCTGTGCATCGGATAGAGGAGCGGTAATAGTTTTCCCCGTAGTAAGCGCAGGTTTGCCGTCCTTGCTATTGTTCGCATAAGCGGCCGCAGCAAAATCGAAGTTCAGATGGTTCTGCCCTCCCGTGCCTTCAATGGAAACGCTATTCGGCGGGATCCGGACCAGAAATTGTGCTATTTTTTTCGCTCCATCGCCAGAGCTGCCCAGCCATGTCACCGTCAAAGGGATACCAGTGCCTTCGATGGGCGAGGTCAGCGCATAGTTCAAGTCTGAATTACGCGTCATCTCGGCATGAATCGTCGCATTGGTAACGAAAAAACCTTTGCGGGCGCGCACTTCAGTGTCCTTTTTATCTATCTCTACTTTCAGCTTGCGCCAGCCCGCGTGATCATTGTGAGTGTCAAGGTAGTATCCCGCCAGATAATAAGAAGAAGCATCGTCGGCCGCACGTTTGAAGCTCGAGGCTAAATCGTTAGTGTTATAAAACGCTTTTCCGCCAGTCATTTCGGCAAACTCATTCAGAGTGTCAATCTTGTTTTGCTGGAGCCATGAGCGGTTGCTGATCTGGCGGCCCAGCGCCGCTCCGGTGTTGGCGTGCGATTGGCGTGCGTCGCCTAGAGGAGAAGTACTTACCAATCCACGAACGTCCACCGGATACACGGAAATCTGCGCAGCAGTCAGCGCCTCCATGGTTCGCTCATAAAGCGTAGAGAGATATCCGCCTGGAACCGCGGCGGGACTGGAAATGGTGAAGGGAAATCCCCCGGTCGCCCAGATTAGCGATTTACGCCCCGGAACCCCGGACAGAGACCAGGCAATTCCCAGAAACGCATTCATGGTGGTCTCGATGGCATTTTGTTGCTGAAACTGAGAGTAGATCGCGTCGCCATGCTCAATGAATGCATCCATTGCGGCCGCCGGATCGGACCCAAATGACGACATCGAGATGGGGCTCATGTCTCCTGCATTGGCCTCGGCTTGCGCGTCGATGCCGATGTTTTGCATCGCGGGAGTCTCCCCGCTGACCTTCTTCAGCACTTCGAGAAGCTTCGTGGAATCGCCGGTCAGGCCTTGCACGATCTTCAGGCCATGACTCGTAATAATCATGAGCGCCAACACCTGCCCGGAGTCCAGACTCTCGGCCAGGTACTTCACCAATTCCCGGCGGCCAGTGTACTGATCGAGGAACGGAGTATTGACCGTGTCGAGCGCAATCACCGTTACTGTTCGGGGTTGCTGCTCTGAAAGAGTTAAATTGGAAAATTCGCCCGGCTTGGCGGCCGCTACAGGAAATTGTGCGTTGGTAGAGACGATCTCTTCGAAGGTCGAAACTTTTTGTTCTTTGCCGTTTTCGAAAATGCGAAAATCTTCCCGCTTCAGCCCGCGCATGTGGCTACCGTATTTATCCGTGACCACCACGGGAACTTGCACAAGAATCGTCTGGGTACGAAACTCGATCTTGCCTTCTTTATCGGCACTATCCATAGGCACCCCTTCAGGGATGTTGCTGCGGGAATTGCCATTCGCCGATGAAGATCCGCCGTAGTTGCCGGACGGAGAGGTTGTGCCCGTGCCACGCCCGCCGCCATGGCCTTGTGCGGCGGCCTGAACCGAAAACAGAAGTAAAGTGAAAAGTGGGAGCGAAAGATGGCGATTGAACATACTCCTCCAGCGCGGCGTCAGGAATTGTAATACGTAGCCGAAAATTGCATCTGAAAATGTTGAAGCTGCCACGCCTGCAGCCTTGTCCGCGTGAAGGAAAGGGAAATAGGGAGTTGCGTAGTCCCGGCGATAGCGTGCAATCTAGTGACGGATGCCGGAACTGCCAGATATCGCCGCCTACATCGGTGCGCTAGAGGCCCGCATTGGGGGCCAGCCCCTGGAGCGCATCCGCCTCCACAGCTCCTTCCTGCTTCGAACTGTGCAGCCGCCACTGGAGAGCGTTGAAGGCAGTGTCGTTCGCGAACTACGGCGCATCGGCAAGCGAATCGTATTTGGTCTAGACGACGACCTTTGGCTGGTCCTTCATTTGATGATCGCCGGTCGCCTCCACTGGCGCCCGCCACAAGCCAAACTCGCGGGACGTCAAACCCTTGCCGCTTTCGATTTTCCCAACGGTTCTCTGGTTCTTACCGAAGCCGGCTCCAAGCGCCGCGCGTCAATGCACATCCTGCTCGGTGAGCACAGCCTGCATGCCTTTGACGCCGGAGGCATCGATGTCTTCTCCAGCGATCTCGACACATTCCGCGCGATGCTCGCCGGCGAAAACCACACGCTCAAGCGCGCTCTCACCGATCCCCACCTCCTCAGCGGCGTCGGCAACGCGTATTCCGACGAAATCCTGCACGCGGCGCAACTGTCACCTCTCACACTCACGCAAAAGCTCAAGCCAGAAGAATGGGAACGGCTTTTCACCGCGACTCGCCAAACCCTCCAACTGTGGGCCAGCCGTCTCCTCGCCGAAGCTCAGCGCGCCTTCCCGGAGAAAGTCACAGCCTTCCGCCCGGAGATGGCTGTTCACGGCCGCTACGGCAAACCGTGCCCCAGATGCGGAGATCCCGTTCAGCGCATTCGGTACGCAGACAAAGAGACCAATTATTGCGCCCGCTGCCAGACCGGTGGCAAGGTCCTGGCCGATCGCGGTTTGTCACGCCTGCTTGGATCCGATTGGCCGCGCACATTGGACGAGTTGGAAGCGCTGAAGCAACGCTAGCCGTGCACAGAGTGCGAGTGAGATCGAGCATCGATTTTGAAGGTTGGCCTTTCACGTGACATCCGGTCTTCACCGAACCCCCTGTCATTCCGAATCGGTCTGCAAAGACCAGTGAGGAACCTGTTCTCGTTCGCGCGGCTATTTTGATTGCCGTCCCTTTTACATTTCTCTTCACCACCCCTACAATCCTTCTTACCGCTTGGAACCCGTCACCCACTTCCTGACTGGCGCCTGCATGGGACGCGCCGGGCTTAATCGCAAGTCTGCGCTGGCCACGCTGACGCTTACCCTCGCCGCTGAGGCTCCGGATCTCGATATCCTCGGGCGCTTGCGTGGGCCGGCCTTTGGCTTTGCTCACCATCGCGGCTTCACCCATTCGTTTCTCGGTGTTCCGATCGATGCCATTGTAGTGGTCGGCTTTGTCTATCTCGTCTGGCGCATGCGCGGACGAAAGGTTAGCAACCCTAATCTGCCGCCGCGCTGGGGAGTGCTTTTCCTTTTTGCCTGCCTCGCCGGACTCAGCCACATCCTGCTCGATTTCACCAACGCCTATGGCGTGCGTCCGTTCTGGCCGTTTTCCGAGCGATGGTATTCCTGGGACATCGTCTTTATCTTCGAGCCGATCATGTTTACATGCCTGCTTCTCGGGCTGATCGTGCCCTCGTTGTTTGCCCTAATCGATAACGAAGTCGGCGTACTCCAGCGCGCCCCCCGCGGACGTATCGCCGCCACTCTCGCTCTCGTCGCCGTTGTCTCCTTGTGGCTTGTGCGTGACTACGAACATCGGCGGGCCATTAACGCTCTTCAATCGCGAACCTATAACAACGCAGAACCGGTAAGCGTCTCCGCCTATCCCGCGCTGGCCAGCCCGTTTCACTGGTACGGCGTAGTCGAGACCTCGAACTTCTTTGTGTTCGCTCCCGTGAACTCTCTCGGTCCCCAGGTAACCCCCGGAATCGATGACGACAAATTGCTGGTGATTTACAAACCGGAAGAAACGCCTATCACTCTCGCCGCTAAGCGCTCGTATCTAGGCCGCGTCTACCTCGACTGGGCCGCCTACCCAATCACGCAAACGGAACCGCTCGACTCCGGCTACATCGTGGATTTCCAGGACCTGCGTTACGCTGAGCTTCCCAGTCTGCTCAGCCGAGCCCGCGGCGGGCACGACGAAGCTTCGAAACCTCTCGGCGCAGGCGTTCGGCTGGATCGTGATCTGAATGTTGTGGGCGACGTCTACGGTTCTGGGCACAACCGAAGAACTTATCCAGAACCGTGATTACCTGCTGCTCTGCCGGCGTTCCATTCTTCTGTGGGCAGCGTAAGGCGACCTGATCTTCAACTGCCGGCATGTTTGCCACCCTTAGAGCTGCTGGGCTATTTGGCCGATCGCATGCACAAATCCGCCGGAAACCAGGCTGCCGCGTAGCAAATTCGCATGTAAGATAGAGCTTCTGCTTCCCATGGCGACGAAGCTCTCCCACTACGACGATTCCGGCCGTGCCTGCATGGTCGATATCTCCGCCAAACCCATCACCAGCCGGGAAGCCGAGGCCAGCGCCTTCGTTCTTATCAATCAGGAAGCCTTACAAGCCCTTCCGCAAAATCCCAAGGGTAATCCGCTGGAGGTGGCGCGGATCGCTGGTATTATGGCTGCCAAGCGCACCTCCGAACTCATTCCCATGTGCCACGCGCTGCCGCTCTCCTGCATTGATGTCAACATGCGGCTATGCGACAATGGCGTCGCCATCACCTCAAAGGTCGCGACTGCCGCGCAAACCGGAGTTGAGATGGAAGCCCTCGTCGCCGTGAGCGTCTCCGCCCTCACGCTCTACGACATGCTCAAGGCCTTGGATAAAGGAATTGAGATCCGCGACATTGTGTTGCAGCGTAAGACCGGAGGCAAGAGCGGAGAATATCTGCGCGCGAAGTAAGCGCCGAGTAAGCGATGGAGAATAACGTAAAGCTGCTTCTAGTCGACGACAACCCCATGGTGCTCAAGATGCTCGAGCACGCGCTGGCTCCCTTGGCGCGGGTCGTCTCCGCCTCCGACTCAGCCGATGCGCTGCTGAAGGCTGTTGACGATCCTCCCGATCTTGTCGTCTGCGACTATCGCATGCCCGGCATGGATGGCCGGCAGCTTGTCGAGAAGCTCAAGTCCCGTCCGGCAACCGCAAATTTCTCCGCCGTGCTCATGGCCAGCCGCGCTGACATTGATGAGCGTCTCTCACCTCAGGACGCGGCCGACGATTACATCGCCAAGCCGTTTTTCCTCAAGGAAGCTACCCGCCGCATCAAACGCACCGTAGACCGCATCGCGCTTGAAAAAATGGCCAAAACTGCGCCTTCGGATGGAGTCGTACGCGGCAATCTTTCCCAGATGAACGTTATCGATCTCATGCAGTCGCTTGAGATGGGCCGCAAGAGCTGCCAGCTAAAGCTCAATTATGAGGGCGACAAGTGCGAAGTCTTCTTCGCCGAAGGCCAGGTGAAACACGCCACTTACAACTCTCCCACCGGGGATCTCGTGGGCGACCAAGCAGTCTTCAAAGTTCTGCGCTGGACCGGCGGAAATTTCGAGCTCAACTTTGAGGGGAAGACAGATAAGGAAACCACTGAACTCAACACCCAAGGCTTGCTCATGGAAGGCCTGCGCCTGCTCGACGAATCGCAGCGCGAAGCCGGAGTGGAAGCCGTTGAAGAAACGCCCGCACCGGTGAGCGCCGCCCCGCCTGCCGACACTGCGAATGCAGCCGCTCCAACGAAGGGAAACGAGGAAGAGGAAGATGTGCTCCTCGATTCCTAGCCCCCCCTCGTGCGGTGAACCTGAAGTCAGTCCATCACGGCGTAGTTAAGAGCGTTTCACTTGCCATAGGTCCCTGATAAAACCGCATTGAAACACTGCCGTAACATGAAAGATTTGTGTTTGACACTGTTTGAGAGGCGTTGCTATAGTCGAGGAGTTCCCTTTGGACGCGGGTATCTGTTAAACGTCCGGCAGCTGGGATTGTCCAAGCTCACTCGCCAGGGTGAGCCCACCACAACCTAACGACTCACTCCAGCAGTCCGCCAAGCAGGCCCCGCATCTTCCCCGCACCGAGTGCGAGGTTTTCAGTAGAGAGGCAGACCTTGTCCGACCACACCACCGCTCACGACTTCGAATCAACCAGCGCCGTCGCAACCGAGACTGAACCGACGGCTTCCGAACAAACCCTAACCGAACACAATATGAGTGAACCGAACAGCGCCGAGGCCAAAGCGACGACTCCAGGCACCGCAATCGATGAATCGCAAGCTGCGCAGGCTCCCGACGATAAGCACTCCGGCGAAGATTTTGCCTCAGCACTGGAGAGCTTCACCACGGAGAGCGAGGAGGCCGCAGCGGGAGAAGACCGTGTGATCAAGGGCACGGTGCTCAAGCTGACGTCTACTCATGTTGTGGTGGACGTGGGAGCGAAGTCGGAAGGGATGCTCCCGCTCTCGGAGGTGCTGGATCACGAAGGCAATCCCAAGTTCAAGCCGGGCGATGAAATCGATGTGATGCGCGAAAAGGGCCACAACGAAGAGGGTTACATCAACCTCTCGCATCAGAAGGCCGCGCGTATCCATGCCTGGGATGAAGTGGAAAAGGCTTACAACGAGAAGCGTTCGATTCCGGCCATCGTCATTGAGCGTACCAAGGGCGGCTTAACGGTAGACATTCTGGGAGCGCGAGCGTTTCTGCCAGGTTCGCAGGTGGATTTGCGGCCGATCCGGAATCTTGACGGAATGAAGGGCCAGACGCTCGAAGTTACCGTAATCAAGCTCAACAAAAAGCGCGGCAACATTGTTGTCTCGCGCAAAGAATTGCTGGAAGGCGAACAGAACGAAAAGCGCAGCAAGACTCTGGAACATTTGGAAGAAGGTTCGGTCCTGACCGGTGTGGTGAAGAACCTGACCGAATACGGCGCGTTTGTCGATCTGGGCGGCCTCGATGGATTGCTGCATATCACCGATATGTCGTGGGGGCGGCTAACCCATCCCCGCGATCTGGTGAATGTGGGCGATCAGATCCAGGTGAAAGTACTGAAGTATGACAAGGACAAGCAGCGGGTCTCGTTAGGATTCAAGCAACTGACTCCAGATCCGTGGCTGGACGCAGAGCACAGGTATCCAGTGGGGGCGCATGTTTCCGGTCGAGTCATTAGCGTGACGGACTACGGTGCTTTCGTCGAACTGGAGCAGGGCATTGAAGGCCTGGTCCACGTGAGCGAAATGACCTGGTCGAAGCGCATGAAGCATCCTTCGAAGCTGGTGAATGTGGGCGATGAGGTGGAGTGCGTGGTTTTGAACGTGAACCCCACCGAACGGCGTATCTCGCTCGGGATGCGGCAGCTGGCGACAAATCCGTGGGATGCGTTGCACGATAAATATCCGGTCGGCATGACGGTGGAAGGCCGGGTTAGGAACCTGACAGATTTCGGGGCGTTCATTGAGATCGAGGATGGAATCGATGGCCTGGTCCATGTCAGCAACCTGAGTTGGACGAAGCGGGTGAAGCATCCCTCGGAAGTGCTGAAAAAAGGCGACCGAGTGAAGGCGATTGTGCTGGCGATTGAACCCGACAAACGCAGGTTATCGCTGGGCGTGAAGCAGCTTCAGCCTGATGTCTGGGAGACCTTCTTTGAGACCCATCACACCGGCGACGTGGTGCACGGCAAAGTGCTGCGGGTAGCGGCATTCGGCGCCTTCGTGGAAATCGCGGAAGGAGTCGAGGGCTTGTGCCACAAATCGGAGGCTGTAGATGGAAATGGGCAGCCTTTGACTCTTGAACCCGGCATGGAGCACGCCGTGGGCGAAGAGGCATCGCGCTCCGAGGTGGAAGCCTACAAGCAGCCGGTCTCCAGCACGAGCTCGACAATTGGCGAGTTGATTTCGTGGAAGCGGGCGAGCAACGAAGGCAACTGAACTCCTTGTGAATTCTGGTTGGGCCGCCGCAAGGCGGCCTTTTTCTTTTCCGGGCTTGCTTGGCGCGTCAGCGAAAGCTGGTCTAGAATCATTTGTTTGCTCTCAGACATCTGTTCAGTAGTAGCGAAGGAGCGCTTACTTGCCTGAAACTATTTATGACGTAGCCATCATCGGGAGCGGTCCTGCCGGGTATACCGCTGCCATTCGCGCCGGTCAATACGGATTGAAAACTGCCCTCATCGAGAAAGATAGTGTCCTCGGCGGCACCTGTCTGCACGTGGGTTGCATCCCTACCAAGGCGTTGCTGTTTAATGCGGAACTCTGGGACCATTTGAAAGAAGCCAAAGAATTCGGCATTGATGGAGTCGATGCACGAAAGCTGAACTGGCCTGCCATTCAGGATCGGAAGGCGAAGATTGTCGCCAAGCATACCAAGGGTTTGGAATTTCTGATGAAGAAAAACAAAGTCGAGACCGTCAAAGGGTACGGCAAATTGACGGGAGCGGCGAAGAATGGAATCCATACGGTCGAGGTTGCAAACGGTGGCAAGACTACTCAACTGAAGGCCAAAAACGTTCTGCTCGCTACAGGTTCGGAGGCCCGCATGCTGCCTGGGCTGGAGGCGAACGATCGCATTCTCACAAATATTGAGATTTTGAGCCTGAAGGAAATACCGCAGTCGTTGGTGATCGTAGGAGCGGGGGCCGTGGGCGTGGAGTTTGCTTCCATTTATCGATCGTTCGGCTGCGAAGTCACTATTGTCGAGATGCTGCCGCGATTGGTGCCGGTGGAGGATGAAGAGGTTTCCAAAGAGTTGGCGCGTGTTTATCGCAAGCGCGGCATCAACTTCCATGTTGGTGCGAAGGTGGAGAAGATTGACAAAACCAAGGCTGGCATTGCGGTGACCATCAGCGTCGATGGAAAGCAGCAGAAGATTGAGGCGGAGAAAATTTTAATAGCGGTGGGACGCAAGCCACGAACTGAAAATATAGGGCTGGAAAAAACTGCGATCAAACCGGAACGCGGCTTTGTGCAGGTAGACTCCTGGCTGCATACGGCAGAGCCCGGGATATATGCTGTTGGAGATATCGTGCTGGGGTCGCCGCAATTGGCTCACGTGGGTGCGATGGAAGCACTGGTAGCTGTAGCCAAGATTGCAGGCAAGCCTTGCAAGCCGATCAATCCTGAGCACATTCCGGGAGCCACGTATTGCCACCCAGAAATTGGGAGCGTTGGCTTAACCGAGGTCCAGGCGCGGGAAGCTGGCTACAATCTGAAGATTGGCAAGTTTCCCTTTACGGCGAACTCGCGTGCCTCGATTGTGGGTCAGCACGACGGTTTCATCAAAATTGTTTCCGACGCCGAGTATGGAGAAATTTTGGGGGTGCATATTATTGGCCCGCAGGCGACGGAGTTGATCGCCGAAGCGGTGGCTGCAATGGAACTTGAGGCCACGGTCGAAGATCTGATGTGGACCATCCATGCCCATCCGACTTTGGCGGAGGCCATGCTCGACGCCTCGAACAGTGTGTATGGAATGGCGATTAATGCGTGAGCGCCCCGCCATGGATTCAACACCGGTTGTGTGTCATCCGGAGCGCGTTCTTTGCGTGAAGGACCTGTGCATTTCTCTGTGCTCTCTGTGTTTGAGAATTTGATTTTGATTCGTGTGAATCGGCAAATCCGCGGCGAATAGATTTTGATCTCCATCGTCCAACTCGGTACCGTCGACTACGCCACGGGCCTAAAACTACAACAGCAACTCCTAGGTCTTCGCAAAGAAGAAAAAATTGGCGACGTTCTTCTTCTGCTCGAACACACTCCGGTCATTACGCTCGGCCGTAATGCGAAAGCTGCAAACGTCATCGCCTCGCCCGAGTTGCTTGCCCAGCGCGGCGTTGAGCTTTTCGAATGCGACCGCGGCGGCGACGTTACGTTCCACGGCCCCGGCCAGATCGTTGGCTATCCCATATTCAATCTGCGTGGCTTCTCCACTTCCGACGGCCAACGGAAATCTCTGGGCGCAGTCGAATTCGTCCGCCGTCTCGAAGAAGTCTTGATCCGTACCTGCGTTGATTTCGCAATACCGGCAAAGCGAGTGCCAGGTTTGACGGGCGTTTGGACGACCGCCGGAAGCGACGATGCCCATGTAGGGACAGTTGCCTCGGCTGTCCCGCGAAGCGAAGCGAGCGCGCCCGTGGAAGGTCACGACTCCAATCGTGCCGAAAAAACTCAAGATGATGACTTGGCTTCAGTCGCTGATCTGCGTTCATCCGAAGCCAAACTCGCCGCCATCGGCATCCATATCTCCCGCTCCGTCACTTCGCACGGCTTCGCCCTGAACGTGAACACCGACCTCACCTACTTCAATCTGATCGTCCCCTGTGGCATTACGACGAAGCCGGTCACGTCGATGCAGCAAGAAGTTGGCAAGCCGATCGATCTGAACGCCGTCGCCGAATCCATCTCCCGCAATGTTGGCTCAGTCTTCTCCAGTCAAATATTATGGCTCGACACAATCGACGCGTTGCTCGGTAACAGCGTCGGCGTGCCGCTTGAGCGCCCCGCCGAATTTCGCCAACTTCACAACGAAGACGAAACAGCCTGGGCCTAGCCCAATGCGGCGCTCTCGCGATAGCATAAGGTTTGCGCTCGGGCTAGGTTACACTCTATGGCAATCAAGAAAAAATCCACTTCAAAACAAGCCTCAAACGGTACCCATGCACGCAATGGGAAATCTGCGCCCAAGCCAAGCAATAAGGTGTCTGCTGTCGCGCACCTCCGCACTTACTCCATCCCCGACTCACGTCTCGAGCACCCGAACCTCTCCGTCCGCCAAATCACCGAGAAACACAAAGACGGCACCGAGCACGTCCGCTACGAAGTAGAAGGCAATCTCGATGCCCCCGTCCCGCCGATCCGCGACTCCAAATATCTGAGCAAGCAGCAAGCTATCGAGATCTATCGTTTCATGCTGCTCAACCGCAAGATGGAAGTGGCGCTCGAAAATCTTTACAAGCAAGGTAAAGTCGTCGGAGGAGTTTATTTCGGACTCGGCCAGGAAGCGTGCTCCTGCGCCTCGGCCTACGCGCTCGATAAAGACGACTGGTTCGCGCCGATGATCCGCAATCAGGGAGCGCTGCTGGTCCGCGGATTTGCCGCGCGCGACACTATGATGCAGTACATGGCCAAGGCCGATTCGCCCACCCGAGGCCGCGACGGCACCAGCCACTTCGGCGACATTGAAAAGCGAAACATGGTCTCGCCTATCTCCATGCTCGGTGACTTAATTCCCGTGCTATCCGGCGTAGCGCTCGGTGCCCGCCTGCAAGGCCGCAACGTCGCCGTCATGACCTACATCGGCGACGGAGGCCAGTCCACTGGCGTCACCTACGAAGGCATCAACTTCGCCGCCGTGCAGAACCTCGGCCTCGTGCTGTTTGTCGAAAGCAACGAGTGGGCCTATTCCACGCCCTCGGAAATGCAATACCGCTGCAAAGACCTCGCCGAACGCGCCATCGGATACGGCATCCCCGGCGTAATCGTCGACGGCACCGACGCTTGCCAGGTCTACGACGCCGCTCGCGAAGCCGTCGATCGCGCCCATCGCGGCGACGGCCCGACGCTGATCGAAGCTAAAATGATGCGTATGAAAGGCCACGCCATCCACGACGCGGCAGCGTACGTGCCGAAGCCGATGTTCGAATTCTGGAAGAAACGCGACCCGATCGCAAGATTCGAGAACTATCTGGTGAAAGAAAAGAAGTGGCTGTCAGGCAAAGAGAATGCCGAGTTAATTGCAGAAGTAGAGCGGGTGATTGAAGCTGAGCGCGAGATCGCCGTCAACTCCCCGATGCCAACGCCCGAGTCTGCCGAAGGCGGCGTCTACTGCGAAAGCGGCTGCCACGACATCAAGCCAAAATACGGCATGCCAAAAATCAAGAAGGGAACCGGCAGCTACAAAGCCACCGACGCAGCTGTACACCTGAAATAACCGATGGTTTATTTATTAGGGTGCGATCACTATCTGCAGGAATATGAGTGCACAGAATCTATTGACGATCTGTGGGCAGTGGAACGCAAAACGAAGGAGCAGTTTTACGAGCTGACCAAGAATGTTATCGAGTCTGAGCATATCCAGTTCGTTGGCGAAGAGTGCAAGCACGATCAGAAGACGATACCAAGAGTCCTAGCAGCCGAGCTTGGCTGCGGATATGCAGAGATCGACATGACCGTAGAGGAGCGCGACAATAGGGGGATCGCAAGAGACTATCAAAGCCTTAGCGAGGATGTGCGAACGAACGTGTATAAAATCCGCGAAGACTACATGGTGCAAAGAGTCTATTCCGAATCAAATATCGGCTTTCGCAAGTTAATCGTCTGCGGTGCGGAACATCTAAAGGGGTTGGAAGCAAGGTTTAGGCAAGGCAGGGAACAGGTAACGAAACGAGACTTGACGAAAGAAGATTGGGTTCTTGCAATTTACAAAAAAAAGGAAGAATTTCTATTAGGTCGCGTTAAGCACTAACTCCTATGCCCCAACTCACCTATCTCGAAGCCGTCCGCCAGGGAATCTGGGAAGAGATGGAACACGACCCCACCGTCTTCTGCTTGGGCGAAGACATCGGCATTTACGGCGGCGCCTTCAAAGTCACCGACGGATTCATTGACCGCTTCGGTCCCGAGCGCGTCATCGACACGCCCATCGCCGAGTCCGCCATCGTCGGCGCGGCCTTCGGAGCGTCGCTCACCGGCATGCGCCCGGTCGCCGAATTTCAGTTCATGGATTTCATCCCCTGCGCCATGAACCAGATCAGCAACATGGTCGCGAAGACGCACTACCTCTGGGGCGCGCCCGCTCCGCTTGTCCTCCGCGGCCCAAGCGGTGGATACGTTCACGGCGGTCCGTTCCACTCGCAAAATCCCGAGATGTGGTTCGTCCACAATCCCGGCCTCAAGGTGATTTGCCCGGCCACGCCCTACGACGCCAAGGGCCTGATCAAAGCCGCAATCCGCGATAATAACCCCTGCATATTTTTTGAGCACAAATATCTTTATCGGCGTATCAAGGGTGAAGTTCCCGCTGGGGATTACGTCGTTCCCATCGGCAAAGGGAACATTGTCCGCGAAGGCCGCGACCTCAGCGTGGTCACCTACGCAGCGATGGTCCACTCCGCGCTCGAAGCCGCCGAGATTCTCGCAAAAGAGAATATCGACATCGAGATCCTCGACCTGCGTACCGTTTCCCCTCTCGACCGCGAAGCCATCGCTCAGACTGTAAAGAAAACAAACAAAGTGATTATCCTTCATGAGCACTCCCGCACCGGAGGGCTAGCCGGCGAGATCGCCGCTATCATTAACGAAGAAGCCTTCGACGATCTTGATGGTCCCATTGTCCGCATTGCAGGGTTGGATTCGGCGATTCCGTTTTCACCGCCGCAAGAGGAACACTACTTGCCGAAGGTGGCCGATGTTGTGCGTGAGGCGCGCCGACTCAAGGCTTATTGATAGCCGCCAGGGAACCGGGTGCCGACGCTGAGCTAGCGCTTCACCCGTTCCATCTGCCACAATAGTCCGTTTGGAGGCTGCATGGCGAAATTTGCCTTTGGCGTCATTGTTACTCTTCTTATAATTTTGTTGGGCTGTGTAGGCTTCGCCGCGCTAGGCTTCTTTCCAACGCAGGCCAACGTCGCGCCGTCTCCCTTGGAAAGTCGCATCGCTATGGGAGCCATGGATGCATCGATGGATCGTCACGCTCCTCATCTTGCCAATCCCGTTCCCCCGACCGATCAAAATCTGGAAGACGGGATGAAGTTGTACACCATGAACTGCTCTCTTTGTCACGGCACGCTAGATCGCAAGCCCGCCTCTCTCGGCAATTCCTTCTATCCGCCAGCTCCTAATCTCATTACCGATCCGCCAGACGATCCCGAGTGGCACGTTTTCTTCACCATCCGAACTGGCGTTCGCTACACAGGAATGCCGGCCTGGGACAAGACCCTCAGTCAGCAGGATATGTGGAAGATTGCCAGCCTCTTGTCACACCTGGAGAAATTGCCGCCCTCGGTTCAGGAATATTGGAAGGCTAACTTTGGCGTCGAAGCGCCTGCCGAAGAGCCCAAGGGAAGCCCGAACACTAAAGAGGGACCCGAACACTAACACCAAGGAGAGCGGCATCGGCCAGGATATTTTGTGTGTACTATGTCCGGAGTCCCTTAGAGTTGCTCTTCTCCGAACGATATAATTGAGACATCTTATCGGGGCACCGCAGACGGCGAGCCCTTTGGAAGGAAACCATGCCAACTGACATCATCATGCCCCAGATGGGTGAATCCATTGTTGAGGGCACAATAACAAAATGGCTGAAGAAACAAGGCGATAAGGTTCAGCGCGACGAACCGCTGTTCGAAATCTCCACCGACAAGGTGGATGCGGAGATTCCTGCGCCTGCCTCCGGCGTGCTTCAGGAAATCAAAGTGATGGAAGGCGCGACCGTCGGTGTCAATACGATCGTCGGGACCATTGCAGCTGACGGTGAGTCCGCAGCAACCAAGCCGGCGCAATCCGCCCCTGCCAAGTCGACAGCTCCGGAACGGAAAGAAGAAGTAAGGTCTGCAACCGCCGACACTCCAGCTTCGAGCCAAGCTCCATCCCCCTCCCCATCCCAAGCTTCATCCGAAGACGAGGAAACGCGTTCCTCTCCGCTGGTCCGCAAGATCGCCCGTGAACATGGCGTCAATCTGGCCCAAGTTTCCGGCACAGGCCTTGGTGGAAGGATCACGAAGCAGGACATTCTTAGTTTCATAGACAACCAGTCATCTGCTCCAGGCGCAACATCTCCTTCCGTCCCTGTTGCGGCGAGTAGCCCAGTCGCTAGTTCGGCTTCTACTTCCGCTCCGCGTCCATCTGGTCCCGCCGCACCCGTTCAATATCCCGGCGACCTGGTCCCGATGACCAACATGCGCAAGATCATCGCGCAACGCATGATCGAGTCTCGCCGGACCAGTGCACATGTTCATTGCATGTACGAAGTGGACTTCACTCGAATCGTGAGCCTGCGTGCCAAACATAAGAACGGATTCGAGCAGCGCCACGGCGTCCGTCTTACCTTCATGCCATTTTTCGTGCGTGCCGCCATCATTGCCTTGCAGCAGTGGCCGGTCATTAACGCGTGGATCGAAGGCGACAACGTCCGGTACCACCGCAACATCAATGTAGGAATCGCTGTTGCCCTCGACTGGGGACTCATTGTGCCCGTCCTCAAGAATGCCGGAGATTTAAACTTCCTCGGGTTGCAACGCGGCATCACCGATCTCGGGGAACGCGCGCGCACCAAGAAGCTGAAGCCCGAGGATGTGGAAGGGTCCACTTTCACCGTCACCAATCCTGGGCAGTTTGGCGCCGTCTTTGGCCTGCCGATCATCAATCAGCCCAACTCAGCCATCATGGGCGTCGGCGGCATTACGAAACAGCCGCTCGTCGTCACCGATAAGGAAGGGAACGATTCGATTGCCATTCGCTCCGTTGTCCACCTGACGCTGGGCTACGATCATCGCCTGATCGATGGCGCGGTCGCAGACCAGTTCATGGCTTTGGTGAAGAAGACATTGGAGGGTTGGAACGAAGAGGTGGGGTAGCGTCCTTAGGCTTTAGCGATGGTCGAAGTCCCTGGCTTGCACCAGGTCGAGGCATTTAGGCACTGCTCAACCGCCGCATTCTCAATCGCGATCGTTCCCGGCGTCGCCATTGACGCCACATTCGCGCCGGTCTGGCTATAAGTGATAGAGGTTCCGGAAACCGCGACCGGCCCATGATTTCCCCAATACGCTGGGTTGTCGGTGAAATTGATATTGACTGTGTCACCGTTCTGAATCGTGCTGCAAGCCGAAGCCGTAGTAATCGTGACTATATTCGATTGGCGCTGTGCATTTGTGATCTCGCATCCGTCGGCTTCCACCGTTGAGGTAAAGTTCACCCCGCGCAAAGTCACTCCGCCGTAGTGGTTCGAATTCACCAGATCACCCAGCACCATGCACCGGTCCCGTGTAGAACAAGAGAGCAAAGTTCCATTCCCCTCTATCAGCGCCCGGCTGCAGTGCGCGTAAATCGATCCATAGACCGGAATTGCATTCCCAAGTGTGCCCGTCGCTGGAAGAACCACTCTCGCATTCGCATCCACAGCGTCTCCCGACGCCGGGAGTCCGCAGGCATCATTGATCGCTTCCTGTATTCCGCTGCTCGCACTGCTGATCTTGTATCCCGCCGAATGCGAATTCCTCGGCGTGAACACAATCGTTCCCGAGGCCGCTCCCGGCGCGCACGTTCCTCCAGTCACCATCACCGGCTCGGGCGTACCCTGCAAGCTGATGTATGCGTAGTACATCGAATACCCGGACGTATCCACTCCCACCGGACAGGGCGACAAAGTGATCGTGGCCTGCGCCCCTCCCGCTAA
This sequence comes from Candidatus Sulfotelmatobacter sp., assembly GCA_049512655.1. Classification (GTDB taxonomy): domain Bacteria; phylum Acidobacteriota; class Terriglobia; order Terriglobales; family Acidobacteriaceae; genus Sulfotelmatobacter. Next base: position 70,276 of record JBEKWW010000001.1, on the reverse strand, counting down.
ACTCCCGCTCGGACTCACGCTCCAGTTGTCGCTTCCCGTCACATATCGGATCCCGCTTATATTGTTCGCGGTGAACTGCGTTCCCAACGGCTGCGTAATGTTTTGGCTCGCCCCCGGCGTAACCGAAACACTGCTGACTCCGCCTGCGGGTGTAACCGGTGCATATTGTCCCGCCGCCGAAGAGTACGCGAGCACCTGTCCATTTGCTGGAGCCGCCGCAGCCACCGGTACGCTCTGAATCGCCGTCGCGTTCGCGCTCGATCCGCACGGCCCCCATGCTCCACTTCCCAGCAGGCAATTCAACGATGACGGCACTCCACTTCCCAGTTCATCCGTCGGAACCAACCCGCTTACCAGATCAGCCTTCACTGCTACGCTCGCATCCACATACGCCTTATCGCTCGCTTGCAGCGGTGCCATCGGAGTTCCGCTCAAGCTCAACGGTCCAGTCATCGCTCCCCCAGCCGTCGGCAGGAAGTTTCCGGCGCCCACATTTGCCACTGAATTGTCCACGTAGCTTTTATTCGCAACGTCGCCAGTATTCACCGGAGTGGGCACATTCGGAGGCGTGGAAAAACTCTTTATCCCGGTAATCGTTTCCGTCTCCGCCAGATGTACGACCGCGTCGTCGTTGGCCTTCGCCGCCAGTTGCGTGTTCACGTATTGCAACGAGACCGGCTGCGTAGCCGTTCCCGACCCGGGTGTCGTAACTACCTGCGCTAAGGTCGCCGGAGAACTTGTCGGCACCACCCAATATTCCGTTTTCACCTCGCCTGGCCCAAGCTGGTACACCACACTGTAATAAGCTCCAGCCGGAGTCGCCCCTGCATTTGGCACAAGCCCAACATTCAAAGCGCCGTTTGCCCCGAGCGTCGTGTCCAGCACGCCTGCCGCTACCGCCGTCCCGCTCGCGGTCACAAACGCCGGCCACGATATAACCAGCACCCCTTGAGCTGCGGTTCCGTCCGCCGAGAACACGGTATCAACTACGCTTGTCAGTGCGGGTGGAGTTTGTGGAGCTGGCGAAGCCGTGAGCGGCGCTGATTCTGCCGCACCCGGCTTCGCCTTGGGGGAGGAAGTCGGTTCTTCTGTCGCCGCGGCTCCGCGCGCACCCAGCTGAACTCCCAACGTCACCGCCATCACCATCAGCACCAAATAAAAAAGCCGCCCTTTCGGACGGCGTGCGTCGAACATACTTCCTCCTCAATCTTTGAGAAAACCGCTCCCTCAGCCCACCAGGTAACCAACGGGAAAGGGACCTATAAGGACCCGTTTGTGCCTTCGCGCCCTTCGCGGCTGAGTTCTCTAGCTCAACCCGCTACCCACCCTTCGCTCTAAAAAGTCTTCCACGCTACGCACATAGACGTCGGCAAAGTCTGCCACAGGTCGTCGCCCCTCAATCAGTTCCATGGCTTCATCTACCGACCAGCCCATCACGCTCAATAGCGCTAGCGTCATCATCGGTGCGCGATGTACCCCAGCCGCGCAATGAATCAAAATCTTCGCTTCTTGCATCTCCAAGGCAGCCAGAGCAAATTCCACTCCGAACTCGAAAACTTCAGCGGGTTTCGGCTCAAAATCGTCATCCACCGGATTCCAGCAAACCTCAATCCCATGCCGCCCCGCCAGCGGCGTGTCATCAAACTCCATCTGCATGTCGATGATGTGTGTAATTCCCGCGCGAGACACTGCTTCCATATTCTCGGCTGTCCAAATTCCGCCGCCCACTGCGATGCGGTCCGTCACCCACGTCATGTCGATTCCCATCTTGTCCTTGGGTACTCCGGATCTGCCCGTTCAATTTCGGACTCGCCTGATCTCCGATCATTTTACGGCATTGTTCTGAGCAACAAGGTTGTTCCCAGTTCTACCCGGCGTTATTGGCCTTAACATCCTCGTTCGGAGTCCTGAGCGGCCCTTGTAAACTTTGCTGAAGCAATGCCAATCTCCTCTTCACGCACCACCGGTTCTGTTGGTATCCCCAACCTCCGCAATAGAGTGAACGCTAGCGATTCATCCGGTTCCGGCAATGTCTCTAGCGTTGGCGGATACAGCCCCACGGCTTCGAACAAGTATTTCATCGGTGCTAGGTGTCCGTCTTTCGGTGCATTGATCAACTTCTGCACCATCGCTTCCGCGGAATTGCCAACCAGATTCGCAATGCTTTTTCTCACCTGCACGAAATTCGCCTCATTCCGAGGTCTCGTCGTCGGGTCCGTTCCCGCCAACTTTGTCGCGCCTGATTTACTCGCTCTCTTGGATTTTTTCATGCTCCCTCGCGCATCTCCAGGTCGCCCGTGAGCAGTTATAGCTATTTGCTACAAATAAAAAGTGCGCGCTATTGAGCGCGCACTCCTGAGTCTTTGTTGTATTGCTTTTTTCTTTACTCTATATATTCAGAATAGCATTTTGCAGAGGGTGATCGGGACATTTTCAGAGACTTATTTTCTCCCTGTCTTCAACCACTTCCAGAGATTCCGCTAGAATCGCCCCTTGACAGAATTTTTCTCACTCCGGTTTCCCCTTCGACGATGCAACCACCACCAGTAATCCGACCTCCAGAAAACGTTCGCTCAAGAGGTCAATCACTTCTGGCAGTCTCCGGCTGATTGTCTTGCGGTCGCAGCGAAGTAATCGCGCCGCTTTCTCATGACTGTGTTCCTGCAAAATCAGCCTTGCGATCAACTGCTGGTCCCAATATTCCAGGCCGCTCAATATTTTCTCCACGTCGCTCACAAAGATGACTCGATCCTCGAATGTAACCGACCGGTACGCCGTCACCGTAGCCCGGAAAAACTCCTTACCCACCATCGATGGCAGTCGCCCAGTCTCCAGCGAAAGCCGCATGTAACGTCGTAGTAAAGCCACCGTCCGTTCCCGGTATTGCCCAATATACGGATTCCGGTCCAGCACATCGTCTTCTTCCCACCTCCTTTTCGAATTCGCCCACGACTGAAAATCATGTGGCGTCAACGTCTTCCGCAGCGGTTCCGAACTCTTCCTGTTACCGCGGGATCGCTGTCCTTGTGGAGCCAACCAAGCCTTGCCCGTCAAGCCTTTTGCCGGATCGAAGCCCGCCTGCGCGGCTATCCATTCCACCTCGTTGCTCATGCCGCACCGCCTGCTGCATCCCCGCCCTCGGCTTCATCGTCAAAACTGCCGCTCTTCTCCGCATACCTCCTGACTTCAGCACCTTCTGCCTCCCACGGCACCTTTCCTCTCCCGATCGTAGCTTTCGCTTTCCGAGACTGCTGCGGGAGCTCGGCCATCGCCCTTCCGCAGGCCACGCAATAGATCTGCTCGCCACCCATCGGACGCAGCCACAACCCTCCGCACCGTTCGCAATACTTCAACTCGAAGCTCAACATCTTTTCCGCGCTGTCATCCACTACTTCCATCACTCCTCCATCTGCTCAGGCTTGGCGCCTGCGTTCACCGCTTGGGTTGGATTGCTGACGCGTGCGAAAAACAAAGAGCCCTGCGCCTGGTCTCTGATTTTCCAGAAGCCACCAGGCGCAGGGCTCGTTTCTCTTACGATGGCCTGCTCGCGCTATTTAGTTTTTTCTTATCGTCCTGATCCGAACCTTGCGTTAAGGGTCAGACAGTCTCGCGTCCCAGAATCGTTTCCGTCTGCTTCTGCCGGAAAAAGCCCTCCTCATATCCTGACTTCAACACCTGGCCATTCTGCACCACCACGCTTACTCGTCCGCTAAATTTAAGAGATTTCAACAAGTGCTCCATCGCCGCCGACAACACTTCCGCCTCCCGCACCTTCCGCCGAAATTCTACAAAGCTCTTTTCCTCGTTACAGTGATTGATCACGCACATGGTGAGTTAGCCCTTGAACCGGATTCAGTTAATAACTTATCGCGATCCTATAACCGGCTTTGTTGTTCGGCAAGGTCGTTATACCAAATAGGCTGTGCAAAACATGAATGATTAGCATAATGCTATAAATGTATTGCTATACTCTTAGCTATGAAATTCAAAGTCCTGCAGGATAATCTGCGCGATGCCCTTTGGGAGCGCATTCAGGAAGGTGACCTCACCGGGCTCCGTCTTGCGCAGCAGACCGGCTTCAAACAAGCCCACATCTCCAATTTTCTCAATCGCAAGCGTGGCTTGAGCCTGGAGGGCATGGACCGTGTCCTCGCCGTTCAACACCTTTCTGTGCTCGATCTGCTCGACCCCACTGAGGTCAACAAGCGCGCTTCCATCCTGCCCCCCAGTGATGATGAGTTTCAGAACGTTCTCTTGACCGACGGCTCCATCGCCGCCACCCAACCCCTCATCACCAGCATGGATGTGAAGGAAATTCTGAAATTCAAAAAGACGTTCCTGAAAAAATTGAAGTCGGAGACCGAAGGCGAACGCGAAGAATGGGAACGCTTCGTGGTCATCAAAGCCGATGCTCGTGAAGGTATGAGCATGTATCCCCGGCTACTCCCAGGCGCGACCCTGCTCATCGACCGCCACTACAATTCGCTTAAGCCTTACCGCAAGGGCGAGTTCAGCATGTATGCCGTACTTAAGGATGGGACTTGCACCGTCAAGTATGTCGAAACCGCCGGCAATCACCTGATTCTCCGTCCCCAGAACCAGGCTTATCCCATCGAAGTCATGACTATCGAAGAAGGCAAGTCGCCGTCTGACTATCTCGTCGGCCGCATCTGCTACATAGGAATCGAAACCTAAAACAGTTCTTAGTTTTGTCTCTAGACTTCCCACGGACCGGGAATTGCGTCCTCTACTCTGGATTCAAACTATCAAACAACTTCCACAACTTATCTGCCGTAGCCCGGTAAATCACGTACCCACTTCCGGCATCACTCGTCTTGCGGAACAATAGCTCTCCCAATCCGTCCCCATCCGCGTCTACCGTATCGATCAGTTCCAACTGCGGCGCTACATCGAGATGGAATCGATCCGTAACTCCCGCATAGAGCTTTCGTAAATCACCATAGATATCCGTCCGGGCCACCAGCACAACGCTATACGGCTCCCCCGAAGCGGCACTATTATCGGGCCATCCTGGAATACGCGCCTTTGCTGTTAATACCATCACTGGTTGGTTGGCTAGCCATAAATCGAACCCGTGAAATTGCACGTCATCAAACACCGGTTTCGCCTGCTTCTGAGCCTTCAGGTTCGCCGCTGCCATCTTCGGTGTCACTGGGGTCGCCGAAATGTGGTTTTTCAAAAGTGCCGCGGCATAGGCTCGAACCTGATCTCCGGCCAGAGCCAGCATCTGGTTCTGCCGCTCTTCCTCTTCACCCCTTTTCCAAAAAAATTTGTAAGACTCCGCCTCCGGCCCCGCCGCATCCGAGATCGCCGCCATCAACCGGATCGGCTCCGCCGTCTTCGCATCTCCGGTCCCTGGCGATGTCGCACCTGCCGTGCTCGCGCTCTTCAACGTTTTGTCCACGCGATCTTCTATCTCCTCAGGTGCAGCCTCCGTCGGCTTGCCCCGCCTCAGCGTCGGCCGATAATAATTTCCTGATGTCTGATCCGGCACCTGACCCTTAGTCGAACCATCGGACGACGCAGGCTTCTGCGATGTTTGATTGGGTGAGGCTTGGCTCGGTGATGTCTGATTCGGCGAAGCCTGTCCCGCAGCGCCCGGATTTCCGCTCCCTTGCGCCGCATTTTTCCCCGAATCCGCCTTCGTCGACGCGCCCTGCTGCTGTGTTCCCTTGTCCGTAGCACTCCCTTGGCCGGTAGGGGCCGTTGTCTGCGACGCCGGCGCCGGCTTAGCAGCATCCCCTTCCGTATTGCCCTCCGGTCTCTTCAGCCGCGGTGGCCCCTCATCCCCGCCGCTGTCAATTCCCACCGGAGCGTTCTCCGCCTTATGCGTTCCCTTTGCGGCAACCGCTCCATTCGGCAAATAACTCCCCGTCCCCACCCACAGATGCGCGCTTCCGGTGCCGGTGTTGTGCAATGCAGCATTCACCGTAAATAGCCCCTGCGAATCACCGTCAGGCTCGGCCTCATACACCGTGCCCCTCTCCAAAGCCATCGGCACCGGATCCGCCTTATATGCGCTCGCGTCGAAAAACTTTCCGTTAACCAGAATTGCTACTGGAATCAGGCTCCCCTTGCCATCGCCGTTGAGCTGCAAAATTCCCACTGCCCGCGGCTCATTTCCTCTCTTCACGCCATTCGTCAGCGGCCTCGTCCTCCGCGGAACAATCTCAGGCTGTCCCTCCTGCCCAAGCGCCCGCCCACCGAGCGCCCACCCGCCAGCCAGGACAAAGATGACGGCAAGCCCTAACATGCGGTATAAGAAATTTCTGGAGATATTTCGTCCTCGTCTCGGCGCTGCCCGCCCTGATCCCGTGGACGCCGCCTGCAACCTTAGATTTCGTTCGAAATGAAATGAGATGCCCATGAGCCCTAATGCTTCCAACCTCAAAGTCAATACCCTGAACGTCAATGATAAGGCCCCGGACTTTACTTTGCAGGACGAGAACGGCAAAGAAACTTCCCTCAAGGCCCTGCGCGGCAAAGTCGTCGTCCTCTATTTCTACCCTCGCGCCGATACCCCCGGATGTACCGTCCAGGCCTGTGGCTTTCGCGACACTTACCAGCAGATTCAAAAAACCGGTGTCGTCCTCCTGGGCATCTCGCCCGACACCCCCAAAGCACAAAAGAAATTTCAGGAGAAATTCCATCTCCCATTTTCTCTACTCGCTGATGCCGATAAAAAAGTCGCCGAGGCCTACGGCGTTGTTCAGGAGAAAAATATGTATGGCAAGAAAGTAATGGGTATCGCCCGCACCACTTTCATTATCGGCCCTGATGGCAAAATTCAGCACATCTTTCCCAAAGTAAAGCCCGAGGGCCACGCCGCCGAAGTCCTCGCCTACCTGAAAGAATCAGCCAAAGGCGCGGCTTAAGACAGACGTACGCACGGATCGCAGGACGGAGACGAAACTCGGAAGCCAGGAAATAAAAATGGAGACGAAAACCATCACAGAAAAAGAAACGTGGTAACACCGTGGAAGAGCGGCGCTTCAGCGCCGCGTAAAGCGTCCAAAAAAAATCCGGGCTTTAGCCCCAGCCCGCTCCCACGTTCCTTCTTCGCCCGCGATCCCCGCCACGTCGCCCGCGATCTTCTCGGCAAACTCCTGCTCCGTGGGAACCCTCCCCGCCTCGCCGCCCGCATCGTCGAAGTCGAAGCCTATCTCGGAGAAAATGATCCCGCCGCCCACTCCGCCACCGGAAAAACCGCCCGTAACTTAGTCCTCTTTGGACCTCCCGGCTACGCCTATGTTTATTTCATCTATGGCAATCACTACTGCTTAAATGTCTCCTGCGAGCCCGATGGCAAAGCTGGCGGCATCCTCTTCCGCGCCCTCGAACCGCTTCACGGCATCAAACAAATGGCCCGCGAGCGAAATCTCGAAATCCACACCCCGCGCGATCTGGTTCGTCTCACCAGCGGCCCCGGACGCCTCGCCCAGGCATTCGGCGTCACCCGCCTCCGCGACAACGGATGCGACCTCACCTCCCCGCATTCCGGCCTCTGGCTCGCCGAAGATCGTTTTGCGACTCCATCCATAAAAGTTACCCGCCGCATTGGTATCCGCAAAGCCGCGGATCACCCCTTGCGCTACCTCATTGCCGACAACCCATTCGTTTCCGGCCCAAAATCCTTCACTTGACCCCTGATCGAACCGCCAGCCCCTCTCGCCAGCCGGATGCTCAGAAGAAAGAAAGCTCATTCTCGGCATCCACCTTGGGGGTAGAATCATCTAGTCACAAGGGACGCGCGTGCGGGGATTCGGCTCATTTCGCTCAGTGGTGTTGGCCCTCATCCCTCTTCTCCTGAACTGTCTGCCGCTTTCCCATGCCGCCGACGCGACTGTCTCAAACCCGTCAGACGCGCCGAAGAACATCGTCATCGGATTCGTTGGTGGTTTCGTAAGGCATAACAATTCTCACCACGGTCCAGTCAAAATTGCTCAACATATCCGCAGCACTGCTCCCCCGGGAACTTACATTCAAGTTTTCGAGAACCGCCGCAGAAAACTGGCGAAAGAAACCATCGTTCGCTTGCTTGATGCCGATCACGACGGTGTTCTTTCCCCGCAGGAAAAAGATCGTGCCCGCATCATTCTCTTCGGCCAAAGCTGGGGAGCCGCTGCCGCAGTATCGCTCGCTCGTGACCTGAAGCGCGAGGGCATCCCCGTTCAACTTACCGTTCAAGTAGATAGCGTTGCCAAACTCTGGCAGAACGATTCCGTCATCCCGGATAATGTTTCCGAAGCCATCAACTTCTACCAAACTGAGGGGATTATCCACGGTCGCCGCCGCATCATCGCCGCTGACCCCACCAAGACGGAAATCCTGGGAAATTACCTTGTCGATTACAGGAAAAATCCCACCCAGTGCCCCGACTATCCCTTGTGGGACCGTGTGTTAACCCCCGGTCACATGGAGAGCGAGTGCGACCCCCGCCTTTGGTCTCAAATCGAAAGTCTGGTAACGCAACAACTCTCCTTCGGCACGAACTCCGTTGCCCTTTCTTCGAGCACGGATTCTGCGTCGAGCCACTAATCGCTGCTGACCGTCGCCTTTGTATAACTAAACATCGTACGGTGTGGCTGGATACGCATACTTGTCATCCTGAGCGGAGGATTTTGTTTCGCGCCGGCGAACACAGCCGCAGTCGAAGGACCCCTGCGCTCCTGCCGCACACCATGGCCGCTTCAGGGAGTTCTGCCTCAGGCCTCGTGCGCACTGCTCACAACATCGAGTTATCAATCAGCCGCGTAGTCCCAACATACCCCGCAACCACAACCAGTACCCCATTCCGAACATCGCTCACGGCCTCCAGAGTAGAAGGATCGACAATCTCGAAATAATCCAGCCGAACGCCACCCTCCCGCGCTATCTCTTCTCTACCGGCAGCGAGCAATTTCCCTAAATTCGTTTCTCCACTTTCCCGCAACTCTTTTACCCGCATCAGCGAGCGATGCAACACCAGCGCCTGCTTTCTCTGCTCCGCATTCAGATAAGCGTTCCGCGAACTCATGGCTAGCCCATCCGCCTCCCGCACAATAGGACAAGCCACGATTTCAACTCCGAAATCCAAATCCCTCACCATATGCCGGATAATCGCAACCTGCGCCGCATCTTTTTGCCCAAAGAATGCTGCATCCGGCTCGACAATATGAAACAGCTTCGCCACCACCGTGGTTACTCCGCGAAAATGCCCCGGCCTGGAACTCCCGTCCAGCCTGTTACTCAGCCCTTCCACCGTAACCCACGTCGTCGTCCCCGCCGGATACATCTCCTTCACCGAAGGCGCAAAAAGAATTCCCACGCCCTCTTTTTCCAGCAATTCCCGGTCACGCTCGAACGAACGTGGATACTTCGCCAAATCCTCACTGGGCCCAAACTGCGTAGGATTCACAAAAATGGAAACCGCAACCGCGTCGCAGCCAGCCGAAGCCGCGCGCACCAGGGACAAATGCCCCTCGTGCAGCGCACCCATGGTAGGGACAAACCCCAGTCGCCTTCCGCGCTCGCGCGCAGCCCGGCATGCCGCGCGCATCTCTTCAATCGTCCTGCAGATTTTCATTTTGAAAGATTGTCAGGAGGAAGGAATCCACCGAATGGCCACGTGTGCGCTCTGTAATTCGCCTGCAACAATCCCGCGATTGCGCCGCAACGCAATCTTGTCCTGCTCCGAGCTCTTTTGCTTCGCGTCCACCAGCACCGCAACGGCCCGTCCATAGGGCCACGCCGAGGCTGGCAAGTGAGCCAGCGCAGTCAAAACTTCTTGCGGCTTAAGAATCTGTTCCTCACTCGCATCCACTCCGCTAAGCAATCCCACTCGATCGGGACGAATTACCAAATACGGATTTCCCCAGTGCTTGCTTGCATCCAGCGCCGGAAGCTTTGCGAGATCTGCCGGAGTCACCGCTTGCAACAGGCTCGCTGCATCTGGCGTAGCCTGCGCACTCTGCCGCGAACATCCGCTCAGGGAGAGGAGAGAAATGCCGAGGGTTAAAACCAAACACAACTTGGCCAACAAAACAGGTCGCCGTGGTTCCTTTGCCGAAAACCTTACACTCACCGCACCACCATTGGAACATCCGTCTTGCATGCCCACACCAGCGCAATCACCCAACCGATCATCGTCCAGCCCAGAAAAAAATTCAGCAACACAATCGCCGTAATGTCGCGCTTACTGCGCGCCAGCGCCACAACCGACGGTAGAAAATACATCACAAAACCGAAACCAAATATCGGGAAGAAAATCGCGGAAAGCAGCATAAATCCTCCTCTTCGACTAGGCTAGCACCATTGCCAATCGCGAGTCATCTCTACCGCTGCATCGCCCGTTTGCGTGCCAGCACCGTCTCCAGTCCAGCCCGCGTCTCCTTGGGCAGATGATACGACTCCTCGTCCACAGGATACCGATGTGCCTTCACCTCGGCACGATACGCCTGTACCGCCTCGGTGATGAGCTGTCCCGCATCGCCGAAACGCCGCACAAATTTTGCCGGTGTCCCAAACGTTAGATTCACTAGATCATGAAACACCAGCACCTGCCCATCGCACTCAGGCCCCGCGCCAATCCCTATCGTCGGTGTGCTCACCTCAGCCGTGATCATCGCCGCCACTTCGCGCGGAATACCTTCCAAAATCATGCAAGCCACGCCCGCGCGATCCAGCGCGACCGCGTCGCGCATCAACTGCTCAATCCCGCTGAGATTTTTCCCCTGCACTTTGTATCCGCCCATCACATTCACCGATTGCGGCGTCAGCCCGATATGGCCGGCTACTGGAATCTCCGCGTCGATGATGCGATGAATCAAGTCGGCGCGCTTTTCCCCGCCTTCAATCTTCACCACCTCCGCGCCGCCTTCTTTCACGAAGCGGGTCGCATTGCTGAGCGCGGCATTAACATCGATTTGGTAAGACCCATAAGGCATGTCGGCCACCAGTAGCGCGCTCTTCACCCCGCGTCGTACCGCCTTCACGTGATGCAGCATCTCGTCCACGGTCACGGAGAGCGTGTTCTCATAGCCCAGCATGGTTTGCGCAAGCGAATCGCCCACCAGAATCATTTCAATTCCGGTTTCATCGATCAGGCGTGCGGTTGAATAGTCGTATGCCGTAATGCACGTAATGGGATCGTGCTGAAGTTTATGTTCCCGCAGAGAAGCGGTTGTGATCTTATGGCGGAGTCCGTGGCTTGAAGAGCCGGAAGGCCCGCCAATCGGGGTGAGACTCATTGTGTCCTCCAGTGCCCCTCCGGCACGCCGGATAGAGCCTGTGCGTCAAACGCTGAAAGCTATTGTAGCCACAAAAAGGTCCTTCGTCGATGGGATTCCAGTAACCCAAACGTTCCCATAGAACGCCATGAATTGCGCTGAAATTTGTCCGTAAGTTATTGATTTTGCATGCAGGGGTCAAGATGCGTTCTGGTTGGGGGCTTCCCCTGCTTCAGGCGACGCGGCCTTCTGGGCCAACTCTTCCGAGAGCTTGCGAGCATTCACGGAATGCTCGTGCGCCTGCCGGCTGAGTTCATGTGCCATCAAGTGATCTTGTGTGCCGTGGGCAACGGCCCGCGGCCCGCGTGTGCCTGACTAGACATCTTCCTTATTCAACTAAGCGGCGAGGGAGGAGCACATAGTCAAGAGTCCGGTCCCTTAGCATGCCTCTGCGCAAGCGCCCAATCCTTCGTAGCCCCCGAGTCGAATCGGCAGAACCTCCGCGCGGAGTGGAACCGTTGCTCGCATGCTGGTCCCCGCCGCCTCCTCGGATTCAATTTCCAGCCTACCGTCAAATTCGTGCAGCCTCTCGCGCATCCCGGCCAGGCCTACGCCGGTTTCCGCACTCGTTCCCTGAAGCAACTGCAAACGCTCTTTGGGCATGCCCTTGCCAAAATCCCGTATCTCCAGGGTCACGAAGTCGTCCTCGTGCCGAAAATGGACGCTGGCATTCGAGGCTCCAGAGTGGCGATGGACGTTAGTCAGACTCTCCTGCAAGATTCGGAAAAGGACCATTTCCACACGCTTTGGCAACCGTGCTCGCAAACTCGCAATATTCGCGGTTACGCTGATTCCGCTCCGCTTGGCGAATCCCTCGATGTACCATTCAGCCGCACACGCAAATCCCACTTCATCCAACAATGGCGGATGCAGCAAGTACGACATGGTTCGAATCTCTGTGATGGCCTGTTCAGCCAGTTCCGCAATTCCGGAAAGCATCGCCATTCTCTCGGGCTCTGCCTTACAGTCTTCCTGAAGAAGGGAAACGTTGATCTTGAGCGCAGCCAGAGTCTGACCCGTACTGTCGTGCAGGTCGCGCGCCAATTTTCGCCTCTCTTCATCTTGCACCTTGAGCAGACGCTGAGAAAGTCTCTGCAGCTCTTCGGTGCGTTCTAAAACCAGTGCTTCAAGTTCGGAATGAGACTGCGACAACTTTAAATGTCTGGAAATCCACATATGTCCTCCTGGGAGCGGGTCGGGAGAAACAATCCCTAGTGCGGTATCTAGAGTGTGTCATTGTGGGAATCAGAAGTCTGAGCACTATTGACCATGCTATCTGCCGGTAGCCGCGCTGGTAGCGGGTAAGCGCATGCTTCTCGCGGAAGCACAGTCCTGCCATTTAATCTTCGGCGGCGAAAGTGGTGGGTCGTCTTACCGCGGAGGCCTCGTGACCGCGCCTTGTGACGCCGTCGACACCAGCGCCGCATACTTCGCAAATACCCCTGTTTTGTAGCGTGGCTGCGGTGCCTTCCATTCTTTCATTCTTTTCCGAATGACCTCATCGCTGATCTCAACTTCCAGCAGTCTCTGGTTCACGTCGAACCGGATCATGTCTCCGTCGCGCACCGCGGCAATCGGCCCTCCCAACGCGGCTTCAGGAGACACGTGGCCGGCCATCAATCCGTGAGTCGCACCGCTAAACCGGCCATCGGTCAAGAGCGCAACTGACGCTCCCAGCCCCTCGCCCACAATCGCCCCGGTAACGCTCAGCATCTCACGCATTCCCGGACCACCCTTCGGCCCCTCGTTACGAATCACGACCACATCTCCCGCATGAATGTTCTTGCTCGTAACCGCAGTCATGGCCTCTTCTTCCGATTCAAACACGCGCGCCGGACCGCGATGCTCCAACCGCTCATGCCCGCTGATTTTCGCCACGCATCCTTCCGGAGCAAGATTGCCTTTCAAAATAACCAGTCCTCCGGTTTTCTTCAGAGGCCGATCCAGAGGAGCAATCACTTCCTGCTGTGCAGTTTCCTTGGCGCTCTTGCTCTCCGCGCCGAGCGTATTCCCCGTGACGGTCTTCGCGTCGGCGTGCAGACGATTGCCATCGATCAGCCGTTTCGCCAGCAAGCGTATCCCCCCAGCGCGGTGCATATCCGCGGCTACAAAACGCCCTGAAGGTTTCAGATCAGCCAGCAAAGGCGTGCGTTCGCTTACCGTTTGGAAATCGTCAATCTCCAAATCAACTTCCGCTTCGCGTGCAATTGCCAGCAGGTGCAGTACGGCATTTGTCGACCCACCACTGGCTGCTACCGACGCGATTGCATTCTCAAACGCATCTCGCGTCAGAATCGCCCGCGGATGAATTCCTTTTTCCAGCAAGTTCAGAACTACTTTGCCGCAATCGAAGGCGACCTGATCTTTCGCTGCATCCATCGCGGGCACGCTATTGAATCCCATGGGCGAAAGTCCGATCATTTCCATCACGGTGGACATCGTGTTCGCCGTGTACTGCCCTCCGCAAGCGCCAGCCGCGGGGCACGCAACATTCTCCAGATCGTGCAGTTCCTGATCCGTTATCTTTCCCGCGGCATTCGCCCCCACAGCTTCAAACACATCCTGAATAGTGACGTCCTTGCCACGATAAGACCCCGGGGCAATCGTTCCGCCGTAAAGCACCAGCCCCGGCAGATCCATTCGCGCCAAAGCCATCGCCGCTGCGGGAATTGTTTTATCGCACCCTACCACGCAGACCACCGCGTCAAACATTTGTGCGCGGCACACCAGTTCAATGGAATCGGCAATCAGTTCGCGGCTCACCAGAGACGCATGCATGCCTTCCGTGCCCATGGTCTCGCCATCGGAAATAGCAATGGTATTGAACTCCATCGGCGTGCCGCCCGCGGCACGAATCCCCTCTTTCACTTTCGCCGACAGCCGCCGCAGGTGAAAGTTGCAAGGCATGGTTTCAATCCATGTATTGGCCACGCCGATCAACGGCTTGCGCAGATCGGCGTCGGTGAATCCCACTGCCTTGAACATGGCGCGCGCCGGAGCCCGGTCGCGACCATCGGTAATTCCTCGGCTGCGATGTTTAAGATCCATATTGTGTGAGTCCGTTTCGATATCGATGAAGTTTAAAAGTCTAAATTTAGAAATCGACTGCGAAAAAAGATTACATCAAGGCTGGGATTGCCAGAACATAAACAAAAACGGGGAACCTGCACCCGGTAGTGATTTACCACCACCAGGTGCACATTCCCCAATGCGTAGGATGCCTACCCAGGCGCACCCTACTGCTTACCCCCGTTTGCAAAAAATTAAGCCAGCGCCGCGCGTGCCTGCGGCCCGCCTTCAGCGGAAGTCGGCGGAAGCGGCACCCACTGCGCATCTTCGTGCCCATGCAAGCCCACGCTCGAGCGTACGTCCACCACGTCCACAATCGAGAACCACTCGCGATAAAGCTGCCCCATCTGCTTGGGTGTGACCTCAAGCTGCAGCGCGACTTCGTAGTGCTCCGCCGCAGCCTCGGTATGCACCGAAGTAAGATCGAGCCCTCTGCGCGAAACCGCGTTAAGGATGCGCATCAGCGCGCCCTGCGAGTTGCGATAACGAATGTGGAAGACTTGCATGGTTGAATCCCTCACATTTGTGATTGTGCGATCGAGCGATTGTGCGATGGTGCGATTTTAAAAACCAAAATCCGACAGCTCTTTCAATCGCGAAATCACCCAATGGCTAATTAGTTCAATTCTTACTACTCGTCCTCAAACACCATCTCCGAAAGCGCCGCTCCCGCTGGGACCATGGGATAAACATTCGCTTCGGGATGACAATCGAACACCAATAACTCCGGCCGCGGCGAGCGCAGAAAATTATCGATCGAATCTCCTGTCTCTCGCGATACCGGAAACTCCGCCATCGCTTCCTCGTTTAGCCGCCATCCGTGAATCTTGTAAGCCTTGGCAATCTCCACAAAATCCGGATTGTCGCTCAGATCGGTCTCCGCATAGTTGCGCTCGTAAAAAAGCTGCTGCCATTGCCGCACCATACCCAGATACTTGTTATCGACAATGACCAACTTGATGGGCAGCCCCAGCCGATGCACGGTCGCCAGTTCCTGAATGTTCATCTGAAAGCCGCCATCGCCCGAGACGCAAAGCACGCAGGTTTCCGGCTTCGCTAGTTGAACGCCGACAGCCGCCGGAAGCGCGAATCCCATAGAGCCCAATCCGCCCGATGTAATAAACCCACGCGGTGACGATGACCGATACCGCTGCGCGGCCCACATCTGGTGCTGGCCCACATCCGTAACAATCACACTGTCTTCCGGCAGTCGGCTAAAGAGTTCGTCCAGAAAAAGCATCGTTGGCTGCGCCAGCCCGCGAACATCCAGCTTCGCGCGCTCCGGCCCGCAAGCAACCGCGCGCCACGCGCCCCAATCGGGCAGGGAAGACGGACGCAGGGAAGACTGTTGCAGGAAGGACTGGCGCAATTCAGCGTGGAACGCAGGAATCGTCTCACTCAGATTTCCAATCACCGGCAGCTCACACGCGCGCACGCGATCCAGCTGCGCCGGATCAATTTCAAAATGCACGATCTTCGCATTGGGCGCGAACTTCGTCGGATCGCCGGTCACTCGATCATCCAAGCGCGCCCCAAAAACCATCAGCAGATCGGTTTCGTGCAGCGCCATATTCGCGGCCCGCGTGCCGTGCATTCCGACCATGCCTAGGTAGTAAGGTGTATCGGATGGAACCGCACCTAACCCATGAACGGTCGCGAACGTCGGAATGTTCAAATCATCCAGTAATCGGCGCAGCTCAGGAATCGCTCCCGAAAGCTTTGCGCCCGCACCCACCAACGCCACCGGCTTGGAAGCCGCTTGCAGCATAGCCACAATTGTGCCGCTGAATGCTCCTTCCGGCTTCGTCTTTGAAGGCTGTGCGGGAGGAATAAATTTCACTGGGCCAAAAAATTCTTTCTTGGCCTTGAGTAGATCCGTGGGAATATCGATCACCACCGGTCCCGGTCGCCCGCTACGCGCCCAGTGAAATCCTTCCGCGATCGCATCCGGAATTTCGTCAATGCTTCGGACCAAACGGCTCCACTTGGTCAACGAAAGTGTCACGCCAAAAACATCGGTCTCCTGAAACGCATCCGAGCCGATCATCGCGCTGCGCACCTGCCCCGTTATGCAAACCAGAGGAACCGAATCCATCTTCGCATCGGCAATACCCGTGACCAGGTTGGTCGCGCCCGGCCCGCTGGTCGCGATGGCCACGCCAACCTTCCCCGTCGCGCGTGCATAACCTTCCGCGGCAAACACCGCTCCCTGCTCGTGCCGCGTCAAAATATGCCGCACGCCGCTTCCATCGAGCGCGTCGTACAACGGCATAATCGCGCCGCCGGGATAGCCGAAAACCAAATCGACTCCCTCCGCGTGCACGCAGCGCAGAACGATTTCCGCTCCCTTAAGCATTCTTTTCAACCCTTGTCATCCTGAGCGAAGTTCTCGTCCGCGAGAGCGGACGCCAACGCTGTCGAAAGCCTGCCCTGAGCGAGCCGAAGGGGTTCGCTTGCACTTCCGCGGTACCATTGGCCCGGCAAGTAGTTTCCGTCACGGCCCTAAGCATTCACGGCCTGCTTAATCTCTTTCGGAGCTTCAGCTGGCTTCTTCGCAGCCGCACCCGGCAGCCAGCTCATCATGCCGCGCAATTCCGCGCCCACAATCTCGATCGGATGCCGCTGCTCTTTTTCGCGCAACTCGGCAAAGTGGTAGCCGCCGTCTTTGTTTTCCTTGATCCACTCGCGGGCAAAAGTTCCATCCTGAATGTCGGCCAGAGTTTTCTTCATCGCCGCGCGCGTAGGGTCGCCCACCACCTGCTCGCCCCGCGTCAGATCGCCGTATTCCGCAGTGTTCGAAATCGAATACCGCATGCGGCTGAGCCCGCCTTCATAAATCAAATCGACGATCAGCTTCATCTCATGCAGGCATTCGAAGTACGCAATCTCCGGCGCGTAACCAGCCTCCACCAGCGTCTCGAATCCCTTCTTGATCAGAGAAGTCAACCCTCCGCACAACACCGCCTGCTCGCCAAATAGATCGCTTTCGGTTTCTTCCTTGAATGTGGTCTGCAGCACTCCGGCGCGAGTCGATCCAATGCCGTGCGCGTAAGCCAGCGCAAATTCGTGCGCCCGCTTGCTCGAATCCTGCTGAATCGCAATTAGCGATGGCACGCCTCGCCCTTCGGCATACACCCGCCGCAGCAAATGGCCGGGACTCTTCGGCGCGATCATCACCACATCCACATCAGGCGGCGGCACGATCGTTTTGAAATGAATACTGAACCCGTGCGAGAAGCCGAGAATTTTTCCGGGATGCAGATAAGGCTTGATGTGCTGCTCGTAAACCTGCGCCTGGGTCTCATCCGGCGTGAGCACGTGAATCCAGTCGGCGCGCTTCGCCGCCTCACTGGGAGCCACGACCACCATGCCATCGGCGCGCGCCTGTTGCGCGCTGGGTCGCTCCGGATCCAGCCCAACGATTACCTTGCAGCCGCTGTCGCGCAGATTCTGCGCCTGCGCATGCCCCTGGCTTCCATAGCCCAGGATGGCGATGGTTTTGCCCTTCAGGGCATCCGGATTGGCGTCATGCTCGTAAAAAATCGTGGCCATCAGAGGTTCCTCTCCTTGCGCCAGGGCGCATTTTGCCCCATTGCGACCGACCGGTCGGTCGGTATACAAGGATGCTATCGGCTCGTTCTGTGGCCTGTCAAGGGAAAAGATTTAGAGAGGTGAAAGCCGAACAAAAATGGGGAGAGGCGAACCTCGCTGTCGCTCCCCATTCTCTCGAGGAATTTTGAAATCTAAACTGCTTTCGCAAACCGCAGCGAAGCCGAATTCATGCAGTAGCGTAGTCCCGTCGGCGCCGGACCATCGTTAAATACGTGCCCCAGATGGGCGTCACATTCCGTGCAGGAAACTGCGGTGCGCTCCATTCCCAGGCTGCCATCGGACATCTCCCGCACGTTCTCCTTTGCAATCGGCGCCCAGAAGCTCGGCCATCCTGTTCCGGAATCAAACTTGGTAGACGAGCTGAACAGGGCATTGTCGCAGCAGATACAACGGAAAACCCCTTGATCGTGAATATTCAGCAGCTTTCCGCTGTACGGCATTTCGGTATCAGCCTGCCGTGTAATCTCGTAAACTCCCGAGGGCAATTGTTTCCTCCACTCTTCATTCGACTTGACCACACGCGCAATCTTCACGACGCCCAGTCGCTTGCCCGCGTCCGAGAATTGCACGATCGTTACTTCCGCCGGGCCTGATTTCGCCGCCTCTGCAATCACCCGCGGCCGCCGCAGAGAGAATAGCGCCACACCTCCTAGCGCTGCCCCGATTCCTGACAGAAATAATCGCCGCCCAAAATTCACTTCGCCCCCACCACCGTCCGATTCAAACATACTTCCTCCAACTGCTTTCTCAGTTCGTAAAGAAAAACCGCGCCGACTTTCTAAAACCTAACGCCCAAAACCCGCTCCTCTTCTACCTCCCACTATAAAGATCAGGAAACTCCCTCCGCAGATTCGCCACCTTCGGCGCGTCGTTATAAACAATGTAAGGATTATCCGGATGCAGCGTGGCGTAATTCTGGTGATAGCCCTCCGCTGCGTAAAACGCCTTCAACGGCACCACTTGCGTCGCAATCGGCCGCCCAAAAATCTTCGCCGCATTCAGTTGCGCGATATAAGCCTCCGCAATCTGTTTCTGCTGGTCGTTGCTATAAAAGATGACGGACCGGTATTGCGTACCCTCGTCCGGTCCCTGCCGGTTCACTTCCGTGGGGTCGAGTGCCACCGAGAAGAAGACTCGCAGCAACTCACCATAAGTAATCTGCGAGGGATCGTAAACCACCTCCACGGACTCCGCGTGACCGGTATCACCGCTGCTGACCATTTCATAGTCAGGATTCTTGACCGAGCCGCCGGAGTAGCCCGAGGTCGCGCTCACCACGCCTTTTACATGCTGAAACACCGCCTGAATTCCCCAGAAACATCCTCCGGCAACTACCGCAGTTTCTTTTGCTGAAGTCGCTGCGCGCGCTTCGTCCGCCGCAGGAGTAGGCGTAGGCGCTGCGCTTCCGGCGCGGCAAGCCAAAGCACCCGCCAACACCACCACCATCATGGCCACTGTTCTCACCGAAGCTTTTGACATACTATCCTCCCGGCAAACTCCTTCTCGCCGTTCCTATCAACATTAGACTTACGAGCCGACAGGAAGTTTCGGATGTCCCAAAGCGAGGAAAATCACCAAGAACCGAGAAATCGCTAGGAAAGCGGTACCTTGCGCTAAACCGAGTTTTTCAGCCCTCTGGTTCAAGATTGGTATCCGGAGAAAGTGGGGAGGAGTATCCTGTACCCGTCACCGCGGAACTTTCATCTAAACGACGCGATCAAAACCAAACAATGATGAAGTTCCTCAAGGAGGATGCATGGCAGCAACTGACGCGGTTGCGGTAGGACGGCACGGTTCAACCTTATCGATTGTATGGGGTGTTTTGCTGATCGTTCTCGGATTCGTGGCGACTGGCGCGCCATTTCTGGCGGCGGTAGCCGTGAGCGTTGTGATTGCCTGGCTGATTATTTTTGCCGGAGTGATTCACATTGTGGTCGCCTTCCACTCTCATGGAGCCGGCAGCGTGATCTGGAAGCTTCTCGTGGGCCTTGCCTACTTGTGTTTTGGAGGATATCTGCTGGTACACCCCGTGCTGGGAGTAGCTTCCCTGACTCTCGTGCTGGCTGCGCTGTTTGTAATCGAAGGCGTACTGAATGTGGTTTTGTTTTTCAAGATGCGTCCCCTGCATGGATCGGCGTGGCTGCTGATCGATGGACTGGTCACGTTGGGATTGGGCGGCCTGATTTACGCCCAGTGGCCGTCGAGTTCGGTGTGGGCCATTGGAATTCTCGTAGGAGTGAGCCTGATGATCAGCGGAGCTACGCGCATCGCAATGACATTAGCCGTCAGACGCGCCGTAATCAGCGGAGTGGAGCCGCCCACACGGCTTGCGGCGTAACTGCCAAAAATGAAAAGTTTAAGGTTCGTACGGGGCATCGCTTTAGCGATGCCCTTAGTTTCTCTGGATTTGGAAACCCTTCAGGGTCCGGCATTGAAAGCCAAATTTTTGAGTACATTTTCACCACTACCAACATTTGACTTCTAAGTATAGCTAGCTTAAGCTAGCTCAAATGAAGAGTAGCGCTCTATCAGCCCGCGAAGTCGGGGCCTTCGAAGCCAAAAACACGCTCGGGACACTTCTTGATCGGGTTGAGCGTGGCGAAGAAATTATCATCACGCGCCACGGCAAGCCCGTCGCCCGCCTCGTCCCCAACACGGGATCGCCCAATCAAAATGAAGTCCAGGCGGCATTCCAGCGTATGCGTGAGCGTGCCCGGGATTTGGCAAAGAAAACACCAGGACGTTCACCATTTAACTGGGAAGAACTCAGAAAGGTCCGAGACGAGGGGCGTCCCTGACCGCACCTGCACCAACCCGTGAACCTCGTCCATGAGCCTGGTTCTCGATAGTTCAGTGGCCCTCGCTTGGGTCTACGCCGACGAAACGACGGACGTTGTTTTGCAGTTGTTCGATACCGTAATGATCCATGGGGCGTGGGTTCCGGGGTTATGGCGCTGGGAAGTTGCGAATGTGCTGCAATCGAATGTCAGACGGAAACGCCATGCCGCCGATTTCCGGGACGAAGCCTTATCCAGTCTTGCAATGCTGCCGGTAAAAGTCGACGCCGAAGCCGATCGCCAGGCGTGGACCGACACTCTACATCTAGCCGAACGCTACCGGCTCACGGTTTACGATGCCGCTTATCTGGAGATTGCCTCCCGCAGGAAAATCCCGCTGGCCACGCTGGACCAGGATATGCGGCGGGCGGCGAAAACCGAGAAAGTGGAACTGCTCGGCGAGTGAGAACGGGCCGGAAAATCTCCACTCTATTGGGTCACGTTCACGGTCACCGTGTTCGAGGTGATCAGGTTGCTGCCACTGGTGTATTGTGCGTAAAGAGTGGTCTGACCACCGGTCGTTGAAGTCTCGACACACATTGGGTCTTCTCCATTTGCGACCGTAATTAGCGTGCTGTTGGTCGCAACCCAAGTGACGGTGGCAGTTACGTCCTGTTCCGGTCCGCTGGAAAGTGTTGCCTCGACAGTAAAGCATTGACTGCCCGTAGCGGTCGTACTCACAGGCAGACTCACGGAGGTGGGACTAATTGTGATGGCGGTGACGTTTCCAAGAGTCACAGTGGCGCTGGCCGTAGCGCTGGCGGTTCCGGATGACGCAGTGATCGTAGCGCTCCCGACCGTAATTCCCTTTAGCAGCCCGCCCGACGTGATAGTCGCGGTGCTAGTGTCGGAACTGGACCAGCAGACCGTGGTCCCGGAGCAGGTTGTGCCGCCGGTCAACGTATATGAGTTTCCTTCACTGTCAGTTCCGGCCGCGTTCAACTGCTCGGTTTGGCCCTGGCTTACGCTCGGACTGGAGGGCTCGATTGTAATGGAAGTGATTGTAGGGTTCTGGAAAAATCCTCGGCAGCTTATGGCAAGCGCCAGAGTAGCGAGGGCGGCGAAGGCGCCAGCGACGCGGAGACTGGTTTTCCGGGACGACATAGTTATATAAAACTCCTTCACGCGCTTGCTCCTGACCGTGGCGGATGAGCCCTGCTCAGGTCAGTTATTTACTCTAAAATACGGCTTCTCGCGTCTGCAGGTTGTAAAAAATTGTAGCAGAACAAGGTTCGTGGGCGTTCAGTTACCAGCACTTCCGTGCGGCATAGAACCAGCGCGGCTAATCCCCCGACTCGGTAAGAACGCGAGCCCCGGCAAGAGTTGCAAGAAAAGAGTTGCAGCAGAGAAATACGCAAAAACGGGCCGGAGCTGAATTCAGCTCCGGCCCGTTACTCGTTGAATGACTACCGCCCTTTAGGCTCTTCCTTCGGAGGGGCGCTTTCACGCTTCGGAGGCGCAGCCGGTTTTTCCGCTCGCGGCGCGGGAGCCGGCTTTGCGGCCTTAGGTGCACTCTCGTGAGGAGCAGCCGCTGGCTTTGCCGCCTTGGGAGCACTCTCGCGAGGAGCGGCCGCTGGCTTTGCCGCCTTCGGAGCACTCTCGCGAGGAGCACTTTCTTTAGGCTCTGCCTTCGCTTTCGGAGCGCTTGCGTGAGGCGAACTCTCGCGAGGAGCAGCCGCTGGCTTTGCCGCCTTCGGAGCGCTTTCGCGAGAAGCACTTTCTTTAGGCTCTGCCTTCACTTTCGGAGCGCTTGCGTGAGGCGCACTCTCGCGAGGAGCAGCCGCTGGCTTTGCCGCCTTGGGAGCACTCTCGCGAGGGGCACTTTCTTTAGGCTCTGCCTTCGGTTTGGGAGCGCTTGCATGAGACGCGGGCTCGCGAGGAGCAGCTTCGCGAGTATTGTTCGCCCGCGTATTGTTTTCCCGGGCGGCATTCGAAGTCGCCGGGCGGCTGGCAGGCTTAGGTGCCGCATGCTCCGCTGGCTTCTCACGGTTTGCCGCGGGACGACTTTCCGTTGCCCTCGGCTCTGCAGCTGGACGTTTCTCCGCTGGCCGGTTTGCCGCCGGGCGATTTTCAGCCGGACGGGCCTCGCCCGCCCGATTGCCCGGAGCCTCGCGAGCTTCCTTGGGTGACATTTTCGGCGCATGGTAAGTCCCACCCGCCGCTCTCGCCGCAACTACGCCTTTCCCGCTGAACTCTCCCGGACGCGCCGTGGCCGCCACTGCCGGACGCCCGTGGTTGGTCGAGGCGAACAGCGCGCGGTTTTGGCTGGCAGCGTGTTCCTGCTGCACCTGCGCCGCAACCGGAGGAGTATGCCTCTCGTGAGCATAGGCTTCCTGCTCCGCGGTAGGACGAACCGCCACTCCGCCTTGCCCGCCATTGAACGCCACATGCGAGTTGTTGTTCACGATTACAGTGCGGTTCACATAAACGTTTGTAATTTGCGTCGTGTTTACGTGCATCACCGCAGTGTTATAAAAGAAAGCTCCGTTCCGCCACTCGCCGCCATAAAAGCCGTTCCCGCCATATCCGAATCCATAGTTGATCCCGCCATAAAAACCAATTTGCGTACCCCAGTAGCCGCCGTTCCAGGCATAAACTCCGTTATTCCAGCCCCAGTATCCCGGCGTCCACAATAGCCCAGGTTCCGGCGCTTCCACCCATGTCCCGGGCACCCAGTAGTAGCCATCGCCGTCATCCCAGGCCCAGTACCCCGGAGTCCACATGTATCCCGGTGACGGGCAGATCGGCTGTTCGTATACCGGCAGCGCCGGCGGACCGATCTGGACCGAGATGCCAACTCCGATTTGCGCGGCGGATGGAGAAGAAAGAACTACAGGAATTACCAACAGCAAGAATCCAAAAGCTAGAAAGCGAAACGCCCGTTGCACTGTCATATTTCGTTTCCTCAAAGCCTGTGGGCTTGCCTGAAATCGGCAGCGCCAGAAAGGCGGATACGGCTCAGACACTGGCAAACCCGATCCAGCAACCAGTGATCTGGCCTGACGAATGGCCCGTCTACTTAAACACCCGACATTGGAGTATGTTCTGAAGCGAGAAGTTGGTTGGACTGTAAACTTTTGTCAGATAATGGAAACGGCACAACTTGCCAGAATGCTAATGTAGGGGCAGCCGCCCCCGGCTGTCCGTCGAGCGAAGCTCGACATCCGCTCTCTTGCTGGATGGCTGCAAATTGCGACGGTAAGGCCCCGTACCTAGTTCGCTTTACGCGATCGAGTTATGCGTTCGTCAATGAGCTTGCGCCCGGCAAAACCTTCTTCTGTGCCGTGCCAGTGCGTGATTGATTTTTCCCCAGACTTCCAGCAAAGCAAAACCACGCGGCCATCCACCTCACAGGGAAAATCGAGCAACCCGATATCGAGATCCTTCACTTGTACCCCGATGGAATCTATCTCCGCCAGGGCATCTTTGGCGCGCTGCTCCGCCCGAGCCCGCTCAGCCTTGCGGCGGGCGACGGTGACCACATCCACGTGCGTGCCGCCATTCAGGAAGATACGATGGCTGAGCGATTCCATCTCGCCCTCGACTTCTTCCATCAACTGCTTGCCGCTGATGGCGGTTCGCAGCAGAGACTCCAGCACGGGAAGCAGCGATTGCGCTTCATCGAGAGTGAAGGTTCGGTCAGCCATATAACCTATTTTAGCGCATGCGGGGCAGTGAGGTCGTCAGTTGTTAGCCGGTTGGAAATTTGCCTGTATAACGGCGTTGGCCCGCAACCAACGCCTAACACCCAACACCGGTTTCCCCTATTTCCTCGTCATTTCAATATCCAGCGTAATGCTGAGATCGTCGCCGATCATGCCTTTGCCGCCGGCCACGCCGAAATCCATGCGATTGATTGTGGTGGAGGCCGATGCGCCTATGCGCTGGTTACCCCACGGATCTTTCACCGGTGCTGATGGGCCATCGACGTCCAGCACCACTTCTTTGGTTACGCCGTGAATCGTGAGGTCGCCGGTGACCTTCAGCTTGCCCGCTCCCGCGGCTTCGATTTTTTTCGAACTGAAAGTGATGGTGGGATATTTCTCGACATCGAGATAGTTAGCGCTGCGCAGATCTTTATCGCGCATCTCGACCCGGGTATCCACGGAGGCCGCGTCAATGGTGGTTTGAATCGAGGACTTGGCTAGATTCGCCGGGTCGTACAGCACCGTACCGCTCACTTTAGTGAAGGCGCCGCGAACGGTGGAGACTCCGAGATGCTTTACGGCAAACTGCGCCGAGGAGTGCGGCGGGTCGATCTGCCAACGTTCCTGCGCTGTGGCGGAGAGCGCCAGCAGCAGGGTGACAGCGAGAGCAGACAGAGTTCGCGACATGAATGTATCCCTCAGAAATGGAATGGATGAGTGCTACAGTTTAGCACTGCTCTTGTCGCCCGCTGCCAATGCCGGAATGAGCAGTGGATCAATTTTGATTTTCCTTAGAAAGTGCACCTTCAGGCGCTGCGAAGAACTTGTGTCTTTACGCGAAAAGGAAAGGGTACGAGTTTTACTCGTGCCACCAAGCCCTTTAGTCTTAGCCGCGCCTCAGCGCCAGCGGTGCGCTATCTGCATCTTCGAAGAGCTTTTCCTCAGATGTGCTTTAAGAGTCGCGTTTTCCTGCGTTTTTACAGCTTGCTGAAAAACAAGGTTCGGATCAGGGCATCGCTTTTGCGATGCCGTAAGATCTTCGGGTCCAGGTACCCCTTTAGGGGATGCGTGTCAAAAGCCAAGTTTTTTCACCAAACTGTTTAGCCTCTGAGGCTCTGGTTTTAAAATCATCCACTGCTGCCCTAGCGAGTTCTGCCCTGTGATGGATCGGGCGAGGTAGCCGTGTTCACGTCGATATGCATTTGCAGCGCCGGAGGGATTCCGGGCGCATAGCATTCCCCGTCGCGACTGTAATTGGAGCAATGTCCGGCAACATCCTTCCGCTGCGGAGATTGCGCGAACTGCCAGACCTCGGCGAAGCTCACACCGCTTTCCGTCGGTCTCGGCGGACCCTTTGGAAAGGCGCACCCTGGCGCCGGCGGGCAAGCATCATTAATCGCCCAGTACACAATTTGCCGATCGCTTGCGTGCTGGCGAATGTCTTCCGCAGTCACTACGTTGTCATCATCCTTGCTTGGAATTCCCGAACAGTAAATCCCCGCACGAAATCCGCCGGCGGTTACACCGTCGACCCACGCGTAGATGTAAGCCTTTTGCTCAGGCAACATGCGTCCGCCCTGCTCTTGATCGAGGAAAATGATAGTGTGCGCGGGAAAGCCTTCCCGGCGCGCGTCTGCAATGGCCGCTCGCGCATCGGATTGGCCACGCCTGGTCGCGTTGGCCACAGATTTCAATTCAGCATAAAGCCGTCCGTTGAACAGCACAAGAAATCCGAAGCCCGCGGATTCGATGGTGGCGCGGTGGCCCGTCCAGGTATCTGTATTTTCTCCCGGAGGATTGTTGAGCCAGTAGCCCGAGTAGGAAAAATTCTGGTGAAGCGCTTTGAGGTTGGCGTCGCCAGGGTAATTGTTGCGGTCCAACCCGAGGTAGGTTTTGTCCTGGGCCGGCAGAATGGAGCACCAAAAAATAACTGCGAGTATGGAACAAACTCCGTGAATGCGTTTCGACATTAAGTTTTATATGCCAGGACGATTCGCAGAGGCGGATACGTCGTCAACAGATTCGGCACCTTGCGCTCCACGCGTAAGCCAGCTTTACGAAAAGCCTCCGCATATTCGCGCGTGTGTTTAAAATCGGAAATAATTGCGACTCCTCCTGGCTTGAGAACACGGGCAATTTCGTTGCACGCCCTGAGCCGGGTCGGTTTGTCATAAATATTGTGCAGGCACAGATTCGATAAAATTACTTCAAAGCTGTTATCGGGAAAACTCATCTTCTGTGCACCTTCGCTTACGAGAGAACATTTTTCCATCACTCCCTCGATAGCCAGGTTCTGCTCACTCCGCTCGAGTGCGTTGCCGCTCAAGTCTTCTTTGTTCCAAATATCGATTCCGGTCGCGTGTCCTGTCGTCAGCCTGCGGGCAGCGCCAACTAGTAACAGGCCGCGGCCCGTCCCCACATCCAATACCTGTTCATCACCCCGCCATGTCCAGAGCCTCAACATCCGGTCGCGATGCCGGAACTTGCCGAACTTGGCATAGATCAGCATGAGCAATCCGCCGACCCCGCATCCGATGGCTATACCCCAGCCAGATGCATGAAGGTTCACCTCCGCCGATCCAATGTGGATAAGACGCGGCGTGAAAAGCGCGAGTAAAAGGCCGCCTACACTGGCAAGGAACAGATTGCGAATAACTCCGGGGGCATCGATTCCGTAATCAGGCTTGGTAGGCAATCGATTCTCAAGCTTCCTTTGGATTCTGTCTGTTATTGCTATCCACCAATATGCACCATCGTCCTCGACGCCGGAACAAAATCCGGTTCGCCAATATGATGCCGCTCCTCTTTTTTCTGAACGACGTTCCGGATGAACTCTTCCAACTCCTCGTCGCTGGCGCCGCGGCGCATTTGCGCGTGCAGATCATGGTCCCACACCGAAAATAAGCACGTCCGGATTTTGCCGTCGCTGGTAATGCGGACGCGGCTGCAATGGCCGCAGAAGGGATGCGACACCGGCGCGATAATGCCGATCTCGCCAATGCCGTCGTCGAAGCGGTAACGCCGCGCGGTCTCAGAACGGCCGCGGCGGATTTCCACCAGCGGCCGATACTCCCGCATGCGCGCCAGAATTTCTTCGAGCGTAACCACTGTGCTCGGCGACCAGGTCCGGCCTTCTTCGAGCGGCATGAATTCGATGAAGCGCACGGTCACGCCTTCTTCGCGGGCGAACATGCCGAAGGGAATAATCTGATCTTCGTTGAAGCCGCGCATTAGCACGCAGTTCACCTTCAGCGGCCACAATCCTGCGCGCCGTGCGGCGCGAATACCGCCAAGTACGTGATCGTATCCGTTCGAGACCCGGGTGATGTGGGCGAAGCGGTCCGGATCGACTGCGTCCATCGAGACCGTGACTCGCGTAAGCCCGGCCTCCTTGAGCGGCTGTGCCATCTCGGCCAGGAGATGGCCATTGGTCGTCAGCGCGATATCGAGCGTCTCGATGGTGTCGAAAGGAACTTCGCGAGATGGTGTTGGGAAGGGCACGGCTTTATCCGCGCCGTTATCGCCTAAAAAGACTGCGGGCTTTAGCCCCTGAGGTCGGAGCTTGGCCAATTCCCGAACGAATTCGATCACGTCTTTGCGCAACAGCGGTTCGCCGCCGGTCAGGCGAATCTTCGTAATCCCCATACCAACCAGCACGCGCGCCATGCGCAGATAGTCTGCAAACGGCAAATCACCATAGAGAGCGCCTTCATTGCCCGTGCGGCAGTAAACGCACCTGTAATTGCAGCGATCCGTGATCGAGAGCCGCAGATCGGTGATGGCGCGACCGAATTTGTCGGTGAGAAGCATGTTAGAGGTCTACACCTATGAGCCCTTTGTCGTTGTCGACTCATCGCCGGCTTTTTTCCCTGTCGCCGAATCGGATCTCAGTCTATAGAGTTTCCGCCACGGAAAAAGGTTTCAGGGCTTCGGCGGTCGAAGAGTTTGATCAATAGCCCCTTCCGCCATCGGCGCCATGATTTTGTATCCCGCGGCATTAGGATGCAAGCCATCTTCCGCCAAATCTTTCTTTAGATAGCCCTTGTCATCAACCATGGCGCTGAAGTAGTCGAGATAGCTACAAGGAGCTGGAATACCAGCAGATGGAATCCCGCAATAATTCTTCAACCAGCGGTTCAGCGCAAGAATTTTCTCCGGCGAGCGCTCGGCAAAAAGCTCCTGCGACCGCGGCGTGTAGTCGTTAACCGGCAGCACCGATGAGTAAATGACTTTGATCTCGTGCGCACGGGCGAGTTCCGCCATCGATGCATAATTGGCCTCGATATCCTCCACACGCATAGGGCCAGTGTTGCCGGCAATGTCATTTGTGCCCGCTAGAATTACGACGACCTTAGGATGAAGATCAATCACATCCTGGCGAAACCGGACCAGCATCTGCGGCGTCGTCTGCCCTCCGATGCCGCGATTGATGTAAGGCTTGCCGGGAAAATAATCTGCCAGCTTCCAGAAGTCGGTGATGGAATCCCCGAAGAATACGACTCGATTCTCTCCCCGCGCAGGAGCTTTGAGTGCGGCATCAGCCGCCCGATAACGTGCCAGTTGCCCGAAATCGTCCGTGAAGATGGCTATGCGCGAGGCACGGTATTGATCTAGTCCAGCGAATCCGCTGGAAGGAATAGACGGTTGCGACGGCGCGGGCTGTGCCGACTGTTGCGCGAAGCTGGAAGCAGTGAAGAAGACGACGAGCGCAAGCCGCGCCCACAGCTGGCGTGACACCTTCATGCAACTACCTCCACCGTTCGAAGTGAGGTCCACTTAGCCGGGCGATCATAGCAAGCGATTATTGTTGGCTAGCGATCGCCCGCGCAACAGCCTTCTCCGCCAGCGGCGCCATAACCTTATATCCCGCAACATTTGGATGTAATCCGTCATCCGATAAATCGCGCTTCATCATGCCACGATCATCGACCAGCGCCGAAAAATAATCGAGATACACGAGGCCGTTCTTCGAACAGTAATCCTTGAGCCAGCGATTCAGCGCCAGAATTCTCTCCGCTGGGCGAAGCGCGAAAGACTCCTTCGCTTCCTCGGTGTAGTTGTAGACCGGAAGCAGAGACGAAAAGACCAAATGAATCTTGTGAGCCCTCGCCAACTCTGCCATGGACGCATAGTTCGCTTCAATATCCTCATTACGCGTGCGCCCGGTGACTCCCGCAACATCGTTGGTTCCCGCGAGTACGACCAACACTTTGGGATGCAGATCGATCACGTCCTGACGAAAGCGCACCAGCATTTGCGGGGTAGTCTGGCCGTCGATGCCGCGATTCACAACGGCATAAGGCCTGCTAGGAAAATAATCCGCCAGCTTCCAGTAGTCGGTGATGGAGTCGCCGATGAAAATCACTCGATTTTCGCTAGGAGCGGATGCAGCGAGCGCGACGTCGGCCTCGCGGTAGCGCTTCAGCTCTCCGAAATCGTCGGTGTAGATGGCGATGCGCGATGCCCGGTATTGGTCGAGGCCGGGAAAGCCGGTTGAGGGGATTGCGGGAGTGTACTGTTGCGCAAAAGCGGGCAAAGACACTAGAAATACTGTAAACAGGGTTATACAACGAATCATCTAGATAGAGCCTCGCGTGATTTCCGAACCAATGTCACGATGCGATTGTACTGTGAGCGCAGACAGTGTGCCCACGCCTTGGACTGTCAGATTCGCTTCGCTCGGAATGACAAAACCTACCCTGGTGTAAACTACGCCCATGGAAGTTCACCTCCGCCCCGAAACCGAGTCTCGCCTGCAGGAACTCGCAGCGAAAACCGGGCGCGCTCCCGACGACCTGGTCGAAGACGCGATGGCTGGGTACTTAAAGGAACTTGCCGAGACGCGGGAGATGCTCGATGGCCGTTACGATGACATCACGAGCGGCCGTGTCAATCCGATCGACGGTGAAGAAGCTTTCGCCAATTTACGGCGCAAGAGCGAACTTCGCCGCAATCACGATCGATGAAGAGGTTCGTCCTCCACCCGGAGGCATATACCGACCTCGATGAGGTATGGGAGTACGTCGCATCCGACAACGTTGACGCGGCAGATCGCATCCGCGAGGAGAAATATAACGCCGTCGGCGAGCTCGTGGCGTTTCCTAATCAGGGCCACAAACGACCTGACCTCACCCTGCGACGTCTAGATTTTCAGGTGGTACGAGACTACCTGATCGCGTACGCACCCGATGTCAACCCGTTTCTTGTCATCGCTGTGCTGCACGGTCGCCGTAGTCCGCGAGCGATCGCGTCCATACTCGGTCGCAGACAGTAGCCCGCATCGATATAAAGCGAGCACGCAGGGGCTTCACATCCCGTCATAATTCGGGCCACCGCCGCCTTCCGGTGGAACCCAGGTGATGATCTGATACGGATCGGCGATGTCGCAGGTTTTGCAATGCACGCAATTGGATGGGTTTAGGCTGATGCGTTTGCCGTTCGGCTGGCTGGCGTCGTCGACCATTTCATAGACGTTGGCGGGGCAGAAGTTCTGGCACGGGCTGCCGTATTCTTTTACGCAGCGCGCGTTGCAGATGTTGGTATCGTGAATGATCAAGTGCGAAGGTTGATCTTCTTCGTGCTTGGTGCCGGAGTGGTAAAGATCAGTGAGCTTGTCAAACGTGAGCTTGCCGTCGCCTTTGGCCGGCCCGAGCAGGTGGGCCTCAGGTCCACCACCGGCGGGTAACTCAGCGAGCTTGTGCATGTGCTCGTGTCCGGCTTTCGCAGGATAGCGGTTGCGCAGCCCGCGTCCGCCGGTGATCATCTGCAACCCGGTGTGGAACATTCCGGCGTACATGCCCTGCTCAAATCCCTGGTGCATGTTGCGAACTTTCCAGAGCTCGTCTTTGATCCAGCTGGCGTCGACTTTCTTCCGATACTCGCCCAACGTGGCCGCGGAAGAATCATCTTTCTTCAACGCCTCAAAAGCCGTTTCTGCCGCAAGCATGCCGCTCTTGATGGCAAGATGAATTCCCTTGAGCCGTGCCGAGTTCAGGAATCCGGCGGAGTCGCCGAGGATCATCCATCCGTTCCCCGCAACTGGCGGAATCGCCCACCAGCCGCCATATGGCATCGACTTCGCGCCATAGCGGATCATCTTGCCGCCTTCGAGCAGTTTGGCGACAAAGGGATGTCGTTTGAAATCCTGCAGCACATGTTGAGGATCGAGTCGCGGGTCAGGGTAATCAAGTCCGGTGACGAAGCCGAGCGAAACGATGTCGTCTTTCGAACCGTAAATCCACGCGCCGCCATATTCCTTGGGCGTGAGCGGCCAGCCCAGCGTGTAGATCACTTCGCCCGGCGCGATGCGGCCCGAAGGAACTTCCCAAAGCTCTTTTACGCCGACGCCGTAAGTTTGCGGGTTCGCATCTTTGGCGAGATCGAATTTCGAGACGAGCTGTTTGGTTAACGATCCGCGCGGGCCTTCGGCGAGGATCGTGATCTTTGCGTTTAGATCGTACCCAGGCTCGAAGTTGGATTTCGGATGGCCTTCTTTGTCCACGCCTTTGTCGTCCGTGCGAACGCCGCTAACGCGATCGCCATCAAACAAGAGTTCGGAGCCCGCAAATCCGGTGAAGATGGTAATACCAGTCTCTTCCACCTTGCCGCCGAGCCACTTCACGAATCGATTGAGCGAGATGACATAGTTGCCATGATCGCGCAGCGGCGGTGGCGTAATCGGCAGCTTGAACTTGTTCTTCTTCGTAAGAAAGTAAACTGCCTCCCTGGTGACTTCTGCATCGAGCGGCGCTTCTTTTTCGAAGCCGGGAAGCAATTCGCGCATGGAACGCGGGTCGAGCAACGCACCCGACAGGCAGTGCTGCCCGATTTCACGGGCTTTCTCAAGAACGTAGATATTTTCTTTGCTGAGCTGGGAAGCAGGATGCGCGGCGTTGTGTTGATCAATCAACTGCGACAAGCGTAGCGCGCACGCCATACCCGCAGGGCCGCCGCCAACGATGACCACGTCGGCAGGCATCTGCGGACGGTCGACCCCTTCAATGGGTTTGCGGAAGATCAAGCTCATAGGTCAAAGCCCAGCGTCTACCGGTTGGCTAAGGTTGAGATTTCACCAAGGCCTAGTCATTTTTTGGTCAGCGGTAGCCAAGGTTAATATTAAAATTTTTATGAGCCCCCGCCCTTTGCCTTCTTCACTTCCTCAATCAACGGCGGAACAATATCAAACAGATTTCCCACAATCGCGTAATCGGCAATTTCGAAAATTGGCGCTTCCGAATCTTTGTTCACCGCAATGATCGTTCGCGAACCTTTCATGCCGACAATATGTTGAATTGCACCGCTGATGCCGAGCGCGAGATAAAGCTTGGGCGCAACCGTTTGGCCGGAAGATCCGATCTGGCGATCCATGGGAAGCCAACCTGAATCGCAGATAGGACGAGAAGCCGCTAGGTCTCCACCAAGCGCATCTGCAAGCTGTTTCGCGATCTCAATATTTTTCTGCTCTTTGATCCCTCGACCGACTGAGACAATAATTTCCGCTTGCGTTAGATCGACCGCCTGCTTGGCTTCTTTGAATATTTCCTGCGGCTTGTTGCCAATGGCGCTATCTGCGATCTCCACATTCACGGTTTCAACCGGGGCTGCTGTGGAGCCAGATTCGGCTTTGTCGCCGCGGAACGCTCCGTTCTGGAAAGTGGCGAACCATGGAGCATCGTTTGAGAAACTCACGTCGGCGGCTAATTTTCCCTGAAACATCTGCCGGGTGAAAATCAGCTTCCCGTCTTCGTACTTGAAGCCGATGCAGTCGCTGATTACCGCGCGTCCCATGGCCGTGGCCAGCTTGGGTATGAAGTCGCGCACTTGATAGGTGTGCGGCATCAGAACCAGCTTGGGCTGTTTGGCGGTGAGCAGTTGCTTGAGCCCGGCGGTAAAGGCATCGGGAGTGTAGCGCTCCAACTTTGGGGATTCGACGGCGTAAACTTTTGCCACTTTCTTAGCGGCGATTTCGGCGGCGATCCCGCCAATGTTTGCGCCCGCGACTGCCGCTTCCAAAGTCCAGCCCGTGGCGGCTGCAATGGCTTGGCCTGCGGTGATGGTCTCCCATGAGACGCGATTAAGTTTGGCTTCGCGTTGTTCAACAACTACGAGGATGGTGTCTGGCATAAAGCTCTTCTCAGTTCTCGGCCTACAGCACGCGCAGTTCATTGCGCAGCTTGTCGACTAACTTCTTCGCAATCTCCGATGGCGAACCTTCGATGCGCTCTGTCTTCTTGGTTTTCTGCGGAACGTACAAGCGTTCAATCTTCTGCAAATTTTCGCCGATGGCCGATTGCACTTCCGCCAACATGACTTTGCGTAGCGGTTTGTTCTTCGCCTGCTTGATGCCGATCAGCGTTGCGTAGCGCAGCTTGTTGATGCCGGATTGAATAGTGAGCACGGCCGGCAGCGGCATGTCGACGAACTGAAAGAATCCGGCCTCAAGTTCCCGCTTTACGCGGATGCCGGAATCATTTTTTTCCAGGTGCATGATGATCGTGGCGTGCGGATAGCCCAGCAACTCCGCCAGAATCACGCCGGTTTGCGCGTAACCGTAATCGTCGGATTGCAGGCCGGTGAAAATCAGATCGAATTTCTCGTCTTTGATGGCCGCCGCGAAGGCTTTTGCCGTGTTAAAGGCATCCAGCCCCACGAAAGCATTGTCTTCCAGATGGATGGCCCGGTCCGCTCCTTTAGCCAAAGCTTCACGCAGAACCTGTTGCGCCCGCGCCGGACCTGACGTGATCACCACAACCTCTCCGCTATGCTTCTCTTTTTGGCGCAGCGCCTCTTCCAGCGCGTAAGCGTCCGGTTCATTTACTTCATAAGAAACGTCTTCGCGAATCCACGTTCCGGGTTCGTTGAGCTTGAGCGGTGCATCCTTCTGCGGCACCTGCTTCATGCAAACCAGTATCTTCACCAGATCGCTCCTTGGCCTGTGACCTTGGCTGCTTAAGCCAAACTTGCCAGTATAAATCAGAGCCAAGCGGAGCGGGAAAAGCGGTGCGGGAAAGTGTCGTGGATCAATTTGAATTTACTTTGAAGCGGCTCAGCGATGCCGTAAGTTCTTTTGATTTAGATGCCCCTTTAGAGGCTGGCACGAAGGCCGATAGAACTAGCCGTAGACAAACTAATCCGTGAAGACCACGGACTGCACGCCGGAAATCTCAAACCGTTTCCGGCAACGCATGTTCTTACAGGCCATCAGATCGTCCTTGCGCAGCATGTAGGAGCGGGCCTTGGCGAACCGGGCACGGTCGCGCTCGTCGGTACGCCCACCCAGTTGGCGCTTCTTGGTCCGCACCACCCAGGTCACTTCATATTCAGCGGGCTGGTGGCAATGCGGACAGTTCAAGGTTGCTGTCTTCTTCTCCGTTCGCTCGTCAAAAAAATCGCGTTCTTCCATGAAATCTAGTTGATCCCTTCCTTACAGCCGCAAGTAAAAGCGCGGGGTCGTCCTCGCTTGGCATCCTGGGCGAACCCTGCCGCAGGACAACCGTAACCAACAATTATTACAGTTTTGCCCCAGACAAAGCTATGGCAACATATGTGTATGGCTCGCAAAAAGAAAGTTAAAGAATTTCGGGCTGTGCAGGCGGTGAAAGAGTTAGCGCGGGAAAGATTGGGGATAACTCCGGGATCAAAAGTGGTTCCTCACAAAAAGAACGATCCCGCCAAACACAAAGCGACGCTAAAAAGGCTGCTGGAGGAGGAATCGTAACCGGAACAGTAAGCGTTACCTCAATTAAAGGTAACCGTAACCGCAACCGCGCTGGTCAGACTGTTTAATGTACAAGTCTCCCCAGAAACGGAATCACAGCCGGACCATCCTCCAAATGTTCCAATGGGAGTGGCTGTTAGTACAACCGTGGTACCGGTGGCAAAAGTCCCAACACAGGTCCCTCCAGTGCTCGCGCAGCTAATACCGGTGGGCTGGCTGCTCACGGTCCCACTCCCACTCCCCGCAAAATTAACCGTGACCGTTGGCCCCGTTCCTCCGCCACTGGTAGTGCTTGTAAAACAGGTGACATTCGCCGTCATATACCCAGTCACCACGGCGCCGGACGAGGTTACCCCGGAGCCATCATGATTCGTAGTTAGGGCTGCGGAGACCAGCGTGCTTCCGCAAGCATCGCCAGTGGCAATCAATAGTCCTGATGAGTTCACCGTAAACATCTGTGGAGTAGCGGATGCCCATGTGACCTGGTTTGTAATATTTTTGGTAACCGGGGGATGGACATAGGTGCCCAAGGCAGTTAGCTGTGTCTGGAAACCGGTATCCTGGCTCACCGGAATGTTCGAAGCGCCGACCGTTTCCGTAGTAGGCTGAATCGCAATCGAGACCAATTCTTGAGGATCTCCACAGCTCGATAGGCAAAGGAGCGAAGTCGCAGTGGCTACCAGTGCGGCCAGGCCGAACCACTTCCGGCTCATGAAATCTCCCTACAATAGAAAATGTGAAAATCCAAGTATGCACGTACTAGAGGGGTTGGGCAAATGTAGTCAAAGATAACTCAAAAATCAAGGCTAAAGCTTCACCGGACATTACCTCCGATCACCCCTTCACCGCCCGCGCTACCACTTTGACGAAGTCTCGAACATCCGCTTCGGTAGTGTCAAAGGAGCACATCCAGCGCACAATCGATTCTTCCTCCATCCACATGTAGAAAAAATAGTGCTGCTTGATCTTCTCAATCGCCTGGCGGGGGATTTGCGCAAAGACTCCGTTGGCTTGCACCTTCCATACCACCTTCACTCCGGGTATCTGGCTCACTTCCTGTTCCAGTAGCCGGGCCATGCGGTTAGCGTGATCGGCGCTCCGCAGCCAGAGATTGTTGGTGAGCAGCGCTTCGAATTGTGCGGCAATGAAACGCATCTTCGAAGCCAGTTGCATACTCTGCTTGCGGAGATAGAGAAAATCCTGGCCTAGCTTAGGCTGGAAAAACACCACCGCTTCGCCGCCGAGAATCCCGTTCTTGGTTCCACCGAACGATAGAACATCCACGCCCAAATCTCGCGTCGCCTGGCGCAAGCTTTGCCCGAGCGATGCCGCGGCATTAGCAATACGTGCCCCATCCACATGCAGGAACATTCCATGCTGATGTGCGAAGTCAGCTAGCGCGTGGATTTCTTCCGGACGATAGACCGTGCCCATCTCCGTAGATTGCGTGATTGAAATTACCTGCGGCTGGGAGTGATGCTCGTCTCCAATTCCGTGGTAGGCATGATGAACCGAGTCCACGGTGATCTTGCCATTCTCTTGCGGCAGAGGAATCAACTTGCAGCCGGTATGCTTCTCCGGCGCGCCGCATTCGTCGGTGTAAATGTGAGCATAGTCACTACATAAGACTGATTGGAACGACCGCGTCAGAGCCTGCAAACTAAGAACATTCGCGCCCGTACCGTTAAAAGTAAAAAAAACGGCAATGTCCTCTCCGAAGTGCTCTTCAAACTTCTTAATGGCCGACTTTGTGTAAGGGTCGGCGCCATAGGCAACCACATGACCCTGATTAGCACGGGTGATAGCCTGCAAAACCTCAGGATGCACGCCGGCATTGTTGTCGCTGGCGAAGCTGCGAACCGCTGCGGAATAGGTCTGTTCCATAAAATAACAATTTAGCAGAGTCTTTTTGTTCACCGAGAATGCGGAAAACGAACACAAAAAATAAGAATGCGTAAAAGAAGGCGGCGCTGGTGCGTGATTCCGAACCTTACGCCGCCGGCCGCGTTTCGGCCTCAGGCGCGTTTGTCTTTTTCTTCCTTCGCGGTGCTCTCGCTTCTTGCTGCTTCGTGTTCTGGCTCGTCGCGGATATTCTCTTCGCTTTCGCACGAGCCCTGCGCCTCAACTTGGCCATCCACTCCTGGGAATACATGGTGCCACGGCATTTTGAAGATCCGCAGTGGCAGGGCGCGGGATCATCATCGTCATAAAGACTGTAATCCCAGAGTAGTTCCTCCCCGGGTAGGATGTTACGGAGCGCAAGGATCCACACCCGGTTCTTGACTTCATCCACTTCGCAGTTGGGATCGCAGGAGTGGTTTAGGAAAGCGCCCATCCCTTCGCCATCGATTACGGTTTTGCCGTCTTCCATTCCATACAAGTAAGTACGCGAAGCGCCCTCATACAGCCGGTTAGCCTCCTCGGGGCTAAGCCGTGGGCCCGTATATTCAATCACGCGGGATCCTTTGCGGATGGGAGCGGTAGTAAAGACACCAGCTGCATGAATGCGCGAGGGACGGATAACCAGAGCCATCTCCCTAATTTCGCACGAACCGAGCTCTAATGACAAAAGAGAAGGTTTATGTAAGGACAGCCGCCCTCGACTGTCCATCGAGCGAAGCTCGACTCTTTCTTTTCTAGCGACGCTCTTCTAGCAAGAGCAAATTGCACCACACTTCCAAAGGGCTCTATTGCGGAACAGTTCCGCGTGGTACACTTTCGCGATTTTTGACAAGCTGCAAAAAATAGGCCGAGGGGGAGATTCCTGTGGGTACAAACCGAAACAAGATTGAAATCTTCATGTTGGTATTACTTTCCGGCGCGTTTTTCAGCGCGAATGCTCAGGTTGCAAGTACAACATCCCAGAGCGAAGCATCTTCGGAACTGCCTTCGCATAAATATTGCACCAGCACCGGGGGAAGCCTGGAACTGCGGACGCCCGTCTATGGGACCAACAATCCGCAGCAGGATTGGCTCCAACTCGCTGGCCACGAGGAATTCTGCCAGTACGCGTCGAAGGGAGCGCGCATTCACATCAGTCTGGGAACGCTCTATACCAAAAAGCCCACATTGGCCGCGTTGGCCTATTACGCGGCGACTCCTTGGAATGGCCAAGGCGATGGCAATCCGGCTTCGTTCTACTGCACCCAACTGGGCGGCTCGGACCAATTTGGCGGCACCAGTGCGGCCGGCGGCGGGTGGGTGAAACTTAACTCCATTGACCAATCCCTCGAAGCTTGCATCTTTCCCGACAATTCCACCATCGATTCATGGGGCTTGCTTTATCATTCCGCTGGCGTCATCCGGGGAATTGATTTATCGACAGTCCTGCGATATCCCAACCCTTACGCGGAATCGAATTCGCATGAGGGTAAATAACCTGTCCAGTTCTCTTGTGCGTGCAGGAACATGCCAGGAAAATGCCGCTGCCTCCGGTGAGGATGCAGCGGCATCGTTCTTTGTAAACCAATCTGCCTTCTCTACAGCGGCGACCCCTCAATCCGGAAGAGTCGACGTAGCAATCTGCTGCGCCTTTGCTCGTAGCTCTTCAAACAGAATGCTGCTCAAATACCTCTCTCCGAAAGATGGCAGTACCACCACAATCAGCTTCCCTTTATTCTCCGGACGCCGCGCCACCTGCAATGCCGCAGTCACCGCGGCCCCCGAGGAAATTCCTACAAACAAACCTTCCTCCAGCGGAAGCCTGCGGGCCATGCGGATCGCTTCGTCGTTGCTGACCTGAATGATCTCGTCAATAAAATCCGTACGCAGAATTCGCGGAACAAACCCTGCGCCAATTCCCTGAATTTTGTGCGGACCTGGTTTGCCCCCCGAAAGCACCGGACTCTCCGTCGGCTCAACAGCTACCGCCTTAAACGATGGCTTCTTCGGTTTTATATATTCGCAAACCCCGGTAATCGTCCCGCCCGTACCAATTCCTGAAACCAGAAAGTCAACCCGCCCATCTGTGTCGTTCCAGATTTCTGGCCCCGTGGTTTCAAAATGAATCTTCGGGTTCGCCGGATTATCGAACTGCTGCAACATGTAGCTATTCGGGGTCTTCGCCAGCAATTCTTCGGCCTTAAGAATCGCGCCCTTCATGCCTCGCGGACCAGGCGTCAGCACCAGCTC
Organism: Candidatus Sulfotelmatobacter sp.; assembly: GCA_049512655.1. Classification (GTDB taxonomy): domain Bacteria; phylum Acidobacteriota; class Terriglobia; order Terriglobales; family Acidobacteriaceae; genus Sulfotelmatobacter. The sequence continues at coordinate 30,975 of JBEKWW010000001.1, read as the reverse complement.
GGCTCCGAAAGCCAGCAGCAGCACGCGCCGCTCCAGGCTCATGGTTTCCGGCATAGTCAGGATCAGCCTGTAGCCTTTCACGGCAGCCACGAAAGCCAGCCCAATGCCGGTGTTGCCGCTCGTAGGCTCGATCAGCGTGGTCTTGCCCGGCTGGATTTTCCCTGCGCGCTCCGCGTCCCCAATCATGCTCGCGCCAATGCGGTCTTTTACGCTGCCCACGGGATTTTGGCTCTCCAGTTTGGCGACCACCTCGCCTACGCAACCTTCGGTGACTTTGTTGAGCCGCACCAGCGGTGTGTGACCGATCAGTTCAATAACGCTGTCTGCAATCTTCATTCTCTTCGTTCCTTCCATAAGCCAGTCAAAGCCTACAACCAAGTCTACAGCACCAGTAGACTATCGTCGCTAACCGTGTCCAGAGACAAAAATGAAGCGGACAGAGTTTTCACGGATAAGCGCCTCAGCGAACGTCAATGCTGCACGCGAAGACTCTGTCATCAGAAGTTTGTCATTAAACTTTGTCATTCCAAGCGCGGTTTTATCGTGCGAGAGATCTGCTTACGTCCTCACCCGGCAGGACGCCCGCGAAACTTCCGCTTGACATTCGCCTTATATTCGCCAACAATGGCCGCATGGCGATCACGCGCAGGCAACACGAAGTTTACGACTTCATCTCCCGCTTTGTGGCCGAGCATGGGTACTCTCCGTCTTTTGAGGAAATCGGCGCCGGGCTCGAACTCACCTCGCTGGCCACGGTGCACAAACACATAACTAATCTTGAAAAAAAGGGATTGCTCACCCGCGATTACAACCGCAGCCGTTCCATCGACCTGCTTCCTCCCAAGGGGCGCCTGAAGCAAGCCATGAGCGTGAATACCGGCCTGGTGCTTCCCCTGCTCGGGCGCATCGCCGCCGGTCAGCCGATCGAAGCGGTGCAGACCAATGAGACCATCTCTCTTGCCGACTTCGTCCGCTCGAAAGAAGTGTTCGTGCTCGAAGTGCGCGGCGATTCCATGCAGGATGAGGCCATCCTTAATGGTGACTATGTGCTGGTGGAAAAATTGAAGACCGCGCACAACGGTGACATCGTCGTCGCAGTGGTCGACCGGGACGATGCGACCTTAAAACGCTTCTATCGCGAAGGCGACAACATTCGCCTGCAACCTTCGAACGTAACCATGAAGCCGATTATTGTGCCTGCGGCCTCCGTTGAAGTGCAGGGGCGAGTGATTGGGGTGCTGCGGAAGTACTAAGGAAGTACTGAGGAATGCTCGGCCAAAAAAAAACAAAACGCACGCGGCTCGTCAGACCTCCGCGTGCGTAAATGTCTCAAACTATATAAATGGCTCAAACTATAAAGATCGTAGCTAAATGTTCTGCTAGGCCCACCCTCACCCAACGTGCTTATCAATGGCCTGCGCGAGCGCATCCTTCGGACGATATCCCACGAGTTGCTCAACCACCTGTCCACCCTTAAAGATCAACAACGTTGGGATCCCGGTGACCTTATAACGCATCGGAGTCGAGCTGTTGGCATCGACGTCCATTTTCCCGACCTTGAGTTTGCCCTGGTAGTCCTTCGCCAGTTCATCCACGATAGGGGCCAGCGCGCGGCACGGGCCGCACCAGGTCGCCCAAAAGTCTACCAGCACGGGCGTATCCGATTTCAAAACATCCTGGTCGAAGTTTGCATCGGTCACTTCGACGATTCCATTACCTGCCATTTAAGTTTCTCCTCGTTGTAACGTCGCACTGTTCGGCGGACGCTCCCATTTCTTGGAAACAACGAGCGGTCGTAGCCGTTACCGGCGATCTATGATTGCCTACCCCATCTTGGGAGCAACCAACCATCCTAACACTCGCATTTGATGCCTGCATACCCGCGAAAGTCGCAGAATCGCCCGGTCACGTCCATTCGGATGAATCGCACTGGCGTACAACTCATCCCTTAGACAATCGTCTGCAAAAAGAAGGTTGAAGGACTAGAAGACGAATTTAACCGCTGCCTGCATCAGCCGGGGTGGCGCAGCACTGATAACTTGCCCAAACGTTGCGCTCTGAATGTTCCCGTTCACCGACGCCGGTCCGTAGAACTGGGCGTGATTGAAGACATTGAATCCTTCAAAACGGAACTCCAGCGATCGAGTGTCGGGAAGCGGCACGTTCTTTATCAATGCCATGTCGTAGTTATCAATACCTGGTCCATAAAAGAAACGCCGCTTCGCGTTCCCTGGCTCCCCCAAAGGTTGAAGGCTGAAAAGGCTCGTATTAAAGTAAGCACCACCATTGCGGGGATTATGGTTCAAATCGAGCGCGCCCGGAGTATATTGCGGCTCGTCGACCCCATAGTTGTTGATTCCGTTCGGCTCCGCTCCCAGCAGGGAATTATCTCCATAGTTCAGCAACGTCACTGGAAATCCGCTGCTGAAATGGGTAATCCCGGAAATCGTCCAACCTTTGGTCCATCCGTTGGAGACGCCGAACAGACGCTCAAAAGGAAGCTCATACGCATAGCTCACCACAAAGTTGTGCTTCACATCGAAGGCGGATAAGGCATAGCTGAGCGCGGGATTGATCGGGTTTACTTCTTCTCCCACGTTGGAAGAGTCATCCATCGATTTGCTGAAGGTATAGCTGGCAAACAATTGCAAGCGCTTGCTGTTGTGGCGAACGCTGAGCTCCAGGGCATTGTAGTTCGCGTTGCCGGTTGTCGACTGGTTGGTATCGCTGCCGAAATTTGAGCCCAGCGGTCCGCGAGTTCCATTCACCGTTCGCCCCGCAGCCGTGGTGTAAACATTGCTCTCGCCAAAAGGTCCGCAGGTAGCCGATCCCGGTGCAACTTCGCTGGTCTGGCTCAGGCTCAGGCACAGCGCAGGGTTGCCTGGGTTGGATTCCACCAGCACCAGCAGGCGATGGGATTCATTGCCCACATAGCTTGCGCTCAGCAGAGTATTGTCCCCGAGCTGGCGTTCAATCGAGAACATGTATTGCTCGGTATAAGGGATGCGATTGCTCACCGGATATGCCGGAATGCCGCTGATGGGAACATATTGCGACCAGTCGACGTTCGCATCCGGGTGGCTGCTCGAGGAGTTCAACGGCGCAAAAGTGACGGGAAAGTATTGCCCAAGATTTTGTCCATTCGAGGCGGTCACAAATGGATTCGAAAACAGAGGGGGCGCGGGGCTGCTGTAGGTGGTCCCGTACGGCGCGTTGGCCGCCAGCACCCCAATCGTGAGCGCTTCGATGGAGGTGTAATACATTCCAAAACCCGCCCGCAGACTGGTCCTCGCAGGACCGCCCGTCAGCCTACCAAGAGCACTGTCGCTGCTGAAGTTCGGCGAATAGCTCAGCCCGATGCGCGGAGAGAATTCATCGCCCGGCGGTGCCAGCGTGCGCCACACTCCCGGATCGCTGGGATACAAAATTCCCGGAGGCGCGCCCGGAAATACCACGGACTGTTTGCCCGGTTCGGTGGTCGAGATCTGGTTGTACTTCTCATACCAGGGCTCAATTCGGTCCCACCGCGCGCCGGCATTGACCGTCACATTCGCTTTTACGTGCCAGCTATCCTGCGCATAGAGCCCTGCGTATTTGTTGCGTCCATAAAAGGGATTCAACTCGCTCTGGTTGTATTGGCTGGGAATGCCAAGGAGAAAGTCGGCGAAATCAAGACCGGTCTCGCTTCCGGTAAACAGGAAGTTGCCATTGAACTGGGCAATGGGATTCACGTTGACCTGGTCGTAATGAAATTCGCCGCCGAATTTCATGGTGTGGCGTCCCAATACTTTCGAAAAATTATCCAGCCACTGAAAAGTATTGTTCGCCTGTTTTAGTTCGTTGGTATTGGTTCCGATCGAGAAGTTATTGAAGACGATGTTCTCCACTCCTTCGTTTTGCGGTGCCAGTGCGACGATGGATGGTTTGCCCGAAGATGTAACGAAACCTTGCGACGCCAAACTGACGCCGAGTCCGCCTTGCGGTTTGCCCAAATCGTTGTAGGCACGCATGTAGCTGAAGTGCAGCTCGTTAACCGAAGTTGCGCTCAGCGATTTGGTGTCGCCTAAGCTCAGTAATTGCGCGCGGCCAAAATACAACGCGTTAAAGCCTGGTACGCTCGCTCCGCCCTGTGCTACCGGATACGGATTGTTCAAGGAATAATCGTCAAGAAAGTAATAGCCGGAGATCAGCCCCCACCCTGTATTGGCGTCGAGGCGCAGCGAACCTTTGTCGTCGCGCAGCGCTTCATTATTAGCGGAAGTCGCAAACTGATTGTCGGAAGTATTCGGGACTGGAATGTACTGCAATAAATGTTGCGCCGGCCCGGACCACGCGCTGGTCGGGATTCGCAGCGTGGGAAGTACGCAAGCCGTCGTGCTCCCGGGAGAATAGCTTGTGTTGGTGCAGCCCGGAAAATAATACGGTTCCCCCGCGTATATTCCCTGGTGGAAATTATTCGAGAGCGTGCTCGCCCAGGCGGGGCCGCTCACCGTCGTCGGCACGACAACTGATTGCCCATTCACCATCTGCGTGGTGTAGAAGGAGCTAGCCAGGTCGGAAAGATTCCCCGCCCGGTCTTGCAGAGATGGCACGGGAATCAAGCCGGTGTCCACTCCCTGGCGCTGGCGCGTGCCCTGATAGTCCGAGAAGAAGAAAATTTTGTTCTTCCGGATCGGACCGCCAAAGGTTCCGCCAAACTGGTTCTGAATGAATGTGCCCCGCGTGGGCGAAAAGTAATTACGCGCGTCTAGGTCGGTGTTGCGCAGGAATTCGAAGACATCCCCGTGGAATGCATTGCTGCCTGACTTGGTAATGACGTTGATTTGTCCTCCGCTGAATTCTCCGTACTCCGCGTCAAAGTTACTGGTGAGAATGCGGAACTCCGCAATCGAGTCGAGGTTGGGAATGATGGCCGTGCCCATGTTCACGTCTTCCTCGGCGTCACTGCCGTTCACAATGAAGGCGTTGGCGAACTCTCGCTGGCCGTTGATGGAAATGGTCCCTGGATTCAGGTCGCCGGAGGGCGACAGCGCGCTTGCGCCCACATCCTGCACCGTGCTGGAAGTGATCGAAGTTGCTGGAGCCACCCCCGCCTGAAGCGACAGAAGATCGGTATAGCTGCGCCCATCTAAAGGTACGGCGCTCATCTGCTCGCTGTTAATGACTTCACCCATCTGGCTGCTGGAAGTCTCAAGATGAACCGCGCTGTCGCTCACGTTGATGGCGTCGCTACGCTCCCCGACCAGCAGCACAACATCCAACTGCAGCGCTCTGCTGGTGTCGAGCACAATCCCGGTGCGGCGGTAAGGTTTGAAGCCGGGATGGTTGACCTCAAGAACATAGCTGCCGACGGGAAGCACCGGAAAGCTGTACGAGCCGTGGTCGTCGGCCACCACAGACTGCTTTACGCCGGTGTTGGGGTTGACCAGAGTAATCGCCGCCTTCGCAATCGCCGCGCCCGTAGGGTCCGTGATTGACCCGGAGATGCTGCCGCCCACCCCCGCCCACGCTGCTCCCGTCGCACAGAAGAAGAACGTCAGGTAGAAGAACGTACTTAGCCGCCGCCAGATTTTGAATGCGCGCTGCTGCTCCAGTTGCGAACCGGTCGCATCTGTAGGTAAAATGAATACTCGAGTTCGAATGTATCCGTTCATATGTCTTCAGAGGCGATCTTTTTACTAGTTGCAACCGGGTCGCATCTAGAGCACATTCATGATATTGCAGGATATCTCTTGCCACCGTCAAGAGCCGGCGGCAGATTTCGTCGCAGCGTGATTGCGACCAGTTGCAACCCGAAAGGATTGTTCCCATGCCACTACCCCAAACTGAAATGCCCGGTCGGCTCCAGGCGCACTTTGCTGAGCGCGGAATCCGAATGACTCAACAGCGCCGTGCCATCCTGCGCGTCATGGAAACCGCCACCAAGCATCTGGACGCTGCGCAACTCTTGCGCAAGGCGCAAAAACTCGACGCCAGCGTGGATCGCAGCACCGTGTACCGCACCCTCCAGTTATTGAAACGTCATGGGCTCATCGACGAACTCGACTTGATGCACATCCACGGCGAGGGCCATTATTACGAGCGCAAACTCAACCGCGACCACATTCACATGGCCTGCCTGCGTTGCGGCAAGATTATGGAGTTCGTCAGCGACGTATTTGAGGAATTGAAGCGGCAAGTCGAAAAAGACTGCCGGTTTCGCATTGTGGTCTCGCGATTGGAAATCGGCGGCTACTGCACCGCGTGTCGCAAAGGCGAGTAGCTCTGGATTTGCTTATGGCCGGTTTATCTTTGAAGAATACGCCCGTTGAAATTCGCTTTCTTTCTGCACGCGATGCGTCCGCCTATTCGAATCTCCGCCTGGAAGCTCTCGAAACTGAACCGGAGGCCTTTGGCTCGTCACCCGCTGAGCACCGAATGCTCAGCATCGACGATATCGCAACCCGAATCTCCGATGATCCCGAGAACAAGTTCGTTGTGGGCGCATTTGCCCACGGGAGATTGCTGGGGACAGCGGGCTTCCTTCGCGACAAAGGCCTGAAAGAACGTCACAAAGGACAAATTTGGGGCGTTTACATAACCCGCGACGCGAGAGGGAAGGGAATTAGCCGGGAGATGTTGTGCCTGCTTCTCGATCGCGCCATAAAGATTGATGGAATGGAGCAGATCAAACTGGCTGTCTCAAACACTCAACTCTCCGCAGGGAGGCTCTATCGTTCGCTCGGATTCGAATCGTTCGGGCTGGAGCGGAAAGCTCTTAAGATCGGCGATAAGTATGTTGACGAGGAACACATGGTTCTATACATCAAAGGTCCACCCATCAAAGATCTACGCCTCACACATCCGCCTCCCACGCCTTGACCAGGAGATTTCAATTTTTGCTTCTGTTTCAAACAAAAAAGCGCCTCGGACTTCAGTCCAAGACGCCTCGGCAGCCCTCCCCCAGAACTGCCAAACCACTCGTGGATATTAGGGGGCCGCGTTTTTCTTGTAAACGTCACTTAGGTAATCCGGATGGGTAATGCGAATTCAGAGAGCTTTATTGCTGCTTCTGCCAGCTCTGCGCGGAGTCGGAAGTAACCCAGAGTTCGGAGTTCGAGGTGGAAATCCTTCCGTGCTGCGGATCGGAGAACTCGATGCTGACAATCTCGCCGGTAAGCCCAACGCTGCCATCCGAAGGCGTGACCCGGTTCCAATGATTGCCGCTATCCGCACTGTGATAAAGCATCCCAGCAGCCCCGCCCACCCACACTTCAGAGCCAGTTCCGGCGACAGCGCGGAACATCGAGCCCTCACTGGCCGTGCTTTCTCCGCTTGGGCTTATTGTCTCCCAGCTTTTTCCGCCGTCAAACGAACGCCGCAAGATGCCCGTAGTAGTGATGGCCCACTGCGGCGACGCTCGCATCATCATCGACGGGGAAGTCTGCAGCGGAAGATTAGGAGCAGTCGGAATTTGCCCTCCCGAGGCAGCCTGCATGGGCACCGGAGCTTTCGCCTTCACGATCTCTGTACCGGCGCTGTTGTTCCCGATGACGGGAGCGCGATTCATCGCCACCATTGCGGAAGAATTGTCCGCGGCAGAATTGCCGGAGGAAGAATCGCCAGCCCTGTCTCGGCTATGTTCCTCCGGGCCTTCCTGAACCACGCGATGCGCCAACACTCCCGCATTCCGCGAGGCCTCGTCCGGAGAATTCGCTACCCGATCAGAAAGTGGCTGGCGAGTTCCAGAGGTTGTTGAGCTAACCGCAGGTACCGTGCTCTGAACCGAAGCCGCGATATTTTGATGTGCACGGAAATGAGAGTATTGGAATCCGACCGCGGCGATTCCAACCATCCCGGCCGCCAAAACTCCCCAACGCAGTAGCGCGGGCCAGCCAAACCATCCCGCCGGATTTTGGCGCGGCAAGGTTAGCACTTGCTGCAAATCCGCCTCAGGCATCGCGAGTGCCACTACTTCCCGGCAATCACCACAGAGCGCAAGGTGCTTCATCACGCCCCCGCGTTCACGCTCATCAAGTGATCGCTCGGCAAAAGCAGTCAGCAGATCGGCGTCCGGATGTGATTCAGACCCCAGTTCCTGACTTTGGAGTCGCCCCACTACGTATTTTGGAACGTTATCCATCGCAATTTTTGTATAGCGCAATTTGTCCCAGTGCTCATGTTGAGACAGCCGCCCTCGGCTGTCTAGTCGAGCCAAGCTCGACCCCTCTATCTCAAGCGCAGCAAATTGCACCACTACCCAATTTTACTCAGTCGCCAATTCGAACCGACCCGGACTGCCGAGACGTTCTCGCCCGCGGTTTCCCATCTTTCTTCTCAGAGAACGCTGGAATCCCCGATTCTTGCGACAAAGATTCTTGCCTCAAACTGCGCCGAATATCCAGCCGGATGTCCCTGACGTCCACCTCCAGCGACTCCTCAGCCTGGCGCCGGCTCATACCCTTTTGCATCAGGTGCCCCAGAATGTTCTTCCTCAGGGATTTAGCCAGTTTATCCACCTTCCGGCTGATGGTCGATTCGTGGACTCCAAGCATCCGCGCGATCTCCGCCAGCGTCCGGCCGTCCAGATAATACGATGCCAGCACCATTCGATCCTCGTTGCAAAGAGCAGCCAGTCCTGCGTCTGTCGCTAGCTCCAGACGAGAATCCGGGGAAGGAATCTCCTCCGGCTCTGGTGCGGCGAACTGGGAGCCATCTTCACTCTCTTCCTCCAGACTCACCAGCCGTTTGGTACGGCGATAGCGGTTGACGAACTCCTGCGCCAGCACCGTTCGCAGCCAGCCTTCTAGAGATCCACGGCCGGTAAACGAGGACAACTTGGAAAACCGTTCTCCCTCCCGCGTGGTCGTTCCATAGAGCTCGGCGTAGAGGCTATCCGCAAGGTCGCGCGCCGCGGAGTCTTCCCGGGCAATGCGCAGCGCTGCCTGATAAAGTTTCTCGCGGTAGCGCGTAAGAAATATCTCCCACGCTAAATTGTGGCCCGCGGCACAGGCCCGCGCCAGGGCCAATTCCTCCACTCGCAGGCTCATCAGGAAAGTGCGAGCTTCATCTTGGTCTGTCGACACGGGCAGATATTTCGCAGCCACGTCCCCCAGAATGGCGGAGAAATCTTCGCGCGAAAGCCCAATCTTTTCGCATTCGCTTCTGGAGTGCAAGTCGCCAAGCAACTCGGCGATTGCCGCCTGGACCGTATCGGAAGTGGTTTTTGGGGCGACCATGCAGACAAAACGAGAGTACGACGAGCAACGGCTCAGATGCTACTAAAACCTTAGACGCATATAAGGTGAATTTTGCCGCAAGAGTAGACTTTATTTTCGTTCTACACGCGCTTGTATGTGGGGAAAGCTCGGCTGTCCGCGAGCGAAGCTTGGCTCTTGCTCATCCAACGACGGCAAGCACCATTACTTGATCAATTATCGAAGCTCTTGTGCTGATACCAGTCACGCCACACCGCGGAATTGTTTGGCAGGCGTTCCCGCGTAATTGCTCCTAGCGCCTGAAAGGCCCAGGTGTGAGTCTGATCGTCCAGCGACGGATCGTCCGAAAAACTTATTAACTGCGGCACCGCCAGAAGTCGCTGGTTTCGGCTCAACATGCCAGACTCCGCCAGGCTGGCGGCGGCACGTTCCCGCACCATTGGCGAAGGGTCATTGTGCATGGCTTCCAGAAGTGGCGTGAGAGTTGCGGTTGTTCCGATCAGAGCCAAACTCTCTACCGCCCAGCGCCGCGCATCTTCCGAGCGCGCATCAGGTTTTCCCTGAAAATTCTTCAAGTGCTCGCCCAATATTTCGACCACTCGATCGGTTTCGATCCCGCGATTGCCCAGCAACCCCAGAGCCCAGAGCGCCCACACTCTTCGTGAGTGATCGGAAGACTCAGCCTGGCGCAGGACCAGATCAATCGTCGAGTCGTCTTTCCTTAGGCCGTACGCCGCAAGTTGAACCTCAATGGCGCAGTCGCGAACGTTCTCGTCTTTCGAATTCAGTGCCGCGCTGCTGAGTTCGCTCAGCTGCCCATCCCATTTCAGCTTGCCGCGCCACCCATCGGCGCGCATTTCAATCTGCTGAGTGGCTCCATCCGCGCGGGCGATGGCTCGTTCCAACAGAGTTTCCGCCTGCTGCTGAGGGTTTAAACGATCGAGATCGGAAGGTAGCTGAGGCCTCGTCGCCGTTTTCGGCAGCCCCGTTTCCTGCAACGAAGATGCGCTGGCGATTTTCCCCCACAGCGCTCCCCCAGTTCCCGAGCCCGAGAAAATAAGTGCGGCCACAATTCCCAGGGCTACCGCCACACACTGGGGCAGACCCACACCGGCTCCAGCAAACCGATTTTCCGGCCGCAGGCCTGCATCAGTCGGAGCGGAAGCATCGCACTCGCGCGCGACCCTAACCTGCTCAGCCGAGTTTTGTCTCGTCACGTCCATTCGTTAAAAGTCTAGGTGCGTGCAGTAATCACGTAAAGTTACTTCCGTGAGGTGACACGTAGGGCTGTCATCCTGAGCGTGGGCGTTCTTCAGCCGAAGCGAAGGATCTCATATCAGTAAAATTTTCGTCCAAACTGGAAGGCCCTATGCGAATTGGATGCCAGACCGAACAAAAATGTCCCAATTGTCATCCAATCAAGAACTTCAGGAATGCATGTCGACGACGGTTTTCAAATTAACTTACCACCTGGGCCGTTGCGTTGTATTATTACAAAACTTTCAACGGTTTCGGCGGGTTTCGTCGGCCCGGCATGCTCTTCGTTAATGAGATGCCGGCAAATAATCCAAGGTGACAAAGAAGCACGCAAAGATAGTGCGCGCAAGGATAGTGAATGCGAGTTTCGGATGACAAGTTTTTCCACGCGAAGATCGTCAGGCGCACGGAATTCGCACCAGACTTGTGGACCATTCGCATTCAGCCCGGAGGCGAGTTCAACTTCGCTCCCGGACAATATGCGACCCTTGGCGTGGAGTACGAGGACAAGCGGATCGAGCGCCCCTATTCCATCGCTTCCGCTCCGTTTGAAGACGAAGTCGAAATCTTCATCGAACTTGTACCCCAGGGTGCCCTCACTCCGCGACTCTATGCCTTGCAGCCCGGCGATGAAGTGCTCATGCGCAAAATCCCCAAGGGCAAATTCACACTCGATACCGAAAGCGGACGCAAGCATCATCTGCTGGTTTCAACTGTCACCGGCGTCTCTCCGTTCGTCAGCTTCGTGCGCTCGCTTTCCAAAGATTGGAAAGAAGGCCGCTTCGATGGCAGCCATCATCTTTACCTGCTCAACGGCGCCAGCCGCCCGTGGGAATTCGGCTACAGAGAGGAATTGAGCGGCTTCGCTGCGGAACTGCCCTGGTTCACCTACGTGCCCACGGTGAGCCGCCCCTGGGACCACGCCGACTGGCCCGGAGAGATTGGCCGCGCCGACGATGTGCTGCGCAAATATGCCGATCAGTGGGGACTCGATGCCACCAACACCACCGCCTACCTGTGCGGACATCCCGACATGATCGCGAACAGCAAAGCCATCCTGAAGCGGCGCGGATTCCTCGATCGGAAGGCGGTTAAGGAAGAAATCTACTGGATTCCGCCGCGGTAGTCATCACCCGATAACCCTGCAGAGAGGTAATCGAAGCATGATTGGTGAAGCATGATCGATCAAGCATGATCGACCAAGCATAATCGACCAAGGATGATCGACGAAATATAAGCCGATCCGTTCTAACTCTCCGCCGGCGCGAAGAAAACCAGTATCTCCAGCTCTTCCGTGATGTCGTAGAAGCGGTGTCCTACTTCCGCCGCCACGAAGATGACACTGCCTCCGGAAACCTCGCGATCCTCTGCGCCAGCCTCGAACCGGGCGCGGCCGCGAATCACATAGTAAATTTCATCTTCGTGATGCGGCTTCTGCCCGTCCGTTCCTCCTGCGGACAAAACGTAAAGTCCTGCGCTCATCGCCGGCACGCGCAGGAATTCGCGATAGGCCTTGCCGCTCAGAGCTCTCTGTTCAGCAATCTCCGCGAGGCTGGCGAAAACTGTTTTCAAGCCTGTTTTCACGCAAAGATCCCTCCGAAGATAAGTTCGGTAAATTGCGGGATCAAATTCTGCGCCTGCAATTCGCCCTCCGGTTTGTACCACTGGTAAATCCAGTTGATCATGCCCAGCAACGCGAATGCTGCGGCACGGGGAGTCACTTTTCCTCTCGCCTGCTGCCCGCTCCTCGATTTGCCCTGCACTTCCGCCATCAGGTTCTCGAGGAAGTGAATGTAATCCTTTTTGCGCGAATTGATGCGTTTTCGTAGCGAAGGCGGCAAGGGATGATTCTCATGCAGCATCACCGTGATCTCCCGATCTCGAGGGCTCAGCACAACTTCGATGTGCAGGCGGATCAGCGCCCGCAACCGCTCGTCCGCATCGCCAATGGTTCGCACCGGATTCAGCACCCGCTCCTCGGTAATGTCCATGGCATGATTCATGATCTCGAACAGAATTTCGTCTTTGCTTTGAAAATGATGGTAGAGCCCGCCTTTGCTCAGCTTAAGCGCTCCAGCCACGTCGTTCATGGAAGTCGCGTCATAACCACGCTGCTGAAACAGCCGCGCGGCGGTGCGCAGAATTTCCTGCCGGGAATCAACCAGGGTTTCGCGAGGCATCGGCTGACATGGTAAACAGTTGCGGCCTGGAATGCCAATAACACGGTTCTCCGGGTAGTTGAATCAATTTTTGATTTGCTTTAAAAGAGCATGGTTCACGGCGCCATAACGCTGCCACTTTACTCCCTGTCATCCCGAACTCCGTGTCATCCCGAGCGCAGCGAGGGGTCTTGGTCTCGCCTGAGCGACGAATGCCGCAAGCCCAGGTTTTTTTCCTCGACCAGATCGCGGAACTAAATCCTTAATCCTCCTGAACATGCTGATCTTCCCGCAATTTAACCGGTTAGTCCGAATGAATTACTTCCACCCGCATGTCCTTCTGTGACTTTCGGGACTTTCCCAAAATAGTTAAGACTCACCTGCATGCCATTCCCCCAGCCGAATACTCGATATGCCTTTGCTTTTTGCCTCCCCGTGATCGCGCTCACGATCATGACGATGGTTTTACCTGCCAGGGGAGGAGTGATCTTGACACAAGAGCTGAGCGGCTCGCCAAACCGCGTAGCCTTTGGCCACATTACTGTTGGCGAAACCAAGACTGCTGGCCTCACCTTAATCAACAAGAGCGCAAGGAAACTGAAAATTTCTGGAATCAGTTCAAGCGATAGCAAGTTCGAACTTTCGAAATTGGATCTGCCAAAAACGCTGGCTGCCGGAGAAAAACTCGAGCTGAGCGTGACGTTTGGGCCCACCGCCAAAGGCTGGGTGAGTGCGCACGTCGCCGTGCACAGTGATGCCGCGAACCAGATCCTCGACGTGGCGGTGGAGGGTACCGGGGAGGCTGCGGCCAAGCCGGAACTGACTATTGCGCCTGACACGCTCAAGTTCGGAAACGTGGCTGTGGGAACGACTGAGACCTTAACCCTCGATCTGAGCGCCAAGGGGGGCAACGTTACGATCACTTCACTATCCAGCAGTAGTTCACAATTTGAGGTCTTGGGCGACAGTCTTCCCTTAACCATTGATGCCGGAAAGGCATCATCCATCAATGTTCGCTTCAAACCTCAGAACGATGGGGCAAAGGCGGCAAAGCTGTCTTTTGTCAGCGATGCCGAGCAATCCCCGGCGTCGGAGCGGTTGACCGGAACCGGTACCGCGCCCTATGTCGATCTTTCCTGGATCGCGAGCACATCCGAAGTATCTGGCTACAACGTTTATCGAAGCACGTCTGCGAAGGGGACTTATACCAAATTGAATTCCACGCTCGACGTAGACACCAGTTACGCGGATAAAACAGTTGCGGAGGGTATGACTTATTACTACAAGACCACTGCTGTGAGCTCAAGCGGCAAAGAAAGCCCCTACTCCGGTGATGTGGAGGTGGAGATCCCCTAGGAATGTCGCCTGGGAATATTTGCCTTCTTGAAGAGAACCCCCGCCCCAATGTGGTTGGAATGGTTGACGGTTTGATTGCATCGTCACCGGCTGTTGCTATTATCCCCTGCACTTTTCAGCGTTACCGTGTCAGAAGCTTGTGAACTGCTGCTCGGTTGTGGCTGAGGTTTCAGAGGGGCGACGGTCGGTTTTGAAGCTTCGCTGCCGTGGCTGCTGCTTGTGCTGCTAACGGGATTGACCATAACGTAGAGATCGGCAGCCGATTCCTGCACTTTAGTCGCAGATGATTATTTCTGGCTAGGAACTATCTCACAAATGGGTTCGGGAAGGGACGAACTCAAGAGGTTGCGGGACAATTCCATCTTGACATCGATTTTGGGTGGCGCAGCGGTTCACCGCTGCGATAAATCCTGTTTCCAAAAGCGGCTTCAGCCGCTGAGGGGGCGCTCCACCAAAATGAGTTTTTCCGCAGCCTCTTCAATAGTCCCGTCCCTGGACCAATTTAAAGATGGGGGCTTTAGCAGCCTCTGCCATCCCGAGACCTACTCGAGAACGCTATCCTCGAGCTTTTTCCTTCCCCAATCCGCAGCGGCTTGCACGAAGGCGAGGATTACGGGATGCGGATTTTTCTCCGTCGAAGATAGTTGCGGCTGAAATAGCGTCGCGATAAAAAACTGGTGAACCGGAGATTCGATGGCGCGAATCTCACCCTTCGCTCCGCGCGCCACTACGGGAAATCCCGCCTCCATGGTCGCCCATTCGTACTCAGGATTTACTTCAAAGTTGCAGAAGAATTCTTCGGTGACTACCTCTTTATCCTTTCCATAAAAAGATTGCAGATAGGAACCCGGCCGCAGGCGGATTTCCGGAACCGCTCCCGAAAGCTTCGGAGCCTTTCCTTTGCGATCGGGTACAGCGCAGCTTACGGGATAGATAACGATGTTCTTCGATCCTGAATTGTTTTCTGCGCTGTCCGCGTCCGCAATGCCGAGCACGTTGCGAGCGAATTCAATCAGCGCGTACTGAAAACCTCCGCAAGTGCCCAGAAATGGCCAATTCCGCCGCCGCGCAAACTCAATGCCTTTGAGCATGCCGTCAAAGCTCTTGTATGGACTGCCCGGCGCGGCCCACAGGCCATTGAAACTTTCCAGCGTCTTTTCCGAAGCGCTGCTTGTGAGCGAAGATGTGGGGATCCATTCCGATTCCACCGTGAAATTCAACTTGCGGGCGGCATGTTGCAGAGAGTTTGTTGTGGCGTGGTGCGAGGGAAATTCTGTATTGAAATCGCCGATGATTCCGATGCGGACGGCATTACTCACGCGAGCATTGTACTAGACGAACCACATCGTCTTTGTCACCCGCTAGACCGTATGCATTAGGCCGAGCAAGCCGTAGAGGCAGAGCAGCGTGAGCGCAGGACCTCCCCAGATCATCAGCGCACATTTCCAGCCAAGGGAATTTGCGATCTCGCGCTGGCTACGCCAGGAAATCAGAAACGTCTGGTTATTCTTGCCTTTCGTCAAAACCACAGCGGGCCTCGTCTCGAAACCGTCGCTGGAAGATGCCATCGATGCATTCGCCGTTTGATTCGGACCCACGCCGCTTGCCCAAGCCGATGGGTTGGTAATACCAGCCTTCATCAGCGCCGCTGCGATTTTTTCCTGTTGTGTCATCTCGGCCACCATAGTCGAGCCCGAATTCGCGGAGAGCCGAATTACATGCGGACTCGCGCCGACCGCTTCCGATCTAGAGTCTATTTCGGAATCCGGGTCGTCAGTCTCATCGCGCTGTCCTCCACGAATGCCTCCGAACAACCTCTCCCCGATAGAAGGCTCTTCCGATGTCGCTTCCTGACCGCGGAAGGCTGTAATTAGCTGGGAGCCCAGAGCCGTAGACGCGGCCGAAGCCCAGAGCGACTTACCCAAGGTGAGCGAGTTGTATTCTTCGTCGTGAATCGGTTGCGGACTGAGTTCGAGCCCTGGATTGTCTCCCAGCGCGCCTAACACAAAGAGCGCATTCTTGGGCTTCACGCAGAACTCTTCCACCTTAACCTTGTTGCTGGTGTTCACTCCGTGGCGCGAGAGGAGAAGGTGCACGCTGGCTGGGATTTTTTCTTTCGTGGTAAAGAATGAGTCGCAGAACTCCTGCTTAAAATCGCAATGCAAGTCGAGTTCTGCTCCGCGCGGGTCGACCATCACCTTGCCGGTGTTGTCCTCAAGGAAGAACGGGACATGCATGCACTCGGAGGCCACCTTGACCCATTGCTTGCTCCTGCCGCATTGCTTTAGCTCCCAGACCAGAGTGCGAAAGTAGTAACAGCTGCGCGCGGTAATTGGCGACGTGACCGTGTAGGGTCCCACCGCGAGCCCGTTGAGTTCTACCATCCCCATCGAGGCGCTGCGAATTTTGGAAACAGGAGTATCCAGGATGAGGTGTCGCCGCTGCAGCAGCAGAAAACCCCTACAGAAAAGATAGAGCCCGCCACAGATCCCGATCGCGCACCATACGATCAGGCGAACCGGGTCCGTCGAATGAAGTAGAAAAATCGCGATCACGATGGAGTATCAAGGGCTAAGGTCGCCCCAGCTAGGCTAACGGAGTTCACAGAGCGCCTCACAGCCAAAAACAAAATTTCGGCTTACGTTCGTAACGATCGTGGGCGCCTTGCTTGCACTTGATTGTCGATGTCGCACCGATCTCTACTATGTAACTTGGTGGTCGCACAACACCGAGCGAGCTTGCTGATGACTTCCGTAACCAGCGCAGGCCATTGCGGATTGCTGGCGCTCCCAGCCCGCGCCTAGAATCAAAGCAGAGTAGTCTGCCCACGTCCACCCATGGCTGAGATCACATCACGCGGAGATCGGATTGAGTTGGCGCGCCGAGTGGAGCGCGCCGAAAAACTCCTTCAAAAAGGAAAAGCTGCGGAAGCTCTGGAAGAATATCTGCTGCTTCTGCGAGACGATCCCGAAAATGACAAAGTACGCGAGCTTGCGGCTGACCTCTGCCTGTCGCAAAGCCGCGGTTCCGACGCCGTTCGCCTGCTCGGGGAACTTTTCGAACGGCAGGTCGGTGCCGGCGATGCCACGCGCGCCAGCCTCACCTACAAAAAACTAGCGCGGCATGGGAATCCCACGTGGGAACAAAAATTCCGCTTCGGACAGTTGCTGGAAGGCACCAACAAAAAGTTGGCTGTAGGCACGTACGAGTCGGCGTTGAGTGAATTGGCCAAGCTGGACAATAAAAAAGATGCGCTTCTGGTTCTGGGGCGAATGGTCAAGCTGGATCCAAGCCAGCCGAACTTAGTTCGTATGGCCGAGCTTTCTTCTGAGGTGGGAGATAGTCGAGCGGCGGCGGCAGCTTTTAAGAAAATTGCTCAGACCGCGGCGGCAGCAGGCGGAGATCCGGCACAGTGGTATGAGCGCGCCTATCAGGAAGATTCCTCCGATGAAGAAATCGCGCTCGCCTATGGCAAGGGCTTGCTCGCGCAGGGACAGATTGGCGCTGCGATTTTTATTCTCGAGCCGCAGGTAAACGCGGGCAGCACCGCTTCTGACCTGCACGAGATCTATGCCGAAGCCTTGTTGGCCGCGGGTCGCTACGCCGATGCCGAACCTTTGGTTTGGCGCCTCTTCGAGCAGAATCCCAGTCGGATGGCGCAGGTGACGGCATTGATTGGCCAGCTGGTCGAGGCGGATCAGGACGACGACGCCGTCGCACTCGCCCGCAAGTTGGGGCAGTTCCAGGCCAAGCGCGGCGAGCGCCGGCAGTTTCTTACAGTGATGCAGGAGATTTTAGCTACGCGGCCGCCGTCGCCCGGCATGCTGGAGTTCATGAGCGAATTATTCAACGCCGCGAACCGCGAAGGCGACTACTGCCAGACTCTGCTCAAGCTCTTCGATGTTTATTGCGAAACCGGAAATTTTACCAAGGCTGCCGAGTGCCTGGATCGCGCTGCGGAAGTCGATCCTTATGAAGCTGGCCACACTAAGCGGTTGGAGATATTAAAAGGCAAGATCGATCAGAACAAGTTCAACGCCATCGCCTCTCGGTTTACCCCGGTAAGTGCCTCCGCGGCGGAGTCCGATCACGAGAGTGTCGCAACCCTGGGAGCTGCCACACTGCAGGATCTAATGTTGCAGGCGGAAATCCTTGTGCAGTATGGCATGCGTAATAAGGCAGTCGAACGGCTCCAGAGAATCCAGGAATTATTTCCCCGCGAAGAAGAGCGCAACGAAGATTTACAGCGTCTCTATCTCTCTGCCGGAGTAACCCCGAGCTATGCGGGTTCGGCGCGCATGCAGGCCGTGGCGCCTCCTGCGCCGGCGCCTCCGGTTCCCGCCGCACCGGTTGCCGCGGTGGCAGATCCCGCCGCTGAGATGCGCAATGTGACTCGCGTGGCGGAGATCACACGCAAGCTCTACCACCAGACCAGCGCAGGCGCAGTTTTGACGACGGCCGTTAATGAAATCGGCCGGCACTGGGAAGTCTCCCGTTGTGTGGCCGCAATGCGAACCCCCGGCTCGCCGCCTACGGCAATGCAGGAATTTTGCGGTAAGGGCGTCAATGCCGGCGCCAGCTCCGCACTCAAAGAGATCATGTGCGCTTTGCACGACTTGTGCATGTTGTCATCCGCGAGCGAGCCGCTGATCTTGGCCGATGCACAAAAGACCGGAGAACTGGAGGGAGTCCGCAATTCTCTGGTTGAGTTGGGAACTTCGGCAGTCATGGCATTTCCACTTAGCAATGGCGAAGATCCAGTCGGAGTGCTGGCGCTCTTGCACAATAAACCTCGTGCCTGGCCGCAGACTGACGCCGTGGTTCTCAAAACTCTGGCCGACCAGATGGTGATTGCTCTGAACAACGCTGGCCTGCGCCGTCTGGTGAAGAACCTTTCCGTTACCGATGAAAAGTCCGGTTTGTTAAAGCGCGGATCTTATTTGGATTTATTGTTGGCTGAGAGTAAGCGGGCCGTGCAAAATTCCGCGCCGCTTTCAGTCCTGCTCCTGCAATTCGGACGAAGCGCGGCACTGCTCAGGGAATACGGCGAAGCCGCCATTGAAAAAGTAATGGAAAAAATCGGCCAGCAGTTCGCCGCCAACATTCGCACCAACGATCTCGCTTTTCGCTATGACACCACCACCATCGCCATCATTCTCGGCGACACCGCCGAAAAAGAAGCCTTGCTGGCGGTCGAGAAGTTGCGCAAAACCATCGCAGGCGTAAGGCTGCCGGCCAAAGAAGGTTCGGAAAAAGGCCTGGCCATGGAATTCTCTGCTGGCCTGGCCGAAGCGGTGGTGCGGGAGAATTACGATTCCATTGACATCGTCACCGAAGTGATCAATCGCGCCGAACATGCACTGGCGAGTTCGCTCGCGCAAGGACCCGGCAAAATTGTCGCGCTCGGCGCGGCGCTAGCCACGGGGGCCGTGGCATAGGACGAATCTGCATTGGCTAATCAGCCAGCAGTTTGAAAAGTCCTGCGCTTTACTTTTTTCGGAGTCATCCCGAAAGCCCGCGTTTTCACCAGTGGGCTGAGGGATCTCCCACGCGAACGCCACTCTTCCGGTCAAACTACACCGCTACCCGCTTTTGTCTTTATGGTCAAATCTCCTCGTACGCTGCTACACTAACCAGTTTGACTCTCAATTTTGATCCGCTCTGAGTAGGGATTCTGCAAGGAAATCATGTTGAAACCTGGGGATATTGCCATTGTAAGCGGGGCGCGCACGCCCTTTGGCCGCTATTGCGGCAAGTTGAAGGATTTCACGGCGCAGGAGTTGGCCGCAATTGCAGCCAAGGGCGCCATCGAGCGTGCCGGCATCGACGCCAAAGAATTCGATCATGCCGTCTTCGGCAACGCGCAACAAACTTCCGGGGACGCTCTCTATGGCGCGCGCCATGTGGGCTTGCGCGCAGGCTTGCCCATTGAAACTCCGGCGCTGACCGTCAACCGCCTGTGCGGCTCTGGGATGCAATCAATCGTGAACGCAGCCCAGATGATTCAGCTCGACGAGGCAAAGATTGTTTTAGCAGGCGGCATGGAGGCCATGTCGCAAGCTCCATTTGTCATTCGCGGCCGCGACGGATTTACTTTATCGCCGGGCGGCAAGCTGGAAGATTCCCTGATGGTCGCCCTGCTCGACAGCTATTGCGGCCTCTACATGGCAAACACCGCCGAGCTCTACGGAGAGCAGCAGGGCATCACGCGCCAGCAGCAGGATGAGTTCGCTCTGCGTTCGCAGCAGAAGGCCGATGAGGCTTACAAAGCTGGGCGAATTCAAGAGGAACTCATTCCCGTGCCGCTGCGCAATTCCAAAGGCGAGCCCACCGGAGAAGTGCTGGCCGAAGATGATCATCGCCGTCCGCAGACCACGATGGAAGGCTTGGCCAAGTTGAAAGCTGCATTCGGAAAAAGCGGAACCGTGACCGCTGGCAACGCCAGCGGCATCGTGGATGGTGCCGCGGCCGTGGTTTTAATGCCGCTGGAAGAAGCCCGCAAGCGCAGCATTCAGCCGCTCGGTAGAATCGTAAGTTGGGGCATTGCCGGAGTCCAGCCCAAGCTGATGGGCCGCGGTCCGGTTCCGGCAACAAAAGTAGCCCTGCAAAAAGCTGGGCTGAATCTGGATTACATCGATCTGATCGAAGTCAATGAGGCCTTCGCAGCGCAGTATCTGGCAGTTGAAAAAGAGTTGGGCCTCGACCGCGAAAAAGTAAACGTCAACGGCGGGGCGATCGCGCTGGGCCATCCCTTGGGCGCAACGGGTACACGACTAGTGATCACGCTGCTATACGAATTGCGCCGCCGGAAAAAGAAGTACGGGCTAGCCACAGCCTGCATCGGCGGTGGCCAGGGAATTGCGATGATTGTGGAGAGCTTGAGCTAGCTTTTGTCACCAATTACCTCGGATCTCAAAACGCCCTTGTCGTCCTGAGCGGCGCGTTTTGCCGCGAAGGACCTATGCAACTCGCCGACATGAACAAATTGTGTAGGTTCTTCGCTTAGGGTGACAAAGCAATTTTGAATGACCAAGCGATTCTTTTTATTTAAAGGAAGCAGTTGGCGTACTCGGTTGTGGCCTGATGGGTTCCGGTATCGCGCAGGTTTGCGCGACAGCCGGATTCGACGTAACCGTTCTCGAAGTCGAGCAAAAATACCTGGACAAGGGCTTTGCCGGAATCGAAAAATCGCTGGCGAAGTTCGCCGAGCGTTCGCCGGAAAAAGGTGGAATCACGGCGCAACAGAAAGATGCAATCCGCGCGCGCCTCCAAGGGACGACGAACAAGGCAGACCTGGCCGATTGCGACATCATCATCGAAGCCATCATCGAGAATGTCGAAGAGAAGAAGAAAATGTACGCGTCGCTCGACGGCATCGTGAAAAAAGAAGCGATCTTCGCTTCGAATACGTCTTCGATTTCGGTGACGGAACTGTTGACCTCGGTGAAGCGCCCGGAGCGCTTCATCGGTCTGCACTTTTTTAACCCCGTGCCGCTGATGAAGCTGGTCGAAGTCGTACGCACCATCGCCACCGCCGACGATGTTTACCAGACGGCCTACGAGTTCGGGAAAAAGCTAGGCAAGGTTCCTGTGCGGACCTCGGACAAGACAGGATTTATCGTAAACCGCCTGCTGGTACCGTATCTGCTCGATGCGATTCGCGCCTATGAAGAAGGCGTCGGCTCCATTGAAGATATCGATAACGCGATGAAGCTGGGCTGCGGCTATCCCATGGGACCATTCACCCTGCTAGATTTTGTCGGCCTCGATACTACCTATTACATCACCCATGTCATGTATGACGAGTTCAAGGAGCGTCGCTTCGCGTCGCCTCCGCTGCTCAAACGGCTTGTAATGGCCGGATGGTACGGGAAGAAAACTGGTAAAGGGTTCTACGATTATTCTGATCCGAGCGGGCCAAAGGCGAATAAACTGTAACGGCAGCCCGAGGCCAACCCTATTGCCAGAAGACACGCAAGAGTTGTACAGACGCAGAAAAACGGACAAGTTGCCCGGGGAAGGCGGCCCAGAGGATATGGAAATTTACCGTCGATCGTGGCACAGCTACGTAGCGCGGCGCAATCTGGTCGTAGTGCTTTTTCTCAGCTTTCTGTTTTTGGGTTTCATGATTGCCCGTCTCCAGCTTGGCGAACTCAAAGATTTCGCGATCCTGTTGGCTTGGGTCGGCGTGTACCTCGCGGGCACATGGTGGCTCACCGAATGGCGATGTCCCCGTTGCGGAAAAATATTCGCCAACCGCCTCTGGACGCAGCGTTGCATCAGTTGCGACCTGAGTAAGGCTGAAATCGAAGCGGTCGTGCGAGGGAAGTAAAACTTGTTGGCTGCGAGGGCGAATCTTTTCCAGCTCTGGAAATTCTCCCCGGCGCATCTCCTAAGTTCCTGATTTTTTCGCCTGCTTGTACATTGAAAGCGACTTTATGAACTTCGAAAATATCCTCCTCGAAAAGAAAAACTCGATCGCCTACGTCACCGTTAACCGCCCAAAGGTTCTCAATGCCTTGAACATGGCCACCATGGAAGAGTTGCGGTCAGCATTTCATGACATCAAGAATGACACGGCGATTCGGGTCGTCATTTTTACTGGCGCGGGCGAGAAGGCGTTCATCGCCGGCGCCGATATCGGCGAACTAGCCAAGAACGACGCGGTTACAGGCAAGGAATACACCCACCGTGGTCAGAACGTGCTCAACCTGATTGAGAATCTGGGCAAGCCCGTGATTGCCTGCATCAATGGGTTCGCGCTGGGCGGTGGGTGCGAGATTGCCATGGCTTGCACTATGCGCCTCGCGAGCGAAAATGCAAAACTAGGGCAGCCCGAAGTGAAGCTCGGAATTATTCCCGGCTACGGCGGCACCCAGCGCCTGCCCCGCCTCGTCGGCAAAGGTCTTGCCATGCAAATGGTTTTGGCCGGGGAAATGATCACCGCCCAGGAAGCACATCGCATTGGGCTGGTGAATGAGGTTACAGCTGCGGCGCAGTTGATTCCGCGCGCGGAGGCGATTGCCGAAAAGATCATCGCCAACGCTCCCTTGGCCGTGCAGTATGCAATGGAGGCCGTGAACAAAGGCATGGAGATGACGCTCAGCGAGGGCCTCTATCTGGAGGCTGTCTTGTTCGGCGTGGCCTGCGCGACGGAGGATAAGAAAGAAGGAACGGCGGCGTTTTTGGAAAAGCGGGCGGCCGCGTTCAAAGGCAAGTGAGTCCATCTTAGGGAGCAACAGATCAGGCACAAGAAAATCCAATTGAAAATTGAAAGATCTCCCCAGCCCGAGGTTCGTGCCTTGCAGGCCGACCTCAATGCTTCCCGAAAGCGCTTTGCGATTGTGGTCTCCCGTTTCAATTCCTTTATCACGGAGAGGCTTTTGCTGAGCGCACTTGACGGATTGGTGCAATTAGGCGCGAAGGAAAAAGATCTCGCCATCGTGCGCGTCCCCGGAGCTTTTGAGATTCCGCTAGCCGCACGGGAACTAGCGCAAACCAAAAAGTACGACGCCATCATCTGCCTCGGCTGTCTTCTGCGTGGCGACACAGCTCACTACGATGTGATTGTGAACGAAGTTACGCGCGGCATTGGTCAATCGGCGCAGGAGACCGGCGTGCCGCACGCCTTTGGCGTGCTTACTTGCGAGAATCTAGAGCAGGCCATCGACCGCGCCGGCCTCAAGATGGGCAACAAAGGCTTCGAAGCGGCGCTCGCAGCAGTCGAGATGGCGTCGTTAAAAAACGCTATCGTCCGTCAACCTGTTGGGAATCACAAGTCTCTGCCACAGCACAAGACTGCGAAAACAAAGCGCAAATAAATCCTAATCTCTACAGTAAAATTTCTTCTCTACAGTAAACTGACAACTAGCAGTTGGAAGCTGGCAATCGTCCCTATGGGTACTCGTCGTAAATCTCGCGAACTGGTTCTGCAAATGTTGTTTCAGGCGGATATGGGCAAGCAGTCCGTCGACCACGTGCGGCAAACCTTCTGGGCCGAACATGCCTCCACTACCGCCGAAGTTCGCGGTTTCGCGGACGATCTCTTTCGCGTAGCCAATGATCGCGGCCCTGAAATCGATCAACTGATCGAGCGTCACGCCGAACATTGGCGCATGGAGCGCATGGCCGCTGTGGATCGCAACTTGCTGCGAGCGGGAGTGGCCGAGTTTCTTGCCTATCCAGATACACCGCGGGCCGTGATAATCAATGAGTCGCTGGAAATTGCGCGAAAATTCTCCAGCCTGGAATCCGTGCAATTCGTGAATGGCGTGCTGGATAGCGTGGCAAAAGAACTGCAGAAGCCCGCCTAGACTTGCAAGTTGCCACAATTCTTATGTAGGGACAGCCGCCCTCGGCTGTCCCTCGAGCGAAGCTCAACCCCACTCACGGTTTGATCACCACGATATTCAGCGCGCAGCTAAAAGACTCATAGCAGAACGTATTCGAAGAGTTCGGAAGCTGGGGAAACGGAATCTCCATTACGTCCAGCCCAGTCTGCAAGTTGAGTTCGTGCAATATCCCGTCAGTGCCGGCCACGTACATCTGCGTTCCGTCCACAGTCATGTCCGCTGCAACCGGTGCAGGATTGCCGTTGCCATTCAGCGGAATTGCGCTCACCGACTGTGTGCCGAAGTTATAGACCAAAACACCCTGATCGCTGGTTACGAGGTAAAGCTGGTCGCCGCCCGGCGCCACGAAGAAGGCGATCGGATTAAATGTCCCCTTCTGAAGGCTGATGTGGACAGGAGGGACGGAAGGTGTTCCGTTGGGGTATTGGGTCGCCAGCGCGATCTGCTGTGACGGGCATAGCCCCGTAGCAGGAAGAACCAGAGGCGTAGTTGTCGACGTGGCGAAAACGTCGATACCCGTATTATCGATGCCGACGAAGACGTCAAGGCCATTCATGCCATTCGGCTCTTGATAGAGTGCCGGAAGGCTGGGGCCCGTTGGAGCGCTGCCCTGCGGGATCATCTTGAGGAAGATGGGGGTTGCTGGCAATCCGGTGATTGAAAATGTGCCTCCACCGGCTGTTGTGGCAGGCAGATTGTTGCAGGTGTTGAGAACCTCCACGCTTGAGGCGGAACTTCCCCCCGCGAGGAACGCAAAAGCTCCCGACGAAGAAAATGCAATCGCGTCCGCTGGCGCGCTTAAGGGATAAGTCTGCAGCGACTGGAGCGTCGAATAGACGTAAAGAGTATTACCACCGTTGCCCAGAATGAACGCCTTGGAGTTGTCCGGAGTAAATGCGGCGGTCGTCGCGCTGTTTATATTCAATGCAGTAGTCGTAGCCGAGCCTGAAGTGTTGGTGACATAAACCTGATTCGGCGTGGATACTGTATCGGAGAAGATCGCCAGGCTCCCATTCGGAGAAACTGCAATCACCTTCCCAATCACCAACCCCTGCGGTGTGCCCGCCGCAGGTAACGGCGTGAACGGACTGGTGCTCGAGGATGCAAGATTCGCCGTGGTGATGAGTGCCGCACCGTACTGGCTGCCGGCATAGGCCTTGTCCCCCGCGGAATCGAACATCATGGAATTAGGCGGCGTGGGCAACGAATCCGGACTTCCCGCGACATTGCTCGTAGTCGAGATGTCATACAGAGCTACCGTACACGCGGAGTTGCTGTAACAATCTTGGCTCGTAGCAAAGACGTTGGCCGCCGTGGTGGCGCCGGTTACTAAACCAGAAATGGCAGAGACCGGATAGACCGGCGCCGGAATGTAAATTGAGCCGGCCGGATAGCCCGCTGGATTTAACGGAAAGCCAACATTGCAGGTTGGCGGAGTGCACGATGCCGTAATCGCCGCCGCTCCCGGCTGAGCCGTCGTAATAGAGCAGGAAGCCGAATTCGAGCATCCCCCGACGGTAGTAGTGGTGGTGCCGGTGGTAGTGGTAGTAGTGCTGGTGGTGCTGGCGGCGCTGCCCGCGGTAATCGCCGCGGGCGCTGTCGATGTCCAGGTCAGTGGAGGCTTCGCAACAATGCATCCTTGAACGTCGACTGCCGTCGCCGTGATGGTCTCCGAAGTACCTTTCGTGGTTACGAAGCTGGTAGTCCCAATCTCTTCTGTACCGTTCGTTCCGGGTTGCAACGCGATGCACTGTATCGGGCAGGTTTCGGCTACATAAGGCTGGCTGGTAACGCCCGATGCGGTAGCGACCACCTGTGTTTGCCCTGGAATGCCCGAGGTGATGGTTGCCTGGTTGGTCGGGATGTTGGTGGCCGAGGAAGTAATAATCGGCGTAAGCGTAACCACGTTAGGACTGGCTTGACCCCAAGTGAACGGCCCCACTTGCGAAGTGATGTCGTTGCCCTTGCTGTATGCGGTAGCTTGCAGCGTCACCAACTGATTTTGCGAGACACAATAGTTGGCTGCAGCTGTGTTGAATGGAACGTCGCAAGCCAGCGGCAGCACCTGGTTGGGACATGCTGGAGGCGGCGAATTCACCGGAGGGACAACGCTGACCTGAATGCTGTCAATCGGCGGGTGAACAAATACGTAAGTGGGATTGCTGGTCGCACCCAGTGCCGAGGCAACTACTTGCACCACGCCCGATTGCGAAGGCGTGCACACATTGTAATAAGGCGCATTCCAGCTGCCCGCGCAGGCATAGCCGCTTGGAGAAATATCCAGGATGCCGCTTGGGCTGGTGGTGGTCAATGAGAAGGTGAAAGTCGGTGCGATGTTTTTGTTGTCGGCATTCTCCGCGCTCGCCGTGAACAAAAGCGTGCTTCCCAGCTGCAAAGACGTGCTGATCGGGGGATTCAGGGTAATTTTCGCAGGAAAGGGATTGGTTCCGGCTGGCTTATGCCCTCCGCACCCTGGAAGCAACCAAATAGTAAGAATAATGACGCTGACCGGCACCCACTGAACCGAACGCAACCTTCCCATGCACCCTCTCGTCGGCAAGCGGCAGGATTCGCCTCGCGTGCCGATTATCCTAATCATCGATTGAATGGAAAACTTGTGTAGTGTAGAGGCTTGACGAGGATTCGGCAAGCACGCGCCGCCTGCCGCCTCTCTCCGTTTTGCCTCGTGTGCACTGGGATGCAAAAATGATGGGTTGACGATGTTTCGACAGAGTTGTTATATTAGTTTGGTTCCGCGAGTTAATCCAAGCTTGCTGTAAGTTATGGGTTCTGCCGCGTAGGGTATGAACTCGTGATGAGCTTTTGAGAAACACGTTTCCGGTTTAAGCAATTTTGAATTTTCAAATCCGGAAACTTCCTCGCTGAAATGTTCCTGCGCTGCCTTTCGCCCTCGGGCTCGTGGCGCGTCTCACTTAGGCGCGACAAAGTCTGTGAAAGGATATGCAGGACAGAGCTGGCGATACGGAGCATCCCCGTACTTTTGGCCGGGTGCCACCGTCGACAGATCAAATCTAGTTGGGAACTAATAATCCCTTCCCGTGAAGCTTTGCGGGGAGAAATATGACTGGACAATAGAGCCAGTCAGTCCGGATGCTGCGGTTTAGAGCCCGGTGAATGCGGATGATTCTGCGCGCTGCTTGCTGGAGCGAATATTCCGGCGCGCATAGCGAGTTAGCAATCCGTGAATACGTGACATATGGATCGGTAATATTAAGGAGCGGCAAAGAGTGCCTACTTTTAATCAGTTGGTGGCCCAGGGCCGGAAACGGCCGCGCTATAAAACGGCGAGTCCTGCTCTGCAAGGATGTCCGCAGAAGCGCGGTGTTTGTACCCGTGTGTATACGCAGACTCCCAAGAAGCCAAACTCGGCGTTGCGCAAAGTGGCGCGCGTGCGTTTGACCAATGGAATTGAAGTGACCACTTACATCCCCGGCGTCGGCCACAACCTCCAGGAGCACTCGATTGTGTTGATCCGCGGCGGCCGCGTAAAGGATCTGCCAGGTGTTCGTTATCACGTGATTCGCGGCACGCTGGATGCCGTGGGTGTGGCTGGCCGTCAGCAGGGTCGTTCGAAATACGGCGCCAAGCGTGCCAAAAAGGGCGAGAAGAAGTAGTGAGTTTAGGAGCTAGAAGCTGAATGCCTCGTAAAGGACATACATCCAAGCGGACCGTGCCAGCCGATGCCGTCTACGGCTCGAATCTGGTCACGAAGTTCATCAACTCGATGATGTGGCAGGGTAAGCGCTCCACCGCCGAGGGCATCTTTTATGAAGCTCTCACCAAGGTGCAGGAAAAGGGCGGCGATGAAGCTTTGAAGCTCTTCACCAAGGCCGTCGAAAACGCCAAGCCCTTGCTCGAAGTGAAGACTCGCCGCGTGGGCGGTGCGAACTATCAGGTTCCGGTGGAAGTGAATGCCGACCGCCGCACATCGCTTGCCATCCGCTGGTTGCTGACGTATGCCCGCGGCCGCGCCGAGCGTGGCATGGTCGACAAGTTGAGCAATGAATTACTGGACGCCGCCAACGGTAAAGGCGCCGCCATCAAGAAGAAAGAAGACGTTCACCGCATGGCCGAAGCCAATAAGGCTTTCGCGCATTACAGGTGGTAAAAGCGGTAAACGTTTGTTCGCGTCTAGATTGTTGATTTCTGATTGTTGACTGAGTCGATTTCCAATCAGCAATCGACAATCATCAATCAACCATTGAAAAGTTTCGGAGCCCAGAAAGAGTTAATTGTCGTGCCCAGAACAGTCCCATTAGATCGCTGCAGGAACATCGGCATCATGGCCCACATCGATGCCGGTAAGACCACTACGACGGAGCGCATCCTGTTTTATACCGGAAAGACGCACCGCATCGGAGAGGTGCACGAGGGCACTGCCACCATGGACTGGATGGAGCAGGAGCAGGAGCGCGGCATCACCATTACGTCCGCCGCCACCACCTGCACCTGGCGCGATATTCGCATCAACATTATTGATACTCCCGGCCACGTGGATTTCACCGCCGAAGTCGAGCGCTCGCTGCGTGTGTTGGACGGTGCAGTCGCCGTATTCGACGCCGTTCATGGCGTGCAGCCCCAGTCGGAAAAAGTCTGGCGTCAGGCGGATAAGTACGGCGTGCCGCGCATTTGCTTCATTAATAAGATTGACAAGATGGGCGCGGATTTCGAGCACGCCGTCGATACCATTCGCAAGCGCCTCAGCGCCAAGCCCGTCGCCATTCAAATTCCCATCGGTCAGGAAGATAAGTTCAAGGGCGTCGTCGATTTGATCGGCATGAAGGCTATCGTCTGGAAAGACGAGACCATGGGCGCGGAATACGTTACGGAAGAAATTCCCGAGAATTTAAAGAAGAAGGCGGAAGCGTTTCACGCGCAACTGGTCGAGACGGTCGCCGAGAATGACGACGAAATCCTTCATAAATTCTTGGAAGGCGAAGAGATCTCCGCGGCTGAACTTCGCAAGTCGCTGCGCAAATCGACCATCGCGCTGAAGGTGTTCCCGGTCGTGGTCGGTACTTCCTTCAAGAATAAAGGCGTGCAGCCGCTGCTGGATGCGGTTGTCGATTATCTGCCTTCGCCGCTGGACGTCCCGGAAACCCACGGCACGAACCCGGAAAATGGCGAGCAGATCTTCCGCAAAGCCGATGACAAAGAGCCGTTCTCGGCGTTGGCTTTCAAAATTATGGCCGACCCGTTCGTCGGTCAGTTGACCTTTATTCGTGTCTACTCCGGGGTGTTGAAAACCGGCGATTCAGTGTTGAATGTGCGCACAACCAAGACTGAACGCATCGGGCGTCTGCTGAAGATGCACGCCAACAAGCGCGAAGAGATTACCGAAATTCTTGCGGGCGATATTTGCGCCGCCGTCGGCTTGAAGAACGTAGGCACGGGTGACACCATCTGTGACGACGATCATCCGATCGCTCTCGAATCCATCACCTTTGCGGTGCCTGTGATTTCGGTAGCCGTTGAGCCGAAGACGAAAGCCGATCAGGAAAAGATGGGCATGGCGCTCGGCCGCCTGGCGCAGGAAGATCCCACATTCAAGGTTCACACCGATCCCGATAGTGGACAGACCATCATCAGCGGCATGGGCGAGTTGCATCTCGAAATCATCGTCGACCGCATGATGCGCGAGTACAAGGTCGAAGCCAATGTCGGCAAGCCGCAGGTGGCGTATCGCGAGACTATCCGCAAGCACGCGGAAGCCGAAGGCAAGTACATTCGGCAGACCGGCGGCAAAGGTCAGTACGGTCACGCCAAGATCAAGCTCGATCCGCAACCCGCCGGCATGGGCTACGAGTTTGTCAACGACATCACCGGTGGCTCGGTGCCAAAAGAATTCATCAAGCCGATCGATCAGGGTATTCGTGAGGCGCTCGAAGGCGGTATTCTCGCCGGATATCCCATGGTTGATGTCAAAGCCACGCTCTACGACGGCAGCTATCACGACGTTGACTCGAACGAAATGGCTTTCAAAATTGCCGGCTCCATGGCCTTCAAGGAAGCTGCTCGAAAAGCTTCGCCGGTGCTGCTCGAACCAGTTATGGCCGTGGAAGTCGTCACCCCGGAAGATTATGCCGGAGTAATTATGGGCGACCTGAGTTCGCGCCGCGGACGCATCGAAGGCATGGAGCATCGCGCTGGTTCGCAGGTGATTAAGGCGATCGTGCCGCTGGCGGAAATGTTTGGTTACGCGACCCACATGCGTTCGTCAACTCAGGGCCGCGCGGAATATTCCATGCACTTTGCGCGCTATGAGGAAGCTCCGCGCTCGGTGGCGGAGGAAATTATCGCCAAGGTGCAAGGCGCGACGAAGTGATCGCGTTTAGCGGGCGTGAGCGAAGCGGGAGCCCGCTGCGATCATCCTGAGCGTTTTTTGCGAAGGATCTGGAGTAAGGCAAGATTGGAAGTAACGGTTTTAAGCTAAGAGCTAGGAGCGAAGAGCAGAGTTATGGCGAAAGAGAAATTTGATCGCAATAAGCCGCACTGCAACGTAGGGACGATTGGCCACATTGACCACGGCAAGACCACGCTGACGGCGGCTATCACCAAGGTATTGTCGAAACATAATCCGAAGAACACGTTCCGGTCTTTTGACTCGATCGATAACGCTCCGGAAGAAAAAGC